>NZ_JALNMG010000004.1:0-496797 GCF_023156515.1 Microbulbifer sp. CAU 1566 | reverse complement strand
CGTCGCCTTTTTTAGAAACTCGACCTCTTTCCGGAGCGTTTCATTCTCGCGTCTCAGCTTGCGCTCCGTCTCGCTCTCTTTCTTGGAATAATCTACCCCATCCAGAGAATTGAATTGTTTATCAGAGAGACGGTGGAACTGCCTCCGCCAGTTGTAGATCTGGCCCGGATGAATCCCAAGCTCACGCGCGACCTCAGCGGCAGTTACGCCCTCCTGATCGCTACGACGAACCGCCTCCCGGCGGAACTCCTCCGTATATGCCGCAACCTTCTTCTTACCTATGATACACCTCCGTGTTAGGCCGAAACCTAACTATACAGGGTGTCTACTTTCTGTGGGTAACACTGTCAGATAACGCCCGCAACAGGGGCGCCCTACGCGGTGTACATTTTGTGTAATTATTGGAGCGCAGCGACCGCACAAAATGTGCACCGCGTAGGGCGCCCCTCTGCCTGCGCTTGTATGGCCTAATTCCCTTTACCTTTACCGCCAGTGCTATCTTTCACTAGCCTTACCGGTGGTGGCTCTGGCGGCGGTGGCGGTGCTGGTTTGTCTTTTGACATGGAATTACTCCTTACTATTTTTGAGGTTTGGATTTACCTGGCTGTACATCCTCTCTAAGGATTCTCTTTGGTGGTGGTGTCGGCGGTGGCGGTGGCGTTGAAGGTTTTGGCTTTTCGCTCATTGAGAAGCTCCTTAAGATCAGCAGAAAAATCTACTTCCAAAGTTGTAACATCAAAATTCCCATTTATTTTTAGTGGGGATTTATGGCTATTTAATTCGATAGGCTTCGATATTTGTACCTTATACTCTTTTTCGATGGTGTTTTTATCAATTCCCGAAAGGGTAAAAATTAGAAACGCTGTGGCCAGTGGTAACGCAGTTAAAATTAGGTATGTATTGCACTTATGAAGAAACTCTGATCGTTTGTCATTAACAGCTGTATTCGCAGAGGAGCATTCGTTGTAGTACCTAAACAAGTAATCATTAAAGTGCCTTTTTACCAACTCGTCGCATTCACTATAGGCACTGTAAGTCTCAATTAGTTGATTCCGATAGTTTTCTGTTGTTAATGCAGAAGGAATAAATTCGTAAGTGTGTCCGTAAAACGACCTGACAAAATACGAGAGACTAGTGATGAAGAATCCTAAGCTAATCAAAAACACACCACCAAAGCAAAGGTTCCAAAAACTGCCATTTTCGAAAGAAACACCTTTGACCAACAATGCATAAACACTGGTTATAGACAAGAGTAGAGCTAAGGGAATCTGTAGGCGTGACGATATCTTTTCCCGAGCCTCCACTTCGTGAAAGTACAGCTTTTCATACAGTTCGAATCGTTTTTCGTCATTCATATTGTACTTATACAGGGTGTCTACTTTTTGTGGGTAACTCGGTAGGTTAACGCCGCGCTCTGGGGCAAACCGAAGCGTAGCGTAGGTTTGTCCCTAGCAGCGCTTTGTTACACACTTTCTTGCCCTAGATCTGTGATTCTCGAATATCTTTGATCAATTTGATCTGGAGTAAGATACATATTCTCATATCTAGATTTTGACCTCTGATACTGACCAAAGAATACAGGCTTCCCTGGCTGACTTTTATCGTGGCTCACTTCCACCATTTGAACCTCATTACAATAAGGTTCACGCCGTACAATCTCTGCCATCTTATCTAGGTAAGGAGAAAATTCAGACCATTTCTCATTTAAAGTACTTGGATAAACCGCATATTCAGCTATAGGAGCAATCGAATACAAATATTTCGTATCAGTTGGATATTGGTCATCAATAGCTTCAGTACTAAATTTATATGAGTTACTTTTCAAATGAATCTGATAATATTTAATGCCTCTACCACAAAGCCTTTTCATTACTTCCTGCTTTCTTACTTCTGACATTCGGAGTCCGAAATAAATAGCTTTTACAGCTCTGTAATCATAGTGTTGAAGGCCGGCCACAGAAGTAACCACTCTTATTTCCTTTTCATAAGCCCATCTTTTCGACTTGATGCCAATAAGCTTCTGTATGAAACTGATTTTGTCATTGATTTTGAACATATCATTGATATGAAGGTTAGGCGGATTATCATTATACTTGACATCAAATGTTTGATAATCGTTTCGACCAAAATAAACCAACGTATCTAATTCATACTCAATGCAAAAACCCTCATGACTGTTTGCATAGTGAGCCCATAGCAACTCGTCTGTACAGCTTTTACTAAGTGAATATATTCCTACTGAATCTTTTTTCTCAATAAGCTCCCTTAGTGAGTTCTTAACCGTCTCTACAGAATTCGCCACTTCTTTGCTGCCTTTCCCGAGAAGCCAGGCAGTCAAATCAATTTGGGTTAGAATGTCTTCGTGAAAAACCAATCCTTCGCATGGATCATTCAATCTATTAATAGTTGGAGACCAGAAAGTATCTTTTTCTAAAGATTCGAGGTCTCTAATAAATATACCTTCATCCCCACCTCTATATTTAAAAACTCTCACGTATCTCGAATCTCGTTTTCATGTGTAACAGTTTATTCAATAGCTCTAGATATAGGCATTATGCCTAAGTATGGAAGGCAGCTTGCCTGCCCCTTTTGGCGCCAAATTCACTTTTGATGTTTTGTATTTTGTGCCAATTAATAGCCGCAATCTAAGATTCCGCTCTATTCCATCAACCAGCGATTATGGCACCTCATAGGCAAGCATCAGAAATATACATGGTACATGATTGGCTTTGGCTTGTGACTCCGGGCGTATTGCCGTTTGTGCCACTCATCATTTTCCTACCAAAGAATGGGCGCCGGCGACGTTGATTTTATTTGGTCGCTTGGCTCGTCGGTTACGCATACTTTTTGGTAGACAATAAAAAAGCCCCGCCAATCGGCGGGGCTTTGAAATTCAAAGACTCAGGGCGTTTCCGCTTCAGAGTTTAACCAGTAGCTTTCCCTGGTTTCCGCCATCGAACAGCAGATTAATGCCGTCAATCGCGCTCTCCAGCCCCTCAAGTACATGAGTACGGAAACGGATCTGTCCCTTCTGCACATAATTGGCCAGTACCTCGGTCGCTTCCTGTGCTTTGTCCAAATGATCCGGCACTACGAAACCCTCTACCCGCAGGCCTTTCAGGTTGATGTCCATCCAGTTAGGTCCCGGCGCCGGCTTTTCGAAGTTGTACTCAGAAATCATGCCGCACACCAGAATACGTCCGAAACGATTCATACGGTCGTAGGCCAGTTGCTGAATGGGGCCGCCGGTATTTTCAAAAAACAGGTCGATGCCGTTCGGGCAGGCGTCGTCCAATTGTGCGGCGAGATCGTCGGACTTGTAGTTGATGGCTTTGTCGAAACCCAGCTCATCTTCCAACCAGCGACATTTCTCGTCACTGCCGGCGGTACCGACCACGCGCAGGCCTTCGGCTTTGGCGATCTGGCCCACCAGCGAGCCAACGGAACCCGCTGCGCCACTGATGAGAATCGTCTCCCCTGCTTGCGGGCGGCCGATCTTGATCAGCCCCACGTAGGCGGTCAGGCCCGTAACATAAAACACGGACAGCAACGCTTCGGGATCGAGGGAAGCATCTACTACCTGCATTTCCTCGTTGCCGAGCACGTATTCCGCCCAGCCGGTGGTGCCAACAACATGCGCACCCACCGGATAGTTGCTGTTACGCGATTCAACCACTTCACCAACGCCGTAGGAGCGCATCACCTCACCCACCTGGACCGGCGGCAAATAGCTGTCTTCGCGAGGATTCAGCCAGGTGCGCATGGCCGGGTCGAGGGACATGTAGGTCTGCTTGACCAGGAACTGGCCTTGTTCCAGCGTCGGGGTTTCCAGCTCGACGGTTTCGAAAATGTCCGGCGTGATATCGCCACACGGGCGTTTGCTCAACTGGATGGCTTTGTAGGTCATGGTAGTCACTTTCGTTTCTCTCTTTGCGTTACTGCTGCATAAGAAATCAGGGAATAGTCACGTCGCCGAACAGTTGAGTGTATCGCGGCTGGCCATTCCAGGCGGTGATACCCCCGTCGACGACGATGTTCTGTCCGGTTACATAACTGGACATGTCGGACGCCAGGAACAGAAATACATTGGCGACTTCTGCCGGCTTGCCCGGGCGGCTCATGGGAATATTCTGTTCAAACACCCCGATCACATCGGGGTTGCTGGTCAGTACATTGGTCAGCGGTGTTTCGATCAGACCGGGGCTGACACTGTTTACACGGATATTGTCCAGCGCATAGTCCAGCGCCAGGTTGCGGGTGTAATTGATGACCCCACCTTTCGCCGCGGCATAGGCGTGGAAGCCGTAGTCAGCCACAGCGCCGGAAATAGACGCGGTATTGATAATGCTGCCGCCGCGCTTCATCAAATGTGGCAATGCGTGGCGACAGGTGTGGAACAGCGCATTCAGGTTGACGTCGATGATCTTGCTCCACACCGCCGGGTCCACCAGGTGGGTGCGACCGTAAGTGCCGAACCCGGCATTGTTGATCAGGATATCCATGCCACCCAGGGCCTCCACGGATTCACTGATCATGCGTTCGATATCTTCCGGCTGGCTCAGATCGACGGCAACACAGTGGGCACGCTCACCGAGTTCCTGCGCAAGTTTGCTGCCGCTTTCCTGATTGATATCCGCAATCACGACCGCCGCGCCCTGCGCGTGAAACAGGCGCACTATCTGCTCGCCAATGCCCGAGGCACCACCGGTAACAATTGCTTTTTTATTCTCTAGCATCATTTTTTCACCATTATTATTTTTAGTTACTGAATGTTTGGTACCGATCCCAGCCGCATCCAACTATTGGCGCTGGCCGCCCGGTATCTGGCTGACCGCCAGCCGTTCGAGTATCCCTCCTAAATCACTCCCAAAACTTGCCTAAGTACGACAAAATTTTGTCAACAGGCGCCAAAGCTGCACTTCGGCAACCCTTCGCAAGCGGATTCCGCCCGTCACATCTGGCGCACTTTGACAAATCAACTTCGGGTTATGACAAGTTTGCGCAAGGTAACGACTTAACATCACCCGCAAGCGTTTACATACATCCGATAACAATAAGGCGGAGCAAAACTGATGAGAGAGAAGAGAGAGAAGAGAGAGAAGAAACGTATTGGGATTTCCCGCAGCGGGACTATTAGTCTGGCTGCTAGTCTGGCTGCGAGCCTGGCTGCCGCACTGGCGTTGCCCGCGGGTGCCGCAACCATTTCCGGCAAGGTCACCGATAGCAAGGGCAAGCCGGTGTCCGGCGCGATTGTGCGCCTGACCGATGTCCAGGCGGGGCATTCAGAGTCCGTTTACACCAATGGCGACGGTGACTATCGGATGGACACCCAGCTCAGTGGCGAGCTGCGCCTGCGGGTGCGCGGCCACTACTTTGCCGACGACCAGCAGATGGTGAAGCTCGGCGGCGACAGGGATCAGCTCACCCACTCGGTAAAGCTCGAAAAGCTGCAGAGTGACCAGGCCATTTCCGACAGCCTGGCAGCCTCTTACCATTTCAATACCCTGCCGTTCGATACCGAGAAAGACGCGCCCTTTACCCGCGACAAGTTCCAGCTCGAATGTCTTTCCTGCCACCAGCTGGGTAACCCCTTCACCCGCATCGTGCGCCCGGCAGAATCCTGGGAGCAATCGGTGCGCCGGATGCACGCCTATATGGGCGCGGTAGACGTCACCGAGAAAGACCGTCGCCGCGCGGAAATTTTTGCCGAGGGCTTCGATGGCAAGCCCACGGCAATGCGCCCCCAGTTCCCCGTCGACAAGGCGCTGGCACACACCAAAATTTATGAATACCAGCTGCCGGCTTCCGGTGTGCCCCACGACGCACACGTATATTCCAAAAGTGGGCCCCAAAATGGGCTGGTGTACACGGTGGATCAGTTTACCGATGGCCTCTACGTGACGGACCTGAAAAGCGGTGATACCCGCTTTATACCGCAGCCGGAAGAGGGCATGCCGCTGGGTGGCAAGTTCACCAAGATGGGCGTGCCGCCGGCGATGAATAAAATCAATGTGCGACACGGGCCGCACTCGCTGGCGGAAGGCCTGGACGGCAAGCTGTATGTGACCAACTCCTTCTCCGGCTCCATCGGGGTATTCAACCCCGCCAGCGGCGCCTGGGAAAAGTCCGTGCCGCTGCCCGGCATTGCGGTTTATCCCCATACCATTCGCGTGGATGCCGAGGGTATTTTGTGGTTCAGCGTGGTGGGTACCGAACAGGTCGGGCGCCTGGACCCGAAATCTTCGGAGGTCACCCTGATCGACCTGCCGACGCCGACCCCGGTGGCGATCACGCCAGCGGTGCTGACCTACGGTGTGGCGGTCAACAGCCACGACGGCTCCATCTGGTACAGCCGCCTGTGGGGTAACAAGATCGGCCGTATCGATGCGAAAACCCTGGAAGTCACCGAAATCGAGTCGCCGGTATTTGGCCCGCGCCGCCTGCGCTTCGCACCGGACGGCATCCTGTGGCAGACCGGCTACGCCCACGGCCAGATTGCGCGCATCGATACTAAATCGATGGATATGAAGGTGTACGATATGCCGGAGTTTGCCGAAGGCGCCCGCCCCGGCCCCTACTCACTGAATATTTCTCCGGATACCGGCGATGTGTGGGTCAACGAGACCATGACCGATCACGTGTACCGTTTCGTACCTGCGGAAGAGCGCTTTATCGCCTACCCGGCACCGCTGCGCGGCACCTATACCCGGGATATGTCGTTTACCGACGACGGCCTGGTGTGCATGTCCAACAATCCGATTCCGGTGCAGGCCCTGGAGGAATACACCGGTGTCCTGATGTGTATCGACCCGGACTACCGCGCGAACTGATTTATCGCTTTAGCCATCCCGGCGCCCGCTGCTGTCGCGCCACGCGCTCGGCAGCGGCGGGTTTGCCACACTGATCCCGCCACTGCCGCGGACTCATCCCAAACCAGCGCTGAAACGCCTTGGAAAAGCTGGCCAGATCGGCATAGCCGAGCAGCCCGGAAAGCTGGGTCAGGCTCATATTCGATTCTTTGAGGTAGCGCGTTGCCACGGCCTGGCGTGTCTCGTTGAGCAAGGTCTGGAAACTGGTGCCCTCCTCCATCAGCATGCGCTGCAGCGAGCGCGTGCTCACCATCATGTAGTCCGCCACAAAATCAATGGTGACCTTGCCATTGGGCAGGAAGTTGCGCAGCAGGTGGCATACGTAGGCAGGCAATTCCTTCGGGGCCAACGCATCCAGCTGATCGATATGCGCGCGCATCAACTCGTGCAGTGCGGGATCGGCATGGCTCAGAGGCGCGTCCAGTAATGCGGCGTCAAACACCCAGGCATTTCTGGCGCTGTTGAAGTGGGGCGTGGCACCGAGCAGGCGCACATAGGTTTGCGGCGAGGCGCCCGCGGCAGTCTGGAAATGGACCGCGTGCGGTTGCCACTGATTGCCCAGTAGCATTTTCAGTAACCGTTTCCCTACCGCAATCGCCAGTTCGATCGCCTGCCGTGCGGGAATGCCACTGCGCAACATGGGGTCGTATTCGAGGATGGCGAGCTTGTTGTGCACCTCTACTTTCACCAGACCACTGTTGGAGTGCAGGTGGTAGTAGTGGGCCAGCTCTTCCAGCGACTCGCCCACCGTATTGGCATTTTTCAACAGGTACAGCAGCTGGCCGAAAACCGCGGTGCCCTGGTGCAGGCCGAACTCCAGCCCGAACAACGGATTGCCGGATTCACTCGCGCAGTTCTCCAGTAACAGCGCCATGCGCTGGTAGGAAATCAGGCTTTCGGGATTCGCCAGTGTATCCGCAGGAAGACCTGCATTGCCGAGCATCACTTGAGGATCCAGCCCAGAGACCCGGCAGAACTCGTCAAATAGTGCCAGCGACGAGGCTCTGGAGAATTCTTCCATCGATTACCCTAGCGTGTGTGCCCGAACGGATGTCCGCCCTCGCGCTCTCGGGGAATCAAGCCAGATCAAATCGATCCGCGTTCATCACCTTGGCCCAAGCGGCCACGAAATCCTGCACAAATTTTTCCTTGCTGTCATCCTGTGCATAGAGTTCCGCGTAGGCGCGCAGGATGGAGTTGGAACCGAACACCAGATCCACCCGGGTTGCGGTCCACTTCACCTGATCGGTTTTGCGATCGCATATTTCATAGGAATTTTTGCCGGTGGGTTTCCAGCTGTTGCCCATGTCGGTGAGATTGACGAAGAAATCGTTGGTCAGTGCGCCCTCGCGGTCGGTGAAGACACCGTGTTTGCTGTCGCCATGATTGGTGCCGAGCACCCGCATGCCGCCCACCAGTACGGTCATTTCCGGGGCGGTCAGCCCCAGCAGCTGGGTGCGGTCGAGCAGCATCTCTTCCGGCTTTACCACATAGTCCTGTTTCAGCCAGTTGCGGTAGCCGTCGTGGAGCGGCTCCAGTACCTCAAACGCTTCGACGTCGGTCATGGCATCGGTGGCGTCGCCACGGCCGGGAGAAAATGGTACCGCGATATCAAAGCCGGCCGCCCTGGCCGCCTGTTCGACACCGATATTGCCCGCCAGCACGATGACATCCGCCACGCTTGCGCCGCTTTCCGCCGCAATCGGCTCCAGTACCGACAGTACCTTGCGCAAACGCTCGGGTTCATTGCCCGGCCAGTCTTTCTGCGGTGCCAGGCGGAGGCGCGCGCCATTGGCGCCACCGCGCTTATCCGAGCCGCGGTAGGTGCGCGCGCTGTCCCAGGCGGTGGCGACCATTTCGCCAATACTCAAGCCACTGGCTGCAATCTTCGCTTTCACAGAATCGACGTCGTAGTTGGTATTTCCTGCGGGTACCGGGTCCTGCCAGATTAATTCCTCTTGCGGTACATCGGGACCTATGTAGCGGGCGCGCGGCCCCATATCCCGGTGCGTCAGTTTGAACCAGGCGCGGGCGAAGGCGTCGGAGAGGGCCGCGGGATCTTTATGGAAACGCTCGGAAATCTTGCGGTATTCCGGGTCCATTTTCATCGCCATGTCGGCGTCGGTCATGATCGGGGTGGTGCGGATGGACGGGTCCTCCACATCCACCGGCTTGTCTTCTTCCTTGATATCAATTGGCTCCCATTGCCAGGCACCGGCCGGGCTCTTCTTTGGCTCCCATTCGTGGTTGAGCAGCATCTCGAAATAGCCGCTGTCCCACTGGGTTGGATGGGTGGTCCAGGCGCCTTCCAGGCCGCTGGTCACCGCATCGCGGCCGACACCGCGCTTGCTCTTGTTCAACCAGCCGAAGCCCTGGTCTTCCAGTTCCCCCGCTTCCGGCTCGGGACCGAGCAGTGCGGCGTCGCCGTTTCCGTGGGTTTTACCGACCGTGTGGCCACCGGCGGTGAGGGCCACGGTTTCCTCGTCATCCATGGCCATGCGGGCAAAGGTCACGCGCACGTCGGCTGCGGTTTTGAGGGGATCCGGGTTGCCGTCTACCCCTTCCGGGTTCACATAGATCAGCCCCATCATCACCGCGGCCAGCGGGTTTTCCAGGTCGCGCTCACCGGAGTAGCGGCTACCCTCACTGCCGGTGGGTGCCAACCACTCCTTTTCCGACCCCCAGTAAGTATCGATTTCCGGCCCCCAGATATCCTCGCGCCCGAAGCCAAAGCCGAAGGTCTTCAAGCCCATGGATTCATACGCAATGGTGCCGGCATAGGCGATCAGGTCGGCCCAGCTCAGTTGGTTGCCGTATTTTTTCTTGATCGGCCACAACAGGCGGCGCGCCTTGTCGAGGTTGCCGTTGTCCGGCCAGGAGTTCAGGGGGGCGAAACGCAGGTTGCCGGTGCCGGCACCACCGCGGCCGTCGGCGATACGGTAGGAGCCGGCGGCGTGCCAGGTCATGCGGATCATCAGGCCGCCGTAATGCCCCCAGTCGGCTGGCCACCACTCCTGGCTGTCGGTCATCAGCGCGTGCAGGTCTTTCTTGAGTGCATCGAAGTCGAGCTTTTTGACGGCTTCCCGGTAGTCGAAGTCAGCCCCCAGTGGATTCGTCTTGGTGTCGTGCTGGTGCAGGATGTCGAGGTTCAGGGCCTTGGGCCACCACTCCATGACCGAGGTGCCACATTCTGTCGCGCCACCGTGTACAACCGGGCACTGGCCGGCAGGATTTGATGTGCTTCCCGTCATGGTGTGAGTCCTTCTGTGTGTTGAGATATGCGCAATCTGGCAATGAAAGGCCAGGTTTTATTCGAGCCCACCTTTCTATAACACCTCCCACCCCATCCTGCGGCGAAACCGGAAGAGTGCCGAGCAGTTCTGCGCCAGAAATTCCTGCCATCGCGGAAACTGCACAAAAATCAAACGCGCAAATGCGTAACTCAGCGCACCTTAATCGCGCAATTCGTCCATTCCGACGATTCCAATCCCGCGCATTCTCCCTACCCTGCCGATCTATTTAAAAAAAATAAATACATCTGCATCAAGTTCCGCAACGACTGCGAAGCAACCTGCAGTTTCCCAAACGGCAGAACCCGTAATCCGCAGTAGGCCTGCCACTTTCCTAGCGATGACCAAGGAGCGCCTAATGCCATGTTGGAAGTCAAACAACAAATAAGACAACCGCGAACAATGCGCGGAAAAAATTCATTGAGCAGTCTGCTTACGACCGCTGCATTCACATTCGCAACGCTTTCTTCCTTAAACACAACCGAGGCTTTCGCCTATACGGAAACCGACTCCGGTTACGAAGACCCCTACTACGATCCCAGTGCCTCATCCACACCCCACGGTGTGTACAACCGGCCCGCAGATTACGACCCCAATGCACTGCTCGGCAGCAGCAATGGCGGCTGGGCGGTGTGGGATTTCTGTTACGGCAAGCCGGATGAAACCGAATTGCCGCAGGACCCGCGCGCGCTGGTTCAGCAAGGCATCAGCGACGGGCGCGCAGTGCACTTCAATGCGTATTACAAAGACTGCCACGTAGATCCGGAGGCGGTACGTGAAGTGGGTGCAGCAAAAAGTTGCGGCGAATTGCGCGAGCGTTTTGATCACGGTGGACGACTGTTAACCGGTGGTTCGCCTGGCGTCGGCGCACTATTTGCAGGTACCGATCCCTATACCATCGAAGCGGCACTGGGTATTTCCACATTGCTGCCAAGTCAGTACAACGACCTGTGGAAATCCTGGGGCGGCTACACGTCCAAGCCAAAAAATTTCGATCAGCTGCTGGCAGAGCGCTACGGTTCCGTACTTCCGGAAGAGCGCAACCCCTACCCGCTCAAGGGCGAAAACCCGAACCTGACTGATGGCGGTTCCGGCCAGCTGCCGTTGATGTTTACCCAGATGCGCTATCCCGATGGCACCTGGACCGGCCGCATCGGCGTAACCTGCCACGCCTGTCACAGCGGCGCGGTGGATGGCAAACCCACACTGGGTGGTGGCAGCTCGCTGGCGGACCTGGACCTGTTCCTGCGCGATGGACTGCCCCAGGGCTACCTGGCTTCCGTGGCCACGCTCGCCAACCTCAACCACACCCGCGGCACCAACAATGCCAGCGATGTGAACCTCGCGTTTATTTTTCCGGATCAGGGGCTTTATTCGGCGAGAGATGCGGTGGACCTGATCACCTCCGGCTCCACTGCCAGTATGGATACACCCGCCTGGTGGAACCTGGGGCACCGCCCACTGAAATTTGTGGATGGTATGTTCCCCGCCGATGCACCGCGTATCGACCAGGTTTTCTATACCCCCTTCTTCGGTCTGTTCGGTGAAGTACTCGGCCCACTGAGTGACGCCGGCCAGAAATACATGCGCGACAATGGCCCACCCATCAATGCCTGGATTGAAACCCTCAAGGCACCCAAGTATCCCGGTGACATCGATACCGCACTTGCGGAGGAAGGCGCGGAGCTGTTCCACGAGCTGGATATGTGGGCGGAAGAGCGCAACAACCCGGTTCGCCGCCCGGAGGGCAATGGCAGTTGTGCTGGCTGTCATGGCGCTTATGCACCACGCTACGTAAACGACCCCGAATTCCTCGCCAGCCCACTGCTGGAGGGCATGGCCTCGTATATCGTGCCACAGGAAATCATCGGTACCGACTCAGTGCGCTGGGAAACCAACAACGAAGGTATGCAGCGCGCCGGCTCGGTAAACTTCTTCGGCTATCCTCCCACCAAGGGCACGGATCAAGATTGCGGGCCGCAAAACCAGGAGCGCTTGCGCGGTGATCGCGAGCTGGGTTACCTGGCACCACCGCTCTACGGGGTCTGGGCCAGTGCCCCCTATATGCACAACGGCTCGATTCCTAACGTGTGGGAAATCCTCAAGCCCGAGGACCGTGAGCCACTGTGGCGCCGCGTGTCCAACGAGAAGCTGTCCAATCCCTGGTACAACAATGGCAATGTGCTGATGGGGTACGACACCAAACTGGATACCGCCTACGACGAAACCAAAATGGGCTGGAAATACGACGCCATCGATTGCGAATGGCGCTCCTTCTGGAACCCGTCGGTTTCGCCCTTCCGCACCTGTGATCCGAATGACAAACACCAGACGCCGCTGGCACAGGAAATTCTCGACGATATCTTCGGCAACCTGATCCTGACCTGGAACATCATGTTCCCGCCGACACTGACCATGAAGCAGATGGAAGATCGCAAGATCTATAACACGCTGTTGTTCAGTCACGGTAACGAAGGTCACGAGTTCAATAGTGTGCTGACCGATCACGAGCGTTTAGCCATTATTGAATATCTGAAAACGCTCTAGTGTTTGACCGAACAGCGTAAACCGGAGGCCGACCTGACTTACAGGTCGGCCTTTTTTTCGGGAATAGCAGAAAAGTTGAATTGGTCGTATGACGGGAATTGGCCCCGACCATTAGAATTTGGCGAAGAAATTTTCAGATTCCCTTCGATTGCCAATGATTCCCCCCAACACACGCACGATGGCCCGCCACTGCAAGCGAATCGCCAGATACACGCTACTGCTCGCGGTGGCAGCGGTAACCCTGTCGGTGCTGCTGGTGCTCGCCCTGCGCTGGATCGATCCCCCCTCATCCATGGTTATGCAGCACTGGCAACAGGACAGCGGCCAGTTTGCGCGACATAGCTGGCAGCCAATCAATAAGATCTCGCCAAACTTGCAGATGGCCGTCATCGCTGCGGAAGACCAGAAGTTCCCACACCATTACGGCTTCGATCTTGACTCCCTGCAAAAAGCCCTCACAGAAAACCGCAAACGCACACGCGGTGCCAGCACCATTACCCAGCAGACCGCAAAAAACCTGTTTTTGTGGAACGGACGCAGTTATCTGCGCAAGGGGTTGGAAGCCTGGTTTACCCTGTTGATGGAAACGCTTTGGTCGAAAGAGCGGATTCTGGAGGTCTATTTGAATATCGCCGAGTTTGGCGAGGGCGTTTACGGTGCCGAGGCTGCCGCACGTCACCACTTTGGCTCGTCGGCGCAGCATTTGAGCCGCTGGCAATCGGGGCTGCTGGCCGCGGTTCTACCGAGCCCCAAGCGCATGTCCGCCGGACGGCCCTCGGCGTATGTACAGAGCCGGGCATCGACAATTAATCGTCAAATACGACAGCTGGGCGGCACCGGTTATTTGAAGTCCCTGTAACTTCTGTGGGCAACAGTTATCCACACCTTATTTGCCCACAGCTTCTCGGGACAGACCTGTGAATATCTACTGGATATCCTGCCGCAGCCAAGCAACCCCGCCTGCCGGTTCGGGGCGGTCGAAATTGCGTCATATTTAGGTTGGCTTTGGTACCGCGGATACACTCCGTCACGTCGATATGGAATCACCGATATCTGGCAATAGAATGGAGCAGTCTGTATCGCCGTCTGTCCACCGGGGAAATGTGTGACTCAACCCACTGTGACTTTTTTTTCGCTGTTGATTGCGCTTGCGAGTCCCGCGGCTCCCGCCACCGCGGATTGCGGACAGGCCGACGACTGCCTGGCACTCGAACTGCACAATCAGGTGCGCAAAGACCTGAACGCCGGTCGTCTCCCCAACAGTCCCAAACCGAACCCGCCGGTAGCCATGCTGGTCCACGATCCGGCACTGGCGCGCACCGCCTACAACTGGTCGGCAGCCCAATGCAATGCGCGGCGCGGCCACAACAGCCAGCGCCGTGCGCACTTCCTCGCCAACGGCGGCAACCCCGCCCACCCCTGGGTTGGGGAAAACCTTTTTTTCCACAGCGCCCAGCTCTCCAATACCGATGCCCTGGCCCAGGCGGTGGCTGCCTGGGCCGCGGAAGCGCAGGATTATCGCTACCAGCCGTTCAAGGTGATGAAGACCGGGCATTACAGCCAGTTGATCTGGAATACCATCGACACCATTGAAAACGGCAAGAAGGTATCCCGCGCGGTGGGCTGCGGTGTATACCGCTGTGACAAAGGCCGCTATAAAACCATCGTCACCTGTAACTACGCACCCGGCGGCAATATCCAGGGTGTGGTGCCCTACCGCATCAAAAAATAGCCCCGGCCGCACCAGTCATAATTTGATAATTTTGATAGTCTCACTGGGACAACACTCGGTACAACGACAAAAGCCGGACTCCTCCAATGAAGCGCCCACTTAGTATTGCTGCTGGTATCGCCCTCCCCGCACTTGCGCTGTTGCTGGCCGCCTGCAAGGCCGCCCAATTTGGCGGGGATACCGCGCTGCCAGACGGTTCGGTTTACCGCGGGGAGTTTCAGGATGGGCTCTTCCACGGCGAAGGGGAATTACAGTGGCCCGATGGCCGCCACTACCTGGGCGGTTTTGAACACGGCATGCTGGGTGGGCACGGCAAATTCACTTACGCCGATGGCTGTGTTTACGAGGGTGAATTTGCCAACGGCGACTTCCATGGCAATGGCCGCTACGCCTGTGACGAAACTTCCTGGGAAGGTAATTTCCAGCAGGGCAACCTGGCAAGAGGAACCATCACCTGGGAAGGATTTGGTCGCTATACCGGGGAATTGCAGGATTACCAACCGCACGGCGAGGGCGCACTCACCTACGCCGAAGGCGTCACCATCCGTGCCCACTTCGAAAATGGCCAGGCAAATGGTGAAGGCGTCCGCTCCTTTACCACAGCTGACGGCGAGCTGCGGGAAGATCCCGGTTTCTTCGTCAACGATCAGTACTACGCGAGCGAAGCCGCCTGGCAGCGAGGCGAGACGGAATCACAGAGCGCCCTGGAGTCCCGCCTGTACAGCGAAGGCGAACGCTTGCAATCGGCGCTCTCGCAACTCGCGCGGCAGCGACCCGGTGTGCGGGATGTGTACACACTGATTGTGGGCGGCGACGGCACCCAGGGCGTATTCGAAAGAGAGGTCAACTGGGTGGCGGAGAGACTGGGTACGACGCTGGATATGGAGCGGCGCCAGATACGCCTGAGCAATGGCAGTGACACCCTGCCGCTCGCTACCCGCACCAGTGTCCGGAAAAGCCTGCAGGCGCTGGATGCGGTGATGGACGCGGAAGAGGATCTTCTGCTGGTGCATTTTGTCAGCCACGGCGATGCCAATGGCAGCCTGTATCTTGCGGATGTGGGTCTACCGCTGAACGACCTTTCCGTGGCGGATGGCAAACAATGGCTCGACGCACTCAAGGCACAACACCAGTGGGTGATTGTCTCCGCCTGTTATTCGGGACACTGGCAGCAGGCGCTGGCAAATCCCAATCGCACGGTATTCACCTCGGCGGCAAAAGACCGCACCTCGTTCGGTTGCAGCAACGATTCCGAGCGTACCTGGTTCAGCGCCGCCCTTTATGGCGAGGCGCTGGGTGTGGGTGTTGATGATCCCGCAGCCTGGTTCGCGGCCGCGAACCGGCGGGTTACCGAAATGGAGAAAGACCAGGGCATTGAGGAAAATGCCCATTCACTGCCGCAAGTGGCCATTGGCAATGCGTTTTTGGCCTGGTGGCAGACTCCGGCTAACGCGCGACACTAGGTCTCGACATCTAGGTCTCGACGTTAAGCACCACCTTGCCGACGGATTGTCCGCTGCGCAGCAGCGCCAGCGCGTCATGGGCCTGCGCAAATGGAAACTCATGACCGACATGGGGCGCCGGCAAACCCAAGCCGGCGCAACCGTTTAATAATTCCTCGAACAGCGCCTGCTCCTGCCACAGCCAGATCAGATTGAATGCCAGCACCGATTTGTTGCTGCTGATCATATCCATCACATCGTAGCGCGGGCGCTTCAGGTACAACCAGGCCGCTTTCAGCCAGTTGGGCCTGTCACCGGGAGTAAATTCCGCAGCGCCGAAAACCACCAGACGACCGGTGGGCGCGAGGGCGGCGAAGGATTGTTGCTGGATTGTTCCGCCAATGCCGTCGAGCACTAGATGCAGTGGTCGACCGTTCAGTTGCGCATGCAGTTGCTCGTCGAAGTTGTCACCGCGAATGATGATGTCAGCAAACCCCTGCCCGGCGAGAAAGGCGCGCTTGCTTTCGGAACCGACGGTACCGATCGGGATAGCACCCATCTGCGCGGCCATGCGCATGGCCTGCAGCCCCACACCACCGGCGGCGCTCTGGATTAGTACCACCTGCCCGGGCTTTACCGCCGCGAGGGTATCGAGGGCGTAGTAGGCGGTGAGACTCTGTGCGGGAAACGCCGCACCCTCAGCAAAACTCCAGTGCGCGGGAATTTTCCGGCAGTGTTGCGGCGGCACATCCACCACCGTGACGTAGCCGCCGAAACGGGTACAGCCGTAGATCCGGTCTCCCACCTGCAAATCCGTTTGCGCGTTTTCACCCAGCGCAGTAACCACACCGGCAAACTCCAGCCCGGGAATAAAACTGCCTTCGGGTGTTGCAGAATAGAGGCCGGTGAGTGCGAAGATATCGGCGAAGTTCAGGCCAACGGATTTTACCGATACGCGGATCTGATCTGAGGCCAGAGATGGAAGTGGCTCTTCCATCAGCTTCAGGTTGCTGATGGCGCCCGCCTTTTGCGTGCGCCAGACGTGACAGGTTTCGGGCATCGACTGCATCTCTCTCGAAGCGATAAAGAAATGCAGCCTACCGCTAGCCCGCGGGCTGGGCCAGCCCGGATTAATCCGGCTGCACGGCTACCGGTGTGGCCTGGGCACTGGCCAGCGCGCCGGCAGTTTTTACCAGGCACACGAATTCGGCCCGATCACCACTGACGTCTTTGCCACGTGCGAGTTGCGCAAGTGCCACTACATCCTCGTAATCGAAATCGCTCAGGGGTTCGCTGCGCAGCAACAGTCCGAAGCCCGCCACCGCGGTGGCGAATTGCAGATCCTGCTGGGTATCTTCAAACGATTTTACCTGGGGCGCCAGGGGCCACTGTTTGAGGGTGCTGTCTGCTTCTCCCGGCTTTTTGTAGCGCACTTTTACTGTCGCCAGTTCGTTGCTTTTTGCCGTCGTCACATTCTCACCGTCTTTGTCATCACCGTAACGCAACGGATCGACCCGCGGGGTATCACCAACCAGGGTCAGCTCGTACAGCGCTACCACCGAGTGGCCCGCGCCGATATCACCTGAGTCTTTTGCATCGTTGTTAAAGTCCTCGCGATTGAGGCGGCGGTTCTCATAGCCGAGCAGGCGGTATTCCACAACGCGCGCGGGATTGAATTCCACCTGCACCTTGGCATCTTTGGCGATGGTGAACAGTGTTCCTGAGAGCTGTTCCACCAGCACCCGGTTGGCCTCGAAGATGGTATCGATGTAGGCATAGCTGCCGTCGCCCACATTGGTCAGCTGCTCGACGATTTCCTCGCGGTAGTTGCCCATACCGAACCCCAGCGCACTGAACTGCACACCGCTTTTACGCCCGCGCTCGATGCGCTGCTTGAGGGTTTCCACATCGCTGATGCCCACATTGAAATCGCCATCGGTGGCCAGCAGGATCCGGTTGACGCCTTCTTTCTTGAACGCCTGCTGCGCGACCGCATAAGCGAGCTCTATGCCGCCGGCGCCGTTGGTGGACCCACCGGCCTGAAGCCGGTCGATCGCCTGCAGGATCTTGGTTTTCTGGTCGCCGGCGGTGGGCTCCAGTACTAATCCTGCGCTGCCGGCGTAGGTAACGATACTCACCGAATCCTCCGCGCGCAGCTGTTTGGCCAGCAACCGATAGGCCTGCTGCAACAACGGCAGTTTGTTGTGCTGGGCCATGGAGCCGGAGGTATCGATCAGGAACACCAGATTGACCGGCGGTACCTCATCCATCGGCAGTTCCCTCGCCTTCACGCCGATGGAAAACAGGGTGCGCTCTGTATCCCAGGGCGCGCGCGAGAGATCGAAGTGCACCGCAAAGTCATCGTCACTGGCGGGTGTGGTTGTGCTTCCGGCAAAGTCGTAGTTGAAGTAATTGATCAGCTCTTCGAGACGCACCGCACCCTTCGGCGGCAGCTGTCCGTTGTTGAGGAAGCGGCGCACATTACTGTAACCGCCAGTGTCTACATCGAGAGCAAAGGTGGAGACCGGGTCCTCACGCACCAGTTTTACCTGACGGGGTTCCAGCTCCTGGTATTTTTCTTGCTGCGGTTGGTGGAGTTGCTGCGGTTGCTGCACGGCAAACGCCGCCAGCCCGCGGGTTTCAGGGCTCCGCTTCTTGAGCTCGGCGCTCGGCTGCGGGCGCTGGAGCCGCTCCATCGGCAGGATATCGGCGCTGGTCGCCGGCTCGACCTGAATCTCGTGAACGGTGTATTCCTTCGATTGCGCGGCACTGTCGTCACTGGAGGATTCTTCAGGATCGGAGGAGGAGCAACCGGACAGCACCATCGCCAGTGCGCCGCACAGCAAAGTGGGTAGGATCGGGAAGCGAGTCATATAGGTCCTTCTATACGTTATCTATGCGTTATTGTTTTCGGCACTGATAAGAGTTTTACAGCAGCGGTCGGCATTTGCCAGTTCCCATGGCCCGGCGGTCGCGCACGGGTTTGTTTGCGTTACTCCATTCCTGTATAACCATACAGCATCGGGCGCGCGCACCGCCCCCTCAGGATTACACCCCCAGACACTTGAATCTCCCCATGGCCGATCCCGTCGAACTGGCACCGGATTACTACCTCAGCAACTTCCAGTCACTACTGGACTTTGTGGTAGCGCGCTATGAACACCTGTTATCGGACGGCGAGCGGCGCTTCCACAACCAGTTTTGCGCACTGGCGACCGACAGCCAGCGGCTGTACGTGCGCCTGCTGTCACGCAAGGGGGTCCCCTCCTCGGCCGGCGCCCTGTTCCGGCAGGGCAAATTCGCCTATGCCGAAATCGCTGATCTCCCTGCCGCCGCAGACACGCTGGTTGCGACCGGCCTGTTGCAGCGCAACCCGTCCCTGCCGATAGAAGAGCTTCTGCCGCTGTTTACCAAGGGCGAGCTTCTAGACCACAGCCCCGAGCCGCTGCCGAAATCCCTGAAACGCCCGGCCCTGGAACAGGCGCTGCTCGAACAGGATGGCGCACTGTTGCTGCGCGCGCTCGAAAACGAGGGTCCGTGGCTGGCGGTACAGGCGGCGGAGCACTTCCAAACCTTCAAACTGCTGTTTTTCGGCAACCTGAATCAGGACCTGACGGACTATGTCCTGCGGGACCTGGGCCTGTTCCGCTATGAAAACTATCCGCTGGAGCGGGAACAGCTGCCATTCCGGAGTCGCGCGCAGATCGAACAGCACCTGCACTATTACGACTGCGCGGCGGAGGCCGAGTTCGCGCTGGCCGCCGATGCAGACGCCATCCATGCGCTGGCCTCACGGCTGCCCACAGTGTTCGAAGGCGACAGCACACTGGACCGGCGTCTGGATCGCCTGCGCCTGAACCTGGCACGCCAGCTGGAGCGACTCGAAGCATTGCAGGCCGCGGATCAGCTGTACCGCCGCTGTAACCGCCCGCCGGCGCGCGAACGCCGCGCGCGGATCGCGGTGACCAGCGGTGATACCGCGAGCGCACTGGCACTGTGTTCAGAAATTCTCGCCAACCCGTACAATGAAGCCGAGCGCGAGTTTGCCCTGAGTTTCGGCCATCGCACGGCGAAGAAGACGGATGACGCCGAAACCTGGCCTGCACCGAAACGACACCAAGCGGTGACGGAAACCGCGGTGCTCGCACCTGCCCAGGAGCGGGTGGAAATACTCGCGGCCAACCACCTTGCACCGCCCGGTTCTCACGACCAGTGCTTTTATGTGGAAAACACCCTGTTTAACGGCGTGCTCGGCCTCGCCGTATGGGACATCGTGTTTGCGCCGGTAGCCGGGGCTTTCTTCAATCCGTTTCAGGTGGCGCCGAGCGATTTCCGCACCGCCGATTTTTATCCGCAGCGCCGCGCCGCCTTCGAACAGCGCCTGGCAGAACTGGACAGCGGCCAGTTCCACAAGCACATATGGCGGCACTTTCGCGAAAAGCAGGGTATCGCCAACCCGCTGGTGGCCTGGGACGCATTGCCGGAACCCCTGCTGGCCCTGGCCCTGGAACGTATCCCGCCGGATCACTGGCGGGCGCTGTTCCGGCGCCTGCTGAGTGATGTCACCCACCACCGCAACGGCCTCCCCGACCTGATTCTGTTCCCGGCGGAGGGTGGCTACGAGCTGGTGGAGGTAAAAGGTCCCGGTGACCGCCTGCAACAGAACCAGCAGCGCTGGCTGGCCTACTTCGCCCAACACCAGATCCCCCACCGGGTGCTGCATGTCGAGTGGCAGCCTTGAGCGGGATGAAAACAGCCTTGAGGGGGACAAAAGCAGCCCTGAGCGAGATTGAAACCGCCGTGAGCGAGACTGAAACAGCCGTGGATCAGCCCGTGCTGGAAGTCTCTGTGGGCGAGCTGGTGGCCTTTGCCTGTCGCAGCGGCGACCTGGTGGCAGAGGTTTCCGGTGGGCCCACTGCACTGGAAGGTATCCGCGCGCACCAGCGACTGCAGAAAAAACGCCCCAAGGGCAGCGAAGCGGAATACCGCCTGCAAGTGGAGCTGGAACAGGATGGGCAGACGGTAGTGCTCAATGGCCGGGTGGATATCCTGCACCCCCAGTCCGACCTGCACCGCCCGGTGCAGCTGGATGAGATTAAAACCACCTACGTGCCGCCACAGAAACTGGCGGAGTCCGCCCGCGGCCTGCACTGGGCACAGCTGAAGGTCTACGGCTTCTGTTACGGACTGCAGCAGCAATTCGACGGTGATGATTGCGTTGTGCTGCAGATGCTGTGGCATAACCTCAAGGAAAAAAAGACCTACCCCGAGTCCCGGGAATTCCTCTGGCGCGAGCTGGAAAGCTTTGCCAGGGGCGCACTCACCGAGTACCTGCAATGGCACCGGCGCTGGCAGAACCATCGCCAGCGTGTGCGCAATTCCGCGCGCGACTTGGAATTTCCCTTTGCTGAATACCGTACAGGGCAGCGCACCCTGGCGGTGGGTGCTTACCGCTGCCTGCGCGATGGCGGTGAGCTGGTGGCCGAGGCCCCCACCGGTATCGGTAAAACCGTAAGCACCCTGTTCCCGGCCATCAAGGCGCTGGGAGAAACACCCCTCGACCAGCTGGTGTATCTCACCGCGAAGAATTCCGGCCGCCAGGTGGTGCGGGAGACCGCCGCGCGTTTACACACTCAGGGGCTGACACTTTCGGTACTGGAATTACAGGCCCGCGACAAAACCTGTGCCTGCAGCCTGGGGCTTTGCAGTCGCGACGACGAGGGCATCTGCCCGCGCACCCGTGGCTTCTTCGACCGCCTGCCGGAAGCGCGCCTGTCCCTGCTCGGCCGCCCACTGCTGACACCGGAAGTCATTGCCGAAGTGGCGGACCGCCTGCAGCTGTGTCCGTTCGAATTGTCACTGCAGATGTTGCCCTGGGCAGACCTGGTAGTGTGTGACTTCAACTACGTCTTCGACCCGCTGGTGCAGATGCAAAGCCTGCGGGACGCGCGCCGGCAGCGCGCACTGCTGATCGATGAGGCGCACAACCTCAGTGACCGCGCACGCGGCATGTTCAGCGCAAAGCTCACCCGCAGTGACAGCCGTCGCGCCGCAGCCGCCTGTAAGGGCTCCCATCCCACTTTGCAGCGCGCCATCCAGTCCCTGGTACGCGCGCTGGACCGATGGGTGGTTGATCTGCAGGAGTCAGGACAGGATTCTGGACTGGGAGCCGCGCAAGCGCGCAATGAAGAAAAATCCGGGCTGTGGATAACTTCCCTCGACGACGGTGCCCCCCAGGCCGTAAGTGCCGAGGTCCAGAAATTACTGCTGGTAGTCAGCCAGTTACGGGAACAGTCGCAGTCACCACCGGAGGCCATCGCCGACTGGCTCAAGGCCGTGTTTCGCTACCAGGCGGTGGAGCAGCTGGCGGCGGAACAGCACCGCTGTATCACCCGCATGCAAAAGTCGGCCAACCCTGAAAGCCGCTGGCGGGAACAGGAAGTTGAACTGCTGTGCCTGAATGCCGCCGATTACCTGCAGCAAGCTTATAAACAATTCCACGGGGTCATCGCCTTTTCCGCCACCCTGCGCCCGCCGGGTTACACCTACCAGCAGCTGGGACTGCAGGCGGACTCCCCTTACCTGTCACTGCCATCCCCATTTGACGCCGGGCAAATGGGGCTGTTTCTGTGCCCGTTTGTGGACACCCGCTACCGTGCACGCGATCAAGCCAGCGACGCACTGGTGGACATGATCGCGCGGACTTTCCGCAGCCGGCCGGGTAATTACCTGGTGTTCTTTCCCTCCTACCGTTTTTTGCAGCAGGTAGCCGATCGCTTTGCGGTGCAGTTCCCGGAGATAGCGCTGGTACAACAGACGTCCGGCAGTAGCGACCAGCAGCGCAGTGCTTTTCTGCAGCACTTTCAGGATGGCCACCGCAGCCTGGGGTTTGCGATTATGGGCGGCATCTTCGGCGAAGGGGTGGATTACGTGGGGGAACAGCTGGTGGGTACCATTGTGGTTGGGGTGGGCCTGCCACAGGTCAACGAGGAACAGGAACTATTGCGCGCAGCCTGGGACAGGCGGGGCGAAAACGGCTTCGATATTGCCTACCGCTACCCGGGCCTGACCCGGGTGCTGCAAACCGCCGGGCGCGTGATCCGCACCGAGACAGACCGGGGCGTGGTGATTCTGGCGGACTACCGCTTTGCCGATCCGTTTTATCGCGCGCTTTATCCACAGCACTGGCATCCCCAGACCTGCGACAATGGCGACACCCTCTCCACCGCCCTCGACCGCTTCTGGCACGGATAATCGACAGCAGCCATGGTATTAAATCGCGAATTCTACCGCCGCAGCCCGCAACAGCGCTCCAAGCAGGACATCACCTTCAATGATGTGCGCAAGCGCTTCGATTTCCGCTCCATTGCGATCGGGCGCTGGGTGACCGAAGCAGAAAAAGCGCGCGCGGCGGGTCTGTTTTACGATGCGCTGGTGGACCTGATGACGATACTGCAGGGGCCGGAGCTGCTGGTCTCCCTGCGCGGCACCCTCGCCTTCCAGTACGGAACCGGCGGCCGCCCGGGCATTTCCGCCCATTACGAGCCGGGCTCGCGCACCTTCGCCCTGGCCAAGAACGCCGGCCCCGGCGCCATTGCCCACGAATGGTTTCATGCCCTGGACCACTACCTCGCCGACAAGGCCTTCAGTGATGTATCGGGCAACATGTTCGCCTCCGAAGCCTGGCTGCGCGATGCCACCCCGGTGCCCCACCCTATCAACGACCGCCTGTTCGCCTGCTTCCGCGCAATAATGCTGGACGAAAGCGGGGAAAACCCCAGCGACATGTTTCGCGCGTCCAAAGCCGCGGACAAGGCCAATGGCTGTATCTACTACGCTGACCCGGCAGAAATGTGCGCGCGCGCCTTCGAGGCGTTTGTGCAGGACTCCAGCATCTCCAACAATTTTCTGGTGGCCGGCACCAAGGCCACGGAGGAAGCAAAGCTGGGGCTCTATCCCAGTGGCGAACACCGGACTCGGATCAACACGGCTTTCCGCGAGTATTTCCTGTTATTGGGGCGCGCGCTGCACGCGCAGCCAGGGTGAGAATAAGCAGGCAACGGTTCCCCGACTACGCCAGCGCCTTGATCAGCAGGGCCACACCGGAAAAAGCCAGCAGCCAGCGACAGGTGAGCAGAAAGGTCTTTTCATCCAGATGGTGCTGCAGGCGATAACCGAGGTAAACGCCCAGGTAGGCCACGGGTGACAGCACCAGTGCGGTTAGCAGCAATTCCCGGCTCCACAAACCCGCCAGGGTGTAGGGCACCAGCTTGATCAGGTTCATCACCCCGAACACCACTCCTGCCGTGGCAAGCCAGGAGAGCTAGGGCAAACGGCGCCCGATCAGGTACATATTGAGCGGCGGGCCGCCGGCATGAATCAGGGTGCTGGTCACGCCAGAGGTGGTACCCCACAGCCAGGCGCTACCGGGCAGCCGCGCGGCCAGCGGTGCCAGCCTTTGCCAGAAGGCGAACAGCAGGCTCAGCAGCCCCAGTGACAGGGTCAGTGCGAAGGGCGATACCCAGGCCAGCAGCCAGCCGCCGATGGCGATGCCCAGCACCGCCGCGGGCAGCAGTTTTTTCAACTCCAGTGCATCCCGGTGCCGCCAGTAATAGGCGATGGTGCGCACGTCCATAATCAGCAGGACCGGCAGCATCAGCGCCACCGCGGTTTCCACCGGCAGTACCAGCGCCAGCAGCGGCACCGCAACCACCCCCGCGCCACCGGCAAAGCCAGACTTGGAGATGCCGGTGAGGACCACGCCCAGTACAGCAAGCCCCCAGAACAGGGGGCTGCTGCTGATCACTTCCATACTTATTCAGCGCCCCGCGGCAGGTCGAACCAGAGCGCGGTGACACCACTCTCTGCAGCGGTCAGATCCAGCGATTCTTCCATCACGCCCAGGCCATCACCCGCGCTGAGCTGGCCATCGTTTACGGCAACGCCGCCCTCGATCAGGTGCAGATAACCGACGCCCCTCTCCGGGTTCAGGCTCAGGGTTTCCCCAGCCTTCAATTGCAGGCGGTGGATGCTCGCGTTCTGGTGCACGGTGAGCGACCCGTCTCTGCCATCTGGGGTCACCAGCGGGGTCAGCGACCCGCTTTGCACAATCGCCTTCTGTTCATAGCCCGGGGCCAGATCCCGCTGGTTGGGAATAATCCAGATCTGCAGGAATTTCAGCGCTTCGCTCTGGGAGTGGTTGAACTCCGAATGGGTGACACCGGTACCCGCGGTCATACGCTGTACCTCACCCGCAGGCACCACAAAACGGTTGCCCATACTGTCCTTGTGCTCGATGGCTCCCTCCAGCACATAAGAAATGATTTCCATATCCCGATGGCCGTGGGTATCGAAACCCGCACCCGGTGCGACCGTATCGTCATTGATGACCCGCAGGACGGAAATGCCCATGTGCTTCGGGTCGTAGTAACTGCCAAAGGAAAAGCTGTGGCGGGAATCGAGCCAGCCGAAGTTTGCTTTGCCGCGTTCGTCGGCACGCCGTAGGTATAGCATCTTGCCGTCCTCAGTGTGGATTGGATGAAGCCACTATAGGAGAGCTGTTCCGGTGAGAAAATCGAATTAATTTGGATAAATCGTTCGATTTAAGGGCGGCTAATCAGCGAGGATTTTTGATGAAAGTAAGACTGTCCGGCCCCGACAATTAATGCCGGGGCCGCAGATAATTATTTTTTGGATTTGGCGATAAAGCGATCCATCTGTACTTCCAGCATTTCCATCGGCAGGGCGCCGTTGGCAAGTACCGCGTCGTGGAAGGCACGCAGATCAAACTGATCACCCAGTGCCTTCTCTGCTTTCGCGCGCAGTTCGCGAATCTTGATCTCACCCATCTTGTACGACAGCGCCTGCCCCGGCCAGGAGATATAGCGATCGACCTCGGCGCGCACATTCGCTTGCGAGAGCGAGGTGTTGTCGGCAAGGAAGTCCAGCGCCTGCTGGCGGGTCCAGCCCTGAGAGTGGATGCCGGTATCAATCACCAGACGCGCGGCGCGCCACATTTCATAGCTCAGGCGACCGAACTGCTGGTAGGCATTTTCATACACGCCCATTTCCACACCGAGACGCTCGGTGTACAGGGCCCAGCCCTCACCGTATGCACTCAGGTACAGGTTACGGCGGAAGTCGGGTACGTTTTCCAGTTCCTGGGACAAGGCACCCTGCAGGTGGTGGCCCGGTACTGCTTCATGCAGCGTCAGTGCCACCAGTTCATACAGTGGACGCTGATCCAGGGCGTGGGTATTTACCCAGTAGGCGCCACCGCGCGTACCGCCGATGGCCGCCGGATTATAAGAAGCGGTGGTGTAATTGGGGGCGATTTCGTCCGGTACCGGCACCACGCCGTAGGGGAGACGCGGCAACTTGCCGAAAAATTCCGGCAGCCGGTAGTCGATGCGTTTCGCGATATAAGAGGCTTCTTTCAGCAGTTCCCGCGGTGTCTGCGCGTAAAACTGGGGGTCGGTGCGCAGGAACTCGGTGAACTCCGCGAAATTACCGTCGAATTTTCCTTCTTTTTTCAGCTGTGCAATCAGCGCATCCATTTCACCGCGAATACGCTTTACTTCCGCGAGGCCAATCTGGTGAATTTCCGCCGGGTCCATATCCATGGTGACATAGGTTTTGATCGCGTGCCGGTAGTACTCCTTGCCGCCGGGCAGGTCTTCCGCGGCGAGGGACTCGCTGGCGGCGTTCATATAGTCGCCTTCAAGGAAGGTCGCGACGCGATCGAATGCGGGAATCGCCTGCTCCTTGATAGCGGCAGCACCGGCTTGTTGCAGGCGGGCCTTGTCGGCGCCGGAAAAATTATCCGGAAGATTCTTGAATGGCTCGTAGAGACTGCTTTTTTTCGGGTCGTCGTAAACCTGCGCGCGCACGGTGGGCGCGATCCCCTCGACAACGATCTTTGGCAGCACAAAACCGTCTTTCACCCCCGCGCGCATATTGGCCAGGTTCTCGTCAAAGTAGCGGCCGAAATCCTGGATGCGCCTGATGTAATCCTCGTAATCGGACACCTTGGGCATATTGAGGCCGCTGCTGGCATCCAGTGCCGAACTCCAGAAACTGTAGAAAGTATTGACCGGAATGCGGTCCAGGTACTGCTCATTAGCCTCGATGGAATTTTTGAGCACCCAGGTAAGCAGGTCTTTGTTGACCCGCTGGGATTCATTCAGCTGCTTGCCATCGATCGCATTGAGCCGGGCGACGAATTGCTGTTCCGCCCGCAGACGGCGCGCGCGGTCTTTCTCGGAGACACCAGGCAGCCGGTCAGCATAGCCCGGCTCCCCCATGCGGCTGGCGGTAATGGGGTCTTCCCGCAGACTGTATTGCCAGTGATCATCGACGACCGCCTGCAGTTGCTCTGCGGCCGTGGCAGCCTGTACCGCCGGCACCAAAAGCCAGCTTGTGATTAAGATGGATAACAGAAAACGGATAGGCCTCATTGCCATTGAGCGGGTCTCCAGCTTCGGGTGGGGTACAGAAAATACAGAGGATACCAGGTGGTTGTTGAATCCGATGACGTTCGATTTTCAGCGTCACGAGTCCTACACCTTACCACGATGGCGGTATTATCCTATGGCAAGCTAGCGGGCAACCTGGTGCTTCTGTCGCAAAATTGCCCGCTTTAAAATCGCACATGAACCAGCCACTGCGGGCGCCACTTCGAACTCGGGAGAGCTGTGAATGAAAGATCTTTGTGCTGGCGCTATCCAGATGGTCAGTGGTGACTCGGTGCCGCAGAACCTGGAGCGGGCATACGCCTTGTTGAGGGAGGCCGCCGAGCGCGGTGCGCAACTCATACTGTTGCCAGAAAATTTCGCGCACCTGTCCGATAGCGGGAGTTTTTCCGTGGCCGAGCCCTTTGCACAAAGCGGCGATGTCTGTGCCACAGTAACGCCCATTCAAAATGCCCTGCAACAATGGGCGCGAGAACTGGGGCTGTGGATTCTTTCTGGCGCCGTCCCGCTGCTGGAGCGCGTGGATGGCAGCCCCACGGACGGCAAGCGCAGTCGCTCCGCGTGCCTGCTGTACGATGACAGCGGTACCTTGCGCGCACGGTATGACAAGATGCACCTGTTCGATGTAGAAGTCGAAGATGCCGCCGGCAGCTATCGCGAGTCTCGCAGTATCGAGCCCGGCGAGACGCCCTGTGTCGCGACCACTCCCTGGGGGCAGCTGGGACTCAGTATCTGTTTTGATCTGCGCTTTCCCGAACTGTACCGGCAGTTGGCCGCGGCCGGTGCGGAGATATTAGTGGTGCCGGCGGCCTTCACCCACACCACCGGGCAGGCGCACTGGCTGACACTGCTGAAAGCCCGCGCAATTGAAAACGGCTGCTATGTGATTGCGGCCAATCAGGGCGGACAGCACTCGGCGAAGAGGCGCACCTGGGGACACTCGGTGATTATTGATCCCTGGGGTGACGTGCTGGCCGAAGCCGGTGAGGGGGAAGCGGTGATCACCGCAACCCTGAGCGCCGAGAAGTTGGAAAAGGTCCGGCGCAATATGCCGCTGCTGTCCATGCGGCGACTGTAAGAGGCCCCTGGCTGACAAGCGATAAAATGATAAAGCGCTCAGGCAATGTTTTTAATCAAACCACCTTCAGCCTTGATACTCGCTCCGTTGATCGCGGCGCTCAGGGGTGAAGCGATAAAGGCAACCACCGAGCCAATTTCTTCCGGTTTGATAAATCGCTGTAGCAGTGAATCCGGTTCGGTTTCCTTGAAAAAGTCGCGCACAAATTCCTCTTCCGTTTTGCCCTGAACCTGAGCGCTTTCTTTCAGCCAGGTACTGACGCCATCGGTAAGGGTTGGCCCTGGCAGCACGGAGTTCACCGTTATATTTTTTCCGCTGCCGCGGGTGAGGTTGGCGAGCCCGCGACCGAGTACCAACTGCGCGCCTTTGGTGACTGAATAGTGCACCATGCTCTCCAGGCCGCGTATTCCCGCCTCGCTGGAAATATTGATGATGCGCGCAAAATCCTGTTCCAGCATTTTCGGAAAGTAGTGGCGGCAGAGGCGCACGGTGCTCATCACATTGACGTCGAGAAAGTGCCGCCAGTCGTCGTCGCTAATTTCCGCAAACGGCTTGGGATTGAAGATCCCCATGTTGTTAATCAGTACCGATAGGGTGCCGTGGCTGTCGATTTCACGACAAATACGCGCGGCGTCCTCGGCATTGGCGAGGTCGCCATCAATCGCCAGCACGTCGCCGAGTTCCTTCAGCTCTTTCGCAGCTGCGCCGCTGCCGGAGCGGCCGTTGATGATTACCCGGGCGCCTTCCTGCAACAGGGAAATGGCAATGGCGCGGCCGATCCCCTTGGTAGAACCACTGACAAAGACCAGTTTTCCTTTGAGCCAAAGATCCATTTCCGTGCCTCCAAAAGTCATTCAGCCGTAAAACACTGATCGACAATGGTAGTGTGGAAACAGAAACAAAAAAGGCCACTCGGTGAGTGGCCTTTTGAAGCTTGGCTTATGCCTGCTCGACTATCTGCTCGACAACCTGCTCGATGCGCCCGAATATTGACTGGCCGTTACCGTCCAGCATTTCGATCGCGATCCTGTCGCCGAACTGCATAAAGGAAGTGCTCGGTTTGCCGTCCTGAATGGTTTCGATCATGCGGATCTCGGCGATACAGCTGTAGCCGACACCGCCCTCTTTCACCGGTTTGCCGGGGCCGCCGTCGAGTTTGTTCGACACGGTGCCGGAACCGATGATGGTGCCCGCGCCCAGCGGACGGGTTTTCGCCGCATGCGCAATCAACTGACCGAAGTGGAAGGTCATATCGATGCCCGCGTTGGGCTCACCGAATTTCTCACCGTTCAGTTCGGACACCAGCGGCAGGTGCAATTTGCCCGCTTTCCAGTTTTCACCCAGTTGCGCCGGGGTGACACACACCGGCGAGAAAGCACTGGAAGGTTTGGACTGGTAAAAACCGAAACCCTTGGACAGTTCGTTGGGGATCAGACCGCGCAGGGAAACATCGTTGACCAGCATTACCAGTTTGATGTGCTTCAGCGCATCTTCCGGGGAAACGCCCATGGGAACGTCATCGGTAATTACCGCGATTTCTGCTTCAAAGTCGATACCGAAGCCTTCGCTTTGCGGCATCTTCACCGGCTCGCGCGGCGCCAGAAAGGTATCGGAGCCACCCTGGTACATCAGCGGATCGGTCCAGAAGCTTTCCGGCATTTCCGCGTTGCGCGCCTTGCGCACCAACTCCACGTGGTTCACGTAGGCGGAGCCATCAGCCCAGTGGTAAGCACGCGGCAGCGGCGAGTGGCACTTGGCCTGATCGAAGGCTTCGCCTTCGATTTCGCCACTGCTGAGTTTTTGCTGCAGTGCTTCGAGTTGTGCGGATTTCTCTGCCCAGTCGTCCAGTGCACTTTGCAGGGTCGGTGCGATTTCGGCGGCGGATACCATGCGGGTAAGGTCATCACTGACCACCACAAGCTGGCCATCGCGGCCGGATTTCAGGCTGGCTAACTTCACTGTGCCTTCCTCTTAACAATAATTTGGTTTACGGATCGAGAGCCTTGAACTCTGCGTCGCCGTGCATCCAGGCCGCGTGGCGCGGTGCCTTTTTGGTACGGGACCACTCTTCCAGCATATCTTCGGCGACGCGCTTCAACTCTTTGTGCATACCGGGCTTGGCGGTATTGGCGGCGAGTTCGATGCGGTGACCGTTCGGGTCGAAGAAATAGATGGATTTGAAAATGGTGTGGTCGGTGGGACCGAGCACATCGACACCGGCATCCTCGAGCTTCTGCTTCATTGCCAGCAACTCGTCCATGCTCTCCACTTCCATCGCGATGTGCTGTACCCACTGCGGGGTATTTTCATCGCGGCCCATGTCCGGGGAATTGGGCAGCTCGAAAAACGCCAGTACATTGCCCTGTCCTGCATCGAGGAACACGTGCATGTACGGATCCGGTGCCCCGGTGGAGGGCACCTTGTCTTCGGCAATCGCGAGCTGGAATTCCATGCCCAGGAGGTCGCGGTAGAACTCCACGGTCTCCTTGGCATCGCGGCAACGGTAGGCCACGTGGTGAATGCGTTGAATCGCCATGATAGGCCTCCCTTTTGAGTTTCTCTCGAGTTTCTCGCCGCCGATCAGGCCGCGTCTTCGCCCTTGGCTTTATCGCCAATCACGCCGCGCTCCAGCTGATCCCGCTCGATGGACTCGAACAGCGCCTTGAAGTTACCTTCGCCGAAGCCTTCGTCTTCCTTGCGCTGGATAAACTCGAAGAAAACCGGGCCCAGCATATTGGCAGAGAAGATCTGCAGCAGCAGGCGCGGCTGGCCACCCTCGGTGGAACCGTCCAGCAGCAGACCGCGGGCTTTCAGCTCTTCGGTCGGCTCACCGTGGCCCGGCAGGCGCTCTTCCAGCATGTCGTAATAGGTTTCCGGAGGCGGGGTCATGAACTGCATGCCCTGCGCTTTCAGGCGATCCCAGCAGGCCACCAGGTCGTCACAGGCGAAGGCGATATGCTGGATACCTTCACCGTTGTACTTCATCAGGAATTCTTCAATCTGACCGCCACCACCGGCGGCCTCTTCGTTCAGCGGGATGCGGATCTTGCCATCCGGCGCGGTCATCGCCTTGGACAGCAGACCGGTGTACTCACCCTTGATGTCGAAGTAGCGGATTTCGCGGAAATTGAACAGGTCTTCGTAGTACTTGGCCCAGTAGTCCATGCGACCGCGGTAGACGTTGTGGGTCAGGTGATCCAGGGTGTGGAAGCCGCAGCCTTCCGGGTGCTTGTCGACGCCTTCCAGCCAGTGGAAGTCGATGTCGTAAATGGTTTCGCCTTCCTTGTAACGGTCGATCAGGTACAGGGTGGCACCGCCGATACCCTTGATCGCCGGCAGGCGCAGTTCCATCGGGCCGGTTTCCACTTCTACCGGCTGCGCGCCCTTCTCGATGGCGCTGTTGTAAGCGAGGGTGGCGTCCTTGACGCGGAACGCCAGGCCACAGGCAGAGGGACCGTGCTCGCGGGCGTAATAATCGGCGTGGCTGCCTTTCTCGTAATTGGTGATGAAGTTGATATCACCCTGGCGCCACAGTTCCACGTCTTTGGTGCGATGGCGGGCAACCTTGGTGAAGCCCATGGCCTCGAAAACAGTCTCCAGAATACCCTTCTCCGGCGCAGTGAATTCAACGAACTCGAAGCCGTCCAGGCCCATGGGGTTCTCAAACAAATCGGCCATGTGATCCTCCGTTAATAGGACTCTTTTATTGATGACTCGGCGGCGTCGCTCGTGGCGACGGCGGTCTTGGGGAAACCAATAATGGTTTCAAGCGCAACGAATTTAGTTACGCATGTAACCAATGTCAAGAGGCGGGATCTTTCGGGGACTCTTCCTGCCCCCTTAGTGATAGGGCATAGCGCGGGAAATGGGATCAGGAAAGGTGACTGAACAGGCGACGCGCGTTCAAAAATACATGTTACAGGCAGTACCGGGGCGCATTGCGCGCCCCGGTGTCGTCAGTTGACGGCCTCTCAGACTTCGGTCTCGGCGATCTTGCTCAGGTCGCCCACACCCGCCTCTTTCAACAGGGAGTCCACCAGCGGTGCCATGGCGCGGTGCTTGAGGGCGCTGCCCACCAGCGCTTCCGGCAGGCTCTGGCTCCTGGACTCGCCGTCCGCGTCCATGATGCCGCCACTGGCACGGCCGCCGACGCCATTCAGACCCTCGACAGAGATGATTTTCATCCCCTCGATTTTTTCCAGAGGGCGCACGCTCTCGCGCACGATACCCGGCAGGTGCTCGTGCAGGCTGAGTACACGCTTGAGGGCGATCTGCGCTTCGCTCAGGCTGTTCATGGCCTCGTTCATCAGGCGCTGGCCTTCCGCGTCCACGGCATATTTCTCGCGGTCGGCCTCGACCTTGATGCGCACGGCTTCCGCTTCGGCGCTTGCCTGCAGTCGCAGGGCCTCGGCCTTGTCTTCCGCGGCCGCTTTTTCCGCTTCCGCGGCGACCTTGATACCGGTTGCCTGGCGCTCGGCTTCTTTCTGCGCTTCGATGATTTCGATACGCTTGTCACGCTCGGCCACTTCCACGTCCTTGGCGGTGCGCACCTGCTCTTCCGCTCTCACCGCCTCGGCGCGGGCCACGTTGGCCTGCTGGTCGGCAACGGACTGTTCCTTGGATTTTTCGGCAACCGCAATGGCGCGTTCCTGCTCGGCGATTTCCACGGATTTCAGTTTGGAAATCCGCTGCTCGTCGAGAATCCGCTCGCGCTCGATTTCCTGCTCCTGCAGGCGCTTCTCTTTTTCAATTTCCAGCAGGCGGGTGGCCTGCTCGGCGGCGATGCGGGACTGGTCGACTTCACGCTGGGCCTCGATTTCTGCCTGACGTGCCGCGCGCTCCTGGGCGGCGGTCTCCCGCGCCATATCCGCTTTCTGAGCCGCTTCGCGGTTTTCCAGCTCGCGCTGCTGCTCCAGGAAGGCGTAGCGCTTCTCTTTTTCGATTTCGAGACGCTGGCGCTCGGCTTCCAGGTTTTTGGTTTCTATCTGGATGCGGGTTTCCTGCTCGACATCGTTAACCTCTTTGCGACGGGCCTCGATGGAACGGGTCATGCTGGCAAGACCTTCGGCGTCGAACACATTGTCCTGGTTGAAGAACTCTTTGTGGGTCTGGTCCAGGCCGGTCAGGGATACAGATTCCAGCTCCAGACCGTTTTTCAGCAGGTCTTCGGACACCACCTGCTGTACCTTCTGCACAAACTGGCTGCGCTGCTCGTGCAGTTCTGCCATTTCCATTTCCGCCGCGACCGAGCGCAGGGCATCAACAAATTTGCCCTCGATCATGTCCTTCAGCGCTTCCGGATCCAGGGTGCGGATACCCAGGGTCTGCGCCGCATTGGCAATGGCATCGTTGTCGGGTTTTACCCGCAGGTAGAATTCCGCCAGTACATCCACACGCATGCGGTCTTTGGTAATCAACGCCTGGTGCTCCTTGCGCGATACCGCAAGGCGCAGGGTGTTCATGTTCACCGGGATGATTTCGTGCAATACCGGCAACACCAGGGCGCCGCCGTTCATGATGACCTTCTGCCCGCCCATACCGGTGCGCACAAAGGAGCGCTCCTTGGATGCGCGGGTATACAGGCGCGCAAAAATGGTGCCGATCACAATCAGGCCAACGAGCACGGCTCCTGCCATGATCGCGATACTGGAAAGATTCTGGATCACTGGTTATTTCTCCGAGATTTTTTAATGTTTTTTAAGAGGTTATTTTTATTCGGCAGCGATTTTTCCGGCGGGCCTGATTGCCCGAAAACTTGCTCCCTGCTCTTCCACCAGAACAACCTGCTGCCCCTGGGAAAAGGTTTCTCCCTCCTCATAGGGCTCCACCATGACATAGTGGTTGGTACCGAATTCATCGCTAAAACGCGCTTCCGCCGGGGAACCGACCTCGGCCCGGCCAATGGTGATGACCGCGGTGCGCCCGGCGAAGGAATCGCGGCTCACCGACTGGGTTTCGTCTCCGGGGGCGAGAAAGCGCAGTACCCTGCCAAACACCCGCACCTGGGGCAGCGCCAGTAGCAATACCGGAAGTGCCAGCATCCAGCTGGGCAGAAGGCTGCCGAGAAGGGCTTCACTGAGCATTTGCAGTAGCAGGCCGGTAACACCGAAGGTCACCAGGAAGGCCACCAGCAGAATCAGCGCTGGCACCTCGCCGAAGCGCAGCCAGCCCAGCAGCTTGGTGAGGCCGCCCGTGGTGCTGGCGGCGGACGTGTCGGCGTTGATGTCCATATCCGGCAACAGGTTATCCAGCAGGTCGGACAGGCCGGCGCCGATCAGCAGCATCACGCCTTCGAGCAGCGCGATCATCAGCATCAGCACCAGGGCGCCGGTAAACAGCTGGTTGCCGTCTTGCAGTAGAAATTCCATCGGCCCTCCGTGGGCGGTTTTTTATCGTTGTGTGATCAATGGTGTGATCCGTTTTTGTCCTGAATTCCCTGCGCAGCTTTCAGCGCAATGCCTCCAAATTACCGAGCGTCGGGATGGCGGTCAATCACACCGCATTACAAACCCCCACTACAATCCCTCACGCGCGGGAATTTCAGGCATAAAAAAACCACCCGAAGGTGGTTATCAATACAGGGTTATCCTGCCTCACTGGATGGTCCTGGCACTGTCGTGACAGGGCACCGGGGTCGACACTTTAAACTGGCAGAAAGCCTTTTCTTTCCTTGCGCAAATCCATCGCGCGACTTCCTTCAAAGTACCGACGCCGCTGCCCTGTCTCCAGGGGCCGCTAGCGAGCGATTATTTCTCCACAAACGCCCGCTCGATCACATACTCGTGGGGAACGCCGGCGCGGGTCTCTTTAAAGCCCCAGTCGTCGAGAATGTTGGTCAGGTCTTTCAGCATCGCCGGGGAGCCGCACAGCATAAAGCGGTCTTCTTCCACATTCGGCTTGGGCAGGCCCAGGTCGCTGAACATCTTGCCGGATAACATCAGGTCAGTAAGGCGACCGTTGTTGCGGTAGGGCTCGCGGGTAACCGTGGGGTAATACAGCAGTCCCTCGCGCACCATCTCGCCGAAGTACTCGTGCTCCGGCAGCTCCTTCTCGATGTAATCCTGATACGCCAGCTCGGACTTGAAGCGCACGCCGTGGGTGAGGATCACCTGGTCGAAGCGCTCGTACACATCCGGATCCTTGATGATGCTCATGAACGGCGCCAGGCCGGTACCGGTAGAGAGTAGCCACAGGCGCTTGCCCGGCAGCAGGTGATCCGCCACCAGGGTGCCGGTGGGCTTGCGGCTGACGAAGATCTCGTCGCCGGGTTTGATCTTCTGCAATTGCGAGGTCAGGGGGCCGTCCGGCACCTTGATGCTGAAAAACTCCAGCTCGTCTTCATAGTTGGCACTGGCGATGGAATAGGCGCGCAACAGCGGGCGACCGTTGGGCTGCTCCAGGCCGATCATGGTGAAATGGCCGTTTTCGAAGCGGAATCCTGGATCGCGGCTGGTCTTGAAACTGAACAGGGTGTCGTTCCAGTGATGGACCTCGAGCACGGTTTCCTTATTCAAATTTGACATAACTATAGAACCACTTATTCCTGACCTTTTTGCTGGGTGAATTCTAGCGCTGGCTTATCTATTGGCAAAATGGGATATTTCGATATTCGTTATCTATTTTGTTGATAACTGTTTTTCTGGCCTCGAGGCCAGAGAAGCCCGGATATGCTCAGTTAGAAGGTTTTGCCCATGCGCTACTCCCTGCGTCAGCTCGAGGTGTTCCTCGCCTGCGCCCACTTCCAGAATGTCAGCCGCGCGGCTGAGAGCCTGAGCATGTCGCAATCCGCGGCCTCCACCGCACTCAAGGAGTTCGAACAGCAGTTCGACCTGCGCCTGTTCGAGCGCACCGGCAAACGCCTGCAGTTGAATGAGCTGGGGCGGCAGCTGTGGCCGCGGGCGGAGGAATTGCTGGAACGGGCGCGGGAACTGGAAGCCACCCTGCAGGCCCACGGCGACCTGGGGCGCCTGAAGATCGGCGCCACCCTGACCATCGGCAACTATCTCGCCGCCGGCATCATGGCCAACTATATGGAACAGCAACCGGGGGCGCGGGTGGAGCTGGAAGTGGCCAACACTGCGGCCATCGCCCAGGGCGTATTGAATTTCGAGCTGGACCTGGGATTGATCGAGGGGGAGCTGAATCACCCGGACCTGGAGATGATCCCCTGGCGAGACGATGAACTGGTGGTCTTCTGCGCGCCGGACCACCCGCTGGTCACACGGCCGCAACTGAGCGACGAGGACCTGCGCGAGGCCACCTGGATACTGCGCGAAACCGGCTCCGGTACCCGCCAGACCTTTGATCGCGCACTGGCGGGGCTGCTGCCGGAACTGAATATCCGGCTGGAGCTGCAGCACACCGAGGCGATCAAGCGCGCGGTGGAAGCGGGCCTCGGGATCAGCTGCCTGTCCCGAGTCTCCCTCACCGATGCCTTCAAGCGTGGCGCGCTGGTGGAGCTGCCGGTGCCCCATCGCAACTTCCGTCGCGAATTTTACTTTGCGCTGCACCGGCAAAAGTACCGCAGCGCCGGGATCGAACGCTGGCTGGAGCTGTGCCGGCAAGTGCCCTAGCCCAGCCCCGCTGCCGTCCTTTACTCTTGGCCCGCCTTGCGGGCATCCAGGCGACGGATGAACTCCTGAAGAATCAGTCGGTAGAGCTCTTTGCCCAGGTACTGATCCTCGACGCCGCTGTCGATGGACGGGTTGTCGTTCACCTCGATCACATAGCCCTTGCCCGCGGATTCCTTGACATCCACCCCGTAGAAACCACGGCCGATGGGCTTGGTCGCCTTGAGTGCCGCCTGCAGTACCGGCTTGGGTACCTCAAAGGTCGGCAGGGTACTGAAGCCGCCACTCACGGTTTTCTTGCTGCCGTGGTTGTAGATCTGCCAGTGGTTCTTCGCCATGTAATAGCGGCAGGCATATAAAGGTTTGTTGTCCAACACACCGATGCGCCAGTCGAATTCCGTGTACAGGAACTCCTGGGCCAGCAACAGGCTGGATTCCGCAAACAGTTCGTCCAGCTTGGTATGCAGCTCCTCTTCCGAGTGCACCTTCACCACGCCGCGGGAAAAGGAGCCGTCGGGGATTTTCACTACCATCGGCAAGCCGAGCTCCGCCAGCGCGGACTTGAGACTCTCTTCATCGCCGCGGCGCAGAATACAGGTGCGCGGTGCCGGCACCTTGTTGTTGCTGAACAGGTCCGCCAGATAGATCTTGTTGGTACAGCGCAGAATACTGGTGGGGTCGTCCAGTACCACCAGCCCTTCCGCCTCGGCCTTCTTGGCGAAACGATAGGTGTGATGGTCAATGGCGGTGGTCTCGCGAATAAACAGCGCATCGAATTCCGACAGGCGCATGTAATCCCCGGGGCCGATCAACTCTACCGACAGCCCCAGTTCGCGCCCGGCACTGACGAATTTCTTGATCGCGGCGCCATCGGACGGCGGCAGTTTCTCTTCCGGATTCACCAGAATCGCAAGGTCGTAGCGGGTATTGCTCGGCTTCTTGTGCTGGCGCCACACCTTGTTACTAAAGTTATCCAGCGCCTCGGCGAATTCGGTCTCCTCCGCCTCATTCAGGTCGCGGTGGGAACAGATCTTCAGCTCGACGATTTCCCACTGGGGGTTCGCCTGCAAATGGATTTCCAGTACCGGACAGGCAAAGCGGTCGAACAGCGCACGCGCCAGCGGCTGCAGCGCCGGATCTGCACAGCGGCCGAAATAGGACTTAACCACCCGCTCGGAACCTTCTGCCGGCAACGGCAGCTTGGCCAGTGCCGGAATCGCCTGGGACAGCTGCAGTTTGTACAGCTGCGGCAGCGCCAGGTCATTCAGGGTGCGCACACTCGGCAACACATTGTGGCTGCGCGCCTCCGCCAGCAGCGAGCAGTAATAGCCCTCACTGCGATAGTCGTAACTGGCACAGAGGTTGATCACCCGCACCCGCTGCTGCTGGCGCGCTGGCAGGGCCAGGTAGTCGGCAAAGGTAATTACCCGCTCGCTGGGGTAGTAGGGAGCCCAGTCATCGGGCTCGTCGATCACAATCAGGACCTGGGACATGTATAGATGAAGCGCCTCAGTGGTTTGCCAGGTGGCAATGAAGGGAAGAGTGAGACTGAAATTTTGGGTGTATGGCCGGTCAGATTTTGCCCGCCGAATAGGCGAAAGATAGAAGAAATCTGCCCCGCTGACTAATACTATTTTTGCCTATTTCCAAATCTCTGCAGGCCCCGCGGCACGTGGGCTACAGCCTAGTCGCACACAACCACGACGCGGCATCTGAAGGCCCCAACCGGTGGGGCCAGCGATACCCCCAAGGACAGCTATCACCATCAGCCATCATACCAATAACCATTGCCTGTAAGACCAATTATGTTAGACTCGAAAGCGAGTATTCGGGCCTGCCTGGGCCCGCCAGAAATACCGGTAGAAGGCTCTTATGAAGACCGAATTTGTTGGAAACGGCCGCCGCATTTATCAGCAGGTGGTTGAGAAAATGCTGACCCTGTTGGACAGTGGCGAATACCCGCCCGGGGTGCGCCTGCCCTCCGAGCGTGAATTGTCGGAAATGTTTGATGTCAGTCGCCCCAGCATTCGCGAGGCAATCATCGCACTGGAAGTGATGGGCCGGGTCGCGGTGCGCACCGGCTCCGGGGTTTACGTGATCGAGCCGGTGAATTCGTTTGCCGACAGCAAGGATTTCAGCCCGTTTGAACTGACCGAAGCACGGGTATTGATCGAAGGCGAACTGGCTGCACTGGCCGCTACCATGATTACCGAAGAACAGCTGGAAGACCTGCGCCTGGCCTACCGGGATATGGTGCGCGAAAACGAAGAGGGCAACCTCACTTCCGAGCGCGCCGACCGCAAATTTCACGAAGTGATTTCCCGGGCCACCAACAACCGGGTTTTGATGAGCACCATCGACAAGCTGTGGGATATTCAGGAGCACTCGCCGGATATCCAGACGGTGCACAAGAATGTATGCAAAAAAGACGGGCAAAAGCGCCTGGCGGAACACAAAGCCATTTTGCAGGCACTTGAAAACCACGACCCATGCGCGGCACGCAAGGCCATGCGCCTGCATTTCAGCCGCTCCCTGAACGCGTTGCACGATGCCTCCGAAGCAAAAGCAGTGGAAGTGGTGCGCCGGGAAGTGTCCGAACGCCGCAAGCGCTTTTCCATCGACCGCCTGGGTGAATCCGCCGGCTTCTGATATGTTAAAGAGCGTTGCCAAGGCCATATGACTGGAAGGTTATATGGCCTTTTTTATTGCCCGAATTCACCCATCTAAATTTTACCGACATAAAAAAGCCCGCAAGTAGCGGGCAAAATTTTGCCGGTGGGCGGTACCACCGACTGGAGAAGAGACAACCAATCAAACAAACCGAAGAACCTGTAACCCCGTACAAAAGTTGGTGTTACAGGCTCCCCTTTACCCGGGGCGCGAAGCTCCGGGCATTGAGCCCTGGATAGCGCTTAGAACTTGGCTTTCAGGCCGAGGAATACACGCGGTCCATAGCTATTCATTTCACCCAGGTTGTCGCGGGTAAAGAAGTACTGCTTCTTCGGCTCATCAAACAGGTTGATGGCCTCAAGGCTCAATCTCACATTGTCGGTGAGCTGGTACGACGCCTTTGCTTCCCACACACCGGTGTCGCCCACGTAACGCAGTCGCGTGCCATCTCCGGTATAGGGCTGGAAGTACTCGCTGCGGTACTTGTAGATCAGGCTCGTGTCGAGGTCACCAATCTGGTAGTACAACTGGCCGGAGAACACATTCTCGGAGAAGCCCGGCAGGTTGCCCGGAGCAACGATACCGATATTTTGCGATACAACTTCTCCGCTTTCATTCAGTACCACGGAATCACCATAGAGGCTGTCTTCAAACTCGAAGTCGGAATCTGCGTAGTTGTAGCTCGCCTTCACACCCAGACCGCTCAGGTAACTCGGCAGGTAAGAGAAACGATGGGTTGCGGTCATTTCGAAACCAGTCAGCGCACTGGTGTCATCATCGGTGCGGGTGATATTGAATTCTGCCGGGATCATTTGGCCATCGACCTCGAAGGTTTCGATCACCTGCGCCGTCTCGAATCCACCCTGGAAACGCTTGTGGTAAACACCGAATGCCAGCATGGTGTCCTCGTTCGGATACCACTCGATCGCGGTATCGAAGTTCCAGGATGTCAGCGGCTTCATATTCGGGTTGCCGTCACCGCTCACACCGTCCAGCAGGTCCGCAATATCCACGATGTCGTCGGAACCATTGGTGTCGAATGCGCGCTTGTAACCCAGGTCCGACGGATCCGGGCGGGACAGGCCGCGATAAACCGCACCGCGCAACTGAACGTCATCAGTCAGCTCAGCCACCAGGTTTAAGCTCGGCAACACCTCGGTGTAATCGCCACCGGCGGTTACCCGCTCCAGATCCGCACCATCCACTTCTTCCATGGCAAAGGTGCCATCGTCGTTGGTGATAATGGTGTAGGGCGTGCGGTAACCAACAGACTCCACCTCCGTCTGTACCACGCGCACACCAAAGTTACCGTGTACCGGTGTACCCGCCAGCGAGCTGCCAAAGTCGGCCATCACATAAGCGGCTGTGGTGGTTTCGGTCACATCGGTGAGATTCGCACTTTTCTGTTCCAGTTCCGGATAAACGAAGCCTTCTCCCACGTGCGCCAGCAGCATGTCCGCAACACAGCTGGTATCGAAGGTGGCCCACTCGTTGGTGCGACCAATGACATTGCCGTTGTCGTCCACGGTGGTGACCAGGCTGCCAGTGCTCTCGGCATTCATGAAGTCACTTTCCGGGAAGGCGATGGCACAGGCTTCGTTCATTGCTGCGATGGCTGCCGCGCCCTCTTCCGATCCACGGCTAACACTGAACTCGTCACGCGCGGAACCCAGGTCAACATATTCCAGTTCAGAAAAGCGCAGGCCGCCTTTCACACCGGTAATAAAGCTTCCATTTACGTTCAGGTCGAAATCCGTGCGGAAGGCTTCGCTGGTATTGCGGCGATCCACATCGTTATCGATTCGAATACGATAAGCATCGGAGAAGAGCGCGTGATCGGTGACATCAAAACCGGTCACGGTGTACTGACGGATTTCAGAATCCATGTCCCAGCTGACCATGGGGCGGTAAGAGGAATCTTCGCCGTAAATATCGTCGTTGTCAGACTGGGTGCGCAGTAGTATCTGCTTTTCTTCCCGCGTGGTTTCAGAGAAGGAGTAATCTGCAGACACCGTCAGGTTATCGGTAAAATCGTAGGAAACGTTCAGGCCGTAACCCAGGTAGTCCTCGAGTCGGGAATAGGTTTCACTATTGGACTCGATGGCAGTCTCACCCGCCCACTCCATAATGGTACCGGTGTCGGATACCACCAGGCTTTCCGCAGTCACACCCGGAGTAACCCGCTTCATGTTGGCAAAGTTCAGGTCGTGGCGCTGCTCAGCCTGCAGGCGCTCTGACTGCTGCAGGTCAAAATTAATATCGGTTTTGTCGTTGGGCTGGAACTGCAATGCAACGAATACCGCCTCGCGCTCGTCGGAGGTGTCGTTCTGACGATAACCGTTGGAGCTGGGCGCAAACGCATAGGGCGTGCCATTGCTCACCGCTTTACCGGTCGCCGGATCCACCGAGGTGTTGTAGCCCTGATTGCTGGAGCCACCGATCTGGTCTTCACAGTCACCAGAGGAACCGCGGTAGAAGCCTTCGGTTGTGTTGTTGGGGTCATTCAAACAGGCGAACAGGGAAGTACCGCTCGGGCTGGATGAGCGCATTTCGGATTCCGGCTGGGAAATGTCGCTTTTCTCGTAACCGAGGGACATACCGAATGCCATGCCGTTGTCGAATTCAAACTGATCCACATAGCTCGCGGTTCCGCGGAAGCCAATATCACCCGCCATGGGATCGTCGAGGTTGGCCTGGTTCGGGTTGATATTCGCCTTGGTATCGATCTGGATACGCTGCTCGCCATACTCCAGCGGCTTCAGGGTTTCCAGCGCGATCAGACCGGCAACACCACCTTCAATCAGGCTGGCGTCCTGGGTTTTGTAGATCGCAATTTTGTTCATCAGCTCGGACGGGAACTGGGAGAAGTTTACCGAGCGATCCCCACTGCCGTTGGTCGCTGCGCGGCCGTTAAAGGTGGTCGCACTCAAGTATGGGCCCATGCCGCGGATGGAAATTTCAGTCGCACCACCATTTTCGCGGTGAGAGGAAGCACCGGTTACGGACTCGAGTGCTTCACCGATGGACAGCGCAGGCAGATCACCAATCTCATTTGCCGACATACCGTCGACGATGGTGGTTGAGTTGCGCTTGATATCGATGGTGGTCTGGATAGTGGCACGGGTACCGGTTACGACAACTTCTTCCAGTGCCTGGTCAGATTCAGCAATTGCAGCATCTTGTGCCTGAACAGCACCCACATAACCTACATAAGTCACTGCAGCGATTGCGCTTACCAGAAGCGACTTTTTAAACGTTTTCTCATTCGCCATTACATCTCTCGCGTCTTTATTATTATCACGCATGAATACCCCCAAGGATGTCTGCGCTAGTTGATAGTAACAAGGGCGCCCTTGTTCTGGCGCCTTTCTCATCGCTCATCTCGCGGTTTTTATTCTCAGCCTCTTGACCAGTGACAACCGCTTTCGGTCGGCTGCCCGCGATCTGGCCAGCACAAATTCTCACCTGCCTACAAGCCAGTCAACCAATTTTCAGAAAAATTTCACATTTTGGACTGACCCCTGCCTGTTTTTTGTGCATTTTATCGGAAAAATCTGCGCGGCGCACCAATTCAGCACAAAGTTTCGAGGTAAACTGGTTAGCCGAATTGGTTGACAATTATTTTTGACCAATTTAGTCTGGCCCCATAATAATTCCGCGGTATCACAATTTGCCCCGAGTTGGTGCAAGCAGACAATCCGCGACATCGATAACCCAGAAAAACAATTCAGGTGATCATGAGAGCTTCAGGATTCAAACCAATGCTGGCCGCCGCGCTGCTTACCTGCGGGCAGGCTTCCCTGTTCTGTGTTCAGGCTTCCGCGGAGGAATACCTGGTGCACAACCAGAAAGAATACGCGAAGGTCGCCAAGCGCCTTGAGGCCGGCGATACCGTGGTGCTGGCAAATGGCGTCTGGAAAGATTTTGAAATTCTGTTCACCGGAAACGGGGAAAAAGAAAACCCGATCACGCTGACTGCGGAAGAAAAAGGAAAAGTGGTCCTGAGCGGCCAGTCCAACCTGCGCCTGGCAGGTGAACATCTGGTGGTTTCCGGCCTTGTGTTCAAGGACGGCTATACGCCGAGCAGTGAGGTAATCTCCTTCCGCCGCAACAAAGATCACCTGGCCAACAACTCCCGGGTGACTGAAGTGGTGATCGAAGACTTCAGCAAGCCGGAGCGTATGGACTCCGATTACTGGGTGAGCATCTACGGCAAGAACAACCGTTTCGATCACGGCCACCTGGCGGGCAAGCGCAACAAGGGTGTGACCATGGCGGTGCGCCTGAACACCGAAGCGAGCCAGGAAAACGGTCACCGTATCGACCACAACTATTTTGGCCCGCGCCCGGTACTGGGCTCCAACGGTGGTGAGACCCTGCGTATCGGCACCAGCCACTACTCCCTGACCGATTCCCTGACAGTGGTCGAGAACAACTTCTTCGACCGCTGTGACGGCGAGGTGGAAATCATCTCCGTCAAATCCGGCAAAAATATTCTGCGCAACAACACCTTCTTCGAATCCCGCGGCACCCTGACCATGCGTCACGGCAACGGCAACCTGATCGAAGGCAACGTGTTCCTGGGCAACGGCGTGGACCACACCGGCGGTATTCGTGTGATCAATGCGGACCAGGTCATTCGCAACAATTATCTCGAAGGTCTCACAGGCTATCGGTTTGGGAGTGGGTTCACCGTGATGAACGGTGTTCCCAACTCTCCCATCAATCGCTACCACCAGGTGGTAAACGCGGAGATCGAGAACAACAGCTTTATCAATGTGGAGCATATCCACCTGGCGGCAGGCAGTGACCAGGAGCGCAGCGCGACGCCACAGGACTCCACTATTGCCGACAATATTTTCTATACCGAAAGCGGTAAGTCGCCCTTTTCCATTTTTGACGATATCTCCGGTATTACCTTTGCCAACAACGTCTCTACCGGCTTTGTGGACAAGAAGATTCATGAAGGTATCGATAAAGGCGTGGGCAAACTGAAGCGTGCCGACAATGGCCTGCTCTACCCGACCGATAAGTCCGCAGCGAATAAGGGCGCGAGCAAAGACCTGGTGGTTACCACCAAGGAAATGACCGGCGCTTCCTGGTACCCCAAATCAGAACCGGTTACTCCGTTCGACAGTGGCAAGTCCATCAGCGTGCGCCCCGGTGAGAATGCTCTGTTCGACGCCATCACCAGTGCGGCGGACGGCGACACCCTGGTTTTGGAAAACGGCGCCTACAACGCAACCAAGCGCCTGGATATCAACAAGACGTTGACTATCAAGGCGAAAAAACAGGGCAAAGCAACCCTGACCAGCGACCGCCCGGTGATGTTCGAGATTCAGGATGGCGGCAGCCTGTCGCTGGATGGCCTGGTGATTTCTGGCTCCAACAGCCCGGACAACGCCGGCAATATCCTGATCCGCACCGCGGTGTGGGGCATGCTGAAAAACTACCGTTTTTCCATGACCAATAGCCGTGTGGAAAACCTGGATATCAACCACTCCTACCACGTTTTCGATTCCGGCCTGCGCGCCTTTGCCGACACCATTACGCTCGCCAATAACTATTTCGAGAACATCACTGGTGACCTGCTCAAGCTGAACAAAGAGACCGATGACCTCGGCGTTTACAACGCGGAATACGTGATCGTGACCGGTAATACCTTCAAAAACGTTCAGGGCGCTCTCGTCGACCTGTACCGCGGCGGCACCGATGAAAGCACCTTTGGGCCGCACATCGACTTCAGCAACAACACCGTGACCGGCTCCGGTAAGGGCAAGCGCAACAAGGCGCAGGCGCTGATCAAACTGCACGGTACCCAGGTGGCAGACATCCATGAAAACCGCATCGAAGACAGTGCGGGTATCGTGGTCGAACACACCGTGGGCGAGCCGGTTACTCATATTGCCAACAACCAGTTCTTCAAGGCCCCGCTGCCGGAAGTCACTGAACTTGTCGCCGAGGGCCCGCACACCGCGACCCTTGCCAACAACACCGTGAAAAACTGATTTAGAGAAGAACGAAAACGATGTTTGGCAATTCAATATTTAAAGAGCGCAAATCTCTCGCCGCTGGCGTGGCTCTGGCGGCCGGAGTCTCTGCGGCAGTTTTCGCGGTCAACCCGCTCGCCGCATTCGGCGCTAACCATCCAAACCTGGTGATCAGCGCTGCGGACGTCGATGCCATGCAGGGCGCGGTTGAACAACCCGGCCGCTTTCGCACCGCCTTTCTCCGCACTCAATCCGCGGTAGATCGCGCACTGGACGCGCCCATTGCGGTGCCGGTGCCAGCGGATGCCGGCGGCGGTTACACCCACGAACAGCACAAGAAGAATTACCAGCTGATGTACAACGCTGGCGTGCTGTATCAGGTAACCGAAGACGCAAAATACGCGGAGCGCGTACGGGATATGCTGCTCGCCTATGCAGACATGTACTCGACGCTGCCACTGCACCCCAAGCGTCGCCCCGGCGCAGAAAACCCGGGAAAGCTGTTCTGGCAGAGCTTGAACGAAGCGGTGTGGCTTGTTTACACCATTCAGGCCTACGACCTGATCCGTCCGTCGCTCACTGACGCGGAAGCGCAAAAAATTGAGCAGGGTGCACTGCGCCCGGTGGCCAAGTTTCTTTCCGTCGATTCGCCGAAAACTTTTAACAAGGTACACAACCACGGCACCTGGCTGACCGCCGGTGTGGGTATGGCCGGCTATGTACTGGACGAGCCGGAGTGGGTGGAGCAAGCGCTGCTGGATCTGGATAAATCCGGCAAGGGCGGATTTCTTCGCCAGCTGAGCACCCTGTTTTCTCCAGACGGCTACTACAACGAAGGCCCCTACTATCAGCGTTACGCGCTGATGCCTTTCGTGACTTTCGCCAAGGCGATTGAAAACAACGAACCGGAGCGGGGCATTTTCGATTACCGCGACGGTATCGTGATGAAAGCGATCGATACCACCATCCAGCTCAGCTACAACAACCTGTTCTTCCCGATTAACGATGCCATCAAAAGCAAGGGTATCGATACGTCAGAACTGGTACTAGGTGTCACCATCGCCTACGGGGAATCCGGTAATCCACAACTGCTGGACATCGCCGCAAAACAGAACCAGATCCTGCTGTCCGGCGACGGCCTCAAAGTCGCACAGGCACTGGATGCCGGCAAACAACAACCTTACGAATTCAAGTCCTTCGCCTTCCGCGACGGAAAAGACGGCGACGAAGGGGCCCTGGTTGTACTGCGCCAGCAAATCGACGGCGACCAGGCGCTCCTGTTCAAGCCCGCTGCACAGGGTATGGGTCACGGTCACTTCGACAAACTCACCTGGCAGTTCTACGACCGCGGCGAAGAAATCGTTACCGACTACGGTGCGGCGCGCTTCCTGAACGTGGAGGCGAAAAACGGCGGGCGCTATCTGGAAGAAAACGAGACCTGGGCCAAACAGACGGTTGCACACAACACCCTCGTGGTGGACGAGACTTCCCACTTTGACAACAACCTGAAAGTCGCGAACCAAAACCACCCAAGCCTGCTGTTCTTCCACGCGGATGATCAGGTCAAGATCAGTGCGGCAGAGATAAATTCCGCCTACCCGGGTGTCAGCCTGAAACGCACCCTGGCACTGGTAAACAATCCGGAAAGTGGCAACAGTTTCGCCATCGATGTGTTCGATGTGGAATCCACTAAGAAACACCAGCTGGATCTTCCGCTGCACTACAACGGCCAACTGGTGGATACCAGTTTCAAGCTGCAAGGGTTCACCGACAGTCTCAAGGCACTCGGCACCAACAATGGTTTCCAGCACCTTTGGCTCAAAGCCCGCGGCAAACCGGAATCAGGTCTGGCACAGGTCACCTGGCTGAACGACAACGGCCGATTCTATACCCAGTCCAGCCTGGTGGACGGCGAAACCGAGCTGTTGTTCACCGAGCTCGGCGCCAACGACCCCAACTTCAACCTGCGCTCCGAGAAAGGCTTTATTACTCGTCGCGATGGTGTCAAGACACACACTTTCGTGAGCGTGTTGGAGCCCCACGGCGAATACAACCCATCCAGGGAATTTACCCTGGAGGCGGAAAGCCAGGTACAAGCGCTGCAACATCGGCAGGCCGGCGACCTGGAACTGATCGCCATCGGCATGAAGGACGGCGCCACACAGCTGCTTGCGTACAACCGCAGTAGCAATGTGCCAGAAGACCTCGAAAACATTTTTGAATATGACGGCCGCCAGTACCAGTTCAGCGGCCGCGCCAAACTCTTCCAGATTACTAACTGATTTTTCCGCGGAGAAGGTTATGCCCGCTACTGATGCGTTTGTTCAAGCCCAGGATGTTGAAGTCGAAGATCTCGGCGGCGGTATCAAGCGGCAAATCCTTGGCCACGATGACAGCCTGATGATTGTTCGTGTGTGGTTCGAGGAGGGCAGTATTGGCTATGTACACAAACACCCGCACACCCAGGTGAGCTATGTAGAAAGTGGTGAATTTGAAGTACAGGTCGACGGCCGCAAAAAACTCCTGAAAGCTGGAGACAGTTTCTACATAGCGCCACATCTGGAACACGGCGCCGTGTGTAAAAAGGCCGGAGTGCTACTCGATACCTTCAGCCCCTACCGGGAAGACTTTCTGCAAAAATAATCAGGACAATAATAATGAAAAACTTACGCTGGACCATTGTGTCCCTGGTGGCCCTGGCCACCATCATCAACTACATCGACCGCACCGCCCTGTCGGTGATGTGGCCGGGCATTGCCGACGACCTCGGCATGGACAGTCACGACTACGCCAACATCATGAGTGTATTCCTGATTGCCTACGCCATCGGTCAGGCAGTGTTTGGCCGCGTATTCGATGCCATCGGTACCCGTCTCGGCTTTATGCTTTCCATTGTGGTGTGGTCCATTTCCATCGCATTGCACGCCCTGGCAACATCCGTGACGTCCTTCAGTATTTTCCGCACCCTGCTGGGCTTCGGTGAAGCGGGTAACTGGCCCGGCGCCACCAAGGCCAATGCCGAGTGGTTCCCGGCGAAAGAGCGCGCTCTGGCCCAGGGAATTTTCGGCGCCGGTGCCTCTGCGGGCAGTATCATCGCCCCGCCCCTGGTGGCCTTCCTGTATGCTTTTTTGGGCTGGCAGGCAACCTTCGTTGTGGTCGCACTGCTCGGTTTTATCTGGCTGGTGCCCTGGCTGATCATCTACAAAAGCGGCCCCGACGCCCACCCGTGGATTACCCAGGAAGAGCGTGAACTGATTCTTTCCGGTCAGATTAGCGCTGAAAAACAAGAAGACGAGTATGTCCCCACCCTGCGCGAACTGCTGTCTCACCGCCAGAGCTGGAGCGTGATCTCTGCGCGCTTCTTTATCGAACCGATCTGGTGGCTGTTTGTGGCCTGGTTGCCGCTGTACCTGAACGACAAATTTGGATTCGACGTCAAGGCAATCGGTGCCTCTGCGTGGATTCCTTACTGCGGTGCCGCCGCCGGTGCACTGTTCGGTGGCTGGCTGTCCGGCAAGCTGATGAGCAACGGCTGGAGTGTGAACAAGTCCCGTAAATTCGCCGTACTGGTTGGCGGCTGCTGCATGTTGCCCGCGCTGCTGGCGACCACAGTGGCAGCCACACCGGCTGCAGCTCTGGCCCTGATCACCGTGATCCTGTTCGGCTTCCAGGCTGCCATCAACAATATCCAGACATTGCCCAGTGATTATTTCTCAGGTAAAAGCGTGGCCAGCCTCGCCGGCATCAGCGGTGCCGTTGGTGTAATCAGCGTGATTACTGCGATCCAGTTAGTACCCATCATCACCAACGATGGCACCTATTACCCGCCCTTCTTCATTCTCGGTGCTTCTCTGGTACCGCTGATGTTGATCTCGGTTCTGTTTGTCGGGGGACGTATCACACCAGTGCGTAGCAAACAGGAAAAAAAGCAGCTTGTTGAAGCAGCCAACTAAGTTCAATCAAAAAATCGATTCGTATCGGAATACAGAAATACAGTCAGGAGTCATTATGAAACTTCAAGGTAAAGTAGCCATCGTCAGCGGTGGGGCGCGGGATATCGGTAAAGCGGTTTCCCTGAAATTGGCGGCGGAAGGTGCCAAGGTAGTCGTGAACTACTTCAGCAATGCACAGACCGCAGAGGAAACCCTGGCCGAAATCAAAGCGGCCGGTGGCGAAGCCATCATCGCCAAGGGCGACATGACCAAACAAGCAGATGTTGCCAGTGTCGTTGCCGCCGCTCAGGAAGCCTACGGTAAGACCATCGATATCCTGGTGAACGTTGCTGGCGGTCTGGTAGAGCGCAAGACCATCGAGGAAATGGATGAAGACTTCTTTAATAAAGTCATCGCCCTCAACCTGAACAGCACCTTCCTGCTGACCAAAGCCGTTGTACCACACATGGACGGCGGCGCTATCGTAAACCTCGCCTCTCAGGCAGGCCGTGACGGTGGTGGTCCCGGTGCTTCGGCCTATGCGACCTCCAAGGGTGCCGTAATGACCTTTACCCGCGCCATGGCGAAAGAACTCGGTCCGAAAAACATTCGCGTTAATTCTCTGTGCCCGGGCATGATCAGCACCACTTTCCATGACACCTTCACCAAAGACGCCGTGCGCGAAAACGTTGCCAATGCAACGCCGCTGAAACGTGAGGGTAAGGCACCGGAAGTTGCCGATGCGGTTGCTTACCTGGCGTCCGACGAAGCGTCGTTCATCACCGGCACCAACATCGATATCAACGGTGGCCTGTTCTTCTCCTGATTTGGGAAATTGCAGCCAAAAAGCTTTTTGAGGTAAACAGGTGGAATCACCCATGCACAAGCGCATCGCTGTCATCGGCGAATGTATGCTGGAAATGAACCTGAACAGCGATTGTCGCAGCCATCACAGCGAGCCCCGCTTGAACGCGGGGCTCTCTTTCGGCGGTGACACCTTGAACACCGCGCTGTATATGTCACGGCTCGGCGCCAAGGTCGATTACGTGACTGCGCTGGGTGATGACCACTTGAGCGACTGGATGCTCCGGCAATGGCGGGCCGAGGGGATTGGCTGTGATCTGGTAAAGCGCGAAACAAATGCATCGCTCGGGCTTTACCTGATAGAAACCGACGGCCGCGGTGAACGCACTTTCCATTACTGGCGGGACCGGGCACCGGCAAGACGCCTGCTGGATAGTCCACAAGCCGCAAAGCAATTGTTCGAGCAATTGCAACAATTTGATGCCGTTTATCTATCCGGGATTTCCCTCGCCATTCTCTCACCCTACGGACGCGAGTGCCTGTTCGATTTCCTGGCGAAATTTCGCCAGGGAGGCGGTCAGGTTATTTTTGACGGCAACTATCGACCGCGCCTTTGGGGCAGCGAAACCCTGACTCGCAAAGCCTATGAGCAGATGTTACGACTGACCGATATCGCGCTGCCGACGTTTGAAGATGAACAGCTGTTGTTTTCCGACAAGGATACCAATGCAACGCTGACGCGCTTCCGGGAGTTGGGTGTTGCCGAGATAGTGCTGAAGCTGGGTGGCGATGGCTGCCTTGTGGTTCAGCAAAATCATGATCCGCAATTGGTACCGGCATTAAAAGTCGTTCCCCTGGATACCACGGCGGCGGGCGACTCATTTAATGCCGGCTACCTGGCAAGCCGGCTCGCCGGCAATAGCGCCGAAGATGCTGCACACATTGGGCACCGACTTGCGAGTACCGTTATCCAGCACCGCGGCGCCATCATCTCAAAAAGCGCCATGCCTGAGAGCCCGGAAGTGATCTGAATTCTGAGGGTATTTCGGCAATACCTAAGCGGCCTCTTGGCCGCTTTTTTATTGCCCGCGCGCCACCTACACGCCCATCGGGGCAGAGATGCCCGCAGAATCTATCAGCACGATTGGTTTGACCCTTTTATCAATTTAAGAATTGCCACACAAACAATAAAATTCTGATTTTTTTATTTTCTCAGCTAGAAAAGCCGGAAAAGCTATATATAACAATAATTTAACCTAAAAATCAGGCAACCTGCCTTACCAATACTGTTGACCAATGGTGTTGACAGGTTTTCACAGATTGGTTTAACTCACTTTGCTACGAGCTAATAAAAATAAAATCGTTCTTACAATGAGAGGAAACTGTTACATGGATAACAATAAGAAGTTTAAGAAGTTCGAAACGCATAGTGTGGTGAGAGACCTCAGTGTGTTGATGCTCTCAGCCTCCGCCATGGCATTCGCCCCAATGACCTTCGCACAGGCGGATACTGCCACTGCGCTGGAAGAGGTGTCGGTTACCGGTATTCGCCACAGTATGGAGGCCGCCGCCGATGCCAAGCGCGACGATTCTCGAGTCGTTGACGCGGTAGTGGCGGAAGATATCGGTAAACTGCCCGACAACAATATTGCTGAAGCACTGCAGCGGGTAGCCGGCGTTTCCATCAACCGTGACTTTGGTGTTGGTAACGAAGTTTCCATTCGCGGCCTGCCGCAGAACCGCGTGGAAGTGAACGGTCGCTCCACCCTTGGCGATGGCCGCAACGGCGTCAACTTCCAGGATTTCCCCGCGGACTTCCTTTCCAAAGTTGAAGTCATCAAATCGCCAACACCGGAAATGATCGAAGGCGCTCTCGGCGGCACCATCAGCCTGGTTACCGCTCGCCCACTGGACCTGAGTGCCCCTCTTGCCTCCATTTCCGTACAGGGCGAGTACGCCGACAAGGCCGACAACTGGGCGCCGATAATCAGTACAGCCGCCGGCGACAACTGGGACCTGGGTGAGGCCGGGACCTTTGGCGCCATGGCATCCATTTCTTACCAGGACCGCACTCTACGCCGCGACGAGTCGCTGGTGCAGCTGATGGTCGACAACGTCGACTTCAATAACGACGGTGTGATCGACAGTGCCGACGATGCCAAGAACACCCCCTCCGGCAAATATGTTTTTGCCCGCGAACACACCTACAACCCGCGCACCGAGCAGCGTGAGCGCACGGCGTTTAATATTGCGTTGCAGTGGGCACCGGCGTCCGAGCGGGGTCAGTTTTATCTCGACCTGAACGCGACCGAGCGCAGCGGCAGCCAGGAAACCTTTTCCCTGCTGCACGTGGGCGGCACACCGGTTGCCACCCCCGGGGTCACCTACGAGGATGCAAACGGCCAGCTGCAGAACTTTACCTACGATGCCATCCAACCGCTGCAAACCGCCGGCTCCAGCTTCCGCAATACCGATGCATTCAGCCACGCCTTTGGCGGTGAGTGGAGCTTTACCGACAAGCTGACCGTGAGTGGTGAATACTCCATTGCCGAGTCTGACAGCTACACGCCCTTCTCTGAATTCCGTTTTCGCGGCACCGATCGTTCTCTTGAAGGACAGGGACACCCGGATGAAAACAAGTGGCTGATTCCGGTAACCTTCGAGAACAGTAACAGCAGTGCACCTATGGTCGACTTTGCCGACGGCTATGTATTTACCGACCAGCAAAACCAGGCGTTCCGTCGCTACGAGGACACCCGCACCTACATCAACAATCAGGAAAATGCGTTCCGCTTTGACCTGGAATACGCCGAGCCTTTCGGCATGGAATGGGTTCCCGCGGTGAAAACCGGCGTGCGCACCACCAGCCGCGATTACGAGCAGAGCCGCTACCAGTTCCGTGTGACCAATATTTTCAAGGATCTGACCGATGCCGATGGCAATGCGGACATCATCTGGATGGAAGATATTGCGGCGCAGTTCCCCAACGCCATCAGCGAGTACGATTTCTCCGGCGATGGTTTCGAGCAGAGTGGTATGCGCGGCGCTTACGATCTGGCGAAAGTCACCGGTTACGATGTAGCCCTGTTGCAGAACCAACAGGCAACCTTCGATATCGTTCAGCAGCTGCTGGCCGGCACCAATATGCAGATTGACGGCAGCCTCAACGACAACCTGGAGTATCAGGAAAGCGGCTATTCGGAGGTCAACGAAGAAACGTCGGCGATGTATGTGCAGGCCAACCTGGATTTCGGCAAGGTCCGCGCCGTTGTGGGTGGCCGTTACGTCAGCACGGACATCACGTCCCGCGCTTATCAGGATGGCGAAGTAGTCACCGGCGGTTCCAGCTACAACGACTTCCTGCCGAGTCTGAACGTTACCTGGGATGTGACCGAAGACACCCTGATGCGCTTTGCGGCCGCCAAGGTCATGCGCCGCGCCGACTTCAACGAGCTGAGTCCGGCCTATGCCTATCGCGACGCCTATATTGCGGCCAGCCGTGGCAGCCCCGAACTGGAACCCTACCGTGCAACCCAGTACGACATTGCTGCGGAGCACTACTGGGGCAGCAACATGGTTTCCGCCACACTGTTCTTCAAGGACGTTGCCTCTTTCACGGAGCCAACCTTCGAGTGTGAAAACCAGCCGGAAGTCGTCAGAACCCTGACCAATACTTCAGACTTCGACAAGATCTGCCTGTGGCAGGCCGACGGCATCCAGTATGCCAATGCCAATACCCCTATCTCAGAAATGGGCATTCTCACCGACTTCATCACCAATGGTGAAGACGGCAAGGTTCAGGGGCTTGAGTTGGGTTATCAGCAGGCCTTCGACTTCCTGCCGGGCCGCTGGTCCGGACTGGGTATCAGCGCCAACTACACCTACGCCGACAGTGAAGACCCGAACGGTGTGCCGCTGCCGGACATTTCCGAAAATACCTTCAATACCCAGCTGTATTACGAGTATGAGGGCTTCGGTGTTCGCCTCGCCTACACCTTCCGCGATCGCTTCCTGGACGAAGCGCAAACCAAGCGTGTTCTTCCGCTGGGTGAGCTGATGCTGGGTGCCGGTTCCGACGACCCGACCCTGGGTAACGACTACCGCGAAGACCTGGCGCAACTGGACCTCTCCGCCAGCTACGATGTGACCGAAGACATTACCCTCATCGGTAACGTTACCAATCTGACCGGTGAGCCCACCATCAATACCGGTGCCAACGGTACCGCTTTCCAGATCATGGAAAACGACCGCCGCTTTGTACTGGGTGTGCGCGCTAAATTCTGATTAAGGGCGCCGTGGTCGGTGGTGTTCTGCCACCGGCCACAGGATTCAACGCAAACCTTTCCCCAAGCAGTACCAGAAGGTAATCCGATTCCGCGGCGGTCTCGTCGTGGGCGGTGCTCCCGAAAGAAACTGCAGCAGTTTGCATTCGCTGCAACCCATTCACACCCTACAAAAAAATAATGAGGGTTTCATGAACGTAAATTCTTTAGCGATGAAGATCAGTTGCGTGGCGTTACTGTCCGCCTGCATGAGCAGCGCCAGCGCATCCATTCAAAATTCCGGTTTCGAAAGCGATTGGGACAGCTGGAGCGATACCGATCCATCGGCTATTTCCGGCGTGGCCTACAGCGGCGCTAAATCCGCAAAGATTTCTGGCAGCGGCGGAAAAGTGGAACAGCAGGTTTCCGTCAGCGCCAACACCAATTACCGATTGACCGCCTTCGTGGACGGTGCCGGCACTGTCGGAGCCGTGGTCAATGGCACCACCTTTGACGCCAGCACCAGCGACGGCAACTGGGATCAGCTGCAGGTGGAGTTCAGTTCCGGCAGTGCCAGCAGCATTACGGTGTTCGGCGCCTACAACGGGAGCGAAGGCCGCTTTGACAATTTCGCCCTAGAAAACCTCGGGGCAGGCTCCGGCAGCTCCGGCGGCAGTAGTTCTTCCGGTTCCGGTGGCAGCAACTGCACATCCGGTAGCAACTTATCCATCGCGTCCGCCTCGGACGACGGCTCAAACGATGGCCACGGCCCCGGCAATGCCATTGATGGCAGCCTGGCTACCGAATCCCGCTGGTCTTCCCAGGGCATCAAGTGGATTACTCTCGACCTCGGCAGCGTACAGATGGTGGAAGCAGTGGATATCGCCTGGTACAAGGGCGACCAGCGCTCCAGCTTCTTTAGTGTCGAAACGTCCAGCGATAACAGCAACTGGAATCAGGTGTTAGCCGGTGGACAATCCAGTGGCAGCAGTAGCGACTTCGAAAGCTACGACCTTGGCGACTCCAGTGCGCGCTACGTGCGTATCACCGGCAGCGGCAATACCGCGAACAACTGGAACAGTATTCTGGAGGTGGATGTGATCGGCTGCGGTGACGGCGACAGTTCATCCAGCTCTGGCAGTTCATCCAGTTCCGGTGGTGGCTCCAGCAGTTCAAGCAGTTCCAGTTCTGGTGGTTCCGGCTCCGGCGGCAATCTGGATCCCAACCTGCCCCCGTCCAGTAACTTCGACCTGAGCGCCTGGTACCTGAGCGTCCCATCCGATAGCGATGGCAGCGGGACCGCCGACTCCATCAAGGAAAACGAATTGAACAGCGGATATGCAAACAGCAGCTATTTCTATACGACGGCCGACGGCGGCATGGTGTTCCGCTGCCCCGTTGACGGTTACAAAACCTCGACCAACACCTCCTACACCCGCACCGAACTGCGCGAAATGCTGCGTCGCGGTGATACCAGCATCAGCACCCAGGGAGTGAACGAAAACAACTGGGTATTCGGTTCCGCACCCGCTTCCGCCCGCGCGGCGGCCGGTGGTGTCGACGGCGTGTTGCGCGCAACCCTCGCGGTCAACCACGTCACCACCACCGGTGACAGCGGCCAGGTAGGCCGGGTGATCGTCGGCCAGATACATGCCAACAACGACGAACCGCTGCGCCTCTACTACCGCAAACTCCCGGGTAACAGCAAAGGCTCCATCTACATTGCCCATGAGCCCAACGGTGGCAGTGACAGCTGGTACGACCTGATTGGCAGCCGCAGCAGCAGCGCCTCCAACCCCGCCGACGGCATCGCGCTGAATGAGAAGTTCAGTTACGAGATCAAGGTGGTGGGCAACACGCTTACCGTGACCATCTCCCGCGACGGCAAGGCCGATGTGGTGCAGGTCGTGGACATGAGCAACAGCGGCTATGACGCAGCCGACCAGTACCAGTACTTCAAGGCCGGGGTCTACAACCAGAACAATACCGGCAGCGGCAGCGACTATGTGCAGGCCACCTTCTACGCCCTGGAGCAAAGCCACGACTGATCAATAACTCTCGCCAGCGCCTTCTCGCCTGCGCCTTAAAAGGGGCGACCTGACCCCAGTTTTTTATCGGTCGCCCAGCGCAACGCTTCCCGGAGCGGAGTTCGTTACCCGTCCTCGCCGCTCCGGGTTTTTTCCCGCGAAAAAATATTTTTGTGCAGATATTGCCCAAGAGCGGAAGCAGCGCTTTAATCCCACTATCTGTACAACCTCCCGGCCATTCCCAGTCGCTCTCGGTCACACCACCCCCACTCAATGACCCACACCACAACTCAGCCCTTTTCCATCCGACCGGCCGGCACAGCTGATCTCGACCAGCTGTGCCTGCTGGAAGAGTCCAGTTTCAGCGGCGACCGCCTCAGCCGACGCCGCTTTCGCCACTGGCTGAAAACCGACAACCGGGTATTCCTGGTGGCCGAGCAGGACAGTGCGCTACTGGGCTACGTCCTGGTATTGCTGCGCCGCGGCACCCGCCTGGCCCGCCTCTATTCCCTGGCCGTCGGCCCCGCCGGGCGCGGCAAAGGCATTGGCAAGGCGCTGTTAACCGCCGCCGAAGACGCCAGCAGCCGCAGCGGCCGCCTGTATATGCGCCTCGAAGTGGCCGAGCAGAACACCGCGGCCATCGCCCTGTACCAGCAACTGGGCTACCGCACCTTTGGCAGCTACAGCAACTACTACGAAGACGCCGGCAACGCCCTGCGCATGCAGAAGCGTATCCGTTACCGCCCGGAAAACCTGCACACCGCCGAAGTTCCCTGGTATGGCCAGCGCACCGAATTCACCTGTGGCCCCGCCGCCGCCATGATGGCGATGGCCGGGCTGGACTCCACCTATGTGCCCAGCGGCAGCGACGAACTGGCCCTGTGGCGCGAAGCCACCACCATCTTCATGACGTCCGGCACCGGCGGCTGCCACCCCATCGGCCTGGCACTGGCGATGCAGAAACGCGGCTTTGACTGCGAGGTATACCTCAACCAGACCACCCCGCTGTTTCTGGACAGCGTGCGCAGCGCGGACAAGAAAGCGGTGATCGAACAGGTGGATGCAGACTACCGCCAGCAGGCGGAATCTTCAGGTCTGCCGGTAATTGCCGAGGACTTTACCCAGGAGCAGTGCCAGCAGTGGCTGGAACAAGGTGCACTGGTGTTGCTGCTGATCAGCACCTATCGCCTGGACGGCAAAAAGGTGCCGCACTGGGTGACCCTGACGGGAATGGATGACGAGTGTTTTTATGTACACGATCCGGATGTGGACGATGAGGACAATCCGCTGGACAGTCAGTACCTGCCGATTGCGCGGGAGGATTTCGCACTGATGTCATTGTTCGGTCGGGAGCGACTCAGGACTGCGGTGGTCGTTAGAAAACAAAGCTGACGAAGCACTGAAATCGATGCGAAGGCCAGGTGACGGGTGAACCTTTTCGAAAGCGTCGGAAACAGGGACGTTTCCGACGCAGCTTACAGGGATGTACTTGTAGCGGTTTCGAAAAGGTTCACCCGGCGCCTGGCCGCCACCGGGCTTGCTTTAACGAGGCCGGAAGCTACTTCGTCGAATACAAATCCCCAAAAAAGTCCCCGCGATTCCAGCGCGGCTTTTTATCCTCATCCGTTACTTCCCGCGCAATCACATAGTTCACTTCGGCAAACTGCTGCGCGGCCACGTAATTCACCTGTGTGTCGGCCTCATCACCGGGTCGGTGGTAGCGCGACTGCAGGAACGCCACCTGCGCCTGAGTGCCATCGATACTTGAGTCGATCGCCTCGCGCCCGGTGATCAGATAAATGGACGGAACCCCCTGGCGCACAAAACTGTAGTGATCGCTGCGCACAAAAATCACCTGCTCCGGCATAGGGTCTGGGCTCAGTTTCAGGCCGGTGCGCTCCGCCGCGCGCTTCGCGGTTTTGCCCAGGCTCGAGTGCTCGGCGCCGAAGGCAATCACATCCCGGAAGGGATACAACAGCATCGGCATATCCAGGTTGATATTCGCCACCATGGATTTGGGCGGCACCGGCGGGTGCTGGGCGAAATAGTCAGAGCCCAGCAGCCCCTCCTCTTCCGCCGTTACCGCCACAAACAGAATCGAGCGACGCGGCGCGCGGCCGGATTCCACAAACAGTCGCGCTACCTCCAGCATCACCGCAATACCGGCGGCATTGTCCTGGGCACCGTTGTTTACCCGATCGCCGTCACCAGCGGTATCCAGACCGATATGATCCAGGTGCGCGGAGAAGACCACATACTCGTCCTTCAGTTTCGGGTCACCGCCGGGCAGCAGGCCTACCACATTCGGGCTGATGATCTTTTTATGCTCGGCCGCACTGGTCAGAGTGGCACTGTAGGGCAACACAAACCCCTTCGGCACCACGCCGTTTTTCATCTCGGTAAATATGGTATCCAGGCTGCGGGGTGCGCCCATAAACAGCTGCTTGGCCGCCGGCATATCCAGCACCACCCCCGAGTGCATTCCGGGGGTGGCATTGCCCGGTACATCATCCGCACGCAGCCAGTCAAAGCTGGGGTCGTTCAGGTGTTCCGCCGAGCGCGCGAAGGGACGCCGGGCCTCTCGCGCCGGGGTATTCAGGGTGATATAACCCACGGCGCCGTGGCGGGCGGCGGTGTCGCGCTTGGTGCGCCCCGATGCGTAGTGAGCACCCACTTCGTTAGGCAGGCGCGGCGGGCGGCCATCCAGCAGCACCACGATCTTGCCCTGCACATCCAGCCCGGCGTAGTCATTGAGACCGAATTCCGGCGCCTCGATACCGTAGCCCACAAACACCAGTGCCGCGGAGGTGGCCGTGTTTTGCGCGATGGTGGCTGGTGACGCGAGGAAGTCCGAACCCAGCTCGAACGTAATATCGCCGTCGCGGCCGTGAAGCATCAGGCTGGCACGATGGTCGCCTTCACTACCCTGTTGCCAGCGCGCCTCGCGGAAAGGAACCGGCTGGAAATAGTCGTCACCGGTGATGGATTTCAGCCCCAGGGCGGCAAAGCGCGCAGCCACATAATCCGCCGCCTGCTGATAACCGGCGCTGCCGGTCTGGCGGCCCTGCAGGGCGTCCGCTGCCAGGTAGTCCACATCCGCACGGATTCGCTCGCTGTCGGCGGAGGGAATAGGGAAGAAAGGAATATTAATGCTGCAGGCGCTGAGCAGGGCGCCGGCCAGAACCAGACTGCCGGTCAGGCTTTTTATTCTCATGCAGAACTCGTCGAATACAGATTGCGGGTGCAGCGCGGCTGCAGGTGTTTTTACCGCAGCTTATCACGAGCCAGCGCGGGAACACCGGCGATTGGGGGACATCAGGGCTGTGCGGGGGCTCTCATATGGACACCGATAAATTCACTTTCAAGCACTCTCACCAGGGCTCTCACCAAGATTCTCACAGGGAAACCCGCACAAAGCTGCTGCCCACCGCCCGTTCAGCCAGCTCGTGGGCGCGGTCCGCACAGAAATCCCCGTGGCCGCCCAGCAGGTGGTAGAACGGCAGGTTGAGCAGGCGCCGGAAGTCCGCCGCCAGCCAGCGCTGGCTGTTCTCGTCAGTGGGTGTGGCGCGGCTGCGCCAGGCGGGCGCCACCTGCATTCCCTGATGCACCCCGCTTAATCGCAGCAGCCACTTACCCGCCCAGCTACAGCCGGTCCAGCCGTCCCAGTACTGCAGCGCATCACAGGTGAGCAGCAGGCCGCCGGCCTGGGGAATCAACAGCGCCGCTTCCGGCACCCGGCTATTGGAAAATTCGAACACCCGGCCACCGGTGACCGGGCAGGTGCCGCCATCACACAGAAACTGGTCCGCCGGTGGCAGCGGATAGCGATTCGATTGCTCCTGGCGCCAGAAGAACACATTGAAACGATCCCGGTAGTAGAGATCGTCGCAACCGTGGTAGTAACCCAGACGCACCGCCTGGCGCACCCGGCCCAACTCGCACAGGCGCTCCTCTTCCAGTTTGCGCAGACGCACCGGGTTTACCAGCAACAGGTCGTCGCCGTTGCGCACTATGCCCATATTGCGATTGACCACCACGCCCGGGGCGACGCGGGCGGTGCCGCGTACCACAAAGAAGTCGGGCAGCAACTGCCGGATGCGCCCGTGGGGCAGCGGAGCTGGGTAGGCAATATGCATGGTCGGCGGGGAGCTCCTTTTGCGGCACTCCCTGCCGTCACCGTGTTTTGTAACTGGAATTTTTGTGTCTGCTGCGCCGGTATGGCGCGGGTCAGCTGTACTGCAAGCGATTGCTGATGCCGTAGAGAATCTGCATGGCCTGGGGCGCGTCGTGCTCACTGACCAGGAGATGCTCGTGGCAGCGCGCGGACACCACGTTGGCCTGAATGCCCGCCTCCGCCAGTTCACGCACTATGGTTCCGGTCAGGCCCGGCACCTGCAGGCAGGATGAAAAATGCAGGGTGATCTGGCGGTAGCCTCCCTCCTGCAGCAGGGATTCGCACTCGGCCACCTGCTTCGACAGGAGCGCACAGATCCCCTCCCGCTCGCGAAAAATACACAGGCATTGCGGCAGCAGGCGCTGTAGCTGCTGCTCGTCCAGCAGACACATCACCAGCGGTTCCCGGTTGAGAATCGGGGTCAAACGCTGCAGTAGCTGATCTATTTTTACCTGGGCATTCATCGGCGGTATCTCCCTTTGGTGGCTAGCGTTTTGCGGGTTCGCTCTGCACTGGCTCTGGGTGTCGGGGTTCAATTGCGCTTGGGCTGTTTGGGCTTGGTGCCCTTTTTGCGGGACTTGTCCTTGATGCGGGCTTTGGCGGAGTCTTTGCGCGGTTGTGGGACCTTGCCCTTGGGCGATTTGGGCGCGGGTCCGAACTCTTCCCCCTGGAACTCGGGCTCGCCCTCTACCGGCGTAGTGTCGACCAGCACCTCGCTGACTTCGGCTTCCATATCCCAGCGATCCAGCGCGGTGTCGATGTCTTTTTCGATATCCATCCGCGGAAACTGCGGGCAGGGCGCGTCTTTTTCCGGGTTGTGCCAGCCAGATAGCGGCGCGATGAATACCACCAGGGATTTGTGCAGGTAATTGCGGCCGATGCTGGCTTCAGTCCAGGTAGTCTGCCAGGCGTACTTGCCCTTCACCACGTAGTCACTTTCGTAGGATTTGAGGGTGAGGAAATAGGGATATAGGCGGCCGCCGCGGCAGACAATCCGGCGCTCGGTTTTGATGTTGGCCATCTGGGTAAAGGGGTCGAAGTACCAGCGAATATCGTAGCCGTAGGAGAATTTCATTTTGCCGCCGCTCTCGCTGAAGGCGTAGGAGCGGCCGGTGCCGTCTTTGTTCAGGCTCCACACATGCTGGGCCTCGCCGTCGCGGGAGATCAGCCAGTTGCCCACCCACTGGTCCGCTTTCAGACGGGATTCGGTGGCCCAACCCGGATACTGGGCTTCGTCTTTGGCGCCGGGCTCAGCCGGATTTTCTAGCGGTCTCTCCAGGCCACCGATCTGGCCCGCAGCACCAGCGGTTTTTTCATCCGCTCGGGACGCCGCACCGACACCCAGCAGGACCGCGGCCAGGGCCGCGACGAACACTCTGGGCATGGTTGCAGGAATAAAGCGTTGCTGCTTCATGGTCACAGCCGGTCTCCGCTTGCGCTTTATTCGTCCCTGAAGCTTTCGACACTGGGTTCGGGGGCGCTGGATCTCACCGCCGGCGGGGCGCTCCTGGCCCGACCGGCAGTAAGGCGCTAGGCCCGAGCTGGGGGTATTCATCACCGGCGATCAGTTGCCGGTTGAGGCGGTTTGCTCGGGCGCCTTGCGGTCACCGTTGTAGAGATTGGGGCACTCGGCACCGTGATTCGGGGTTTCCCAATCCGGCAGGCGGCGCTGGAACGACAGGATGCCGCCGTTGTGCTGGCGCCAGTGACGACCGTCGATCACGCTGAAGTCTAGGGTCACCGGGCTCCAGCCGGTAAATTGCGCGTACACCATGCCACTGTTGCAGTGCAGGGTACCGCCGGTGCGGATACGCACCGTGTCGCCCTCGATCCGCCAGGAGATGGCAAAACCATGGGTCAGCTGGCCGTCGGCGCGGAAGCCGTGGGCGAAGCCGGTTCCATCGGCCTTGAGCTGCCACACCAGCTGCTCATCCCCCTGCCCCACCACCAGCCAGTTGCCGGCCCACTGGCGGGCCGTCGCCTGATCGTGGGTTTGCTCCTGGGCGGAGGCCATCACGGGGACAAGGAAAAACACGACCAGCACCAGGCAATAGGCCTGCAGCAGGGACAGGAGAACGGGACGGAAGGACAACTGACGCAAAAACTTCATGCGGCACTCTTCTCTGTTGGGTTCAACGACTGGCGGTTATTTGAACAACCTAAATAAAAGCCTAGTCGTAAATCTCAACAGTGGCAGCAGATGCGACAATTTTCTTTGATTGGGCGCCATGGCAGGCTAAGGGAGCGATTCAATTGGTAGTAGGACAGTTAGTAGAACAGCAGGACTTTCCGTGAAGGTGGCGATGCCGGGTACAGTCTTGTGAGACCGTCTGCGGCCAGGACGGCCGCAGCCGAGCCCCCAGGGATGGGTTCACGGCGTGTCTCACAAGGCTGTACCCGGTATCGTCACCGCCACAGGGGTAAGAAATAAATAGGGCCCCTGAAGTACGCACTTTTTAGTTTTATCCATGTCTCGGCCGGCGCAAGCCATACCACAGCAGTAGTCCCACCCCCAACGCCGCCAGAAACAACAGCGCCGCCCAGCCGTATATCCCGGCACCGGATGTGGGCTGCAATTGCTCGCGACCGCGCACCACATTGGCCTGCAGGCGCTGGAATTTTTCGATCACCTCATTGGCCGGAGCCTGGTCCAGGATGCTCTGGCGCAACTCCTGCCACTGCTGGTCCAGCTGGGTCACCAGTGCCGGGTTACGTGCCATCAGTTCCGCCCGCGCAGGCGCAAACCCCTCGCGCATTGCCAGCATCAGCTGGTGGTAGGCACTGGCGTTATCGCCGCCGCGGTAGGCATTCTGTGCCAGGTACAGCAGCCCGGCAGCACGGGCCAGTGGATGTTGCAGGTGGCGTGTCTGTTGCGGGTGTGCGCGCCACCAGCGCAAGGCATTACCCGCCTCTTGCGGTATTTCCGCCGGCCGCACTATGGCGGCACCGGGCGGGCCCACCAGCGCCGGGAATTGTTCCGCGAGCTTTGCCGAGGGTGCTACCTGTGGCGCAGAAAAACCGGCCACCAGTACCGCCAGCGCCCAACGTTGCCGGCTGCCGAGGTCGCCATCAATGACCTGGCCGTGGGCATCCTCGCGGGTGGGTTCCAGTGCATTGTAAAAATCGTAAAGGCTGAAATTGCCCATGCGGTTCGGGTCGTCCAGGCGACGCTCTGGCTGGGGCGCGCGGCCGCCAATACCGTGGCAGCGGCTGCAGCGCTCGCGGTAGAGCCCCTCCGCCTCCTCCGGCGGTGGCAGCATTTCGGCGGGCGAGCGGGGCACCTGGTAAAGCGCCGCGATGCGGTCCGCCGCGGCATTGGCGCGGCGGCGCACCAGCTCCGGCTCGCGCATCTGTTCGATGATCGCGTCCAGCTCCTGCAGGGAATTGGCCAGTTGCGCCCGTCCCGGTTTGTCCGGCAGTTGCTGCAACAGTGCGGCCGCTACCTGCACGTTTTCCTGCAGCTGGCGGTAGAGGCGCGCATCGCGGGTCGCGCTTTCCACCACCGCCTCGGGGTAATCGACGGCGACAAAGGAAAGAAGGTTGATGGCCCGTGCGGCGGTCGCCTGGTCTTTTTCCTGGGCAGTCTGGGGTTCTGGTGCGGCGTCGCTCTGCGCCCACAGCAGGGATACCCACCCATACAGCAGCAGGAACAGAAACACGCGAAATGGTCGAAATCTGGGCATTTTGTTTGGCTGGCGGAAAATTAACGCTACCCCGTTTTAGCGTAGCAGCTGGGCAGGCTGGGCTGGCAAGGGTTCGAGACAGGAGCAGCAGGCGAACCCGCCCTCGCAGGCATAAAAAAACCCCGCCAGGCGGGGTTTTTCAGCGGCGGGAAAGATCAGCCTTTTTCGGCGCGCTCTTTCTCGATCAGGAAATCCACCACGTCCAGCATCACCTGCTGACCGTTGGACTTGCCCTTGAAGCCTGGCAGAGAGGTGCTGACGCGGTATTTACCGGCCACGACCATTTCCGGGGTACCGGACAGGTTGTAGGCGCGCTGTTTGGCCTGACCCTGCTTGATCTTGCTGTTGATGGCGAAAGAGTTGAGCAGCTTCACCGCTTTGGCGCCATCGGCACCGTTGTCGTTGAAGATGGCGGCGATCGCAGCATCATCCGCTTTCCAGTCGCGGCCATCGCGGGTGGCGAACATTTTGCGCTGCTGGGCGATGGCGTTGAAGATAGGAGCGTGGACCTGATCCAGCACACCCATGGCTTCGGCGACATAGAAGATGCGCGAGTGCACTTCCATCACCGGCTGCCAAATGGCCGGGATCTTTTTCAGCGCCACGTCCTCCGGCATGGTTTTCTGCCATTTTTTCAGCGGTACCTCGAAGTGGTAGCAGTGGCCACAGCCGTACCAGAAGAGTTCGGTGACCTCGATCTTACTGTCGTCGTCCTGGGCGACCGCCTGGGGCAGAACCTCGTAGTATTCGCCAGCTTTGAATTTGCCCCCGGTCTCCTGGGCGCAGGCGGCCAGGCTCAGCAACATGGTGAAGAGTGCGACAACGGCTCTCATAAGTGTGTACTCCGAATTTTATTCTTGGGCCGGCAGCCAGTGCCGGGCTGAAATCATCAAAAACCAGTTAAGGATAACTGTAGACCGCGGAAATTATTGAAGTTCCCCGGTTCCGGTGCAACCCGCACGTTGGCGGAACAAAAGACCGGACACAAAAAGGCCGGTCAGTGACCGGCCCCAGGTGCTATCAAGAAGTGCTCTCAAGAGGTGTTCGCAAGCGCCGGTACCCGGCCTCTCGCTGACTCGCTTACTCGGTCACACCTGCCACATAGTTGGCCAGCGCCTTGATCTCGGCATCGGACAACTGCTTGGCCACACTGCGCATTACGCGGTTGTCGCCATCGTTAGCACGGGCGCCGGAGCGGAAAGCCTTCAGCTGCTTTTCCACATATTCGGCGTACTGGCCAGACAGGCGCGGATAGCCAGCCGGCGCATTGCCCTGGCCCGAGGGAGAGTGACAGCCCATGCATGCCGGTACACCGGTGCTGCTGTTACCCGCGCGGAAGATCTTGCGACCCAGCGCCAGGCCGTCGACGTTATCGCCGTTATTCAGCATCACCGAGAAGGCCTCGGAGCCGGAAATCTGGATATTCTGGGCGGCGAAGTAGGCGGCGATATCCGCCATGTCCTGGTCGCTCATGTTGTCCAGCTGGCCGGTCATCTCGGGTACAACGCGCGCACCGCTTTTGATGTCGTGGATCTGCTTCAGCAGATACTTTTCGCCGAGTCCGGCGATTTTCGGGAAGGTCGGCGCCGGGCTATTGCCGTCGGCTCCGTGGCAGGCCGCACAGGCTGCTGCCTTGGCTTGCCCCGCACTGGCGTCACCAGCAGCATGGCCCAGTTGAGCAAATGCCACCATCCCCAAAGCCAGAGCGGCCTTTTTTATAATGCTGTTCATACGTCGTCCTGTTGCGCGCTGAAGTTTTGCACCCGATCCCCGTTACCAGCAGCTACCATAGGCCCGGCAGCCACCAGCGACGATAAAACCGCGGCATTATATACTTGCGCGCCATCTGAGTGTACCGGGAAGACCAATGTCTGAATCCAATGTAGAACGAATTAACTATCGACGCGCCGAGTTTCTGATCAGCGCCCCCACCCTGGCGGAGTGTCCGGAGGATTTCGGTGCCGAGGTGGCCTTCGCGGGACGCTCGAATGCCGGCAAGTCCAGCGCCATCAATGCGCTCACCGATAACGGCAAGCTGGCGCGCACCTCCAAGACCCCCGGCCGCACCCAGCTGATCAACTTCTTCAAGCTCGGTGAACACCAGCGCCTGGTGGACCTGCCCGGGTACGGCTACGCCAAGGTCGCTCGCTCCATGAAGGACGAGTGGCAGCGCCACCTCGCCTTTTACCTGGAGCAGCGCAACTGCCTCAAGGGCCTGGTGCTGTTGATGGACATCCGCCAGCCGCTGAAAGACTTCGACCTGCAGATGCTCACCTGGGCGGTGAACTCCGGACTGCCGGCGCATATTCTGCTGACCAAGTGCGACAAGCTGAAAAACGGCCCCGCCAACAACATCCGCTTCGCGGTGGAAAAAGAGCTCAAGGAACGCGAACTGGACACCAACGTCACGGTACAGATCTTTTCCGCACCCAAGAGCAAGGGGCTGGACAAGCTGGAGCAGCGCCTGAACCAGTGGCTGGCATTGCCGCAAGAAGGCGAATCTGGCGTGGAGCAGGAAGACGGCCAGTAACCGGCTAATGACTACTGCCGTGGGTATCTTCCTTTAAGCTATCGAGCAGTATGCGCCGCAGTGCCCGCCGTGCGGTGGGTGTGAGGCCGCGCAGCTGCTCGGCGGTGAGATGACGAGCGGCGATCAGGGACACCAGCGCACGCTGGCTGATCTGGACTTTCACATAGCGGTCGGAGGACATGGTTTGGCTCGCTCTTCCTGGCGCGGCGCCCGCTAGTGCAGGCGTGTAGACATCTGCCGCCAGGCGGCCGGCAGTGACCGCGAGGACGACAGTCCTTCCCCGCTATCCAGCGCCTGGCGCCAGGCCTCCGGCACGCCGACACCGGTAGTGTACAGCGCCCGGATACAGTCCGCGGTCATCTGGTAATGGGATTTGACCACCAGCTCCTGTGCCAGCCTTGAGCTGGCAACCACCAGTATGTAATTGCCGTGGCCGCTTTCCCCGCACTGGTGATAGGCCTCCATCAGCAGTCGGGCACTGTCGGTAAAACGCATGGCCGCCACCGAATAACCGGGAGACCGCTCTCCCAGCAGGTAATCCGCCAGTTCAAAGGCGCAGCCGAGAAACGGGATCGCCTGCCGGTACTGCCCCTCCTCGCAAAGCATGGCGCCCCGCTCCATCCATTCCAGCCACGCCTGCTCCGCACGGGAGACACTCGTCATCAGCCACTGGCGATGATTGGCACACAGAAATCGTAAGTTCACCGTCAACCCTCTTGTTCGGCCCGCTGCGGGGCACACCTCAAACACTGCAAACCATGCTAATGCGAAGCATTATCATTTGCAATTGAAGGATAGGTTGCCGATTGCGCTACAAGTGAATTGCGCCGCCAGAATTCGACTAAACTGAAATTAAGCTGCTCACAAATCAACCAGCAACAGACATGGCTGACAGGGCCTGGCGAAGTGACCTGAGGTGTTTTCCGGTACCGATGGGCGGACAGATTGAGCCCTCGCCAGTGAAAGCCAAAGGTGAAGACCAGCGGTAAAACTCACAGGTAAAAAAAAGCCGGCAGATTGCAGCTGCCGGCTAGGGGTCAGTGCCCTTGGGGATGGGCACTTGGGAGGCGTGCCCAGGGGGACGGGCACGCCTTTGGGTTCTCACCCAAATTCCACTGCATCCGATGCACTTCCTTCACTACAAAGACTAAGCTGCGGGGCTAAGGTTCCCCACAATTTTTTCTGTCTTCGTATTCCGTTTCCGGCCTTCGGATTCACAGAACTCTATCCCACAAGACGCATCCTTGCGGGCAAAATATTTCCATTCTGAGACTTTATTCCCCGCAGCCGAGCAATCTCCCATTTCAGCGGGCAATAAACAGTCAACTTTGCGGAAACGCGATGGCGATGCGCGCTGGCGGCAGGTCAAAATTCAGGCAAAAAAAAAGCCCCGATGGGGGTAGTTTCGGGGCGAGGGGCTTCTGACTAAGCTTTGGGGGATGATGTTGCAATCCAACGATCTTGCTTCTTAGAGGGGCTGTTTCCGGCGGAGTTCCACCGGAAACAAAAAATTTTCAAAATAATTTAAAAATTTTTAGTGCGCCTCGTCCCAGTTGGCCCCTTCTCCCAGTTCGGCAATCAGGGGCACGTCCAGTTCCGCCGCTGCCTGCATCAATTCCGGTATCCGCTGCACGACCAGTGAGCGCTCATCTGCGGGCACTTCCAGCACCAGTTCATCGTGCACCTGCATGATCAGCCGGGTCTTGAGTTTTTCATCTCGCAGCCAGGCGTCCACCGCAATCATTGCGCGTTTGATGATGTCTGCCGCGGTGCCCTGCATGGGCGCGTTGATCGCCGTGCGCTCGGCGGCCTGGCGCTGCATGCCGTTGCGGGAGTTGATCTCCGGCAGGTACAGGCGGCGACCAAACAGGGTCTCGACATAGCCCTTGTCCGCGGCTTGTTTGCGGGTATTTTCCATATACGCCAGTACGCCCGGGTAGCGCTCGAAGTAGCGGTCGATATACGACTGGGCATCCGCGCGCGGAATATCCAGCTGCTTGGCAAGACCGAAGGCGCTCATGCCGTAAATCAGGCCAAAGTTGATCGCCTTGGCGCGGCGGCGCTGCTCGTCAGTGACTTCCGTCACCGGCACCTCGAACACTTCAGCGGCGGTTGCGCGGTGAATGTCCGCGCCCTCGGCAAAGGCATCCAGCAACCCCTTGTCCCCGGACAGGTGCGCCATGATGCGCAGTTCGATCTGGGAATAGTCCGCGGCCACAATGGCGCTGCCGCCGTTGATGCGCGGATCGGCCACAAACGCCTGGCGAATGCGGCGCCCCTCTTCGGTGCGGATCGGAATGTTCTGCAGGTTGGGGTCGGAAGAAGACAAACGCCCGGTGGCGGCCACCGCCTGGTGGTAGGAGGTGTGCACGCGGCCGGTGGTCGGGTCGATCATCAGCGGCAGCTTGTCGGTGTAGGTGTTCTTCAGCTTGGCCATACCGCGGTATTGCATGATCAGCGCCGGCAGCTTGTGTGACAGCGCCAGTTCCTGCAACACGGGTTCAGCAGTGGACGGTGCCCCTTTCGGGGTTTTCTTGATGACCGGAATTTCCAGCTTCTCGAACAGAATGCTACCCAGCTGTTTGGTGGAACCGAGATTAAACTCCTCCCCCGCCTCGTCGTAGGCCTGCTGTTCCAGCACGCGCATTTTTTCTTCCAGCTCGCCGGACTGCTTTTTCAGCATGGCCGCGTCGATATAGGCCCCGTTGCGCTCGATGTGGGTGAGCACCGGCACCAGCGGCATTTCGATTTCGTCGAGGACTTTTTCCAGGCTTGGCTCTTTGGCCAGGCGGCTGCTCAGTTCCTGGTGCAGGCGCAGGGTGATATCGGCATCTTCTGCGGCGTAAGGGCCCGCCTTGTCCAACTCTATCTGGTTAAAGGTGAGCTGCTTGGCGCCCTTGCCGGCAATATCCTCGAACTTGATGGTGGTCTCGCCCAGGTATTTCAGGGCGAGGGTGTCCATATCGTGGCGGCTGCCGGTGCTGTTCAGCACGTAGGACTCGAGCATGGTATCGCGGGCGATGCCGCGCAGTTCGATATCGTAGTTGGCGAGGATGTGGCTGTCGTATTTGAGGTTCTGGCCTACTTTTTTGCAGTTCTCGTCTTCGAGAATCGGCTTCAGTTTCGCCAGCGCCTTGTCAAAATCGATCTGCGCCGGCGCTCCCATATAGTCGTGGGCCAGTGGCAGGTAAGCGGCTTCGCCCGCTTCCACCGCAAAGCTCACGCCCACCAGTTTCGCCTGCATATAGTTGAGGCTGGTAGTTTCGGTATCAAAGGCGAAAATTTCCGCGCGCTTGAGTTTCTGCAGCCAGTTATCCAGCTCTTTTTCGTCGAGGAGGATGCTGTAGTTACGTTCAACGGCCATGGCCTCGGCGGCGGATTCGGCATCGCCCTCGCCGGCCAGCTCTTCCACCCAGCTGCGGAATTCCATTTCGGTAAACAGCTCGCGCAGCCTGTCGGTATCCGGTTCGCTGTTGGCCAGCGTCTGTGGCTTATAGTCCATTTCCACATCGGTCTTGATGGTGGCGAGCACATAGGACATATCCGCCGCGTCCTTATGCTCTTCCATTTTCTTCGCCAGGGTTTTGGAACCGCGGAATCCCAACGGCGCTATCCCATCCAGGTTGGCATAAATATCCTTCAGGCTGCCGAGTCCCTGCAGTAGCGCCAGCGCGGTTTTCTCGCCGACACCGGGCACGCCGGGGATGTTGTCCACCTTGTCGCCCATCAGTGCGAGGAAGTCGATGATCAGCTCCGGGCCGACACCAAATTTATCTTTCACCCCGTCCACATCCATCACCGTATTGGACATGGTGTTGACCAGGGTGACCCCAGGGCGCACCAACTGGGCCATGTCCTTGTCGCCGGTGGAAATGATCACGTCCATGCCCTGCTCCGCCCCCTGCAATGCCAGGGTGCCGATGACGTCGTCCGCCTCCACACCGTCAATCACCAGGCGCGGCAGGCCCATGGCATCAATGATGTCGTGGATCGGCTGTATCTGCGCGCGCAGGTCGTCCGGCATCGGCGGGCGGTGGGATTTGTACTCCTCGAACAGCTCGTCGCGGAAGGTTTTGCCCTTGGCATCGAACACCACCACTACCGGGCTGTCCGGGTGCTCCTTCAGGTGTTTGCGCAACATGGATATCACCCCGCGCACGGCGCCGGTGGGCTGGCCATTGCTGGTGGCGAGCGGCGGCAGGGCGTGAAAGGCGCGATAAAGGTAGGAGGAGCCGTCCACCAGAATCAGTGGCGCGGAAGAGGACTTATCGTTGCTCATAGACAAATAGAAATTCGGTTTGCTGTGACGGATTTGTTGGGCGACAGGATACCCGCGTTGAAAGAATTTCGCTCGTGCACCGGCGGCGGAATTTGCCCCGCGGCCGTTCAATCCATCGTCGCCGCCGCGCCAGTCATCGCAGTGTCACCCCCGTCTCGGCAGCAGCTTCTAGGCTTGGTAAAGGGAAATTACCGAGAGGCAAAACACCATGAAATCCCGCCTATTTGTCCCCCTGGCCCTGGCTCTGGGGATCGCCGGTGCGGCGGCTGCGCAGGACCAGAGCCACAATGGCAGCACCGGGGAAACCGTTCAACCGAGCTCCGCCTATGCCGCAGAGACCATGGAGCACCTGGAGGCCGTTGCCCACCCGGTCCCGGATCTGGTCACCGAAGAAAACGCCGACACCAACAAGCGCCTGGTCGAAGAGCAGAACCGCGAGCAGTATCGCCAGGACATGCTGCGTGTGCACAATCGGCGGGCGCTGATGACCAGTGTGCACACCAGCCAGCAGCAACAGGTGAAGGCCTTCATGGCGGAAGGACAGCAGGAACAGGAAGAGCAGCAGGTGGTGCAAGAAGCGGCACCACCGATGTCTACCGATACGCTGGAACTGCCAACCGAAGCCCTTGAGTCACTCGAGAATCTGGATCAGCCACTGCCGGTGAGCAGCGGGGAAGAAGCGGATCGGGTATCACCTGCAGCAGATGTACAGGTAGATGAAGAACCTGCCGACAAACCCGAACAGGAGCCGAGCTGACGCAGTTCCGACTAGCCGCTGTTAATAACTCTACTGGCTGCTAAAAAGTCTACTGGCTGCGGTCGGGAATACTTCCCAGGCACTGGCGGGTATCCGTCAGCAGTTGCTCCATAAGCTGGCGGTAGCCGGCACCTGCCGGCAACAGGCTCCCCAGTGGGTCCAGCGCCTGGTAGCCCAGGTTCAGGTGTGCCGCGGTCTGGCGATCGCGATCATTGGCGGGGACTTCACCAAACAGGCAGCCGCGCTGCTCACCATTTTCGGTTGGCTTACGGGTTTCCAGCATGGTGCGGGCACCGTGCTGATGGCTGGCCGAAGAGCCCAGGCTCTGCACCGCCACCCCGGCAGGGCCGAAGAACTGGCTGTAAGCCTGGTGGGTTGAGACCACCGCCGCATCCCGATAGGCCCAGAGCGCGCGGTCCTGCACCTTTTGCAGGTTGGCCATGGCGCGCGAAAAATCTCGCGCCCGCTGGCGGTATTGCTCTGCCTGCTGCGGATGCAGTTCCGCCAGACGCCCGGCAATGTGTGCCGCCATTACCGCCGCATTGCGTGGTCGCAGCCACAGGTGCGGGTCGCCGGCGTCAGCGCCTTCATATTCATAGCCCCCGGCGGCCAGCAGGCCCAGCTGCTTCTGCTCCGGTAACAGCGCCATCTGGCGCGCCAGCACCGACTCCATGGCCGGTCCCATCCAGATCACCAGCTGTGCCTTTTCCATGGTTGCGCGGTCGGTGACTTTGGGGGCGTAGTGGTGGGGATCGCCATTTCGCACCAGGGTATGCACCGGGGTATCAGTCCCGGCAATTTCTGCGGCGATCATCGCCAGCGGCGCAATGCTGACAACAATGTCCCGCGCGCCATCATCATTTGTCGCAGTGGCGTTTTCACCCCGGTCACAGGCGGTGAGTACAAGCGCCGCCACAACAGCGATCAGCCCCCGTGCCAGAGTGCGGAAAATGGACATAGCAGTACAACCTCAGGATCCGTTTCAATTGGGGGCCAGCGTTGAGATGGCCGCCAAACCACCCGTTGCGCCCCGCAAAAGGGGGTGCGATATAATCACACCCGGCTTACACTCGCCAGCCGTTCACCCACCTAAATGAAAGACCTGCTACACGGGAGCCTCCCCTGACTCAATCCGCGCCGCTTATTCGTGCCCGGGGCCTCGGCCTGGAAATTGCCGGCCGGCAACTGCTGCGGGATATCTCCCTGGAGCTGGAGCCGGCGGAAATTGTCACCGTCATCGGCCCCAACGGCGCCGGCAAGACTACCCTGTTGCGCCTGTTGCTGGGACTGACGAAGCCCACCAGTGGCAGCGTCGAGCGCCGTCCCGGCCTGCGTTTGGGGTATATGCCCCAGCGCCTGCACATCGACGCCACCATGCCGATGACCGTGGGACGCTTCCTGCAACTGGGTATCGATAACGTCAAGGTGGCGGATGCGCTGGCGCGGGTCGGTGCCGGGCAATTGGCGGACGCACGCCTGGCGGACCTTTCCGGCGGCGAAATGCAGCGGGTGTTGCTGGCACGCGCCGCCGCCCGCAAACCCCAGCTGCTGGTACTGGACGAGCCCACCCAGGGGGTGGATATCGGTGGCCAGGGCGAGGTCTATCAACTGATTGCGCAATTGCGCGACGAACTGCACTGTGGCGTGTTACTCGTATCCCACGACCTGCACCTGGTGATGGCCGCTACCGACCGGGTGCTCTGCGTCAACCAGCATATCTGCTGTCACGGCCACCCGGAGCAGGTCAGCCGCGACCCGGCCTACCTCGAACTGTTCGGGGACAAACTGGCGCTCTACAACCACCAGCATAACCATCATCACGATCTGAGTGGCGAAGTGGTCGACGATTGCTGTGGTCACGATCACCAGCACGATCACGGGCATGACCATAACCATAACCATGACCATGACCATGACCATGACCATGACCACAGCAGCGATCCGGCCAGCAAACACAACGGGGACCAATAGTCAGCGTGAACGATTTTTCCCAGCTGCTGTACAGCAGTTTTCTCTGGTATGCCCTGGCCGCCGGACTACTGGTCGCCGTCGTCAGCGGCCCCCTTGGCTGTTTTGCGGTGTGGCGGCGCATGGCCTACTTTGGCGACACCCTCGCCCACTCTGCGCTGCTTGGTGTCACCCTCGGTTTCGTACTGCACATACAACCGACCCTGGCAGTGGGCGCCAGCAGCTGCCTGCTGGCTTTGCTACTGGTGTATTTCCAGCGCCGCCAGAATCTGTCTGTAGATACCCTGCTCGGTATTCTTTCCCACTCGATGCTGGCGCTGGGCATCATTACCGTCAGCCTGCTGGACATCAATGTAGACCTGCTGTCGCTGCTGCTGGGAGACCTGCTGGCGGTGTCCACCGAGGATCTGATGCTGATGACCGCCGCTGCGGTGGTGATTGCCGCACTGCTGCTGTTACTGTGGCCAAAACTGCTGGCTTTTACGCTGCACGAGGAGTTGGCGGCGGTAGAGGGCGTGCGAATTGAAAGGATTCGGCTGGCACTGATGCTGATGCTGGCACTGCTGATCGCCATCGCCATGAAAGTCGTGGGCGTCCTGCTGATTACCGCCCTGCTGATTATTCCCGCCGCCACCGCCAGGCGCATTTCCACCACCCCGGAACAGATGGCCGCATATGCGTCGCTGATCGGTTGTATTGCGGTGCTGCTGGGCCTTGCCGCATCGGTATTGTGGGACAGCCCCGCGGGGCCGTCGATTGTACTGGCGGCAGGGGTGATTTTTCTTTTGGGTCAGTTCTGGTCAAGAAGCGAAGCGTGATCCGCTAGTAATCTGCCAGGTCGCCAGTGCGTATTCACGCTATTCACCACCAATACCAAAATAGAAAGCTACCTCTCCGGCATCATCATTCGTGTCAGGGAATCCGGTAAAGCGGATACCGTGTTCGATGTACTGGCTGGATTGCGCGGCTTGAATGGGTAGCCCCGTTTCGAGTCCAGACGATCGCTGCTGGGCTTAAGTCAAGTTGCTTAGTAGAAGCAACCAAACCACAAGCAATCCATTCACGAATTTTATTTATCCTTACTACAACTTGACGCCATGTAAACTCTCGAACTCTTTCAACCATTTTTCGTACTGTTCCTGGTCGATTTTTTCTTTTCTCTCTTCCTCTTTTCTTTGCTGAATTAGTTTTTCCGCAAATCTATCCAGCAGGCAATTCGCATCTCTAATAAGGTCATGATTTTGTGCCAATTCCTCCAGTTGCGCATTTGCTTTTTTTGTCGGATGCACTTGCAGTGTAGAAAATATCAGTTCGGCAATACTTCCCGAATACTGGTTATCATCACCAACCTCGAAAAATACTATTTTGTCGCGTCCTGACTTGAACAACACAAAGTGTGAGAAATGATCGTAGATTAAATCAGACTTAACAGTGATAAGTACTGCGTCCTGATTTCCAAGCGCTCTATGTCGGACTTCGATGTTCTCTATCTGAAACTGAGCGTCCTCATAAATATGATGCGACCCACATTCGAACACATGCCCAACGATCACCTCCAATATTGCGTCGTACGAGCTACACTTTTTTTCGTCGAATGTCGCCTCACAAATTGTCATTTCAACAATATTGAATCTGGTGTGGTATCGCGTGTAATCGTAACCAACCAAGTATCTTTTAGCCTCTGTGGACCATTGATACTTCTTCCAGCGTTTAATCTCTGAAATATGTACCGGAAACTTTAAACGTTGCGTCAGCTTCCTATCAACCTCACCATAATAAGTTCTACTACTTTCGGAATGTATATTCCTTTCCGGGACACCATACCTTAAGTTTAACCCGTAGATTTTAGCTTCTTCGTTATTGATCGCCTTTTGCGAAGGCCCCAACCGTCGCTCCTTACTCAAGAAAAAGCATTTAAATGGATTTCCAAAATGATAATAAGACCAGAACAAATCAAGAAAGGGAGTGACAGTAATTTTTCCTATTTTGTTCGTACCAAGCATTACGAAAGATAACTGCCATTTACCCTGCGCAATAAAATAGAAAAAACAAAACATTGATGGCAGCAAGATAATCAATGTTTTTATTTCATGGGGATTTTTATCGGTAAGCCGAATCCAATGCACGATTCCGTGTATTAAAATTGGAATACAGAATAGTAATAATTCAGTCGGAGAAGTTAGGTTTTCAGTAATAAAGTTAAATTGAAGGTCCATCTTCCTACATAGTTCCTATCGCCAGCAGTAATCCAGCACTGCGGCAAAATCCATACAATTTATCGTCGTCGCAAAAAATTAGGCAGTAAGTTCAATAGATGACTTCTAGCTATCAACCGGGATATTTCAGCAGAGTCATATGCAACAGATTTACCCCCCAGTGGGTAAACACACAGGCCCAGAAGCTGCCGCGCAGTTGCCAGATCAGGGCGTAGCCCAGGCCCGCCAATCCAACCAGTGCCAGCATGGTGATGGATACCGCCCAGCCGGTGTGCATCTGGATAAACAGCAGTGTTACCAGAATGGTGGGGATCCAGGGCCAGCGGTGTAGCCACTGGCCCAGTCCGCGCTGCAATACCCAGCGGAAAAATCCCTCTTCGGCGATACACACCACCACCAGGTTCAGCAATGCGGCAAGGGCGATAGCGGCGGTAAGTTTGGGCTGGAAATCGAGAAAAAACGCACCAACGATTATCGGCGTAACAATGGCGATTGCCATCAGAGGGAAGTCACTGCGCTTACAGGGCTGTGGACGCACCAGCATAAACAGCACCAGGGTCAGGGCAATGACAGCCTTGGCCGGGCGGAAGCTGGGATAAATTTCGCTGCCGCCCTGCAGGTACGGTTCCATTAATAAAATATGGTCGTTGCCGGGAATGGCGCCGCTGGTGACGATGACCATTAACAGTGCGGTAATCACATAGCTGGCAACCTTCTTCCAGCCGACCGCGGTGTCCATCGCCAACAGTCCCAACCAGATGGCCGGCGCAAAGACACCGATCCAGCCAAAGGGAATGGCCAGCAGGCACAGAAATGCAGCAGGAAGCCAGAGGGTTTTGCCTTCGAGGGGCGCATCGGCGGCAATCACCGGCGCACCCCGCTGTACGTTGAGTGAAAACATAGAAAATCCATTTTCGTTTTGCGAGCGGGGGGAGTTGCTTGGCGCCATCATAGCGCCAAGCAGAAAAGATTTCAGTGACCGGGTACCGGTCAGGCGTACAACAAGTTAACCGTTGTAAGTGGTACGCATGGAGCGATAGGTCAGTTTCATTTTGGCAGGGTCGAGCGGTGCCTTGAAAAACCCGTGGTAGTGTCCGCGCGGATTGATGAGCACTACTTGAGAACCGTGATCCACGGTGTAGTTGCCATCTTCCAGCGGCACCTTGTTAAAAGGTACGTTCAGCTGGTTGGCGAAACGCTTCAGGCTCAGGAATTCCCCAGTCACCCCGTGAAACTCCGGATTGAAATAGCGCACATAGTCGTGCAGCTGCTGTGGCTGGTCCCGCTGTGGGTCTACTGATACCAGCAGGATATCGGTGTCTTTTCGGGTCGCCTCATCCAAGGTCTGGTAGAAGTTGTTCAGGGTCGCCAGGGTGGTCGGGCAGACGTCCGGGCAGTGGGTGAAACCAAAAAATACCAGGGTCCAGCGCCCTTCCAACGCGCTGGTTTTGAACACCTCACCGGTATCTGCGAGTAATTCAAATTCATCCAGAATGCGCGGCCGCTCCAGTTTGATAGCGCCATTCAGTTGCAGCTCGGCGTCGGTAATTACCCGCGGCTGCCCCATTTTGTGCAGAAAGCCCGCGAGTACCGCGATCATGAACAACACCATAACGGCAATGCTCAGATAAATTCCGCGCTTTTGCGCGGGTGTATGTTGGACATTCGCGCTCATGGCCCAGCTCCCGATTAACCCGCCACCGGCGGCAGTGCCACCAGGTAGTGATCCAGCAACATGATGCAGAAAAGCGCCATCAGATAGATGATGGAATACTTGAAGGTTTCCATACCCGCTTTGGGGTTTTTATCCCGCAGCATTTCTACCGCCCAGTAAAGGAATCCCAGCCCCAGCACGACGGCACCCAGCAGATAGAGCCAACCCAGCATGGCAGTGGCGAATGGCAGCAGGCTAACCGCGAGCAGGATAAAGGTGTACAGCAGAATATGGATTTTGGTGTATTGGACCCCGTGGGTAATCGGCAGCATGGGAATTTCCGCTTTGGCATAATCGTCGCGGCGATGCACCGCCAGCGCCCAGAAGTGCGGCGGCGTCCAGGCAAAAATGATCAGTGCCAGTAACAGGCCGTGGCCGTGAATATCACCGGTTACCGCAACCCATCCCAACAGTGGAGGCGCAGCGCCGGCGAGACCGCCGATCACAATATTCTGCGGCGTCGCCCGTTTCAGGAACATGGTGTAAACCACGGCATAGCCGAGCAGGGAGAAGAGCGTGAGCCAGGCGGTCAATGCATTGACGAATGCGAGCAGGATCGCCATGCCACTGCAGCCGAGCGCCAAAGCAAATAGCAGGGCTTTTTGCGGTTCGACCCGGCCGCGCGCCACCGGGCGATTGGTGGTACGCGCCATTTTGATATCCACATGGCGATCCACCAGGTGATTGACCGCCGCCGCGCCGCCGGCGCACAGCGCGATACCGAGGTTACCGAGAATCAGAATATCCAGCGGTACCATGCCCGGCACCGCCAGCAGCATGCCGATCACCGAGGTGAGGATCATCAGCATCACCACCCGCGGTTTGGTGAGCTCGTAATAATCGCGCCAGCCGGCTCTCTGGACACTCTTCGCCTGTATTGCCTGAGTACTCATGGTCACCACCTCGGTTATTTATTATTTGCGGCCAGATTCCCTGCGGCCATTTAATATATTTCGACGGTATCCTAGGGTGTTCTCCCTATTGCCGGCTGCACCGTATTAATCCGGTAGCAGAAGGTCAGCAGGCTCAATAACAACAGCGCCGCACCGGCATTGTGTGCCACCGCAACCGGCAGTGGCAGGAACATCACTACGTTCGCAATTCCCAGCCCCACTTGCAAGCAAAGGACCGCCATCAAACCCTGCGCCCAGCGCGGTGAACCGGCACGCCAGGCGAGGAATGCGAGTAGGCTGACGAGCAGGGTGACAAGGATGGCGCCGATGCGATGGGTCAGGTGAATCGCGGTGCGCGCGTCACTTTCCAGGGCACCGCCCAGGTAATTGGGCCCGATTTGCTGGGAGACATTAAACCCCTGTGAGAAATCGGCACTGGGCCACCACTGGTTGTGGCAGGTGGGAAAGTCCGGGCAGGCCAACGCGGCATAGTTGGAGCTGGTCCATCCGCCGAGGGCGATTTGCAGACTGACCACAACGATGGCGGCCACCGCCAGGGGTCGGATTTTTTGCAGCGCGGTAAATTCGTGGGGTGGTATCAGGCGTTTGCGATAGCGCAGCCGCTCCGCCAGCATCCACAGTACCGACAGGGTCGCCATACCACCCAGCAGGTGTAAGGTAACCACTTGCGGCCAGAGCTTCAGGGTCACCGTCCACATACCGAAAGCAGCCTGCAGAATGATCAGTCCCAGCAGAATATGGCTCTGGAAAAAACCGCGGTGACCGCGGCGGCGCCAGAACATATAGGTCAGTCCCGCCACCAGCAATAACAGCATGCCGGCGAAGTAGCGATGCACCATTTCCGGCCAGGTCTTGTCGGTTTCTACCGGAGTATCGGGAAACGCCTGGTTGGCCGCGGCAATTTCGTGACCTTCATTGGGCCACAGCAGGTGACCGTAACAACCGGGCCAGTCCGGACAGCCGAGACCGGCATGCGACAGGCGAGTGAACGCACCCAGCACAACCACCACTAGCGCCAACCCGGTGCCGATCAGCGCCAGGCGGAAGCGCCAGTCTTTTTTGTAATTTTTGCGCAGTTCGGTGATATCCGATTCCACGTCCATTCGCTCTCTCCCCTTTCCTGTTACGTCTGGGATTACTTTTCGTAGGAGTACTTCAGCAGTCGTTTGATGTCTTTGAGTAACTGGTTGCCGGTATAGCGGTTGTCGTAGACCATCATCGCGAACCCCTTCTGATCCACCAGCAGCGCACTCGGGCGCTTGAGCGCGGCGTGATCACTGTCTGCCAGCCACTGGTCAATCTGCTGCTGGTCCGCGGTGGTGAAGCGCAGCTTGGGGTGTTGGCTGGCCAAGTCCTTGTGGCGCTCGGGGCTGAGCGCGTCGCCGGTGACCAGCAGACGCTCTACCCGGTGTGCCTTGTCGCCCAGGCGGATATGCACCTGGCGCGTGGTATAGAGCAGCTTTTCACACTCGCCAGCACACTGTTCGCCGCCAATAATCAGGTAACGCCATTTCGGCTCTTCCGACGTAATGGCAACCGTTGCGCCGTCATCGCTGCGCAGTGAGATGTCCGCAACATTGTGTGCGGGCACCAGCAACTCGCCCTGGTTCACCGTGTCCATCGGCATACCGACGCCGGTGTAAAACACGATATAGGCCGCAACGATGGGAAAGGCCACCGCGACAAATACACCGAGGCCGGCCCAGCGACCGAGATCGCGCTTTCGGGTTTGCCTATCGGTGGAAAGCCGGGTATCCGTGCCCTCGCTCGCTTGTTCGTTCGGGGTCTGGAAATTTTCTGCCATTGCTGTCACCTCGCTATCGCGCCGTGATGCCAGCCCTTTCCGGGCCGACCTGGGGCCTGCTCCCCGCACCGCGCTCGTTATTGTTATGACTCGTGTTCGATATGACTTCTTATATTTATAAGTAGGATTATCTATTGATTGCGGCTTTTTTAAACCACTTTTCGCGAACCAGTATCCGGATATTGGTCGCCGCCAGCACCCAGAGAATCAGCAGCGCCGCCGCCATGGAAAACCACTGTACCGCATAACCCCAATGTTTTTGTGGCTTGATATTCACCAGCTGCCAACCGGTGGTAAACGCCGTATCCGAATCAGCGCTGATACGAATATGCCAGGCCGGTTGCGTCAACTCGGGACTTCCGCTGACCGCTACCTGCAGGGATTGCACGCGGCTGTGACTGGGTGCCATAGACACCGTGCCATTTGAACCGGAGTTGGAGTTGGAACTGAGGTTGGAATCAGTGCTGCTATCGACACTCGGGTAGAGGAAACCGGTAATCACTTTCGCCGCCAGTGGATAAGGCACTTCCGGTAGCTGAGTCCGGTCACTTCCCGCCGGCAACCAGCCGCGGTTGATGAGCCAGTGCGTTTTCTCCTGTTCACCCTGTCCGGTGACAAAGCTCTGCAGGACCTCATAGCCCACACGACCATTGCGCGTGCGGTTGTCCAGATAAAAATAGTGATCGGTATAAACACCAAGCAGCCTAACCGGTGTGTATTGCTGCAATTTTTGCAGTGACTGGATTGGCTGCGGCTGGGATGCGAGCCGCTCGTCGATATCGTTGAGGATTCTGGCCTTCTCTGCAGCGCGTTCAAGCTGCCAAACGCCAAGACCCAGTAATAGCGGGAAAAAACACAAACACAGGATGCTGAGTGGCCAGCTGCTGATCAGTGTTACACTGGCGGCTTGCGACTGTTCCTCCAGTTCCGTGGAGTCTCTTTCCGCCCCGGAGCGCAATTCTTTGTCGCTGGATTTGAGCGACGATTTCGGAACTGTCATGCCAATAACTACTTCTACTTCTGTTTACTGCTAAATAGTGGCGATAAATTATGTGGCTAAAAACAATAATTGTGGTTTTGTTTCTCGCCGTGCTGGCCAGCCTGACCAGTGCCCTGGTTTTTCTGTTGCGGGATATGGGCGCACCGGAATCCAAACGCACCCTTTATGCACTCGGTATCCGTATTTCCCTTGCGGCGCTGTTACTGCTGACCATCTGGTATGGATTTCACAGCGGCATCCTTTCCAATACCGCGCCCTGGGCCAATAAATACTAAAAGCGAACTTTTTAAGATGGGTGCAATCGCACCCATCTTCTCTTTGGTAGTGCGCTTTTGCTTTCTATTAGGCACCAAGTACGTAGACAAAGATAAACAGGCCCACCCAGACCACATCCACAAAGTGCCAGTACCAGCTGGCCGCTTCAAACCCGAAGTGATCGTCCGGCTTGAAATGATGTGCGATCACGGAACGCAGCAGCATGATCAACAGCATGATAGTGCCCAGCGTCACGTGTGCGCCGTGGAAGCCGGTGAGCATGAAGAAAGTGGTCCCATAAATCCCGGATTCGAGCGTCAGCCCAAGGTGCTGGTAGGCTTCAAAATATTCTTCCACCTGGAAAAACAGGAAGGCCACACCCAGGGCAACAGTTGCGCCCAGCCACAGATTGAATGCCTGTCGCTTGCCTTTTTTCAGGAACACATGGGCAATATGCACCGTCACACTGGAAGCAAGCAGGAGAACCGTATTGAGTAGCGGTAAGTGCCAGGGGTCAATAATCCCTTTCGGTCCCACCACTTTTGCGGCTTCGCCACTAACCGCCTGCTCGGGGGTCACCATCAACGGCCAGGTATTCTCGAAGCCGCTCCACAGCATATTGGAGCTACCGCGATCCCCTTCACCACCGAGCCACGGCAGCGCGAAAGTGCGAATGTAATACAGCGCGCCAAAGAATGCCGCGAAGAACATCACTTCGGAAAAAATAAACCAGCCCATACCCCAGACGTAGGAGCGCTTGAGCTGATCGCTATTGAGACCCTGCATATTTTCCTTGATGACTTCCGCAAACCAGAACCACAACACAGTGGCCATGGACAGGGCGCCGGCAAAGAAAATATAGGAGCTGCCGCCATTGACCCAGGTGGCGGCACCGAAGGCCGTCAGGAATATGCCGATGGTGGCGAAGATAGGCAGCCGGGACTGCTCGGGAACATAGTAGCTGCTTTCGGTGGCCATAGTTTTCTATCCCTCTCGCTCGGAGTCGGTATTTTTGTTGTTCGCTTGTTTGGCAATTCTTTCCGTGACATCAAACAGCGTGTAGGAAAGCGTAATGGTGTTGACGCCGACGGGCAGGTCCGGGTCGACGATAAAACGCAGACCCAGTTCAGCCGTTTCACCGGCGGCGAGTGCCTGCTGGTTGAAGCAGAAACACTCGGTTTTATGGAAATAGTTGGCGGCCTTGAACGGCACCAGGCTGGGAATCGCCTGGCCGATCATGTCGCGGTCGGTGGGGTTTCGCGCATGGAAAACGGTATCCACCGCCTCCCCCGGGTGTACACGGATTTCCACCGTGCCGGGCTTGAATTCCCACGGCATATTTTCGTTGTTGCTGGCAACAAACTGCACTTTCACCGTGCGCTCGGTATCCACCGCCGCGGGTACCGCTTCATAGCGGCTACCGGTTTTTCCGTTAAGACCGGTAATCTCGCAGAAGGCATCGTATAGCGGAGGCATGATGAACAACGCAAAGCCGAGCATGCTGACCGCGAGGGTCAGCAGCTTGGCCGTGGTTTTTGCGTTTGCGCTCAGAGACATCGCTTTGCCCTGCCCTGAATTCAGCGCACAACCGGCGGTGTGCTGAAGGTATGATAAGGCGCGGGAGAAGGCACGCTCCACTCCAGCCCTTCCGGATTTTCCCAAACTTCATCGGTGGCTTTTTTGCCACCCCGAACCGTGCGAATCACGTTAAACAGGAACACGATCTGTGCCGCGCCGAACAGGAAGGCGCCCACACTGGCAATCTGGTTGAAGTCGGCAAACTGCAGTGCGTAATCCGGAATACGCCGGGGCATACCGGCGAGACCAACAAAGTGCATCGGGAAGAAAGTCACGTTCAGGCCGACAAACGCCATCCAGAAGTGCACCTTGCCCATGGTCTCGTTGTACATATTCCCCGTCCACTTGGGCAGCCAGTAATAGACACCGGCGGTGATCGAGAAGATGGCACCGGGCACCAGCACATAGTGGAAGTGCGCCACCACAAAGTAGGTATCGTGATACTGGAAGTCCGCTGGGGCGATAGCCAGCATCAGGCCGGAGAAGCCCCCCAGGGTAAACAGGATCACGAAGGCGATGGAGAACAACATCGGGGTCTCAAACGTCATCGAGCCCCGGAACATGGTGGTCACCCAGTTGAACACCTTCACCCCGGTGGGGACCGCGATCAGCATGGTGGCGTACATGAAGAACAGCTCACCAGCAATGGGCATACCCACAGTGAACATGTGGTGCGCCCATACAATAAAGCTGAGGAAGGCAATGGACGCGGTGGCATACACCATGGAGCTGTAACCGAACAGCGGCTTACGCGCGAAGGTGGGGATGATCGCCGACACAATACCGAACGCCGGCAGGATCATGATGTACACCTCGGGGTGGCCGAAGAACCAGAACACATGCTGGAACAGTACCGGGTCACCACCACCAGCAGCGCTGAAGAAGCTGGTACCGAAGTGGATATCCATCAACATCATGGTCACCACGCCCGCGAGCACCGGCATTACCGCGATCAACAGGTAGGCGGTAATCAACCAGGTCCAGACGAAAAGCGGCATCTTCATCAGGGTCATGCCAGGTGCGCGCATGTTCAGGATGGTGGCGACAATATTGATCGCCCCCATGATGGATGACGCACCCATGATATGGATGGCAAAAATAAAGAAGGTCACGCTCGGTGGCGCGTACTCGGTGGACAGCGGAGCATAGAAGGTCCAACCGAAATTAGGCGCTCCACCTTCCATGAACAGGGTGGATGCCAGCATCGCGAAGGCGAACGGCAGAATCCAGAAGCTCCAGTTGTTCATGCGCGGCAGCGCCATATCCGGGGCACCGATCATCATCGGCACCATCCAGTTAGCAAGCCCAACAAACGCGGGCATCACCGCACCAAACACCATGATCAATCCGTGCATGGTGGTCATCTGGTTGAAGAATTCCGGCTGCACTATCTGCAGACCGGGCTGGAAAAGTTCAGCGCGAATTACCAGCGCCATACAACCGCCAAGCAGGAACATCGCAAAACTGAACCACAGGTACATCGAGCCGATGTCTTTGTGGTTAGTGGTGTAGAGCCAGCGGGTAAAACCGGGTTTCGGACCGTGTGCCATATCTAAACTCCTCTCGGCTCCTGCTTACTTATTCTTGAAATTGAGAATGTCGATGGGCTGTACGGTGTCACCCATATTGTTGCCGAAGGCACTGCGCTGATAAGTGATGACCGCGGCGATATCCACCTCGCTCAGCTGTGCGCCGAAGGCCTGCATCGCGGGGTTTTTCGGCGAGCCATTCACCACCATGCTCATGTGGCCATCCATTGGGCCCGTGGCAATTTGGGATCCGGCAATGGCCGGGAAGGCGCCAGGCACCCCCTGCCCTTTCGACTGATGACAAGCAACACAGGTACTGTTGTAAACCTTTTCACCACGCGCGTAGAGCTCGTCGAAAGTGAAGGTTTTATTGGTCAGCTCTTTGATGCGAGCGGCATCGGCGGCGCGCCCATTCAGCCAGGAGTGATATTCATCTTCCGGCACAGCCTTGACCACAATCGGCATAAAGCCGTGATCCTTGCCGCACAGCTCGGCGCACTGGCCACGGTAAATACCGGGCTCGTCGATACGGGTCCAGGATTCGTTGACAAAGCCGGGGATCGCATCCTTCTTCACCGCCAGGTCAGGGACCCACCAAGCGTGGATCACATCGTTGGCAGTGATCAGGAAGCGGATTTTTTTATTCACCGGCACGACCAGTGGCTCGTCCACTTCCAGCAGGTAGTGTTCACTTTTCGGTTGCTGGTTTTGAATTTGCGATTGCGGGGTAGAAAGATTGGAGAAGAAGGAGACATCGGAACCCAGGTAGTCGTATTTCCACTTCCACTGGTAGCCGGTGATCATGATGTCGAGATCGGCTTCCTTGGTGTCGTAGATATCGTAGAGGGTTTTGGTGGCGGGGACCGCCATGCCGATGAGGATCAGGGTGGGCACTATGGTCCAGGCCAATTCCACCAGGGTGCTTTCGTGGAACTGTGAGGCCTGATAGCCCTTGCTCTTGCGGTGACGCCACATGCTGTAGAACATCACCCCGAACACCACCACACCGATTGCCACGCAGATCCAGAAAATCAGCATGTGCAGATCGTAAGTGGTACGGGAAACTTCAGTTACCCCCTGGGTCATGTTGACCCCCCAGCGCTCTACTTCCTGCGCACTTGCCGGTTCCACTTTCTCCACCGCCTGTGCCGCTTCCTGAGCGAGGGCACCGGGGGCAAGAATCGTGAGGGTCAGTAAGGCGAACAGCCGTTTTAAGCCCATCAACATCGCCTGCAGATCTCCATGTTTGTTATTCTCGCGAGCCGCTTTCCTGCGGTCACAACACTGCGGCCTTGCGTAAATACCCAAGGGTGTACACACAAAGTTGTACACGGTCGCGGCGCTGCAACCTACAAAATAGCAAAACCCTGTAACAGCGGTTGGCTGTTTGCGGATAACTGGAGATAGCCCCGACCTGGAGGCCGGAGAAAAATCCACACATCAATGTGGACATGCTGTAGTAAACCAAGACTACATACACTGCGCGCAGGCCGAGGGAGGCCACAACTGCGCGTACTGCTGTCAGTGCAACTTGTTATTTTTCGCTAAAAGCTTATTTACTTCAGAATGTCGTCGTCCGGAAGGTACAACCAACAACCTGTGTCTTTTTGTCGCATCTACTGCAAGGTCAAAAGGAACACATTGCCAACAAAAAGTCAATTGAACCGCCAACTTACATGAAAGATTCACGGGCACCTTCCGGCTTGGCTTCGGCGGCGCTTTCACGCCGCTTCGCCGCCCCCTATTTACGGGTATGGCACCTCGCCTGGCCGATGATTTTGAGCAACATTACTGTGCCGCTGCTCGGCGCATTGGACACCGCCGTGCTCGGGCATTTACCCACACCGGAATATCTTTCCGGCGTTGCCATTGGCGCCAGTGTCATTTCGATGCTGCTGTGGGCCTTTGGTTTTCTGCGTATGGGTACCACCGGACTAGTGGCAAGAGCGGCCGGAACCGGGGCCAAGTGGCTGTTGCGGGCACTGGGCCTTGCACTAGCCCTGGGGTTACTGCTGCTGTTGCTGGCGTCACCGCTACTGCCAGCCATTGTGCAGTGGATGAATGCCAGCGCTGAGTCCGCGCCCCACGCTCGCGACTATCTGCAAATTCGCCTACTGAGTGCGCCCCTGGCCCTGGCCAACTTCGCCCTGCTGGGATTTTTTATCGGCCGCCAGGACAGCCGCGCCCCCCTGGCGATCCTGGTAAGTGCCAATCTGCTGAATATTCTGCTCGACCTGATTTTGATCCTTGGCCTGGGTATGGGTGCTCGGGGTGCCGCCTGGGCCTCGGTATCCGCTGACCTGTGCAGTTTTGTGCTGGGCTGGAAATTGCTGGGGCTGCGACACCGGGAAACCCGGCGCGAGATGCTGGCGGTACTGACCGCAAAAGACTTCTGGCCATGGCAGCGGGCCGCGCCCTGGATGGAACTGCTGCGGATCAACCGCGACCTGTTTATCCGCACCTGCCTGCTGCTGTTTACCCTGACTTTTTTCACTGCTCAGGGTGCTGCCCAGGGCGATACCGTACTGGCCGCCAATGCCATTTTGCTGCAGTTGCTGATGATGACTTCCTACGCGCTGGACGGCTTTGCCCACGCCACCGAGTCCCTGGTGGGCCGCGCCGTCGGACGCGGTTCCATGGCCCAGTTCACCCGTACCACTACCGCCGCGGGTGTCTGGGCACTGGGCTCGGCCCTGCTGATTACCGTAATACTGCTGCTGGGGAAGAATTGGATATTGCCGCTATTTACCAATATTCCCGCGGTGTTGGCGACGATTGGGGAATATTACCCCTGGCTGTGCGCCCTGCCCCTGGTGGCGGTTTGGAGTTACCAGCTGGACGGGGTATTTATCGGCGCAGGCAAGAGCCGCCAGATGCGTGACACCATGTTCATTGCCACTGTGATGGTGTTTTTACCCTGCTGGTGGTTCAGCCGCCAATATGGCAATACTGGCATCTGGTTCAGCCTTTTTTTGTGGTTTGTCGCACGCTCTGCCGGATTGATGGTCTACTTTTACAACTACACTAAGAACAAATATTGGCTGTAATTGGAGCTACGGTAACGAGTCCTCTTCCAACGTTAAGTAGTCTTGTCCGCACTTCTGGATACCAGCCCGGTTACCGGGTTTAAACGGGGGGTCCGCAGACAAAGAAACGGGGAGGCGGTTTCGCCGTTTTCGTTTTGATGTATGTCTGACCATTACCAACTGATCCAGGAATGCATTGATCGTGCGATTGCCGCGGAGCAGGCGCGCAGCCGCTTTCGACGCTCCCTGCACGACACCCTGCCCAATCTCCATCGCAGTATCCAGCTGCCGCAGCGGGATGCTCCACTGCACATCACCTGTTTTGTGATCCGCTATATCCAGGTCATCCCCGCTTGGTTGCAGCGGCTCGATCGGCTATGCGATGCCGGCGGCCTCGACTTCCACCCGGTGCGGGAACTGATACTGCACAGCTTCAGTGAAATACCCGAGCGTCAACCGCACGAGCACGGCCTGGGCTCGATTCTCGATGAAGCCTACCTGGCCCACCGCACCATGGAGGAAATCAACGACGTGCTGCAGCCGATCTGCGGCACACCGCTACTGCCGATGGACCCGATGGTGGCCAATCTGGTGGTGCGGGAGCTGCTGGGAGAAACGCTGGCCTGCCAGCTAGACGACCTTAGCGATTTACTGATGCGCCGTTTTGAGCCCGCGGAAATGGACCCGGGGCGACTGGTATCCATGATCCTGTACAAGCAGCGCTACGATGACGCGCCGGGAGAATGGCCGGATTTTGCCAACCATATGCAGATAGAACTGCGCATGCCGGCACTGAACCGGCAGGCTGACCTGTCCCACTAACGATTCGGCGCGCAACGCATTATTGCTGCGCTACTGTTGAACTAGCTGTCGCCAGTTGGCGAAGAAATCGACCTCACCCTGAAACAGTGCGCGATTCAGGTCATCCGCCTGCCGGTGCAAATCTTTATTGTAAAAATACAGACTGCCACCGCGCAGGGTGAAGCCTTTGGGATTGTCGGTCAGCAGTTGGTAAAAGGCTTCCTGGCGATCGAGGTATTGCAGCACGCGCCGCTTGGAAAAACGTCCCTTATGGTATTCGTCAAAAATGGAAACCTGTAATTGCTGGGCCGTCAGCGCACGGGCTTCTTCTGAGAGGCCACTGACGGTAAGCAGTCGATCCACATCCGCCTGCAGATCATCCAGATAGCGGTCCGCTGCCTCGGCCGCAATCTTGGTGCGATAAATGGCCCTTTTGCGGCGCTCCTGAAACTGCTCGCTTTTGGCAGTCTCGAGATTCCAGATATCTTTATTCGCCATTTCCGTCAACGGACGGAAAATGGTTTTGTGCTGGCGGTTGCTGTTTACCGTCAGGCGCTCACACACCTCCAGGGCTCCCTGCCAGTCTGCAAAGGGTTTGCCTTCCAATACTGCTTCTGGCAGTGCGGCCACTCGCTGCTTCAACCGCTCCTCTTCCGTCTTCAGCTGCCCGCCGCCCTTGCTCCAGTCGGTACTTTGCAGCGTAAATAGCGACAAAAGTCCCTGGTTCACACAGCGGGTGATCAGGTGCGCGGTCTGCGCCTGCTGCCGCTCGCGCAACTTCTGGAAGTGCTCCAGGCCATAGAGACCGGCGATGGCCAGAACGATCGCCAGTGCGACCAAGGGATACAATTTTTTCAAGGGAAGCCGTCGTTAGGTGGATTATTTTTTATCGGCCGGCGCTGATGGCGGCTGCAGTATTTTTACTGCGGTTTCTTCCACTTCCCTGTCTGCGGTCTGATTCACGCGGGTATCCAGTTCCCGCGGAGAGGCCTGCAACCGTATCTCATCCTTGAAGCCACAGGCCACACATTCGCGATAGTTTTTATCGCCCAGCGTGTAATTGACGATCTTGTCCATCTCGCTGCAGCGGGGACACACTGCGCCGGCGATAAACCGGCGCTTTACGGGTTTTTCAAATTCTTCGCTCATGGGTTACCTCTTTTTAAACCCGCTCATGTCTCGATTATTCGATGCCAGAATGACGCAACAGCGCGTCTATCTGTGGGTCGCGCCCGCGAAATTCTGCGAATAACTCGTGGGCCTCACGACTGCCACCCTGCTCGAGGATTGTCTGTAAAAATTTCTGCCCGGTCGCGGGATCGAAAATGCCGGTTTCCTCAAACAGCGAAAACGCATCGGCCGAAAGCACTTCCGCCCATTTGTAGCTGTAATATCCCGCAGCATAGCCGCCGGCAAAAATATGGCTGAAACTGTTCTGGAAGCGATTATCCGGAGAAACCGGCACCACCGATACCTTTTCGCGCACATCATTGACCAGACGCTGGATTTCTTCGGCATTGGCGCCCTCCGGGCGCGAGTGCAGCAGGAAGTCAAACAGGGCAAATTCCAGCTGGCGCACCGTAAACATGGCGGACTGAAAATTTTTGGCCGCCAGCATTTTATCCAATAATTCCCGGGGTAGTGGCTCTCCGGTTTGATAGTGTCCGGCGATCATCGCCAGCGCCTCCGGCTCCCAACACCAATTCTCCAGAAACTGGCTGGGCAGTTCTACCGCATCCCAGGCAACGCCGTTGATGCCAGACACCGCCGCCACATCCACCTGGGTGAGCATATGATGCAGACCGTGGCCGAATTCATGGAACAGAGTGGTGACCTCGTAATGGGTCAGCAGCGCCGGTGCGTCTTTTGATGGTGATGAAAAGTTACACACCAGGTAGGCGACCGGCAGCTGCAACCCGGCCATGGTCTGGCGGCGCACCCGGGCGTCGTCCATCCAGGCGCCACCGCGCTTTTTCTCGCGCGCATAGGGGTCGAGATAGAAACCGGCAATCGGCTCACCCCCGCGCTTGAGCCAGTAAAAGTGGACATCCGGGTGATAGGTCGACACCGACGTATCCACCTCTGCCGTCACCCCGAACAGTTTTTCCGCCACCGCAAACAAACCGGCGAGCACTTTCGGGTAAGGGAAATAAGGACGCAATTCCTCCTGGCTTACCGCGTAGCGAGACTGCTTGAGTTTCTCCGCTGCCCAGGCCACGTCCCAGGACTGCAGCTTGTCGAGCCCCAGTTCGTCGGCGGCAAAGGCCTCCAGCTCCGCGAACTCCTTGACCGCCGCCGGGCGGGCGCGCTTGGCCAGGTCCCGCAGAAACTTCTCAACCTGCTCCGGATCTTCCGCCATCTTGCTCGCCAGCGAGCGTTCGGCGTAATTCTTCATGCCCAGTAAATGCGCCTGCTCAGCCCGCAGGGCGAGGATCTCCGCCATCACATTGGCGTTATCGAACTCGCCCGCATTGGGGCCCACGTCCGACGCGCGGGTGATAAACGCAAAGTGCATTTTATGCCGCAAGGTACGGCTTTCCGCGTAAGTCATCACCGCCAGGAAGCAGGGGCCATCCAGGGTCAGCAACCAGCCTTCCAGACCCTTGGCTTCGGCGGCGGCTTTGGCGGCCGCCACAGCGGTTTCGGGAACACCAGCCAGCTCGGCGTCGTCGGTGATGTTCAGGGTCCAGGCATTGGTGGCGTCCAGCACATGGTTGGCGAACTGGCTTTTCAGCTCTGCCAGGCGCTTGCTGATGGCGGCATAGCGTTCGCGCTTTTCGCCTTCCAGGCTGACGCCACCCAGATGCATATCCCGCAACCCGTGACGCACCGCCTGCCTGCGCGGCTGAGGCCAAGCGGCGAAGTCCGGCGACTTGGCCAAGGCGCGAAGCACCCGATACAACCCCGGGTCCTGCCCGACTTCGGTCCAGTACTCGGTCACCTTGGCCAGGCTGGCCTCATAGGGCGTACGCCATTCGCCGCTCAACACACTGTTCAGGTGCGAGACCGGTGAAAACGCCTTGCTCAACTGATCCTGAGCCTCTTCCAGGGGCGCCAGGGTGGTTTCCCAGGTCGGGCTATCACCGGCCTCTTCCAGTGCCTTTCTCAGCTGTTCGCGACAATTGGCGACCAGTTCATCAATGGCCGGCTCGGCGTGCTCCGGCTTGATGGTGTCAAATGGGGGCAGCAGCGGTGCACTCAGAAGCGGGTTGCTGGAGGAGGTGTCAGACATCGGAGTTCCTTGTCACAGTTCGGTGTCACTGGGCGGCCGGGATTTCCACGCCGCTGGCACAGACGGGTTAAACTATCGCGATCTATTTTAGTGGATTGCCCAAGCGGAGGTCAGCCTTGTCCAAATCCGACTTACCCCAGAACAGCCAACCCGAGAACACCCACCCCGAGCACACCCTGCGCGAACACCGGGGCCACAGCCCGAAACTTGGTGAGCGGGTATTTATCGACCCGCAAAGTACCGTTATCGGCGATGTAGAACTAGGCGACGACTGCTCGGTGTGGCCGATGACGGTCATCCGCGGCGATATGCACCGGGTACGTATCGGCGCCCGTACCAGTGTGCAGGATGGCTCGGTACTACATATCACTCACGCCAGCGACTTTAACGAGGGCGGCTGGCCGCTGACCATCGGTGAAGACGTCACCATCGGACACAAGGCCTGCCTGCACGGCTGCACCGTAGGCAGCCGCGTATTGATCGGTATTGGCGCCATCGTACTGGATGGCGCCGTGATCGAGGATGAAGTGGTACTCGCCGCCGGCGCCCTGGTGCCGCCGGGCAAGCGCCTGGAAAGTGGCTTCCTGTACGTGGGGTCGCCGGCGAAAAAGGCGCGCCCGCTGTCGGAAAAAGAGAAGCGATTCTTTACCTACACCGCGGGAAATTACGTGAAGCTCAAGAACGAATACCTGGCAAACGGCTAGAGCAGCAGTAGGCAGAGAATACTCAAATGGCGCACCAAAACACCGCGCAATCACTTCATCGAATGGCCCGCTTTAACGTCCTTTACTGCGGGCTTATTTGTTAAAATTTCCAACCTGTTTTCAAAACCGTTTTTTCCGAAAAAAGCGATGGAAATCATTTCTGGAAATCTGTGCATTCAGAGCACGAACACACTGCATATTATCGATGAAAACCACAGGCACTAATCCCGACCTGACCCACTGGCATCAGTGTGTTGCCAATCTGCTAGATTGCGAGACAGATTCACAGCGTATCTACGAATTACTGCGCGGCGCCGAACTTTTGGTGCAGGGAAACAGCAGTATGGCGATTCTCTACCCCGCCGATGCTGCCCCGGAGGTTACCCACCATCGTCTGCTGGCCAATGAGCAACACAGTATTCAGGTGGATCGATATGTGGAGGGGGCTTATCTGTTCGACCCTTTCTATCGCGCGGCGATGGATGATAAGAAGGAAGGTTTCTTTTTGCTGCGCGAAGTAGCGCCGGATGCGTTTGGCCAGACCGAGTACTTCCGCCGCTATTATCGCGAAGCCAACCTGGGTGATGAGGCCTGCTACCTGATGCGCGGCAAAGAAGGAATTATTGCCAGCCTGTCCATCGGACGCGCTTCCGATCTCGGCAATGGTCGCTTTTCCGCGAACGAAATTGCGCTGCTTCGCTCACTGTTACCGCTGGTGGAAAATATTCTGCGCAAGTGGATACGCAATCACAGCCGCAGCGAAAGCCAGAGTGAATCGTTTGGCAAACGCCTTGAAAGCGCACTGGAAAATTTCGGCAGCTCACTTCTGACCAATCGGGAATGTGAAGTACTGCATATGACCATGCGTGGACACTCGATCAAGTCCATGGCGGAAAAGCTCGATGCCAGCGTGGACACCATCAAAACCCACCGCAAGCATATTTACTCCAAACTCGACGTCACTTCCCAGTCCGAGTTGTTCTACCTGTTTATCAGCGCCCTGCGCCACCATTCGGGAAGCGATCCCGATCCATTGACCAGCCTCGAAAAATAAAAAAGCCCGCGCATAGCCACTTCTAAAAAGTCACTTCTAAAAAGTCACTTCTAAATAACGACTCCTACGAGGTAGACGTTGCAGTGACAGCGCGGGCAAGATTCCACAACACGGAAATCAAACAACAAGAACTAAACTATTTCTGGGTGATGGGGAAACCCATCTTCTCCACCATACGTACCCAGGGAATGCGCCAACCGCGTTTTTCGTCCAGGGTATCCAGCGCATACATGGTGATCTTTGCACCGACCCACCGAAAAGGTTCCGGCGGAATATACGCCGGCTGCGAGCAGGCAAAATTCAGTGACCGTTCCGGGACTTTTTTATCGTCCAGGATTGCAAGGCCAACCCGCGCGCCGAAACGTGTCGCAGTCACACCGAATCCGGAATAGCCACCGGCATACAGCATTTTGCCGCCGTGATAGTGCTGGTAGTGCACCGCCATACGCGTGGTCAGTGCAATCGGGCCACTCCAGGCGTGACTGAACTGAATGCCGCGCAGTGACGGAAAGGTGCGGTAAAAATTATCCACCAGACGCACATAAGGTTCCGGTGCCTTATCGTCTTCCGGGTCGGTATTGTTGCCGAAAAAGTAGTCCAGGCGACCACCGAACAGGATGCGATTGTCCGCGGTCAGGCGCATGTAATTCAGCTGGGTGCGGGTATCGTAAATACCCTGGCGATTTTTCCAGCCGATGCTTGCCAGCTGCTCTTCGCTCAGTGGTTCAGTCACCACAATGCGGTCGCGGATCGCCGCAACGCGATTGCGAATTTTTTTATTGCCGGAGGCAAACGCATTGGTCGCGAGCAACACTTTGTTCGCCTGCACACGGCCTTTCGGTGTTTTTACCAACACGCCCTTTCTGTTTTTCGCGTTGCTGAGCATGGGCGTGTTTTCGTAAATCTGTACACCCAGTTCCATTGCCACTTTTTTCAGGCCCCAGGCGAGTTTCGCTGGGTGCACGGTGCCGCTGCGTTGTTTCGACCAGAGGCCGCCATTGAACAACGGCGACTTCACTTCCTGCTGGACAGCGTCTTTGTCCAATAGGTGTGCATCGTGGCCATAGTGGCGGTACAGCTCGTATTCCTTTTCGATATCCTCGATACCCTCGTCACCGACAGCAACGGTGAGTTCACCACCCCACTCCAGGTCGCACTCGATACCGTAGCGCTCGATCGTTTCGCGGAAGCCGTCCAGGTTTTCCTTACCCAATTGCTCCAGGGTATCCATGTCTTCGGGAAACAGACGCTGCGCATTGGCCAGCCCGTGCATCACCGAAGTGGACAGGATCGCCGCCGGACGTCCGGAGGCGCCGATGGCGATGCTGTTGGCTTCAATCAGCACAACATCGCGCTCGGGATTGGCTTCCTTGGCCTGGACCGCGGCCCAGAGACCGGTAAAGCCACCGCCGACAATCAGCAGGTCGCATTCCAGGGGACGCTGCAGCGCGGGCTCGTCACCCGGGCGCTGCGGCGCATCCAGCCAGTAGGGAAAGAAGGTCGTTTTTTGTAGTGCGTCCAGGGCGTCAGCCCTGGTCTGTGGGTCACACATAATTACCTCTTCATCATCGCGTTATCGCCGGCGCGGATTTAGAAAATGTTGTAGCGAACCGATACCCCGAAGGTGGTCGGCGCCTGGCGATAGTAAGAACGGCCAGCAAAGCTGGAGAAGGCATAGGTCTCCGCGCTGCTGTCCTCAATGTTTTTTATCCAGCCGCTGATTTCCCAGCGCTCGTCGGCATCGCTCAGCGAGGCTTCCGCATCCCAGGAATGCACCGGTCCGGACAGCGCGTTTTCATCCGCCAGCTGCGCGGTCATTTCATCGCTGTAGGTGTAGCTGGTCTGTAAGCGCAGGTTGTATTCGGCGAGCGGCAGGTCGTAAGCCACCAGGCTGTTGTAGCTCCATTCAGGTGCCTGCGACAGGGAGGCGCCGGCGGGCAGCGGTGCGGCCAGGGCATCCACGAACAGCTGGTTTACACCGTCGGCGTTGTCATTCACCGAAGGGTCGGCGGCAATGCCGCGCATGTCTGCAGTGCTCGGCGCTTTGGTCACTTCGCTATCCAGGTAGGCGACACCGGCCATCACGGTCAGGTTGTCGGTGGGCAGCCAGTGCAGGTCCAGCTCGAAGCCGTTGGTTGTGGATTCGGGCACGTTGACCAGGGTGGTGTCCGCCACCGGGAATTCCAGGTAGTTACTGAAGTCATCGACGATGATGGTCACCAGGGACTGGCGATCGGTGTAGTCGAGGCTGAACAGGGCACCGTTCAACTGCAGCGAGGCATCGAACAGAGTGGCCTTAAAGCCCATCTCATAGGACAGAACTTTTTCCGGCTCCACATAGGCCCAGCTGGCATCGTCGAGAATCGCCGCGCCGTAGTAGGCACCGGCCTTGTAGCTGTTGGACACGTTGGCATAGAGCAGCAGGTCGTCGTGCAGCTGCCAGTCGAGACCCAGCTTGCCGGTCACCGCGCTTTCACTGCTGCTGTCGTTCAGTTCGGCGATGGTGTCAATGAACGAGTACACATCGTCGTGGTTGGTGGAGATGCCATCAAAGCTGCGGTCGTCCGCGCTGTAACGAATACCGGCGATCAGGTTGAATGCATCACCCAGTGCGGTTTCGGTGTGCAGGTAAGCACCCCAGGATTGGGTTACCTGCTCGTATTCCGCGCTAAGCAGGTCCCAGCCCTGCACGGAAACATCCGCCGGGTCCAGCACAAAGGTGCTGGCTACGGAATCGGTGACGAAGAAGGAATCGTCGAACACATCGCGCACGTTCACGGTGTCTTCGGAAATGTTCACTCCGGCCACCCAGTTGGTCGCGCCGTCGCCGTTGCTGACAACGCGGAATTCCTGTGACCACTGGCTGATCTCGTTGTCCTGATACAGGTCGAGAATCGCCGCAGAGGAGCCGCCGTAGTTATCCACTACCTTGCGGTCGTAAGCGTCGATCGCACTGATGGAGATGACATCAAAGGTCTCGAAGCCGTAACTCAGGTTGAGGGAGGCACCGTGACCGGACTCATCGCGCGCCACTTTCAGGTCACCCACATTGACGATGGACGCATCGTTGCTGCTGTTGAGCACATCAAACGAGGGATCGCCAAAGGCGTCACCGAGTCCGCTGACCTGCGGTGAAACCGGGGTGGACTTGTCGGAGCTGAAGTACACCTTCACCAGCGCCTCGCCGTTATCCGCGAACGGGAAAGAGACCTGGCCGCGGCCCGCGGAACGGTCCACGCCGCCGAACTCGCGCCCGGTCTGCGGATCTTCCTGCCAGCCGTCGGCCTTGGACATATTCAGGCTCAGGCGTCCCAGTACTTCGCCACTGATCTCACCGCTGACCACGCCGGTCATTTCCCGGGCGCCGAAGTTACCGATACCCGCATCCACAAACGCTTCAATTTCGCTGGTGGGCTTGGCGCTGATGAAATTGATCGCACCGCCGGTGGTGTTCTTGCCGTAGAGGGTGCCCTGGGGACCTTTTAACACTTCCACCCGCTCGATATCGAACAGCTGGCCGCCGAGAAAAGACGGGTTGCTGGCAAACACTTCGTCGGTGTAAATGCCGACGCCGCTGCTGTTGTTGGGGCTGAAATCGTCGAGGCCGATACCGCGGATGGCGAATACCGGAGTGCCGCCAGAGGTGCTGTTGACGGTGACCAGACCAGGCGTGTGCGCGCCCAGGTCGACGGCACTGTCGATGCCCAGGTTCTGCATCATTTCGCCGCTGAAGGCATTGGCGGACACGCCGATGTCGTTCACCGACTGTTCGCGCTTCTGCGCGGTAACCGATACTTCTTCAATCTGGTTGGCGAAGGCGATTGGGGACACACCCACTGCAGACAGCAAGACGCCGGTGACGGCAACCGCGAGTGAGTTTTTGCTAAAGCGCCGGCTGGCACTGCCCATTGATTCCATGTCGATCTCCCTGAGGCTCTGTTATCTGTCTTATCGTGAGGGAGACTATAAAAACCGAATCAAAATTCAGGTATCACCCCAACGGGTGAGGAAACCGAGTTTTTGTTCGGGTTTTGTGGAAACACGAAAACCCGCAGAAAGCGGGTAGAAAAAATTGGAGGCACTTACAAATATCGAGGCGGTACCGCTACCGGGTATCCCTTTGTGAGACACGCCGTAAACCCATCCCTGGGGGCTCGGCTGCGGCCGTCCTGGCCGCAGACGGTCTCACAAAGGGATACCCGGCATCGGCACCTTCGCCGAGCGTTTCGTTATTTAAACGGGCAATGCATTGGAGGTTTCATTCCCGCCCTTACCGTTTTGTTTTTCAGCCCACAGGATCGCCAGCTCACCCAGCAACAGAGTAACGATGGAACCGATCAGCACCGGCCACTGCACGCCCTCACCCGGGGTGTAAATAAACAGGAAAATACTGCCGGCGAGTATCGCCACGCAGAAATAGGTCAGCACACGCACAAAGCTTTCGCCACCAGGCACGCGGAAAGGGCGCGCACGGGCACCGTCAACACGGCGCATCTTCAGAAATGCCAGAAACATCCCTACATAAGGCAGCAGGAATATCACCCCGCTGAAGGCGAACAGCGACCAGAACAGGTCTTCGTTGGAGTTCACCAGAAAACCGTACAGCACCAGGATCAGCGTACTCATTGCGCCCATGAGTACCGCGGCACCCACCGGCGTATTGCGACTACGGCTTTTGATTGCAAACGCTTTCGGCAACTCGCCCTCTTCCGCCGCTTCTGCCGCAGCGCGGTTGCCGCCGATGGCCCAGGTAACACCGTTGGAAAAGAAGGTATAGAGCGCGGCAATTCCCAGCGCCATGACCAACGCATTGCCATAGGGCAGCTGCGCGAAGAACAGACGCAGGGTGTCTACCAGCCCCTCGACCAGATCAATTTCGCCGGCTGGGATGGCCGCGAGAATGGCGGTGGTGCCGAGGGTGTACAGCGCGAGAATGATGGCACCGGACACCAGAATTGAACGGGGCACATCCCTCTGCGGATTGCGCATTTCCTCACTGCTCGAGCTGATCAGCTCGAAACCGAGCATGCCGTAGATGATCGCGGGGATGTACTGCAGGCTGTCGCCCAGGTTCGGCTTGATGCTGTCAAAGGTGATCGGATTGGCGAGACCGTTTTCACCGGCGTAAACCACCGCACCGGCGATAATTGCGGTAAAGATTATGATCTTGAAGATGGCACCGATATTGGGCACCCACTTGCCCACACTGAGGGTGACCACGTTAGCAATTACCGCGATCCAGGTCAGCGCGATACCGAGACCAATCTGCGCGGCGACACCCATGTCCGGCCAGAACAACTGTTTTGCCACACCGGCAAACAGGATAAAAATCGCCGGCATCCAGATCGCCACGTTGACCCAGTAGCTCCAGCTGATGCGCGACGCCCAGCGCCCGCCGAAGGCATCGCGCACCCAGGCGTAGATGCCACCTTTTTCCGGATAGGCGCAGCCGAGTTCCGCAGACACCAGGGCAAAAGGTACAAAGAAAAACAGGCCCAGGAACAGCCACCAGAAAATACTCGAGGTACCGATGGCGGCGGTGGCTGCGAGGGTATCCACCAGCAGGATGGCGGAGACGGTAAACAGGATCATGTCCCGTTTACCGAGATTCTTTTTGACGGCTACTTCTGTCACGGAGCTTCTCCCGCGGTGATTATTTTATTTGTCAGTTTCAGCCGGCGCGCCGCGGATTACTCCGCGGGCACACCCAGTTGCGCAGATTTGATTTCGGTAAATTCTTCCACCCCGTGGTGGGAAAATTCGCGGCCGTTGCCGCTCTGCTTGTAACCACCAAACGGCGCTTGATAGTTGAACTCGCCACCGTTGACGAAACACAGGCCGGCGCGAATGCGCCGTGCGATGGCCAGCGCGCCCTTGTGATCCTTGGCGTAAACACCGGACGACAGACCGTAAGGAGTATCGTTGGCGATCGTCACCGCCTGCTCCAGATCGCCGTAGGCGATCACACACAGTACCGGGCCGAAAATTTCCTCGCGGGCGATACGCATATCGTTGTTTACATGGGCAAATACCGTCGGCCGCGCATAGAAGCCTTTCTCCAGCCCTTCCGGTTTGCCCGCGCCACCACACAGCAGGGTTGCCCCCTCTTCGAGACCAATCTGGATATAGTCCTGCACCTGCTGCCACTGGCGCAGGGACGACAGCGGGCCCATAAACGCATTTTCGTCCATGCCCACTTCGATCTCGGCCACGCGCGCGCGAATAATTTCCAGCGCTTCGTCGTAGCGGCTCTGGGGTACCAGCATGCGGGTGAGCGCAGTGCAGGTCTGTCCGCTGTTGATCATCACGTCGTCCACGCCGTAACGGACCGCCGCGGTGAAGTCGCTGTCGGCGGTGATGATGTAGGGGGACTTGCCACCCAGCTCCTGGGTCACGCGTTTTACCGTCGGCGCACAGGCCTTTGCAATTTCGATACCGGCGCGGGTCGAACCGGTGAACGACAGCATGTCCACCAGCGGGTGTTCACACAGCGCCTGGCCAACGACCGGGCCGCGACCGGGCACCAGGTTGAACACGCCTGCCGGCAGGCCCGCCCCGTGGAAAATTTCCGCCATCAGGTAATCCTGCAACGGCGTCTGCTCGGACGGTTTGACCACCATGGTGCAGCCCGCCGCCAGCGCGGCGCCGACCTTGCCCACGAACTGGTGCAGGGGGTAATTCCAGGGATTGATAAAACCACACACGCCCACCGCTTCGCGCCACACCAGGGAGTGGCCGTGTTCGGCGGTCTCTTCGGTGATCCCGGTGTGCTCGGCGAACAGGCGCATGGCCTCGATGGGGCCCTCTACATGCAGCCAGCCGGTGATATGGCGGGGACAGCCCAGACTGTCGGATACCGCTGCCACCAATTCATCCTGGCGGGCTTCCATCAGGTCGGCGGCGCGCAACAGCAGCGCGCGGCGCTCGCTGGCGGGGGTATTGGCCCAGGCGTCGAAAGCGCGGGCTGCGGCTTGCACGGCGCGATCCACATCGGACACGCTGCCCGCAGGCACTCGGGTAATCGTGGATTCGGTTGCAGGATTGATGGTTTCCAGCCAGTCGCCGGAGGTGGACTCGATCCACTGGCCATCGATATAGATCTTGTTATGGTTTTCCATCTTGCTCGACTTGTTTGCTGCAGTTTTGCCGCGGGAACTGGCTCTCACGACGCTTGCGACCCATGGCGCGATATTCCACGCACACTCTGAACACGCATCGTCTACCAAACGGACAATCTGCGCAATAGTTAGACTTTTTCGAATGATTATTCAGTATGCGGGAAGGTCAAGCGGGGCCCAATCACCTGAACAGGTGATATGGCTGGGCAGCGATCCTTTGAGATGTCGCGGAGTGGAGTATTACGGCTGCTGCGGTGCGGCGCCGGCGGCCACCGTGAGTTCTTGCTGCAGGGTTTTGGCTTCCGGCGCCAGCGACGCCCCCCGGCTCTCCAGCCAGCGAAACACCCGCTCCAGCACCAGCCGGGTGCGCTGGTTGATGGCACCGCTGTGATCATTCACCAGATACAGGGACTGGCCGATGGTGTAGGAGCGCTCGATTACCGTGGCCAGGCGCCCGCTTTTCAGATCTTCACTCACCTCCAGCCGATCCGCCAGCGCCACACCCATCCCCAGGCGCGCAGCCTCGATGGCCTGATAGGCGTAGTCCAAGGACACGCCATTCACCGACGGCGCATAGTCCACCCCCTGGGCGGTAAACCAGCCGCGCCACTGCTGCTGGCGATCGTGCAGCAGCGGCAGCGCCAGCAGGTCCAGCGGCCGCAGCGATCGACTCAGGTCCTCCCGCGCGCGCAGCAGCTGCGGACTCGCCACCGGCAGATAGTGTTCCTGATACAGCGGCGTCACCTGCCGCGCCGGCGCTTCCGGCTCACCCAGGCAAATGGCGATATCCGCTTCATCGCCCAGGTGCCGCGCGCGCGGCTCGATGGTGGTCACCCGCAGGCGAATCTCGGGATAGCGCTGTTGTACCTCCGCCAGAATCCGCAGCAGCCAGCGGCTGGCAATGGTGGCGGTGGTGGCGATCACCACCTCGCCGGACAGATTGCCCGGGTCCAGGGTCAGCAACCCCTGCTCCAACCGCCCGAACGCATCGGACACCGCCCGGTGCAAGCGCTTGCCCGCCGCGGTCAGCGACAGGCGGTTGCCGGTACGCAGAAACAGCGGCGTCCCCAACCGCTCCTCCAGCTCACGGATCTGGCGGCTGAGCGCCGGGTGCGACACATGCAGCTCCTCCGCCGCCCGCCGCAGATGGCAATGACGCCCCACCGCATAAAAGCTGCGCAGGGAGGTCAGGGACAGATTTCGGAGTTCGGCGGCCATAACTTGATTCTCGCTACGGTGCCTTTTTGGCACCAATACGGCAATTAAATGTTAATTGTGTTCGCAAAATCAAACCATAGACTTGTGCTAAACCCTATACATCCATTCACACAATAAAACTCCGGATGCATTCCATGACCGACACCCACCAAGTCCGCGCCCCTCAAGTGCGCATCAATGGCCTGCGCCTGTGGGGCTCCCTGATGGAGATGGCCGCCATCGGCGCCACCGACAAGGGCGGCTGCAACCGCCAGGCCCTCACCGACCTCGACAAACAGGGCCGTGACCTCTTCGTAAAGTGGTGCCAGGATGCCGGTTGCAGCGTCACTTTCGATGAAGTGGGGAATATCTTCGCCCAACGCCCCGGTAAAAACCCGGATCTGCCACCGGTGCTCACAGGCTCGCACCTCGACACCCAGCCCACCGGCGGCAAGTTTGACGGTGTTTACGGCGTGCTCGCCGGCCTCGAAGTGGTGCGCAGCCTGAACGACGCCGACATCGAAACCGAAGCGCCGCTGGAAGTTGCCGTGTGGACCAACGAGGAAGGCGCTCGCTTCTCCCCCGCCATGATCGGCTCCGGGGTCTGGGCCGGAGAGTTCGATCTCGACTACGCCTACGCCCGTAAGGACAAAGAGGGTAAAACCTTCGGCGAAGAACTCGCGCGCATCGGCTACAAGGGCGACACCCCCGCCAAACCGCGCCCGCTCGCCGCCGCCTTCGAGGTACACATCGAACAGGGCCCCATTCTGGAAGCCGAACAGAAAACCATCGGCGTATTGAGCGGCGTGCAGGGCATGTACTGGTACGACCTCACCCTCATCGGCCAGCCCTGCCACGCCGGCCCCAGCCCCATGGAAACCCGTCGCGACCCGTTTATGGGCCTGCACCGCATCCTCGACGAACTCTACAAACTCGCCGCCGAGCACGGCCCCTGGGCCCGCGCCACCTTCGGCGACATCCGCGTCGAACCCGGCAGCCGCAACACCGTGCCAGAAAAGCTCGTCCTCGCCGTCGACCTGCGCCACCCGGACCAGAAAATCCTTGACGCCATGGACCAGCGCTTCCGCGAAATCGCCGCCCGCGTCGCCGACGACATCGGCCTCGAACACGATATCCGCGACGAATGGCGCTCCCCGGCCGTCGCCTTTGACCCCAAGTGTGTCGAAGCCGTGCGCAGCTCAGTGGCCGAACTCGGCTACAGCAACAAAGAGATGGTCTCCGGTGCCGGCCACGACTCCGTGTACATCTCCCGCGTAGCGCCCACCAGCATGATCTTCGTGCCCTGCGAAAAAGGCCTGAGCCACAACGAAGCGGAAAACGCGGAGCCAGAAGATCTGGAAGCCGGCGCAAACGTGCTGCTGCACGCGATGCTGAAAATGGCAAAAAGCGCGGCCTAAATATCTCTCTAACAGAGTAAATAAATTCAACGCGAAGCTCCTGATGCCGGGGGCCATTCGCGAGACCTTCTAAAACAGGGATGTTTTAGAAGAGCCCCCAGGGATGGGTTCACGGCGTGTCTCGCGATTGGTCACCGGTAGCAGGAGCGCCACGGAGCCGAAACAGAGCTCCCGTAAACCACCGAACTCGCAGAGAACCACAATGACCGAATTTACTTACAAACACCGCAATGACAACGGCGATACCGCGCCACTGAAAAACTGGGGCATCGACTCCGAATACGGCGTCCTCACCGACCTGCTCGTCGGCCCCATCGACAACTACACCTGGCAGATGGGCAATGCCGCCTCCCGCCGCTCCGTGCGCCTCGGCCGTCAGTTCGACGCCGCCGTCGCCAAACGCCAGCACCAGGAAATGCTCGACGCCTACAAACACGCCGGCGTCACCACCCACCTGCTGCCCGCCGACGCCAACCTGCCCTACCAGCTCTACGCCCGCGACAGCAGCGTCATGACCCCCTGGGGCCCCATCGTCACCCAGATGTACTCCCCCTGGCGCCGCGGCGAATGGGTCGATGTAGTAAAGACCTACCAGAAACTCGACATCCCCATTTACGACATCATCACCGCCGGCAGTTTAGAGGGCGGCGACTTTATGGTGCTGGAACCCGGTGTCATCCTGTGTGGCTACAGCGGCGAGCGCACCTCACCCCAGGGCTTCAACCAGATGAAAAGCTGGATCGAAAAAGAAGGCTGGGAAGTGAAGGGCTACGAGTTTGACCCCTACTTCCTGCACATCGACGTGCTGGTAGCCGCACTGGCAGAAAAACTCGTCGCCGTATGTGTGGATGCCGTCGAACCGGAACTGGTGCAGTGGTTCAAATCCCGCAACTTCGAAATTATCGACATCTCCTACCCGCAGGTGATGGAGCTCGGTGTGAACGTGGTGGCGCTCGGCAACGACCGCGTCATGCTGCCGTCCGACAACACCGAATTGAAAGAAAAATGCCGCGCCCACGGCCTGGAAGTGATCGACCCGGATATCTCCATGATCACCGCCGGCGGTGGCGGCGTGCACTGCATGTGCCAGCCGCTTGCGCGCAAGCCCGGATAATCCGGAGCGGAGAAATCGGGTTGTTTGCTAGCTGCCCGTGGCTACCAGCAGCTTGCCGGCGGTGCGCAACAGCTCGCCGGTGAGCGCCTCCAACAGCTCACCGCCCGTGCGCCAGTGGTGCCAATAGAGCGGCACATCAATGGGCCGCTCCGGCAACAGCTCTACCAACTCGCCCCTCGCCAGAGCCTCTTGCGCCTGTAATTCCGGCACCAGCCCCCAGCCAAGACCATTGGCCACCAGGCGCACAAATCCCTCTGACGAGGGGCACAGGTGATACGGAAAAGCCCCGTCAAACCCTAGCGACTCCAGGTAGCGATGCTGCAGGGAATCATCCGGACCAAAGACTACCGCGGGCGATTTTGCCAGCGTGACGGTATCGACACCCTGCGGAAAATAGCGGCGAATGTACGCAGGACTAGCCAGAGCGCGATAGCGCATGGCACCGAGGGCAATACTGCGCGCACCAGACACCGCCTTCGCCGCGCCGCACACACACGCAGCCACGTCACCGGTTCGCATGCGCTTGAGTCCCACTTCCTGATCCTCGACCACCAGATCCAGCACCAGGTTGCGTGCGCTGCAAAATGTCGAAATAGCGGGGGCCCACCAGGTCGCCAGACTGTCGGCATTGATGGCAATCCTCAGTCTTTCTGGCCCCGTCCCCGCTTCCATCAACGCGGGGATCTGGCCCTGAATATCCCGCTCCAGCAGGCGCACTTGTTGCACATGGTTCAGCAGACGGCGCCCCACTTCCGTGGGCCTGGGCGGCGATCCACGCAGCAATACCGGCTGACCGACACGGGCCTCCAGCAGCTTGATGCGCTGGGAAACCGCGGACTGTGACAAACCCAGCGCCAGTGCGGCCCGCTCAAACCCGGTCTGCTCCACCACCGCAGCGAGTGCGGCCAGCAGTTTGTAATCGAACATATTAATTTTTCTAATATAGGATTAGTAAAACTTGTTTTTCTTATAGCAAGGTTCGCTACAGACTAGCCACTGTTTCGGATTTTCGAGTACGCAAATACGATGTTGCACAGCTATTTCAGTGGGTTAATGCTCGGTGCGGGCCTGATTATTGCGATTGGCGCACAGAATGCCTTTTTGCTAACGCAGGGGGTTCGGCGGGAATACCACATCCAGGTGGCAGCAATCTGTGCACTCTGCGATGCGATTCTCATCTGTATCGGGGTTTTTGGACTCGCGGCACTGCTTGTGGAAAGTCCGCAATTAATCGCGGTGGCGCGGTGGGGCGGAGCGGCCTTCCTGACCTGGTACGGTATTCAGGCACTCGTCCGCGCCCTGCGCCCCGTGGGTCTGCAAAACCGCAAAACAGAAAAGGCCCGCTCTATGGCCAAGGTATTGCTGATGGCACTGGCGGTGACACTGCTCAATCCCCATGTCTATCTGGACACCGTGCTATTGGTTGGATCACTCGGCGCACAACAGACAGAGCCCGGGGCCTATGCACTGGGCGCGGTTAGCGCGTCCATCACATGGTTTTTTGGCCTGGCGCTGGGCGCTGCCTGGCTCTCGCCCTGGCTGGCGCGCCCAACGGTATGGCGGTTTATCGACTTCGGTATTGCCGCAATGATGTTGACCATTGCCGCGGGCCTGATATTGAAGTAATGACCCGGCGCCGCTCACGCGGCGTATTCAATTTCCATCAGGCTACAGCGCTGGGCAATACCCAGCGCGCGCTTGATGGTCGGGTACACCGACGCGGTCGCCACACAAATGCCCAGCTCGATACGCTGGGCCTTGTCCAGCTGCTGATCGATGCGCGTATCCAGCTGCGGGTCAATCACGCGATAGCTCGCCACCGCCGTGGCAAAATCGAAAATGTCTTTCAGGTTCTCTGGCAGTCGGCTGCCACCCTCGATGCACGACTTCACCAGCGCCTTATCCACCCCTGCCTCCAGCGCCATGCGCACCGATAACTGCAGGCATTCCCCGCAGTCCGCTACCTGCATCGCCGCCAAGCGACTGACCCAGTAAATATCCAGCGGCAGCTTCGACCGGTAGGTGGAAAGGGGTTGGAAGCCCTGGAAAATTTCAAACCCCTCCGGTGCCACCTGCAAAAATTCCTGCAGGTAACCGACGTCGTAGCGGTAGTGTTCGCCAAATGCAGTGAGTTGTTGCTGTGCGAATTTGCTATCCATGATTCACCTCCGATTTTTGACCAAAATTATCCATGCAGCGCATTGAGCAGTATCGCGCTACACCAGAGCCCCACGCCAAAAGCGCCGTGGGTGCACAAACTCAATAATCGCGCGCGCATTGGCTGCGGGGTGCGGCGCGCGGCAATGCCGGCTCCCAGCGCCGGCTGCATGATAAAAAACGGCAACAGCACCGTTGCCAGACCGAATCCGAGCGCTTCAAAAAAACGGGGGGTCTCCACCCAGTCGATGCCGAATAGGCCCAGCAGCGCCGCGGCCAGCAGCACCCCGGTAAGGTAGTGGGCGGTCCAGCCCAGTAGGGCCTCTCCGCGAACCGGCCGCGCCCTGCCAATACTGTCGTGGCGGAACTGGCCGGGCATATGCCCCAGCCAGCGGCCTACAAGACGCCAATCCAGTGGGGGAATGCCCGTAACCAGGCGCACCAGCTGCCCCCAGAGGTCGCAAGCCAAGGTTGCACCGACCCCCAATACAAGGCTGTAGCCGATCCAGGACCAGAATTCGCTCATGCGCGTACCTCACCGCTTCCATTCAAAATTGGAACGCAGTTTCTACTGGAAATTACTTTGGGAAAAGTTGGTATCTATCGGATTTATAGATAGGTGAGCGGCGTTCTACTGGGGAGGACTGTAGTAGTTGCCATAAAGGCGGTGCGCCTCGCGCGCGAACCAGCGCCCGGCGACACCCTGGGGTGTGCGATTGGACCAGAGCAGATCGACACCGAGGCTCCAGGCGGAGAGCGCACTGGTAAGGTTCAACTCCACCAGGCGGCCACTTTTCAGAAATGGGCGCGCCAACTCGAAGGGCGCATTGATCCAACCCACCCCTTTACTGGCCAGCTCCAGCCCCTGCAGCAGGGAGTCCGTACGCCAGCATTGTGCGGCGACCTGGTTCTGTGGATTGATATGGCCGCGGTCTGCCGTAGCAGTGGCACTGCTACCGGCAATCAGAATCTGCCGGTGGTCAGCGGCCTCGGCCAGACTGGCAGCGGGCATTTGTGCAAGGGGGTGCTCCGGCGCGGCAAGGGTGAGTATCTGCTGTTGCCCGAGATTGTTGGAGCTCACTTCTCCCGGGTAAGTATCGCGGGCGGTTACGAACGCAAAATCCGCCTCGCCCCGGCCTATCTGGCCAACGGCATCGTCGCCACCGACACTGCTGGCATGGATCAACGTATTGGGAAACTGTTCGGCAAATGCAGCGAGCATATCGTTAAGCCGATCCGGCATCACCTGCTCTTCAAACAGAATTCGCAGCTGTGACTCTTCGCCCCGCTCATAGGAATCCGCCGCCTGTTGCAGGCGGCGCAGCTGGCCAATGGCCTGGTGAGCCAGGGGCAGCAATGCCAGTGCAACGCCCGTGGGCTTAGGAAACTTGCCGCTGCGATCAAACAGCTCGAGACCGAGATCCAGTTCCAGGTTCTGGATTTGCGCACTCACCGCGGACTGCGCGCGACCGACATCACGCGCTACCGCAGAAAAAGAGCCGAGCTCACAGGCACTGACAAACAACTGCAGCTGATCGAGACTGAGATTTCGCAAACGACTGGCTCCCTGCCACTTCTACCAATTTATTTTCCCTGTGCTCTGAGCCATGCAGACCCGGCAATCCCACCTGCGGCACAGGCCAGAACAATCACCAGCGGCGTCAGGGTTCCGAGCGCCAGTGCGCCGATACCCAGACCGCGCATGGGCAACAACACCAACAGCAGAATCCCGGCGGGAATCAGTGACAGCAGAAAACCGCGGGAAACCCAGCTCTTGCGCCACGGCAGCAGGAAAATAAGCCCGCAGACACCGCCCCATACAACACGCTGGTAGATGTAAGCATTGGAAAGGTAGGGGGCTATATCGACCGATAGCGCGCGCGTAATACCGTAGTGGCCCAACGCCCACAAACCGAGTGCATAACCCAGCCCGGCGACAGCGCCGGCGGTAAAACAGATGGAAAGATTTTTTATAAATTCTCGCACTGGCTAACCCCCAAAAACTAAAAACTGCCGCAATATAAATTGCAGAGAAATTGGGTCCCAGTATGCCAGATTCATTTGAAATGAATGTAGGAGAGTTAGGATTTCAGAAGTTGTAAATATCTAAAGAGTCGGGGGCGAAGGTGGCGATGCCGGGTACAGCTTTGTGAGACCTTCTGCGAGAGGGACCTCGCAGAAGAGCCCCCATGGGTGGGTTGAGGGGGGGCGCCTAGCCCGTGTCTCACAAAGCTGTACCCGGTAGCGTCACCGCCACCAGAATAATCAGGCGGGGCGTTTGCTCGGGCCGTAGAGTTCTTCAAGCATGCTGTCGATGCGCGCGGCCAACGCGTCCTGAGTGTCGTCCAGCAAGATCACGTGGCCCATTTTGCGGCCCGGGCGCAGCTCCTTACCGTAAGACCAGACACCCTCATTGGCCAGCTCCGGCTTTTTATCCACACCCAGCATATTGATCATTACCGCCACGCGATCGCAGCCGGTTTCGCCCAGCGGCATACCGAGAATCGCGCGCACGTGATTGGCAAACTGGCTGGTCTTGGCGCCGGCCAAAGTCCAGTGACCACTGTTGTGCACCCGCGGAGCCAGCTCGTTAATCAGCAGGCCGTCGTCGGTGACGAAGCACTCCATCGCCAGCACGCCCACGTAATCCCAGGCATTCATCAGAGTAGAGAGATATTCCTCCGCAGTAGTCTGCAGCTTTTCATCCACATGCGGAGCCGGTGCGGTGGAAACCAGCAGCGTACCCTTGTAGTGATCATTTTCTGCCAGCGGATAGGTCACCACCTTGCCGTCGGCGGTGCGCGCGCCGATCAGGGAAACTTCGCGGGAGAAGTTGATGCCCTTCTCTACCACGTATTCCTGCGCGGGCACCTGGTCTGCAATCGCGGCCAGGTCCTGATCGCTGTTCACCCGCCACTGATTCTTACCGTCGTAGCCGTGTTCACAGCTTTTGATAAACGATGGATAACCCAGCTCTTTCACCGCCGCACAGATTTCATCGTAATTGTTAGCAGGGCGGAAAGGGGCCACCGGCAGGCCCGCCTCGGTGATTGCGGTTTTTTCACGCACGCGGTGCTGGGTTTTTTCAAACGCGTCCGGGCGCGGGTACACCGGACAGAACTTTTCCAGTGCGCGCAGCAGTTCGGCATCCACACCTTCGCGCTCAGCGGTGATCACTTCCGGACTACCCATGGCTTTGTACAGCGCTTCGATATCCGCGCCATCCCCAGCGTCGACAATGGTGCCCAGCCCTTCCACACAAGTGGTGTTCTCACCGCCCTCGGCGAGGAAACTGAACTCGATTCCCAGCGGGCGAGCCTCCTGGGCCATCATCTGTGCCAGCTGGCCGCAACCAACAATACCTACGCGTCTGACCGTCATTTTCCGCTACACCTCGTAAACGTTCAGTAATCTCAAACCGGCTTATTCAACTTCTGATTATTCGACTTCGAACGGCACGCCCGCACTCTGCTGTTCGCGCCACTGGATAAGACGCTTCTGCAGTTCCGGGTCTGTCAGGGACAGTATCTGCGCCGCCATCAGGCCAGCGTTGAAGGCGCCGGAAGCGCCCACCGCCTGGGTGGCAACGGCAACGCCCTTGGGCATCTGCACGATGGACAGCAGGCTATCCATACCGGTCATGAACTTGCTCGCCACCGGCACACCGATGACCGGCAGCGGGGTCATGGCCGCGATCATGCCCGGCAGGTGCGCGGAACCGCCGGCACCGGCGATGATCACCTGGGTACCGCGCTCGTGGGCAGTGGTCGCAAACTCCACCATGCGCTGGGGCGTGCGGTGGGCAGACACCACGGCGGTGGCGAAGGCCACACCCAGATCGGTCAGTGGCTTTGTCGCCATTTCCATGGTCGGCCAGTCGGACTGGGAGCCCATTACGATGGTGACTTTCTCGAAGGGAAGCTGTTTCACTTGTGGATAACTCCAGTGTTTCGCCGGTGCCGCGGGGTCGAAAATTGCCGATGGCAGCGGGAAAGAGCCAGGGAAAACGGGGCCTCGCCTAACCGCATACGACAGTTAACGCCGACCGGGCCCAAAAATTAGGGGCGAGAGGATACCAAAACTCGGCCGGAAAAGTACGCTGCGCGGCGTTTTCCGGCCAGTTTCAGCGGATTTCTACAGCGTTTTAGCGCATCGACCGCAGAAACCCCATGCCTCACGCCGAACACGGGCCGAAAATTCCCGGCCGGGACAGCGATTCCAAGGCTAACGATAGTGTGGCGTGGCGGTCACGGCACCTATCCGTGACCGCATGGTGTTGAAGAGTTTCAGGGAAGAAACGGTTCTGGTCGGTTAAGCTGGCGTCCGTTTACTGTTTGCGACGTAACTCATCGCGCAACATTGCCAACACGGGCTCTACCGACGGGCGTACCCCGCGCCACAGGGCAAACGCCTCCGCCGCCTGCCCCACCAGCATGCCCAGTCCGTCGGCGGTCTTCGCGCCAAGTGGCGCCGCCCAGCACATAAATGCCGTCGGCTCGGCACCGTAAACCATGTCGTAGGCGCAGCAATCGGGCCCAATTACGGCCTCACTGATCTGCGGCCGCTCACCGGACAGGCCTGCAGCGCTGGCGTTGATAATCAGCTCAAAGCCCGCGGGAATGTCGTCGAGGCCGCTGGCAGTCAGCTCGCCATACCCGGCAAATTCTTCGGCCAGCTGTTGTGCCTTGGACGCGGTGCGATTAGCGATATGCAACTGCATCGGCTTTTCGTTCAGCAGCGGCAGCAGAGTACCGCGGGTAGCACCGCCGGCGCCCAGCACCAGTACCTTTTTGCCCGCGATCGTCCAGCCCAGGTGATCGCGAATATCCGACACCAGCCCGGGGCCGTCGGTATTGTCACCAAGAAACGTTCCATCAGGCTGTCGCGCCAGGGTATTCACCGCACCCGCGGCATGCGCGCGCTCGGTCAGTTCATTGGCATATTCAAACGCGTCCAGCTTAAAAGGCGCTGTGACATTCAGTCCTTTAGCCCCGGAAGAAAAAAACTCATCCACCACCACCTTGAAGTCGTCCACTTCTGCAAACAGCTTTCCGTACTCCAGATCCTGATTGGTCTCTTCGGCAAAGGCCGCGTGAATCACCGGAGACATTGACTGCGTGATCGGATTACCAATGACGGCATAAATATCTGTGCGTCTAATCATTTAATTAACTTTTTGCGCCCAAAATTCTCTATTTTCATCTAGAGTCGACTTAGATGCAGAAATTGAGTCTTTTCTTGTGAAACCATTTTTTCTGAGTTTTTTTCGAAGAAACTTGATAATTCTCGCATCCCAATCTTCCATTTTTGCCTCAGGCGAAACCTCCACTAACACTTTCGAATTATGTATTCCAGCCAGAACATTTTCACCGGAATCAATTGGTTGCAAATAAACACCCTTGGCCCGCACTATTCCGTCGGCAACCCTCCATTGGCTGGATATTTCGAACTTGACTCCACAACTCACTTCGGTGGGCCTTGAGAAATCAAATAACAAATAAAAAAACTTGCTATTTGCTCCCCAAGTACACTTTACATCCCCAGGCGGAGAATCTTCATGCAAATATATCAACTCCAGTAAGCTTTTATGATTTTTGCAATCAAGAATCAAAACCGGAATCAGACGCCCCTCTCCAAGTTCAGCAGTAGCAATTCCACCCGTGCGAACTACGGGAACGAAATGATTATCACTATATTTTGACTTCTTCTTTAACATCACAATACCGAACTAAAAATACTTCCATGCTAACGTCAAAATTATCATCGGTTTTTGCGCTCACCTTATATTTTTCAATCGCCGAGAAGCCAAAAGCCTTTCTTGGGATCGCGAAAACCACCCACCCAGATACCACTGTTTTGGGGCTTATATTCAACGGTACACCCAACATCTCTTGGCCAAAGAGAAGATGATTCGGCAAAATATAATTATATGGTGAACAAAATATTTTCTGGCCATCAGCAAGGTGCACTTCAAGATCAAAAGTAGAAAGTGTCCTACTCGATGCAGAAACATTTGAAAACCTTAAAGAAAAAGCTATAAATCGCCTTTCCCCATCATCAAATCGGAAAGAATCAATTAAATACTCTTTCAAGGGCAGTTTTTTCTCTGCGAACTCCTGTTCAGATATTCTCAATGCACGCCTTGAAACTCGGTAACTTAAAATTGCCATTACTAACGCAAGCAACGAAATAACAGCAGCAATTATTGCAACAATATCAGAAACATCTTCAATTATTTTATCAATCAAGACATTTAACTCCGACCTTTGATCGCATATTTAAGTTGCTTAGTTTCATTTACACCAATTAGACCATTGATTTTCAATTCGCCGTCAAACTCGCACACCATATAGCGCGTGATTGCACTGTAAATCTGCCTCGGCTTTTCACCGCTCGCATCCAGCAACACCCAGTTCAATGTCGCCAGGCTGGTGTTTTCATTCAACTCGATCACATCCGTCACCGCGCCGACAATCTGGGTGACACCCAGCGTTTGATAGAGGTGCAAAAGCTTTTTTACCCGGCCAATAAAATATTCGCGGGAGAGTTCGGATTTTTTTCCGTTGGAAAAATAGTAATGGAGGGGAAAACGGTAGAAGTCGGCAATCTGTTCGGCATCACGGGCTTCGAACAGGCGACGGTATTCCAGAAAAAGTTTATTGATATCTTCCAGACGAGCCTTGTGCATGGCGAATTCCTTTAAAAGCAGCTTGCACCACTTTGATTAAAAATCACTGAACTTTCCGCGAAGGTGTCGATGCCGTGTGTCCCTTTGCGAGACCTTCTAAAACAGGGATGTTTTAGAAGAGCCCCCAGGGATGGGTTCACGGCGTGTCTCGCAAAGGGACACACGGTAGCGGCACCGCCACAGGATCAAATTAGATCCAATCCCGGTGCGGCAAAAAGTCGCTATAGAGCTTGGCCTCGGCGCTGCCCTCTTCCGGCTGCCAGTCATAGCGCCAGCGCACTTCCGGCGGCAGCGACATCAGGATAGATTCCGTGCGACCGCCACTCTGCAAACCAAACAAAGTCCCGCGGTCAAACACCAGATTGAATTCCACATAACGACCGCGACGGTACAACTGGAAATCGCGCTCGCGCTCACCGTATTCGGCATCTTTGCGTTTCTTCAAAATCGGCAGATAGGCATCGATATAAGAATCGCCAACCGCCTGCATAAACCCAAACGCCTTCTCAAAGCCGCCCTCATTAAAATCATCAAAAAAGAGTCCGCCCACACCGCGCGCCTCATCCCGATGCTTCAGATAAAAATACTCATCGCACCACTTCTTGAATCGCGGATAAATATCTTCTCCAAAAGGCGCACAGGCATCTTTCGCCGTCTGATGCCAGTGCACCACATCTTCCTCAAAACCGTAGTAAGGCGTCAGGTCGTAACCGCCACCAAACCACCACACCGGTTCAGCGCCCTCTTTCTGCGCCACAAACAGGCGTACATTCGCATGACTGGTGGGCGCGTAGGGATTGCGCGGATGGATCACCAGGCTCACACCCATAGCCTCAAAAGAGCGACCCGCCAGCTCAGGGCGCGCATTGGTCGCCGACGGCGGCAGCTTGTCGCCGTGCACATGGGAAAAATTCACCCCGCCCTTCTCGATCACCTGGCCGTTCTCCAGCACCCGGGTGCGGCCACCGCCGCCCCCCTCGCGCTCCCAGGCGTCCTCCACAAATTCTGCGCCGTCTACTGCGGACAAGGCCACGCAGATCCGGTCCTGCAGATTCAACAGATACTCTTTGACGGCCTGGATATTTACATCGCTCATGGCATGCTCACGAAAATTATTGGGCGGAATCGACAGGGTTCGGGCGCGGACTCGGCTCAGCCCGCGCGCACGATGCGGCCACTGGCAGCATCACGGATTTCACTGGGAGCAGTGCGGCCGCCGGTATTGCCGCCGCCAACAAAATCCAGCTCACTACCGAAATAGCGCAGCACCTGGAACTTGTGCCGCGCCGGCTGGCAGCCCGCCGGGTTAGCGGAGGTAGACACGATAGCACCGCCAAAGGCGCGCGTTAATGCGGCGGTAAACCCGTGGTTGGTGTGGCGCAGGGCAACACTGTGGTGAATGCCGGAGACCCACGGCGGTACCTGATCAAAATGTGGCACCAGCCAGGTTACCGGACCCGGCCAGGTTTCGTCGATGCGCGCGCGTTGGTCGCCACTGAGGTTGTGCAGCAGGGAATCAAAGTGGTGCTGATCGCCGGACACCAGGATCAGTCCTTTTTCCAACGGCCGGTTCTTGAGCCTGAGCAGGCGGGCGACTGCATCGGGATTGTTCGGATCACAGGCCAGACCCCATACGGATTCCGTGGGATGGGCGATGACGCTGCCGGCTTCCAGCAGGCGCACGGCAGAGGCAATCGTCAGCGGGGTACTGAGGGCAGCGGAAAATTTATTGTCTGACACAGTCTGGTCTCGCTTGCATCTTGGTCTGCACCTGCGCAACACAGATCACTGTGCAATGGTGTTTCGCAGGCGCTTACGCGTTCAGAACCGGTCGCACCGGTGGCAAAGTTCTGGGAGCGCGGGAATTTAGCGGATACCAGAAGCCTAGACAAGGTAGCGCCCTGACGCAGCTCCGGTAACCGCGGGCCGGGTTCAGCCGTCGTAGCTGACGCGATAGATGGCTCCTGCGTAGTCGTCAGAGACCAGAATTGCTCCGTCGGGCATCACCAGCAGGTCCACTGGTCGACCCCAGTTTTCCTCACCCTGCAACCAGCCATCGATAAATGGTTTGTAGGAAGTCGCCTCCCCTTTGTCGTTCAGGGTCACCATGGTTACCCGGTAACCGATCTTGTTGCTGCGGTTCCAGGAGCCGTGTTCGGCGATCAGGACCTGGTTTTTGTAGTGGTCCGGAAACTGGCTGCCGGTGTAGAACTTCACACCCAGCGGCGCCACATGGGGCCCCAGCTTCTGTACCGGCGGCACGAAGGCGCTGCACTGTTTGCCCTCACCCCCCTCTCCTTTTCCAAACTCCGGATCGATGATGTCGCCGCCGTGGCAATAGGGATAGCCGAAGTGCTTGCCCGCCACCGGCGCCGTATTCAGCTCACAGGGTGGCGTGTCGTCACCGAGCATGTCGCGGCCGTTGTCGGTAAACCACAGGGCTTTGGTCTGCGGATGCCAGGTAAAGCCCACGGTATTGCGAACCCCTTCCGCCCAGGTTTCGGTCTTGACCACTTTGTCGCCCTCGATTTTCAGGCGCTGGATATTGGCGTAGTCCTTCTCATCGCAGATGTTGCACGGGGCGCCGATCGGCACGTAGAGCCAGCCGTCGGGGCCGAAGGCGATGTATTTCCAGCCGTGGTGCTTGTCCGGGAACTGCTCGGTAATGGTGACGGGCGCGGGAGGGTTGTCGAGGCGGGACTCGATATCGTCGAAGCGCAGGATGCTGGTGGTGGCACTTACATAGAGGTCGCCATCCTTGAAGGCGACGCCAGTGGGCAGTTTTAGCCCTTCTGCGATCACCTTCACCGCATCGGCCTTCTGGTCGCCATCGGTATCCAGTACCGCGTAGACCTTGCCTTCACGCATGGAGCCAACAAACAGGGTGCCCTTGTCGCCGCGGGTCATATGGCGGGCGTTGGGAACATCTTTGGCGTAGACCTCGATCTTGAAACCTTCTGGCAGCTTGAGCTGGTCGAGGAAAATTTCGCCTTTTTCTGCGGCGATAGCCGGAACACTGGCCAGCGCCGAGATGATGGCACTACCGCTACACAGGCGTTTTAACAGGGATCCAACGGATAAGCGCGGTGTGGTTGGCTTATTCATGGCCGCAGGGTAGGAGAAGGATGGCATAGAGGAAGACTCCCTGAATGATTCAGGGAGTGACCCTAGCGGCTTTTGCGTTATTCGGCCAGCGCGGTCAGGGTTTTTGCGCCGCTACCGGTCAGCTGATAGCCGCCGGGAAGCTGCTCCACCAGTCCCTCCAGCTCCAGCTGCAACAGCCCGGCCATCAGGTCGCCGGCATCGCCGCCGGTGTCCCGGGCCAACTGTTCGATACTGCGGGGATCGCTGCCAAGGGCCCGGATCAACTGCCGTTGTTCGTCCGGCATATTTGGATCTAGCGCAACGTCCGTGTTTTCAAACAGCCCGGGCTGCCGCACCATTCCCTCAAGAAACCCGTGCAGGTGCTGCACGATATCGTCACTGGTCTCCACCAGGTTGGCACCGTGCTTGATCATATGGTGGCAACCGCGCGCCATTGGATTGTGGATGGACCCGGGGATGGCGAATACCTCGCGATTCTGCTCCAGCGCCAGCCGCGCGGTGATCAGTGAGCCCGAGCGCACCGCGGCTTCCACCAGCAAGGTACCGAGGCTGAGCCCGGAGATAATGCGATTGCGACGGGGAAAGTTGCCGGCCTCCGGCGCCGTGCCCAGGGGCATTTCACTGACGATGGCACCGTCGGCGGCGAGAATCTCCTCCGCCAGCACCACATTGCGCAGAGGATAAAGCCGGTCGACGCCGGTACCCAGCACCGCGATGGTTTTGCCACCGCCCTTGAGGGCGCCCCTGTGTGCCGCGGCATCCACACCCAGGGCCAGGCCGGAGGTAATCCCGAATCCGGCCGCGGCCAGGTCGGCGGCAAAGGCCTCGGCATTGTCGAGCCCGGCGCGGGTGGCACGGCGCGCGCCCACCATCGCTATTTGCGGCAGAGCCAGGGCGTCAATGGCACCGGATACGTAGAGAATCGGCGGCGGCCGCGAAATTTCCTTCAGCAGCGCCGGGTAATTGTCGTCCTCGCAGTGCAGCAGATAGACGCACTCTTCGGCACAGCGCTGGCGCTCGGCCAGGGCCCACTGGCCCAGTTCACTGTCGAGTTCGATACGCTGGAATTCCGCCAGCTGTGTGCGGGCGCGATCGGGAAGCTTGCGGGAGAGAGATTCGGGGGGCTGCTGCAGTGCGGCGCAGGCGGAGCCAAAACGCTCTACCAGTTGCCAGTAGCTGCCAATGCCAAGGCCCTCGAGGCGCATTAGCGCGAGGGTGGCGGTCAACGCATCCATGCGAAATACCGTTCTATGTTTTGGTTCTTTCTACAAGACGGACGCCTCCAGGCGCCCGCGCAGTAGTTTTTCAGGGGTTCCCTGTGATGGAATTACGGATTGCGGACAAAATCCATCACGGCCAGCGGCTTGTCCGCTTCCAGCACCAGACCCAGGCTCATTTTTTCAAAGCTGCGGAACACCATCAGCAGGCCGGCGCGCTCGTCGGGCAGTTTGACGCTCTGGCGGGCGAGCTGGTCGCGCACGGTGGCGCCGCGCTTGTAGATAGCCAGTACATGGCCGGGCTCCAGGCCTTCGCGCAGGCCGCGGTTCATGATCACCACGTCGTACTTGGCAATCTGGGTTACGCCTTCATCCACACCGAGAATCACCCCATCCACCGGTACCGAGGGGGCGCCGGGCTGGAACAATGCAGCGATGGAGCGCTCTTCTACCGGCAGCAGGCGATCCTGCAGGCGGATATCGCGGGCGGTGCGGGTTACGTCCATGGTGGCCACGGCGAATTCGCTGTTGGCGTTGTCCGCATCCAGCTGGCGCAGGTCGACGGAGCCGATATCCAGGGCCTGCTGGCCCAGTTCTTCACCGGTATAGGGGTCGGCGTAGACCGGGCCCGGACGGTAGATCCCGTAGGAGGACAATGGCTCACGGAAATCACCGCGGGCGTAAATTTTTTCACCGGCGCCCATCAGGATGCGCTGGTCCTGCCCGGAGATCACGTAGGGCACACCCTGGAAGGCGTTGGGGCCCACAATGCGGGTGCGGGACAGGAAGGCGTTGATGGCATCCAGCGGAATCGCGGGAATCGCGCTGCCAATCGGCTCACGACGCACGGACGGGCCCAGGCGGTTGTTGCTGGCCGGGGACAGTTTATAGGCGGTGGGAGCGCGCTCCAGTTCCAGGCGCGGCTGGCCGTCGATGTAGACCAGATTGAGGCGGTCGCCGGGGTAAATAAGGTGTGGGTTTTCCACTTGCGGGTTCACTTGCCAGATTTCCGGCCAGTACCAGGGCTGGGAGAGGAATTGTCCGGAGATATCCCACAGGGTGTCGCCCTTCTGGACGGTATAAGTGTCCGGATGGTCCGCCTTCAGGCGGGAATCTTGCGCCTGCAGGCCGAAGGTCGCCAGCAGGGTTGCGGCGGCGGCCAGGATTATTTTTTTCATGGAAGCATTCCTATGCTTTTCGCTTTCGCTTTTTTATCGCTTTCGGCTTTCTTTCTATATGGCTATCACTGGTGCTTTATATGGCTATAATCCCACCACGCTGAACCGGAGTGGCCTGAGCCATCGGTTGCGGGGGCGCAAATGGCGTGTATTGGCAATTTTGCCAATGTGCGAAAACCGCCCCCCAAGCAGCAAATTTCAAGCGCGATCATTATGTTATCAGCGCAAGTTCCACTAAGACTAGAAGTTTGTCACAGGTGTTATGGCCAAACTCGAAATCCTAGAATTTCCCGATCCCCGTCTGCGCAAGGTTGCCGAACCGGTGACTGAGGTGACTGATGAGCACCGCACGCTGATCGCGGATATGTTCGAAACCATGTATGAGGCTCCGGGCGTTGGCCTGGCGGCAACGCAGATCAATGTGCATGAGCGCATTGTGGTGATTGACGTGTCGGAGGATCAGAGTGAGCCTCTGGTGCTGATCAACCCGGAGGTTGAGGTGCTGGATCCGGAGATCCACAAGTACGATGAAGGTTGTCTGTCGGTACCCGGTTTCTATGAGACGGTACAGCGTCCGCGCAAGATCCGCCTGAAGGCGCTGGATCGCGACGGCGAGGCCTACGCACTGGAGGCGGAAGGCCTGCTGGCGGTGTGTATCCAGCACGAGATCGATCACCTCGATGGCAAGCTGTTTGTGGATTACATCTCGCCGCTCAAGCGGAACCGTATTCGTTCCAAGCTGGAAAAGGCGCATCGGCAGAAAGCCTGATCCTGGGTGTTTCTTTTTAAGTCCCGGTGGCGTCGGGGCACCGGGAGTGGGTTTTCAGGACCGCTGTGAACCCATCCCTGGGCGCTTCGGCGCAAACATCCTGTTTGCGACGATCCTGAAAACCCACTCCCGGCACCCCGACTTCGCATCTTATTTGTGGACTTCGTTGTTGAGTCCGCTTCCTCATAGTTAAAAGTACTCACATGAGCCTGAATATCATCTTCGCCGGCACCCCCGACTTTGCCGCCGAGCACCTGCAAGCCCTGCTCGACAGCCAGCACAATGTCATTGCCGTCTACAGCCAGCCGGATCGCCCTGCTGGGCGCGGCAAGAAGTTGCTGGCGAGCCCGGTTAAACAGCTGGCACTGGAGCACGAGATTCCGGTCTATCAGCCGCTTTCCCTGCGGGATGAGGCGGCGCAGGCGGAACTTGCCGCGCTGAATGCGGATGTGATGGTGGTAGTGGCTTACGGGCTGATCCTGCCCCAGGCCGTGCTGGATACGCCGCGTCTGGGTTGCGTGAATGTGCACGCTTCCCTGCTGCCGCGCTGGCGTGGTGCGGCGCCGATTCAGCGAGCGGTTGAAGCCGGTGATGCGGAGAGCGGTGTGGCAATCATGCAGATGGAGGCAGGGCTGGATACTGGCCCGGTGCTGGTTGAGGTGCGCACGCCGATTTCTGCCGGGGAAACAGGTGGCAGCCTGCACGACAAACTGGCGGGACTGGGTGGGCCGGCGCTGCTGGAAGCCCTGAACCTACTGGAAAGCGGTACCGCCGAGCCGCGGGTTCAGGACGATACGCTGGCCAATTACGCCAGCAAAATCACCAAGGAAGAAGTGTGTATCGACTGGAATGAGCCGGCTGCCGGGATCGAACGCAAGGTGCGTGCCTTTAACCCCTTTCCGGTGTGCTGGACCGAATATGCGGATGCCAAGGGCAAACCCCAGCGACTGCGCGTTTACACGGCAAAACTGGAACAGGGCTGCCACACCGATGCACCCGGAACGATTCTGTGTGCCGATGATGAAGGTATTCTGGTGGCCTGTGGTCGCGAGGCATTGCGCCTGACTCAACTACAATTGCCGGGCAAGAAGGCCCTGCCGGTGTCGGAGATCCTCAAGGGTTACCGCGATCTGTTCAGCAAGGGCACTCAGCTAGGCAACAATCACAGGCCAGCACCATGAATGATCCTCGCGCACTCGCAGCCCGGGTTATCGCCCGCCTGCAACAGGACCGCGGCTCGCTGCAGCGGCTGCTGCCCTGGGCCGAAAAACAGTTGGGCGATGATGAGGCCGGCGGCAAGAACCGCGCGCTGTTGCGCGAGCTCTGCTACGGCACCGCGCGCTTCGCGCCGCGATTGGAGCTGATCCTCGGCAAACTGTCGAAAAAACCGCTCAAAGATGAAGAACTTGCCGCGCTGATGCTGGTGGGCCTCTACCAGCTGGAATACACTCGCATTCCCGACCACGCTGCCATCGGCGCTACCGTGGAAGCCACCCGCGCGCTCAAGCTCGGCCATGCCTCCGGCGTGGTCAATGGCGTGCTGCGCAATGCCCTGCGCAATAAGGAAACACTTACTCGCAAACTCTCCGGCAACCCCCAGTTCAGCTCCGCCCACCCCGAGTGGCTACAACAAGCGATCAAGGCCGCCTGGGGTAGTGAAGCCAGAACCATCTTCACCGCCAACAACAGCAACCCGCCTATGACCCTGCGGGTAAACACCGCCAAAACCAGCCGCGATGATTACCTCAAACAACTCGCGAGTGCCGAAATCCCCGGCCAGCCCTGTGAGTATTCCGACGCCGGCATCGTCCTCGAAAACCCCGTCGCCGTCACCCGCCTGCCCGGTTTTGAAGACGGCCTCGTCAGCATCCAGGACCAGTCCGCCCAGCTCGCCGCACCGCTCCTGGCACCGCAGCCCGGCGAAAAAGTCCTCGACGCCTGCGCCGCCCCCGGCGGCAAAACCTGTCATTTATTGGAGCTACAACCGGACCTCGACCTCACCGCCCTGGATATCGAAGAAGAGCGCCTCGACCGCGTCATCGAAAACCTCGAACGCCTCGGCATGAGCGCCCAACTGATCTGCGCCGACGCCGCCGAGCCCGAACACTGGTGGGATGGAGAACAGTACGACCGCATCCTCCTCGACGCCCCCTGCTCCGCCACCGGCGTCATCCGTCGCAACCCCGACATCAAACTGCTGCGCCGCCCGGAAGATATCGCCGAGCTGGCCCAGCTCCAGGGCAAAATCCTGCGCGCCATGTGGCGCCTGCTAAAGCCTGGCGGCACCCTGCTCTACGCAACCTGTTCCATACTCCCTGAGGAAAACAGCGAACAAGTGGCGCGCTTCATTGCGGAGACACCGGATGCGAGGGACAATACGCCGCAATTGATCAACGATAAGCCCTGGGGGCTGCCGCAGGATGCGGGGATGCAATTGCTGCCCGGTATTCACGGGGGCGATGGCTTCTACTACGCCAAGATCGATAAGGCAGAGCCAGAAAGTTGATCGCACAAAAGCCGGCAACAATTGCTTACGAAGTAAAAAAGTAAGAATTGAAGCAGGGGTGCCGGGTGTGGGTTTTCAGGAGCGTCGCAAACAGGATGTTTGCGCCGCAGCGCCCAGGGATGGGTTCACAGCGGTCCTGAAAACCCACACCCGGTACCCCGGCGCCACCGCACCAGCCAAAAAAGCACTAAGCGGACAAGGCACTAAAGCCAGAAATGACAGGGCCAGAAAACAGGCCCCGAAACCCAACTATGAAAATTGTTATTCTCGGCGCCGGCCAGGTCGGCGGCTCCCTGGCGGAAAGCCTGGCCTCTGAACGCAACGACATTGTTCTGGTAGACAGCGACGAGAAAACCCTGCGCGAGCTGCGCGACCGCATCGATATCGGCGTCGTCGTCGGCCACGCCTCCCACCCGGACATACTGCAGGAAGCCGGCATTGAAGACGCCGACATCTTGGTTGCCGTCACCAATAACGACGAAACCAACATGGCCGCCTGCCAGATCGCCCACTCCCTGTTCCGGGTTACCCTGAAAATCGCCCGCGTGCGCGCCTCCGCCTACCTGCAGTATCCGGAGCTCTTCTCTACCGAATCCATCCCCATCGACGTCCTCATCAGCCCCGAGCAGATCGTCTCCGAATACATCGCGCGACTGATTGAACATCCTGGCGCGCTGCAAGTACTCGACTTCGCCGACGGCCGCGTACAGCTGGTCGCCGTACGCGCGGTTCAGGGCGGACCACTAGTAGGACACCAGCTGCGCTACCTGCGCGAACACATGCCCAAGGTCGATACCCGCGTCGCCGCCATTTATCGCCGCAACAGCCCCATCATTCCCCAGGGCTCCACCGTGATCGAGGCCGGTGACGAAGTCTTCTTCATCGCCGCCAAGCAGGACATCCGCGCCGTGATGAGCGAACTGCGCCGGCTGGAACAGGGCTACAAGCGCATCACCATCGCCGGCGGCGGCAACATCGGCCTGCGCCTCGCACACAAGCTGGAAAACCGCTACTCGGTTAAGGTGATCGAACAGGATCACGACCGCTGTATTTTCCTGTCGGAAGAACTCAGTAACAGCATCGTGCTGCACGGCAGCGCCTCGGATCAGGATCTGCTGCTGGAAGAAAACATCGAAGACACCGATGTATTCCTCGCACTCACCAATGATGACGAGGCCAACATCATGTCGTCGCTGCTGGCCAAGCGCCTCGGCACCCGCAAGGTAATGGCGCTGATCAACAACCGCGCCTATGTGGACCTGGTGCAGGGGGGCGAAATCGACATTGCCATTTCACCGCAGCAGAACACCATCGGCAGCCTGCTCACCCATGTGCGCAAGGGCGACATGGTCAATGTGCACCAGCTGCGCCGCGGTGCTGCCGAAGCCATCGAAGTCATCGCCCACGGCGACAGTCGCACCTCAAAGGTAGTGGGCAAAAAAATCGAGGATATCGACCTGCCGGAAGGCGCCTCCATCGGCGCCATTGTTCGCGAGCGCGATGGCGAGAGTCAGGTGCTCATCGCCCATGACAATATCGTTGTCGAGCCGGACGACCACGTCATCGTGTTCCTGGTCGACCGTCGCCACACCCGCCACGTGGAACAGCTGTTCCAGGTCGGCTTCAGCTTTTTCTGATGTCGGACGATAGGGCGGAATAAACGCAATGCGATTAGCAGTCATAGCCCGCGTATTCGGCATTTTGCTGACGGTGTTCAGCCTGACGCTGCTGCCGCCCATCGGCGTATCCCTGTGGTACGAAGATGGCACCCACATCGCTTTCGCGGTGGCTTTCGGCATCACCCTGCTCACCGGCCTGTTTATGTGGCTGCCGGTGCACGATCTCAAGCAGGATCTGCGCACCCGCGACGGCTTCGTGGTGACCTCCTTCTTCTGGCTGATTCTCGGCAGTTTCGGTGCCCTGCCCCTGATCATCAGTGCACAGCCGGATTTAAGCGTGGTGGACTCGATTTTCGAATCCATTTCCGGGCTCACCACCACCGGTGCCACCACCATTGTCGGTCTGGACACCCTGCCCCCCGCGATTCTCTATTACCGGCAACAACTGCAGTGGTTTGGCGGTATCGGGGTAATTGTTATCGCACTGGCGATCCTGCCGATGCTCGGTATCGGTGGTATGCAGCTGTACAAGGCGGAAATGCCGGGGCCGGTAAAAGATACCAAACTGACACCGCGCATCGCGGAAACCGCGCGCGCGCTGTTTGTGATTTATATCGCGCTGACCGTGCTCTGCGGCATCGGCTACTGGTGGGCGGGCATGACCGTTTTTGATGCCGTCGGCCACGCCTTTTCCACCGTTGCCAACGGCGGTTTCTCCACCCACGACGCAAGTATGGGCTTCTACGCCAACAACCACGCGATCATGGCCATTGCGGTGATCTTCATGCTGACCGCGGCCATCAACTTCGGCCTGCACTTTTACGCCTTCAGCAACAAGACCGTTAAACACTACTGGAAAGATTCCGAGTTCCGCTTTTACATCCTGGTCACGCTCGGGGCCTGCGGCATCATTGTCGGCTACCTCTATACCTCGGGCACCTTCGATATGCGCGGCAGTATCCTGCACGGGGTTTTCCAGGTGGTATCCATCGGCACCACCGCCGGCTTCGGCTCGGAAAGTTTCGCCCTGTGGCCCGCATTCCTGCCCTACATCCTGCTGATGATCGGCATCATGGGTGCCTGCGCCGGCTCCACGTCCGGGGGCATTAAAGCAGTGCGGGTTATGCTGATTGTGAAATCCGGTCTGCGCGAACTGAACCGCCTGGTGCACCCCAACGCGGTGGTGCCCATCAAGGTTAATCGCAAGATAGTCCCGCCGCGGGTGACCGATGCGGTGTGGGGATTTTTCGCGGTCTATATCCTGTCGTTTTTCATTCTCACCATTGTGGTGATGGCGACCGGCGAAAATTTTGTAACCTCGTTTTCCACCGTGGCTTCCTGCCTGAGCAATATCGGTCCTGCATTGGGTGATGCGGCGGCGCATTACGGTGAAGTGAACGAGATCGCGAAGTGCTTTCTGATTCTTGCGATGCTGATGGGTCGTCTGGAAATTTTCACCCTGCTGGTGCTGTTGACGCCGGCCTTCTGGCGACACTGAGTCCGACTTTCACTTGGCCCGAAGCCCTACGCCGCCCGCTATTCGAAGGTGTTTTTTCTTTTCTGTAATACGTGCAGGTAGCGCGGCAGGAAGCGGATCAACACCAGGATTTCCAGCAATACGCCAATCACCGTCAGGGCGCCAAAGGTGCGCTCAAAAATGATTTCTGTCCCGGTCGATACCGGCGGCCACAGGTAACTGGCCTGCTCGGCAAATCCCATTCCCAGTACGGAAAAAGTGATGATGGTGGCGCTCAGCTGCAACCATTTGGCACGAATACCAAAGGAACGCTTGAGCCACAAAACGATGACGGGAACGACACTGAGTTGCAGCGCGCAACGGAACGCCAGCAACGCGCCATATACCGGGTTGATGGATCCCAGGTGCCACAGCAACGGAATCATGCTGAGGATAAACACACGATCCGCCACCGGATCGGCAAGCATGCCGAACTTGCTCTGCCAGCGGTAACGGCGCGCCAGCCAACCATCGACAAAATCACTGAGTGCCGCCACGACGTAGAGGCATAACGCCAGGCCGTTATGCTCCTGCAGGGAAAAATAGACGATCGGCAGAATCAGCAGAATCCGCAACAAAGACACGGCATTGGGAAGGTGGCGCCAAATGGAGTGCCCGCTGGACGCCGAAGCCTGGCTCATGAATTCTCCCGGATATTTACCGCGGCAGCGGCTATTGCCATACAAGTATTGGCAATAGAGCGCTTAAGGGCAAAAATCCCGGAAAATACTGCGGATGGATGACTGCAGGTGGTTTTCGGCGCGTGGCAAACGCGCCCAGAGGACCCGGGTGCGGTTCAGCTTTTGCGATAGATCCCGCTCTTGCCCTCGGGAATCCGCCGGAAACGCTTGTACTCCCACTGGTACTGCTCCGGTGCCTCGGCGATACAGGCTTCGACCCCGCGGTTGAGGGCCGCCAGTGAAACCTTGACCTCGTCACTGAAAATGGCCTGCTCCGCCGGCAACATCACCAGCTCGAATCCCCCCTCGACGCGCTTGCCGAAGCCAAAGATCACCTTGCAGCCGGTGCGCTGGATCAGATTGAACGCCAGGGTCATGGTCAATGTCGGCCGACCGAAGAAGGGCGCAAAGTCGCCGCCGGACAGATCCGGCGCCTGGTCCGGCAGCACGCCGACAATACCGCCGTCTTTCAGCGCCTTGAGCAGGGCGCGCACACCGCGAATGTTGGTGGGTACCAGCTTGGCGCCGGTTTTCTCGCGGCCCTCGCGGATCACCGGGTCCAGGGCTTCAATCTTGGGGGGCGCATAGAGGCTGGTGGTGGGCCCCACCGTTGCCAGGTACTGGCCGAAAATCTCCCAGTTGCCAATATGCGGTACCAGCACCAGGACACCGCGGCCCTCTTCCACGCCCTCGGTCAGCAGCTGCTGGTTGCGTACCCGCACGATACTGTCTTCGCCGCGACTCCAGGGCTGGCGCCACAGGCTGGCCACCTCAAGCCCGGTCATCGCGGTATTGATCACGCTGGCGCGGGCCAGCCTTTCCCGCGCTTTTGCCGGCATTTCCGGATAGCAAAGCTGCAAATTGATACGGCTGACCCGCAGGCTCTCGCCACGGGCGCAGACGGCGCAGAAACCGACAAAGCCGGCAAGACGTCGCGACCAGCGCAGTGGCAGCCTGCCCAACAGTTTCAGCGCGCCCGCTGATAATTGCCCTTTGATATCCAACCTGACTACTTCCTTCTTACCGGGGCAAATGCCCCAAAACGCTCTATATTTTCAAATCCTTGGGAGTATGGTCGTTTTATCGCCATTTAATTCCCCCAATCGGCCGTCAATCGACCCCAATCACCCTTCAATCTGTTACCCGCTGTTTAGTGCGCAACCCGCTGCCGCTATAATTGCGCCCCTTGTCTTTTCACCCAGCTGAAACCGGAGATAGCGGTGTCCGAGCAACAAACCAGCCATTCTGCCCCGGCGCAGGATCTGAGCACCTTCCAGGGACTGATTTTTACCCTGCAGGAATACTGGGCGCGCCAAGGGTGCGTCATTCTACAGCCTCTGGATATGGAAGTGGGCGCCGGCACCTTTCACCCCGCCACCTTCCTGCGTGCCATCGGCCCGGAAACCTGGAACGCCGCCTATGTACAGCCCTGCCGCCGCCCCACCGACGGCCGCTACGGTGAAAACCCCAACCGCCTGCAGCACTACTACCAGTACCAGGTAGTAATGAAGCCGTCACCGGCGAATATTCAGGAGCTCTATCTCGACAGTCTGCGCGCGCTGGGCATTGATCCAGCGGTGCACGATATCCGCTTTGTGGAAGATAACTGGGAATCCCCCACCCTGGGCGCCTGGGGTCTCGGCTGGGAAGTGTGGCTGAACGGGATGGAAGTCACTCAGTTCACCTACTTCCAGCAGGTGGGCGGCCTCGAGTGCTACCCGGTAACCGGCGAGATTACCTACGGTATCGAGCGTATCGCCATGTACCTGCAGAATGTGGAGTCCATCTACGACCTGGTGTGGACCCGCAACGCCGACGGTACCCCGGTGACTTACGGCGATGTGTTCCACCAGAACGAAGTGGAAATGTCCCACTACAACTTTGAACACGCAGATGTGGAATTCCTGTTCGCCACCTTCGATCACTGCGAGCGCGAGAGCCAGCGCCTGATCGAACTCGGCCTGCCGCTGCCGGCCTATGAACAGGTGATGAAGGCTTCCCACGCGTTCAACCTGCTGGATGCCCGTCACGCCATTTCCGTGACCGAGCGCCAGCGCTTTATTTTGCGCGTGCGCACCCTCGCCCGCGCCGTGGCCCAGGCCTATTTTGACGCGCGCAAATCCCTGGGCTTCCCCCTCGCCGCGGACGATATTCGCAGCGAAGTGCTGGCCCAGGCGGAAAAAGCCGCAGCGAAGAAGGAGAAGAAGTAATGGCTCAGGATTTTCTGGTTGAGCTGGGCACCGAAGAGCTGCCCCCAAAAGCCCTGCACAAACTGATGCAGGCCTTCGCCGACGGTATTCAACAGGGTCTGCAGGACGCCGAACTGGAACACGGCGAAGTCCAGGCTTACGCCAGCCCCCGCCGCCTGGCGGTGGTGGTATGCAATCTCGCCGAACAGCAGCAGGACAAGCAGGTCGAAAAACACGGCCCGGCGGTGGCCGCTGCGTTCGATAAAGACGGCAAGCCCACCAAAGCCGCGGAAGGATTCGCCCGTGGTGCTGGTGTCACCGTTGACCAGCTGGCGCGGGTCGAAACCGACAAGGGCGAGCGCCTGGCCTTTATCAGTGAGCAGAAAGGTGCCGCCACCAAAGATCTGCTGGGCGATATCGTCAGTAAATCCCTGGCGCAACTGCCCATTCCAAAGCGCATGCGCTGGGGCGCGCGCAAAGAAGAATTCGTACGCCCGGTGCACTGGCTGTTGATGCTGCTCGGCAACGAGACCGTCGATGCCGAAGTGCTGGGCCTGAAGTCGGGCAATACCACCCGCGGCCACCGCTTCCACTGCAATCGCGAACTCACTGTGGCCTCGGCCAATGACTATGTGCAACAGCTGCGCGAACCGGGCTATGTGGTTGCGGACTTCGCCGAGCGCCGCGAGATGATTCGCGAACAGGTGCAGGCGGAAGCCAACAACGTCAACGGCGATGCCGTGATCGACGACGATTTGCTGAATGAAGTGACCGCGCTGGTGGAATGGCCGGTGGCGCTCACCGGGCGCTTCGAAAAGCGCTTCCTGGATGTGCCGGCGGAAGCCCTGATTTCCTCCATGAAGGAGCATCAGAAGTATTTCCACGTGGTGGATGAAGACGGCAAGCTGATGCCCTTCTTTATTACCGTTTCCAATATTGAAAGCACCGATGCCCGGCAGGTCATTGAAGGCAACGAGCGGGTTATCCGCCCGCGCCTTTCCGATGCCGCTTTCTTCTTCGACACCGACAAGAAAATCAGCCTGGAAGCGCGTCGCGAAAAGCTCAAGACCATCGTCTTCCAGCAAAAGCTCGGCACCGTCTACGACAAGACCGAACGCCTGGCGCGACTGGCTGCCGCCATCGCCGAGAAAACCGGTGGCGATGCCGCGCTGGCCCAGCGCGCCGCACAGCTGTGTAAATCCGACCTGGTCACCGAGATGGTGTTCGAGTTTGCGGATATGCAGGGCATTGCCGGTTACTACTATGCGGAAAACGACGGCGAGCCGCTGGATGTGGCCAAGGCCATGTACGAGCAATACATGCCGAAGTTTGCCGGCGATGATTTGCCGCAAACCGAGACCGGTACCATCGTCGCCCTCGCCGATCGTATCGACACCCTCGTCGGTATTTTCGGAATCGGCCAGCCGCCCAGCGGCTCTCGCGATCCCTTCGCACTGCGCCGCGCCAGTCTGGGTGTACTACGCCTGCTGGTGGAAAAGAATATCGACCTGGACCTGCGCGAACTGCTCACCCTGGCCCGCGACGGTTACCCGCGCACCGCACTGGCAGAGCACGAAACCGTGGTCGAGCAGACCCTGGCTTACATGATCGAGCGCTTCCGCGCCCGCTACGAAGACGCCGGCATCAAGGCCGAAGTGTTCCTCGCCGTTTCCGCGCGCAAACTGTCGCGTCCACTGGATATCGACAACCGGGTTAAAGCGGTACACAGCTTCAGCAAGCTGCCGGAAGCAGAAGCGCTGGCGGCCGCCAACAAGCGTGTGTCCAACATTCTCGCCAAACTCGAAGGCCCCGCACCCATCGATGTGGACCAGTCGCTGTTGCAGGAAGACGCAGAAAAAGCGCTCTACCTGGCGATTCGCGATGCGGCCGATGCGGTGGCACCACTCTACGCAGAAGCCCGCTTTGAAGAGGGCCTCGCCGGTCTCTCCGGTTTGCGCGAGACCGTCGACAATTTCTTCGATGGCGTGATGGTAATGGCCGACGACGAACAGCTGCGCAACAACCGCCTGGCGCTCTTGGCCCAGCTGCGCGGGCTCTTCCTGGAAGCTGCGGATATTTCGCTACTGGCGCCGGCCAAGTAAGTTCTTGACGCTCTTTGCGGGAGCCCGTTAACAGGCTCCCGCAAACCGGTTTTTCTTTTTAAAAGCGCTAACCCATGGCCATCATCATTCTCGATCGCGACGGTGTCATCAATCAGCAAGGGGACGATCACGTTACCAGTGCCGATGACTGGACGCCGATTGCCGGCAGTATCGAAGCCATGGCGCGCCTGAGTCAGGCCGGCTTTCAGCTGGCGGTGGCTACCAACCAAAATGGCCTCGCACTGGGGCTGTTTGATCTCGACGATCTCGAAGCCATGCACGCAAAACTGCGCGCACTGGTGGAAGACGCGGGCGGCGAAGTTGCAGGTATTTTTTATTGCCCCCACAGCGACGAAGACCATTGCCGCTGTCGCAAACCCAAAACAGGATTGCTGGACGCTATAGAGGCAGAATTTGATACTTCTCTGCACGACTGTTTTTTTGTCGGCGACCAGTTGAAGGATCTTCAGTGTGCAGTGGCAAAAAATTGTAAACCCGTGCTGGTAAAAACCGGTCGCGGTGAACAGACCCTACAGCAGCTCATCCAAAATCCGGACCCGTCTCTGACGCACACTGCGGTGTTTGACGATCTGCAGAAATTTGCAGATTTTATCCTCCTCCCACCCCGATAAAAATCGCTTTCCATCCAATTCAAATAGTTCTGACTGGCAATTCCGTACTAAATTACTAACCGCTATCAGGTTGTAATTGATGACAGTATTGTGAAGCAGCCAGCTTTTTTTCCGCTAAACAATCCAATTAACGCCAGCATATTGCCTCACCTATTTGGTTACCGTAGAAACCAAATAGAGGGATCCGGTGCCGCGCCTTTCACGGAAGAATAATACCGCGCGACACACGCCTTTCTTGAAGGACAAAGAGAGGATCAGAGGTTGACGGAACGACCTGGCTGTAAAGGGTTTCACATCGTTGGTTACCACCAACCGCAGACACCTATCCAATCGCTCCGTCTCGATCTTTTCCGCTTATCTCACGGAACTTCCTGCGGCCGTTTGCCAAAAGCAAATCCGGTACAGGTTTTTTATTTTACGGGGCAATTTTATGAGTTTTTTGCACACACCCGGGTCGCGTAAGCGAACCTTTGGGGGGAAATCTTTTGGCGTTATTTTTTCAACGCTGTTGTGTAGTGCGCTATCCGCCGCTGCATTCGCCAACGAACCGAACACGCTGCCGTCGCCAGCAGCAAAAAAACACAAAACCTACATCGTACAGCTGGCCGATAAACCGCTGATCGCCTATGAAGGTAATATCACCGGGCTCGCCGCCACCAAACCCCAGAAAAACCGCAAACTGGATTTCTCCAGCAGCCCGATAAAACACTACGCGGCTTTTCTGGCCGAGCGCCGCAACGACGCGCTGGCCGCCGTTCCGGGGGCGCGCAAGGTACACGATTACGAAGTGGCCTTTAATGGTTTCGCCGCACAGATGACCGCATCCCAGGCGGAGCTGCTGCGCGATCGCAAGGACGTGGTGGGCATCTGGGAAGACCGCTTGATGAAGCCCCAGACCAATTCCACCTACAGCTACCTGGGCCTGGACAATACCCCCGGGCCCTGGCTGCTGGGCGCCACCGGTGAAGACGTCGTGATCGGCGTGATCGACTCCGGTATCCACCCGGAGCACCCGAGCCTGGAAGACACCCGCACACCCAAGCGCGGCAACCGTGGTCGACCGATTCTCTACGATGCCGTGCCGGAATCATTTTCCGGAGCCGGCTGCGATTTCGGTAATACCGAGTTCAACAGCGACGACCTGCCGTTCGACTGCAACAACAAACTGGTAAAAGCGGAAGCGTTTTCCAGTGGCTTCCTGTCCGTAAATAGCCTCGCCGATTATGAGTTTCTGTCGGCGCGCGATGCCGACGGCCACGGCACTCACACTGCCACCACTGCCGCCGGTAATTTCGGGGTTGAGGGGATAATGCAGGGTGAAGCGACCGGTACCCTCAGTGGTGTCGCGCCGCGCGCGCGGGTTGCGGTGTACAAAGTATGTTGGGATGCGCCCGACCCAGACGACAGCGGCTGCTTCTCTTCCGATTCCATGGCCGCCATCGACCAGGCGGTAAAAGACGGCGTCGACGTGATCAACTTTTCCGTTGGTGGCGCCAGCACTACCTTCAACGGCCCAGATGACATCGCTTTCCTATATGCCGCCGATGCCGGTGTGTTTGTAGCCGTCTCTGCCGGCAATTCCGGCCCGGGCAATGAAACCATCGGCACGCCTTCCGGTGTTCCCTGGGTAACCTCGGTGGGTGCAACCGAAGACAATCAGAGTTTCGGCACCGGCCTGGAAGTCAGTGCGCCGGGAAGCCTTGCCGGTATTTTCGAGGGTCTCGAAGGTTCCGGCCCGGCTAGGTTGGCCGATAACGGTACCATTTCCGGCACCGTCGTCAGCGCCGAACCACTGGATGGCTGTACCCCGCTGACCAACAGCGAGGCGATGGCCGGCAATATTGCACTGATCATCCGCGGCGCCTGTGCTTTCACGGACAAATACAATAACGCGGCCGCTGCCGGCGCCAGCGCCATCGTGGTTTTCAATGACGGTGCGGCGCCTGATCGTATGGATCCCATTACCATGTCGGCGGACGGCACCAGTATCCCGGGGATTATGATTCGCCACCCGGACGGTATGACTCTGGCCGGCAGCGGTGACGTCAGCGGTAGCCTGAGTGCGGAAATTCAGGTGTCCCGTGACAACCGCATTGCCGGCTTCTCTTCTCGCGGTGCCAACGCCGGTGCTCCGGATATCATCAAGCCGGATATCGCCGCGCCGGGTGTGAGTATTGTTGCGGGTATTTCCCCGGTCGGTTCCGGTGAGACCTTCGGTGCGCTGAGCGGCACGTCCATGGCCAGCCCGCACATTGCCGGTGTCATGGCACTGCTGAAACAGGCACACCCCGAATGGACGCCGGCGATGGCGCGCTCGGCGCTGATGACCAGCGCGCGCCAGAACATGAAAAAATCCTTCGGTGAAACGGCGGCGGACCCCTTCGATATCGGCGCCGGCATGGTGCAACCCGCCAATGCATTTTTCCCGGGCCTGGTATATGACGCCGGCTTGTACGACTACTACGCCTTCCTGTGTGGCGCGGAAAACCAGCCCCAAATGATGCCGGACTCGGACTGCGAGTACCTTGAGGGTTACGGTTTCTCCACCGATTCTTCCGACCTCAACCTGCCATCCATCGGCATCGCCGAACTGGTGGGCAGCCAGACCATCACCCGCCGGGTGACCAGCGTCGCCAAAGGCACCCAGTGGTACTGGGCGGAAGTGGATGCACCCGCTGGCGTCCAGGTGCAGGTTTCGCCGCGCATCCTGCGCCTGAAAGAAGGCGAGACCGCGACCTTTGAAGTGACCTTCACCGCAACGGCAGAAGCGGCCATGGGTGAGTGGGCATTCGGTTCCCTAAGCTGGTCGCAGGGTTTGCGCAAGGTGCGCAGTCCCATCGCCGTGCGCCCTGTGCCCATTTCCGCACCAGTATCCGTATCTGCAGAGGGCACTGCCGGTAGCCTGAATATCCCCGTGGTCTTTGGCTACGACGGTAGCTTCAGCGCGGCGGTTAACGGTCTCGCGGTGGGCGCACCCTTCCCGGGTTATGTGGAGGACGGTGACTATACGGTGGTTATCTTCGAAATCCCCGAAGGAACCTCACTGTCGCGTATCGCCCTGTTTGACGCCGATGTCGGTGCTGGCGATGGCTCCGACGACCTGGACCTACAGGTATTGGGGCCCGATACATCCGGCTTCCCGCTCGTCGGCAGCAGTGGCTCGCCCACATCTGCCGAGCAGGTCGACCTGGTCAACCCAACCCCAGGTATTTATGCAGCACTTGTCGTGGACTACGCCTCGGCGGCTGGCGCCACCCCCTATACCCTGTTCAACTTCAACCTGCAGGGTGATGCGGGCAATACCCGGGTGGATGGCCCGGCTTCAGCTTCCGTGGGCAGCACTGGCAACCTCTATCTGGAATGGGATGGACTGCCCGCGGGAACCCGCGCACTCGGTATGCTCCAGCACCAGAATGACTCGGGCGTGATCGCGGCTACCGAGGTGATGATCAACACCCGGTAAGGCTCAGCGAAAATCTCCCTAGAGATTTCTGCAACAAGCCCGGTGGCCGTTCGGCCCCGGGCTTTTTTGTGCCCGACGGTTTGGCACCGTCTCCAGTTCGATTTCCACTATGGTTATGCACAGAATGCTTGTAATCATTGCGGCAGATACCAACAATGGCGCCCCCCGCAAACCCGGAGTTTCCCACTGTGCAACAACTGATCCTCAACCCGCGCGCCGAGCGCCGCCTCAAACTCGGCCACCTGTGGATTTACAGTAACGAGGTCGACACCCAGCGCAGTCCTCTCAAAGGACTGGCCCCCGGCAGCCAGTGTGAAATTCTCGACAGCAAGGAAAATAGCCTGGGTTACGCGCTGGTCAATCCCAATCAGCTGATCTGCGCGCGGCTGGTTTCCCGCAAGGGCCCGTTTACCCGCAAACAACTGCACCGCCGCCTGGAAAATGCCCTGGCCCTGCGCCAACGCTATTTCCCCCACCCCAGTTACCGCATGGTATACGGCGACTCCGATGGTTTGCCCGGGCTGGTGGTAGATCGCTTCGGCGACTACCTGGTGGTACAGATCAGCAGCTGGGGTATGGAAAACCTGCTGCCGGATATCGTCGACGGGCTGGTAGCACTGGTGAACCCCAAGGGCATACTGCTGCGCAATGACCACCAGGGGCGCAAGGTCGAGGAACTTCCAGAAGTGTGCGAAGTGGTACACGGTGAAGTGCCAAAGATGGCCCCCTTCGAAGAGAACGGCGTGGCCCTGCTGGCTCCAGTGTTTGAAGGGCAGAAAACCGGCTGGTTCTACGACCACCGTGAAAACCGTGCGCGCCTGAACCAGTGGGTGAAAGGCCAGCGGGTACTGGATCTGTTTTCCTACGCCGGCGGCTGGGGTGTGCAAGCACTTGCTAACGGCGCAAAAGAGGTGACCTGTGTGGATGCTTCCGGGCAGGCGCTGGACTGGTGCGAGGAAAATGCGGCGCTGCACAACCGCAAGGATGACCTGATTACCATTCAGGGTAAGGCGATCGATGCCATGAAAGAGCTGATCAACGCCGGCGAGCGCTACGACGCCATCGTGTTGGACCCGCCCGCGTTCATCAAACGCCGCAAGGATCAGAAATCCGGGGAGGCAGCCTACCGTCACATCAACGAACTGGCGCTGCGTCTGCTGGAGAAGAACGGGCTGCTGGTCAGCGCCTCCTGCTCCATGCATCTCGAATCCGACACACTACTGGAAATCCTGCGCGGCGCCGGTCGCCACCTGGATAAATCCATCAACATTATCGGCAGTGGCGGCCAGGGGGCAGATCACCCGATCCACCCGGCCATTCCAGAAACCCGCTACCTCAAGGCGCACTTTGTGCACCTGTCGGCAGGCGGTAACGTCTAGTCGAAAGCTAGCTGACGCCCCTCGGTCCTAGGGCATCTTTGGGCTCAGGGGCAGCAGGCGGGAATCCGCCAGCGCTGCCGACCTGTGCCCTATCCCCGCAAGATACTCAGGGTCGCTGGTGAAATCGATGAACACCTGCTGTGACGGGTATTTCACCAGCATGGCCAGATCCCAGTGTTCATCGGACGGGCCGATATAAAAGTGGCCACCGTCGCCGACAAAGACCAGCTCACCGCCGTGCCGGTTCAAGATAGGCCCGGCGTGGGCCATGTATTTCTTGTAGGCCGCAGCGCCGGAGATGGGCTCTTGCGGTTTCAATGCGGGAAAGTTGCGGTAATCCGCCACGTCCTGAAAACGCAAAAGATTCAGCATGACCACCTGCCCTTTCAGTTGCCGCTTGAACATGGCGACGGACGATTTATCGGTGGGTTCCAGGTAACCCTGCTGCTGCGTGTATTCACCCATGTCAGTGTGCCCCTTCTCAAGCTTACCGGTATTTTCGATACCCCATATTCACATGAGCGGCCCGGATTGCCCATAACCTCGCAGTACGGGCAATGGAGATGGCAGCGACAAGAATCTCTCCAACAGCCCCTCCAATAAACTCCCAACGACCTCCCCAATAACCTCTCCGCAGCGATATCGTCAGGCGCACCTTAATTACTGAACGCCATTTGGGCGAGTTTTTTCAGGTGTGCGGATAGTCCCCGTGGCCATTGTTCAATAATGCGAAAGAAGGTGTTTTCATCGCCGTTTTGCAGGGCCGCGAGCGCACTGTCATAACCCGGCAAGGATTTACCCAAAGCGATGATCGAGCGTCTTGTCGCTTCACGCGCTGTGGCGGTGTTACCCGGGCCCCTCGTTTCCGCCCTCTCCGCCGTTTTCGGCCAAGCGTCGGACGCCGTGTTGGCCGCAAAACCCGTGGCTGTTGTTATGGCGCTGTCGATCAGGCTTTTGATTGCGGCAGCCGGGTTTGCCGCGTGCGATTCAAGCCACGCCTGCTGACGTTGATTCAGCCTCAACAGGCGGTACAGTTCATTACCGGCACCCCTGCCTGTTTCAGGGACATCGTGAGAGTCGCCATTTCCGCGTGCTTCCTGCAGTGCCGGTAAGCGCGCCAATAGCTCCTCCTCACTACCGCTGAAATCCACTTCTACCGGATCACTGCTTTCGTCATCAAAGATCAGCACGGAATCCAGTTCCGCACCGCTCAAGCTTCGCTTTAGCTGGAGGGCGACACTGCTGATGTGGCCCTGGGCAACACGTTGATGACCGCTGAACGCACTGACGCTGCCCGACGTATTATTGTTTTGAGTTCCCAAAGCACCCAACCTTTATTGACCAATCGGTTAGGTATTTTAACCAGGTTGATACTGCCAGCAGAAACCCGATGAGTTTTTTCACGCCAGTTGTTGGCGTTTATTTCAGGTAAAAAAAACCCCCGGTACTAGTACCGGGGGTTTTGGTAAATTCTGTCAGGCGTCGACTGAACGACGACCGTCAGAATTGAGACGATCGTTAGAATTGATAGGTCACACCCACCGATGCGGTGCGCGGGCGATTAGCGCGAGCGCCATCTGGCGCGCGGTTGATGATCGCCTGATCATCCAGCAGATTGTCGACTTTCAGGTAGCCGGCAAAGTCTTCACTGAAATCGTAGTGCGCGGCAGCATCCACGACCCAAAGGGATTCGGTACGATCAAATCGATCGGTACCGCCCCGGTTGCAGCCGTTGTTGACACACATATCGTCCTGGTAGGCGGCGCTCAGGTTCAGTCGCCAGCTGGCGCCACTATCAATGCCTGTGGTTACCGCGAATACACTTTCCGGCAGATAGGCAAAATTATCGCCCATCGCGAGTCCTTCGCTACCGCCGGAAGCAATGTAGTCCAGGCTGTCTTTACTGATCTCAGCGTCGGTGTAGGTATAACTCGTCTGCAGCGGAATCAACCAGCCGTTCGCCAGCGACCACTGGGTGCCCAGGCTGGCTTCAAAGCCCCGGATGATGGATTCACCCAGGGCATAGCTGCCACTGTCATTGCCATTAACGCAGGGAACCGCTACCGAGCAGTTTTGCACCGTGCTCTCATAGTCGCTGTAGAAAGCGATGAATTCTGCTGCCAGGTTGCCGTTGTCGAAGCGTGCGCCCCACTCGTAGTTGGTGGACAGGTCACCGGCCTCACCGTCGGAGGAATCGCCGCCCGGAGGGGCAAAGCCGCGATGGACACCCGCTAGCAGGGTCACGGCTTCGGTCAGCGTGTAAGTCATCCCCAGACCTGGAAGCCACTCGTCCAGCGCATTGGAAAGGCTGCTGCCCTTCTCGGTGCGCTCCTTGTCCTGGTAGCGCTGCTGGCCGGTTTTAATGTCTTCGTAACGCAGGGTCGCAGTCAATGACAGGCGGTCAGTCAGCACCACCTGGTCGTAAACAAAAAGGGAAGTGGCGTCCGCATCTTCCACCCGGTTATTGCTGGCGCTGACATCGCCGGTATCCAGATACACCAGCTCACCATTTTCCTGGCGGTAGTTTTCGGTGGGCTGATAGCGGTCGACTTCGTCCTGGTGTCGGCGCAGGCCGAACTCCAGGTCGTGCTGCACTTCGCCAGTCTTCAATTGCCAGTTAGCGCTTACTTGCACACCGCGCGCCATATAGCTGCGATCGTTGTGCTTTATCCCAAAATCGTAGTCCATGGTGCCGTCCAGAATGGCCTGGGCGTCGGCGTCTCCCCCGTTGGCATTACTGATCAGGCCGCCGAGGCTCACCTTGAACCAGTCGCGCTTGAACTTGTTGTAGTAGGCCTGGGTATTCACACTGAAGCCATCGCTGAGCGCAATACTGTGGTTCAGCTGTATGCTGCTGTGGCGGTTCTGCATTTCATCCAGGGCGCTGATGCCATAGCGGCGATTGGGGTCGGCGGCGAAGTCGGCATCGGTGAGCCCCAGATAACTCATTCCGGAATCTTCTTCGGAATACTGTAATTTGACATCCAGCTGCTGTGCGTTGGCTGCGCCTTCGGACGACTTCAGACGCCCTTTCAGCAGGTAGTCTTCCTTGGCGATATCCGCCTCACCGGCACGGTCGATATCGCGGAAACCTTCGGCTCGTTGCTGGTGGGTTTCCACCAGCCAGCCGGTGGTGTCGCTGCTGCTGCCGTAGTAAGTATGCAGGCGATTTTCCCCGTACTGCCCCGCTTCCAGTTTTACCGCGCCGGCGCTGCTGGTGGGGATTGGGGTGCTGATCATGTTCACCGCGCCACCCACGGTGAAGGGGCCGTATTTCAGGGTTGCCGGGCCCTTGAGTACTTCAATGCTGTCCAGGCGACCAGCGGTGGGGAAGTAGTAGGCTTCCGGGCCCGAGTAAGGCGCCGGCGCCACCAACACGCCATCTTCCATCAGCGAGATTTTGCCAGAGCGGCCACCATCTGCGCCCCGAATACCGATATTCGGGCGCAGGCCGTAGCCGTCTTCCTCGCGCACATACACACCGGGTACCGCGCGAATCATGCGGTTGATATCCACATATTCGAATTTTTGCAGGTCTTCCGCACTGACCAGATGTGCGGATCCAGGGAGTTTCTTCACTTCCAGTTCAGAACCGAGCACTGAAATGGTTTCCAGGACTTCCGATTCTTCGGCACTGGCGGCTTGGCCAGAAAGTCCGGAGGCAAAGGCGATGGCAACAGTGATCGGGGCGAGGGGAAATCGGCGCACGGGCTCTCCTTATCTATTCGCAAGACTCACTCGTAAGAGCTGTTATTAGTCTGGCGTCTCATCATCGTGTTTATTAATGAGAACGATTATATTTTTTTATAACATAATTGTCAGGGTCTGCTTTCCACTTTTTTACAGACTGGCGTGCCAACTAACCTCTGAAGACAAGACCACTAATTGGGAGCAACGAAGTGGCAGATTAAAATTTGGCGCTAACTCTGCACCAAAACGGAGGGGCTATGCTGAGACCGCTTCAGGAATCCGATGTCGAACGCCTGTCACAGCTTTGGCTGCACCTGGCCTGTAGCAACCACCCGAGTTTGCCGGTGAGGTTCTGGATGGCACAGGCCCGGGCACTCAGGCGTGAACTCTCCGCCAAGTGCCGCAGCCGCACTGCTAGTTCGGAATGCACCGGCGGCAGCAGCCACTGGGTCTACACGCGCCCGGGAAGTGACATTGCCGAGGGACTGGTGACCATCAGCGACAATCTGCGGGTGGAAACCATCTTTGTTTCCCCTGGCGAGCAGCGGCGTGGTGTAGGTAGTGAGTTGATGGCGCAGGCAAAATTCGGCCGCATCCAGCTGGAGGCCCGTGTACTCGAAGAGAACCTGCACGGTCGCTATTTCCTGCAACAGCACGGCTTTTCAGAAACAGGACGTTCGTATAACAAAGCCGCAAACCAGGACGAGATCCAGATGAATTGCCGGGTGGCCTGAGGCTACTTGCTCGCTGGCCTGGCCTTTCGCTAACCCGGTTAAGTGATGTGAATGAACGTGCCCGGCATAAAAAAGCCCGATCGGCTTATGCGGATCGGGCTTTGCAGCATCTGGTGCCGGGGCGGAGACAGCAGACTTAAACGTCCAGGTTCTCCACCGCCAGTGCATTGCTTTCAATAAACTCGCGACGGGGTTCTACCTGGTCGCCCATCAGAGTGGTGAAGATCTGGTCTGCAGCGATGGCATCCTCCACGGTTACCTGCAGCATACGGCGGCTCTCCGGGTTCATGGTGGTATCCCACAGCTGCTCCGGGTTCATCTCACCCAGCCCCTTATAGCGCTGGATACTATAGCCGCGACGACTCTCATTCATCAGCCAGGTCAATGCTTCCGGGAAGTTGTAGACCGGCTGTTGTTTTTCACCGCGCTGGATAAAGGCGCCCTCTTCCAGCAGCCCCTGCATCTTCTCACCCAGGCCGCAGATGGCGCGGTACTCGGCGGAGTCAAAGAACTCGTGACTCACGGTATAGCTGCTGCTGACACCGTGGGCGACGATATCGACCTTGGGCAGATACAGGTTGCGCTCACTGTCGAGGACCGCAGAAACCTGGTGGCGACGACCACCGCCTTCCCCTTCCTGCTCCAGCTGCTCCTGCATCTGTTCTGCCCATTGCTCCATGGCGGCCTGAGATTGCAGGTCTTCGGTTTTGACCGTCGGCAGGTAAACCATGCGCTGTAGGACTTCCTGCGGGTAGAGACGCGACAGGCGGTCAATGGTGGCCATGACCGAGCGATACTCTTTTACCAGGGATTCCAGTGCGGTACCGGACAGGCCCGGCGCTTCCGGGTTTACAAACAGGGTGGCGCTTTCCAGTGCCGCATTGGTGAGGAACTGGGTCAGGGCGGCCTCGTCTTTGAGGTATTGCTCCTGTTTGCCCTTGCCGATTTTGTACAGCGGCGGCTGGGCAATAAAAATATGGCCGCGCTCGATCAGCTCCGGCATCTGACGGAAGAAGAAGGTCAGTAGCAGAGTCCGGATGTGCGCACCGTCCACGTCCGCATCCGTCATGATGATGATGGAGTGGTAACGGAGCTTGTCCGGGTTGAATTCGCTCTTGCCGATGCCACAGCCGAGGGCGGTAATCAGGGTACCCACTTCAGCACTGGACAGCATCTTGTCGAAACGGGCCTTCTCGACATTCAGGATCTTACCTTTCAATGGCAGGATCGCCTGGGTACGTCTGTCCCGCCCCTGCTTGGCAGAGCCACCGGCGGAGTCACCCTCCACCAGGTAGAGTTCGGAGAGCGCGGGATCTTTCTGCTGGCAGTCCGCCAGCTTGCCGGGCAGACCGGCGATATCCAGCGCGCCTTTACGGCGGGTCATTTCGCGCGCCTTGCGCGCCGCTTCCCGGGCGCGTGCGGCATCGATCATTTTGCCGACAACCGCCTTGGCTTCCTGGGGGTTTTCCAGCAGGTAGTCGTTAAATGACAACCCCATTTCCTGCTCGACCGCCGGTTTCACTTCCGAGGAAACCAGCTTGTCTTTGGTCTGGGATGAGAACTTCGGGTCCGGAACCTTGACCGAAATGATCGCGGTCAGGCCTTCACGGGCATCGTCACCGGTAGTGGCGACCTTGTCTTTCTTGCCCACGCCCTCTTTTTCAATGTAGTTGTTGAGCCCCCGGGTCAGGGCGGCACGGAAGCCCGCCAGGTGGGTACCGCCATCCCGCTGGGGGATATTGTTGGTGTAGCAGTAGATATTCTCCTGGAAGGAGTCGTTCCACTGCAGCGCCACCTCTACGGCAATACCGTCTTCGCGCTGGTTCTGGAAGTGCAGCACCTTGTTAATGGGGGTCTTGTTCTGGTTCAGGAACTCGACGAAAGCTCGTAGGCCACCCTCATACTCGTAGACTTCCTCTTTACCGCTGCGCTCGTCCTTCAGCACGATACGCACGCCGGAATTCAGGAAGGACAGCTCACGCAGGCGCTTGGCCAGCTGTTCGAAGTGAAATTCGATGTTGGAGAAGGTGTCTGCAGAGGGTTTGAAATGGACCGCGGTACCGGTGCTGTCAGTATCACCAATGACAGCCAGGGGCGCGTCAGGTACACCGTGGCGGTATACCTGCTCATGAATTTTGCCACCGCGACGAATGGTCAGTTTCAGCTCTGCTGACAGGGCGTTTACGACCGAGACACCCACACCGTGGAGACCACCGGATACCTTGTAGGTGTTGTCATCAAACTTACCGCCAGCGTGCAGTACGGTCATAATCACTTCCGCGGCAGAAACCCCCTCTTCCGAGTGCATTTCGGTGGGAATACCGCGGCCATTATCGGAAACACTGACGGATTCATCTGGGTGGATAGTGACTCTAATTTCGTCGCAGTGACCAGCGAGCGCCTCGTCAATGGAGTTATCCACTACTTCGAACACCATGTGGTGCAGGCCGGTGCCATCGTCGGTATCGCCAATATACATTCCTGGGCGCTTGCGCACCGCATCCAGGCCCTTGAGTACCTTGATGCTACTGGAATCGTAGTTATTCTCTTGCGACATTCTGTTGCTCCATTAACGCCGGCGTTTGCCTGGCCTTCTTCATCTCAATATTCGGCGGTTGTTTTGTTTACTGCTAGCGGGCCAGACCTTACTCACCCTGCCCTCAACCGATCAATTCTGTAACTTGTTACTGTTGGTCGCTCTGCTGCTCTGGCCAGCGGGAAACACTCCCATGTTCCACGTGGAACATTCTGGGGTGAGACCAGGGGAGCGGCAGTTTTCTCCAGGGCTCGGCAGTCACTGCAGTATCGATACCAGTAACCAACACCTGACTGGCACAATCACTTACCCAGCGGGCAAATAACAGCTGATTCTCGTCATCCAGTTCCGACGGCAGGTCGTCCACCAAAAACACCGGTCTCTGGTTCCTGTCAGCATCAATCACCGCGGCCATGGCGGTTCTCAATGCACAGACCGCCATTTTTTGCTGGCCCCGGGAAAGCACGTCGTGTGCCGGTTGCCCGTGAATGGTGAATCGCAAATCGGCCCTGTGCGGCCCCACCCGGGTAAAACCCTGGTTCAGGTCACCTTCCAAAGATTCGGAAAGTGAATCCGCAAGACGAAGCCCCTTTTTCCAGCCACTGCGGTACTTCAATTCCAGAGACCCGAATACCGATGGTGGTAAATCTTCGAGCCGCCTCCTAAAAAGTTGCTGCAGTCTCGTAAAGACCTCTCGGCGATGCTCGTCGACCAATTCACCACTAGCGACCAACTGCTGGTCCCAAGGAGCCAGTAAATTAGAGTCGATTTTACCACGACGAAGCAGTGCATTGCGCTGCTTCAACGCCGTTTGATACGCTTTCCAGTGCGCCGAAAATGAATGTTCCACGTGGAACACTGTCCAGTCCAGCAACTGACGACGAACACCCGGGCCACCATCAAGCGCGGCGAAACTGTCACTATTGATGACCTGAAGGGGTAAGCAGGCCGCAAGCTGAGAACTGGATTCTGCAGGCTCCCGATTGATCCGGATTCGCCCCTGGCCATCCCTGCGCTTTTCAATACCAAGGGACAGGCCATCCATCAGTCGCCCGAATACCGAAAGGCTGTCGAGCTCGTAGGAAATCATTGTCTGGCTCTGGCGCGATCGGAAAGACCGGCCGGTACCCAGCATATGTACCGCTTCCAGCAACGAGGTTTTACCACTACCGTTTACCCCGCAAAACAGATTGACCGCAGGTGCCAGATCCAAATCTGCCGAGGCAATATTGCGAAAGTTATTCAACAGCAAACGACTCAATGCCATGAAGAACACCTCGGAGCCGCCGGAAAAATGCGACACAAAGTACCGCAACCAATAGCAAAAAACCGCCACCCCTTGGGGGCGACGGTTTTTCGTGTACTTGCGCTGTCGTGCTGGATACTGAAAAAGATCAAAATCAGAAGCACCAACCGAACAGGAACATCAAAGGCGCATGGGCATGATGACGTAAACCGCATCGCCCTGTTCCGGCTGCTGCAGCAGCGCACTGCTGTTGGCATCACCAAGACCGATACGAATCTGATCGCTGTGAATCGCTGCCGTGACATCCAGCAGGTAACCCACGTTAAAGCCGATCTCCAGCGCATCGCCGTGGTAATCCACCATCAACTGCTCTTCAGCCTCTTCCTGCTCCGGGTTGTTTGCCACTATCTGCAGCAGCCCTTCGGACAACTGCAAACGCACACCGCGGTATTTTTCATTGGAAAGGATCGCTGCACGCTGGAACGCCTGACGCAAAGCCAGACGATCCGCAAATACCTCATTGCCAGTGCCGCGGGGCAGAACACGCTCGTAATCCGGGAACTTACCGTCGACCAGCTTGGAGGTGAAGGTGAATGGACCGCTGTTTACCCGAATATGGTTATTACCCAGCACCACTTCTGCAGGGGTATCGCTGTCTTCCAGCAGGCGCGCCAGCTCCAGAACCCCTTTGCGCGGCACGATTGCCTGAATGGGGGACTCAACATTCAACCCGGGCGCGTCGCGATCGCAAAGCGCCAGGCGGTGGCCGTCAGTAGCGACCGCACGCAACTGCTGCGGGCGACACTCCAGCAGCAAACCATTCAGGTAATAGCGTACGTCCTGCTGCGCCATGGCAAAACCGGTAGCCTCAATCAGGCGGCGGATCTCGCGCTGGGAGATGCTGAAACGGCTTTGTGCGGTCGTCTCTTCCTGGTTCGGGAAATCGCTGGCTGGCAGTGTGGAAAGCTGGAAACGGCTGCGACCACTGCGCAAAACCAGGCGCTCACCATCGCGCTCGAACTTCAGCTCGGCACCGTCCGGCAAAGAGCGACAGATATCCAGCAATTTGCGCGCCGGAACCGTGACCTCGCCTTCCATTTCTGCCGGCTGGTCCAGCTGCAGGCGGCCGACGATCTCCACCTCCAGGTCGGTACCGGTGAGCGAAAGCTCCTGTCCTTGCAGCTGCAGGAGAACATTGGCCAGCACCGGCAGGGTCTGGCGCTTTTCCACCACACCAGCGACCAGTTGCAGCGGCTTCAAAAGGGCATCACGGCTTACGCTAAATTTCATAATTATTGCCTTGATATTGGTCTAGTCGTTGTTTTCAACGGTGAGCCACTCAAAACCATGGCTACACCGGCAAGTTCATCCGTCAATAAACGTCAGGTTGTCAGGGAGCGCGTCAACAGCCGCACATCTTCACGAATATCCCCGTCGGACTCCTGCAGTTCCTTAATTTTGCGGCAGGCGTGCAACACGGTCGTATGATCCCGGCCGCCGAAAGCATCACCGATCTCCGGCAGGCTGTGGTTGGTCAACTCTTTTGCAAGAGACATCGCCACTTGCCGTGGGCGCGCCACAGACCGACTGCGCCGCTTGGATAACAGATCGGCCACTTTTATCTTGTAATACTCCGCCACTACGCGCTGGATGTTGTCCACACTGACCAATCGGTCCTGTAGGGCCAACAGGTCTTTCAGCGCCTCGCGCACCAGAATATCGTCAATGGCGCGACCGGTGAACTGGGCGTTGGCGATCACCCGGCGCAGCGCCCCCTCGAGCTCCCGCACATTGGAGCGAATACGCTGGGCAATAAAGAACGCGGAGTCGTGAGGCAGGTCTACCCCGACCTGCTCGGCCTTCTTCATCAGGATAGCTACACGGGTTTCCAGCTCTGGTGGCTCGACCGCCACCGTCAAACCCCAGCCGAAGCGGGACTTGAGGCGCTCTTCGAGGCCATCAATCTCTTTGGGGTAGCGATCACAGGTAAGAATGATCTGCTGCCCGCCCTCCAACAAGGCGTTGAAGGTGTGGAAGAACTCCTCCTGGGAACGCTCCTTGCCGGCAAAAAACTGAATGTCATCGATCAGCAGCGCATCCACCGAACGGTAATAGCGCTTGAAATCGCTGATTGCATTGAGCTGAAGCGCCTTCACCATATCCGCCACAAAGCGCTCGGAATGCAGGTAAACCACTTTGGCATTGGGGTTGCGGTCGACCAGCGCATTACCCACAGCGTGCATCAAGTGGGTCTTGCCCAGGCCCACACCGCCGTAAATAAACAGCGGGTTATAGGCACCACCGGGGTTATCGGCGATCTGCTGCGCCGCCGCCAGGCCCAGTTGGTTCGACTTACCTTCCACAAACGAAGCAAAGGTAAAACCGCGGTTCAGAGAGCTGCCGTGCTTGATCGCCCCCTCAACTTCCACCTTGCGCTGGCCGGCATTATTGACCGGCGCGGCAATCACCTGGCTACCGGAATGCAGATCCGCCGGCAGCCGCTCGGCCGCGGTCAACGAATCGACACCGGCCTCTTCCGCCGCGAGATTGTTGTGTACTTCGGAAGAAACAGGTGACGAGAGCGGCGATACGGATCCACCTCGCCCACTCGACATGGACCGCCCCACCCCGCTATCACTGTAACCGCCGGCATTACCCTGCGCTTGCGGAGCCCCGTATTGAAAGCTGGATTGATAACTGGGTACCGGAGCACTCTGCGAGGGTGCCGGTGCAGAAAAACTGCCCGCGGAGGGCGAGCTACCATAATCGTTGCCTTGACGGGCAGAGACACGGGAGTCGTAATGCCCTTCTGGTCCAGCGCCCATACCGGAAAGGTTACGGCGGAAACGCGAGGTGCGACGATCCATCGCTACCACTTCGACCAGCAGAGAGCGACCGGAAAACTGTTGCGCCAGTTCGCGAATACGATCGAGAAACTTATCGCTTACCCAATTGATGATAAAACGATTTGGCGCCACCAAGCGCAGCTCCCCCTCGGAACTGTCGTCACTGACGCGCAGTGGCCGAATCCAGGTATTGAACTGCTGCGGTGACAGTTCATCCTGCAAACAGGCAGCACACTGCTTCCAAACGGAATCAGACAAGGAACCCCCTAAAAGACGGATCGAGGTGCGAAAAAGCCAAAAAAACAGGCATATCCCAAAACGCCGGGCAGCACCTCAAAGAAGGCCGACAGTATATCGGTTGCACCCCGGGTTATCCACAAATAATACGACTTTTACCGATCACGCCCGCTGGGAAAGCCCTGTAATATCAAACACTTGAATAATTTTCGTGCGACCAGTGATCCAGCCTCGCAAAAGTTATCCACAGCCATTTGTGGATACCTTGGGGTAAACCGGTGCACCGCAAGGAATACCCGAAGCAATACAAGGGCTTACGCCTGTCCCATCTGTTTGACGCCCGATACCACCGACCACCCCTTATATATAGAAGGGGCAATGTCCGCGGGAACAGCGCAGGCATTTCTCTGCGCTTAATCGGCCATTTCCGTTGATTTGATTGGTTTGTTTCTATACAATCCGCCGCCTTCGCTGCGCATAGCCCGCTTCGAAGGAGTGCCTCCAAGGCTTTCCCCAGGGATTCCGGAGAGGCGTGCCGCATTTACGGGCTAGAGCCGCAAGCGGCCCAGATTCGTAAACTTCCAGGACATAACTCCGGGACATAACTCCAGGTAGTAACACCATGAAACGTACATTTCAGCCCAGCAACTTGAAGCGTAAGCGTACCCACGGTTTCCGTGCTCGCATGGCCACCAAAGGCGGACGCAAGGTACTCGCCCGTCGTCGTGCCAAAGGCCGCAAGGTTCTGTGCGCATAAGTTTGCCGCTTAGCGAGCAACCTTTTACAACGCTCTGAATCACTATGCAGTGCCCACGCAGCGACTTCGCATTCGCCAAGCCGCTGCGGCTGCTCAATGCGGCGCAGTATCGCGCCGTATTTGATAGTGCCCCGGTCCGCGCGGCACAGCCTCAATTCCTGATCCTCGCCCGCCCCAACGATCTCGGCCACCCGAGACTCGGTCTGGTCATCGCCAAAAAACACGTTCGCAACGCCTGCGACCGCAATCTGATCAAGCGCATTGCCCGCGAAACCTTTCGCCTGCAACAGCACCAGCTTTTTGCACTGGACGCCGTAGTACTCGCACGTTCCGGCGCTGGTGAGCTCGACAGTGCCGCACTGGCCAAGGTGTTCAACAAGCTTTGGCGCAAACTGGATCAACGGGCCCGTAATCCGCAACCGGATAACGGCCAGAACAACAAACCCCGGGCGAATCAGGGGCGCAAGCCAAGGCGCGGCGGCAAGTCCAGGACCAGCGCCCAAGCCCAGCCGCCGAACACTTCGACGAGCGGGGACCAGCAGTGACCTGGTTGGCTATCCGGCTGATTCACCTGTACCGCCTGATTGCCAGCCCCTGGGTCGGCAATCAGTGCCGCTTCTACCCCACCTGCTCCCGTTATGCTGAAGAAGCATTAAAAACCCACGGATTCTGCAAAGGGGGTTATTTAACGGTGCGCCGCCTTATAAAATGCCACCCTTGGCATCCAGGCGGCCTGGATCACGTCCCTCCCGGCCCGCAACCCACCAATAAACCTCCGGCGGCCGACTGACCGCCGCCGCAAAAAGGCTATCGACATAATGGATTGGCAACGCTACACGCTGGTCGGCGGCATCGCCGCAGTCCTCCTGGCACTGATATACCAGTGGAATGCTTTCAAAGAAGAGCATGCCCCCACCCTGGATCAGAAAACCGTGGTCCACCACCAGGCCAGTGACACCGAAACCCTGCCCAGCAGCCAGGCACAACCAGGCAATGCCGGCAGCAGCGAGCTGCCCGAAGAAGGAGCCATTCCGGAAGTTGGCGCCAGCAGCAGCCAGCCACAGCTGATCACGGTAAACACCGACACCCTGACCCTGCTGATCGACCCCAACGGCGGTGATATCGTCAAGGTCGCCCTGCGCAAGTTTTACGAGAAGCTGAATACACCGGATCGCCCGCTGATCCTGCTCAACCAGACCCGCAGCCACACCTATGTCGCCAAAAGCGGCCTGGTGGGCGGAAAGGGCAATTGCTCTGCCGGACGCCCGCTATTCACCAGCGACGCCAGTGAATACGCCCTGCAGGAAGGCAAGGACACCCTGACCGTCGACCTCAAGCAGCAGCAAGGCGGTATCGGTTTTACCAAGCGCTTCACCTTTACCCGCGGCGACTACCTGGTAAAAGTCTCCTACCTGGTCGACAACGGCCGCAGCAAGCCGCTGCTCGCCGGCATCTGTGGCGAGATAGTACGCGACAGCCTGGAGCCACCGGTGGACGTGGGCATCGGCGTATCCCCCTTCCTTGGTGCGGCTCTGCATACCAGCGAAGAAAACTACTTCAAGCAGGATTTTGAAGACATCGCCAAAAAGCCGACCACCGAAACCATTCAGGGCGGTTGGGTAGCCATGGTGCAGCACTACTTCCTGAGTGCCTGGATTCCCAACCAGGAAGAGCGAAATACCTTTAACCTGCAACCGATCGGCAACGGACTTTACAGCATGGGCTTTACCAGCCCGCAGCAGCGTATTGAGCCCGGCCAGCAAGGCACTGTCGACGCACTCTTTTATGTTGGTCCGAAAGACGTTTTCACTCTGGAGAAAACTTCGCCCTACCTGGATCTGACCGTGGATTACGGTTGGTTGTGGTGGCTGGCGAAACCCATGTTCCGGGTCCTGAACTGGATTCACGACCACATCGTGGACAACTGGGGCTGGTCGATCATCCTGCTGACCGTGTTCATCAAGGCACTGCTGTTCCCGCTCTCTGCCGCCGGCCTGCGCTCCATGGCGCGCATGCGCAAATTTGCGCCGCAGATGAAAAAGCTGCAGGAGCAGTACAAGGACAACCGCCAGAAACTGGCGGAAGAGACCATGAAGCTGTACCGCCGGGAGAAGATCAACCCGGTGGGAGGCTGTCTGCCGATCCTGCTGCAGATGCCGGTGTTTATCGGTCTCTACTGGATGCTGATGGAAACCGTCGAGCTGCGCCACGCGCCCTGGATCGGCTGGATTCACGATCTGTCGGTAAAAGACCCCTACTTCATTCTGCCGGTCATCATGGGCCTGACCATGTGGCTGATGCAGAAGCTGCAACCGCAGCCCACGGATCCCACCCAGGCCAAGATCATGCAGCTGATGCCAGTTATGATGACCTTCTTCTTCCTGTGGTTCCCGGCGGGTCTGGTTCTGTACTGGATTGCGAACAACCTGATCTCCATCGCCCAGACCTGGTTTATCAACAAACAGGTGGAGGCGGCGGGGGCCAGCAAGTAAAGCCCGAGCAGCCATACCGAAATTCGACGCGAAGGTGGAGTGCCGGGTATCTGTTTTCGAAAGCGTGAGCGACAGGGACGTCGCTCACGCAGCGTACAGGGATGTATTCACAGCGGTTTCGAAAACAGATACCCGGTGATCCACCGCCACTACAACCGCCAAGTACAGCTCCCGGTGGTGACAGAATCGCAACAACCATGCAAGGGCCGCACTTAGCGGCCCTTCCTGTATCTGACTTTTGGATAAACTCTAAACATGTCCCAGCAAAACCCCGGTGAAAGCCTCGCCAAAGACACCATCGCCGCCGTCGCCACCCCGCCCGGTCGCGGCGGTATCGGTGTGATCCGACTGTCAGGGCCAAAGGCGCGGCAAATCGGGGAGCAACTGAGCTCCAAAGTCTTCAAGCCGCGTTTCGCCCACTACTGCGACTTCACCCACAAAGACCAGTTACTGGACCAGGGGCTGGCGCTGTTCTTCCCCGGTCCCAACTCTTTTACCGGCGAAGATGTGGTGGAACTGCAGGGTCACGGCGGGCCGGTCATTCTCGACACACTCCTTTCCGCGCTACTGCAGATGGGCGCGCGGCAGGCGCGGCCCGGAGAGTTTTCGGAGCGCGCGTTTCTCAATGACAAGCTGGATTTGGCCCAAGCAGAAGCAATTGCGGACCTGATTGACGCCGGTAGCGCCCAGGCAGCGCAGAATGCCTTGCGCTCCCTGCAGGGCGCATTCTCCGAAAAGATCGAAGACTTATCTGTCCAACTTACCCATTTACGTATCTACGTCGAAGCATCGATCGATTTTCCGGAAGAAGAAATCGATTTTCTCGCCGATGGCAAGGTAAGCGCCGATATAGACGCACTCCTCGCCCAACTGGACGCGGTCGAGGCCCAGGCGCGCCAGGGGGCGATCATGCGCGAGGGTATGCAGGTGGCAATTGCCGGAAAACCCAACGCGGGCAAGTCCAGTTTGCTGAATGCCCTGGCGGGAAAAGACACCGCGATCGTGACCGATATTGCCGGCACCACCCGGGACGTACTGCGGGAACACATTCATATCGACGGCATGCCCCTGCACATTGCCGATACCGCAGGACTGCGCGATGCACCGGATCAGGTAGAGCGTATTGGCATCGAGCGCGCCTGGGAGGAAATCCGCCACGCGGATCGGGTGCTGCTGGTGGTGGACGCCCGCGAACTGACCAGCCTGGATCCGGACCAGGCCTGGCCCGAATTTACCCGCCAACTGCCAGACCCGGAAAAGCTCACCCTGGTGGTGAACAAAATCGACCTCACCGATTACAGTCCCGGACTTCTGGCCCACAGTGACGGCGTACCCATTACCGCCATTAGCGCCGCTACGGGTGCTGGCATCGACCAGCTCAGACAACACCTTAAACAGTGTATGGGATACCACGCCAGTAACGAGGGCAGCTTCAGTGCCCGGCGGCGCCACCTGGATGCCCTTGCCCGCGCCCGAGCCTTTATCGAAGAGGGCCGCGCTCAGCTGCACAGCAGCGGCGCCGGGGAGTTGTTGGCCGAGGATCTGCGTCAGGCCCAGCAGGCCCTGGGGGAAATTACCGGCGAAATTACCGCCGATGAACTGCTGGGCAAGATATTCGGCAGCTTCTGTATCGGAAAATAACTCCGCATTCCCGGGCGGTCAGCGTCCGGGAATGCCACCATCCCCACCTTTAGCCAACAACTCCTCCCGGCCGCTCGATTCCAAACACACTCCGGACACAGCTAACCCCCATGCAGAACACAGGAGTTGCTCACAGCAATCCACAGGGTTATCCAGATGGACCCCGTATCCACTTTCCAATCACAGATACTTATCCCGGAAACCCACAGATTTATTCACAGATCTGCTGAAAAGGGCCGGTAATTGGCGTTGACCCACAGGCGATGTGGACAAAACAGGGAAAAACGGGGGTGAAAGACCGGGAGAAAAGTGGGACAACCGGAAGGCCCGGCACAAACGGCAAAAGTTATCCCGCTCGTCCACAGCCGCGTACAGGGCTTACCCCTGCCTGAACGCAGGGGTTTAAGACCCGGTTATCATTACTGTAAACTATTGATTTATAACAATTTTTATCACTTAACCACCGGATTCCGGCTCACTAATAACTATAACTAATATAAAAAAACGATATACATAGGTATGTATAACTTTATTTATCAGTAAGTTAATTGGCCTGAAATTAAAATTCCTCGTGCCGCTTTTTTGCACAGCCCAAGGTGCCTATAATGTGCGGCCGAAATTTCACATCCAGCGGTTATCTGAACAACCACTGGCCAGCAAACGCCGTTAAGTCTCTGCCCTGCAGCACATTCGCTAGAGCGACAACCTTATGGATTACCCCACACAGTACGACGTCATTGTCATTGGCGGCGGTCATGCCGGCACTGAGGCGTGCCTGGCAGCCGCGCGCATGGGGAGTCGCACCCTGCTGTTGACCCACAACATCGAAACCCTGGGGCAGATGTCCTGCAACCCGGCCATCGGCGGCATCGGCAAGAGTCACCTGGTGAAGGAAGTCGACGCCCTCGGCGGCGCCATGGCCACAGCCACCGACCTCGGCGGGATACAGTTCCGGGTGCTGAATGCACGCAAGGGCCCGGCGGTACGCGCCACCCGCGCCCAGGCCGACCGTGCACTGTACAAAGCGGCGATCCGCAACATTCTCGAGAACCAGCCCAACCTGGACATCTTCCAGCAGGCCGCGGACGACCTGATTGTTGAAAATGACCGGGTGGTTGGCGTGGTTACCAATGCCGGGCTGCGCTTCCTGGGCAAGACTGTAGTGATCACCGCGGGCACTTTCCTCGGTGGTCGCATTCATATCGGCCTCGACAACCACGCCGGTGGCCGCGCGGGCGATCCCCCATCCATCGCCCTGGCGCAGCGACTGCGCGCACTACCGTTTCGGGTGGAGCGCCTGAAAACCGGTACCCCGCCCCGCATCGATGCCCGCTCGGTCGACTTTTCCGGCCTGGAGGAGCAATGGGGCGATGAGCCACTGCCGGTGATGTCCTATCTCGGCTCCCGCGCCCAGCACCCGCGCCAGGTGTGCTGCTGGATTACCCACACCAATACCGGCACCCACGACATCATCCGCGGCGGCCTCGACCGCTCGCCCATGTACTCCGGGGTGATCGAGGGAATCGGGCCGCGCTACTGCCCGTCCATTGAAGACAAGGTGCACCGTTTCGCGGACAAGGACAGCCACCAGATCTTTATCGAGCCGGAGGGGCTGACCACCAACGAGCTCTACCCCAACGGCATCTCCACCAGCCTGCCGTTTGATGTGCAGATGAATCTGGTGCGCTCGATCAAGGGCTTTGAAAACGCGCACATCACGCGCCCGGGCTATGCGATCGAGTACGACTTTTTCGACCCGCGCGACCTGCTGCCATCCCTGGAAACCAAGTTTATCGCTGGCCTCTTTTTTGCCGGCCAGATCAACGGCACCACCGGCTACGAGGAAGCGGCGGCCCAGGGGCTGCTGGCGGGCGCCAACGCCGCATTGCAAGCCCAGGACAAAGACGCCTGGGCTCCGCGCCGCGACGAGGCCTACCTGGGCGTGCTGGTGGACGACCTGATCACCAGTGGCACCAAAGAGCCCTACCGCATGTTTACCAGCCGTGCGGAATACCGCCTGTTGCTGCGGGAGGACAATGCCGACCTGCGCCTGACCGAAAAAGGCCGCGAGCTGGGCCTGGTAGACGATCGCCGCTGGCAGGCCTTCTGCGAGAAGCGCGAAGCCATTGCCCGCGAACAGCAACGCCTGAATGACACCTGGATCCAGCCCGGCACCGACGCTGCAAAAGCGGTAGAGCAGAAGCTGCCACAGCCGCTGGCCCGCGAGTACAGCCTGAAAGACCTGCTGAAGCGCCCAGAACTCGGCTACGCCGACATCGCCGGCCTCAAGGGAGAAGCGGTGGCGGACGAACAGGTTGCCGAGCAGGTGGAGATCTCCGCCAAGTACGCCGGCTATATCGACCGCCAGCGCGATGAGATTGAGCGCCTGCAGGCCTATGAAGACACACCGCTGCCGGTGGATTTTGATTACTCCGGGGTGTCCGGCCTCTCCAACGAGGTGATCCAGAAATTGAGCGACGCGCGCCCGGATACCCTGGCCCGCGCCGGCCGCATTCCCGGGGTTACCCCGGCGGCGGTTTCCCTGCTGCTGATCCAGTTGAAAAAGCGCGGCTTGTTGAACCGCAAGAAGGCGGTTTGAGTTGATGGAAAAGTTTCGCCCTCGCCTGCTGCAGGCCGCTGAGCAGCTCGCCCTCGATCTGACCGGCGAGCAGCAGGACAAACTGCTCGCCTATCTCGACCTTTTCGCCCGCTGGAATGCCGCGTACAACCTGTCTGCGGTGCGCGATCCGGCGGAAATGCTCGAGCGGCACATTGTTGATAGCCTGAGCGTGGTGAATCTTTGCGGAAATTCTGCCGATGACCTGTCGCCGCTGATCGATGTGGGTTCTGGCGGTGGCCTGCCGGGGATTCCCCTGGCCATCATCCACCCCGAGCGCCCCATCAGCCTGCTAGACAGCAACGGCAAAAAATCCCGTTTCCAGTTTCAGGTGGCCAGCCAGCTCAAGCTGGGCAATATCAACGTCGTCAACCAGCGGGTTGAGGCCTATCAGCCGGAAAAACCCTATGCGGGTGTGGTGTCGCGGGCGTTTGCATCGCTGCAGGATATGGTGGTTGGAAGTGAGCATTTACTCGCACCGAACGGCCGATTCTATGCGATGAAAGGCAAGCTTCCCGAAGATGAGTTGAGTGCATTGCCAAAAGGCATTAAGGTCGAGCAGGTGCACACCCTGTCGGTACCGGGCTGCGATGCAGACCGCCACCTGATCGTCCTCAGTCGCGGGGAGTGACCGGCCAGCGGTCGGCGTTTTTACACAGAATACACCGGCTGGTGTAACGATTATTTTTGAGACCTGCGCACCGGGCTGATGTTCGCGCGTGCGCAATTGCTGCCGCATTTTCCGGGGAATCCGGCCTAGCGGCGAGCCCGGTGGGCGCGCGGAGCGCGCATTCCGGGAACAACAGGACCAGAAACTTGAGCAAGATTTTTGCGGTAGCGAATCAGAAAGGGGGCGTGGGTAAAACCACCACCTGTGTGAATCTCTCGGCCTCCCTGGTGGCGAACAAGCGCCGGGTGCTGCTGATTGACCTCGACCCCCAGGGCAATGCCACCATGGGCAGCGGCGTCGATAAAAGCGAACTGCAGCTGTCCAGCTACGACGTGCTCGCCAGTCTGCTGCCGCCGCGCAAGGCCATAGTCCCCACCAATAGTGGTTTTGACCTGATGCCCGCCAACGGCGACCTGTCGGCGGCCGAGGTGGAGCTGCTGGAGATGGATGGCCGCGAGTCTCGCCTGCGCCAGGCACTGGCTGAAATCAGTGGTGATTACGATTACATCATCATCGATTGCCCGCCCTCCCTGAATATGCTGACCGTCAACGCGCTGTGTGCGGCCGGTGGTGTACTGATCCCGATGCAGTGCGAGTACTACGCACTGGAGGGCCTCTCGGCGCTGATCGACACCATCACCCAGATTCAGCGGGCGGCCAACCCCAACCTCAAGATCGAGGGCATACTGCGCACCATGTACGATCCGCGCAACAGCCTCACCGGGGATGTATCCGAGCAGTTGAACGAATACTTTGGCGACCGCCTCTACCGCACCTGCATCCCGCGCAACGTGCGTCTTGCCGAGGCCCCAAGCTTCGGCAAGCCGGCGCTGGACTACGATCGCAATTCCAAGGGGGCTATCGCCTACCTCGCCCTCGCCGGCGAAATCACCCGCCGCCACAGCGCGGCCAACCAGAACAACGCCAATCAAAATAGCAGTGGACCCCGCCCGGTAGCGGAAGCGGTTTAGGACTGAGGTAGAGAAGTTATGGCCGCCAAACGCAAGGGCCTGGGGAAAGGGCTTTCCCACCTGATCAGCAACAACGCCAGTGAGGCCATCGCCGTCGCCACCGGTGAGCGCAACGGCGATATCGTTGAGCGTGTGGATGGGGAGCTGAAAGAGCTGCCGATCGAATTCCTGCAGCGCGGCCGTTACCAGCCGCGCCGCGACTTTCCGCAGGAGTCTCTGCAAGAGCTGGCGGACTCCATTCGCGTCCAGGGCATCATGCAGCCGATCGTGGTACGCCCGATCGGTGAGCACAAATACGAGATTATCGCCGGTGAGCGCCGCTGGCGTGCCGCGCAGCTGGCGTCGCTGGATAAGGTTCCGGCGCTGATTCGCGACGTTTCCGACGAAGCCGCCATCGCCATGGCGCTGATCGAGAATATCCAGCGGGAAGACCTCAACCCGGTGGAAGAGGCTATTGCCCTCAAGCGTCTGCAGGACGAGTTCGAACTCACCCAGCAGCAGGTCGCCGAGGCGGTGGGCAAGTCCCGCACCGCAGTAACGAATCTGTTGCGCCTGCTAAGCCTGACCGACGAGGTGCGCACTTTTCTCGAGCGCGGCGATATCGAAACTGGCCACGCCAAGGCTCTGCTGGGCCTTGGCGGTGACGACCAGCGCCAGGCCGCCCGCCAGGTGGTGGAGCGCGGCCTGACCGTGCGCCAGACCGAGGCCCTGGTTCGCCGCATTCATGAGGAGGCTGGTAAGCCGAAGGTAAAGAAACCCGAGGTAGACCCGAATATTCGCCGCCTCACTGAACGCCTGGCAGAAAAAATTGGCGTGCCTGTCAGCATTGATCACGGCGACAAGGGGGCCGGTAAACTGGTGCTCAAGTACACCAGTCTGGATGAGCTGGACGGCATTCTGGCCCACCTGGGGTACAGCGAAGACTGATCCCGGCAGCTGCCGAAGCCCCGCAAACCGTTACGGTTGCAACGTTTCCGTTATGTTGCACCAGAATGCAGCCTTCCAAGCTGCGCCAAAATGGTGCTTGTATGGCGCCCACTTCCCCTGGAAGTGGGCGCTTGCTTTAGGTGGGTTTAGCGGCAAAAGACCGCGAACGACAGGGGATCTGAAGGGATTTGCCAGTTGAATCGCCTCGCCTGTTCCTACATAATTCGCACGCCCAAAAATTGGGCGGAGATTAAAATCTGGCCGGCCTGTTCCCGCCTATGCGCAATCCCCCGGTAGTAAAGATTTCGCTGATCCAGCTGGCAGTTGTTGTGTTGGCTGCGCTGGCGCTCGAATTGACGCTGGGGCGGATTATTGCCCTCTCCGCCCTCCTTGGCAGCCTCCTGTGTGTGCTGCCCAATCTGTATTTTGGCCTGCGCGCCTTTGAGTTATTTGGGCCCGACCGCGACAAGATCCGCGGTGCGCGCGCAAGCCAGCGCGCGGTGGGAAGTTTCTACCGCGCCGAAACCGGCAAGTTTGCGATGACCCTGGTGGGGTTCGCGGCGGTGTTTGCCAGCGTCAAGACGCTGAACCCCGCGGTGCTGTTTATCAGCTACAGCTTGTGCGTGATTTTGCAATGGATTCTCGTGGCCCGACTGCATACAAAGGCGTAGCAGTGGCCCAGGAACCCCCGAAGAGTGACTGCGCCGAAAGGTTGAGGGTTTGACGCCCTGCGCAGAGATGGGGTTCCCGAAAAAGTTTTTTATCTTAGAACGTGTTGAGGAACTATGGCTGCCGAACAAACCGCGACGGGGTATATCCAGCACCACCTGCAAAATCTTGCCTACGGAAAACTGCCAGCGGGTTATACCCGTGCTGACGGTACCGTACTGTCCGAGTCCACCTGGACCATCGCCCACAGCAGCCAGGAAGCTGCCGATATGGGCTTTTGGGCTGTCCACCTGGATACCCTCGGTTGGTCTATCGGTCTGGGCCTGCTTTTCTGTTTCCTGTTCGCGCGCGCCGCGAAAAAGGCCACTGCTGGTGTTCCCACTGGTTTCCAGAGCTTTGTCGAAGTGATTGTCGACTTCATCGACAAGACCGTTAAAGACACCTTCCCGCACCGCAACAGCATGGTCGCCCCGATGGCGCTGACCATCTTCGTGTGGGTGTTCCTGATGAACCTGATGGACCTGATCCCGGTTGACTGGCTGCCGCTGGCGTTTGCCCACGGTACTTCCGCCATTACCGGTGCGGATCCACATCACGTTTACTTTAAAGTCGTTCCCACCACCGACCTGAATGCCACCCTGGGCATGGCGCTGGCGGTATTCGCGCTGATGATCTTCTTCAGCGTGAGGGAAAAGGGCCTGATGGGTTTTGTGAAAGAGCTGACCCTGCACCCCTTCCACTCCGGCAAGTGGTACATCGATATTTTCCTGATTCCGTTCAACTTCCTGCTGGAAGCGGTTTCCCTTATCGCCAAGCCTGTCTCTCTCGGTCTGCGTCTGTTCGGAAACCTCTACGCCGGTGAGATGATCTTTATCCTGATCGCCATCGTCTTCGGTGTGGGCGTTCTGGGCTTTATCGGCGCCGGTCTGCTGCAGATGGGCTGGGCCATTTTCCACATCCTGGTAATTACCCTGCAGGCGTTCGTGTTCATGGTGTTGACCACTGTGTACATGGCGATGGCGCACGACCGGGAAGATGAACACGCGCACGACCAGTAAAGTCGTGCCTCCCCGGGATATCCCGGGGAAACAGGTTTTCGTTTGTACTTTAACTTTTTCATTCACTTTCAACTTCAACAACTCGTAACTTTACTTTGGAGAAAACAATGGAAGCATTAGGTCTGGTATACGTAGCTGCTGCACTGCTGATCGGTCTGGGCGCACTGGGTACTGCTATCGGTTTCGGCACCCTGGGTGGCAAACTGCTGGAAGGTTCTGCACGTCAGCCTGAACAGGCTCCGGCTCTGCAGGGCAAAATGTTCCTGATGGCTGGTCTGCTCGACGCCGTTCCGATGATCGGTGTTGGTATCGCTATGTACCTGATTTTCGCGGTTGCTCCTGGTCTGGCTGGTTAATCCATCGTTCCAATTGCCCTTTAACCCATTTTTGAAAGAGCAAGAGGTGTCGGTGTGAATATCAACCTGACTCTGATCGGCCAGTCGATCACCTTTCTCGCCTTCGTATGGTTCTGCTGGAAGTATGTCTGGCCGGCCCTGCTGGGTGTTATGCAAGAGCGTGAGCAGAAAATTGCTACCGGTCTGCAAGAAGCCGAGCGCGCGGAGAAAGATCTTGAGCTGGCACAGCGTAAAGCTGTCGAGCAACTGAAAGAAGCCAAAGCCCAGGCGGCTGAAATCATCGATGGCGCCAACAAGCGCGCCAACCAGATCGTTGAAGAAGCCAAAACGGCTGCGCGTAGCGAAGGCGATCGCCTGAAAGCTGCCGCTGAGGCGGAAATCGAACAGGAAGTAAACCGTGCGAAAGAACAACTTCGCTCGCGTGTTGCTGCCCTGTCTGTTGCCGGCGCGGAAAAAATCCTCTCAGTCAACATCGATGCCAAAGTGCACGATGACATGATCGAGAAACTGGCAGCCGAGCTGTAAGCGAGGAACCCATGGCGGAACTAAGCACTCTGGCCCGGCCCTACGCGAAAGCGGCATTTGCCAGCGCACAACAAAGCTCCAACCTTTCCGGTTGGAGTGTTGCGTTGGCAACCGCAGCGGCGGTCAGCCAGAACGAAAAAATTGGCGAGCTGCTGGATAATCCACAGCTGACCAGTGAAGTGCGTGCGGAAAAATTCCTGTCTGTCTGTGGCGACTTTGAACAGCCACAACAGAACTTCATCAAGTTGCTGGCGGAAAACCACCGCCTGGCACTGTTGCCGGAAATTTCCGAACTGTTCGAAATCCTGAAGGCCGAAGCGGAAGCCACTCTCGAAGTGGAAGTTCTCTCCGCCCGCCCGCTCAGCGAAGAACAGACCCAGCGCCTCACCCAGGCACTCAGCAAGAAGTTTTCCCGTGAAGTGCACCTGCACAACGCGGTTGATGAAAGTCTGCTGGGCGGCGCCATTGTGCGCGCCGGCGACACGGTCATCGATGGCACCGTGCGCGGCCGACTGGCCAAACTCGCCGAGGCGATGAACTCCTAAATTATCGTCCCCTCTACCGCACGCGGTGGAGGGGAGTTCGAGGAACAGAGCATGCAGCAACTGAATCCCTCTGAGATCAGTGAAATTATCAAGAGCCGCATCGACAATCTCGATGTGAGCACCGAAGCCCAGAATGAGGGCACCATTGTTTCCGTATCCGACGGTATCATCCGCATCCACGGCCTGGCCGACGTGATGTACGGTGAAATGATCGAATTCGAGGGCGGCGTCTACGGTATGGCGCTGAACCTGGAGCGCGATTCCGTTGGTGCCGTAATCCTGGGTGACTACAAATCTCTGGCAGAAGGCCAGAAGTGTCGTTGTACCGGCCGCATCCTGGAAGCTCCGGTTGGTCCGGAACTGCTGGGCCGCGTGGTAGACGCACTGGGTAACCCGATCGACGGTAAAGGTCCGCTGAACAACAAGCTGACCGACGCGGTTGAGAAAGTAGCCCCCGGCGTAATCGCCCGTCAGTCCGTTGACCAGCCGGTACAGACCGGTCTGAAAGCGGTAGACACCATGATCCCGATCGGCCGTGGCCAGCGTGAGCTGATCATTGGCGACCGTCAGATCGGTAAGACTGCGGTTGCGATCGATGCGATCATCAACCAGAAAGGCACCGGCATTAAGTGTATCTACGTTGCCGTAGGCCAGAAGCAGTCCTCTATTGCCAACGTTGTACGCAAGCTGGAAGAGCACGGCGCTATGGACCACACCATCGTGGTTGCCGCTGGTGCTGCCGACCCGGCTGCGATGCAGTTCCTGGCGCCCTACGTTGGCTGCACCATGGGTGAGTACTTCCGCGACCGCGGTGAAGACGCCCTGATCATTTACGATGACCTGACCAAGCAGGCTTGGGCCTACCGTCAGATCTCCCTGCTGCTGAAGCGTCCTCCGGGCCGTGAAGCCTACCCGGGTGACGTTTTCTACTTGCACTCCCGTCTGCTGGAGCGTGCCGCGCGTGTAAACGCCGACTACGTAGAAAAGTTCACCAACGGTGAAGTGAAAGGCAAAACCGGCTCCCTGACCGCGCTGCCGATCATCGAAACCCAGGCGGGTGACGTTTCCGCGTTCGTACCGACCAACGTAATCTCCATTACCGATGGTCAGATCTTCCTGGAAACCGACCTGTTCAACGCGGGTGTACGTCCTGCGATCAACCCGGGTATCTCCGTATCCCGAGTTGGTGGTTCCGCCCAGACCAAGATCATCAAGAAGCTGTCCGGTGGTATCCGTACCGCTCTGGCCCAGTACCGCGAGCTCGCGGCCTTCTCCCAGTTCGCTTCCGACCTGGACGAAGCCACCAAAGCCCAGCTGGACCACGGTGAGCGCGTAACCGAGCTGATGAAGCAGAAGCAGTACTCTCCGCTGTCGATCGCGGACATGGCTGTTTCCGTTTACGCCGCGGACAAGGGTTACCTGAACAACGTAGAAGTTAACAAAGTGCTGGACTTCGAATCCGCCCTGCTCGCTTTCATGAATAGCGAACACGCAGAGCTGATGGCGCAAGTAAACAGCACCGGTAACTACAACGACGAAATCGACAACGCCTTCAAGGCTGCGATCGAGAAGTTCGTCGCTACCGGTAGCTGGTAAGTACCCGTGTGCAGGAGTAAGTCTCGCGACCTGCTCCTGCAGGTTAACTTCCGGCAAAAAGGTAACTGACTATGGCAGGCGGAAAAGAAGTACGCACAAAAATTGCCAGCATCAAGAGCACGCAGAAAATCACCTCGGCCATGGAAATGGTTGCGGCGAGCAAGATGCGTAAAGCTCAGGATCGCATGGCACTGGGGCGCCCTTACGCAAGCCGCATCCGCGCGGTGATTGGCCACGTTGCCAACGCCTCGGCGGAATACCAGCACACCTACATGCAGGAGCGCGAAGCCAAGCGTGTGGGTTACATCCTGGTATCCACCGACCGCGGACTCTGCGGTGGCCTGAACATCAACGTGTTCAAGGCTGCCATCCGCGACATGAAATCCTGGGACGACCAGGGTGTTGGCGTGGACATCTGTGCAGTCGGCAACAAGGCGGCCAGCTTTTTCAATAACATCGGCGGCAACGTAGTGGCAGCTGTACGCGACCTGGGCGACCAGCCTCAGGCCAAACAGCTGATCGGCTCCGTTAAAGTCATGCTCGATCGTTTCGCCAGTGGCGATATCGACCGTCTCTTCCTGGTGTCCAACGAATTCGTGAACACCATGACCCAGAAGCCGCATGTCGAACAGCTGCTTCCGTTGAAAAGAGACGAAGACGAGCAACTGCAGCACGAATGGGATTACCTGTACGAGCCAGAGCCGGTCGAGCTTCTCGACGGTCTGCTGACCCGCTACATCGAATCTCAGGTGTACCAGGCAGTCGTTGAAAACAAGGCCTGTGAACAGGCAGCGCGCATGATTGCGATGAAGAGCGCCACCGATAACGCCGGTGAGCTGATCGATGCGCTGCAGCTGGTTTACAACAAGGCCCGCCAGGCAGCAATCACGCAAGAGCTGTCTGAAATTGTTGGCGGCGCTGCGGCGGTTTAAGGCAGCCGAGTAAAGATTTGAAATTTGAGGATCGGGAAATGAGTAACGGGCAAATTGTGCAAGTTATCGGCGCGGTCATCGACGTGGAATTCCCGCGCGACGCCGTACCGAATGTATACGATGCACTCGTGTGTGAGGAAAAGAACCTCACCATGGAAGTGCAGCAGCAGCTGGGCGACGGCATCGTACGTGCTATCGCCATGGGTTCTTCCGAAGGTGTTCGCCGCGGTCTCGCGGTAACCAACACCGGCGCCCCGGTATCCGTACCGGTTGGTACTGAAACCCTCGGCCGCATCATGGACGTTCTGGGTAACCCTATCGACGAGTGTGGCCCTATCGGTGAGAAAGAGCGTTCCTCTATCCACCGCGCTGCGCCGACCTACGAAGAGCAAGCAAACTCCACCGACCTGCTGGAGACTGGCATCAAGGTAATCGACCTGGTATGTCCGTTCGCCAAGGGTGGTAAAGTTGGTCTGTTCGGTGGTGCCGGTGTAGGTAAAACCGTAAACATGATGGAGCTCATCAACAACATCGCCACCGAGCACAGCGGTCTGTCCGTGTTCGCGGGTGTGGGTGAGCGTACTCGTGAAGGTAACGACTTCTACCACGAGATGCAGGAAGCCGGCGTTGTAAACGTCGAAGAGTTTTCCAAGTCCAAGGTAGCGATGGTCTACGGCCAGATGAATGAGCCGCCCGGCAACCGTCTGCGCGTAGCCCTGACCGGCCTGACCATGGCCGAGAAATTCCGTGACGAAGGTCGTGACGTACTGTTGTTCGTGGACAACATCTACCGTTACACCCTGGCCGGTACCGAAGTATCCGCACTGCTCGGCCGTATGCCGTCTGCGGTAGGTTACCAGCCGACTCTGGCGGAAGAGATGGGCGTTCTGCAGGAGCGTATTACCTCCACCAAGACCGGCTCCATCACCTCCATCCAGGCGGTATACGTACCGGCGGATGACTTGACCGACCCGTCTCCGGCGACCACCTTCGCGCACTTGGACTCCACCGTAGTACTGAGCCGTGATATCGCCTCTAAGGGTATCTACCCTGCGGTTGACCCGCTGGACTCCACCTCTCGTCAGCTGGATCCGCTGGTGATCGGTCAGGAGCACTACGACACTGCGCGTGGCGTTCAGTCCGTACTTCAGCGCTACAAAGAGCTGAAAGACATCATCGCGATTCTGGGTATGGACGAGCTGTCTGAAGAAGACAAGCAGATCGTTGCCCGTGCACGTAAGATCGAGCGCTTCCTGTCTCAGCCGTTCCACGTTGCTGAAGTATTTACCGGTGCACCGGGTAAATACGTTTCCCTGAAAGAAACCATCCGTGGTTTCCAGGGCATTCTGAACGGCGACTACGACCACCTGCCGGAGCAGGCCTTCTACATGGTTGGCGGCATCGACGAAGCCGTTGAGAAAGCCAATAAGAAGTAAGGCACGCGCGTGGCACCCGTAAATATGCGGGTGCCACAAGGCAAACAGCTGAGAATGAGGTAGCCTTATGGCTATGACAGTACATTGCGACATCGTTAGCGCAGAGGAATCCCTCTTCTCCGGTCTGGTGAAGATGGTGATTGTCAGCGGCGTCGAAGGGGAACTCGGTATCTCCTACGGTCACGCGCAGCTGCTCACCGCCCTCAAGCCGGGTCCGGTACGCATCATCAAGGATAATGGTGATGAAGAGGTGCTGTTCCTGAGCGGTGGCTATGCCGAAATCCAGCCGAATATGGTGACCATCCTCGCCGACATCGCCGAGCGCGAAATCGACGAAGAGGCGGCCAAAAAGGCGCGCGAAGAGGCGGAACACGCCCTGCGCAGCGCCCCGGCGGATATCGACTATGCCCGCATCTCCGCGCAACTTGCCGAAGCCGAAGCCCGCCTGCGCACCATGCAGGCGATCCGCAGGGCCGCCGGTAAGTAATTCCCGCAGTAATGCAGGAAATCGAAAAAAGCAGCTTCGGCTGCTTTTTTTTGTTTCAGGCGGATCAAAATTCGCAAAAATCACCCGATGCGACGCACAAATTTTTTGCGATAGTGCTCGCAAAAACAACGCTGACTTTTCTCCCTAACTTGTCGCCCTGGAATGCCTGAAAATCCCCCCCTGCCCCGCAGCTCCCGGCACTATTGGGTCAACGGCGCTTTCCAGTGTAAATGACCAAATTCATCTAATTCGTTCTTGTTACAAAGTGTTACTCAGCGCCAAAACCAACTGTGTTCTATTCAATGACCCAGTGGCGCAGCAGCACCTGCTGGCGCCACCTGAAATAAAAATAAATCTAGTCAGGAGGTCCCAATGCAATTCGGGAAATTATTCTCGCGCATATCCCTATTGGCGTCGTTGACGGCAGCCGCACTACTTTCCGTCTCCGCCCACGCTATGAAACTCAAAAACCAGAACCTCGAAGAACTGGTTGCCGAAGCCGATAGCATTCTTATCGGCCAGGTTGTCAGTGTCACCGATGGCTTCCAGAACAGTGCCCCGTTTACCGAAGTGACCATTCGTGTCGGTAGCGATGCCAAGGGCAAAGTGAAAGACGACAGTGAGTACACCTTCCGCCAGTTTGGTTTGATCAAGCCGCGCTCCATGGGCAACGGCAAGGTCTATCTCGGCGTTACCCCAGAAGGCTTCGCCAAGTGGAACGAAGGCGAGCAGGTTGTGGCCTTCATGTACAAAAAAGCCGAAATGACCGGCTTCCAAACCACCACCGGTATGGCGCAAGGCAAATTTATCGTGAGTAACGATAAAGCCACCAACGCGTTCAACAACCACGGCCTGTTCGAGGGCATGGACACCTCTGCCCTGTCCAACGAAGAACAGAACATGATTACCAATCCTGGCTCCATGAGCGCTGCCACTTTTGTCGGTCTTGTTGGGAAGTTGGTTGAGGAGAGCAAATAATGAAAATGAAAAAGCTCAATATCGCGATGGCGCTGGCCCTCGCTTCCGCTGGTGCACAGGCTGGTGGTCCGCTGTACATTCACGAACCGACCATGCAGCCCTACAAATGGGATACCTCCAAGGGCGATATCCCGGTCTACACCGACGGTGGCCCGATGACGCCGATCGCAGATGGTGGCGAAGCACAGGCGTTTACCGTGAATTACGACGGCAATGTTTTCCTGACCATCGAACAGGCGAATGCGGTTACCGCGAAAGCCATCGCCGAATGGACGAATGTGGAAACATCCACACTGTCGATGACTATCCAGGGCACCATCGAAGAACAGACCGGTATTGCCGACGTCAATGAAACCAACGTTGGTGAAATCTACGGTAAGGAAAACGGCTACGGCTTCTGGGTCAATTACGACACCGATGGCCAGATCCTCGAGCAGTATTTTGGCGTGCCGAAAAATCAGGTACTCGGCATTGCCTTCCCCGAGTGGGCTGACGAAGAGACCGGTGAAATCACCGAAGCGACCGCGCTGATGAACGGCTGGTTTGTAGATATCAGTGATACCGAAGGGGAAAAAGTCGCCGGCGTATTCACTCACGAGTTCGGCCATGCGATGAACATGTCCCACTCCCAGGCCAACGGTCACTTCAGCTATATGGCGGCGGCCTACCGTCCCTACTACGATGGCGTTCCGGGCTGTGACACTGCGACTTTGTTCAACGGTGCGCAGCGTCCTTCCGAGGACACCATCGAAACCATGTTCCCGTTCATCAATGTGCGCGGCGAAGCGGGACGTCAGCAGTCGACCATCAGCGTACGCGATGACATCGTCAATATTTCCGACCTGTATCCGACTGATGCTTACAAATCCGAGTACGGTTCCATCACTGGCAAGTTGTACCTGAAAGACGGCGTCAGCGAATACTCCGGCATCAACATGGTGGCGCGTAACATCGACAACCCGATGTACGACGTGATCACCCAGCAGTCCGGCAATATGACGCAGGGCATGGTCGGTCCGGACGGTACCTTTACCATCAATGGCCTGCAGCCGGGTGCACGCTATGTGCTGTATACCGACACCATCAAGGCCGGCGGATACCCGACTGCTCCGACTGCCATCGTTTCCCAGGCCGAGTACTGGAACGCCGGTGAGAGCGCCAACCCAGGCGAAGACCGCGCGTGTAACTTCACCCCGATTACCGTACAGGCGGGTGAAACCAAGCAGACCGATATGTACTTTAACGGTTACATGGACGGTATCCAGTACACCCCGCTGGTGCAGGCATTCGTTACCGATCTCGCAAAGAATGGTAAGAAAGCCCTCGGTACCGTGGGCAACGGTATCCCGTTCGTGTATGACTCGGTACAGAAATCCTTCGCCCTGCACCCGAACACCGATGTGCGCAGTAACGGCGGCCGCATGAACAAAAACGCCACCAAGGCGGCGATCACCGCGGACCTGGATGGCAACGGCATCAAAGAGCCGGCGATGTGGGACCTGGTCAGCAACAAGCTGAAGCCCATGCAGGACCTGAACGGCAACAGCTGTGGCGGTTCCGGTACCGCGGGCAAACAGTCTGCCGCCGTGTGGGATATGGACGACAGTGGTGAAGTCATGGTCGGCCTTGGCTATAAGGATATGGACGGTGACGGTAACTGTCAGCGCGCCGGTGCCGGCGAAATGGTACCGGTAAAGTGGGACAAGCACGGCAACGTCGAGGAGCTGCCCTACGACCTGCCGGGCTTCGTACAGTGGGTGCGCGCCGATCGCATTTCCGGCGATGGCAGCGTGATTACCGGTTCCAGCGCCTGGAACCAGGTCGCCTGGGTCAACGGTGAATTCCGCGATATCAACCGCGAGTTCGGTGCCCAAAACGGCACCGCGATGAACCATGACGGTAGCATCGTGGCACTGGACACTGCTAGCGGCGTCAAGTTGTGGAATCCCAAGACCGACGAAGTGAAAGAAATCGGTGGCCTGACCTGGTGTGAGGACCTGGATTACAACAACTTCTTCTACGGCAACCTGTGCACCAACCCGCAGTTTGGTCCGGAATACATCCAGAATGCTCTCGGCCCCATCCCGGTCATGCCCACCGACATGAATGACGACGGTAGCGTGATCGTTGGTCGTGCTGGCTCCTTCTTCACCGGCTTTGTCGGCGCGGTGTATCTGGAAGGTATCGGCTGGATCAACACCCGCGACTTCTTCAAGAAGCAGGGTGTGGTGGAGGCATCCCAGTTCCCGATCGACAACCCGCTGTCGCTGAGCGCCAATGGTTCCGAGATGATGGGCAACCTCGCGGGCGCCACCATCACCTTCGACATCGATATGGACACCGCGTTTGTGTGTAAAGACGGTCGGGATCGCGAAGTCAGCTTCCCCAAGCAGCTGATCGCAGAGGTTAAGGGCGGCGCCGAATTCGGTCGCTGTGCCCACCTGAACGACTAACTTTTACTGTCCAATCCTTTCTTGTTAAGCCCGCCCTATGGCGGGCTTTTTTTATACCTGTGATTTTAATTTCGGTCTCGCCGGGCCATCATTGCGCTATCGATCGAACGGATCTTTCCTCGAGCTCAATTGGAACCATGAAGGCAGACATGACGAAAAATGGCGAGGTGCGAATCGGCCTGGCGCTGGGGAGTGGCGCAGCGAAAGGCTTCGCACACATTGGTGTTCTCCGGGTGCTGGATGAAATGGGGATCAAGCCCCATGTGATTGCTGGCACCTCGATGGGCGCTTTCGTGGGGGCCGCCTATTCCGCCGGTGCACTCGACAAGCTGGAAGAGTGGGTGCGGATGCTCGACAACTGGCGGGTATTTTCACTGCTGGATATCAACTGGTCACTGAGCGGCGGCGTGATTGGCGGTATCAAGCCATTTCGTGCATTTTTCGAGGATTTCGACTTCGAAAATATTGAAGACCTTCCTTTGCCGTTCACCGCCGTGGCAACCGACCTGCATAGCGGCCAGGAAATCTGGTTGCAGCGGGGTAATCTGCAGGATGCGGTCAGTGCCTCCTGTTCCATACCGGGGCTGCTCTCACCCAAGGCCCTTTCCGGACGCTGGCTGGTCGACGGTGCCGTGGTCAACCCGGTTCCGGTCGACGTTTGCCGGGCCATGGGTGCGACCACGGTAATTGCGGTGGATGTGACCGAAGATACCGCACCGCTGTTGGAGCGGGAGCACGGTGAGGTAAGAAAAGTCGTTAGTGAGAAGTCTTCCCGTGCCGACGAGCGCGTACTTGAAGTGGAAAGTGAACAGATAGCGCGGGCAGAAACGGACGGCGATCGTAAAGAGCACAGCTTTGCCGATGGCTTCTCCAAACTGGTTGAGCAGGGCCGGGAGCAACTCAACCATTTGCGCAGTCGCCGCGACGCAAAAGCGGCGCCTCCCGGCATGTTCGATACCATGCGTCGCGCCATGGAAATACTTGAGCGTCGCCACAAACGCACTCGCATGATGGGCGCACCGCCGGATGTATTGATCCTGCCGAAAGTCGGCGATATCGGTGGTAATGAATATGCGCGGGCTGCGGAAGCGATCGAACTGGGTGAGAAAGAAGCCCGTCGCCTGCGCACCTGGATTGAAGATATGGTTGTCCATGCCTGACGCTCTCGTGATACCGCTCCGCCTCGCAGCTTCGTTTCTGGTGTTAATACTGGTAACGACTGCGACAGGGGCCACCGGCGCAGCTGCCAGCGAGTGGCACCAGTACCAGTCGGAAAACTTTACGGTCTATTCCGATGTACCAGAACGCCGGGTGAATAGCCTGGTGCGAGACCTGGAGCGCTTCCGTCGCGCTGCACTCTCCTTTACCGGACAGGAAGAAACACCGGAGAACAACAAGCTCCGGGTGTTCCACTTCCGGAACTCCCGCGAGTTTGAAAAATTTACCGGCGACCGCAAGATTGCGGGTCTGTACCGGGAAACCTGGGAGGGACCGGTGATTTTATCCCGGGATGGCGACCACGGTATTTCCGGATCCGGACTGATTTTCCACGAATATGTGCACCACCTGATGCGCGAGCGCAGCGGCTTGACCTATCCCCGCTGGTATTCCGAGGGATTCGCGGAATTACTCGCCAGCGCCGAGCTGCGTAAGGAAACGGTGCTGGTGGGCGGACTCCCGGAGTGGCGATTAAGTGCCTGGGCGGCGGATGAGCCTCTCTCCATTGAACAGCTGCTGTCACCGCCACCACTTGTGGCCAGCGCGGGTGAGGATAACAGCCGCTATTGGAACAATTACTACGCCAGCGCCTGGTTGCTTACCCACTATCTACAGCTGGGACATAATGCCGGTCACCCGGACTATCGGGCTGCCACACAAAGTTATCTGCAGGCGGTGGCTGCCGGCGATAACCCCTTTGCGGTTTTCGAGGAACATTTCGGCAAACCGGTTACCGAATTGCAGCGTGAGATGCTCGCCTATATGCGCGACGATTTTCACCGTTACAAGTTGGATATTCCCGAATACACCTACTCCATACCGAGGCGTACCCTGACCGAAAACGAGCGCCTGTTCCTGCTCGCCAGCGAAGCGATGGACTTCGACAAACCAAGACTGGCGATGGACTACTTGAAGCAGAGCGAACAGCAAGGACTCGGCTGGCAAGAAAATCGCACTGCCATGGCTGTGATCGACGCGCGGGATAAAAAGTACAAGCTTGGTGAGAAGGTCGCCAAGGAGATTGGCGAATATGGCCAGATCAGCCACCTGACGGCCGCCAACCTTGCCGAGTACTACCTGCTGCGTTTGCAGGCGCTATCGCTCACCCGTGAGTGGGATGACGACTTTTATGAAATGGCGGTGAAGTACGGAAAAATCGCCGTGCAGATGGGGCCGGACTATCTTCCCGGTTACCGCACCCTGTGGACCGCGTATCAATTGAACGGAAAAAGTGAAGAGGCATTGCAGATCATGCAGAGTGCCTATCACCAGGAGCCCAATCACCTGAACATGAATGCAGCGATCGGCTTTTATCTCGCACATCTGGGCAGAGATGCGCTGGCGAGGGAATATCTGGAACGGGTAGTGGCCTGGAGCCACTCTGCAGAACTCCGTTCCAGGGCGGAATCGCTTCTTCAGGGCAGGTAATAACCGAAGCCTCCAATAACCCTCCCGCACCACACCGAATAAAAAAAGCCCGCAGTGAAAACCGCGGGCTTTTTTATGCATTAAACGAGACGCCAGGCAATCAGTGCACCCAGTGGTGTCGCTCCTGCTTCTCTTGAATGGCTTCCGCGGTTGGCGTCGGCATGGCGCTCACGGGTAACCGCTCGTGGAAGAACGCCAGGCGCTCGCCGCCGTCTACCTCGTTCATGGTGGCCGCATCGAACACCTTGCCGTTGATCACCGTGTACTGGATGTTCTCGGACAAGCGCAGGTTTTCCAGCGGGTTGCCGTCCACCACGATGATGTCCGCCAGTTTGCCGGGTTCCAGGCTGCCCAGGTCTTTATCCATGCCCAGGTAGCGGGCGCCGTCGATGGTGCCGGCACGGAAGGCTTCCCACGGGGTGAAGCCGCCCTGCTCCATCATCCACAACTCCCAGTGGGCACCGAGGCCTTCGCGCTGGCCGTGGGCACCGATATGCACGGTAACGCCCTTGTCGCGCAACTGCTTGGCGTGGTGGGCCACATTGAAGTGGTTGTAGTGATGCTCCGGTGCGCGTTCGCGACGGATGGAACGCGGGTTGACGATAAAGTCCGGGGTGAAGCGGGTCAGGCGCTCGTTTTTCCACACTTCGGTGTGGTCGTACCAGTAGTACTCACCGGAGAGGCCGCCGTAGGCCACCACAAAGGTCGGGGTGTAACCGACATTGGTCTGGCTCCACAGCTGCTGCACGTCGGAGTAGATATTGGCGATTGGCAGCGAGTGCTCCACACCGGTGTGGCCATCCACAATCATATTCATGTTGTGCTGGTATTTACCGCCACCTTCCGGCACCACCATGATGCCGTGCTTGCGGCCTGCTTCCAGCACCTGCTGGCGCTGTTCCCTTCTGGGCTGGTTGTAGCTTTTCACCGAGATGGCGCCCATTTCCTTCAGGCGGCTCACATGGAATTCGGCGTCTTCCAGGCTGTTGATCTTGGCCCGGTAGCCTGGGCCCTTGGCGCCGTAAAGGATGGTACCGGTGGAGTAGATGCGCGGACCATTGATCACACCGGCCTTCTGCATTTCAGCAGCGGAGAAGATCTCACTGCTGTCGTTGGACGGGTCGTGAATGGTGGTGACTCCGAACGCCAGGCTGGAATACAGGTTCCAGTTCTGCTGCGGGATGATCTCCTCGCGTCCCTGGGCGCCGTGGGCGTGAGCGTCGATCAGGCCGGGCAAAACGGTTTTGCCGGTGACATCGATACGCTGGGTACCAACGGGGATTTCCACTTCACTGGCCGTGCCCACCGCAACAATGCGGTTGCCACGGAACAGCACCACGCCGTTTTCGATCACTTCCTGCGCCTGTTCGGCATCGCGCATGGTCACCACGGTGCCGCCGGTCAGTGCGATCAGTTTGTCGGAATGGGCGAATTTCTGCTTGAAGCCGAGGTCGATGCCTTCGCTCACCGGCTCCGGCAGCTGCTCGGGTGCGCCGGCGACAAAATCAAACGCATCCTTCAAGGCGCGTTCATACAGCTTCGGACCGTGAGCCCAGCCCAGGGTGTTGCTGTCGGCGGACCAGTGCAGGTTTTCGCCGGCGCGCGCAGAGACCTGGGTTACCTTCACCGCGGAGGCTTTGGGGCCGATGGATTCGGATTTGCCGGTGTGCATAAAGGGCGCGGCGTAGGCTTTGAAATCCTGGGTAAAGGCGACCCAGCGGCCGTCCGGGGACAGGCGGAAGGAGGTGATTTCGGTACCGTGCAGGTGTTCGCGCTCGTCCTTACCGTTGGCATCGACGCTCTTGAACACCCGCTTACCACCGTCACCGTAGACGAACTCGGAGAAGTAGATACGCTCGCCATCGGCGCCGAAGTGCGGCTCATAACCGGACTTGGCGATGCGACGCTGCCAGTCACCGTCGGCGTCGGCCAGGTAAATGCCAGGCTCGAGGGAGTACTCGGGGCTCAACAGGTAACCGCCGGTAAAGCGACGGAAAGTCACCTGCTCACCATTGGGAGAAAAACTGGGCTCCACGTACAGGCCCGGTTCTTTGGTGATGTTCTTGCCGCGGCCATTGCGCGCGGATACCACACGCACCTGGCCGAGCTTTTCATCGTCCCAGGTGACATAGGTGATCTGCTTGCCGTCGCGGGACCAGCTGGGGTAGAACTCGAAGTGCTCATCCTGGCGGGTCAGTCGGCGACGTTCGCCACTGTTCACGTCCTGAACGTAGATCTTACCCAGGGCCTGGAAGGCGATCTGCTTGCCGTCCGGGGACTTCTGCGCCCAGCGGATCATCTTCACATCGAACTGCTCCGGTGCCACATCCACCGGGAAGCGCACCGCGTCCGCTACCTGTTTGTCGGTTTTGACGTGCGCGACGATCTCGCGCGCGCCGCTATCCAGGCTGCTGCCATCGGCGGCGATGCGCAGGAACTTGCCCTTGCTCCACACGATCAGGGATTTGCCATCCGGCATCCAGTCGTACTGCACATAGTTGCCGTGGGAACCGAAGGTCTCCTGCAGATCGCGCTCCAGCTCGGAGTAGATCGGGGTTTCCAGGCCGGTGGTTAGGTCTTTCACGAACAGCGAGGTGTTGAAGTCCTGGCGGCGGATAAATGCCAGTTTCTTGCCATCCGGCGATGGCATCGGGGAAATGGAACCGCCGGGGCCGGACACGAAGGTCTCGTCCTTGCCGTCATTCAGGTCGTAGCGGTTGATGGCAAAGATCTGCTGGGTGGAGTTTTTGTTGTAGTGCCACACGGTACCCGGCGTGGTATCGATGGTGTAGTAGATGTAGCGGCCATCCGGGGAGAACACCGCATCGGAGATATTCTTCTGTGCGATATCGCCGCCCAGGCGCGCCTTGATCTGGCGACCTTCACCACCGCCGTAGTGGTACATCCAGATTTCACCGGCCGGAATACTGCGGCCACTCATAAAGCCCTTGCGCGCCACCAGATACTGGCCGTCGGGGCTGAAGCTGGGTGCGTGCACCAGGTTTTCGCGCTCGGTGGTGAGCTGGCGCAGGTTTTCGCCATTGCGATCCATGATCCACACATTGTCGGCGCCGTCTCGGTCACTCACGAATACGATGGACTTGCCGTCGGGGCTGAAGCGCGGCTGGGTGTTCCAGGCGATTTCGTTGGTGATGGCCTTGGCGTCACCACCAGCTACCGGCATTTCATAGAGGTCGCCGAGCATGTCGAAGACCATGCTTTGTCCGTCCGGGCTGATATCCAGGTTACTCCAGGTGGTCTCGCGGGTGTCCAGGGGGATGGACTTGAACTCGTAGGGAGGCTTGTTCACGTCCCACTTGTCCGCTTCTTTCTTGGCCTCTTCCGCGATGGCGGCGAGGGGCAGGGTCAGGGCGAATCCGGCGCCGCCGATCAGGCGCGCCAGCTTGCTGACTTTGGTTTTTATCACTATCGGGCTCCCGGGTTACTGGAGTGTTATCTGACTGGGTGGCTGCCCGGATAGGACAGCGCTACTGGTTATAGAACTATTACGCCAAATTACCGGAATATCGGTAAAAGACAATGGATCTGCGCCGTAAGGGAGAAAACTCGGGATATCTGGTGGCCGCCGGATTTTTACCTGCGGCAGGCGCTCGCGGCATGGCAACACTCCAGACCATGGGGTGACTAGACTGGGTTTTAAGGGTGCCGCTTTCGGGCACTTCTCCGGTGAGCAGCCCATTGCAGGAAGCACCTATGAACCAGCGCAAGGATAACGACCGGCCGAAGAGCGATCGTCAGATTCTGTGGGAACAGATGGATGAGAGCCTGCGGGAGTACCAGCGCAACAACAAGGCGCTGCTGCTCTCGTCGGTGGCGGCGGGTATGGAAATCGGCTTCAGCCTCTTTCTGATCGCCGCGTTTTACAGCCACTTTCACGGCAACATTTCCCACTCCCTGCTGTACCTGCTCACGGCCCTCAGTTATCCGATCGGCTTCATTCTGGTGGTTATCGGGCGCTCGGACCTGTTTACCGAGCACACCACCCTCGCCATTCTGCCGGTGCTGGACGGCCGCAAGACGGTGCGGCAGTTGATGCGGGTGTGGGGGCTTATCTACGCCGGGAATCTGCTGGGTGCGGCCCTGTTCAGCGCGCTGTTTGTACAGTTCGTGGGGATGACCGATCGTTTCGATGACACGGTATTTTCTTACTACGGCGCGAAAATGACGTCCGACTATGTCGGCGGACAGTTCCTGGGGGCGATTTTTGCCGGTTGGTTGATGGGGTTGCTGGCGTGGATGGTGACCTCATCCACGGAAACCATCAGCCGAATTACCGCGGTGGCCTTGATCACCTTCGTAATTGGTCTCGGCGGTTTGCCCCACTGCATCGCCGGCGCGGTGGGCATGTTCAGTGCCTGGTTTTCCGAGGGCACTACCGTGGGCTTTGCCGAAGTGGCTGAGTTCCTGGCCATTGCCACCATCGGCAACACCATTGGCGGCTCGGTGTTTGTGGGGCGGATGAAATACAGTTTTACCGCCAGACGCGACAGCCATCGGGACTAAACCCTCAGCCGATGTAAGACGCATCGGTGGTGAACACCACATCAAACTCCTGTTCGGCGACAAACTCCGCCATCCGCTCGGTGATCAACTCCCGCCACACGTCCGCCTGTTCAATACTGGCCGCGTGCCGGTCTTCATCGATCAGGATGCGCGCGTGCAGGTAAATCGAGCGACCGGTCTTGGTGATGCTGAGAGACCAGTCCCTCCCCGGAATGTCGTGCATGGCATCGCGAAATGCGCGCCGGATGGTCCGCTGGACATCGATCGGCGGTGCCGCCAGCAGCACTTCCAGCAGGTTGCGGTACAGGATGCGTATCGGTACCGGCAGCATCAAAATCACCATGGCGATGACCATCCAGGAATCCACAAACGGCAGCCAATCCCCCAGTGCATCGCCGAATTGCCAGACCAGGGTGAAGGCGATCAGCACCACGCCACTGAGTACGCCATCCATCATCCAGGCGAAAGAGTCCACTTCGATCAGGGACGAACCGGTATGTTTGGCAATCCGGCGCAGCACCAGATAAACGGCGAGACAACCGGTGCTGGCGATGGCGGCATAAATTGTTGCGATACCCGCATTCAGCGTGCGTCCGCCCTGATACAGGGCCGCTACGGCGGAAGACAGTGCCATCAGCATTACTCCAACGATCACCATGCTTTGCAGCACATTGAAGGCCGGCTCGAAACTGGCATAGCCGAATGGAAAGCGCCGGTCGGCACTGCGCCGGATCAGCTTTGACACAATCAGCATGATCAGTGACATAACGAAACTGACCAGGGAGAAGACCCCATCGAGAAAGATCGCCGCCGATCCGGTCCAGTGCGCAAAACCGAACCCCAGCGCTGCCATAAACAGACAGCCCGAGATTGAAAGCCAAAGCCCCCTTGCTTCCATGGGTAGAAACTTCCTGTGTAGGTTCTGTATCGGGTTTCGATGTAGTGAATGGGGAATTCTAGCGGGAAATTGCCGCCGCTTCCCAGGGCCCTACTTGTGATGGCGCGGCTAAGTAGCCACAATTCGCGGCCATTCTTCGGTAAACCGCTGTCCCACCAGGAATCATTATGGCCATTGATATCGTCATCCTCGCTGCCGGCAAAGGCACCCGCATGCGCTCCGATCTGCCCAAGGTACTGCACCCCATCGGTGGTGTACCCATGCTGGGTCGGGTCATCGATTCGGCCAGGGCGCTGGGAGATGTGGCGATTACCGTGGTGATTGGCCACGGTGCCGAGCTGATTCGCGAGCGCTTTGCGGACAGCGGCGTCACCTTTGTCGAGCAGACCGAGCAGCTGGGCACCGGTCACGCCGTGGCCCAGGCGATCCCCAGTTTCCGCCAGGATGCCACGGTGCTGGTGCTCTACGGCGATGTTCCCCTGGTAAAAACGGCCACCCTGCAGGCGTTGCTGGAAGCCTCCGCCGGCGGCCCTGCCCTGTTGTCAGTCTTGATGGACGACCCCTCCGGCTACGGCCGCATCGTGCGCGACGCCGCCGGCCAGGTTCAGGCCATCGTCGAGCAGAAGGATGCCGATGCGGCAACCCTGAAGATCACCGAAATCAACACCGGTATCCTCGCCGCCCCCGGCAACCTGCTGGCGCAATGGCTGCCGGAACTTTCCAACGACAACGCCCAGGGTGAGTACTACCTAACCGACGTGATCGCACGCTCTGTGGGCGAAAACATCGCGGTTACCGGGGTGATCGCCGACGATCCCAACGAGGTGGCCGGTGTGAACAGTCGTGCCCAGCAGGCGGAACTGGAGCGCGCGCTGCAGGCAGATAACGCCAGTGCGCTGATGGCTGCCGGTGTTACCCTGCTGGATCCGGCGCGGGTAGATGTGCGCGGATCCCTGCGCTGCGGTGCCGATGTGTCTATCGATATCAACTGCATCTTTGAAGGCGAGGTTTCCCTTGGTGATGGCGTCAAGATCGGGCCGAACTGCCTGCTGAAAAACTGTCAGCTGGCCGCGGGCACCCTGGTGGAAGCCAACTCCATCATTGAAGATGCCAGTGTCGGCGAAGCCTGCACCATTGGTCCCTTTGCGCGTCTGCGTCCGGGCACCGAGCTGGCCAACGGGGCCAAAGTCGGCAACTTTGTCGAAACCAAAAAGGCGAAGATCGGCCTCGGCAGCAAGGTGAACCACCTCTCTTATATCGGTGACGCGGAAGTGGGTGACGGCGTCAATATTGGCGCGGGCACCATTACCTGCAATTACGACGGCGTGAACAAATCCAAAACGGTCATTGGCGATGGCGCTTTTATCGGCTCCAACTCCGCGCTGGTGGCGCCGGTGAACATTGGCGCCGGCGCGACCGTTGGTGCCGGTTCCACCATTACCCGCGAAGTGAGTGCTGACGAACTGGCCGTCGCACGCGGCAAGCAGCGCAATATCGCTGGCTGGCAGCGCCCCGTTAAGAAGTCCTAGAAGTCCGACCTACCTGAATGCACCGGCACCGGGGTACCCCGGTAACTGCCAGCCGCCGCCGACTACACTTGAATGCATCGGAAAGAAAGGAATCCGCCGATGCACAAGCCGCGCCTGCAACTCCAGGCTTCCTTCGATATTGCCTACCTGCAGTTTCTGGATAAACAGGGGCGGGCCACCCAGCCCCTGCCCGAGTTCGCCACCCCGGACTGGCTCACCTATTGCTATCGGCAAATGCAGCTCGCGCGCATGGTGGATGATCGCGCGGTCAAGCTGCAGCGCACCGGTCGCCTCGGCACCTACCCTTCCACCCTCGGTCAAGAGGCCATCGGCGTTGCTACCGGAATTGCGCTGATGGCGGAAGATGTCTATTGCCCCTATTACCGGGAGACCGGGGCCCTGCTGGAGCGCGGTGTCACCATTGAGGAAATCCTCGCGGTCTGGGGCGGCGATGAGCGCGGGCAGAATTTCCAGTACGCGCCGCGAGATCTTCCCATCTGCGTTCCCATCGCCACCCAGTTACTGCATGCCGCCGGTGTCGCTTTCGCACAGAACTACCGCCACCGGCAACACGGCAGCCCGTTGCAGGTTGCTGTCGCCAGTTCCGGCGAGGGCGCTACCTCCAAGGGCGACTTTTACGAAGCCATCAACCTGGCTGGTGTCTGGAAGTTGCCGGCGGTATTCGTGGTCAACAACAATCAATGGGCCATTTCCGTGCCCCGGGGGCTGCAGACGGCGACTCAGACCATCGCCCAGAAAGCCATTGCCGCGGGAATCCCCGCTTTGCAAGTGGACGGCAATGACCTGGTTGCGGTGGCCTGGGCGGTGCGCGATGCGGTTCAGCGCGCGCGCAGTGGTGAGGGGCCGGCGCTGATTGAAGCGGTCACCTATCGTCTCTGCGATCACACCACCGCCGACGATGCCAGTCGATACCGCAGTGCCGAGGAGCTGGAAAGCGCCTGGCAATGGGAGCCGATCAAGCGCCTGGAAAACTATCTGCGCAGCGAGGACCTCTGGAGCGATGCCAAGCAGCAGGATATGCAACGGGAGCTGGCGCAGATCATGGAAGCTGCCCTGAACCGCTTCGAACAGCGCAGCCCAGAGCCGGTTACCGCCATGTTCGATCACCTCTACAGCCAGCTCCCCGAGGGGCTTTACGAGCAATACGACCAGTTGCGCGACGAGCAGCAGAACCCCGGCGAGGTGCACGGCTAGATGGCGGAAAACAACCGGGACAAAGGCCCGATCACCCTGGTCGAGGCGGTGACCCAGGCACTGGCCCATGCGCTCGCCAACGACCCCGATGTGGTGCTATTCGGACAGGATATTGGCGCGAACGGTGGCGTATTTCGGGCAACGGATGGTTTGCAGCAGCAATTCGGGCGGGACCGGGTGCTGGATACGCCGCTGGCGGAAAACATGATCGCCGGCATAGCGGTGGGTATGGCGACCCAGGGGCTTAAGCCGGTTGCTGAATTCCAGTTTATGGGGTTTATCTACCCGGGGCTGGACCATATCCTCAGCCACGCCGCGCGCATGCGCAATCGCACCCGCGGCCGGTTGCACTGCCCGATTGTCTACCGGGCACCCTATGGCGGCGGTATTCATGCGCCGGAACACCACAGCGAGAGCACCGAGGCGCTATTCGCGCATATCCCGGGCCTGCGGGTAGTGGTGCCCTCCTCCCCGGCGCGGGCTTACGGCTTGCTGCTGGCCGCGATTCGCGACCCCGATCCGGTACTGTTTCTCGAGCCGAAGCGTATTTATCGCGCCGCCAAGCAGCCGGTGCCGGATGACGGCGAGGCCCTGCCGCTGGATCGCGCCTTTGTGCTGCGTGAGGGGCGCGACCTGACCCTCATCGCCTGGGGCGCCAGCGTCAGGGAAACCCTCACTGCCGCCGAGCAGTTATCCACAGAGGGGATTGAGGCGGAGGTCATCGACCCCGCTACCCTCAAGCCGCTGGATATCCACACCATTGTCGACTCCCTGGAAAAAACCGGACGCTGCGTGGTGGTCCATGAGGCTGCCCGCTTTGCCGGGCTCGGCGCGGAAATTGCCGCCCAGATCCAGGAGTACGCCTTCGACCTGCTCAAGTCACCGGTACAGCGGGTAACCGGCTACGACACCGTAATGCCCTATTACCAACTGGAGAACTCCTACCTGCCCGGCGTGCAGCGCATCGTCGCCGGCGCGCGCGCGGCCCTGGATTATGGCCGGGACAATGATGGGGAGAGTGTTGGGGAGGGCCAGCGGTGAAGATTTTTAAATTGCCCGATCTCGGCGAGGGGCTACCCGACGCGGTGATTCGGGAGTGGCATGTAAGAGAAGGCGACACAGTGAGCGCCGACCAGGCGCTGGTAACCGTGGAAACCGCAAAAGCACTGGTAGAGGTGCCAGCTCCCTGGGCGGGCACCGTGGAAAAGCTGTTTGCCGAAGCCGATGAAACACTGGAAACCGGTCAGCCGCTGGTCGGTTTCACGGAGGCTGCGACCGCGTCCGTCAGTCCCACCGCAAACGAAAAAAGCAGTGACCAAGCGGCGGATTCAGGCACCGTCGTCGGCAAAATTGAACAGGGCAGCGAATCCCTCGCGGTGGAAAACCGTCCCCTGTCCAACCGCCCGCGCAATACCACGCCGGCGGTTCGCGCCCTGGCTCGCCGCTTGTGTGTCGACCTCTCTGGATTGCACCCGGCGGGTGCGCGTTTTACCGAGGCAGAAGTGCGCAGAGCCGCCAGCGGCCGGCCGCTGCCGAGGTGGGATGCGCAGCCGGAGCTGGTTTCAGAGGTAGCCCAGGAAATAGTCCCGGAAATAGCCCCGGAATCGGCCAAACAAGCGGTAGCGCCGGGTGGCGAGAAACCCGACCCCGCGCGCCGCGCCATGGCCCTGGCGATGGAAAAATCCCGGAACCAGGTCTGCCCCATGACCCTGTGTGACGAGGCCGATATCAGCCGCTGGAAAAAATCCACCAATGCGACGCTGCAGCTGCTGCGGGCCATCGCCCACGCCGCAATGGCGGAGCCAAACCTGAACGCCCATTTTCATTGCGACCGCCTGGCTCCCCAGACACCGGTGAATATCGGCCTCGCGGTAGATGCCCCCAAAGGCCTGTTCGTGCCGGTGCTGAAAGACATAGATGCCCTCAGCGACGAGCAACTGCTGGAAAAAATCCAAACGTTTAAGCAGCAGGCCAGCGAAGGCGCCATTCCCCAAGCCGATCTCCAGGGGGCCACCATCCACCTGTCCAACTTCGGTAGCCTCGGCGGGCGCTTCGCCACCCCGGTGGTCGTGCCCCCCCTGGTGTGCATCGTCGGTGCCGGTCGCAGTTTTGAAGCAGTGCTCCCGCATAAAGGCAAGGCCCGAATCCGGCGCCTGCTGCCACTCTCGGTCACGGCCGACCACCGCGCTGTCACCGGCGGGGAGCTGGCCAGGTTCCTCCAATCCGTGAAGGAATTTCTGGCGCACCCGCAATAAAGCCCGGTTTCTGACCAGGTTGAGACCTGTGCGGCATAAAGTTTTTGTGATTTTAAGTTTCGGTTTGCTATGCTTAACTTACGAATCGAAACTTAGGCGATCATGTCAGAACGCTCATGTCCAAGCGTAATACTCAGCAGCGCCGCCACCAGATACTCAGCCAGGTCAACGATGCCGGTGAAGCCAGTGTCGAAGAATTGGCGCGCCAGTTCGAAACCTCGGAAGTTACGATCCGAAAGGATCTGGCGGCCATGGAAGACAGCGGCCTGCTTCTGCGCCGGCACGGCGGCGCCATACCCCTGCCCCGGGAGCTGGTGGCCGAAGACCCCCTGTCCCAGACCAAGCGCGCCATCGGCCGCGCCGCCGCTGAACTGATCCGCGACCACAACCGCATCGTCATCGACTACGGCCGCACCACCACCGGCCTGATCCCCGAGCTCAACCACAAGCGCGGCCTCGTGGTCATGACCAACTCCCTGCACGTCGCCAACCAGCTGCGGGAACTGGAAAGCGAGCCCACCCTACTCATGACCGGCGGTACCTGGGACCCCCACTTCGAAGCCTTCCAGGGCCAGGTCGCAGAACAGGTACTGCGCGGCTACGACTTCGACCAGGCATTTATCGGCGCCGACGGCATCGACCTGGAGCGCGGCACCTGCACCTTTAACGAACAGATCGGCCTATCCCGCGTGATGGCCGATGTCGCCCGCGAAGTGATCGTGATGGCCGAGTCCAGCAAGGTGGGCCGAAGAATCCCGAATCTGGAACTGAGTTGGGAAATGTTCGGCACCCTGGTGACCGACAGCGGAATTGAAGACAAGGTTTGTGCGCAGCTGGAAAACCGAGGGCTGCGCGTCATCTGCGCGGAAGTGAATTAAAGAAAACGGAGAGTATTCAATACTCTGAAATTTGACGAGAAGGCGGCGATGCCGGGTAAGGGTGGGCGAGACCTTCTGCGAGAGGGACCTCGCAGAAGAGCCCCCATGGATGGGTTCACGGCGTGTCTCGCCCACCCTTACCCGGTAGCGCCGCCGCCACAAAACCAATCATGTGGCACCGAACCGAAATATCGAGGTAAGAAAAATGTGTGGAATCGTAGGCGCCCTGGGCCAAAGAAACGTAACCGGAATCCTGCTGGAAGGCCTGCGACGACTGGAATACCGCGGCTATGATTCTGCCGGTGTATGCCTCGTCAACGGCGACGGCAAACTGCAACTGCGCAAAACCCAGGGCAAAGTCGCCGACCTGGAGTCTGCCCTCGACGACAGCCCCACCGCCGGCCAGCTTGGTATCGCCCACACCCGCTGGGCCACCCACGGCGTCCCCTCGGATAAAAACTCCCACCCACACGCCTCCGGCAACTTCGCCCTGGTGCACAACGGCATCATCGAAAACTACCAGGAACTGCGCGACCAGCTTATCGCCAAAGGCTACGAATTCCAGTCCGAAACCGACACCGAAGTCGTCGTTCACCTGATCCACGACCTCGCCAAAGACAACCGCGATCTGCTGCAAGCCGTGTCCGCCGCCACCAAAGAACTCCAGGGTGCTTACGCCCTTGGCGTCGTCTGCTCCACCGAACCCGAGCGCCTCGTCTGTGCGCGCCTCGGCAGCCCACTGGTAATCGGGGTTGGCATTGAGGAAAACTTTATCGCCTCCGACCCCATGGCCCTGCAGCAGGTCACCGACCGCTTTATCTTCCTGGAAGAAGGTGACCTCGCCGAAGTCACCCGGGACAGTATTGCCATCTGGGACAAAAACGGCGAAGAAGTGAGCCGACCGGTGAACAAACTCCAGGGCGGCCACGATGCCGCCGACAAAGGCCGCTACCGCCACTACATGCAGAAAGAAATTTTCGAGCAGCCAAAAGTGGTCGAAGCCACCATGGCCGGTCGCATCGGCGAGCACTCGGTGCTTTCCCAGGCCCTCGGCACCGCCGCCAATGAAATCCTGCCCAAAGTAAAACAGGTGCAGATCGTTGCCTGCGGCACCAGCTACCACGCCGGACTCGTCGCGCGTTACTGGATCGAAGACTGGGCCGGTGTGCCCTGCTCCGTCGAAGTCGCCAGCGAAATTCGCTATCGCAAAACCGCCGTGCGCCCGGGTACTTTATTCGTCACCATTTCCCAGTCCGGAGAAACCGCCGACACCCTCGCCGCACTGCGCCAGGCCAAAGAGCTCGGCTACCTCGCCTCCATGACCATTTGTAACGTGCCCAACAGCTCCCTGGTACGCGAGTCTGAACTACACCTGATGACCGAAGCCGGCCCGGAAATCGGCGTCGCCTCCACCAAAGCCTTCACCACCCAGCTGGTCGCCCTGCAGATATTCTGCATCGCCCTGGCCAAAGCCAATGGCATGACCGGTGAACGCGAAGCGGAACTCATCACCGCTCTGCACCAGCTGCCAAAACTGATGGAAAAGTTCACCGGCCTGGACACTCTGGTAAAAGCCACCAGTGAAGCCTTCGCGGAAAAAAATCACGCGCTCTTTTTAGGCCGCGGCGTCGAGTACCCGATTGCCCTGGAAGGTGCACTCAAACTCAAAGAAATTTCCTACATCCACGCCGAAGCCTACCCCGCCGGCGAACTCAAACACGGCCCGCTGGCACTGGTGGATGCGGATATGCCAGTCATCGTCGTTGCACCCAATGATGAACTACTGGAAAAACTGAAATCCAATCTGCAGGAAGTGCGCGCACGGGGTGGTGAACTGTTTGTTTTTGCCAGCCCGGAAGCCGGCTTCAAAAGTGAATCGGGAATGACAGTGGTAGAGGTTCCGGATGCCCCGGAAAGTCTGCAGCCGATTCTTTATACGGTGCCGCTGCAATTGCTGAGTTATCACGTGGCGCTATTGAAAGGCACCGACGTAGACCAGCCACGAAATCTGGCAAAATCGGTGACTGTCGAATAATTCTGGTCCCCCTAAAAAGCTAGCGGCAGTCGACCCTGAAAAAGTGGTCGGCTGTCCTCCAATTTCGCTTTAAGTAAAAATATAAGTTCGTATAGCTTCCTCGCACGATAAACCTCAGCCTTTGCAATCTGAATTGATTCATAAATTGTGATCACCATCTAAATAGAATCACTTCAAATGTGATTGGCATCACAAAATGCCCCACCCTTGGCGCACAAATCAACCTATTGAGAGGTTGGGTTGGCGCACATTTCATGAATATGGTCACATCCCCCGCCATTAATTTCGGGCCTCTCCTGGGGGCTTTCGGTATTACACATACAAAATCAACAAGGGATTGGTATGCGGCACATAGGGAAACCGTGTAAAGGCAAGGAGCTTATGTTCCTTGCTGCACTGAGTTTAGGCTTCCATTCTTCTGCGTTCAGTGGGGAATTCGAAGTATCCGGGAGCCACAACTTTGTACGTTCTCCGGGGAAGCCTGAAACCCAAACCGTTCAATTTTCCGCTCCCAAGATCGGGCAGCATTATGTTCTCCGAATCTATAACGGAGAAAATGCTGAAGAGCTGGTTACCTCAGCCAGGGTCGCTTTAAATGGCACTGACTATTTTGAACCGGCTGATTTCAAGAAGAGTGCCCTATTTCTCGATACACCCCTGATTTCACTGGAGTTACAGAATTCCCTATATGTCATGCTAGATGGCAAGCCCGGAAGCGGGCTGGCAGCCGAAGTTATCGGTATCGACAATGTGGCACCTACCATCAGCGCAAGTATCAATCCAGATCCCAATTCCGCAGGTTGGCACAATACAGATGTGAACGTCAGCTTTCTCTGTGAAGATGAGCTCAGTGGAATAGCAAGTTGTACTTCTCCCATAGATGTTTCAGCAGAAGGCGCCACTCAGGGTTTCGTGGGAGAAGCCAAAGATAAGGCAGGGAATACCGCCACCGTCACCGCAACAATCAGTTTGGATAAAACTGTACCTGTACTGAACTCTGAAATATTACCGCAGGCGAACAGCAACGGATGGCACAACCAACCAGTTGCCATTACCTACACCTGCTCAGATTCACTTAGTGGTATTTCAGCCTGTCCCGATACAGCGACGGTAAATCAGGAAGGTGGAAGTCAATCTGTATCTGCTGAAGCGTTGGATCTGGCAAACAACAAACAAGAAATCGAAGATCTCGTCAATCTGGATCTGACTCCGCCAACCATAAGCGCAAGCGTATCGCCAGCCGCCAACAGCGCGGGTTGGCATAGTTCTCCTGTTACTGTCAGTTTCAACTGTACAGATTCTCTCAGTGGTATAGAAACTTGTGAGAGCGCAGAGACTTATTCTGGAGATGGTGCCAACCAATTAGTAAGTGGAATTGCGACTGACCTGGCCGGTAACACGAAATCGACTTCGGTGACTTTTAATCTTGACACCACCTCGCCAGAGATTAATTTCATATCCCCCGTTAACGGTGCATTACTACGTGACCGTTTACCGACGGTACAGCTTCTGTTGTCAGACAACATAGCAATCGATCCAGAGTCATTCTCCTTAAATGTCACCGGCAGCATCCCTTCCAGTTGTTCACTGGTAAATGGACGTGCGACCTGCCAATTTCTCCAGCCCTTGCCTGTTGATTCGAAAATTGTGCTTATCGCGCGTGTAAATGACAACGCTGGCAATACGACCGAAATCTCCACTGCCACAGCCATAGATACTGACTTTGATGCAGTTGCTGACTACCTGGATCAATGCCCGGAAACTCCAACAACAGAGAGTGCAGATGTAAACGGTTGTGCACTAACGCAGCTCGACAGCGATCAAGATGGAATCAGCGATGCGGAAGAGATTGCTGCAGGCTCAGACCCTCAAGATGCAACAAGCTTTCCTCCTGTGCTGATCGAAACTTTCACGGCGACTCCATCGGCCATTGATAGTCAAAGTCAACCGGTAAAACTCAGTTGGAAAGTGTCTGGTGCAGACAAAGTGGTGCTGAGTAACGACACCGATGAAGATACTTATGAAAGCCAGGAATTACAGGGTGAACTGAATACTAACCCTAAAATCACCACGATCTACATTCTGACGGCGTCAGGTCCCGCGGGTGAAGTACGAGCAAGTGCCACCGTTAAAATTAATGTTCCTCAGCCATCCGAGCTTTGGACGGATCCCAGTGTTCCCGTCCAGGAAAAAATCGCTACCTCACTTGCCGTATCTGACGATGGTAGTGCGTATGTTGGCGCGTTTGACGGGAATTTTTACAAGGTGAATTCACGGGGTGAAATCGAATGGACCTTTGAAAATTCCGGTCTGGTGATGGGGAAAGCGGCCATTTCCGGTAACCGGATTATCTTCGGTGCGAATTTCAGTGAAGGTGGTAAACCAGCAAGTGCTGGTCGCGTCTTTGCTCTCAATTCCAGTAAGCAGCCGCTATGGAGTTTTGATACAGACGGCGCTGTTGTTGCTGGTCCTCTATTGAGCAGTGATTCATTTATCGTCTATATCGCCACATACAGCGGAAGTGTATATGCACTGAATGCACAGGACGGTTCCAGTCTGTGGCAATTACAACTACCTGATGGGGCCGCTATTACCAGCAGTCCGGCTCTGTCTGGCCATAGGTTGATTGTGCATACGGAAGATAAAAAAATATTTGCGTTGGATTCCAGAGTGGAAATCGAGAGTGATCGGATTCTCTGGAGCAGAAATCTCTACTGAATATTTTTTTAGCCAAATTCGGTAATAAATTTATTCACTAAATGATTTTAACAACAAACGCTAATAAACGGTGTAGAACACCAAGTATATTGAAAGGCTGTTATTACATGGATAAGGGATTGTCTTGGCTCTCAAAAAATATCAGGATTTTTATTGCTTCTTTTATGGCAATCCTGAGTCTTTCAGTATCCGCAAATGCCAATAGTGCCGCGACAATCGCAATAAGTGATGGACTGGAAAGCATAGATGGAGAGTACTCCATTACTGTTCAGTCGGGTCCTATTACCCTCGCGGGAAAGGCGTGGAATGTATACCGAATCTATGAGAGAGAGGTTGGCGGTAGTACGGAATGGCGGAATATCGCAGTAAGCGACACCTTCTACTGGGGGGTTCCTGACTCCGAGTTCAATGGTGAATACGCGATATCAATTCCTCTCGAAGGGGAAGCGCCCCGGGAAAATGGCGAATATGAGTATTATGCTCAAGTAAACCGGTATTGTGATGTCGGTCCCTGTGCAATGAATGGACTTGTACAAGACCGCGTCGAAACGGCCATTATTACCGTTGTCGTTAATAAACCGAAATTTCCAGGGAAACCCGTAATTAACTCTTTTCCGGCCTCCGATGGAATAGAGTCGGAAGACGGAGCGTATAGCGTGGGTTGGCAGGCGCCAACTACTGGTGACTTTGATTATTACCTGGTTCAGGAAAAGAAAGGCACCGGCAACTGGTGTTACAACCAACAGAGTACGGATAAGGGAATTTGCTACGCAAAGAAAGTCCCGGTGAACTCTCCGAGAGTTTATTCCGTGGTGGGACGCGATATTGATACATATCAGTATCAGGTTATCGCGTGTAATGCGCTCGAGTGCGGAAATTCAAGTGATCCGGTAACCGTAAATGTTCAGCCAATTCCTGCTCCGACGGTTTCGTGGCGCACGCCGCTGAACGGTGCACTATTGAAAGCAGGTACTACTCAAACACTGCGTATTATTGCCAGTGATGAAAATGGCCTGGATATATCGGTCAAGTTCTACCGAAACTCTATAGATTCCGCCAACCTTCTCAATTACCCAGTTGATATAGACAACCAGTGCAATGGCTGTTTCTACACAAATTGGCCGTCGGTGCAGGTTGCGACGACAAAACTTATTGCTGTGGTCGAAAATGAAGCAGGAAAAACAGATACGGCCTCAATCAGTATTACTGTCAATTCCAATACGCCACCGCAAGTAAAGTTCGTACCAGATAATCTGCCCACTGAGGTGGTTTTAGGGCAGATGGTCACTTTTATCGCTGAAGCCAGGGATGCCGAAGGGGATGTTAGCCCGGTTGAGTTTTATGTCAGCGGAACATTCGAAGGTGTGGGAATCGAGACGGACGATGGATCTGCAACCGGTTGGAAGACATTCGAGTTTCCATGGACGGTTCCGGCTGCCGGTACCTATACGGTTACTGCCCGAGTTACGGATGAGGAAGGCGTTCTAGCTGAAAGCATTCAGCAAGTACATTTTGATGCGCTGTATGCTCCGGCGCGTCCAACTGCTATTACAGTGGATGGTCAAAAGGCCCCCTTCCCGGTAAATACTTCAGGTCTGTACACGCTCGGCTGGAATGAGGTCGCGGGCGCTACCGATGGCTACGTTATTGAAGAGCTTCAGGAGGGTATCGGTGGTGAAACATGTAGCCAGCAATATGATGTTAATAGCGATTATTGTTCCTTCAAAGTAGGCTCCGGAGTTTCATCCTGGCTGTGGCCTAATCAGGCCCATGGCAAATACAAATACCGCATTCGGGCATGTAATGCGGCGGGCTGCGGTGAGCCTAGCGAAGTTTATTCGCAAACGGTCGAGCTCTATGAACCGCAAGCACCATCCGGTTTTTCGGTAAGTTCCGTTCACAGTGAATTTGATTTCACTGGGGGCCTGTCATTCGCTTGGCAAAAGCTCGATATGGAGCCCCTGCCAAATTATTACTTGTTGGAAACCAAGCGCGGTGGTGTTGATAGTGAACAGGAATGGGAGCAGCTTACCCAGGTATCCCAAGCTGATGCCCCTGAATTTCTACCTGAGGAATTCTTGCCGCCCGGCAGGTATAGCTATCGACTGAAAGCTTGCAATAACAAAGGTTGCGGTTTCGCAGGCGAAATGATCACTGTGGATATCCAACCCCCTGCGTTGATCTCTGCGGAGCCGGCATGCGAAAACCAGTGCCTCAAGGTTACCGGTACTGGCCTGGATCCGGATAGTAGTTTCACGCTCTCGGATATAGAAACTGGCACTCAGGTTTCGTTGACTGAGAGCATGGTGATCTTGGTGCCGCCTACGGAAGAGGATGCCACAACTTACGTACAGCTTGCGCTCAGCGCAGCAATGCGTGAGGTACTTTTTGATACGCAGAAAAAAGGTCTACGAGTATCTGTTGAAAACAGCAACGGAGAACTGGCCGGTATCACCGCCTACGGTGACGAGACGGTCGAGCGACTCAGCCAGATTAATTCGGCACCTGCCGTCGGTTCGGATGGCACTATTTATGTGGGTTCAGGGAACAAGGTATACGCTCTAAGCCCGGAAGATGGTTCCGTCGTTTCTGGTTGGCCCTATTCTACGGGCGATCTCGTCAAGGCTACGCCAACCGTTGATTCAATCAGTGGCGACATCTATGTTGGCTCGCTCGATGACAACCTCTACGCATTGACCCCCCTGGGGCTGGAAAAGTGGCGTCTGAAGACTGGTGGTGATCTGGTATCTTCCGCAGTACTTGATGAAAGCCGAATTCTTTATCAAGGCTCTATGGATGGCCTGCTCTATGCCGTCCAATCCCAGAATGGCGCCGTACAGTGGACGTATTCCGCCGGAGCGGGCATTGCCGAAACGCCAGTATTGGCGGGCAATGGGACGCTTTATTTCACCACAGTCGCCAGTAGCCAAGTCTACGCGTTAGGCCGCGGTATTCTTGGGCCGGATCAGTTGGTGTGGGAAAGCAGTGATCAATCGCTACTGAAAGACTCGCTGGAAGATAACAACTGGCAACCTGCAGAGCATCAATTGCCTGAATATCAGACAGCGGGCCGACTTTACCGGTTGCTGTTGCAGCCGCCGCTCAACTTGAGTCGTGATGTACTTACTTTCTGGACCTACGCGCTCGTAAATGGCGCAAGCCCCAAGGAAGTGGCTAACGCCTTCCTGAAATCGGATACTGGCAAGGTCAACTTCTCATCACTACTTAGCAATGAAGCCTTTGTCGACAAACTGTATGAACGAGGCTTCCCTGGGCAAACGTTCCCGCAGCTGACATTTGCCGGCACAGCCTACAGTCGCGATAGTTTGATCGCGGCATTGACGACTGGTTCAAGCCGCGCAGAGATTGCCGTTATTGTCGCGCAATCAACGGAATTCAACGCCCTCACTAACGAAGACCTGCGCCAAAGCTTCGACTATTTCTATATTCAGAACTACGAATGGGCGGTGTTCAGCTGTGACGAGGGTAATGACTATACCCGGGACTGCGATGGCGACGGTCTGCCTGATCACTGGGAAATTCTATTCTTCGGCGATATCGAGTCGGAAAGCGGTGATACAGATGCGGACGGTGACGGCCTTAGTAACCGCGATGCATTCCTGGCAAACCTCGATCCTTGCGCAAATCTGTGTGTAAACGGCGCAACCGCCATCGAGCGTGATGCGGCACCTATGCCAACCGATTATGAAAATAAGCTGGGAGCATCTGGCGCGGTTGGGACCCTGCCCGGAAACTTCCGTGTAAATGAGTCAGGTGCGGCTACCTACCAGATTCCCCTGAGCCTGCCGGCAGGTACTTCGGGTGTGGTTCCTGAGTTGTCGCTCAGCTATTCCAGTCAAAACGGCAATGGCGTGCTGGGTCATGGCTGGGCACTGGGTGGCCTCTCTGCAATTACCCGTTGCCGCCAGACCCTAGGCCAGGATGGCAAGGCCCTCCCCATCACCTGGAGCAGTGAAGACCGTTTCTGTCTCGATGGCCAGCGGCTGTTGGTGGTTGATGGTGAATACGGAGCACCTGGCAGCCTCTATCGAACAGAGATAGATAGTTTTGCATTGGTGAAAGCACACCAGGGTAGCGCAGGGCATCCGGGGTACTTCACCGTTGAGCGCAAAGATGGCTCCATCAGCTATTACGGCAAGGCCGGGAATGCCAGACAGACTACCGGAAAAGGTACCCTGTCCTGGGCAATTAGTACGCTGGAGGATAGTGCACGCAATCGGATCGAATTCTTCTATGACAGCAACGGTGGGCAGAAAATAGACGAGATTCGTTACGCGTATAGCGACTTGTCCGGTGATCGAGATAGCCGTAGTTATGGCGCCAGTGTGGTATTCGAATACGAAAACCGCGTGGATTACATCAGCGGTTATACCGCAGGGGAGTATCTGGAAACCTCTCAGCGTCTCTTCGAAATTTATGTCAGGAATAACGACACCGAAGTTCGCCGCTACGAACTTGAGTACCTCGACTACTCAGCAGATAACCTGAGCCGTATTGAGCGTATTCGTCAGTGTGTGGGAGATCTATGTCAGTCCGATACAGTATTTGATTGGCGCCTGCCGCTACCAGGTAGTTTCGCCGCGACTCCTGCCGATATCGTTACACTGAGCACCCAGGACGACCGGGCATCTATCGGCACCCGGCCTGCGGATATCAATGGCGATGGCCAGATGGATCTCATCTGGTTGGAACCCGATTGGTATGACGATGGTTCCGGTGAGATTGCATTCCAGACTTTTAAATATGTTCTCGCGGAAGCAGATGGATTTGGTATTGAACGCACCGTCTATCAGGAGGGTGATAATACCTACCGTCCCTACGAATGGCAGATGGTTGATTACAATGCGGATGGTCGTGCTGATCTCGTAACCTACCTCCAGGACGACAAGCACTGGGGTGTGGTTCTTTCTACACCAGACGCCGCAGGCAATTGGTTTTTGCAGGGCGTTCCACGTCACCTGCCTGATTTGACCAATCGCCACGCAAAATTTGCCGATATCAACGGTGATGGCCTTGTTGACTACGTCACCAGCAGTGAGTACCGCTTGCTGGAACCGCTTGGTGCACCAGCGAGTAATAGCAATTACGGCTTTGGTGAAAGCAAACCGGTTACATTCGATATTGATTGGAATCAGGTTACCTGGAAAGGACCCATGGGCGACGAGGCAACGCCCGAACGTGCGTTCATACGTAACGCCAGTGCGCCGGCAGACTTCAACGGCGATGGACTGGTGGATCCTTTTGCAAGCCTAATGATGCGGGCTGAATGTCTTCCTGGTGGGTCTGTAACAGGCACTTGTGAATATTCGGCCGGCACGGCAATCGTTTTCTCTCGAGCCCTGGGCGATTATCAAAGTAATCTTTATCTGGGGTCGGTTTCTAGCGCCGAAGCCGTGGATATCAATGGCGACGGCCTCCCGGATGTAGTTTATCGCCAGGGAAAAACGGGCTACTACCGTATCAATACCGGCACAGGCTTTGAAGAAGCGGTTTCTCTCGGAGAGGTGCCGCTAAACCGGCAGTACTTTGACTACGACAACGATGGCGATACCGATATTGTCTGGCACGATGAGGAGGCCCATCGCCTCAAGGTCAGACGTTGGCGTAGTCTCGATGGAAAGTTTGCTCAGGCGGAATCGTTCCGCAGTACCAGTGGCAGTGAAAATGCGCTGCATCTTTTCACGGATATGAACGGCGATGGTGTAAGCGACTATGTCCGTGTGGCGAATGATCGCGCCTACCTGTATCGCGCAACGGACTTCCGGGTGCCCGTCAATGTGATCGACAAGATCACCAACGGCATAGGAGCGCAAACCGACATTGCCTACGGAGCCTTGACGAACAGCGGCCACTACACCCGCCGTGATATCAACACCACTACACAAAACCGTTGCGAGACTGCCAGCTACGGCGGCATGTCAGACCCGAATATGGGGGTTACTGGCGCAGCCTGGTGTCAGGATTATGCTGTGGCAGACCTGGCAGACTATTACAGCGCCCTGAACGACGACTGGTCTGGTAAAGGCGGTTTGGGCAAGTTGTCGCCCACCCTTGAACTGATGGGCGCGATGTATGTGGTTACCGGCGTCGCCAGTAGCGCGCCGACCTCGATTCATGTGGATACCGAAGGTACCGGAGCCACCAGCAAGATCAGCTATTACTATGCCCAGGCCAAGGTTCAGGCCGGCGGCCGCGGGATGCTCGGTTTTGAAGAGTTGCGTACCGTCGACGAACAGACCGGGACGGAGACCGTCACCAGCTACCGTCAGGACTTCCCATTCCAGGGATATCCGGTCAGTACCAAAGTGATTACGGCAGAAGGTTTACTGCTCAGCGAGTCTGTGAATACCTGGCAGCTCAAGCAAGCCGATGGCAGCGCCTGGACTGGTTGGGGTGGCTATGACAAGGAACAAGGCAGCGCCCAACTGGGGCCATTGAAGCCCTGGCTGGAAACCAGTGTGGAGAAAACCTGGGCGCTGGAAAGCGCTACCGGGGACGAGCCTCTTAAAACGGTCACTACCACCAACGAGTACGACAACTTTGGAAACCCGGAGCTGATCACCGTTGAGTTGGTGGCAGCGAACGGCGATACCTTCTCTACCATTACCGATAATGTGTATGACGATGCCTACAGCCTGAGCTTCGCCAATACCGACCATAACCTTTCTGGATATCGGGAACTGGGTCGTCTGACCCGGGTTAGCGTCATTCACAATCGCTCCGAAAATGGCGAATTCAGTGACGAGACTCGAACCAGTGCCTTCACCTATTACCAGAGCGGTGCCCAGTCTGGTCTTCTGAAAACGGAAACCATCGAGCCGGATGCCGAGGGCGAAGATGCGAACCTGAAACTGGCCACCTCGTATGAGTACGACGCATATGGCAACAAGGTACGCGTTACGCAGCAAGCGGCGGACGTGGTAGAAACCCGTAGCGGTAGCTGGGAGTATCTGGACAACCAAGGGCGCTATTTGCTGCGGGAGACCAACGCATATAACCAGATCGTGAGTGAAGTAGCGGCACGCAATGCGTTGGGTCTTCCCATTACCGTCAAGGACGCTCTGGGTAAGGAGTCCCAGATTCGCTACGACGCCTTCGGTCGCAAGGTCCTGGAATACAGCCCCACCGGGGCCTACACCGTCAGCTTGCTGGACGCGCCGTCCGGTTACTGCCCGGCGGGCAGTGCCTACCAGCAATCCGTGACCACGGCGGGCGGTGGTGAATCCCTGACCTGTTTCGATACGCTGGCGCGCGCTGTGCGCAGTGCAACCGTTGGCTTTGACGGCAACTGGGTATATGCGGATACCGAGTACGACAAACTTGGCCGCGTACACCGCAAGTCCGAGCCCTACAAGGCCAGCCTAGGCACCGCTCAGTTCTGGACCGTAATGTCCTACGACATTCTTGGCCGGGTGGTGGGTACTGACCTGCCCGGCACCGTGAGCAACAACGGTACCGGTTACGATGTGCATATGGCCTACAGCGGCTACAGCACTGTCACCACCAACCCAGAGGGGTACACAAAAACCGAGGTCAAGAATGCCAAGGGCGAGCTGACCCTGGTAACAGACCACCTGCAAGGGGAGATCCGCTACCGCTACGACGCCCAGGGTAACCTTCGCTTCGTAAATCGAACGGCCACTGACAACGCCCAGACTCCGCAAACCGAAATGCGCTACGACCGCCTCGGGCGCAAAATCTGGATGCAGGATCCCGACAAAGGCGGCTGGCAGGACAAGTACTGGCAGTATGCATACAACGGATTTGGTGAGCTGGTTTGGCAGATAGATGCCAAGGGCCAGCAGGTACGAAACACCTACGACAAGCTTGGCCGTTTAACGCGCCGCATCGACTATCGTGCAGACGGCAGTACTGAAGGCGATACCGAGTGGAGCTTCAACAATGGAACCGAATGGCTGCGTATGGATGTCGGCATCCAGATACCACCTGGTGCCCTTGAGAGCGTCATCGATTTTGCATCCGGCTACATTCGTAACCACGACTACGACGACCTTGGCCGTCCAACGAGAACCGGTTACAACTTTAGCCTGGATGTAGACAGCGACGTACATGGCGAACGTACTACCTATGACGAGTATGGCCGTACTCTCCAGCAATTTGATGCCGCGGGCGATGGCTTTTCTCGCAGTGCCATACAAAATATCTACAACGACTTCGGTTACCTAGAAGCGGTGGTGGATGGTGAAAACATCAATCAGGCCAGTGCAGAAAGCTTCTACACCGTATTGGCCATGGATGAGCGCGGCAACGTCACCGAATCCCGCCAGGGCAATGGAGTGGTTACCACTCGCCAGTACGACCCGGCCACCGGGCGTCTGCAATACCAGTCGGCTTCCCTGCTCGGCATTAACCGGATCCAGGACCTCACCTATCAGTGGGACAACCTCGGCAACCTGGAGTACCGCCACGACAAGAGCGGTGACAAGGACCTGTTCGAAGATTTCGGATACGACGCCTTGAACCGTCTCAAAAGTGCCCAGGTCACCGGGCGCGATGCGCAGACTCTGAAGTACGACGGCTTCGGCAATATCAAGCATAAGTCCGACGTCGGCACTTACTACTACGCGGGCGCGGACGAGTGTGCAGAGTCTGCAGGCCCGCATGCGCTGTGCGCGACATCCGATGGGGTAACCTATTCGTATGATGCCAACGGCAATATGACCAGCGACTCTAGCGACTCCAGTAGCCGAAGCCTGAAATACAGCACCTTCGACAAACCACTGGAAATCAAGAAAGGTGGCCACACCACGCTATTCACCTACGACGTGAACCGCAGTCGCTACCTGCGCGTTGATATCGACAGTACCGGTAACCGCACAGAAACCCGCTATATCGGCAATGTAGAGAAGATCAGCCGCTCGGACGGCAGCAAAGAGATCAAGCGCTACCTCCCCGGCGGCGCGGTGGTAACCATCGCTAGTGGCGAGCGTAAAACGAATTACCTGCACAAGGATCACCTGGGGTCGGTGGACGTCATCACCGATGCCAGCGGCTCCGTCATTCAGGAAATGTCGTTCGATGCCTGGGGCCAGCGCAGGCATGCGCAGAGCTGGGATGCCCTGATCAGCTCCGCCCTCACCAGCTTTGACAGCAGTATTACCACCCGTGGCTATACCGGGCATGAAATGCTGGATCAGGTAGGCCTGATTCATATGAATGGGCGTATCTACGATGCGAAGTTGGGCAGGTTCATGCAGGCGGATCTTCAAGTGCAGTTTCCGTCCGATACACAGTCATATAACCGCTATTCATATACCCACAATAATCCACTGACGTATACGGATTCTTCTGGGTTTGGGTTAGATATATTCGATGCAATCAAAATAATCGGATCCGTGGTTCTAGCTATTATCCCAGGCGGGCAAGCGTTTATTCCGGCCTGGAATGCTTTCTGGTCGGGGGCACAAACCGCATACTACGGTGGGGATTTTGGACAAATCGCCACAGCAGCATTTTCGAGTTATGTAATGGCAGCAGCTGGTGCTGACTTGGCTGGCGGCGGGTTCTCCCCCGGAGATATGTTTACCTTTGGCGTTATGGGAGGCATTGCTGGTGTTCTGAATGGTGGAAAATTTGGGCATGGGTTTGTAAGTGCTAGTATTGGCGCCGCTGTTGGCGGTGGATTGAAGCTCGAGTCAGGTGCTGGATGGGCCAATGTTAGTAAAGGGATCGCACGGATTGCCATTGCTGGTAGTGTGTCAAAGGCCACTGGAGGTAAGTTTGCAAATGGGGCGGCTACTGCGGCTTTCGTTGTAGCTTTAGAGGCCGGCTCATTGAAGCCCGATAGTGGAAACCAAAAAAGAAATAAAATTTATAAAAGCGAGCAATCCACACAACAAGGTATTTTGGATGCAGATTTTGATGCCAGCGGAAGTGATCCAATTTATCGAAATTTTGCAAAAGGGCTCTCAAACCCTGACGATGAATATACGGTCGTTGCTCACGGGGACAAGCATACGATGCAATTTGCTGGAGACGGTAGAGATGCTAAATACTGGGCGGGGCTTATTGGAGCAGATATTCCTGAAGGTGTTAGCGTTGTACGCTTATATTCTTGTAATGTGGGGGCATTAGATAACGGGTTTGCTCAACAATTAGTAAACGAATTAGCAGTCTATGGTGTGGAGAAGGTGATAGCTCCGGATAATTATATCGGCTTTCAGGTAGAGAGAGTTAATGTCCGAAATATGTTGAAGGTGGTTCCAAATAGTGCAACATATACTATCGGTAATATTACTGGTGCAACTACGACAGATGGGACTGGAAGTTGGAGAGTATTCACAAGGGAATAATAAAATGAAGGCTTTTTATTGTGCTGCTATTTTTTTTTCAGTACTCGTTGCGAATTCAGTAGTGGGGCAAGAAAAGGGGGCTCGACTAACTGGAGATGAAGTTAATTTATTAATAACTAAAGCAAAAAATAAGCAGCCGGAGGCTGCTTATCGCTTGTACCAATATTACGCATGGAGCCAAAGTAATACTGAAGAGGCAGAAAAATGGCTAGCTGAATCTGCAGAGATGGGTAGTCTAGAAGGGAAGCTAGAGTTTGCCAGGAGGTTTTTAAATAGAGATGAATACCGAGAAAAGGCTGTATTTTATCTAGTAGATATTTTTAATAGTGAAAAAGAAAGTTCTATTAATAGCTTAGAGTCAGCATTTTCACTGGGACAGGCACTTGAAAGCTCATGTCGAGATTTGGCGATAGATTTTTATACCTACGTGATTTCTCATTCAAATAATTCGCAATTAAAAATTCAGTCAATGATTAGGTTGGTTAACCTATATGAAAAATATTCTGGGAAAAATGTAGAGCTCTATTATTGGGCCAACACACTCTCTGGTTATGTTTCACCTAATAGTGCGCTTCATGGAAGATTAATAAAGATAATGCAGAAAAGCTCTTCTCGTTCAATTGTGAATTTAAGAAAAAATCTGCTAGAACTTTTTCCCGAAGAAAAAGGTAAGCGCGATAAGTAATTTATGGGAAGAATAACTGGGTCAGAGTAAGATTTTATATTTGCTTATTCAATCGGGCGTAAATGCGCACCGGAACTCTCTGAGAAGACTGCTACAAGTTGTGCCTGCCCAATAACCGTGGTTTTCTGCCAACCCAATTTAATTCTATGGAATAAAAATACATAAAATGGAAGCTTCGGGGAGATTTTTTTCATACACGCTTGGCCTGACCCTGCTACTTGCCGGTTGCGGAGGCGGTGGCGGTAGTTCGGACTCTGGTGGCAATGAGCCGAGGGAGCCAGAACCATTGCCTCCATCCGAATTCACAGCCACCCCGCAGCAATTGCGCGAGCGCATCGCCATCGACAGTCCTGCGGTGGAAATCACCCTGGAAAACACCCCTCTGCTATCTGGCACTTTCTTTGAGTTTTATGCACTGGCGCAGGAGCTCTATTACTCATATTCCTACCTAGATGCCTGGGGTTTCTATTCACAGGACGTCCACAATGGGGTGTTCGAATGCCGACACGGCGGTACGGTTGAGCTGCGTTACTCCGCTGGCGATACGGTTTTGTCGGCGTTTTATGCCGATTGTGTCGAAGATCTGGAGGGTATCGAAGGGCGCGCCACTTTGTCCGGTGCCCAGCGCCAGAGTTTTCTCCAAGACGAATCTGGCGAGCGTCTGGTGCGCCTCGAGTACGATGAATATCGGGTAGCCGCCGAAGGCGATAGCCTGACAATGGATGGCGTTGTCGAGGTGATTGACTCCAGTGCCGATTATCGCCCCGGTGATGTACTGCTGGATCTGTCCATCCGCGACAGCAGTGGTCTCAATATCCGTGCGGAACAGTTGCACTTCGATTTATACCAGGGCAATTATCGGATTGACTTTGACCGCGCGGTTGAAGCCTTGTCCGGCACCCTGTCGATTCCTGACGGTAGTGTTGTGGTAACCGGCACTGTGGCAAAACCGGAGGACCCTCTGGAAGTCAACCTTGCAGGTGCCACCATTGCCAGTGTCGACGCACTTGTGGGTGGTACCTACCCTGACAGCCTCTACATGCTGCTCGGATTTGACGGTGATGGCGACGGTCTTCGCGACAATACTCTGTTCGCCATGTTCGATGAATTCGAGGAGGAGCCCTTTCTCCGTGGAGAATTCGCTATACCGGTGCAGCGCGGTACCAGCCTGGACCCGAATGCAGACGCGGAACAACAAGGTCACAATCGCGTCGCCTTTGATGTGGCACCCCTTCTCCGCGATCCCGGTGGCAATCTGCTGGGGTACACACTGGAACTGGCCAGCGTAGAAGAGGTGCTGGGTAGCGACCTGTCGGACCCGCGCACCGAGTTCGAAGGCACCGCCGATTACCAGCTGGAGCAGAGCCATGCGGGTAGCTATCTTCTCACGTCCACGCTCGATCGAGCGCTGGTTGTCTACCGCTTTGAAGTGACCGCCCTTAATTCGCATGGACAGACAACCACAGAGCCATTAGTGGTGGAAGTGCCCGTTTACCGGGATCAGGATGACGATGGCACGCTGGATATCTATGACGACGATATCGACGGTGACGGCGTCAGCAATTATCACGATCTCTGGCCCGGCGATCCCAATGAGTGGGAAGACACGGACGGCGATGGCATCGGTAATAACGCCGATCAGGATGACGATGGTGACCAGGTTGCGGATGAGGACGACGCACAGCCCCTGGACTTCCTGTGCAGTATAGAAAGCGATACCAATGGTGAAGAGTGTCTTCACCGAGTAATGCTGAAAAGTGAAGGTGTAGATCGCTGGAATATGCGGCGAGGTCCGGACCATGTCACTTTTTTCTGGGGAAGCTCAACAACAGATTCATGGGGCTTCTCACTGGCAGAAGATGGCATCCTGTATTACTGGGATAAGGATGTTGCGAGAGTTCATCGATGGGATGCCAATGCCGGACATTTTCTGCAGCCGGTCTATTTTAATTATGAGCCCTTTACGGACGGGTTTATATTTCCGGATATGAGGCTAGCATTAGCATCTTCACAGAATGGAGCTTATGTTTTCTACGATACGTTGCGAGGCACAGTTGGTGTTAGCAAACTTAGCTTGGTGGATGGATTTGAGGAAACCGTTTTCCTGAACGGCGATCAGATTGACGCCCTTGGCTTTGAAGATACTCACTGGCTCGGCATGAAAGATCAAACGCAATCCGCGCTGATATTGGAAACGGTCGACAACGAATTGTGGGACTATGTAGCCATTGGTCCGGATGGGGAAGTACTCGACCGCCATACTAGTGATGTACCGCAAGCTTACGCCGCTGAAGATGATGATGTCCTGCTCCATCCAAGTCACTTAGCCCCCTTCTGTACCTGGGGAGTGCACTTTGACGATGTAACCAGTACCTTCGTTAACACTGGCAGTGGCGACCCTGAGAGTGACCCCTGTACCAGTACCCTTCTTGAGACGGGCGTTTGGCCCGCTGTTTCCGCAGATGGTCAGTTTGCCCTGACCAGTGCCGGTATTATTGACCGCAACCAGAATCTTCTGGCGGAAATGGTGGGTATCTCACCGGCCAATTCTGTCTGGCGGGGACAAAATATCTATCACCTCAGTGAAGTAGAAAATCGTATTTCTCGGTACGCTTCTACTGGCGAAGTAATGGGACACATGACAGTTCCGGAGGGGTATAAACACAACCTGTTGAGCGCGGGTGATCATCTGGTGTATCTCGGTATCAACCAGGAAGACGATCATGTATTGATGTTGCGATACGAGGAAAAGTAGGCCGGCGAGTGCTTAGTTGGGCTGAGCGAGGTGTGCTCTGCTCTGCAAGGCAACGGCTGCAATCACTGAAGGGGTTACTGGATAACCACTATTGCTCGATTTTCTCTATTTCCCGCCCTTCTCCCTGGTGCTCCACCTGTAAAAGTTGTGGCGGCACTAGATCTTCAATTACATAGCCGTTTGGGTAAGTCCGGTACTCTTTAGGGGGGACACTATAAGTCTTGCCTGCTTCAGTCGGAAACCTACCTGCGGGATGCGAACGCGATATCGAACTCAACCCGATGTAAGCTAATATGGTGGAAAGGCCACTGGACTATTACTGGTCTAGCTGCTCGACGAATGTGCTCATAAAATGTAAATAAACCGGGTACGAATTGTGGCCCTTTTTAACGATCTCTTACTGTTACCGGCTTTATCTTTTCAGATTTAAATTAAAATTTAATTGGTTTTTTTAAGAATTTTCTTTCGATAGAAAGAATAATTATTTTGGTACCATTGTCCCTCTTCCATTTATTTTTCACCGAAAAATTTCTTGCTCTATAAAATATGCGACCGTGAAAACCTCCGGTATAAATTAGAACATTGGTGCTAATTACCTGTAATTCAATGTAATTTTATCGATAAATATCAGAGTGATTTTTTATAGGATTAAAATCGCGCCAATTATTTTGTCGGGCAGCACTATTCATCAGTAAACGACTTTCTGCGTGGCGCAGTATTCTGTTAAGGTCGCCGACTATTTTTTATCGCTCGTCAACGGGCGGTAATAAAAATACAAATCCGATCGGGCTGGAAGCCCAAAAGCTGCCCACATGGAGAGTGCAATGCCGCGCGCTGTTTTCTTATTCCTTTCCCTAAGCGTTTCCCTACTGCTTTCGGCCCAGCAAGCCTGGTCCGCCGACGGCCGCGCAGACTACGACGTCGATGACGACGGCCTGATCGAAATCAATGACTGGGCCGACTTAGACGAAATCCGTAATAATCTAGATGGCACTTCACTCTATGGAAGTAGTGATGGTTGCCCTACGGAGGGTTGTACTGGCTTTGAGCTCACCACGGATTTGGATTTTGATACCAATGGGGATGGGGTGCTTGATGGTAGTGATGCATATTGGAATGAGGGTGAGGGTTGGGATCCAATTGGCAATTACTCAAGTCGTTATGCAGCTGTTTTTTCAGGCAATGGTCATGTTATTCGCAACTTGATGATTGCACGTCCTAATAAAGACTTTCTGGGCCTTTTTGGTGTTTTCCAGGATGCTTCTGTAAGTGAATTGGGATTAAGTGGATCGTTGATGTCTGTTCAGGGTGCAGACTACGTTGGCGGATTGGTGGGTTTTGTAAACGACAGCCAAATTATAGCGAGTTATTCTACAGGTTCCGTTAATGGAAATAGAATAGTTGGCGGCTTAGTGGGCGGTGTTTTCGACAGCCAACTAATAGGTAATTTTTTTACTGGTTCTGTCAATAGTCTCGGAGAATCCGTCGGTGGTTTGGCTGCCTTCATAACCAGGTGTGAGGTTGTTGCCAATTATGTAACAGGATCAGTATTTGGAGGTTCTAAAGTCGGTGGTCTAGCGGGTGGTAACAGTGGGAGTACCGTTACTGCAAACCTGTCTACTGCTTATGTGACTGGCAGCGAAGCCGCAGGATTAGTTAGTAATCTTAGGTTTTCTGGTAGTAGCGCAAACCATTGGTCGACGAACACCTCCGGTCAAATTTCTGGTAGCGCCGGACAGGGAGTGACCCTAATTGAGCTTCAGTGCCCAACTAGCGCAACAAACTCCAGTTGCTCGGATGTGACCCTTTTTGAGAATTGGTCTAATCACACTGATAGCGAGGGAAAAAGCTATTGGGATTTTGGCACCGCTACTGAACTTCCTGGGCTGGTGTTGAATGGTTCCGTCTATCGCGATGGTGACGGCGATGGTGTTCTGGATGTTGATGACACATTTCCCACACACTATGCGGCGAGTCGCGATAGAGATGGTGACGGTGCTATTGACCGCTGGACGGCTGGGTGTGATGCCGAATGTCGCACCGCCAGCGGCCTGGTATTGGATCAGTTCCCTGATTCTACAGCAGCCATCGTCGACGCCGACTGGGATGGTTTACCCGATCAATGGGCCGATGGTTGCGACAGCGTCTGCCAATCTAATTCCGGCCTAACACTGGATAGCTTTCTTAACGATTCTGACAACGATGGTATCGTTAATCATATTGACGATGACGACAACAACGATGGTACTGTCGACGCGGATGCCAACTCCAATGGTTTAATTGAAATTCGCTCACTTGCTGAACTGGATGCTGTGCGTTATGGCCTCAGGGAAATCGCCCGTCGGTTAACAGCTGATGGGGAGGCGGATAAATCAGGTTGTCCCCCGGTTTTATATAACGGAGTGTTACAGGCGCATTGTCATGGTTATGAATTAACTACGGATCTGGATTTTGACACTAATGGAGATGGCTCTTTAGACAGTAACGACGCCTATTGGAATGAGGGCCAGGGCTGGCAGCCGATTGGTACGCCTGACAACCCCTTTATTGGTACCCTTCACGGCAACGGTCATGTAATCCGCAACCTAATGCTGTCTCGGCCGGGTGCAAGCTACCAAGGTTTGTTTGGAGCGATTCACAATAGTTCTATCAAAGAGCTTGGTATCAGTGGGCCGTTAACCGCCATTGAAGGGGGAAGTTACGTTGGCGGTCTGGTTGGATCTGCCCAGAATAGTGATATCACGGCGACATTTGTTAGCGGATCTATAGAGGGCTACGGATCTTATATTGGAGGCCTGTTGGGGGGAGGGCCTGACACTAGCATCACCGCCAGTTATGTAACTGGATCTGTAACTGGATATCGCTACGTCGGAGGCCTGGTCGGCCGGGGCGCTGATGTAACAGCAAGTCTGTCCACGGCATACGTATACGGAGACCCCGATAGAATTGGCGGATTGGTAGGTGTTTCTGGGTCTGCGCAAACCAGTTACTGGGCTTCAGACTTAACTGGTTCAGCTTCCGGACCTGGTACAAAGACTACATTGAGCGCACTTCGCTGCCCAGTTGGTGCAGACGATACAGCCTGTACCAGCTCCACACTATTCAGCGGGTGGTCCGCTTATCAGGACTCTCAGGGTAATGCCTATTGGGATTTCGGTACTACTACTGAACTTCCCGGGCTGGTACTAAATGGTTCCGTCTATCGCGATGGCGATGGTGATGGTGCTCAAGATACTGATGACACATTTTCCGAGCAGTTTGCGGCAAGTGTCGATAGCGATGGTGACGGTGCCATTGACCGCTGGACGGCTGGATGTGATGCCGAATGTCGCACCGCCAGCGGTCTGGTATTGGATCAGTTCCCAGACTCTGCAGCAGCTATAGTCGACGTCGACTGGGATGGTTTACCCGATCAATGGACCGAAGGTTGCGACGGCGTCTGCCAATCCGATTCCGGTTTAACACTGGATAGTTTCCCCAACGATACCGACAACGATGGCATTGCCAATAAACTCGATGATGACGATAACAATGATGGCATTGTCGATGCGGATGCAAATTCCAATGGCTTGATTGATGTTGCTAGCTGGGCAGAACTGGATGCCATTCGCCATAGCCTCGATGGCGCAGGTCAGAAGCTCACGGCCGAAGGTGAACTGGATACATCGGGCTGCCCTCAAGTTCCCGTGAATGGTCTGCTGCAAGAGCGATGCGTAGGATACGAACTGATTACGGATCTGGATTTCGATACCAACGGCGATGGTATTCTCGACAGCAACGATACTTATTGGAATGAAGGCCAAGGTTGGAAGCCGATTGGTACCAGTGTTGATAACGCATTCAGTGGATTGCTTCAGGGCAACGGTCATGTGATCCGCAACCTGATGATCGCTCGCCCGAATTCGTACTCTCAGGGCTTGTTCGGATATCTAAGAGAAGCGGACATCAAAGAGCTGGGACTAGCCGGGCCGTTGATGAATATCGAAGGATATGACCACGTCGGAGGCGTTTCGGGTTATGCGCTATACAGCAATATTACGGCAGTTTACGTCAGCGGTTCTGTTACGGGTACCAACGATGATATTGGTGGTGTAGTCGGCCATAGCTACTACTCCGAGATCCGCAATAGTTATGTGACGGGTTCCGTAGCCGGCGATGACGATGTAGGTGGCCTGGTCGGCGAAGCTCAATATAGCCAAATTAGCGGCAGCCTGAATACGGCACTAGTGTCTGCACGTCTCTCTGATGGGGGGTTGATTGGCTACGGATTCTACGGATATGAAACGCAGGTCAATAATAGTTACTGGGCAAAAGATACATCGGGGGCTGGATCCAGTTCCCGCGGTGGGACTTCTGCTGTCCTCGCGCAACTGCAGTGCCCAACCAGTGCTGACAACACGACCTGTGCTGAGAATACCCTGTATACCGAATGGTCCAATGCAATCGACGATGCCGGCAATATGTACTGGGATTTCGGTACAGCCACAGAACTACCCGGCCTGGTGCTGAACGGCACAGTTCATCGAGACGGTGACGGTGACGGTGCACAAGACGATGATGACGCATTTCCTAAGCAGTTTGCTGCGAGCGTAGACAGCGATAGTGACGGCGCTCCGGATTTTTGGAAAGCCGGCTGTGAAGCCGACTGCCGCACAGCCAGTGGCCTGGTACTCGATCGCTTCCCCGATAGCGCTGCGGCCATTATCGACACCGATCTCGATGGCTTGCCAGATAGCTGGAACGACGATTGCGATAGCGCCTGTCAGTCCGCCTCCGGTCTCACCCAGGACGACGACAATGACAATGATGGCGTAGCCAACGCGCAAGACGCCTTCCCGCTAGATGCCGCCGCCTCTATAGATGCCGACAACGACGGGATGCCAGATGCCTGGTTGGCGGCTTGTGATAGCGCCTGTCAGTCTGCTTCCAGTCTCACGCTGGATACGTCCTTGAACGATACGGACAACGATGGTGTCACCAACGATATCGACGATCTGCCAGCCAACGCGGCAGCGTCTGTTGATACCGATGGCGACGGCCAACCAGATAGCTGGAACGACAATTGCGATAGCGCCTGCCAGTCCGCCTCCGGTCTCACCCTGGACGACGACAATGACAATGATGGCGTAGCCAACGCGCAAGACGCCTTCCCGCTAGATGCCGCCGCCTCTGTAGATACCGACAACGACGGGATGCCAGATGCCTGGTTGGCGGCTTGTGATAGCGCTTGTCGCGCTGCTTCCAGTCTCACACTGGATACGGCCCTGAACGATACGGACAACGATGGTGTCACCAACGATATCGACGATCTGCCAGCCAACGCGGCAGCGTCCGTTGATACCGATGGCGACGGCCAACCAGATAGCTGGAACGATGATTGCGATAGCGCCTGCCAGTCCGCCTCCGGCCTCTTACTGGATGACGACAACGACAATGACAGTGTAATCAACGCGCAAGATGCCTTTCCTCTAGATGCCGCCGCATCCGTTGATACCGATGGTGACGGCCAACCAGATAGCTGGAACGACGATTGTGATAGCGCCTGCCAGTCCGCCTCCGGCCTCATACTGGATGACGACAACGACAATGATGGTGTAACCAATGCGCAAGATGCCTTCCCTCTCGATGCCGCCGCATCCGTAGATGCCGACAACGATGGCCTGCCGGATGCCTGGCTTGATACCTGCGACAGCGCCTGTCAGTCCGCCTCTGGCCTGACACTGGATACTTCGCTGAACGACACCGACAACGACGGGGTGGCAAACAATGAGGATGCCTACCCGGATGATCCGGATCGCTCGGTAGATGCCGATGCGCCGGAGATGGTGAAAGTACCGCAAGCCATCAGTGTGGCGGCCACCGGTGAATCCACTCTGGTTACCCTGAATGTACTGGAAGCCCAAGCGTACGATAGCTTCGACAACGAGCTGGAGTACCAGGTGGAACTGAATGGTGAACTTCTGGTGCGCAATGTGGATCAGCAGGTATCGCTCCCCAGCGGTGCGCTGACGCTGCAGTGGTTTGCGGTAGACGATGCGGGTAACCGCTCCGAGCCAATGGCCCAGATTGTCAAGGTCTACCCGCAAATCCGGTTTGTGGAAGCTGAGTCCATTACCGGTGAGCAGCGTCAGGCGCCGGTGGCTGTTGGCCTGTCAGGTCCTTCGCCCGAGTATCCCATTTCCGTCATGGTTCGCTGGGTTGAATCCGAAAGTGATGTGACTGCAGCGGACTTCATCGTTGAGGGTGATAGTGGAGTCGACCTGAATGAGCTGATTCTCACTATTGAGTCTGCCGATGTACTGGGTGATGCCGCGGTGCTGCTGCCCATTGCCGGGGATGATCTTGTGGAGCCGGATGAGTATCTGACGCTCGAGCTGGCGGCAGCCTTGGCCGGCAGTGATACGCTTTTCGAGATGCCGATTGACAGTGATCAGCAAAGACACCGTGTGACGATTACCGATACCAATCTGGCGCCGGAAGTAAGCATCACTGCCACCCAAGGCGACGAGGCCGGTAGCGCATTTATCAGCGATGCCGGTGAGGTGACCCTGAGTGCTGTAGTGACGGACGTTAACGGTGGCGATAACCACAGCTATCAGTGGTACACCAGTGAGTTGCCGGTAACACCCGGCGATCAGGCGTCTTTCACATTTGATCCGCAATCCATGGCATTGGGTGACTACAGCGTTAGTGTCGTGGTAACGGACGATGGCAATCCGATGTTGTCTTCTGAAGAAGCTACCTTCATGTTCACCCTGGAGGCCGCAGAAGATGCGGGTGACGAAGATGCGGGTGACGAAGATGCGGGTGACGAAGATGCGGGTGATGAAGATACCGGCGGAGAGACACCAGTAAATCCGGGCACCAGTAAATCCGGCGGTTCCAGCGGCGGTAGTGCAGGACTCTGGCTGCTGTGCCTGCTGATGCTGGGTGGCCTGTGGCGCAGGCGTTTAGCGGCCTGCTAGCGCTCAGTTTGGCAAGTAAAGCCGGTGGCGAACCCACCGGCTTTTTCGTTTATGTGGTTTCAGCAATGGAAAAGTTCAGCTGAACCAGTGGCCAATTTCCGTTAGCCTGCAGCGTCAATCCGATCAGATTCCGGAAATTCACAATGTCCGAACAACTATTCCAGACGGCCAACCCGGCGTTGCTCGTTATTGATGTGCAGCAGGCGATAGACCACTTCGACACGGGTAATCGCAACAACCCCGATGCGGAAAGGGTGATCGCACAGTTGCTGCAGTATTGGCGCAATAGCCAGTTACCCGTTATCCACGTACGCCACGCGTCGAAATTTCCCGAATCGCCCTATCACCAGGACTCTCCGTATTTTGATTTCAAGCGCGAAGTCGTGCCCCTGGGGAATGAGCAGGTATTTACCAAATCGGAAAACTGCGCGTTTATCGGTACAGAACTTGAAGACTGGCTCAACGGGGAAGGAATCAATGAGCTGGTTATCTGTGGCGTACTGACGAATAACTCCATCGATGCAACGGTGCGGGTAGCTGCTGGTCTGGGCTATGGCGTTTTGATTCCCGCGGATGCCACCGCGGCATTTCCGCTAACACGCCTTGATGGCCAGTTCGTTGCCGCTGAAGACGTGCACTGGATTTTTCTGAGCAATCTTGACGGTGAATACAGCAGGGTTTGTTCTGCAGAGCAATTACTGGGAAGCCTGCGCGAAACGGCGAGGTAAATAGAGTGCTGGTATCCCTACTCCACCGTCTCTCTGTCGGTCGGGTTTTTTCTGCTGTTTGAAGCCTGTTGCTCCACTTCCAGAATCCGCTTCGGTGCCAGTGTTTCAATGGTATAACCCTGCGGGTAACTTCGATATCCATCGGGCCAGGCTGGCTCTCCGGACCTGCCAAAGAGTGCCAGCCACTTCGCGCGCAATTTCAGCGCGCCCGGCACGATTAACCGATAAAAGCGATTCGGTGCCGGCAGCTTTACGGCAGCGCGCGTTGCTTCGTCCAATAACACGGCGGAAACCGGACGTACAAAATGTCGCAGCGGTCGCGGAAGCCAGGATTCCACAACGCCGAATGTGCCGTCGGATACGCTGCGGTTGGCGTTGCTGAACCGGAACTGCTCCCGCACATACTGTTCGCTGAAGCCGCGCAGTTCTAGCAGTGACTCGGGAATATTGCGAATCCCCATTCTTTCGCCAACCCGGTACCAAAACAGGAACAGGGATTCCTGTTCTTTGCCCGTCAGACGGCGCCAGCCAAACCGCTGAATCCAGTCGATAGGATCCAGTATGAAAGTAGAAAGTACGAACAGATAGTCTCTGTTGGCGATGGCAAAATGCCCGTGGGTGCGGTTCATTCTGGCCAGTGCCGCGTTTCCCTCCACACTGTCGTAGCCATAGCGCAGCAGCTGAAGCATCAGTAGCGAGGTATCGTCGTAGCGCTTCTGGCCGTTGCGCGTAAATTCCCCGGTACGCGCAAGCAGGCCGCTGATGCTGGGCGAGGCGAATGTGCGAAACAGGGCCAGCTCCAGGGCGCGATTGAAATCCCACAAAAAGCCGTCACACACGATCAGTCGGACAATTTCGCAGTGATCAGCAAATGGATTTAGCCGGTCTATTTCCCGGCGAATGTGTTTCCTCCTCAACATTGCCCCCGCCTCATTACCCGCGTTTTCTTTTTAAAAACTATTTGTAGAGAAATCCGTCGGGCAGGCCGAGTCGCTGACAGGCGTGGACCGCGGGACTTGCCTTGATTACCAGTCGATCCGCGAGGCGGCCGCTGAGTTTGATCAGGGAATGCTGCCAGGATTTCAGCTGCCAGCGCGGGGCGTCGAGTTCTAGGTGCTGTCGGGTTTCCGCTGGCAGTATCGTTACGGCGGCGCGCACCAGCAGGTGCTGGTAGGGTCGCAGGAGTTTCGGGAATACCGGAGTGCTTAGCATCAGCTCAAGAAATTCCCCGATGACGTCCGTGGGTTTCAGTTTCGGTTGCACGGCTGCAAACAGCGACTGTTGTTCTGCCTGTGAACGCGGCGCTCCCAGTGCGCCATAGAGGCTTGCCGGAAGGCTGCCTTCGCGGTAGACGCTGTCTTTTTCCACATCGGTGAGAGGCTTCACCAACTGGCTGTAGGCTTCCAGAAAGCCGTAACTGGCGGTGGCCTGTACCCAGTTCAGCAGTTCCTCGTCGTTGGCATTGTAGGTAAAACCCTCGCTGGTAACGCCGGAGACTTTTCCGTGCATGCGGCGGATGCCGGCGATCATGGCTTCCGCTTTACTGCGCGGTCCGTACACGGTGACCATGGCGGCGAGACCGGTGCGGCGCAGGCGACCCATGGGGTCGGTGCGGAAGCTGGTGTTGTTCCACACCCCGTCGCGCACCCGTGGCTCCGCCAGTTCCAGAATGACGGCGGTGATACCGCCGACAAACATGGACACCGGATTCTTAAAGATGCGCCAGGTAACCGAGTCCGCCGGGAGCAGGGCCGCTTCTCCCGGCGGCTGGCGGAAGTCGAAGCGCTCGTCGCCCATTCGCCGGTTTACGGCTTGTTCAATAAAATCCATAAATCTCAGAAATTGCCTCGCAAGGTCAGGCCCTAAAAGTTGCCACGCAACGTTAAACCATAGGTGCGGGGGTAAGACACGTAGGCATTGTAGTCCCCGGCTTGCAGCGGTGAGTCGAAGTGCACACTGGCGTAGCGGTTGTCGCCGCAGTTCTGGCACCAGGCGGATAGCGACCAGTTGGCAGCGTCCGGGCGCACGCCGATGTTAGCGGTGTATTCGCTCTGCGCATCCACCTTCAGGTCGTTGGAGGTGTTGGAGAAAATTTCCGAGTTGTACACCATCCCTACACGCCCAAACAGGTTGAGGCCGCTGGCGATGGGACGCTCGAAATCCAGTGCCAGGTTGGCGGACAGCTCCGGTGCCATGGCAAAGCGACGTTCGGCGAGGAATCCGAGCACCGGGTCGTCGCCAAAGCGCGCTTCCGCCAGGTGCGTCAGGTCGAACATCAGCGAGAAGGTGTCGTTCAGCAGGAACTGGTTTTCCAGTTCCAGGCCGTAAACAGTGGCCTCGGGCGCATTGTCCACGGTGAACTTGGTGCCCTGGAACTGGGCCAGTTGCAAGTCGGTGATGTCGTTATAGAACAGCGCCAGGTTGCTGCGCGCGCGGCCGTTCCAGTATTCGGCCTTGAGTCCCAGCTCGTAGCCGTCCATATATTCCGCATGGTAGCTGGGATCTTCGGGGATGGCGCCGGGCACTTCTTCCGGGTTATTCAGGTTGGTGCCGGCGCCGCTGTTGTCGATGTTTACCCCACCGGATTTGTAGCCGCGGCTGTAGGAGGCGTAGGCCATCGCCCGGTCTGAATAGTGGTACTGGGCGGAAAGGGAGCCGCTGAAGGCGTCCTCTTCGTAGTGGTCGTCAAACTCGGGGCCCGGCTGCGCGGTGAGCACGCGGAATACCGCGTTGCGCGCCTCGGTGAAGCTGTTGCGGAACATGGCACCGTTCTTTTCGTCGCGGGAATAGCGCAGGCCGGCGGTCAGGCTCCACTGTTCGTTGATGTCCAGGTTCCAGTGGCTGAAGGCGGCGTAGGAAATGCTGTCTGCGGGCATATCCACATCGCTCCACTGCCCTTCGGTGGCGTCCACGGTTCCGGGCGGGTAGCCGTAGAGCTGGAAGAACAGGGTATCCCAGTAAAACTGCGCCTGGTCGCCCCACCAGAGTTCGTGGTGGGCGTCGATGTCCTCATCGGCATAGTAGAGCCCTACCACATAGTCGGCACTGGCGAAGGGGCCGACTTGCTGAAGGTCGCCGTTCAGGGTGAACTCCTGAGAAAACAACTTGGTCTGCAGTGACTCGTTGATGGTCAGGATATTCGCGCCGACAAAGTCCGCGTCCATGCCCTGCTGGGAGATGCGCCAGTCGCGCAGGCTGGATACGGACTTGAGGGTGCGCCCGCCGTCCAGCTGCCAGGCCATCTGCAGTACCGCGCCCTTGTCTTCGATGGATTGGTCGGTCTTGTTGCTCAACACCTGCTGGTAATCGCGCAGGTTCTCCGACGGCAGCTGTTTGCCCTGGGCCTGTACCAGTGCGTTGATCAGCGGCTGCGTGGGTCCGTCGATGGCATCCACCTGGCCGTAGCAGCAGTTATTGTCTTCCTGGAACCAGTCGAGGATCAGGCGGCTGGAAAAGGTTTCCGAGGGGTCGTACAGGAACTGGACCTTGGTACCGCGGGGCTCGCGACCGTTGTAGTCGCCGCCATTGGGATCTTCAATATAGCCATCCTCACTGCCCCAGATGGCGGCCACGCGCATGGCCCAGTCATCGTTCAGCGGCATATTGGCCGCGCCGCGCACCAGCTGGTTGCCGTAATTGCCCACGCCCACTTCGTAATCCAGGGTGAAGGCATCGGTATCGGGGGCATTGCTGTTGAGGATCAGTGCGCCCGCCGAGGTGTTCTTGCCGAACAGGGTGCCCTGGGGGCCGCGCAGGATTTCCAGGCTCGCCATATCCAGCCAGTTTTGCATCGCCTGGCCGGCGCGGGTGCGATAGACGCCGTCCACAAACACACCCACCGCGCCTTCAAAGGCGCGGCTGTTGCCGACGGTGCCGATACCGCGAATCACAATATTGGCGCTGTTGGCGGCGCTGTTCACCACCGCAAAGCGGGCGCTGGAGGAAATCTGCTGGATATTGGCGATGCTGTCGACCTGGGCCGCCGCCAGTTCCTCGCCGGTAACGGCGGTGACCGCCACCGGGATATCCTGCATGCTCTGTTCGCGACGCTGGGCGGTAACTACGACCTCTTCCAGCTGCAGTTTTTCCTGGGCGGCTGCAGCCACCGGTATCGCGGCGGCAATGGCCGAGGCCAGGGCGCTGGTGACCAGGGTCCATGTGCGCAGGGGTGGTGGTGTTGTGCGTTTCATCATCGGCATGGCGGCTTCCCTCTCATCCTTTTGTTATGTTTGTCTCGTGATATTTGTATCGTTGTGGTTATTGAGCCGGATTGGGCCAGTATGCGCAGGGCATCAAAAATTGATTCGTCCGTTTGGATGAATTTCAACGGAGCAGATGTCGTCGGTGGGCTTTAATCATTCCTGATGAGCGACCTGATCCGGTTGCCCCGTGCTGCGTATCAATGACTTTGAGGTGGGATATGAAAAACCTTGCTGGGCTACTGCTGTTGCTGTGTAGCCTGCTTGCCGCGAGTTGTACCGGAGTTCCCGAGGGGGTAGCGCCCATCGATGATTTCACCCTCGATCGCTATCTGGGCAAGTGGTATGAAATTGCGCGCCTGGATCACTCTTTCGAGCGCGGCCTGAGCCGGGTAACGGCGGAGTACAGCTTGCGGGATGACGGCGGCGTTAAAGTGGTGAACCGCGGGTTTGATGCCGAGCGCGCCCGGTGGCAGCAGTCCGAGGGCAAGGCCTATTTTGTTGGCGCGCCCAATGTGGGCACCTCAAGGTCTCTTTCTTCGGACCCTTTTACGGTTCCTATGTGATTTTCGAACTGGACGACGACTATCGCTACGCCATGGTGTCTGGGCCGGACCGCTCCTATCTGTGGTTGTTGTCGCGCACGCCTACCGTCGATGCCTCCTTGAAACAGCGGTTTTTGCAGCGCGCTGCGGAACTGGGCTTTGACGCCGATGCGCTGATCTTTGTGGAACAGTCACCGCTGCCGACCGAGTAAATCCTTGCATCGGTGTCTGATCCCTAAACTCGGCCTCAAAATCCGCCCCCTAATCCCGGCCCCTGGCTTTTCTGTTTTATAAGAGAAGAAAGTCAGGGGTGATTTTTCTCCTGACCGCCGCTTATGGAGCCTTATCTATACTGGCTGTAACGGATTAATCGTTGCACAGTGAGGGGCGGTGTGGGCGCTGGTGTTTCCAAATTCTCTACAGCCGACGGCGGCGTTAGCGGCCGATCCTCTCCTCGATCGCCGGCGCGGCGCAGGTTCGTGCACACACAGTTGCTGCTTGGCGGCGGTTTGGCGCTGTTACCCGCCGCCCTGCTTCACGCGCAGTCTGACACTCTGCCGGACAGCACCCGTGAGGCTGGGCGTCGCCTGGGCAAGTTTTTCGAGGTATCACAGAAACTGCTGCAGCCGCTGCCGGTGAATACCCAGCTGGATCGACGCGTGGCCGCGCGTTTACTGGCAGCGCTCAACAGCGAGTTTCCGAGCTTTCCCCAGCAGCTGGATTTGATGCCCGATGACCCCGGTCCTGCCGAGCGGCACTCACCGGTGGCACAGCTGATCGTGTCCGCCTGGTACCTCGGTTCGGTGGGCAAAACACTGGTGACTTTCGAGCGCGCACTCATGTACCGGCTTACCGCGGATGTGCTCCCGGTACCCAGTTATTGCTATGGCAAACCCGGTGACTGGGCTGCGGCACCACATGCAAATTTTGGGGAGTCGTGAGTTTGGCGAGCCAGGAAGCGGAATATGTGGTGATCGGTTCCGGCGTGGCCGGGGCGCTGGTGGCGAATGAGCTGGCGCGAGCCGGAAAGTCGGTGCTTATCCTCGAGGCCGGCCCCAGGGTTCCCCGCTGGCAGACGCTGGAGCGCTTTCGCAACCTGCGCGACAAATCGGACTTTATGGCGGCGTATCAGTCCGCCCCCTGGGCACCTCATCCGCAATACGGTGAATTCGCGAATGACTACCTGATCTTCAAAGGCAGCCACCCATTCAACTCGCAATATATCCGCGCCGTGGGTGGTACCACCTGGCACTGGGCTGCCTCCTGCTGGCGGTTTTTACCCAGCGATTTCAAATTGAACAGCCTTTACGGCGTGGGGCGCGACTGGCCGATTGAATACGCCGAGCTGGAACCCTGGTACCAGCGCGCCGAGCAGGAGCTGGGTGTCTGGGGACCTGCAGACGAAGAACTGAGCTCACCGCGCTCGGCACCCTACCCCATGCAACCTCTGCCGCTGTCGTACAACGAGGCGCGGGTAAAAGAGCGCATGAATGGCTACAACCCGGCGTGGCGAGTGGTGACAGAGCCGGTGGCGCGCAACAGCCGCCCCTATGACGGCCGCCCCACCTGCTGTGGCAATAACAACTGCATGCCCATTTGCCCTATTGGCGCCATGTACAACGGCATAGTGCATGTGGAAAAGGCCGAGGCAAATGGTGCCGAACTTATCCACAGCGCGGTGGTAAACCGGCTGGTGAGTGAGGGGGATCGAATCATCGCCGCCGAGTACAAGGATCCGCTGGGCAATAATTATCGGATTACCGGCAAAAACTTTATTCTCGCCGCCAACGGCATCGAAACCCCAAAATTGATGCTGATGTCCTACGGCCGCCACAATCCCACCGGGGTGGGCAATCGCTCGGATATGGTAGGGCGCAATCTGATGGACCACCCGGGGACCGGAGTGCGTTTTTACGCCGATGAGCACCTGTGGCCGGGGCGCGGTCCCCAGGAAATGACCTCGATGGTCGGCTTTCGCGACGGCGATTTCCGCGCCCGGTACGCGGGCAAGAAACTGCACCTGTCGAATATCTCCGCGGTACAGAAGGCGGCCCGCGCGGTGCTGCAACAGCGGGAGCCCATCGATGTGCCCGAACTCACCGTGCGGCTCCGGGATCGCGCTGCGCGCCATGTGGAGTTCAACAGCTTCCACGAGATACTGCCACTGCCGCAAAATCGCATCCGCCCGAGCACCTCGGAAAAAGATGCCAGTGGCATCCCGCGGCCGGAAATTACCTACCACATCGATGACTATGTGGTGAAAAGTGCCGCGCACACCCGTGCAACTTATGCCGAAATCGCCAAAGTACTGGGCGGTACCGACATCGCCTATAGCGATGATTTCGCCCCCAACAACCATATCAGCGGCACCACCATCATGGGCGCCAGGGCGGAGGATTCGGTGGTGGATAAGGACTGCCGCACCTTCGATCACCCCAATGTGTTTATTGCCGGTAGCTCGGTGATGCCCACCGTGGGTACCGTCAATGTCACCCTCACCATCGCCGCGCTGGCCCTGCGCCTGGCGGATACGCTGATCAAGGAGTCGTGAGGATGCACTGGCGTTTGGCGCTCACGGGACTGGTGTGTGCACTGTTGCCCCTGGCCTGGCTGAGCGCCCAGGAGATCTGGGATCAGGCCGCGGTGTCTGAAGTGAATACCGAACTGAACCAGCCAGCACTCATCGAAAAAGGCCGCTACCTGGCCATCGCCGGGGACTGCCAGGCCTGCCATACCAAACCCGGCGGCACCGCCTTTGCCGGTGGTCGCGGGCTGGAAATCCCCAAGCTGGGCACCCTCTACAGCAGCAATATCACACCGGATATCAACACCGGCATTGGTGGCTGGAAACTGGAGGAGTTCGAGCGCGCCCTGCGTCGGGGAATTGGCAAAAACGGGCGCAACCTCTACCCCGCCATGCCCTACGAGTCCTACGCCAAAATTACCGATGAGGATATTGAGGCACTCTACGCCTATTTCCTGTTCGGGATAGAGCCGGTACATGAAGCGCCGCCAGCCAACAAGATTCCCCGGCTGCTCAGTGCGCGCTGGCCGCTGGCAATCTGGAATTTCTTGTTCAGGCCCAGTGGACCTTTTGAGCCGAGCCCGGACCAGGGTGCGGAGTGGAACCGCGGCGCCTATCTGGTACAGGGCCTGGCGCATTGCGGCGAATGCCACACCCCGCGGGGGATCGCGTTACAGGAAAAAGCCTACGACGAGAAGGGCAAGGGGTATCTCAGTGGCGGCCCGGTACTGGACGGCTGGGAAGCCTACAACATCACGCCCGACCCGGTGAGTGGCATCGGTGACTGGACTTCCGCGCAATTGCAGCAGTATCTGAAAACCGGTCACGTAAATCGCCTTGCCCAGGCCGGCGGCCCCATGGCCGAGGCGATCGAAAACAGTTTTGCAAAAATGACGGACGCCGATATCCGCGCGATGGTGACCTATCTGCGCAGTATTCCGCCGGTCAGTGGAAAAAACCGGGTAGCGCGACAGGCGCGAGGTACACCGGCCACCGATGTCATTATCAAGCGCGGTAACCTGCTGGCCATCGACCGCAGCCCGGTGCTGCGATCCGATGGCGCGCGCCTGTATCTGGGGCTGTGTGCCAGCTGCCACGGTGTCGACGGCGGTGGCAGCAACGATGGCCATTACCCCTCGCTGATCCGTAATTCCACCGTCGGCGCGGCCAGCGAGCACAACCTGCGCCAGGCGATTCTGCAGGGCATAAGTCGCACCGTGAACGGCGAAGAAAAAATGATGCCAGGCTTCGCCAGCGAGTTGAGCGAGGAAGATCTGAGCAAGCTACTGGAATACCTCCGCCGGCAGTTCGCTGCGCCACCACCGAGTGATGCTTCCGTAAAAATTGATCAGGCGGCGTCTCCGCAAACTGCCATTCCATAACTTTCTGACAGAAACTTTACCAAAATATCCCGCGGCGACGGTTTACCTTGTGTCGCCTCTTCTGATCCGGTAGAACCGACACATAAACCTAAGATAAATGGCTTTATGTTTCACATCCAAGGCACTGTCGGTGATCCGCAGTGCAAGCGCTCCAGCGATTACCACCTCAGCGAGTGGTTCGACAATTAGTTGACCGTTACCAGATCTGGTAACGGGCAGCCCTTTCCTGCCTGATTTTTTCCCAGCTTCCAACCCCGGCTCAGTCTCTGGCTGTGCGCTATTTGCGTTGTATTGCCTCGGCTGTGCCGGCGAGACCCAAGACTTACAACAACGACGACACACCCAAGGGGAAAGTGATGAAATCATCCAACAAGCAACTACTGGCTTTGGCGATCGCCGCGGTCAACTGCGCACCGGTAGCGGTGCTGGCACAGAGTGAAACCGAAAAAAAAACGGTGCTCGAAGAAGTCGTGGTAACAGCCAGTCGCCGCGCCGAGAGCATCCAGGACATTCCCTACAACATAACCGCGGTAACCGGCGAGTTTATCAACGACATCGGCGCTGACGATTTGAGCAAAATGTCCCAGTTCATTCCGGGCATGCAGATGATCGACGCCGGCGCCCGCAGCACCGGTCTGGTGACCCTCCGCGGTATGAACGTCGGTGGCCTGGAAGCATCCGAGAACCAGGGCGGTAAGGACATCATTTCCCGCTACGTCAACGACACGCCGCTGCTGATCGACTTCAAACTGGTGGACATCGAGCGCGTGGAAGTCCTGCGTGGGCCCCAGGGCACCCTGTACGGCCGCGGTGCCATGGCCGGTACCCTGCGCTATATCCTCAACAAACCGAACACTGAAGCTACCGAGGGTTCGCTGCGCACCGAGGTGTACAAGAACAGCGAGAGTGACGGTTTCTCCAATGAGGTAAGTGGCGTACTCAACCTGCCGCTGTCCGACACCCTGGCTCTGCGTATGTCCGGTACCCGCGTGGATGATGCCGGCTTTGTGGATTACAACAACGTGCTGGCTGAGCCGGGCGTTTCCAACGACGAGCGCAAGATCAAGGACGCCAACACCGAAGAAGCCACTTCTGCCCGTATCGCCCTGCGCTGGGAGCCGACCGATACCTTCTTCGCCCAGGCCAACTACTACCTGCAGGATTCCAAGGCCGGTGGCCGTCAGGCGGTGAACCCGGGCTTTACCGGGGACGACTTCACCTCCTCCCTGCGCTACGAAGAAGTGCGTGAGAACAAGGACACCCTGTTCAACGTGGAGCTGGGATACAACAGCGACGCCATCGAAATCTTCTCCACCACCTCCGTGGCGGAATACGAAGGCATCGGTAACCGCGACCAGACCGACCTGCTGTGTGTAGACATCTGGAGCGGCTATTGCGATTTCCCGCAGTTCTCCGCATACACCGTAGATGACAATCAGTCCGAGTCCCTGGTACACGAGACCCGTTTCCTGTCCACCGACGAGAACTCCCCCGAGTGGCTCGACTGGATCGCCGGCGTCTACTACGAGGAAACCGACACCTTGCTGGATGCCCGTGAGTACACGCCCGGCTTTGGCGACTTCGTGGTGAACGAATGGGACTGGTCTCCCACTGGCCTGGGCGACCTGGAATACTGGCGCTATGCGGACAGCACCTTCAAAGAGCAGGCGGTGTACGGTGAAGCCACCTTCCACGCCAACGAGCAGCTGCAGTTCACCCTGGGCGCGCGCTACTTCCAGCAGGAAGAGAAATTCGCCTACGACTGCACCATGCTGCCGTTCTACACCGGTACCGATCCTGACTGCCGCGATGGCGATGGCGAGATCGACGACACCGTATTCAAGCTGAATGCCGCCTACAACTTCACCGACGACGTCATGCTCTACGCGACCGTGGCCGAAGGCTTTCGCCGCGGCGGCACCAACGCCGGTCCGCAGCTGCTCGACAGCGAGCAGACCTTCAGCTCCGACTCTGTGGTGAACTACGAGCTGGGCTGGCACACCACCCTCGGCGGCAACATCATCCTGAACGGTGCGGTATTCATGATCGACTGGAGCGATCTGCAGGTACCGACCAAGTCTCAGGAAGCGGCGATCAACATCACCAAAAACGCCAGCCAGGGCCAGATCAGTGGCCTCGAACTGTCCGCTCAGGCCGCACTCAGCGACAACCTGATGCTGAACGGCTGGGTGACCTATTACGACCACGCACTCGATGGCGATGCGCCGGAGATCGGCGGCTATGACGGCGACAGCTTCCCCGGCGTGCCCAATCTGCAATACAACCTTGCGCTGGATTACAACGTTGCGGTACCGACCGGCGAGCTGACCCTGCGCGGCAATATGTATTACAAGGATGCCGTCGACACCCGTCTCAACAGCCTCGATGACAACTTCGACAACGAAACCCTGAAGGACTACCACCTGTTCAACCTGTCGGCGGACTATCGCCTGGACCAGTGGCGCGCTTCGCTATTCGCGGATAACGTCACCAACGAGCTGTATTACAACGGTGTGCGCAGTGCCAAACGCTACGGCGAGCGCGGCCAGTTCTACTATGTGGGGCAGCCGCGCACCTTCGGAGTGAATGTCGCTTACGAGTTCTGATCGCCGGTCTCACAGGACTAACCTTCGGCGGGGCTTGCCCCGCCTTTTTTGCTTCTGGCACAACCATGTCTACACCGAGCGAACGCCAACCAACATTGCATGTGAATCACCATGTCCAATGACATCAACCGCCAACAGCTCGATCTCGCCCGCCGCGCCGCTACCGAGGGCGACTGGCGCGCCGTGTCTGCGCGCTGTATCGGGGTGCTGAAGTCCGAACCCCAGCGGGCCGAGGCGCATACCCTGCTGGGCCTCGCCGCGCTCGAAGGAGGCAGGCCGCAGATCGCGGTGCGCGCCTTCAAGGCGGCGCTGCGCGCCGACGCGGAGTTTGCTGAGGCCAGGGTATATCTCGCGCGGATTCTTGCCGCCAACGGCCGGTTTGCCGCGGCTGAGTCCGAGGCGGCACTGTGTCTGCCGCAGATTACGGGCGACCCAGAACTGCTGGATATGCTGGCGACGATTTACAGCCGCCTGGGCCGTCAGCAACAGGCGCTGTCGCTCTACCGGCAGGCTCTGCAACTGGCGCCGGACAATATCGGCATTCTCGTCAATGCGGCGGCGGTACAACTCTTTCTCGGTCGCAGCGCGGACGCCGGTATCGCACTAAGGCGGGTCCTTGAGCGGGCTCCGGACCACTACCGCGCCCACTGGCTGCTGGCAAAAAGCCGCCGCGGCAACCACACGGAAACGCGCGCGCACCTGGATGCGTTGCAAGCCCTCGCCGGTACCGCTCCACCGGTGGCGCAACCCTATTTGCACTACGCCGCCGGTAAACTGAGTGAAGACCTGAGGGCCTGGGACTGCGCATGGCAACACTACCAGGCTGGCGCCGACGCCCAGCGGCAACGATTGCACTACGATACGGAAAGTGAGCGGGATACCTTTAACGCGGTGCATGAGCATCTGGGGGAGAGCTGGTACCACCGGACCGGAGACCACAGCCCGCCGGCAAGCGGCGGGGAAACCCCGATTTTCATTGTCGGCCTGCCGCGGGCGGGCAGCACCCTGGTGGAACAGATACTGGGTAGCCATGCACAGGTGCAGGCTCTGGGTGAGCTGGTGCAGTGGCCGTTGGCGGTGAAGCAACAGCTGGGCCGTGGCGAAGCGGCGCTGTTGAGCCCTGCGGACGCGCGTGCGATTGCCGCACAGTCACCGGCGGCGCTGGGGCGGACCTACCTGCAGAGTATCCGGCACCTGCGCAGTGAACGGCGCTGCTTCACGGACAAATTGCCAGGCAACTTCCTTTACCTGTCGCTGATTGCCCGTGCCCTGCCCGGCGCCCGCTTCGTACATGTGAGGCGCAACCCCATGGACGCCGGTCTCGCCACGTACAAGCAACTGTTCGCGGACGCCTACCCCTGGTCCTACGACCTCGAAGAGCTGGGCCACTACTATGTGCAGTATCACCAGCTGATGCAGCAGTGGCAGGCGCTGCTGTCGGGCCGCATTTATACGATCGATTACGATTTACTGGTGGCGGAGCCTGAACGGGAGACACGGTCTTTGCTGGATTGGCTGCGGCTGCCGTTTGAACGCGCTTGCCTGGAATTTCACCGGGCGGGCCTGACGGCCGCCACCGCCAGCGCCACCCAGGTGCGCGAACCAATCCACCGTCGCTCGAGCGGTCGCTGGCGGGAATTTGCTGCGCAACTACAGCCCTATCGGAAAATCCTGGAAAGCGCGGGTATCTTGCCGCCAGACAGTTGAGTCTTGTCCGGGGTAGCAGGTGCTTAGAGCCCCGGTTTACTGGACGTTTTGTCCACTCCCTTTTTGGGCTTGCCGACGCTATCACCCCAATGGTGATCCAGATGCAGATCCGCATCGCGCCTGTCTTCCCGCAATGCCTGCAGTAGTTGCTCACGGTAAATCCTGGTCTGGGCGACGTGCTGGGACTCGTTGCGCCAGTAAGGGAACAGGGATTCGAGCATACGCTGGTCGTGCTGCTTGAATTTGCGCGCGGCGCGCTGTGCCTGGTGTTTGGACAGACCCAGAAGTTGCAGGGCACCGGCGCCGATCTCCAATGCACTGTCGACGGTCTCGCGATAGATATAGTGTACCCCCGCTTCCATCAGTGCGTACTGGTGCATGCGGTTGCGCGCGCGCGCGAGTATGGTCAGGTGTGGGAAGTACTTCTGGATGCGGCTGACAATTTCCAGCGAGGCCGCCTGATCACTCAGGGTGAGGATGACAATCTTCGCATTCTCGGCACCGGCGGCATGCAGCAGGTCCTCGCGCGAGGCATCCCCGTAATACGCCTTGATGCCATAGCGGCGCACCAGCTCCAGCTGTTCGGCATTGTGTTCCAGCAGGGTGGTGTCGAAGCCGCAGGCATTCAGCAGGCGCCCGGCAATCTGCCCGTAGCGACCGTAGCCGATGATGATCACCGGGGTGCCGTCGTCCTGGGGCGCGCTGTCGGCAACATCCGGCTGCCGCGGGCCACTGAAGTAGCGGGGCTGAATCAACTGTTCATAGGCCAGCAGCAGCATGGGAGTGAAGGCCATGGACAGGGCAATCAACGCGATCAGCACGCTGGTCACATCCGCGGGCAGCACATGGTTCTGGCTGGCATAGGCCAGCAATACAAAACCGAATTCCCCCGCCTGCGCCAGCGATAGCGCGAACAGCCAGTCCTCCCCTTTCGCCATACCGCGCACCCGCGCCAGCGCGAACAGGATAACGAACTTCACCACCACCAGCAGCGCCAGTAGCCCCAGCAACAGCAGCGGTTTCTGCATCACCAGTGCCAGGTCCAGGTTGGCACCCACGGCGAGGAAGAAGAGGCCCAGCAGCAAGCCCTTGAAGGGCTCGATATCCGCTTCCAGTTCGTGGCGGAACTCGCTTTCCGCCAGGACCACACCAGCGATAAAGGTACCCAGGGCTGGGGACAGTTCCAGCCAGGACATGATCGCGGCGGCGCTCAGTACGATCAGCAGGGAGCAGGCGGTAAACAGTTCCCGGGTGCGCGTGCCCACTACAATGCGCAGCAATGGTGTCAGCAGGTAGCGCCCGGCCAGGATCAGCGCGGCGACTGCCGCCAGTACCGCCAGCGCGTAGGCCCAGCCCTGTAAGTCGTCGGGATCGGCGGCCACTTCCACCGTCGCCAATAGCGGCAACAGCGCGAGAATGGGGATGACCGCGATGTCCTGGAACAGCAGCACACTGAAGGCATTGCGGCCGCCCTCGGTTTTGAGCAGGTTCTTTTCCGACAGGGACTGCAGCACGATGGCGGTGGAAGACAGCGCCAGGATCAGGCCCACGGCGGTGGCACTGCGCCAGTCGAAACCGAACAGGGCGATACCCAGGCCACACACCGCGGCCGCGGTCAGGATGACCTGGGCACCACCGGTGCCAAAGATAGAACCGCGCAGGGCCCAGAGCTTTTTCGGCTGCAGTTCCAGCCCGATCAGGAACAGCATCAACGCCACGCCGAACTCGGCAAAGTGCAGCTCTTCACTGGTGTCGCCGACCAGGCCAAAGGCGTGGGGGCCAATCAGTACCCCGGCCACCAGATAGCCGAGCACCGAGCCGAAACCCAGGCGTTTGGCCAGCGGTACGGACACCACGGCGGCGGCGAGAAAGATAACGGTCTGGAGCAGAAAATTGTCGTGCGGCATGGCCTGGCTTATTGATTGTCGTGAATAAATGATCGCAGGGCCGCAGCGGAGTGGAATCAGTCCGGTTGTGGTGTGCCGGGATCACCCTCGGGGAAACTGGCTTCGCGGCTGCGATGAATCAGTGGCGCAATGGTGGAGCCCTGCACCACGATGGAGAAGAGTACCACGCCGTAGGTCATCACCACCCACAGGTGGCGCAGATCGTGACTGCTGCCGTCCTGGCTGTTGCCGATGACGTAGCCGGCGGGAATCGACATCGCCAGCGCCAGCGCCAGGCCGCCGCGCAGTCCGCCCCAGATCAGGATGCGCTCGGTGTAGGGGTGGTATTTGCGGCGCCGCTTGAGGAACAGGAAGGGTACCCCCACCGCCAGGGTGCGCCCCAGCAGCACGATGACAATGGCCGCGGCAATCAGCACATAGTCGATAGGCTGGAAGTCGATGGTGATCATGAACAGGCCCACCAGCAGGAACAGGATACCGTTGAGGAATTCCTCGGTGATGGTCCAGAAGTTGTCCAGTTCGTGCTGGCTCACCCGGGAGAAGCCCTTCTCGCGGGTAAAGTTGCCGATGATGATGCCGGCCACCACCATCGCCAGCGCACCGGATACACCGAGCATATTGGCGGTAGCGAAGCCGGCGGTGGGAACGACCAGGGTCAGCAGCAATTCCAGGCTGTGGTCGTTGGTGGAACAGATCAGCCAGTGGAACAGGCCGCCAATGGCGAGACCCAGGCCGATGCCACCGAGGGCCTCCACCATAAACAGGTGGCTGATGGCGGGCAGTGTGGGCTCGGTGCCCTCAAACGCCAGCGCGTAAATCACCGCGAACACCACCATGCCGAAACCGTCGTTGAACAGCGACTCCCCTTCTACCTGGATCGACACCTGCTCCGGTGCCTTCAGGCTCTTGATGATGGCGAGTACCGCGATGGGGTCGGTGGGAGAAATCAGCGCGCCGAACAGCAGGCAGTACACCAGGTCCACCGGCATGCCGATCCAGCTGAAGAAATAGAACAGCATGTAACCCACCGCGAAGGTGGAGATCAGGGTGCCGAAAATCGCCAGCAGGGTGATTTCCACCTTCTGGTTGCGCAGCATCAGCAGGTCAATGTGCAGACTGCCGGCAAACAGCAGGAAGCCGAGCATGCCCTTCAGCAACAGGTCTTCGAGGTTCAGCAGTGGCAGCAACTGGCCCGCCCAGTCCCGCAGCTCGACAATTTCCAGCTTGCCGAGGCCTATCACAATCAGCGACAGCGCCAGGGAACCGGCGGTGATGGCGATGGTGGCCTGGGTGCGCAGCACATACTGATTGAGAAACCCGAGAAACACGGACACGGCGGCGAGAAAACAGAAGGTGTAATAGACGTCCATGCCCTGGGGATACCTCGGGGAAAAATGCGGCGGTGCTCGGTATAAACGGAGAGCGCGCGCCGCGCATTGGCTGCGGCGCGCGCCGGATCAATCCGTCAGCGTGCCGTTATTGTAGTCGCGCAGTGTCTGCTCGATCTGCTCGCGGGTATTCATCACGAAAGGCCCGTAGTGCACCACCGGTTCGTTGAGCGGTCGGCCGTGCAATACCAGCAGCCCTGAGCCAGATAACAGCCCTGAGCCTGGTGTCGAATCCACGTCCGCTTGTGGTGCCCCGGCGGGCGCGCGCAATTGTAACGACTCGCCAGCGCCATACAACACCAGATTGCCGCGGGTAACGGTGCCGCGCGCGGTTTCCAGGGCACCGCGGTAGATATACACCAGCGCCGAGTGTTCGGCGGGTATCCCGAGGCTGACTTCCGCACCCGGGGCGATACGCACATCGGCGACCGCCGACTCCGCCGCGGCATCCAGCAGAGGGCCACACTGGGGTTCACCTCGAAGTTGCCACTCGCCGGCGATCAGGCGCGCCAGCGAGCCGTTGTCATCCAGCGGCACCTCGCGCACTTCGCCCGGCTGAATATCCCGCCAGCCGGGTTTGCTCATCTTGTCTTTGGCCGCCATGTTGATCCACAGCTGGAAGCCGTGCATACCGCCCTCGCTTCCGTCTTTGGGCTGGGATGGCATTTCCGAATGGATGATGCCGCGCCCGGCGCGCATCCACTGGGCGCCGCCTTGGGCAATGGCGCCGCGATTGCCCAGGTGATCCTGGTGCTCGAATTCCCCGCTCAACATATAAGTGAGGGTTTCGATACCGCGGTGGGGGTGCGGGGGGAAGCCGGCAATATAGTCGTCCGGGTCTTCCGAGCGGATCTCGTCGATCATCAGAAACGGGCTGAACTCCCGGGACTGGAAGCCCGCCACCCGGTGGATTTTCACCCCGGCGCCGTCGGCGGATGGATGCCCCGCCACTACCCGCGCCGCGGGGCGGATACTGGCGTTGTTCGCGTTTTCTGGTGTGGCTTTGTCTGTGAAGTTAGGCATGGTTCTGCTCCTCCATTTCCGGCAGTATAGGCCGATAAAATCGCTAGAAAATGGCAAATAATCGCAGCTAATATTCGACAAGCTCGACAGATCAAACCGATAACCGTTTTACGATTCGACGCAGATATCGAAAACAGACAAAGGACAGTCTATGGCCAAGGTAACGCTGGAACAGTGGCGCATGTTTCAGGCGGTGGTGGAACACGGTGGTTTTTCCCAGGCGGCAGAGGCCGTCCATAAAAGCCAGTCGTCGATCAATCACGCGGTACACAAACTCCAGGAAAGCCTGGGTGTGGCGCTGCTGGAAGTGCGCGGGCGCAAGGCGGAGCTGACCGATGCCGGCCGCGTATTGCTGAACCGCGCCGGTGGCCTGCTGGAAGAGGCGGAGGCACTGGAGTCGGTGGCCGAAAGCCTGGCCGCGGGGACCGAGGCGCAGTTGCGCCTGGCGGTGGATGTACTGTTTGACTACGAGGCACTGTTAAACGCGGTGGAGCGCTTTGCCGCCGAGTATCCCCACACCCGCCTGGAGCTGCGCGAAACCGTACTGTCCGGCGCCGAGGAGCTGCTGCTGCAGCAGGAAGTGGACTTTATTCTCACCGCGCGGGTACCCCAGGGGTTCGTGGGTGAGCCGGTGTCGCGGGTCAAGTTTGTACCCGTCGCCCATCCCGATCACCCGCTGCACCAGCTGGGGCGGCCGGTGAACCGCGAAGACCTGAAAGCGAGCCGCCAGATAGTGATGCGCGACTCTGCCCTTAAGAATCGCCAGGATGCCGGCTGGCTGGGTTCCGACCAGCGCATCACCGTCAGCAATGTGCACACCTCCATCGAACTGATCGAGCGCGGGCTGGGGTTTGCCTGGCTGCCGCAGACCCGGATTCGCGACTCTCTGTCGGCAGACCGGCTGTTGCCGCTGCGAACCGAAGAGCCCTGGGAGCGGGATGTCACCGTCTATCTGGTCTACGCGGACCGTGACCGCGCCGGCCCCGCGGCCTGCCTGCTGCTGCGGGCCCTGCGCGAAGGCCTGCCACCCATAGAGTGAGCCCGCTAGGCGAGCTTCTTGGGCTTTACCAAAAAATTTACGACAGGATGGGCGGAATGAAACGAGATGGCGACAAGATCAACTGGGGCATCATCGGCTGCGGCAATGTCACCGAGTTGAAAAGCGGTCCGGCGTTCAACAAGGTTCCCGGCTCATCGCTGCTGGCGGTGATGCGCCGGGACCGGGAAAAACTGCTCGATTACGCCCAGCGTCACCGCGTCCCCAAAACCTATGCAAGTGCCGACGAGCTGATTGGCGACCCGGACATCGATGCCATCTACGTGGCCACGCCACCGGGCAGCCACCGGGAGTACGCCCTCAAGATAGCGAGTGCCAACAAACACTGCTGTCTGGAAAAGCCCATGGCACTCAATTTTGCCGAGTGTGAGGAAATTGCCGCGGCCTTCGCTGGCAAGGACGCACAGCTGTTTGTCGCCTATTACCGCCGCTCCCTACCCCGTTTCAATCAGGTCAAGGCGTGGATCGACGGTGGCAAAATCGGCGATATTCGCCACATCAACTGGAGCTATGCCCGCGCCCCTTCCGCGGCCGACCTGTCGCCGGACTACGACTGGCGCACCGATCCCGCGGTGTCCGGCGGCGGCCACTTCGTGGATCTGGCCTGTCACGGCCTCGACCTGTTTATGCATCTGGTCGGCGATATTCGCGAGGCCAGGGGCCTCGCCGTCAATCAACAGAATTTGTACGACGCCGAGGATGCGGTTTCCGCCTGCTGGGTGTTTGACAGTGGCGCCACCGGTGCGGGCTTCTGGAACTTCGGTGCCAGCGAATACCGCGATGAGGTGATGATTTACGGCAGCCGGGGGACCATCCGCTTTTCCGTATTTGCTGACGAGCCACTGCTGCTCGACGCCGGCGATGCAACCGAAACGGTGGAGATTGCCCACCCGGAAAACATCCAGTACTTCCATATTGAAAATATGGTCGAGCACCTGCGAGGCAATGGCCGCCACCCGGTTGCCGGTGCCGAGGGTGCCAAGGCGTCCCGGGTGATGGACCAGATACTGGCGGGCTTGCAATAAGCCCCGCCGCGCGCGATTAGCCGGCACTGCTACCTGGCACTGCTACCCCGTGAAATCTTCTAAAAAACCGATCTTTCCCGCCGAAAATATGCGGTTTTCGTTTCCAATAATCGAACTACACTGAACAGCGTTGTCACTTCATACACTTCCCTGCTGGAAGTAAATCATTGAGGACCTCGCTATGAACAACAGCGTACTGTGCGACTTCACCAAAGTGATCGGGCGCATTCTGATCTCGGTCATCTTCATCACCGCGGGCTACGGCAAGATCGCCGGTTACGCCGGTACCCAGGAGTATATGGCGGCGGCCGGTGTGCCCGGGTTTCTGTTGCCACTGGTGATCCTGCTGGAGCTGGGTGGTGGCCTGGCGATTTTATTTGGCTTTTTTACCCGTTGGGTGGCGCTGGCGTTTGCCGCTTTCTGTTTGATCAGTGCCTGGATGTTCCACAACGTGCCCGGTGATCAGATGCAGCAGATCCTGTTTATGAAGAACCTGGCGATTGCCGGTGGTTTTCTGTTCCTGGCCTGCACCGGTGCCGGCAAGTTCAGCTTTGACCACGCCATGGCGAAAGTGAAACAGAAGTAAGGGGACCGACCAATGGGATTGCTTGTCAAAGGCACATGGAAAGACCAATGGTACGACACCGATAAAAGCGGCGGTGAATTTGAACGCGAGGCGGCCCAGCTGCGCAATTGGGTCACCGCCGATGGCAGTGCCGGGCCCAGCGGCGAGGGCGGTTTTGCGGCAGAGAAAGACCGCTATCACCTGTACGTCTCCCTCGCCTGCCCCTGGGCCCACCGCACGCTGATTTTCCGCAAGCTCAAGGGGCTGGAGGATTACATCGATGTATCGGTGGTCAGCCCCTACATGCTGGAGAACGGCTGGACCTTCAATAACAAGGAAGGGAGTAGCGGCGACCGCCTGTTTGGCAGTGAATACTTACACCAGGTCTACACCCGCAACCGCGCGGATTACAGCGGCCGTGTGACGGTGCCGATACTGTGGGACAAGGAGCGCGAGTGCATCGTCAGCAATGAGTCGGCGGAAATCATCCGCATGTTCAACACGGCATTTGATGAACTCACCGGCGATACCCAGGATTTCTACCCCGAGGATCTGCGCGGCGATATCGATGCCACCAACGATCTGGTTTACCAGAACGTCAATAACGGGGTTTACCGCGCGGGCTTTGCCACCAGCAAGGAAGCCTATGAGGCGGCCTACCACCGGCTGTTCGAGGTGCTGGAAATACTGGAGCAGCGGCTGCAGGAAAACCGCTATCTCACCGGTCCGCGTATTACCGAAGCGGACTGGCGGTTGTTCACCACCCTCATCCGCTTCGATGCGGTGTACCACGGCCACTTCAAGTGCAACAAACAGCGCCTGGCGGACTACAAAAACCTGTGGGCCTATGTGCGCGAGCTATACCAGTGGCCCGGCATCGCGGAGACGGTGGATTTTTACCACATCAAAACCCACTACTACGCCAGCCACAAAAACATCAATCCCACCGGGATTGTTCCTGTGGGACCGGAACTGGACTACGCCGCGCCCCACGGGCGCGGCTAGTAGTGCATCGAGGGAATGAGCTAGGCGGGTAACTCGGTGGGGTAACCGAAAGTGGTGAAATCCTGCCGGTAAATGTCCGCCACCAGCGCGACCAGGGAATCGTCGCTGTAATACTCACGCAACTTCTTCGATGCCCCGGTGGGCGGCGGCCCGGCGCTGGTGATTTCGTCCTTAATGTCCGGGCGGATGCGCTGCTTGATCTCCGCCAGGTCGCGGTCCAGGGTTTCCACCTTGCCGATAAAGTCGAACTCTTCCGCCGGAATCAGCATCAGGTCCGCCTGGGGTACCCAGTGGGCGTTGCTATAGAGAAAGTCCCGCTCTGTCGCCAGCCGTTGCAGAAACTGCGCAAAGCTGATGTCACCACAGCGCTCCGGGAAGCGCACCACCTTGTTGAGATACGCCGATAGCACCCGGCTGTACGGGTTGCGCACCACGGTGAATTTGAAAAGTTTGTCGAACTGCGTCATTTCCGCGCGGCTCAGGTGGCCGGGGCGGGTAGAGATCTTCTTTGCCTGCTCAGATGGCAGGTCGCGGTTCAGCTTGAGCCGCGTGAGGTTGGTGACAATGGTGGAATTGGCGGCCTTGGGAACCCGGTTGCAGAAAAACCCGAGTTCCAGGTCTACCATGCCGCGGTCGTTGGCACTGCGCATGGAGGCTGGCGAGCGGAAGGGGTAGCGGCGGTAAAAGGGCCGCAGTGGCAGCGTGGCCCGGTTGAAGAACAGTTTGTCCAGAGCTGGGTGCATGATCTTTCAGGTTCCGGAAAGCAGGTTACTGGCAAGTCACCATGCTATCACAGCCCTATTGGTGGATAACGGTGCCCCGGTCAGCGTATTATCTTGCCGCTTTTTTGTCCGGTTTAATGCTGGAGTATCGGACCGGGGTATCCGGTGTGGGTTGCCTGGGAACTTCATTGCTGTAAGAGAAAGATATGCGGATTTTTGTATTAACAACCGGGCGTTCCGGGTCAACCACGTTCGAAGAAGCCTGCACCCACATCGACGGCATGACGTCGGGTCATGAAATCCACGCCGGCATGATCGAGGGACGCTTGCAGTACCCGGACAATCACATCGAGTCGGATAACCGCCTGGTGTGGTTTCTCGGCACCCTGGATCGCATCTACGACGACAAAGACACCTTCTACGTGCACCTGACCCGCGATCACGACAAGATCGCGCGCAGCTATCGCGACCGCTGGCAGGGCGCCATCTGCATCGCCAGGCACTTCTACCACGGCACCCTGATGTGCCGCCGCAAGCCGGATATGGCGCAGGCACTGCAAGCCTGCCGGTTGATGGTGGATACCGTGGCCGACAATGTGACCTTCTTTTTGAGCCGCCGCCAGAACTGGGTGGAAGTGCGCATGGAGCATCTGGAAGAAGATTTCTTCAAGTTCATGGATGCCGCCGGCCTCAAGGGAGACAGGGACAAAATCTTGGGGGCGCTGCGCACGGTAAAAAGCGGCAACAAGTACGCGCGCAAGAAAAAGAGCCTTTTGTACAAGTTCCGCTCGCTGTATTCCTCGCGCTTCCTGCGGTGATCCGCGTGCGGCGGCGCCCCGGCAGCTGACGGGCGCCTGGCCCCGGCTATACTCGAACCATCGTTTTAACGCCGGAAGACCCCATGAAACTTTTCTATGCCCCTGGAGCCTGCTCGCTGTCGCCGCATATCGTCGCCTGCGAGGCCGGGCTCAACCTCGAACTGTGCCAGGTTGACCTCAAGGCCAAAACAACCGAATCCGGTGGGGACTACACCCAGGTAAACCCCAAGGGCTATGTGCCGGCGCTGCAGCTGGAAGGTGGCGAGGTGTTGACCGAAGGGCCGGCCATTGTCCAGTTTCTTGCGGAACAGCGCCCGGATAAAAAGCTGGCGCCGGAGTACGGAACCCTGCCTCACTACCGGATGCTGGAGTGGCTGAACTACATCTCCACCGAAGTGCACAAATCCTTTGTACCCCTGTTCTGGAACGGCTCTGAAGACGAGAAGGCCAGGGCCAGTCAGGCAGTCAGCAAGCGCTTTCAGTTTGTCGAAGACAGTCTCAGCGGTGACTACCTGCTGGGGGATGATTTCAGTGTCGCCGACGCCTACCTGTTCACGGTGTACAGCTGGTGCGCCAAGGTTGATGTGGATACCGGCGGCTGGCCAAAACTGGCCGCCTTTGCCGAGCGCATGGCCCAGCGCCCGGGCGTTCAGAAGGCAATGCAGGCCGAGGGCCTGATCTAGCCCCGCCCCGCGCGCGGTTTAATCTCGATCGGTTGCCGCGCCCGCGCCACCAGCAGCACCAGGCCGAGCGCGGCGGCCGAGCAGCACAACATACCTACCGCAATTGGCACCAGGGTGCCGGTATGCACCGCATTCACTGCCCCCCCGAGTACCCCGCCAAAGATAAACAGCGACGCCCCGTAGAGTGCGTTGGCGGTACCGCTGATGGTGGGGAAAAACTCCAGGTAACAGGCGGCGGAATTGGGGGTAATGATGCCGATGGCCCCCATCGCCATCACCAGCGGGATCATCCATCCGAGCAGGGGCTGCTCACTGCCGAAATAGACGGTGCTCGCCAGCAGCAGCGCGCAGGCAAACAGTTGCAGGCAGATGCCCACCACCAGTATCTGCCGCGGTTCAAACACCTTCAGCAGGCGGATATTGAGCTGCACCATCAGGACCAGTCCCAGCACACAACTGCCAAACAGCATGGGGAATGTCTGCGCGCTGACACCGAAGTGCTCCATGAACACAAAGGGGGCGGTGGTGATGTAGATAAACATACAGCCGCTGATCAGCGCCTGGGCAAACAGGAACCCGAGGGCGCGCCGGGTGCGGAAAATCTGTGCATAACCCTTGAGCATGCTGCGGCGGGGCTGGCGTTGGCGGCGCGCGCGGCGGAAGCGGGACACCGTTTCCGGCAGAATGCCGCGCACCAGAAGCATCATCAGCAATCCGTACACCAGCAGAAAAATGAAAATCGCGTGCCAGTCGCCGAAGGTCAGCAGGGTGGACCCGATCACCGGTGCCACCATGGGCGCGATCAGCATCATGGTGGCGATCATCGACATGATGCGCGCCGCCTCGCGACCGTGGTAGAGGTCGCGCACTATGGCCCCACAGATCACCGTGGCAAAACCACCGCCCACCGCCTGGCAGAAGCGCAGTGCCACCAGCAACTCGACATTATTGGTAAACAGAATCAGGCAGGTACTGACAATAAAAATGCTGAGGCCGATGGTGCCCACCAGTATCCGTCCCCAGCGGTCGGACAGCGGTCCGCCGAACAACTGCCCCACCGCAAATCCCAGCAGATAACTGGACACCGAGTGCTGCACCTGCGCCACCTCCACGCCCAGCGCGGCGGCCATGGCCGGAATTGCCGGCAGGTAGGTATCGATGGCAAAGGGCGTCAGCGCTACCAGTGCGGCGAGACAGGGGGCCAGCCAGCGCGGTGGTTGGCCTTCGGCATTGAAGAAATTTGGCGGCATATCGAATGGGTAAAATAAGGGCCTGGGTACAGCGTTGGATTGGTGCGGGAAAATCCCGGTGGCGCCAGCCAAAGGATAGCCGGCGCCGGGTGCGCGCATGGTAGCCGGCACCGCCGGCGGTTTCCATGACAGTGGGAGAATTTGCGGTCGCCGGTCTACTGGGTGGGGTCGAACAGCAGTTCATCACCCAGATACAGTGCCGGCCATCTGGAAGCGCGGGTTACTGTCTGTCCGGACTGCAGCCGCTGTCGCAGGGCGTCGAACTCCTCTTCTGTAGTCCGGTTGTTGTGACCAATTTGCTGCCAGCTGGTATCCACCAGGGCGAAGGCGGACACGGTGAGGAAGTTTTCCTTGTTCTGCCGGGAGCGGAGGGAAAACAGCAGAAACTCGCTTTCGCCATCTCCGTTGAGATCCTTTTCCAGCCAGATGCAGTTTACCGCGGCCTGGTCACAGTCCATCAGGTAGCGGCGGCTTTCAAACGCCGCCGGCAAGCTGCTGCCGCCAGGGAGTACTTCTATTCCCCGGATTTTCTGGTTGGCCTGCCGCTGCGCGACCGGGTTCTGGCGGAGGCTCCAATCGGACGGCGCCGGTTTTAACAGTTCCACCAGGTATGCCGCCATCTGAGGGTCCTGCTGAACGGCCGGAAGAGTGGCGATTTGCTGCAGCGCCTCCAGCCCCGGCCGCCCGAGTTTCTGCCGCAGAAAAAAGAAATCGAACTCCGCCAACTCCACTTGTTCTTGCTGCAGGCGCGCCATCTGGCTGGTGGCACTGATGCGCCAGAAGTTCGCTAGTGGCGACTGGGTAACCAGACATACCGCCAGTACCCACAGTGCCAGTCCAGTATTGATCCGCCGCAGCCAGGCACCCCAGTGCTCACCGCGGCGCAGGATGGCCAGGCTGTAACTGGTGGCCAGCAACATCAGGGTGAAAGCCACCACGAAACCCCACAGCCGCTCGGGGGTCCAGCCGTACTGCTGCACCCGCAGCATCAGCCCGTAGAGCGCGAAGGCGGTGTAAAAGGGGGCGACGACGAGTGCCAGCAACAATACCCGGTTGACCCACTTGGGGTAGCGGGAGAAAGGAAACTCGTCCTGAATCACGCCGTTGCTGAAAAACAGCAGCAGCGCCACCAGCCACAACAACAGTGCGCTGCCGTGCCCGGTGTTCCAGATTGGTTGCAGCCCGGTAAACGGCAAGGTGGCAAGGAACACGATGGTCAGCAGTGCCAGCAGGGGCAGCAACGCCACCAGCATGGTGCGCAGCAGGCGCTTGAGCGTCAGTACGAAGCTCTGCTGGGAGCGGAACAGAACGGCGCCGCAACCGACCACCAGCCCGGTCACCGGGAAAATAAACCACTCTTTCGAGAACAGCTCACGGAACAGCGCCACGCCCACCAGACTGAACAGCGCCTGCCACAGGAACAGGATCAGCCAGAAGATGGCGGTGAACACCAGGGTCAGGCCGACGGTCAGTGCTATATCCCAGGAATAGTGGAAGAGCGCCGGATACTCGGGCCGCCTGAGTCGCTGTACGCCGGTGGCGCAGGCGCGCAGCAGAAAGGCGACCACAAAGGAGGCAATGGCGGTGGTGACGATAAAAGTATGCGGCCAGTTGCAATACACCATATCCGTCGGGGTGCACTGGTAGCCGCGGTAGCTGGCCACCAGCCCGAGAAGCAGGGTGTAACCGGCAATTACCCACCAGTAGCTGTGGGCCAGGCGCGGTGCGGTGGTGACAATGACCAGCGGGGGGATGGCGATCGAGAGGGTATAGCAAAGGTAGCGCCATACCGGCAGCCAGCTCTCGCTGCCGGACCAGGACTTCAGCCAGTAGAGTACCAGTCCCTGTACCAGCGCGGCGATCAGGACCAGGCGCTTCTCGGCAACACTGAGCGAATGCGCGTCTTCCGGAGCCTGGTGTTCAGGCTGGTTGTTCGAGGTTTCGCCACTGCTTCCGTGCATATCGCGTCCTGTTCCGGGCTTTTCGCGGTGCGTTTAGTGTTTTTCTTCCCGCAGGTTGTATAGGCCCTTCTTCAGCTTCAGCAGGTGTTCCTGCAGCTGCGGCCCCTTGCGCTGGGCCACGCCGATGGCGAGTACGTCGATTACCACCAAATGCGCGATGCGGGACGACAGCGGCGTGTAGAGCTCGATGTCTTCCTCCACATCCACTTCCAGCGGGATACTGGATTGACGGGTCATGGGGGAGCCGCTGGGACCGAGGCCGATGACGGTCGCGCCCTGGGCTTTGGCCATTTCCATGGAGCGCAGCAGTGAAGAGGTGCGGCCGCTCTGGGAGATGGCGACCACCACATCGCCGGGCGCCATGCTCATGGCGGACATGCTCTGCATATGGTGGTCAGAATGGGCGGCGGTAGCCATTTGCAGGCGGAAGAACTTGTGCTGGGCGTCGGCGGCCACGGCACCGGAGGCGCCAAAACCGAAGAATTCCACCCGCTTGGCGGCGGCAATGGCGGTAACGGCGGCTTCAAGAGCGCGAGAGTCGATTTTGTCGCGCACATTCAGCAGGGTGTCGACGGTAGAGTCGAACACCTTGCGTTTGTATTCGGCGATGGAGTCGGTTTCGGTAACGGCGATCTGCCCGAAACTGGGGCTGGAGGCCAGCTGTTGCGCGAGGTTGAGCTTGAACTCCTGGAACCCGGAGCAACCCACAGCACGGCAGAAACGCACCACGGTCGGTTCACTCACCTGCGCCTCGGTGGCCAGATCCACTATCCGCATATGAATGATTTCGCCGGGGTTGGCGAGGATATATTCAGCGACCTTGCGCTCAGATTTACGCATGGCACTCAGCTGCTCGCTGATCCTTTGCGTGACTTCCGCTGGCTTCACGACACTACCTTAACTCTGGTTCAGGCTGTGCAGTTTAGCGGCATGGCGGGGTGCTGGCGAGCTTTGGCTCAGCTCGATTCTGGCATTGTGGCGGCCCTGCTGCCGGGTAGGCCTTTGTGAGACACGCCGTGAACCCATCCATGGGGGCTCGGCTGCGGCCGTCCTGGCCGCAGACGGTCTCACAAAGGCCTACCCGGCATCAGCGCCTTCGCATTGAATTTCAGTGGGTCAAAACCCTGTTTATATACCCAGTTACTCCAAAACCCCTGATACAATCCGCCCCATGGACGTATCTGAACTTTTAGACCCCCTCAACGATCCCCAGCGCGAGGCAGTAGCCGCGCCCCCGGGCAATCAATTGGTTCTCGCCGGTGCCGGCTCGGGTAAAACCCGGGTGCTGGTGCACCGTATCGCCTGGCTGATGCAGGTGGAGGGGGCATCGCCCTACTCCATCATGGCGGTGACCTTCACCAACAAAGCGGCGCGGGAGATGCGCGGGCGCATCGAGGAGCTGCTGGGGGTGAATACCTTCGGCATGTGGGTGGGCACCTTCCACGGCCTTGCCCACCGCCTGCTGCGTGCTCACTGGCAGGAGGCGAAGCTGCCGCAGAATTTCCAGATTCTCGACAGTGACGACCAGCTGCGCCTGATCAAGCGGGTGCAGAACGAGTTGGGGCTGGACGAGAAAAGCTGGTCGCCGCGGGAGTCCCAATGGTGGATCGGCGGCCAGAAAGACGAGGGTATTCGCCCGCAGTATCTCCAGCTCACCGGTGACCCCTGGCTACAGACCATGGTGCGGATTTACAGCGCCTATGAAGCGGCCTGCCAGCGCGCCGGTGTGGTGGACTTCGGCGAGTTGCTGCTGCGCGCCCACGAACTGCTGCGGGATAACGACAATATCCTCGCCCATTACCGCCGCCGCTTCCCGTTCATTCTGGTGGACGAGTTCCAGGATACCAACACCATTCAGTACGCCTGGCTGCGCCTGCTGGCCGGCGACCAGTGTGCCATCACGGCGGTGGGTGACGATGACCAGTCCATCTACGGCTGGCGCGGTGCCAAAATCGAGAATATCCAGCATTTTGAAGCGGACCTGAGAGATGTGCAGACGGTGCGCCTGGAGCAGAACTACCGCTCCACCAGCACCATCCTGAACGCTGCCAACGCGGTGATTGCGCAAAATTCCGGTCGCCTGGGCAAGGAACTGTGGACCGAAGGGGAAAAAGGCGAGCCCATTTCCCTCTACACCGCCTACAACGAGCAGGATGAAGCGCGGTTTATTGTCGAACGTATCCGCGACTGGGTGCGCGACGGCAACCGCCGCGACAGTGTCGCCATCCTGTACCGCTCCAACGCCCAGTCGCGGGTGCTGGAAGAAGGATTGCTGCGGGAACAGATTCCCTACCGTATTTACGGCGGCCAGCGCTTCTACGAGCGGCTGGAGATCAAGAACGCGCTGTCCTACATGCGCCTGATCACCAATCGCCACGATGACACCTCCTTCGAGCGGGTGGTGAATACCCCCACCCGCGGCATCGGTGCGCGCACCGTGGAGCTGGTGCGGGAATTTGCCCGCGAGCACGGTAGCTCCATGTGGGATGCGGCGGCCAAGATGCTGCAGCAGAAAGTCCTCGCCGCGCGCGCCGGTAATGCCCTGGCGAACTTCCTCAGCCTGATCGACGCGCTGGACGAAGAGAGCACCGACAAAACCCTGGATCACATTGCCGAGCTGGCCATCGAGCAGACCGGCTTGATCGATTTCCACAGTAAGGAAAAAGGCGAGAAGGGCCAGACCCGGGTAGAAAACCTCAAGGAACTGGTCAGCGCCTGTCGCGCCTTCGACGGCGTGCCCACCGCAGACGCCGATGGCGAAGCGGTGGACGAGGAAGAGATTCCGCTGCTGAACCAGTTCCTCGACAGCGCCGCGCTGGATGCCGGCGAGGGTCAGGCGGACGAGTTTGAAGACGCGGTACAGCTGATGACCCTGCACTCGGCCAAGGGCCTCGAGTTCCCGCTGGTGTTTATGGCCGGGGTGGAGGAAAACCTCTTCCCGCACAAAATGTCCGCCCAGGAACCCGGGCGCATGGAGGAAGAGCGCCGCCTCTGCTACGTGGGTATCACCCGCGCCATGCAGAAGTTGTACATGACCTACGCCGAGTGCCGCCGCCTGTTCGGCAGCGAAACCTATAACAAGCCATCGCGGTTTGTGAGTGAAATTCCGGTGGAGTATATCCACGAGGTGCGACTCAAAACGGAAATTTCCAAGCCGCTGTTCCAGCCCAAGTCGTTCGGCAACTATGGTGGCGGCATCAACCCCTACTCCGATGCCGCGCCGGAGTTCGACGACGACCTGCCACCCCTGGCGCTCGGTGGACGTGTTGACCATGCCAAATTCGGTGAGGGCACGGTGGTACAGTTTGAAGGCAGTGGCCCGCGCGCGCGGGTGCAGGTCAACTTCGACGACGCCGGCAGCAAATGGCTGGTAGTATCCATGGCCAAATTGCAGCCTCTCTGATTGGTACACCCTCCCGGTCGCTATTGCGTCGCTCCCGGGAGGGTGTCGCCCAGACAAAACCAACAATAAAAATTCAAACGGACATGAAAAAAATAAACTGGTATCCCCCCGTAATCCTCGGCCTGCTCGCCCTGCTGGTGCTTACCTTCGGCTCGCTGGTGATCTCCCGTTCCGACCAGGAACAGAAAATCACCACTCTCGAAAACACCGGCCAAAAGACTTTTGAGTGGAAGCTGGTCACAACCTGGCCGAAAAATTTCCCCGGTCTCGGCAGTGCCCCGGAGCGCTTCGCGAAAAAAATCGACGAAATGTCCAACGGCCGCCTGAAGATCAAGGTCTACGGTGCCGGTGAACTGGTGCCCGCCATGGGTGTATTTGGCGCGGTGTCCGATGGTGCGGCCCAGGTTGGCCACGGCGCCGCCTATTACTGGAAAGGCAAGATACCCGCGGCCCAGTTTTTTACTGCGGTGCCTTTCGGGCTGAATGCCCAGGAAATGAATGGCTGGCTGCACTACGGTGGTGGGCTGGAACTCTGGGAAGAGCTCTACGCACCCTTTGATCTGATCCCCATGGCCGGCGGTTCCACCGGTGTGCAGATGGCGGGCTGGTTCAATAAAGAGATCAACTCCGTCGAAGACCTGAAAGGCCTGAAGATGCGTATCCCCGGTCTCGGTGGTGAAGTACTGAACCGCGCCGGCGGCACCGCGGTCACCATCCCCGGTGGTGAGCTTTACACTGCGCTGCAGACCGGCGTGATCGATGCCACCGAATGGGTCGGCCCCTACAATGACCTCGCTTTCGGTTTTCACCAGATCGCCAGGTATTACTACTATCCCGGCTGGCACGAACCGGGTTCCATCCTCGAAATCATCGTCAATAAAACCGCGTTCGAGAAACTGCCGAAGGACCTGCAGGCCATAGTCCGCACCGCCGCCCACGACGCCAACCAGGACATGCTCGACGAATACACCGCGCGCAACAATCGTGCGCTGAAAGAGCTGCTGGAAGAGCACGGTGTAGAGCTGCGCAAGCTACCGGACGATGTAATTGCCCACCTGAAACAAATCAATCAGGGCATCATGGAAGAAACGGCGGCAAAAGATCCACAATTCAATCGGGTCTATAAAGCCTTCAAGGAGTTTGAATCCCAGGTGATTCCCTATCACCGGATTAGCGAAGAGGCGTATTACCGGACAAGAGACCAGGCAACCCGATAAATCGACAGGCTGTGGGTTGCCTTCAGTGGCGGCGTTATGCCAAAACAGGCAACCCTCTATACCTGTAACTATCAATTCCTGGTTATTACGGGAACGAAGAGCCTGAAGCTGTGCCCGACGTATTCTCTTATCGGAATATGTGAGCCTTGAAGTTGGTACTGGCTTGCTAGTTCGCAAACCCTATTTCTGTATAAGCGCGGCGGACACTTATTAAATTCCAAAAAAACCTTCTGCAGTTGGTTCTATCGTTCCAGAGATACTTTCATTTCGATATTTTTCACTCAAACACTTTTTAGTATCGTAAGCGCCCCGGCCCTTTCAGGGACCGGGACATTGGTGCCAAATACCAGTGGTGAAAAAATTGTGCCGCTGGCGCTTCAGGGAAATTAATATCGAGGGATGATGGATGTTTCGGTTATTTGTAGTAATTTTTGTGTTAACGGGAATGACGGCCTGCACCAGTGCCGACTTTGAAAAGATAGCAAGAGATTCGATGTCGGCCGCTGCTGGTACAACGATCAGCAGCATTACAGGAAACACCTCTGGCAACGCGGCATCGGCGCCGCAGTCCAGTCGCACAGGGTCCAACTCATATTCCGTAGGCCGAAGAAATTTCAGCACAGTAAGTGCGACGCGCTCACAATCCGATTACGGGAAAGTCGTGGTCGTAAAAACAGAAAAAAACCCACAAAGCCAAACCAAGTTGGCGTTGAATTCGTGCAAGCAGCCAAATGTTGGGCCCATGCGCTGTGGTGGCTATCTGTTTGAGGTCACGGAAGAGGGCTGGTTGGTCGAAGATCCGATCCATTTTGACGACCTGAACAACCCGGTTATTACTCTGGCCGCCGGCACTTACTATATTAAATTCAAAAATTGGAAAGGCGGTCAGAAATACTTCACCAGCGGTGAACTTACCGTGACCCCGTTTGTTACCAATATCGTCGATATCGAATTGGAATAAATGCGCTGTAATTAACCGGTGTAATGCCGTGAGTAATAAAAAAGGCAGAGCTGTTGGCTCTGCCTTTTTAAATTTTTCCAAGACATCGAGAAATACTCGAAGCTTTCCCCCTTAATTTTTTGCCTGTTTCTGCACGGAAGGTAACGGAATAAATTTAACCAGCCATAGTTTATAAATTAACGCCCCGCCAATCATTAAAAAGAAAAAGTAACGCCCTGCCAGCTCTGTGGTCATCAGGCTTGCTTCCATCACTGCCGGCACAATGCCAAATAGCGCAATAGTGAGCAGTACCGTTCCGATCCTGATGGCGATCTTGGCCCACATTTTTCTGGCTTTTCGGGCGAACGCCAAGCCGCTGAAAAAGACGATAGTAAAAATGGAGGCCATGGCCAGTGCGGGTAACATCATTGGGAAATTCCTTATCCGGTGTTTAACGAGCCCGAATACTATCCCAGTGCCAGCAGGCAAAAAATAAACGCGCTTTGCATTTTGCAAAACAGAGGTTTACTTGGTACCAGTGTTTTGTTTGGCGGGTGGGAGGCTGTTCGGTGGCAGCTCAACAGGGCAAATAGCATTTGCTATTTCCGCACGGCGACAGGGGTATGGGAAGAGACCTCGTCGTTGCGAGGTCGGCGGGCCCGGGTTTTGATTCCGGGCCCGAAAAGAGCTTACGGCAGCGGCCGGGTGCGGCCGCGATCGTCGATGGCCACGAACACGAATTCGCCTTCGGTCACTTTGACCTGTTCACCGGTATCGACGCGGGTCAGCCACACTTCCACCATGGTCTGAATGGATGAGCGACCGACTTCCACCGCTTCGGCGTAGCAGCTGACGGTGGAGCCGACGGGCACCGGGCGCAGGAATACCATGCTGCCGACGGCAACAGTGGTAACGCGGCCGCGGGCGATGCTCTGGGCAAGAATGGCACCGGCCAGGTCCATCTGCGACATCAGCCAACCGGCAAAAACGTCACCCTGGGGATTGGTGTCCCGTGGCATGGACTGGGTCTGCAGGGTCAGGGTACCCGTGGGTTGCGGTTCTTCATCAATGGCGGACATCGCAAATGCTCACAATTCTTAGATTTATTGATCCGGGGTGGCGTTTTGGGTCACCGTTACCGGGTGGCGCATTCTAGCACAAACTGGGTACTAATTAGCCAGAGCCCAATAACTGAAATTTTGCGCTGAACAGAATAATCGGTTGATTTATCAACCTTGCCGCGGGGCATGGGCTTGCCGCTCTGCCCTGTGGCACCTAGAATTCCGCCCATGCGTGGAATTGTCCTGACTTTGATCCTGTGGTGTTTCGCTGCCCAGAGCCTGGCTCTGGCGATTGCGCCTGCCTGCGATCCGGGGGCTGATTCCCACGCCGATCACGCCATGATGATGGCGGATACCGCTGTGCATGCCGCGAGTGACATGTCCGCCACTGATCACCACAGCATGCCCTGCTGCGATGAGGCCGGCGACAAATCGGCGGCAGAACTCTGCCAGCTGACCTGTGCCGTTGGCGGTTGTGGTGCGGCCGTTCCCCCGGCACAGGACTGGCAGGCCGCGACATTGTCTGCCTCCGCCCTGCTTCAGTCGATTACCCCCTCCCCACTCGCTGCTTCGCAGCGCAACCTGTTGCGCCCCCCAATAAGCGCCTGATGCCTCCCCTTCAGCGTCTCATTTGGCGCTGAAATCTACGGTCGAGTCGTCGACCAGGTATCAGATACACAGGATTACTCCATGGGATATGTATTGCGCGCTCTGGGCCCACTGGTCCCGGCGCTGGTGATTTGTGCGGTTGCCCTGCCCGCGCGGGCACAGCTGAATCTGGAGGGCGCCATCCAGCTGGCGCAGGAACAGGATCCGCAAACTGCGGCGGCGATTGCCGCGGCCGACGCTGCGGCGGAAACCGCGGTAGCGGACGCCCAGTGGGCGGACCCAATGCTCAAGCTGGGTATCGCCAACCTGCCCACCGACACCTTCGCTTTTGACGACCAGCCGATGACCCAGAAAGTCATCGGCATCAGCCAGAAACTGCCGCGCGGGGATTCCGCGACACTCGCCGGCGAGCGCGGCGCCCACACTGCGGAGGCGGGCTATGCCGGTGCCGCGGATATGGAGCTAGCACTGGCGCGGGATGTGGCGCAGGCCTACCTCAGCGTGGCCGAGCAGCTGCGGGTGCGTGAACTGCTGGCGGAGAACCGTCGCTGGATGCAGGAGCTGGTGGGCTACAACCGCGCGCGCCTCGCCAGTGCGCAGATCCAGTCCCAGCAGCTGCTGCAGTCGCAGCTGGCGCTGGCACGACTGGACGATCGTATTGCCGCGGTGGATGGCGAGATCAATCGCGCCCGCGGCACTCTCAGCCGCTGGATCGGCGGCGCCGCCTGGGGTGCGCTGGATGCAACGCCGCCGGCCTGGCGGGATACCCGCGACTGGCTGGCGGGGCAGTCCCTGCCGGTGTCGATGGCGCTGGTGGAGCAGCATCCGGCGGTGGCTGCCAGCAATGCCCGTGTGGCCGCAGAGCGAGCCAATGTGGCACTGGCCCAGGAGGCCTACAAGCCGCAGTTCGGTGTCGATTTCAGTTACGGCCAGCGCGACCGGACTCCCATGAGTGATGGCTCCGACTTCGCCAGTGTGATGGTGTCGTTCGACCTGCCCCTGTTCCGCCAGAAGCGCCAGGACCGGCGCCTCGCCGCCAGCCGTGCGCGCGAAAGCGCCGGCATCCTGCAGCGCCAGAACCTGCTGCAGCAGCTGCACGCCGAGCTAAACGGCGCCGTGGCCATGGCCCAGACCCTCGATCGCCGCCGCGCGGAGTACCGGGAGTACCTGTTGCCCCAGGCGGACGCCACCGCCGATGCGGTACTGCGGGGCTACGCCAGCAATACCGCAGATCTGGAAGCGGCCATTGCCGCGCGCATGGATGACATCGAGACCCAGATCAGCGCTGCGCGCCTCACCTATGGCTACTTCCGCGCCGTGGCGCGCATCCGTTATTTCCGCGCCGTCGAGCTCGACGCCAACCTCAAATAATCAGCGATCTGCAACGTTATGAACAAAATATTGATAGTCGTGCTCGCCATCATCGCCCTGGTGGTGGGAATTCTTGTGGGGCGCGGCCTGTCCGGCGGTGACGACACCGCGCAGGGCGGCAGCGGCGAAAAGAAAATCCTCTACTGGGTCGCGCCCATGGACCCCAACTACCGTCGCGACGGCCCCGGCAAATCGCCCATGGGCATGGACCTGGTGCCCGTCTACGAGGGCGAGGAAGGTGAGGCCAAGCCGGGCACCGTATCCATCTCCTCCCAGGTGGAAAACAACCTGGGTGTGCGCACCGCGGTAGCGGAGAAAGGCCCGGTGACCATCGAGGTCGACACCGTGGGCCTGGTGCAGCTGGATGAAGACAAGCTGCACCACGTGCACACCCGCCTGAGCGGTTGGGTGCACAAGAGCTGGGTCAAGGCCGTGGGGGATCGTGTGCGCAAGGGGCAGCCGCTGGTGGCGATCTATTCGCCGGAGCTGGTCAAGGCACAGAGTGAGCTGGTGGCGGCCCTGCAAAGCGGCAACCGCACCCTGATCGAGGCCACCCGCGAGCGCCTGGAAAGCCTCGGGGTGCCCGCCGAGCAGCTGCGCGCGCTGGATAAATCCCGGAAGGTGAGCCAGACCATCACCCTCTACTCGCCCACCGACGGCTATGTGAATGAATTCGCCGCCCGCGATGGTATGTATATCACCCCCGCCACCACCCTGATGAGTATCGGTCCGCTGGAAACCGTGTGGGTGGAAGGCGAGCTGTTCCCGAAACAGGGCGCCCAGGTACAGGTGGGGGATACCGCCACCCTGCAGGGGGAGTTTGCCCCGGGCCGCAGCTGGACCGGCGAGCTGGTGCACATACTCCCGGATCTCGACCCCAAGACCCGCACCCTGCGCGTGCGGGTGCTGGTGGACAACGCCGACAAAGCCCTACGTCCGGGCATGTTTGTGCGCCTGCAGCTGGGGGGCCAGAAGGTGGACACCTTGACTGTACCGCGCAGCGCCCTGATCCGCACCGGTGACATGGACCGGCTGGTGATCGCCGAGGGCGGCGGCCGCTACCGCTCGGTGCGCGTGCGGGTGGGCCGCGAGCTGGGCAAGCGGGTGGAAATCCTCGCCGGACTCGAACCCGGTACCGAGGTAGTCACCTCGGCCCAGTTCCTGCTGGATTCCGAGTCCAGTATCAGTGCCGATCTGCAGCGTATCGAAGGTGAAAGTGACTCTAAAAGTGGCAAAAAGTCAGTAAAAGCCGATACCGCCTGGGCCGAGGCCACGGTGCTGAGCATGCCCGACGACAACCACTACGCACGCCTTGAGCACGGCCCGGTGCCGGAGTGGGACTGGCCCGGCATGGTGATGGGTTTCCATGTGGCGGAAGCGGCGCAGCAGCAACTGCGTCAGGCGTTGGAAAGCGGTGCGCCACTGCGGGTGCAGATGCGCCAGCGCGACGACGGTAAATACGAGGTGATCGCCGCTCGCGCCCTGGCCGATGATTCCCTGATGCCGGGACACGAAGGCCACGAGCAAATGGATCACTCGCAGATGGATCACGGTGAGATGAACCACGGAAAAATGGACCACTCGCAGATGGATTATGGCGACATGGATCACTCCGGATCGCAGGAGCCGCAGAAATGATCGCGCGAATCATTCAATGGTCCCTGCACAACCGCGCGTTGGTGCTGATCGGCGCGGTGGTGCTGGCGATTGCCGGGCTTTACAGCCTGCGCAACACGCCGGTGGACGCGCTGCCGGACCTGTCCGATGTACAGGTGATCGTCAAAACCAGCTATCCGGGCCAGGCGCCGCAGGTGGTGGAAGACCAGGTCACCTACCCGCTCACCACCGCCATGCTGAGTGTGCCTGGCGCGCACACCGTACGAGGCTATTCATTTTTTGGTGATTCCTACGTTTACGTTATTTTCGACGACGATGTTGACCTTTACTGGGCAAGATCCCGGGTACTCGAGTACCTGAGCCAGGTGGCCCCGCGCCTGCCGGCGGCGGCGCGCTCGGAGCTGGGGCCGGACGCCACCGGCGTCGGTTGGATCTACAGCTATACCCTGGTGGATCCAACCGGCCAGCACGACCTGGCACAACTGCGCTCGCTGCAGGACTGGTTCCTGAAATACGAGCTGCAGACCCTGCCCGGGGTATCCGAGGTGGCTACAGTGGGCGGCATGGTGCGGCAGTATCAGGTGCAGGTAGATCCCCTGCGCCTGCGCGCCTACGACCTGACGCTTGCGCAGGTGCAGGCGGCGATCGAACGCGGCAACCGCGAGTCCGGTGCTTCGGTAGTGGAAATGGCGGAAGCCGAGTACATGGTGCGCGCCAGCGGCTATATCCAGAGCGTGGAAGATCTGCGCCAGCTGCCACTGCTGGTGAATGCCGCGGGCACACCGCTGCTGTTGCGGGATGTGGCGGATGTACACCTGGGCCCACAGATGCGCCGTGGCCTGTCAGAGCTCGACGGCGAGGGCGAGGCCGTCGGCGGCGTGATCGTGATGCGCTTCGGTGAGAACGCGCGCGCGGTCATCGATGGCGTGCGCAACCGGCTGGAAGAGCTGCAGCGCAGCCTGCCGGAGGGGGTGGAAATTGTCCCCACCTACGACCGCAGCGAACTGATCGATAGCGCGGTGGATAACCTGTGGCACAAGCTGCTGGAGGAATTCATCGTGGTGGCGCTGGTCTGTGCGCTGTTCCTGTTCCACCTGCGCTCGTCGCTGGTGATCGCCATCAGCCTGCCGCTGGGCATCATCGGCGCCTTTATCGTGATGCACCTGCAGGGGATCAACGCCAACATCATGAGCCTCGGCGGTATTGCCATCGCCATCGGCGCCATGGTGGACGGCGCCATCGTGATGATCGAGAACCTGCACAAGCATATGGAGCGCACGCCGCTAACGGATGAAAACCGATGGAAGGTCGTCGGTGAGGCCGCCAGCGAGGTGGGCCCGCCACTGTTCTTCAGCCTGCTGATTATCACCCTCAGTTTCCTGCCGGTGTTTGCACTGGAAGGTCAGGAGGGCCGGCTGTTCGCACCGCTGGCCTATACCAAGACCTACGCCATGGCCGTGGCCGCCGGCCTCGCCATTACCCTGGTGCCGGTGCTGATGGGTTACCTGGTGCGCGGTGAGGTGAAGCCGGAGCAGGCCAATCCCATCAACCGCGCATTTACCGCCGCCTACCGCCCGGCCCTGGAACTGGCGATTCGGCATCCGCTGCTGGTGGTCATTACCGCACTGGTGTTGCTCGCCAGCGCCCTGTATCCCCTGTCGCGCACCGGCAGCGAGTTTATGCCACCGCTGGACGAGGGCGACCTGATGTATATGCCCAGCACCCATCCCGGCATTTCCATCGGTAAGGCGCGCGAACTGCTGCAGCAGACCGACAAGATGATCATGCAGGTGCCGGAAGTGGCGCAGGTGTGGGGCAAGATGGGCCGCGCGGAAACCGCCACCGACCCGGCGCCGCTGACCATGGTGGAGACGATTATCCGCTTCAAGCCCCGCGACCAGTGGCGCGAAGGCATGACCCCGGAAAAACTGCGCGCAGAACTGGACGCGGCGGTGCAGCTGCCTGGGGTTACCAACGCCTGGGTGATGCCGATCAAGACCCGCATCGACATGCTCGCCACCGGCATCAAGACCCCGGTGGGGATCAAGGTCGCCGGTGCCGACCTGCACCAGATCGAGCAGATCGGCACCCGACTGGAATCCCTGCTCAAGAATGTACCCGGCACCGCGTCGGTGTTCGCCGAGCGCGTTGAGGGCGGCCGCTATATCGATATCGATATCGACCGCAGCGCCGCGGCGCGCTACGGCCTGAATATTCAGGATGTACAGACGGTGATCGACACCGCGGTGGGCGGCAAAAAGGTGGGCGAAACCACCGAGGGCCTGGAGCGCTACCCGATCAATGTGCGTTATCCACAGGCCTGGCGGGACTCCCCGGAAAGTCTGCGCGGCCTGCCGCTGGTGGCCCCCAATGGCACCCATCTGAGCCTGGGTGACGTGGCCACCATCGAGGTGCAGAGCGGCCCGCCGATGATCAAGACCGAAAACGCGCGACCGAACGGCTGGATCTATATCGACATCGCCGACCGCGACCTGGGTTCCTGGGTGGCGGAGGCGCAGCAACTGGTAGCGGATCAACTGGAGCTGCCGCCGGGCTATTCCCTGGCGTGGTCCGGGCAATACGAGTACATGGAGCGCGCCCGCGAGCGCCTCGGCCTGCTGTTGCCGGTGACCCTCGGTATCATCGTGTTGTTGCTGTATTTCAGTTTCCGTCACTGGGGCGAGGTGCTGGTGATCATGGGTACCCTGCCGCTGGCGTTGATCGGCGGCCTGTGGCTGCTGTACTGGCTCGACTTCAACCTGTCGGTGGCGGTGGGCGTTGGCTTTATCGCGCTGGCCGGGGTGGCGGTGGAGATCGGTGTGATCATGCTGGTGTATCTCAACCAGGCCTGGAAACAGACGCAGGCCGATTGTGAAGCTGCCGACCGCAAGCCAACCCGGGACGACCTGCGCGATGCGATCCGCCGCGGTGCCGGTCAGCGCATGCGCCCGGTGTTGATGACTACCGCCACGGTGTTTATCGGCCTGGTGCCGGTGATGATTGGCTCGGGGGTTGGTTCCGAGGTGATGCAGCGCATTGCGGCACCGATGGTTGGGGGCATGGTCAGTGCCATGTTGCTGACTTTGATGGTGTTGCCAGCGGTGTACCGCTTGTGGAAGGGGCGAGGACTGCACTCCGACCCCGGGATTACTTCTTAAGCTGGTTTGGTGGCGGCCAAGCACCGGGGATTCGTTTTTGAAACCGGCATGAATACGTCCCTGTAGCCTGCGTCGGAAACATCCCTGTTTCCGACGCTTTCAAAAACGAATCCCCGGCACTTGGCCTTCACATCAAAGGGCAGTACTTCGTTAGCGGATGTGACCCACTGCTACGAAGTAAATTAGTGACAACTGAAGGTGGGGCGCCGGGTACGGGTTTTCAGGAGCGTCGCAAACAGGATGTTTGCGCCGCAGCGCCCAGGGATGGGTTCACAGCGGTCGTGAAAACCCGTACCCGGTGTCCCACCGCCACCGGGCCGGCTTAAGTTCGAACCACCGGACCAGTCAAAACAACCTAGCTGGCAACGAAGCCCGGCAACCAGGTCGCCAGCGATGGCCACACTGCCAGCAGACACATCATCAGCAACTGGATCGCAATAAACGGCACCACCCCCCGGTAAATGGCCCCGGTAGACACTTCCACCGGCGCCACACCGCGCAGGTAGAAGAGCGCAAAACCAAACGGCGGTGTAAGGAATGAAGTCTGCAGATTCAGCGCGATCATCACACCCAGCCAAATTGGGTCCAGCCCCATGGCCAGCAGCACCGGGCCGACGATGGGCACCACCACAAAGGTGATCTCGATAAAGTCGAGGATGAAACCCAGCAGGAAGATCACCAGCATCACCAGCAGGGTCGCGCCAATCACCCCTCCAGGCAGGCTATTGAAAAAGTGAGTGACCACTTCCTCGCCGCCAAATCCTCGGAATACCAGAGAGAACAGCGAGGCGCCGATCAGGATCGCAAACACCATGGCAGTGACCTGCAGGGTGCTCTGCCCCACTTCGCTGGCACGCTGCCAGTTCAGGGCGCCGCGCCCCCAGGCCAGTATTCCCGCACCCAGGGCACCGACTGCCGCGGCTTCGGTGGGCGTGGCGGCACCGGTGATAATGGAGCCGAGTACCAGCAGCATCAGGGCGATGGGCGGGAACAGGCTTTTCAGGATCTGCAGTGTTTCGATGTCGTCATCAGGCCGCTGGGTTTGCGCCGGTTCACGGCGAGCGATAAACAACAGATAGAGTATGTAGGCCGCGACCAGTAACAGCCCGGGAATGATTGCCCCCATAAACAGGTCACCCACACTCACCGGCTTCGGGTTGAAGATGCCCTGGCTGAGCTGGGCCTGCTGGTAGGCGTTGGACAGGGTGTCCCCCAAAAGTACCAGCGCGATGGACGGGGGAATGATCTGCCCCAGGGTGCCGGTGGCGCAGATGGTACCGGTGGCGAGTTTGGGGGAGTAGCCGCGTTTCAGCATGGTGGGCAGGGACATCAGGCCCATGGTCACCACGGTGGCACCGACGATGCCGGTGCTGGCGGCGAGCAGCGCGCCCACCACCACCACCGAGACCGCTATGCCCGCGGGAATCCCGGAGAAGACCCGCGCCAGGTTTACCAGCAATTCTTCGGCAATCCGCGCTCGCTCCAGCATCACACCCATCAACACAAATAGCGGCACTGCCATCAGGGTGCCGTTTTGCATGATGCCGTACAGGCGGTCGGGGAAGGCGCGCAGCAGTTCCGCATCGAATACACCGCCGACGATGCCGAGGCCGGCGGCCAGCAGCGCGGTACCGCCCAGGGTAAAGGCCACCGGGTAGCCGAGCATCAGCGCGCCGCACACGACCAGAAACATCAGCAGGGGGATCAGTTCCATCATGCGCTCACCTCCGCGCCCGGTGCCTGGCGCACCATGGGCTTATTGTGCGCGGCCTCTTCCACAGATTCTTCAGGGGTGTCGTTGACCGCCGAGGATTTTCGCAATTCTTCCCGGGTCACCAGCATCAGGGTGTTCAGGGCGCGAGCAAATTGCGCTATTCCCTGCAGTGCCAGGGTGATCGCCGCCAGGGGCATCAGGCTTTTCAGCAGGAAGACGCCGCCGAGGCCGTCGGCACTGGCGCTGGTTTCGTGTACTGCCCAGCTGCTGGCGGCGAAGTGCCAGCTGCCAACGGCGATAAACGTACACAAGGGAAGCAGGAAGATCAGGCAGCCCACGGCGTCCACCCAGGCTTTGCCGCGGATGGACATGGTGCGGTAAAACACATCCACCCGCACATGGGCACCGGTCTGCAGGGCATAGGCAAGTCCCAGCATAAAAGCGGCGCCGTGGAGGTAGGTGACCGAGTCCTGTAGGGCGAGGGAGCCCCCATCAAAGCCGTAGCGCAGTATCACCACCAGGCTCTGTATCAGCACCATGGCGAGGGTAAACCAGCCCAGCAGGCGACCACTGGCACTGGCAAAGCGATCCAGTCCATTTGCGGTTGTTAGCAGAAACTTCATGGGAGTTCTCTCAAACCATCTTTATTCTTCTGTTATCAATGGGTGAGAGCCTACCTGTTGGTCAGAAATTGCGCCAGCACCGGTGGCTGGAGAGTCGATTAGCTGTGTGACCAACGGTAAATCGACGGTCAAAAAATGCCCCGGGGCCTGTAATCTTTTTGTAACTTTTCATTCATAGAATCGTCACCAGTTCGACATAACATGCGCCGCGTGCAGAAACTTTGAACACCCTGGAGATATCCATGAACAAGCGTCTTGCGAGCAAAAAAGTCCTGGCTTCGGCCCTGGCCGCCCTGACCATCGCTGCCTCAAACGCCGCCCTGGCCGCGCGTGACCACATCAGCATTGTCGGTTCATCTACCGTATATCCTTTCACCACTGTGGTTGCCGAGCGCTTCAGCCGCGCTACCCAGTTCAAGACCCCGGTGGTTGAGTCCACTGGTACCGGCGGCGGCATGAAGCTGTTCTGTCAGGGCGTGGGTGAAAACACCGCCGATATCACCGGTGCTTCCCGCCGCATCAAGCAGTCCGAGCTGGACATGTGCAACGACAACGGCGTCGATGTGGTGGAAGTTCAGATCGGCTTCGACGGCATCGTTCTGGCCAACGCCAAAAGCGCTACTCCCTTCGAACTGTCGCGCAAGGACATCTTCCTGGCCCTGGCCAAGGATGTACCCAACCCGGACGGTTCCGAAACGCTGGTAGCCAACCCTTATAAAACCTGGAAAGACGTCAACTCGGCGCTGCCCGCACACAAAATTGAAGTACTGGGCCCGCCCCCTACTTCCGGTACCCGCGACGCCTTTGCCGAACTGGCACTGGAAGGTGGCTGTAAAAAGTTTGACTGGATTGCGGCAAAAAAGGCTGCGGACAAGAATGGGTACAAAGCCATCTGCCACAACATCCGTGAAGACGGCGCCTATGTTGAAGCCGGTGAGAACGACAACCTGATCGTGAACAAGCTGGCCGCCAACCCGAATGCCCTGGGTATCTTCGGATTCAGCTTCCTCGACCAGAATGCGGACAAGGTGCAGGGTTCCCTTATCGAGGGCATGGAGCCGACCTTCGATTCCATCGCCGATCAGAGCTACCCCGTTTCCCGCCCGCTGTTCATCTACGTGAAGAAAGCCCACGTGGACGTGGTACCTGGCATCAAGCAATTCCTGGCGGAGTTCACCAATGAGCGCGCCTGGGGTGAAGAAGGTTACCTGGCGGACAAGGGTATGATCCCGTTGCCGAATGCCCAGCGCCAACAGGTTGCGACCAATGTACGCAAGCTCAACGCTCTGACCAATCTCGCTGCCAAATAAGTATCGAGAACACAGGTAGACGGAATTACCGGCCAAGCCCCCATCCATAAATCGGGGGCTTGGCCTTTTGCTTATAAGAAGCTGGCGTAATTTCTGAACTCTTTTGGGGTTGGCGCCATGCAAAATAGCTGGAAGTCCGGATAATGGCCGGCAATTTTTGAAACTGACTTTGAAATAGAGTTAACCGAGCAAATCGATGCAGACTCCCACTCTCTTCGCCCTGCTGTTGCTACTGATTCTGGTGGCCTACGGTACCGGCTTCAGTCGTGCGCTGAGTGCCGCCCGCAGTCGCGGCGGTGTTCGCAGCCTGGCTTCCCTGCCCAGCTATTACGGGGTGCATACCGCGCTCTGGTGCGGCCTGCCGGCCCTGTTGATCCTGGGGACCTGGCTGGCCTTTGACGACTCCATCATCCGCACCCTGGTAATGGGCGGTATTGTGGATAAGCCCGCTACCCTCTCTGGCCAGAACCTGTTGTACGCGCAGATTCAGAACATGGCTGCGGGCAATCTCGTTGGCGAGAGCACGCCGCAACTGGAAGCCGCGGCTGCGCATCTGACCAGCCTGCGGGAAAATGGCCAGCTATTGCAGACCGCGCTGATCCTGATTCTGTCCATCGGTTTCGGCGCCTTCGCCCTGCTGCGTATTTCCCCGGAAATGCGCGCGCGGGAAAAAGTGGAAAAGGTCCTGCGCGCGATTCTGCTGGTGTGCGCCTGTGCCGCCATCTTTACCACCGTCGGCATCCTGATGTCGGTGTTGCTGGAATCCATTCGTTTCTTCCAGGCGGTGCCGGTAACCGAATTCCTGTTTGGTTTGCACTGGAGCCCGCAGATGGCGATGCGCGCCGACCAGGTGGGTTCCAGCGGCGCCTTTGGTGCGGTACCACTGTTTACCGGCACTTTAATGGTATCGGCCATCGCCATGTTGGTGGCGGTACCCGTGGGCCTGATGTCAGCAATTTATCTGGCGGAATATGCCGGTAACCGGGTGCGCGCTTTTGCCAAGCCGCTGATCGAAATTCTCGCCGGTGTCCCCACCGTGGTATACGGCTTCTTCGCCGCCCTCACCGTGGCGCCTTTCATTCGCGATCTGGCGCAGTCGGTCGGCCTCGAAGCCTCCAGTGAAAGTGCCCTGGCCGCTGGCCTGGTGATGGGGGTGATGATTATTCCTTTCGTCTCGTCCCTGTCCGACGATGTGATCAATGCGGTACCGCAGTCCCTGCGCGACGGCGCTCTCGGTCTCGGTTCCACCAAATCGGAAACCGTGCGCAAGGTGGTGATTCCGGCGGCGCTGCCGGGCATTGTCGGCGGTGTACTGCTGGCGGTATCCCGCGCCATCGGCGAGACCATGATTGTGGTGATGGCGGCGGGCCTCGCGGCCAACCTCACCGCCAACCCGTTGGAGTCGGTCACTACGGTAACGGTACAGATCGTTACCCTGCTGGTGGGCGACCAAGAGTTCGACAGCCCCAAAACTCTCGCGGCCTTTGCCCTCGGTTTGATGCTGTTTATCAGCACCCTGATCCTCAACTTTATTGCCCTGCACGTCGTGAAAAAATACCGGGAACAGTATGACTGATCTGACTCAAGCCCAGGTGCGCGAAAAAATCGCCGCGCGCCTCGCCAGCCGTCATCGCAAGGAAAAAATCTTCCGCGGGTTCGGCATTGCCAGTATTGCATTCGGTGTACTGGCGGTTGTGGTGCTGTTTACCGACATCATCAGCAAGGGCTCCAGCGCTTTTGTGCAGACCCAGATCCAGCTGGAGGTCCATTACGATCCGGCGGAACTGGGCATCGACAAGGTGGACCACGAAAGCCTTGCTTGGGCCAACTTCGACGGTGTCATCCGCGCGGCCCTGCGTGAGCGTTTCCCCGATGTGAGTGGTCGCCGCGACAAGCGTGCACTGTATGCGCTGGTTTCCAACGGTGCCGGCTTTGAACTGCGTGAACGCCTGGAAAACCACCCGGAATTGCTCGGCCAGACCGAAACGCTGTGGTTTAACGCCGACGACGACGTCGACACCTATGTCAAAAGCCTGTCTAAAAGCAAAGAGGGCTTTATGGGGCGCACCAGCGAGCAGCAGGCTGGCTGGATTCTGTCCCTGCGCGATAGCGGTGAACTGGAGAAGCGTTTCAATACCACCTTCTTTACCAACGGCGATTCCCGCGAGCCGGAGCAGGCAGGCATCCGCGCGGCCCTGGTAGGCTCCCTGCTGACCCTGCTGGTGACCCTGGCGCTGTCTTTCCCCATCGGCGTGGCCGCGGCCATTTACCTGGAAGAGTTTGCGCCGAAAAATCGCTGGACCGACCTGATCGAGGTGAACATCAACAACCTGGCTGCGGTACCGTCCATTGTGTTCGGCCTGCTGGGGCTGGCGATTTTCATCAACTTTTTCGAGTTGCCGCGCTCGGCGCCGCTGGTGGGTGGCCTGGTGCTGACCCTGATGACCCTGCCAACGATCATCATTTCCAGCCGCGCCTCGCTCAAATCCGTACCGCCCTCCATCCGCGAAGCGGCCATGGGCATGGGCGCGTCGCGCATGCAGGTGGTGTTGCACCATGTACTGCCGCTGGCGATGCCGGGCATGCTGACCGGCGCCATTATCGGTATGGCCCAAGCCCTGGGTGAGACGGCCCCGCTGCTGATGATCGGTATGGTGGCATTTATTGTCGACGTACCCCACGGGGTCACCGATCCGTCCACGGTGCTGCCAGTACAGATTTTCCTGTGGGCCGACAGCCCGGAGCGCGCCTTTGTTGAGCGCACTTCCGCGGCGATCATGGTACTGCTGGCAGTCCTGATCACCATGAACACCTGCGCAGTCTGGCTGCGCAAAAAACTTGAGCGCCGCTGGTAAAGCCGGCGAATGCTAAGATAGCGAACCGAGATATAGAGCCATGACCACCATGACCCTGAACGCCGGCCAGAGTGTACCGGCCAGCGACAATACCGGTGCCACAGCCGCGGAGCCCAATGTAGTGAAAACCAATGTAGAAATCGCAAAAACCGTTGGCAGCCCCTTCTGTGATGAAGCCAAGCTGCGGATGCGCAATGTGAATGTGTTCTACGGTGAAGCCCAGGCGATTCACGATGTGAGCCTGGATATCGGCCGCAACCAGGTGGTGGCCATGATCGGCCCGTCCGGCTGCGGCAAGTCCACTTTCCTGCGCTGTCTCAACCGCATGAACGACACCATCGAAGGGTGTCGTGTGGAAGGCGAGCTGAGCCTCGACGGTGAAGCCATCTACGGCCCCAAGGTGGATGTGGTACCCCTGCGCGCGCGCGTGGGCATGGTGTTCCAGAAGCCGAACCCCTTCCCCAAGACAATTTACGAAAACGTCGCCTATGGGCCCAAAATCCACGGTATCGCCAGCCGCCGCGCGGAACTGGATGAGATCGTCGAGAACAGCCTGCGCCGCGCCGGTTTGTGGAATGAGGTGAAAGACCGTCTGGACAAGCCCGGCACCGGCCTCTCCGGTGGTCAGCAGCAGCGCCTGTGTATCGCCCGCGCCATCGCTGTGAGCCCGGAAGTGATCCTGATGGACGAGCCCTGTTCGGCCCTCGACCCGATTGCTACTGCCCGTATCGAAGAGCTGATCGACGAGCTGCGCCAGAACTACACCATCGCCATCGTCACCCACTCGATGCAGCAGGCGGCCCGTGTCAGCCAGCGCACCGCCTACTTCCACCTGGGCAAGCTGGTAGAAGTAAACGATACCGAGACGGTGTTCACCAATCCCGAGCACGAACTCACCGAAGCCTACATTACCGGCCGTTTCGGCTAAGGTTGGGGGGAGCCCACAGAAGATTATGGAAATGCATTTCGATCAACACATCTCCCGCCAGTTCAACGAGGACCTCGAAAGCCTCAAGACGGAAATGCTGGAAATGGGTGGCATGGTCACCCGCCAGGTGGCCGACGCCGTAGAGGCCCTGGCCAACGCCGACAGCGAGCTGGCAGAAAAAGTTTTGCAGGTGGAAGAGGAAATCGACCGCTGCGAAATGGAACTGGACGAGCACGCGACCCTGATCATTGCCAAGCGCCAGCCGGCGGCGTCGGATCTGCGCATGGTGATGTCGGTCATCCGCATCGCCCGCGATCTCGAGCGCGTGGGTGATGAGGCCAGCAAGATCGCCAAGATGGCCATAGCGTTGACGGACGAGGGCACCGCACCCCGCGGTTACACCGAAATCCGCCACATCGCCAATGCCGTGCGCAAGATGCTGAACGATTCCCTCGACGCCTACACCCGCTTCGACGTCAAGTCCGCCATGGAGACCCTGGCCGAAGACGAGCAGGTGGATATGGATTACCGCAGCGCCATTCGCGAAATGGTTACCTACATGATGGAAGACCCGCGCAGCATTTCCCGGGTAATGAACGTGCTCTGGACCCTGCGTTCGCTGGAGCGCATTGGCGACCACGCCAAGAATATCTGTGAGCAGGTGGTGTATCTGGTGAAAGGCGCAGATATCCGACATGGGAATGAAAAGAATCTACGATAAAAGTTAGCGTGGTAGCTATTACTACCGAAAAGCTATTTCAAGAAGGCCGTATTTGCGGCCTTTTTTCATTTAGCGAAAGTGGGAACTATTCATCGCGGATGCTGCCATAGAATCCGGAGTGCGAGCTGGTTCAAGATTCTACAATCTAAAGCTTGGTTTGGTACTTTGGATACCTGAGGTTCTGGGGTCGGTATATTTTTTATGATTCGCAAGCCATTTTCTATATGAATTTATTAACTCGCGTATCTCATGTGAGAGATATTGGGGGTTGTCGATTTATGCGCATATTCTAAAACAGGGAACGCTATATGAAGTTTAAGTTTTGCACTCTTTCATTAATATTTGTCTCCAGTGCCACCATTGCAGATGAGTATCAATCATTTACCGATGCCAACTATCGCCTAGGTGATTATGGGTTCGCCGAGACCAATGATTTCTTAATTTCATCTCAGTACTATTTTGGATCCTTAAATAATATCGGTCCCCGCAAAGAATTTTCATATATTCTGCCTGTTTCAAATGTTTACGGAAGTTATTTTCGTAATGAACGAGAGTATGAAGGTGGTTTAGCTAATTACAATAGTACAATGGAAAGCTTTTCTGTTGGAGGTGAGTATTTTTCACAACAATTGAAAATTTTTGGAGGAGTGAGTGATTCTAACTCTAGAGGTTACCATGCAGGCATTGGCTACCTTTTCACCTCAAATTTTCTTGCGGAGGTTGAAGTAGATAAACAAGAATGGGACGTTGAGTATGAATCTTCCGTAGTAGAGTACGATGAAACAACGACTTGGCTGCGGGGAAGGTACAATCATCAAATAAGTGATACTGATTACATTGGGTTCTCTGCGCAGGTTGATGATGATTTTGATAGCCGCAGCATTTCCTCAAAATACTTCACGGCTTTATCTTCCGGGCGTTATTTGACTGCGGGACTGAATCTCAATGACAGGGATGGTATTGATCTTTATTGGGGGGCGGAAGTGGAGTTTTTCTTTAATCAGGATACTTCCGTTGGCGCTCGCTATGATGAATTTGATGACTTTGAGGTGAATGCTACTCATTTCTTTAACCGTAATGTTGCAGCAAACTTTTCATATGGTTCATCAACCGAATCGTCGTTGTATAATTTGGATATTTTTAGTATAGGTTTGACCGTCCAGCTCTGATCTAATTCTAAGAGATCTCTTGCTGTAAAGTCGCATCCACGTATTTCCGATTCGGAATTATTCCTACAATGGCCGCCGCTGCGGCCATTTTTTATTGTGCCAGTTTTAACTGAGAATTATTTCGAAGAGTGGCAGTCAAGATCGGTATGACCAAAAAATGTTGCTCCCTTTATTGTTTGGCCGCAAGACCGGAAAAACTGCGAGCAACTGCAATTAGTCAGATTCAGCTTCGATTCAGCTTGCGTGCCGCATAGTGCTGTCGCGTCTGTAGCTAAGCTACCGAATTGAAATCGTATTTGAGACGCTAGTCACAATTAATTCTTTTCATTGCACTGTCCATTTCCTTTGCTTAGAATCCGCGCCGAATTTATCTCGGGCTCAATTTTGCGAGTTTGGGTAAATCGGACGGGTACCAAAGTACTGATGTAAATTAAACAGGGAACACTTCCATGAAGTTCAAGTTTGCCGCACTTCCTCTTATGCTGGTTTCTGCTATTGCTTCCGCAGAGCAGTACAACTCTTTTACCGATGCCGATTATATTTCTGCCGATTATGGCAATTTCGATACCGATACACTGAGCGTACAGTCTCAGTATTATTTCGGCGCGTTGGAAACTCTGGGTCCGCGCAAGGAGTTCAACTACATTCTGCCGGTTTCCAATATTTATGGTGGCTTCCGCTACATGGACTATGATGGCGGCGATAGCGATAGCCTAAATATCGGCGGAGAGTATTTCACCGGTCAGTGGAAAGTATTTGGTGAACTTCAGGATTTGAATTCCACCAATGTCTACAGCGCTGGAGCCGGCTTCCTGTTCACTCCGAATTTGCTGGCTGAGGTGGAAGCGCGAAAAGTTGAAGACTCTGACACAGTTCTTTTTGTTCGCGGTCAATACAACCATCAACTAAGCGGTACTGACTACATCGGTTTTACCGCTGAAGTAGATGATGAATTTGATTATCGTCATGTATCATCTAAATACTTTACGGCTCTGTCTGGTGGTCAGTACTTCACAGCCGAGCTGGGTCTGACTGATGTGGCTGGAGATGATCTGTTCTGGGGTGGCGAAGTTGAATTTTACTTCAACGAAAATACCTCAATCGGTGCTGGTTATAGCGAAGCTGAAGATTACCAGTTTAATGCTACCCATTTCTTCAATCGCAGTGTTGCTGCCAAGGTATCCTATGGCTCCAATCGTGACTTCGACGATCTGGACATCTTCAGCCTGGGCGTAACCGTTCAGCTGTAATTTTCCAAATAGGAAAATTACCAAATAAAAAAGCGGGCGAATTTCTTCGCCCGCTTTTTTTCGTTTCTAAACTCGAAAAATAATTTTCAAGCTTACCCTTTGCTACCCAGCGCCTGCACCCGTGCCTGCGCCTTGGTGCCAATCTCCCCTTCCGATTCCGCTGCTATCTGATACTGGCTCAACGCATTCTTGGTATTACCCTGCTGCTCGTACACCTGCCCCAGGTAGTAATGGGCGTGCGGCGTATCCAGGTACTGGGTGGAGCGGTTCAGGTCGCGCTCGGCGGCGGTGTAGTTTTTCAGCTGAGCATTCAGCATGCCGCGCATCAGCCAGTTGGAAAACAGCGTGGGGTTTTTCTGTACCGCGGTTTCATAGGACTTCAGTGCCGGCTGGTACTGCTCCTTTTGTGCCAACAAGTCCCCTTCCAGCGCGTAAAAGGCCGCTTCCTTGGGCTGTTGCTGCTGTGCGCGGCGGGTCAGGCTCAATGCCTGGTCGTATTCTTTGTTCTTGGCCGCTTTGAGCGCATTGTCATAGCTCTTATATGCATCGGCATCGCGTCGCAACTGGGCAATAGCCTTCTGATACTGGGCGCGGTTGGTGGTGCCACCGCCGAGTTTCTTGGCGTGTTTGATATTGGCATCCACTCGCGACTGCGACGGCGGGTGGCTGGCGAACAGCGCTTCCAGGCCACCGGACTGGCTGCCCTTGGACAGTTCTACAAACTTCTCCTGCAGACGCACCGCGCCCTGGGGGTCGTAGCCGGCAGCGGCCATATAGCGCATGCCGTACTGGTCGGACTCCAGCTCGTTATCGCGGCCGTACTTGGCGATATAGGCGGAGCCGCCGAACTGGCTGCCGGCAGAAATCAGGTCGCCGTAGCCGGTGTTCTGGGTGGTGGCGCCGAGAATGGCGATACCCGCTCCGAGGATCTGCTGCTGGGACATGGCGGCGGCGGAGTGGCGCGCGGCGGCGTGAACGATTTCGTGGCCCAGTACCGCGGCGAGCTCCGCTTCGTCTTCCAGCAGTACCAGCAGGCCGCGGTTGACCGCGATCTTGCCGCCGGGCAGTGCCCAGGCGTTGGGTGTGGAGTTGTTCAGTACCACGAATTCATAGGGCAAGGTGGGCTGGTCGGAGACCCTGGCCAGTTTCTGCCCTACGCCATTCACATAGCTCTGCAGCGCCGGGTCCACCAGGTACTGGCCGCCCTGGGTCTGCTGGGCCTTGGGATACTGTTGCGCGCCCAGGGCCACTTCCTGGTTCTGGGACATCAGCGACAGCTCTTTCTTGCCGGTAACCGGGTTGACCGCACAGCCAGCAATACCGGCGGTTACCGCAGCGGCGATGGCGGTGGCCAGGAGTCGGTTTGAGATTGAACGCGGAAACATGATCCTCTCCCTGTATAATGTTCGATCTTTTGGCGCGGCTCGACACAGCGATCTGTGGAGCCAGTTCAAGGCCGATTATTGTACACAGTCCGGGGAGAGAGGTTATGACGACCGCACTGCAGATTATCGAATTATTCGCCGGTACCAATCCGGATGGCGAGCCAGTGGTGGAGCGGATGCAGGTACGGGTCAACGAAGACGACAGCCTGCAGCTGGTACGGTCCCCGGCGTTTATCAAGGGCATTGCCAGTGGCGACACCATCAAGGTCGACCGCACAGACCCCGACAAACCGGGCTTTGAGCTGATCAAGCGCTCCGGCAATCTGGCGGTGCGGATCTTCTGCCGCGGCGACAGCACCAAGTTGTCGGACCAGCTGACCCCGCAACTGGAGAAGCTCGGTGGCGAGCTAGACATGGAGAGCCCGCGTCTGCTGGTGTACAGCATCCACGTCAGCTGTGGCTTCGCTGAAATCGAGCAGATCCTCAACAGTGCCTGCGACGGCGCCAACAGCGTCTGGTACTACGGCAACGTCTACGACCCGGTGGACGGGCAGACGCCGCTTAACTGGTGGCAGGACATCCTGAAACCGGAGTAAGCCCGGAATAGCTTACCCCTGCCGCCACTCGGAATTGATGAAGACGTTATTTTCATGCTGATAGTTATTTCCCCTGCAAAAACCCTGGATTACGAAAGCGAGATACCCCAACTGGACGCCACCCAGCCGGACTTCCTCAAGGAGTCCGCGGTGCTGATCAAGCAGCTCAAGGTGCTGAGCCCGCAGGACATTTCTGGCCTGATGAAGATCTCGGACAAGCTGGGCCTGCTCAATTACGACCGTTTCCACAGCTGGAAGCGGCCGTTCAGTGACAGTAACGCGCGCCCGGCCTTACTGGCGTTCAAGGGCGACGTGTACACCGGGCTGGCGGCGGAAACCATGAACAAGCGGGATTTCGCCTTTGCGCAGAAACACCTGCGTATGCTCTCCGGCCTCTACGGTCTGCTGCGCCCGCTGGACCTGATGCAACCCTACCGGTTGGAAATGGGCACCAAGTTCGCCAACAGCGGCGGTAAAAACCTGTATGAATTCTGGGATGGCAAGATCACCGCAGCGCTGAACGAGCAGCTGACAGCCGTGAAAAGTAAAGAGCTGGTGAATCTCGCCTCCAACGAGTATTTCAAATCCGTGCAGCCGAAAAACCTGCAGGGTGAAATCATTACCCCCCACTTCAAGGACTGGAAAAACGGCCAGTACAAAATGATCAGCTTCTTCGCGAAAAAAGCCCGCGGCATGATGAGTCGCTGGGCCATCGACCAACGGGTGAAGAAGGCGGAGCAACTGAAAGACTTCGACGTGGCCGGTTACTATTTCAGTGAAGAGCACTCCAAAGGCAACGATTGGGTGTTCCTGCGCGACGAACAGCCGGTCTGAGCACAATGACAATGGAATCCCAGCTGCCAGACGCGCCTTCCACCGAGCGCAATCGCCAACCGATACTGGAGCACCTCCAGCGGTTGCTGGTGAATAGCCGGCATTTGCTGGAAATCGGCAGCGGCACCGGCCAGCACGCGGTGTATTTTGCCCCGCGCTTGCCCCGGGTAACCTGGCAGACCTCGGAGCGCCTTCAGAATCTGCACGAAGTACAGGCCTGGTTGAACCACAGCCCGGCAGACAATCTGCCGGCACCCGTGGCGCTGGACGTGACCGGGAATTGGCCATCACTCCGTGTGGATGCGGTGTTTACCTCGAATACCCTGCACATCATGCCGGCCGCTGCGGTGGAGGTGTTTTTCGCGCGTCTGAAAAATGTATTGCAGCCCGGTGGTCAGCTGATCGTTTACGGTCCGGTAAAAATCGCCGGGGAATACATAGGCCCGAGCAATGCGGATTTTGATTGTTGGCTGAAGGAGCAGGATCCCCTGCGGGGCATTCGCGATCTGGAGTGGCTGGATCAACTGGCTGCGGTGGAAGGTCTGGTGCGCACGGAAAACAACGACCTGCCGGCGCACAATCAGTTGCTGGTGTGGCAGCTGGCGGGATGATCCCGCAGCCTTGAACAGAGACACATTTGACCTGAACCAAGACCCGGCACAGGCAAGTGACTCAGGTAAGTAATTCTGGAAAGTAACTCAAGTAAGTAATAAGAGGAGCGCATTATGCCCCCATGGTTTGAAACCACCCTCGCGATCTTCGCGGCCATTGCCGCGGTGTTTTTCTTCGGGAAATACCGCGAAACGGCCGCCGCACTACATGAAGCGGAGCGTATGAAGCACAAGCTCTCCAAAGACCTGGATCGATACCGGGATGTGCCCCAGTTGCGGGCCCTGCGCGATAGTTTAGTTGGCGAGCGCAAGTTGCCGGAAGATGACGACGGGCGCGAGCACCTGCTGATTCGCGATAGCGGGCGCAAGCTGGTGCATATCACAGTGCAGAAAACTGCCAGCCCCGTGGCCGGTGATGAAAAGATCCACTACCAGTCCGGCGGCGAACAGCAGCTGTTACAGGAGTTGGAATAGGAGTTGGAATAATTTCTCGTTTGAGCGCTGCCGTTAGTAAAAAGCCCCGCATAGCGGGGCTTTTTTGTGTGAGTGAGATTAAATCCGGCAGCTGATCGAGACTTAACGCTCGATGCCCGCGTGTTTTTGGTCACATGTTTCTGTTGATTGGTTTCTCAAAATAGCCAAAAAGGGCCATTGAGGCGCCAAATCTTTGCCGGTATTTTTGCACAGCAAAAAAATCCTAATAACGCTGCATACAAAAATTTCTGACTAAAGATAAACAGGATACGGATGAACATGTGGACCAAAAATAAACTTGCCAGCATGGTTGCTGTGGGGGCGATTCTGGGGACGGCGCCGGTAGCGGCAGAGGTATTTTCCGGGCGCGGTACCGCCATGGCCGGCGCCGGGGTTGCCGGTGGAGACTACACCTACAGTGCCTTGATCAACCCGGCGACCGCGACCAACTTCAAGGAAAATGACGATTTTGCCACGACCTTCGATTTTGGCCTGATCGCCAACAACGAAAATGAATTCCTCGATACCAGTGAAGATCTGACCGACTTTATCGAGGAGCTCGACGGCTACACCGCCAACCAGAGCGATGCCGATTACATCCTGTCGCAGCTGGAAATTCTCGACGACTCCCGTCTGACCCTGGATGCCGGCGCCCAGCTGACCATCGCTGTGCCCAACAGCCTGGCCTCGGGCGTGCTTTTCGTGCGCCAGTCTGCCTTTATCGCCACCGACGTCCAGCTGGCGGATTCCGATGTGGCACTGCTGGAAAACTTCGGCGAACAGCTTTTTGACGAAAACGACCTGCAAACGGCGGCGGGCGCCTTCGGTTACAGCATGCAGGAAATCGGTTTCGCCGCCGCGCGGCAATTTACCTTCGGTGGCTACCAGGTTTCCCTGGGAGCCACGCCGAAGCACCAGCGTGTGGAAACCATCGAATACATCGAAACCATTGCCGGCTTCGACAGCGATGATTTTGAAGCAGACGATTACACCCTGGAGCACACCAACTTCAATATCGACTTCGGTGCCACCATCAACTGGGGCGAGCTGCAGGGCGGTATCTCCCTGCGCAACGCCCTGGCCCAGGAGTACGAAACCGTTCAGGGGGGTGTGGATATTCGACTGGACCCGCAATTGACCGCGGGCGCCGGTTACACCGGTGAAATCTTCACTGTGCTGGCAGATCTGGACCTGAACTCGGTGGAGCTGTTCGACGGTGCCGGTGCAGTGCAGATTGCCCGCCTGGGTGCAGAAGTGGATCTGTTCGACTGGGCTCAGTTGCGTGTGGGCTACCGCCACGACCTGAAAGGCACCTACGACGGCGCTCTCACCGCCGGTTTCGGCTTCAGTCCCTTCGATGTGGTGCACTTCCACCTGTCCGCCATCAAATCTTCCGACGACACGCTGGGCGCCGCCCTGCAGTTCGGACTAGAGCTGTAAACCAGTCTCCGGATCGCCAATCTCTTGATCGCAAATCTCTTGATCGGTAGTACTTGGGGCCCTCGGGCCCCTTTTTTATGGGTGGCCTGTGAGCCCGTCCGGCGTCACGCTGAACTCACCGCGGTCAGCTTTTGTGATGGGAAGTTGAGGGTAAAGGTACTGCCGCGGCCGGGCACACTGGTCACACTCATATTGGCACTGTGGCGCAACAGCACGTGTTTGACGATGGCCAGACCGAGTCCGGTACCGCCACTTTCCCGCGAGCGGCCCGCATCCACGCGGTAAAAACGCTCGGTCAGGCGCGGGATATGCAGGGAATCAATACCGATACCGGAATCCTTCACCGAAAAATGCCCGCCCGCCGCGTCCACCTGCCAGCGCAACTCGATAGGCCCGCCATCCGGGCTGTACTTCACCGCGTTGAACGCCAGATTGGCAAAGGCGCTGTGCAGCTCACCGGCATCTCCGGTAATGGTGCAATCCTCATCAAAATGCACCGAGATATCGTGGCGCTTACCACTCAGCGAACGCGCCTCACCGGCCACCCGCTCCATCAACTCCCGCACCGAAACCTTGTCCCGGCCGCTGTCGCGCTCCGAGGTTTCCAGCCGTGCCAGCAACAGCAGATCATTCACCAGGCTGGTCATACGCACCGTCTGCTCGCTCATCTGCCCCAGCGGCCGCTCCCAATTGCGCGGCGCCTGGCCGCTGAGCTGCAGGGTCTCCAGATAGCCCGCAATCACCGTCAGTGGTGTGCGCAACTCGTGGGAAACATTCGCCACAAAATCCCGCCGCATCTGTTCCAGGTTATGCAATCGCGTCACATCCCGCACAATCACCAGCGCCTCATCCTGGCCGAAACGGGTGACCTCCATCTGTAAAATACGCGAATCGTCCCCCGGCGCCGGCAGTGTAATCGGCTCCTGAGACCCGCCGCGCCGCCCCGACATCCGCTGATAGATATGCTCCACAAAGCGCGGGTCGCGCACAAAATTCACCAGCGGCTGGCCCGCATCGTCCGTCTGCAGCCGCAACATCTGTCCCGCTGCCGGATTCCACCAGGCCAGATTGCCCTCATCTTCCAGCGCCACGATCCCCTCGCGCAGTGCACTGGTACTGTCCTGCACCCGGCGTAGCATCGAGTGGAGCTTCTGCTTCTCTTTGCGGTGGCGGCGCTGCATGCGATAGAAATCGTCGGAAATATCCCCCCAGACCCCGAAACTGGTGGGCGCCGGGCCGCGGCGGCCATTGGAGAGCCAGCGATCGAACTGGTTCTGTTGCCAGAGCAACCAGAAGAGGTAAACGGTGAGGCCGGAACAGAGTGCCAGCCACCAGTGGCCGGTGGAAAAACCGAAAATCGTGGTGCCGAGGGCGATGACGATAAAACGCGAGAACTCGCCAATACTGCGATCGAGCATGATGGTTGGGCCATCTAGGTAAAAGGGCGAAGTCGGCGCTACTTGATTCGTAGTGCCGAACTGTAAGCGAAGGTCGGGCGGCGGGTATGGGTTTTTGAAAGCGTCGGCGACAGGGATGTCGCCGACGCAGCGTACAGGGACGTATTCACAGCGGTTTCAAAAACCCATACCCGGTGCTCGACCGCCACAAGACTCTCTACAGAGTCATCAAAAACGAACGCGGGATAGGATTACACCCTTTCCACTGTCTGTACAGAAAAGCGGTAACCGGTGCCGCGCACTGTCTGGATATAGCGCTCGTGGCCATCGACGGTGAGCGCCTTGCGCAGGCGACGGATATGCACATCCACAGTGCGCTCCTCCACATACACATTGCCACCCCAGACATGGTCCAGCAGCTGAGTGCGGGTATAGGCGCGTTCCTGATGCGACAGGAAAAAGGTCAGCAGGCGAAACTCCGTCGGCCCCATATCCACCGGATTGCCATTGATCGTCACCCGGTGACTGATCGGATCCAGCACCAGACCACCCGCCGTCAATGGCTCCTCCGGCGTGCTCGGCCCGGCGCGGCGCAACACCGCCTTCAGGCGCGCCACCAGCTCGCGGGGAGAAAACGGCTTGGTGATGTAATCATCGGCGCCGGTCTCCAGCCCCTTGATCTTGTGATCCTCCTCACCCTTCGCGGTCAGCATAATGATCGGCAGCGAAGACGTCAGTTCATCCCGCTTCAGGCGGCGGGCCAGCTCAACCCCGGACACATCCGGCAGCATCCAGTCCAGCAGAATCAGGTCCGGCTTCTCATCGATCACCAGCGCGTGGGCCGCCTGGGCATTTTCCGCCTCCAGGCAGCGGTAATCCGCCATCTCCAGGGCTATTCGCAACATGTCCCGGACCGGGGCCTCGTCGTCGACTATGAGAATCGTCTTGCTATGCATCTGGCTGCCATACCCTAGCTATTTTGTTGTCACTCAATGGACATATCTTAGAGTGGCCATTTAACGTCACTTTAATGACAAATATATGACAGGCGTTCGTGAATCCCGGCTGGAGAGCAAGCGCAGGCGGTTAGTTGACAAGATAGTGGAAGAAAATTCCCGCAAAAATCGCAGCGCCGACCCAATTGTTGTTCAGGAACGCGGTAAAACAGGGATCCCTTTCCCGGTCGCGGATCAGCCACTGCTGGTATCCAAACAGCCCCGCCGCCACCGCAACCCCCGCGTAGTAGTGGCCACCCAGGTCGGCGCGGCCCGCCAGCATCAGCAGTGCCACAATTACCATCCCCTGCAGGCAGGCGGTCATCATCCGGTCCATGTCGCCGAACAGAATTGCGGTGGATTTGACCCCGATTTTGAGGTCATCGTCCCGGTCCACCATGGCATAAAAGGTATCGTAGGCCACTGTCCACAGCAGGTTGGCGGTAAAGATCAGCCAGGCAGTGGCCGGTATCTCGCCGGTGACCGCGGCAAAAGCCATGGGGATCCCCATACTGAAGGCCGCGCCCAGTACTACCTGCGGCAAGTGGGTATAGCGTTTGGCAAACGGATAGCAGAAGGCCAGCGCCAGCGCGGGCAGCGACATGAGAATGGTCAGCGTGTTGGTGGTCAGTACCAGCAGGAAGGCCAGTAGCATCAAACCGGCAAACAGCATCAGGGCGCCCTTGGGAGTGGCGGCACCGGTCGCCAGTGGACGCTGGTTGGTGCGCTTGACGTGCCCGTCGATCCTGCGGTCGGCAAAGTCGTTGATCGCGCAGCCGGCCGCGCGGGTCAGGATGACGCCGAGGGTGAACACCGCAAACAGGTGTAGTCCGGGCCAACCTTTGGCGGCGATCCACAGCGCCCACCAGGTGGGCCAGAGCAACAGCAGTGAGCCGATGGGGCGATCGAGCCGGGCCAGCTGCCAGTACGGCAGGGCTGCGGGCCAGTGTTGTCCGATTTGCGCACTGATTTGTTGGCTGATCATTTGCATCGGGTTTCCGGTTCAGGCCAAAGGCGGTGTCTGGGGATTGAAACTGTTGAGAAAGGTCTCCGCAACCAGCAGCGGTTTGTCGTGCAGCCAGAAAGTGGAGCGGCGGCCCCAGGCGGTCGGTTCTTCACCGGTTAGTTCCGCCAGCTGGCAGCGGGGATTGCGGGCGAGCCGGTTGAGGACAATGGGGCCGCGGCGGATATCGGGCTGGCTGAACAGCAGCTCGCCGAGGGGTCGGTTGTCGAGGTTGCGCAGGTAGCGGGATTTGCCGTCCAGGGTGCGCTCCGGGAGTACGCTGCGGGCGTAGACCCAGGGTCGCTGGTCGGCGCCGTAGAGGAGTACTTCGCGCACCAGGGCGTGGGTGCGCTCCTTGATATTGAGCGTGCGGCGCTCTTCCAGGTGTGGCTGCTGCCAGCCCTGGCTGAGGATCTGTACGCTAAACTGGCCGTTGCTGAGATGCTTGAGGGCCGCGGTGAGGGAGCCGGGATGCAGCAGCCAGGGCAGCAGGTTTTCCGGGGGCGTGTAGCCGTGCAGGCTTTCCAGCGGCTGTGGATGCCAGTCGCCGACCGTCACGTAGGGAGACTCGTAATGGGACTCTTTGGGGGAGTGGTACAACGCAGACTCCGCGCAGGTTCAAATAGCCACATTGTACCTGACACTCAGGCCGGGGGAACGGCTTGGCTTTGCCCGCCGTAGCCGCTGCCGATATAGTGGCGCCGAAGTTGGAAATAAAAAAACAGGAATGACCATGGGGCTCACCAAAAAAATCGTAATCGCCATGATCGCGGGTATCGCGGTCGGGCTGCTGTGCAATGTGCTCAATGTCAGCCAGGCACTGGGGGCGGGGTTTACCGACTTTATCAACAACTATTTGACCAACGGTCTGTTTGATATCGTCGGACGCATTTTCATCGCCTCATTGAAGCTGATGGTGGTACCGCTGGTGCTGGTGTCCCTGATCTGTGGTGCCTGTGCACTGTCGGAAGGCAGCCGGGTGGGTGTGCTCGCGGGCAAAACTGTGCTGCTGTACCTGTTGACCACGGCGGCGGCGATCACGCTGGCGCTGGTGCTGGCGCTGGTGATCCAGCCCGGGGTAGGTATGGAGCACCTGACTGGGGACGCGAGTTTTGAGCCGAAACCTTCGCCGCCGCTGTCGGAGGTGCTGGTCAACATCTTCCCCACCAACCCGGTGGACGCGATGGCCAAAGGCAATATGCTGCAGATCATCGTGTTTGCACTGCTGATGGGGTACGCCATCTCCCGCAGCGGCAAGCCGGGGCAGCGCATTGCCGGCTTCTTCAATGACCTGAACGAAGTGATCCTGCGCATGGTTGGGGTGCTGATGGTCTTCGCCCCCTACGGTGTATTTGCACTGCTGGCGAACAAGATTGCGCAGCTGGGCTTCGATGCGATTCCGCAGCTGGCCAAGTACTTCGGCGTTGTGCTGCTGGCGCTACTGCTGCACGCTTTCGGTGTCTACTCGCTGCTGTTGAAGCTGCTTTCCGGCCTGAACCCGGTGAAGCTGATGAAAAAGATGCGTCCGGCCATGGTGTTCGCCTTCAGTACCGCCTCTTCTGCGGCCACCATCCCGGTGACCCTGCAGACGGTGGAAAAGCGCCTGGGGGTGGATAACAAGGTGGCGTCCTTCACGGTTCCCCTGGGAGCGACCATCAATATGGATGGTACGGCGATCATGCAGGGGGTGGCGACGGTGTTTATCTCCCAGCTGTACGGGATTGAAATCGGCCTGATGGGCTACCTGACCGTAATTCTGACCGCGACCCTCGCCTCCATCGGCACCGCCGGGGTGCCCGGTGTCGGTCTGATCATGCTGGCGATGGTGTTGCAGCAGGTGGGCCTGCCGCTGGAGGGCATCGCGATTGTGATGGGGGTGGATCGCCTGCTGGATATGGTGCGCACTGCGGTGAACATTACCGGGGATTCCGTGGTCAGCACGATAGTGGCCAAGAGCGAGGGTGCCCTGGACCTGGATACCTTCAATGACGACAACTACAACAGTGTGGTGAACGACGGCGAAGAGCGCACTTCCACGGCCTGATTGCTGTGCAATAAAACAAAAAAGGGGCGAACCGTTGCGCGGTTCGCCCCTTTTTTTATCTGTTTTTGTCCCTGTCTTTTTACCTGAATTAGCGCGAATGCTGCTCGCGGGGCCTAAAGCGCGGCCATCTCTTTCAGCTGGTCGGCTTCCAGGTTGCTCTCCATGGATTCCACCAGCTCTTCCACCAGTTCGGTTAGGGCCTTTTTGATGGCCTCCTCGGTGTTGTCACTGCCTTCGCGGCCGTCGTGGTAAGTGCGGATCGCGTATTTGCGGGTGATATCGAGATCGTCGATGGTGATGCGCTGTTCGCGCAGCGCGGTGCCGCTGCGATTTTGCAGCATGTAGCTGAATTCGCCGGTCAGGGCGATGTTGCCCTGCTCCAGGTCGTAGCTTTTTTGCGGCTTGATCGCGCTCAGGTGTTTGATCACCTTGAGCTTGAGGTTGTTCTGCAGGCTCAGCACCCCGTCCTGCTGTACCAGGGGAACATCCTCACCGTCCAGGTAGTCGGTGAGCTCCCTTGCCAGTTCACTGTGCAGGTGCTGGGTATAGATGCGCAGGGCCTGTTGTTTCAGGTCGGCGAGACCGCCACCACTGGTGGCCTGGGCCAGCATCAGTTGCAGGTTGCCGCTGGAGACCGGCATAGGCACATCGATGTCGATGGCAGCCGGTGCAATATTGAGGCTGGGGATATGCTCGTCACCTCCCCAGAAGCCATTTTGCGCCTGCGCCTGTGCGGCGAATGCGATAGTGCCAAGACTGAACAGGCCGGCCAGTGCCAGCTTGCGCACATTGAATGTTCTCATGCATCTTTCCCTGTTTTGTTTTTATACCGGGATACTTTTTATTAGCGGCTTTTTATAGGCGGCGAATCTTATAGGTGGTGAATAGTTTCGCTCTGTCGTTGTAGCGTCGCAGTAACAGGCTGCCATTTATTGGTACGGAGAGCAAAATTTTTCGGTGACTTGTGCGTCAGTAGTAGTCTTTTTTGTGCGCTGTGTCTTGGCGGGAATTGTTAGGCTAGTGTAGATAGGCGACGTTTGGGCGGGGCTGAAGGGGACTGAATGGGGCTGGAGGGATGTCTGGGAGGCGCTGGAAGGAAGTGTGCGGCGGAGTGGTCCGCCGCCGCGGGGGAAAAGGGTCAGCCCTTGCCGGTAATTTCCAGCAGGCTGTCTGCTTCCAGGTCGCCCTCGATGCGATCGAGAATGCGCTCAACCAACTGATTTAGCATCTGCTCCAGCTCTTCGCCGGTATTGTCTTCGTTGTCGCCACCGCTCAGTGAGGTTTTGATCTCGTATTTGCCCTTGAGGCGCAGTTCGGCAATATCCACACGTTTTTCTTTCAGTACCCTGCCGCTGGGATCCTGCAGGCGGAAATGGTAGTCGCCAGTGGCTGACAGGTTGCCCCGCTCTACTTCGTAGTCCCCCCGGTTCTTGAGGCCGCTCAACTGTTTCACTACCGAGATATCCACAAAATTGTGCAGGGTAAGTGAATGGTTGTCGGTAATCAGCGGCACTTCCTCATCGGCAAAAAATTCTCGCAGGCGGGCATCCAGTTTGCGCCGCAGCTGTTCGGTGAACTCGCGAATGGCGGTTTCCTTGGCGGCGGAAACGCTGCTGCCCGCGGTGGCCTGGGCCAGTAGGGCATCAAAGTCGTTCCCCTGTAGCGGGGTCGGAATATCGGCGGCAATTTCCGCATGGGCCAGAGTGATATGGGGCAGAGGTTTTTTGTTGCCGCCGCCAAAAAGATTCTGGGTATAGGCGGGTGCGGCAAACAGAACGGCAGCGCACATTAGGCCGAAGAGTACTGCTGAGCGTTTGGTTTGGCTGTTCACTGGGGAGCTTCCTGATTTTTTATTGTCGTGTTTTATATTCACGTTTTGCTGTCACGTTTTGCTGTCACGTTCGATGGGAGGGGGTGGCTGCGGGGCGAGCTGTTCCCCGGGGGGCGCCCGTCTGCATTAGCTCCTTTGTACTAAACGAGGTTGTAATGCGCTGTTATAGGGAGGCTGCCACCCCGGGCGGAAGATCGCAAAAATATTGGTGACTGCTAGTGACTAATTAGTCTTGGCAATGGGCAGGTGGGCAAAGAAATGGCGCCGTAGTTCGCAAAAGCGACAAAAAACCGGAATTGTGCGGATTAGGAGGTGCGGCTCAGGCTTCGGCGAAACGGGGTTTGTTGTGCAACCAGCGGCGCACCAGGGCGCTGCGTGATTCGGGAGTGAGTTCCGGTGCGGCGGCGATCTTCTGCACCTGTGGTAGCAGGTGGGCATCCCGCTGCAGGTCGGCAATCCGGTGCTGTATTTCGCCGGTCTGGCGAGTACCGAGGATTTCCCCCGGGCCGCGCAGGCGCAGGTCTTCCTCGGCGATGGCGAAGCCGTCCGCGTGGCTGCGCAGTGCCTGCAGCCGTGCGCGACCGTTGGCAGACAGCGGCGTGCTGTACATGAGTACGCAGTGGCTGGCGATGCTACCCCTGCCGACGCGCCCTCTCAGCTGGTGCAGTTGCGCCAGACCCAGGCGCTCCGGATTTTCGATGATCATCAGGCTGGCATTGGGCACATCCACGCCCACCTCGATAACCGTGGTGGCCACCAGCAAGTCCACGTCGCCGGCCTTGAACGCTTTCATTACCTGATCTTTGGCATCCGGCTTCATGCGCCCGTGTACCAGGGCGACGCGCACGCCGTTCAGGGTGTCCGCCAGTTCCTCGGCGGTGGATTCGGCGGCCTGGGCCTGCAGGGTTTCCGACTCCTCGATCAGTGTGCAGACCCAGTAAGCCTGGCGGCCTTCGCCCACGGCGTTCTGTACCCGCTCCATGACGTCGTAGCGGCGCTCACTGGAGATGGCCACGGTGTTGATGGGCTGGCGTCCGGGAGGTAATTCGTCGATTACCGAGCAGTCCAGATCGGCGAAGGCAGACATGGCCAGGGTGCGCGGAATCGGAGTGGCGGTCATGATCAGCTGGTGGGGCTGGGTGCGCTGTTGGTTTCCAGGAGTGCCCTCGACCGATCCTTTTTCGCGCAGCCGAAGTCTTTGCGCGACACCAAAGCGGTGCTGCTCGTCGATGATCACCAGCGCCAGGCGGTGGAAGTCCACCCCCTCCTGAAACAGGGCGTGAGTACCCACCACCAGCTGTGCATCGCCACACTCGATGGCGGCCAGCTGTGCGCGCCTTTCGGCGGCCTTCATACTGCCGGTGAGCCAGGCCACGGTAATGCCCAGAGGCTCCAGCCAGTTGCTGAAATTGATCCGGTGCTGCTCGGCAAGAATTTCCGTGGGTGCCATGACTGCGCACTGGTGACCCGCGCCAATGGTCTGCAGTGCGGCGCGGGCGGCGACCAGGGTTTTTCCGGCGCCAACGTCCCCCTGCAGCAGCCGCATCATGGGCACCGTGCCGGCGAGATCGTCGGCAATCTCCCTGCCAACCCGCTGTTGCGCGTTGGTTGGTGAAAACGGCAGGCGTGCGAGGAAGTCCCGCTCCAATGCGGCATTTCTCTCTAATGCCGGGGCAGCCACCTTGGCCGCACTGCGGCGCAGCTCCAGCAGGCTCAGGTGGTGGGCCAGCAGCTCTTCCAGTGCCAACCGCTGCTGTGCCGGGTGCTGCCCTTCTGCCAGCTGTGACAGGTCCGTATTGGCCGGTGGCTGGTGCAGGTACATCAGTGCGCCGGCCAGGGGCATCTGCATTGCCCGCGGCAACAGCGGGGCCGGCAGCAACTCGGTGACATTACCCTCCGCCAGCCAGTCCAGTCCCTGGCCGATCAGTGCGCGCAGGCGCCCCTGCCCCAGCCCCTCGGTCAGGGGATAAATGGGGGTGAGGGTTTCCGCGGCGGGGGAAATATCTTCCCCCAGAACTTCGGTTTCTGGGTGATAAAGTTCTACGCCGGCACTGCCGCGGCGGGCTTCGCCGTAGCAGCGCACCCGGGTGCCGGGAGTGAGGCGGTCTTTCTGTGCCGCAGTGAAATGGAAAAAACGCAGGGTGATACTGCCGGTGGCATCCTGCAGGCGCACCGCAAGGCTGCGGCGACGCCCGAAAACCACATCAGCGGCGCGCACTTCACCCTCGATTACTGCGTCCATTCCCGGGCGCAGGCCCGCCAGGGGAACCACGCGGGTGCGATCCTGGTAGCGGGCCGGCAGGTGGAATAGCAGGTCCTGCAGCGAACTGATGTGCAGCTTGGCCAGGGTCTCCGCCAGCTTTGCCCCTACCCCCTTGAGAGCCGTGACCGGAATTTCTGCCAGTGGTTTTTGGCCCGCGTTCTGCTTGGGGTTCACGGGCTCTTGAGTTGGCACTGGTTAATGGCGTCGCGCAGCATGTCGATGGCGCGGTGGCGTGGGAAGCTGGCCCGCCAGGCCAGTGCCACGGTGCGCTGGGGCGCCGGTGCCACAAAGGGACGGGTGACCAGGACGCCGGTGGCATACTGGGAGGCGGCGGCCGCGGACAGCGGCAACACCGTAATGCCGAGGCGCGAGGCGACCATATGTCGCAGGGTTTCGAGGGAGCTGCCGTCGGCGGCAGTGCGGATATGGCCGATGCCGCTGTCTTTCTCGATGGTCTGCTGCAGCTGCGGGCAGGCCTCCAGTACCTGATCGCGGAAGCAGTGGCCCTCACCCAGCAGCAATACGTTGTCTTCGCACAGTTGCTCCGGGGCCAGGGCATCGAATTTGGCCAGCGGGTGGTCGGAAGGCATCAGCACCACGAAGGGCTCGTCGTACAGGGGCTGGGTAACCACATCCGGCTCGGTAAAGGGCAGCGCCAGGATCACGGCGTCAAGCTCACCCTTGCGCAGGCGTGCGCGCAGAGTGGAGGTATAGCCCTCCTCCACAAACAGCGGCATCTGCGGCGCCAGCTGCTGCAGCTGGGGAATGAAATGGGGGAACAGGTAGGGCCCTATGGTGAAGATGGCGCCCACCGACAGCGGGCTGCTCAGCTGGTCTTTACCGGCACTCGCAATGTCCCGGATGGCGGCTGATTGCTCCAGCACCAGTTGCGCCTGGGCAACGATGCGTTCGCCCAGCGGGGTGGCCTGCACGCGGGTTTTGGAGCGCTCGAACAGGGCCACGCCCAGCTCTTTTTCCAGTTTTTTTACCGCAATGGACAGGGTCGGCTGACTCACAAAACAGCGTTCAGCGGCGCGGCCGAAATGCTGCTCCTGGGCCAGGGTGACGATGTAACGCAATTCGTTGAGTGTCATGGCAAACACAATCAGATAAAACTTGGCGATAGAGTTTATTCATAAATACCCCCGGGCGGCCAGTAAAACTGCGGTTGCGGTGTATAAATGTCTCAATCTAGAAAAAAATGCTATTAGCATTGTTTATGGTTAGTAATTTTTGCTATTAACTTGCGCGCTTGGCCGGTGTGGTGGCGCTTCTTTTGCTATACGTATAAAGGCAAGTGTTCAAAACACACAAAGCGGAGATTCGCGATGGGTATCTTGTCTTGGATTATTCTCGGCCTGATTGCAGGTGCACTGGCCAAATGGATCATGCCGGGCCCGGATCCGGGTGGCTGGATTGTGACCATGGTCATCGGTATTGTGGGTGCCTTCATTGGCGGTTGGCTGGGTTCTCTGGTCGGCATCGGCGGCCCTGTTACCGGGTTTTCACTGGGCGACATCGTCACTGCGGTGATTGGCGCCATCGTATTGCTGATCATTTACCGCATGGTGAAATCCCGAAGTTGACCTTGACTATTCAGTCAATGACACTTTATAGCTAATATGGCTACAGGGCTCGCACTTGCTGCGGGCCCTGGTCACAGAACGGGGTTGGCAAACAGGATATAAATGGTTTTCTGACCGAGAGTTCGCAGTTATTCATAATTATTTGTACGGTTGTACCGGTTTTCACCGGTAGCCTTGTTTTTGGGGACCGAATTTCGGTGCCGGGGGATTATTCAAGCGGTTATGGCAAAGGAAAAAGTCTGGATCTTCGGTTGTGGTGATCTGGGGACTCGTCTGGCACTGAAGCTGGATCGCAAGGCGTATGACGTCTTCGGCGTGCGCCGCAATCCGCTGCAGGCACTGGCGCGCAAGCGCCGCGCCGACGTGGTCAACTGGCGTCGCGGTGATGCCACCAAACCGGAAGACATCCAGCGGCATCTGGGCAACGGTGCCGACATTGTCATCGCCACTTTTACTCCGGGTACCAGTACCTCACAAGCCTATCAGCGCGCTTATGTAGATACCGCAAACGTTCTGCGGGATGCATTGGCGAAACTTGAAAAGCCCCCTCGCCTCTTTCTGTGGATTTCCTCTACCCGTGTTTATGGCCAGAGCGGCGACCAGTGGCTGGATGAGCGCTCGCAGCCCCTCCCCGGCAGTTTTCAGGGTGAGGCATTGTTGGCGGCAGAGAAAATTGCCCAGTCGGTAGCGACGGAGAGTTGTGTTGTGCGGTTTGCGGGTATCTACGGCCCGGGCCGAGATCGCCTGTTGTCACAGGTGCGTGCCGGTCGCTGTGCGCCGCCGTCGCCACCGCAGTTCAGCAACCGGATTCATGTGGACGATGCGGTGGGTTTTCTGGCGCACCTGATCGAGGGCCAGAAGCAGGGTAAGCAGTTCGAGAAGTTGTATATCGGTGCGGACTGTACGCCGGTGCCCATGTATGAGTTACAGAGCTGGCTGGCTAAATCCATGGGTTACACCAGTGCGCACTTGCGCGAGGAAGTGGCCACCAGCGAGCGGCGCTCTAAAAAGATGAGCAACAAGCGGATGCTGGAAAGCGGCTACGAGATGCTGTATCCCGATTACCGTGCGGGCTATAACACCCTGCTGGAAAACGACTGAATATACCTGTCGCGCCGCCGTTCATAGGCGGCGCAGTGTCTTCCCTCATTGTCTTTGGGCGCGGGCGCCTTTAGATCACCATCACGCCTTCGGCTTCAAACTGTGCGCCCTTGGGCAGCTGGCTCACGCCTACCGCGGCACGGGCCGGGAAGGGTTTCGAGAACACTTCTTCCATGACTTCATTGACGGTGGCGAAATTGCTGAGGTCGGTGAGGTAAAGGTTCAGCTTGACGATGCTGTCGAGGGAGCCGTTGGCGGCTTCACACACGGCCTTGAGGTTCTGGAAAACCTGTACCGCCTGCTCACGGAAGTCGTCGGACACCAGTTCCATGGTTTCCGGCACCAGTGGAATCTGGCCGGATAGGTAGATGGTATTGTCGACCTTGACGGCCTGCGAGTAGCTGCCGATAGCAGCCGGTGCCTTATCGGTTTTTATCACGGCGCGATTGGGCATGGGTTACTTCTCCGGGCCTCAACAGGCCTGCTTGCTGAAAAAGAAAGCGGGAGAATATAGCGCGGTTTCCGGGGTTTGGGGAGCGGTCGTCAGCCGCAGGCAGCGATATGCGAAGCTGTCCACATTCCGTGAAAAACACGACAAAACCCTTTCGGGTTTCATCGGATTTTCGCAATTCGCATCCGCGTCAATCCATTGAATGCTTCGTTCGTAGGTTGGTGGCGGCACTGCTACCGATGTTTGCTCGCGAGACACGCCGTACACCCATCCCTGGGGGCTCGGCTGCGGCCGTCCTGGCCGCAGACGGTCCCGCGAGCAAACACCGGTAGCAGTGCCTTCGCATTGAACAATTGAGAAGTTGGTTGCCGCAGTTGGGTGCTTATTGGCACCTACGGGCGGGCGATCTTGATCACCGCAGGCAGGTTGCGCAGGCGTTTCATCACCCGGGCCAGGTGCACGCGGTTGGCCACTTCCAGGGTCATCGCGATGACACTGTGCTGGGCATCTTTCTCATCCACGTGGATCTGCTCGATACTGGCACCCTCTTCGGTAATGCGGGTGGCGAGTCGCGCAATGATGCCGCGCTCGGATTCCACTTCGACCCGCACATCGCCGAGGAACTCACCTTTCACATCCGGCGACCAGTTGACCGCCATGATGTTTTCCGGGTGTTCCCGCAGCTCTTCCGCATTGCGGCAGCTGTCGCGGTGCACCACTACGCCCTTGCCGGAGCTGATGTGGCCCATGATGGTGTCGCCGGGAATCGGGCGGCAGCAGCGGGCGAAGCTGATCATCATGCCCTCCTGGGCGTCGATGGTCAGCGGTGAGGAGATGTTGCTTGCTTCGGATTCGACGGTGCCCGGCGGTACCAGCAGTTTGGCCGCGGAGAAGGCGGCGCGGTTGCCGAGGCCGATTTCTTCCAGCAGCTTGTCGAAGGTTTCGCAGCGGGCTTCCTTGGCGCCGTGCAGTTTCTGTTCGTCGCTGAGGTCGGATGTTTTCAGCTTGAACTTCGCCAGGGCTTTTTCGAGTAGCCGCTGCCCCAGCGCAATGGAGTCGTGGTGGCGCTGGTGCTTGAGGTAGTGGCGAATGGCACTGCGGGCTTTTGCGGTCACCACAAAGTTGAGCCAGTTGGGATTTGGCTGCACGTTTTTGCTGGTGAGGATTTCCACTTTCTGGCCGCTTTCCAGTGGTTGCGACAGCGGCGCCAGGCGCTGGTTGATGCGCACTGCCACGCAGGAGTTGCCCACGTCGGTGTGCACCGAGTAGGCGAAGTCCACCGCGGTGGCACCGGCGGGCAGGTCGATGATCTTGCCCTTGGGTGTGAACACGTACACCTCGTCCGGGAAGAGATCGATCTTTACGTTCTCGATAAATTCTAGCGAGTCGCCGGCGCGCTGCTGCATCTCCAGCAGGCCCTGTACCCAGCGGCGCGCGCGTACCTGGCTGGTGCCGCCGGTATTCAGTACTTCGTCGCCAGAGGATTTGTACAGCCAGTGGGCGGCGATACCGCTGTTGGCCATCTCATCCATTTCCTTGGTGCGGATCTGCACCTCGATCGGCACCCCGTGCATGCCGAGCAAAACCGTGTGCAGGGACTGGTAGCCGTTGGATTTGGGGATGGCGATATAGTCTTTGAACTCGCTGATCACCGGCTTGTACAGGTTGTGGATAACCCCGAAGGTCCGGTAGCAGGTGTCCACGCTGTCGACGATGATGCGGAAGGCGTAGACGTCCATGATTTCTTTGAACGACTTCTTCTTCGAACGCATCTTCTGGTAAATGCTGTAGAGATGCTTCTCGCGGCCGATTACCAGCGCGTCGATTTTTTCCCGCTCCAGGCGCAGCTCGATGGCGTTCTGGATCTTCTCCAGCAGTTCCTTGCGGTTGCCGCGGGCGGCAACCAAAGCGGCGCGCAGGCGGCTGGCGCGCAGGGGGTAGATGGCGAAGAAGGCGCGGTCTTCGAACTCGATCCGCACATCGTTCATGCCCAGGCGGTTGGCAATGGGCGCGTAGATTTCCAGGGTCTCGCGGGCAATGCGCGCGCGCTTTTCCGGCTTGAGCGAGCCGAGGGTGCGCATGTTGTGCAGGCGGTCGGCGAGCTTCACCAGGATCACGCGGATATCCCGCGCCATGGCCAGGGCCATTTTCTGGAAGTTCTCCGCCTGCTTCTCCGCCGGGCTGTCGGTCTCGAACTGGGTCAGCTTGGAGACCCCGTCCACCAGATCCGCAATCTCTTCACCAAACTGCTCCGCCAGCGCCGCCTTGGGGATACCGGTGTCTTCGATGACATCGTGCAGCATGGCCGCGGCCAGGCTCTGGGCGTCCATGTGCATGCCCGCCAGGATGGTGGCGACGGCGAGGGGGTGGGTGATATAGGGTTCGCCGGAGCGCCGGGTCTGGCCCTCGTGGGCCTGTTCCGCGTAAAAATAGGCGCGTCGGACGAACTGAATCTGGTCGGTGGGAAGGTAGGACGAGAGGCGATGGGCCAGACTGTCGATGGTGTGCAAAGCCGCGATCGCCTCTTAGTGTTCCAGCAGTTCCTGTATCAAATTCTCAGATCTGGCTTACAGATCTTGCTCGGACAGGAATACCGGCGCGGGCGCGGCGTGGCGTACTGGCTCGTCTTCCGGCTCGTCGAGGATGCTGGCGTCAACGAAGCCTTCTTCGATTTCACGCAGGGCGATCACGGTAGGCTTGTCGTTTTCTTCCGGCACGAAGGGGTCGCGGCCGCCGGTGGCGATCTGGCGGGCGCGCTTGCTGCCTACGATAACCAGCTCAAAGCGGTTGTCTACGTGGTCGAGGCAATCTTCAACGGTAATACGGGCCATAAATCTTCTGTTCCAGTGTGGGCTCGCCCGTGTGGGCGAAATTAGCGAATTCTGGCGTCTGCCCGGCAGGTCAATGCAGGGGTGGACTGGGGGTAGCTATTCTACCGGACCGCGCGGTGTACGCAAATCGAACAGTCGCTGCAAGCGTGATTTGTTGTCTGGCGATGTACAGTGCGCGATATGCGAAGGTGGCGATACCGGGTAAAGCTTTGTGAGACCGTCTGCGGCCAGGACGGCCGCAGCCGAGCCCCCATGGATGGGTTTACGGCGTGTCTCACAAAGCTTTACCCGGTAGCGGCACCGCCACGGAGTCTGTTAAGAACTCTTGTTCGGTTACTGCTTCCGCAACAACGACTGCAGCAGTCCGCTGTGTTGTTCCTGCTGGCGCGACAGCCGCTGGCGCTCGGCCACCATGATGGCCTGGAGTTCGGCCAGGGCGGTGGTGAAGTCGTCATTGATGATCAGGTAGTCCGTTTCCACATAGTGGGACATTTCACTGATCGCCTGCGCCATGCGCTTGTCGATCACGCTCTGGTCGTCCTGGCCGCGGCCGGTGAGCCGCTCCAGCAGTGCCTGCTGGGACGGCGGCAGGATGAAGATACCCACGGTTTCCGGCATCTGCTTGCGCACCTGGGCGGCGCCCTGCCAGTCGATTTCCAGGATTACGTCGCGGCCGCTGGCCAGCGTTTCTTCCACCCACGCCTTGGAGGTGCCGTAAAAGTTCTCGAACACCTGCGCGTGCTCGAGAAAGGCACAGTCGCCGAGCATGGAAACAAAACTATCGCGATCCACAAAATGATAGTTGATGCCGTCGATCTCGCCGGGGCGCATGGGGCGCGTGGTGTGGGACACGGATACGGTGACCTGGCTGTCGTTCTCGATCAGTGCTTTGACGAGGCTGGTTTTCCCGGCGCCGGAAGGCGCGGAGACCGTATAGAGAGTACCTGTAGACACGGCGAACCTTGGTTAGATAACGATTGTGGGTGACTACCCTGGCGCACAGGGACTGGCGCATAGGGAGTAATGGGCGGGGATTATAACGAAAGGCGGTGGCCGGGGGCGAAACTGTGTGGATAAGTTTAGGACCGGGCTGGAATTAATGGTCGCGGGGGGGGTGGTGAACAGGCAGCCCCCCGGCCGGTGCTGGGGGCAAAGTGTTGGGCTTTTTCAGTCGCCTATCAACGGGGAGACAGGTAACCGAACCCGGCCGGGAGTGCCTGCGGAAACTCAACCTGAGCATTATGGGCGCTCTGGCTACTGCGGATTCCTTTTTGCGGACCTGACAACAGGCCCTAATTGCGAACGGGAGTGACTGTATCGTCTTTGTCGGTAAAAACCAACCAGTACCACAAGGCGGCGCTGACGAGACAGTAGCCGGCAAGCGGCACCCACAGGATCTGGGGCCATAGCGGCGCAATCGCCATCAGCGCCACCAGCCGGCTCATTTCCCAGTACCGGCTGCGCGCTTCACCGTCGAGAATACGGCCGTTGATCACCAGCCCGATGACCAGCATCAGAACCATGCTGGCGAGAATGCCGTAGCCGAGATCCCTGCCGTACCACAGCAGGGCCAGGGTAGCGCCGGAGTAAATCAGGTGTTGTGCCAGGACATAACCGCGCTGGCCGGCACTGATCTGCGGGTCAAAGCGCTGGAAGTTGTCCAGGTCGCCACTGGGTACCGGCATTGCCGCCTCGGCATCCGCCGGGCGGTAGCCGGTGGCGCGAAACCAGAGGGTGAGCTTCTCTTTCCAGCTTTTGGTGTACACCGCGTCCAGCCACATGCGTTTGAAGTGCTGCAGGTTGGCGGCGAGTGGATCGAAGGTGTTCAGGGGTTTGCGCACACCGTAGATGCAGGGTTCCTCATCCAGTTCCTCCTGATAGCTACCGAAAAGACGGTCCCACACAATCAGCACACCGCCGTAATTGCGGTCCACATAGACCTTGTTCTGGGCATGGTGCACCCGGTGGTTGGATGGGGTGACCAGAATCCATTCCATCCAGCGAACCTTGGGGAATTTCTGGGTGTGGACCCAGAACTGGTAGATCAGGTCGATGGCGCCGGCGGTCACCAGCAGTTCCCAGGGAAGGCCGATCAACAGCAGTGGCAGATAGAAAATCCACCCCAGCGGCACCAGGTCGCTGGACTGGCGCAGAGCAGTGGTGAGGTTGTAGTCCTCGCTCTGATGGTGCACCAGGTGCTCGGCCCAGAAAATATTGATCTCGTGGCAGATGCGGTGCTTCCAGTAATAACAGAAGTCGTAGGCGACAACTGCCAGCAGCAGGTGCCAGGGGTTGTCCAGTGACCACTGGATACCGAGACTCTGGTAAGTCGGCTCCAGCCACTGGTACAGCGGTATATAGAGGAGTACCAGAATCCCCATCCGCACCAGGCCGAGAATGCGGCTGAGAATACCGGCACCGAGACTGCCGATGGCGTCATTCAGCCGGTACAGGCCCCAGCCGCGCCAGCGATCCAGCGCCAGTTCGAGCAGTACGGCGAGCAGAAAAAATGGAATGGCAGCGGTGACGAGTCCCACAGGCACCTCGGAAATTGTCTATATCGTTATCTTTATCGTTTCATCGTCAGGCTTTTGACCTTGCGGGTAATGTTGCCACAGCCCGCGACGTGAACAATGTCCTCGGACACCGGATTTCGAAATCCGTGTGTGTTTGTCCCTTGATGCCAGCTAAAACCGCCAGGAGCGACCATGATCAACGCCTATGCCGCCGAATCCGCCGGCGCCGAACTCACGCCTTTCAGTTACGATCCCGGCAGCCTGAAGCCCAGGCAGGTGGAAATCCTGGTGGAATACTGCGGCCTCTGCCACAGCGACCTGAGCGTGGTGAACAACGAATGGGGCATGAGTGCCTACCCGGTGGTGCCGGGCCATGAGGTGGTTGGCCGGATCGAGGCGCTCGGTGCCGGTGTCACGCACCTGCAGGCGGGGCAGCGCGTCGGACTGGGGTGGCACTCCGGCTACTGCGGTCACTGCGGCGAGTGCGACAACGGCCACCAGAACCTCTGCGCCAGTGCCCAGCCTACCATCATCGGTCATCACGGCGGCTTTGCCGACAAGGTGCGCGCCAGTGCCGATAGCGTGGTGCCGATTCCCGATGGACTGGACCCCAAGGTTGTCGGTCCGCTCTTTTGCGCCGGCATTACCGTGTACAACCCGCTGGTGCAGTTCGACATCAAACCCAACAGCCGCGCCGCGGTAATCGGTATCGGCGGTCTCGGCCATCTGGCACTGCAGTTTCTGAACGCCTGGGGTTGTGATGTCACCGCCTTTACTTCCAGCGACAGCAAGCGCCTGGAGGCTCTGGAGCTGGGTGCCCACCACACCCTCAACAGCCGCGACCCCGAGGCCTTGAAAGCCGCCGCCGGCCAGTTCGACCTGATTATCTCCACGGTGAATGTAAAGCTGGACTGGAACACCTACCTCGCCACCCTCAAGCCCCGCGGCCGCCTGCACTTCGTCGGCGCCACCACCGAGCCGCTGGACCTCAACGTGTTTAACCTGCTGATGGCCCAGCGCCAGGTTTCCGGCTCCCCCGTTGGCAGCCCGGCCACCATCGCCGATATGCTCGAGTTTGCCGCGCGGCACAAGATTGCCCCGAAAGTGGAGCAGTTTCCGATGAGCAAGGTGAACGAGGCGTTCAAGCGTCTGGAAAGTGGTGAGGCGCGGTATCGAATCGTACTGACGGCCGGCGAATAGCCGTGACTGAAACCCCAATAAAAAAGGCCGGCGATTGCCGGCCAAACAAGGTGGGGTAAAGCGAAGCGTGACGTGAGAGCTGAAGCGCTTAAGGTGCCGCTTCGGCCTGCAGGGTCACTCCGGAATAACTGGTATAGCCGCGGATGCTGATATACCAGGTGCCCGCCTGTGGATTGCTGAAGCTGCAGCTCTCGCTGTTGCCGTAGCGGTAGGGCCGGCAGTTGTAGCTGCTGGTGGTGGGCTGTGAGCCGTAGCGCACATAGAGGTCACCATCACCGCTGCCACCGCTCATCAGCACTTCCAGTGCAGACATGCCGGAATTCACATTCAGGGTGAAATGCTGCCAGCTGCCGGAGGCGCCCGACAGGTTGCTCTCGGTCCAGCCGGTGGCACCGCCACCGCTGCCGCCTTCATCGAAGCTGCCGGTCAGGCTCACGCCAGAGAAACTGCTGTACGCGCGCACCATCACGTAATAGGTTCCCGCCTGAACATTCGAGATGTTGCAGGTTTCGCTATTGCCGTTCAGGTAGGGGCGGCAGTCGTAGGCGCTGGTGGTTGCCGCGGAACCGTAGCGGACATAGAGGTCTGCGTCGCCGCTACCGCCGGCAATCTGGAAGCTCAGGTTGGAAGCGCCTGCGGGAACCTGCAGGGTGTACTGCAATTCGCCACCGGTACTAGCCGAGAGTCCGGTTACCGCCACACCATTGCTCAGCTCGCCGTTGCCGGGCTCCGGGTCTGGGTCCGGGTTGCCACCGCCATTGACCGCATTCACCGCTGCCGAGGTATCCACGATACCGCTACCGCACTGGCTGCAGGATCCGGGGAAGCTGCGCGCGGTATTTTTCAGTGTGGATTCCACCTGATCCGGCGTGATGTTGCCATCGACCGCGTAGAGCAGTGCCGCAGCACCGGCCACATGCGGCGCTGCCATGCTGGTGCCCTGGTAGAAGGCGTAGTTGTCGCTGCCGGGGCCCTGGCTGCCGCTGTTGAGCGTGGAGAGAACGCCATTGCTGTTGGTGGACGTTTCACCTCCGGGCGCTGCCACATCCACCACACTGCCGTAGTTGGAGTAGTAGGCGCGGCTACCGGCGCGGTTGGTGGAGGCCACCGAGATGACGCCGGCGCAACTGGCCGGGCTGTAATTGCCCGCGTTGGCGTTGGAGTTGCCCGCTGCAACCACCACGGTGGTGCCGAGGCTGCGAGCCGTATTGATGGCGTTCTGGGTGGTGGTATCACAGCTGCCGCCGCCGCCGAGGCTCAGGTTGAGCACCTGCGCCGGGTTGGCGTTGGCCGGCACGCCGCTGACATTGCCGCCCGCGCCCCAAATGATGCCGTCAGCGATATCTGAGGTGTAACCACCACAGCGTCCGAGTACCCGGATGGGAACCACTTTCGCTTTATAGGCGACACCGGCAACACCGGTACCATTGTTGGTAACCGCCGCGATGGTACCGGCCACGTGGGTGCCGTGCCAGCTACTGCTGCGTGCCGGTTGCCCGGAACCACAGGCACCCGCGGGAGACCAGTCACCGGGGTCGCTGGCATCACTGTCGCGACCGTTGCCGTCCTGGGCCACGGTGGTGTCCGAGATCATGTCGTAACCGGGCAGGATGTTGGCATTCAGATCGGCGTGCGGGCGATAGCCGGTGTCGATTACACCGACCACAACACCTTCCCCCTGCGTCACATCCCAGGCTGCCGGCAGGTTCAGACCACCGGTGGCTTCAAAATAGTGCCACTGCTGGTTGTAGTTGGCGTCGTTAGGTACTGCCATGGGCTGCATCAGACGATCGGGTTCCGCGTATTCCACCTGCGGGTCCTGTTGCAGGCGCGCGATGATGGCATCCAGTTCCGATTTGCTTGCGCGCTTTTCCAGCTTCATCAACTGCGCCCCGGTAGCGAGGCGACGCATATGCTTGAAGCGATGACCGGAGGTCTGTGCTACCCGGTCGATGGCGGTCTGCGACATGGCCATGGCATTGGCGCCTGCCATGGTATTTTTGTATTTGACGATAACGCGGTCGGTAACCACTTCATCCGCCGCCACGGCCATGGCCGACAGCTCCGGCTCAACCGCCTGAGCAGAAAAGCTGGCGCCAAAAGTGGCGCTGATCAGCAGGGTTGCCGCACCGAGAGCGGTGCCAGGGCGCTGCTTCAGTCCAGAGCCAAGTTTCAATAACGCTGATAATTTCATTGTTGCGAATTTCTCCTTAATTATTTTTATCGGCGGCTCTGGGTAGAGCTGCCGTTAAAACACCGCGGAACTCCTGAGCGGCCCCTCCGGAACTGCCCGCAGTTGTGTTGCGGATTTCTTTCCGGGGGTCATGGTTTAACGAGGAGAGGGATTGCGCCCACAATGAAAATGAAGGACAACTCTTTGGATTTCGCGCCAAAATTAGGCGGTAATTGGTACGATCGTAACCCATTTGGGCTTAACTGTGATGCAGGTCTCCATGGCTGGCATTAAATTCACTGTTCGATCGCGCGCTATCACGCAGGGGGCACCGAGTTATCCGAAGCCAGGTGTGCGCGACGCATCGTCAGTACAAAACCCAACAACCCGAGTATCGGGCCGGGCAGCAGCAACCAGACAGCATCGGGACCGGCCCGTTCGAACAGAGCGCTGATGCCCGCAATTGAAACCACGGTAATCGCGAAGCCTGCGGAGTTCTGAATGGCGAGGGCCGCGCCCACCAGTTCTCGCGGACAGGCAGAGGCAGAAAGCGCAGAAAACTGCGGCGAATCCGCAATTACGGTCGCGCCCCAGACCAGCAACAAAATGGCGAGCCCGATTGCCGGTAAATCATTCCAGGACAAAACAAAAATCAGCGCGCAGCTACCGGATGCGGCAAGCGCGCCCAGAGCGACCGGGCCACTGCCGACCCGGCGCGACAGAAGGCCACCCAGCAGGCAGCCAATGGCGCCAACGGCGATAATCGCAAACGACAGGCCGGATACGCCAAGCGCCGGAAACCGCGCAAATAGCGCGGTGCCTGAAACCAGAAGAGGCACCATTGCCCAGAAGGCATACAGCTCCCACATATGTCCAAAGTAACCCCAGGCCGCTGCGCGAAATTGCGGAATTCGAAATGCCTGCAGCACAGCGGGTTGGGTAAAACGCCTGGGATTGGGCGTTGCGGATTTTTTTGCAGCGGGCGCGGGTAGGTGTGGGCCATCGCCAAGGCGGTATATCAACACGGCCGCAATTACAGCAAGCAGAGAGGAGGCGCTGATTATCAGCTGCCACGGTAGTCCCGCACCGGCTTCCCGCAATCCGTGCGGCAACGCCGTACCCAGCGTGAGCATTGCCACCAGTTGTGACAGCGCGGCACCGGCCCGCTCCGGTGCCCAGCTCACAATCAGTTTCATACCCATGGGATAAATGCCGGCGAGGCAAATGCCGACAAGAAAGCGGAAAAGCAGTGCGCTGCTCAGCCCCTCTGACAGCCAGGCAAAACAACCGTTGAATAGCGCTCCCGCAAGGGCGCTGACCGCAAAAATACGACTTGCACGATAGCGATCGGCGATACCCCCGAGCGCAAGCACCAGAGTGCCAAGAATAAAACCGCCCTGTACGGCATTGGTCAGCCAGCCGATATCGGTCGCCATCAGCTGCCAGTTCCTTGCGAGATCATCTGCCGCACTGTTGGCGCTGAACCAAAGTGAGGTGCCCAGTAGCTGTGCGGTGGCGATGATGGTGGCGGGGCTGAAGTATTTCATGGGCAGACGCGGCGGAGGAATTCTGTTTGCCAGCATTCTCCCATTTTGTGGATCGCAAAACCTCAGCAAAGTGGTGCGTGGCTCGCCGGTGCAATCGCAAAGAAGCCATTTGACTTTTTGGATTACAGGTGTAATCTAATTAAAATTACATTTGTAATCAGTTACTGGTGATGATTGATGATTGAAGTAAGCGACAAGGAGTTTGAGGTGCTGGAAGCCATTTGGCAGGGTGCGCCCGTCTCCGCCAATGAGGTGGTCGGCCGCCTGAACAAAAAAAACGAATGGCATGATAAAACCGTAAAAACACTGCTCGGTCGTATGGTGAAAAAAGGGGCGATCACGTTTGAGCGCGAAGGTCGCAGTTACCTCTACTCCCCCTGTCTTGCCCGGCAGGAGTATGTGCAAAAGCAGAGTGCCGGCCTAGTGGAGCGGATGTTTGACGGAAAAATTGGAGACTTTGTTGCCGGTTTTGCTTCAAGCAAGAAATTAAAGCCCAGCGATATTGAAGAGCTCAAGGCATTCATCGATAAGTGGGAAAAGGAAAATGACTGAAGATCTCATGCTCGCGCATTGGGTAATGGTTGGTTTTCTGCTTCTCATGTGGATCGTCGAGAAATGCGGGCACCGGTGGACGGGATATCGATTTATTTACCGAATGTATGTGGGGCTTCCCCTGCTGGTGTGCATCACTTTCATTGTCCAGAAAAATGACGCCTGGCTTTACGCTCCGGAAATCCTGGCTTCTTTATCGGTGACAAACGCGGTACCCGCAGTAGTCGCCAGCCATATGAATGTTTTTCACTGGGTATGGGCGATGGGGTCCGGCATTTTATTGTTGGTTCTATTCAGGGATTGGGTTCGGTTGCAGCGCTTGCCCGCTAAAGAAATTAAAATCAGCTCGATGACGGCGCAGGTGGCGGAGGCTATCCATAGCCCCTGCCTAAAAGGCATCTTTCGGCCGGTCATTCTTCTTCCTCCCGACTACCAAACCAAATTTTCCGCAGGCGAGCTTGAGCTGATCGTCGCGCATGAGCGAGTACACGCACAGCGTATGGACAATCTCTGGAATCTCGTTGCCCTTGGGTTGCGCGCAGTATTCTGGTTCAACCCGCTTTTTTGGCTAGCTCATCATCGCTTTCGTCTGCTGCAGGAGCTTTCTTGTGACGAGACTGTGCTCGATGGCCGTCAGCAAAACGTTCCGCTGGTCTACGCCAAAGCCCTGTTGGCCGCATCGGTCGCGCCCCTTTCAAAACAACCGCTATGTACACACTATGGAGATAAGAAAATGATGCTTAAAAGGATGAGTTGTATTCAGTCTGCAGTCGCTGTATCGAAAGGTGCGCAATGGTTAGTATTTTGCGTGATTCTTGCGGTGAGCGGCTCACTTGCTGCCATCGCAGCGACAGACACGCCTGCGGATAACGGAGAAACCCTGCGTAAAACGGTAGTACCTCCGAAGTATCCGAAATCCGCCTATGATGCAAAGGAAGAAGCGGTAGTTTTGGTGGAGTACAGCGTTGACGGGATCGATGGTCGTCCCTTCGATATCCGGGTGGTCGAGAACACGGCGAAAGAGGATTACCGGATTGACTTTGACAATGCCGCGATCAACTCGGTTAAGCAGTGGCGATACGATCCCACTGGAAAGGTAGCGCATAATGTGCGCTCCAAAATCACCTTTAAGCTGGCACGCGAATCCGGTGAGCAAGAAAATTAACTGCCTTGAATCGAGTCGTCCGCGCGCTTGTTTTTTTCCTCGATCCAGCGGCTCATAAATTCCTCGGCGCGGTGCTCGCTGCGCCGGAGAATGCGTCCCCAGATATTGCGGTTTCGATGTGCCTCCAGGTTCGCGGCGATCTCTTCCAGCCGCTGAATAAATGCGCCGGCGTATGCCCGGTATAAAAATCCGTTTTCGAGTGCGCGAATGCCCGCATCGCGCACTGCGCTCCAATCGGACTTGTGTTGATATAGCTGCGCCACTGTCTGTGCAAACCGAATGGGATCATCACTCAGCGGATAACCCCAAGTATCGGTGGGAGCCATGGATTCGGCACCAACGGGGGTGGTTACTGTGGGCGTACCACTGAGCCAGCCTTCCAGAATCTTGCCCTTCTGCCCGGCACCGAAGCGCAGCGGCGCCAGGTTCACTCGATAGCGCGCCAGCGTTGCCAGCGCATCTTCGGTACGGCCGTGCACCCGTAGCCCGGTTACCGGGTCGCTGAGGCGATGCATGGCGTGATCGGAGTAGGCACCATAAATATGGCACTCCACCCCGGGCAGCATTGAATGCAAATGCGGCCATACTTGCTGGGCGAACCAGATAGTGGCATCGCGGTTAGGCGCGTGCTTGAAGCCGCCGATCATCACCAGATGTTGTCGCTCTGCGAAACCGGGCAGTGCTTCGGCATTTGGAATTTCCCGCACCAGAAATGGCAGATAGTGCAGCTGCCAGTCCGGCAAACAGAAATGTCGTTTCAGCAGGTCCACTTCAACCTGGGAAATCATGATGGTGAGATCGCAGCGAGCGATAGCGGCAATCTCGCGCTCGGCGACCGGGTGGAACAGGTTTAGCGGTTGGCCACTTTTCAATGCCTGGTGGCGTGCCTCGCGCAGGCTGTGGAAATCACTGGTGTCGAGCACCGTCACTGCTGCGGGACACTGCTCACGCACCCGCCAACCAAACTGCTCTTCCATCATAAAGCGATCGTAGATCACCAGGCTGGGGTTCAGTGCGCGCACCCAGTCGTCGAAACTGGATGCATTGACTTCAATCTGGTGCTCAGCGTAACCGGTCTTGGCCTGAAAGGGGGTTGGCTGTGCCGGGCAACCGATTTCAACCTTATAGCCTGCTTCCGCAAGCAGGTCGAGGAGATCGAGGGTGCGGCGGCCAGCAGCAGTCGAGGTGGGTTCCGGCCACTGCTTGGCGATAAGTAGCGCTTTTTTTTCAGGCATGACTTGGTACATCTGGCTGCCGCAAAAGGGCGAGATACTTGAACTTGGTTACTCGATGTTTTGCACCTGCTCGCGCATCTGCTCGATCAGTACTTTCAATTCCACTGCCGCCTGGGTGGTATCGGTCACTACCGATTTTGAAGACAGGGTATTCGCCTCGCGATTGAATTCCTGCATCAGGAAATCCAGTCGGCGGCCGATGGCGCCGCCATTTTTTAGTACGCGGCGTGCTTCGTTGACGTGCGCGTCGAGGCGGTCGAGCTCTTCGTCGACGTCGGCCTTCTGGGCCAGCACCGCAATTTCCTGTTCGATGCGATCCTTGTCGACTTCCTCAAGTAATTCGGCCAGTCGTGTGCGTAGTTTTTCACGCTGGTTTTCCAGTATCTGCGGCAATAGCGCGCGCACCTGGCCGACCTGTTCGCTGATGCCTTTGATGCGGGCCTCGATAAAGCCGGCGAGCTCGGCGCCTTCGCGCTCGCGGTTATCCACTACCTGCTGCAGTGCCTGCTTGAAACCATCGAGGATGGCGCTGGCCTGCTCATCGGCGTCGGTTTCCGGCTCGGCGATGACGCCCGGCCACTTCAAAATCTCCAGCGGATTCAACGCCAGACTGTCACTGGCGGGTGCCACCAGGCTGGCAGCCTTGACCAGCTGTTCGGCGAGGGCCTGATTGACTTCGATGGCGGCGGTTTGGCCGCTCACCGGCTTCAGGGTGAGGGTCATTTCCAGTTTGCCGCGGTTCAGGGTCTGGCGCAGTTGTTCGCGCAGCTTGGGCTCCTGCGCGCGGGCGGCTTCCGGCAGGCGGAAGTGGGGTTCGAGGTAGCGGTGGTTGACCGAGCGCATCTCCCAGATGGCAGTGCCGGTGGAGTAATTGACTTCTGCGCGTCCGAAGGCGGTCATGCTGCGCACTTTGTTGTTGGCCATACTGCCGTGCTCCAGAAAGGCTGCTTGCTAGAAAAAGAGCGGCAAAGCATAGCACAGGGTGATTGTGGTCTTAGATGGCTATAATGCCGGGCCTTGAATCTTGTGAATCACTCAGCGAATCAACTATTGAGGTGCAATATGCAGCGACCAAGCGGCCGCAAACCAGAGCAACTGCGCGACGTGCGCATCACCCGCCACTACACCCGCCACGCCGAGGGATCGGTGCTGGTGGAATTTGGCGATACAAAAGTGCTCTGCAATGCGTCGGTTGCGGCGGAAGTGCCGCGCTTTCTGCGCGGCCAGGGCAGTGGCTGGATCACCGCCGAGTACGGCATGCTACCCCGCTCCACCGGCTCGCGTATGGGGCGTGAAGCGGCCCGCGGCAAACAGGGTGGCCGCACTGTGGAAATCCAGCGCCTGATCGGCCGTTCCCTGCGTGCGGCGGTGGACCTCAAACTCCTCGGCGAGCACCAGATCACCCTCGATTGCGATGTTATCCAGGCCGACGGCGGTACCCGTACCGCCTCGATCACCGGCGCCTGTGTGGCATTGGTAGACGCCATTCGTTATTTGCAGCGCGAGAAAATGATCGCCACCGATCCACTGAAAAATATGGTGGCGGCGATTTCCGTGGGTATTTATGAGGGAGAGGCGGTGCTGGACCTGGATTACCCGGAAGACAGCAATGCCGATACCGATATGAACCTGGTGATGGCCGAGGATGGCGGCATGATCGAGGTGCAGGGCACCGCGGAAGGTGCTCCGTTTACCGAACAGCAGTTTGCGGAAATGCTGGCCCTGGGCAAGGCCGGGATCAGGGAGCTGATCGAGTTGCAGAAAAAGGCGCTGGCGGAATAATTCCCGCGCCCGCTTCCTGCAACGCTAGTCCTGCAACACTAGTCCTGCGGTCTTGCTCTGCAACCATCCCTTCTGAAAAACCGGCAGCTATTGCCACCGCTAGTGGCAGGGTGTGGCCGGTTTTGTCATAGGCTTCTCTCTAGGTTTGATAACAAGGATAGTGAGAGAGCCGATGAACAACCGTTACCTGGCTTCCATCCTTGCAGTGCTGCTGACCAGTTCGGCACACGTATTTGCACAGGATTCCGTTCAAGAAGCCCCAGCAAAAACCCAACACAAACACTACGAAGAGCCCCCGGGGGGCGATAAACCCTCCCCCGCTGGCAACATAGCCCCCCGCCTGCAAAACCTCGGCAAACACACCTTCCCGGTCTCCTGCGCCTCCGAGCAGGGGCAGAAATACATCGATCAGGCGATCAATCTGACGTATGCGTTCAATCACGCGGAAGCCGGTCGTTCCTTCCGCGAGGTAGCGAGACTGGATCCGGACTGTGCCATGGCTTACTGGGGCCAGGCGTTGGTGCTGGGGCCCAACATCAATGCCCCCATGGACCAGGAGGCCGAGCCGAAGGCGCGGGAGCTGGTGCTCAAGGCGCAGTCGTTGGCCACTAGCGTGAACAAGCGGGAACGGGCATTGATCGAGGCGCTGACAAACCGCTACACCGGCGATCCGACGAATCGCCGCGAGGCCGACGAGAAATACGCGGCCGCCATGGCCAAGGTGGCGGCGGAGTACCCGGACGACCTGGATATCGCGACCTTATATGCCGAGTCGATGATGGACCTGCGGCCCTGGAATTACTGGATGCGCGACGGTACGCCTTATGCGGGTACCGAAGATATCGTCGCACTGCTCGAGGGGGTGATGGCGAAAAACCCGCAACATCCGGGCGCGCTACACCTGTATATCCATTTGATCGAACCCACCAACAACCCGCAGCGGGCGGAAAAGGCGGCGGATACCCTGCAAAACCTGATGCCGGGTGCCGGGCACATCGTGCATATGCCGACCCATATTTATCAGCGGGTGGGTCGCTATGCCGATTCGGTAAAAGCCAATGAGCGCGCGATCCTCGCGGATGAAGATTACATCACCCAGTGCCGCGCCCAGGGGCTCTACCCGATGGCCTACTATCCGCACAATATTCACTTTTTGTGGTTTGCGAATACCGCCATGGGGAACAGTGCCAAGGCCATAGACGCGGCCAACAAAACTGCATCCAAGATCTCCGATGACACCCTGGAAGCCATGCCGTTGTTGGCTGGCTTCCGGGTTCTTCCCTACTGGTCGCTGGCGCGATTTGGCAAGTGGGATCAGGTGCTGGCATTGCCGGAGCCCGCCAAGGACCCTTACCTGAAGGTCGCCTGGCACTATGTGCGCGGGCTTGCCTTTATCGGCAAGGGTCAGCTGGACGAGGCACAGCAAGAGCTGGAGGTGGTACAGAAGCTGAGCAGCAGCCCGTCGCTCGATTACTCGATGTTCTCACCGAACAGCGCAAAACAGATCATGGCGATTGCGCCGGAAGTGCTCGCCGGAGAGCTGGCCGCGGCGCGCAAGGACTACGACAGCGCCGTGAATCATCTGAGCCGCGCGGTAAGATTGGAAGACGGCCTGGTGTATACCGAGCCGGCAGAGTGGCACTACCCACCGCGGCTGGCGCTCGGTGCGGTGCTGCTGGAGGCTGAACGCCCCGCGGAGGCGGAGACTGTTTACTGGGAGGACCTGAAGCGGCGCCCGGACAATGGTTGGGCGTTGTTCGGGCTGGCGGAGGCACTGCGCAAACAGCACAAGGTGGATGAGGCCGAACTGATCGAGGACCGCTTCAGCAAGGCGTGGCGGGATGCGGATGTGAAACTGAAGGCCTCGCGCATCCGCTGACGGTTGTTAACAACACTGCAGATACAAAAAAGGCGCACCTGGGTGCGCCTTTTTTGCTGGGGTTAGCTTGGGGCGAGTCTGCCATCAGACTTCCAGATCGTAATCCATGATCACCGGCAGGTGGCTGGAGAAGGCGACGTTCTTGTTGATGGCACCGTACTCGATCTTGTTTTTCAGGGTCTGCGACACGATCTGCATATCGGTACGCCAGCCATCGCCCTTGCCCGGCTCGCCGCTGGGCCACCAGGTGAATTCATCGGCGTCTTTTACGATGCGACGGAAGGCGTCGACATAGCCGATTTCGTTGAACAGCTGATCCAGCCAACGCTGCTCGTGGCGCATAAACCCAGGGGTATCCTGGTGATCTTGCCAGTTCTCCACATCCGCGCGGCGGTGGGCCATGCCCCAGTTGCCACAGAAAATGAAATCGCGGCGCTTGCGGCTGATCTTGGCCAGGTGCGCCTGCATATCGTCGAAGAACTGTACCTTGGTTTCCAGCGAGGCCTCGTCGGTAGCCACCGGCGCCAGCAGGGAGCCGACACTTAAGCGCTCGAAGTCCGCCTGCAGATAACGGCCGTACATGTCGACGCCATTGGCAAAGCCCATGCCGTAGATCAGCGCTTTCGGCTGGGCACGGGTATAGATGGCGACGCCGTTTTCGTGGGGAGTGCCAGAATCGAAGAAATAGCTGTAGTAACCGTCCGGATGGAAGATGGGGTGATCCAGCTCCGGTTCCAGTGAGCGCAGATCCTGCAAACAGATGATGTCTGCGTCCTGATCTGACAGCCAATCGTAGAGCCCGCGCTGTGCAGCCTGGTGCACACCATCAACGGACAAACTCACTATTCGCATTATTAGCCCCTTACCAGCGGACTGTGTAAAATTGCAGTCGTTATTCGTCTGAACATTTTTCGATTGCCGCTCCCCATTCCTTGGGGACCTTCCTTCACCTTAGCCAATAGTTATCAAATTGCCATGCAGCAGTACCAGCGCGACTTTATACAACTGGCCCTGGAGCACGATGTGCTCTGTTTCGGGGATTTTACTTTGAAATCCGGGCGCCAGAGCCCCTATTTCTTCAATGCCGGCCGTTTCCACAGCGGTGCAGCGCTGGCCGCTCTGGGCAATGCCTATGCGGAAGCGATCATTGCCTCTGGCGTGGAGTTTGATGTCATATTCGGGCCGGCCTATAAAGGCATCCCGCTGGGTGCGGTGACCGCAGTGGCGCTGGCACAGAAAGGGGTCGATAAACCCTTCTGTTACAACCGAAAAGAGGCCAAGGACCACGGCGAGGGCGGAACCTTAGTGGGTGCGCCGCTTAAAGGCAAGGTTTTGATCATCGATGATGTGATTACGGCCGGCACCGCGGTGCGTGAAGTCATGCAGATCATCCATGCCCAGGGTGCAGAGCCGGCGGGAGTGGTGATCGGGCTCAACCGGCAGGAAAAGGCCGGGGATGACACAGATCTCTCTGCAATTCAGCAAGTTGAGCGAGATTACCGCATTCCTGTGATCGGTATTGTGGAACTGGACGATATTATTACCTATCTTAAGTCGGAAGCTGCCAGTGATGAGTTACTGCAGCGAATCATCGACTACCGCGAGCGCTATGGTGTGAGTTCCGGCGATTGATCCGGGCCCGAGTTTTGCACCCGAGTTTTGCAGATGGAGCCTGAGGGATACGCCTGCTGACTCGTCAAATATCTACCGGAGCGCAAAAGGAATCTCGGTTCTGGTCGAAATTTGAACAACTATAAGCGTGAAGAAGAGATAGCGTGAAAACTGCATATGCGCTGGCACTGGCCGGCGCCCTTCTGACACTGGATGTCGGAGCTGCAACCCAGGGGTGGGACGGCAAGGTGTTGTACCGCTACACCGACGAACACGGCGTACAGGTGCTGGATGATCAGGTGCCGCCTCGCTTTGTGGCCAAGGGCTATGAAGTGATTACGCCCACCGGCCGACTTTTACAGGTGGTGGAACCGGAGCTGACAGGTAAGCAACTGGCGGAAAAACAGCGTCGCGAAGCCCGTATGGCGGCCGACCTGCAATTGTTGAAACGCTATAACAGCCTTGCGGACATCGAATCGGCGCGCAAGCGCAAGCTTGCCATTGTGCAGCAGGATATCGCCATCCTGAGCTCCAATATCACCAGCCTCAACCGCCAGATCGAAAGCGAAGAATCTGCCGCTGCGCGCACCCAGCGCAATGGCGGCACGGTATCCCCCGAACTGCTGGAGCGGATTGAAAACCTGCGCACGGAAGTGGGTGTGGTCAGTGAGCGCCTGTCACTGCGTGAGAAGGAAGCCCTGGCGATCAACAGCGAGTTTGATCAAGCCTCCAGCCGTTATCAGGAAATCGCCGGCAAGTAAGCCGGCATTCCAAAGTCTGAAAGCCGGCACGTTACTGCCCGGCCACTGTTTTCCGGTTTTACTCTCAGTTGTGCGCGCTCAGCGCACTCTCCCGAAAGAATCCTGCCACCAACACCGGCCACTGCTCTGCCCAGTACTCGGTGGGGCGGCGTTTAAAACCACTGCGCACATACTGCACGATACGGCCTTCGGCACTGGCCAGCAGCAGGTTGGCTGCCGCGGTCAGTGGGATGGCCGGACGCAATTGCTCGCGCAATTCCGCTTCCCGCAGTATCTGCTTGAGCTGGGTTTCCAGGCGGTCGAACAGTTGCAGGATACGGCCGTGCAGGCGCTCGGTTTCACCGGTCAGGGCGTCACCGGTGAGGAGACGGGTGATGCCCGGGTTGCGCTCGCAGAAGGCCAGTAGCAGGTGCAGTATCTTTTGGCAGCGGTTCAGCGCCGAGGGCTCGTCGTCGAGAATCAGTTTGATGCGGCTGAAAATGGTCTCTTCGATAAACTCGATCAGACCTTCAAACATCTTGGATTTGCTAGGGAAGTGACGGTAGAGCGCCGCTTCGGAAAAGCCCACCTCTTTGGCCAGTGCCGCGGTGGTGATGCGGGCGCCGGGACTGGCCTCCAGCATATGGGCCAGGGCCTGCAGGATTTGCTGGCGCCGATTGATTTTTTCGCTGCTCATTGACTGCCTTTACCCGGAATATTCAGCCGGGAACTGATTTTGTTGTTGTGCCGATGTTGTTCTCTTTGGCCGGTCTTTCAGCGTTGTATGGTGTTGCTTCGGTGTTGCCACCGGAAGCCGGGTGTCAGAAGCCCTTTGTAAATCGCGGAAAGTCCGTTGGTCGGCGCCAGAATCCTAACGATTCGGCGCCACGGCATCAATTGTTAGTGGCCGTTAACATCGTTAATGTGACCAAAATCACGCATCTTCTTGCAGATTGCTGTTTGTGATCAGGGTGCCGACACCGGTATCGGTAAAGATTTCCAGCAGTACGGCGTGGGGAACACGGCCGTCGATGATGTGGGCGGAGGTAACGCCGGCCTTGACCGCATCCAGGGCACAGGCAATTTTGGGCAACATGCCGCCGTAGATGGTGCCGTCGGCAATCAGGCCGTCCACTTCCAGGGTGGAGAGGCCGGTAAGCACCTCGCCGTTTTTGTCCTGTAGTCCGGCGACATTGGTGAGCAGCATCAGCTTTTCCGCTTTCAGGTACTCAGCAATTTTGCCGGCCACCAGGTCGGCGTTGATGTTGTAGGACTCGCCATTTTTGCCCACGCCGATGGGGGCGATCACCGGGATAAAGTCGCTATTGATCAGCATGTCGATCACGCCGGTGTCGACGCTTTCCACTTCGCCTACATGGCCGATGTCGATGATCTCGGAAGCGTGCAGGCCGGCGCTTTCTTCTTGCTGGTCATTGCGGCGCAGTTTGCGCGCGCGGATCAACAGGCCGTCTTTGCCGGTAACGCCTACCGCGCGGCCGCCGTTTTTGTTGATCAGGTTGACGATCTGCTTATTGACGGTACCGCCCAGAACCATCTCCACCACATCCATGGTTTCGCTGTCGGTAACGCGCATGCCGTCCACAAAGCGGGATTCAATGCTGAGCTTGTTCAGCAGGTCGCCGATCTGCGGGCCGCCGCCGTGTACCACCACCGGGTTCATGCCCACCAGCTTCATCAGGATCACATCGCGCGCGAAGCTGTTCTGCAGCTCTTCGTCGACCATGGCGTTGCCGCCGAATTTGACCACCACGGTCTTGCCGATAAAGCGCTGGATATAGGGCAGTGCTTCGTTGAGTACCTGTGCGACGCGCAGGGCGGATTTCTGGTCCAGGGACATAGCGTTTTCCTTACCGCTTTGGGTTACTGCTGGGATCGGTTGATCAGCCCGGTATCTTCAGGGCGGGATCGATGGATTGGAGCTGGATTGCCACAATCTTGCGGATACGTTCCAGCGCTTGTTCATCGTCGGCTTCAAAGCGCAGGGTCAGTGCAGCGCTTGTGTTGGATGCGCGCACCAGGCCCCAGCCGTCGGCGAACTCGATGCGCAGGCCGTCGATAGTGTTGAGGTCGGCATCGCCAAAGTGCCCTTGTTTGCGCAGCTTGTCGATGAGGCCAAATTTTCTCTGCTCGGGTACTGGCAGCAATATCTCCGGGGTGTTGACCATCTGCGGCAGGGAGTCGAGCAGTTCGTCGAGGGACTGTTCGCGCAGCGCCATGATTTCCAGCACCCGTGCCGCGGCGTAGATGCCGTCGTCGAAGCCATACCAGCGATCTTTGATAAAGATGTGCCCCGACAACTCGCCGCCGAGTAAAGCGCCGGTTTCCAGCATTTTGGTCTTCATGGGCGCGTGGCCGGTTTTCCACATCACCGGGCGGCCACCGTACTGGGTGACCAGGTCAGCCAGTGCACGGGAGCTCTTCACGTCGAATACGATGTCGGAGCCCGGATTGCGCGCGAGAATATCCCGCGCCAGCAGCATCACCAGCTGGTCGGCCCAGACGATGCGGCCGCTGGGGGTAATCAGTGTTACGCGATCGCCGTCGCCATCCAGGGCAATACCCAGGTCGGCGCCCTCGCCTTTTACCGCCGTAATCAGGTCCTGCAGGTTTTCCGGGCGCGACGGATCCGGTGCATGGTTGGGGAAGTTGCCGTCCACCTCGCAGTAGAGGGTTTCCACTGCGCAACCCAGTTGCTCGAACAGCTCCGGCGCCAGTTCCGAAGTGGCGCCGTTGCCGGCGTCGATCACAATGCGCGGCTGGCCGGCCAGGGCGACGTCATTGAATATCTCATCGATATACAGGCTATTGATGTCCTGGAAGTTGTGGCTGCCCTTGCCGCTGGCGAACTGGCCTGACTGCATGAGCGTGCGCAGATCCTGGAGTTTGTCGTCTGCCAGCGGGCGGCCGTTCATCACGATTTTGAAGCCGTTGTATTCCGCCGGATTGTGGCTGGCGGTCACCATCACGCCGCTGCTGGTGTTCTTGCCCTTGGCGCAGGCAAAGTACAGCAGTGGCGAGGGCACCAGGCCGAGATCCACCGCGTTGCAGCCGCTTTCCAGGATGCCCTCGATCAGGCAGTCCCGCAGCAGCTCGCTGCTGTTGCGGCCGTCGCGCCCCACCAGCAGTAGTTCCTGGCCTGATTGCAGGGCAATGCTGCCAAGGGCGCGGCCCAGCTGGTAGGCGAAAGGCTCGTTGATTTCTTCGCCGGCGATGCCGCGAATATCGTAGGCGCGGAATACATGTGCCGGGATCTCGGTACTGGGCGTGCGCATCAGATCGCTGCGGGAGGTTTCTTCCACCGCCGGCGCCGCCGGTGCAGCAGGGGCCGGCGCCTCGGCTACCGCCGTACTCTGGTTGGTTGCCGCTGGCGGTTTTGCCAGGTCTTCCTTGCTCAGGCTTCTCTTTGCCGCTGTCCGGCCGCTGCGTGCGGATTTTTCCCAGGGCGCGGCGGCACCGTCAGCGGGCAGTAATATCCACAGTGCCAGCAGTGTCCCCAGCAGGCCCAGCAGTGCCGCACCATACACCCAACTGGCGGGGATGCTGTGGCTGCGGGCAAACGCCGGCGAGGGGATAAACGATACATTCAGGTAAGAGCCGCTAACCGCGGCGCTGGCCGCTTCACCACCACTGGCAACGGCAGGCGAGCTCCAGAGGCCGCGGGCCGGGCCGTCGGGAAATTGCTGGTTCAGTTGAATGGTGCCAGGGTTCTGGTCCAGGCGATTCAGGGTCTGCTCGAATACGCGGAACGGCTGGCTGATCAGCAGCGCGCCATTGGCTTCTGCAGAGGCGCTGTAGAGCTGCCACTGGTTTTCCTGGTTGCGCAGGAATTCCGGCTTTGGCTGTTGCTCTTCGCGGCTGCGTTTCAACAGGTCGACCAGGGCGAAATTCAGTGGTGGCTGGCCCGCGCCGACATGTAGTTGCTCGGGGGTGAAAAACTGCAGGCTGGCATCGGGCAGCGCGCTGGTGCCGCTGCTGGTGCTGGACGTGTGCAATGGCTTCAGACCGCGGAGCTGCTGCTGGCGCTGGCTGAAAAACTGCTGCAATTGCTGTGCGTAATTATCGGCAATCTGCTGTGAGGCCTGGCGTACACTCTGTGCATTGTGGCCGTCGATCACATTGGCCTTGAGCAGGTGCCCGCCTCCCAGCCAAACGGCAGCAGCCAGTAACGCCGGCAAGGTTAAACCGCTGTGCCACAGCGGTTTTTTTTCAGTTCGCATGTTTGAAGCCACGACTTTTCAGTCTCCCAGTCTTCCCAGACCAGCCCCCGGACCGGTTCAGTGTTTTCTGAATCTTGTGTTGTTATTTGTCGTTATTTTTCGAGCTTGTTGCCGCACGCGTTCTACGAAAACGCTTTCGCGGCAATCAGTGCAATCAATTCATTGGCCAGCTCGGTTTTGAGGGCCGCGGGCAGGGTGTGCTGCCCCGCTTTATCAATTACCGTGACCTGGTTGCGGTCACTGTTGAAGCCTCCCGCCGGGTCACTGACGTCATTGGCGATGATCATGTCGAGATTTTTGCGCGCCAGTTTGCCCTGGGCGTGCTCGACCACCTTTTCTGTTTCCGCGGCAAACCCCACCACGAAGGGGCGCCGTTCACTGCGCCCGGCGATGGCGGCGACGATATCCGGGTTTTTCACCAGCTGCAGTACATCGCTGTCGTTGCCGTCTTCTTTCTTTATTTTCTGTGCCGCGATGACCGCGGGGCGGAAGTCCACTACAGCGGCCGAGGCAATAAACAGGTCGCAGTCATCGGCCGCCTGTTCCGCTGCCTGGTGCATATCCTCGGTGCTGACCACATCCACGCGCTTTACTCCGGCGGGGGTGTCGAGGCGCACCGGCCCGGCAATCAGGGTTACCTCGGCACCGGCGCGGGCGGCGGCGGCGGCGATGGCAAAACCCATTTTGCCGGAGCTGTGATTGCTCAGGTAGCGCACCGGATCCAGGGCCTCCCGGGTGGGGCCGGCGGTGATGGTAACTTTTTTACCGCGCATTACTTGGGGTGGAGCAATTCGACTGGAGAGTTGATCGACAATCTCCAGTGGTTCCAGCATCCGCCCGGGGCCCACGTCACCGCAGGCCTGGCTGCCGGCACCGGGGCCGAGCAGGGCGACACCGCGGGATACGAGGGTCTGCGCATTGGCCTGGGTGGCGGGGTGGCGCCACATGGCCTGGTTCATGGCGGGCGCCAGTACCAGCGGGGCTTCTGAGGCCAGGCACAGGGTGGTGAGCAGGTCGTCGGCCATGCCCGCCGCGAGCCGCGCCATGCAGCTGGCACTTGCCGGGGCGATGAGGATGACATCGGCCCATTTGGCCAGCTCAATATGTCCCATGGCGGCTTCGGCGGCGGGGTCCAGCAGATCGGTGTGTACCGGGTTGCCGGACAGGGCCTGAAAGGTGAGCGGACGCACGAATTCCTGGGCACCGGCGGTCATAACGACGCGCACAGTGGCGCCGCAATCCTGAAGCCTGCGTACCAGGTCGGCGCTTTTATAGGCGGCGATACCGCCGGTAACGCCCAGCAATATCCGTTTGTCGGCCAGGGAGGACATATTCTGTGGTTCCGGTTCTCTGAGAGCGGGTAAGATTACCATTTTAGCGCCGCGGGCAATATGACCCGTCGGGGTTCGCCGGCAAGGGATTTGCCGGGGCCTGTGGCAAGCGAGTAATTACTTATCCAGGGAGGGAGTATGGCGATTACGGATTGGCCGGCCGAGGAGCGGCCGCGGGAAAAGTTGCTGGCGAAGGGTGCCGAGGCTTTGTCGGATGCTGAACTGCTGGCGATTTTCCTGCGCACGGGGCTGCCGGGGGTGTCGGCAGTGGATCTGGCGCGCCAGTTGTTGGTAGATTTCGGCGGTCTGCGACCGCTGCTGGAGGCGGATCGCAAGTCATTTTGTGCCGCCAAGGGGTTGGGGGACGCAAAGTTCGTGCAGTTGCAGGCGGTTCTGGAGATGGGCCGGCGTCATCTGGCGGAAGATCTGAAGCGCACTGATGCGCTGACCAGTCCCCAGGCGGTGCGTGACTATCTGTCCGCTCAGCTGCGTCACCGCACCAGGGAGGTGTTCTGCTGCCTGTTTCTGGACAGCCAGCACCGGGTGATTGCCTACCAAGAGCTGTTTGAGGGTACCTTGAACGCGGCCAGTGTCTATCCCCGCGAAGTCGTCCAGGCCGCCCTCGCCAAGGGTGCCGCCGCGGTCATCCTGGCCCATAACCACCCTTCGGGTGTCAGCGAGCCGAGTCAGGCAGATATTCATATCACCGGGCGGCTGAAGGACGCCCTGGCGTTGGTGGATATCCGGGTGCTGGATCATCTGATTGTTGGCGAAGGGGGTGGATGTTCTTTTGCTGAGCGGGGGCTTTTGTAGCTGAGCTCGCTGGCGGCCTGATCCGGTGCTCTGAAAGTGCTGTGTAGCGGCGCCGCTACCGGGCCAAGCCTCGTGAGACACGCCGTGAACCCATCCATGGGGGCTCGGCTGCGGCCGTCCTGGCCGCAGACGGTCTCACGAGGCTTGACCCGGTATCGACACCTTCGCGGCAATATTGATGTTTTAAACTCCAGTCCATATAGTCCCCGGCCTTCATTTCCCATCGCGCACCCTGGAACAGCGGGCCCCGCTGTTAGTTTGCCGACTTAAAGTGTCTGGCCAGACAGCAAAAAGATTGATCAAAACTTGCCCCACCATAGGTGTTCTGGTATAAAACGCCGCTCTTTGCGGCCGGGCCAGATTCTATACAGATCCCGCGGTCGCGCTGGATACCGAATTTGTTCCCTAGCCCCGCCTATGAGCTGAGGGCACGAGAGTTTTTAAGAGGCCAATCAGATGTCTAAGGTATGTCAGGTAACCGGTAAGCGCCCGGTAACCGGAAACAACGTTTCTCACGCCAAAAACCGCACCAAGCGTCGCTTCGTGCCGAACCTGCAGTCACACCGTTTCTGGGTGGAAGCAGAGAAGCGCTTCGTGAAGCTGCGCATTTCTACTAAAGGTATGCGTATTATCGATAAGAAAGGTATCGATACCGTACTGGCAGAGCTGCGCAAGCGCGGCGAGAAAGTTTAATTACTGCTGTAAGAGCAGATCGGAGATAGAACAATGCGTGACAAGATTCGCCTGAATTCCAGCGCCGGCACCGGCCACTTCTACACCACTGACAAGAACAAGCGCAACATGCCTGAGAAAATGGAGATCAAAAAATACGATCCCGTTGCTCGCAAGCACGTTATGTACAAGGAAGGCAAAATCAAGTAATTGATTGCCTTGCTAGTTCGCGAAAAAGCCCGGTTTTCCGGGCTTTTTTGTGCCTGAGAAAAACTAAGTAGCAAGATGCGAAGGCTTCGCTAGGGACGGCCCTTTGCCAGACCGTCTGCGGCCAGGACGGCCGCAGCCGAGCCCCCATGGATGGGTTCACGGCGTGTCTGGCAAAGGGCCGTCCCTAGCGGAGTCGCCACTTAACCCGCTAGTGGCTACCCGGAACCCAGATCGATGCCTGAACTACCAGAAGTAGAAACCACAAAACGCGGACTGGCCCCGCATTTGGAGGGCCGGCAGGTAAAACTGTGCGAGATCCGCCAGTACAGCCTGCGCTGGCCAGTGGATGCGGACTTTGCCGAGAAGATCCGGGGTGCCCGGATCCAGCGTCTGGACCGCCGCGCCAAATACCTGCTGGTGGAAACCGACAAGGGCATGGCCATCTGGCACCTGGGGATGTCCGGCAGCCTGCGTATTGTCGACGGCACGCTGCCGCCGGAAAAACACGACCACATCGACTGGCTGCTCGACAGCGGTCAGCGTCTGCGCTTCCACGATCCCCGGCGCTTTGGCGCCCTGCTGTGGACCATCGAAGACCCGGCAAGCCACGAACTCATCGCCCACCTGGGCCCGGAGCCTCTCAGTGACGATTTTCATGCTGACCTGCTGTTTGGTAAATCCCGCGGCCGCAAAGCCCCGGTAAAAGCCTTCATCATGGACGGCCGTATCGTCGTCGGTGTTGGCAACATCTATGCCAGCGAAGCCCTGTTTATGGCCGGCATTCGCCCGCAAACGCCCGCCGGCAAAATCTCCCGACCGCGCTACGAGCGACTGGTCGAGGCCATCAAAACCGTACTCGCCGCCGCTATCGAACAGGGCGGCACTACCTTAAAGGACTTCGTCGGCGGCGACGGCAAACCCGGTTACTTCGCCCAACAGCTAAACGCCTACGGCCGAGCGGGTCAGCCCTGCCCCCGCTGCCCGGGAACCATCCGCGAGCAGATCATCGGCCAGCGCAATACCTTCTTCTGCCCGCGCTGCCAGCGCTGAAGCAGCGCGAATAAAAACACCAATAAAAAACGGGGTCCAAAAGGCCCCGTTTTCATTTCCGATACGACAGCGCTGTTCAGCGCACAACCGTAATCGGCGGTGATGTCCAGGTTTCGAAGTCCGGAAAACTCACACCATCTCCCCCGAGTTTGTCGAACTCCAGGCGAATGTAGTAAGTGCCCGCTGGGGCCGGAGCGCCGTCTTCCAGCATACCGTCCCACTGCGCAAAATCGATGCCGGTGCCGGCGCCGCTGTTGCGTACCCAGTGTTCGAACAGTTTTGCAGGGCGCAGGCCGGTGTAGCGATCCTTGGCCCAGGCAACTGTTTGGCCGGCTTCATTGATCACCCGTGCACGATACTTGCGCAGCATCGGGAAGCCTTGGGAAACCATGGCGAAGGCCGCGTCGTCGTACTTGTCGCCGTTGGTGAAGTCCAGTGTCAATGGTGTGCTCTTGCCGGTGGACCAGCCACAGGATCCCGGGGTCGGGTCGCTACAGCAGCGGGCCTGAGTCGGGGGCGGGCCGCTGCAGTAGGGGCGCGATTCCGGGCGCAGGGACGGGTTGTCCAGGCCGGGGTTGATGTCGGTAAAGGTCGGGTTGAGTGCCGGAAGTTCCTGGTATGCCCCTTTCAGGCCGAGATAGGGGACTCGCAGGGAATCGCCGGCTTCAGGTACCAGTTCAATCCAACCGGAGAGAATGGATCCACCCGGCAACTCTCCCGGCTCGCGGAAGCTGGCGGTGAAGCTCGCTTCGCCGTCGGCAGGAACGGTCAAGGTGTCGGCGGAAAAGGTCACGTCTGCGGTGGCCTTGCTCGGGTTCCAGAAGGCGGTCATCGGGGGTGCCACAGAAATCGCTGGATTGTGTCGCAGCGTATAGGTTACTGCCTTGCTGCTCTTGTTTTCGATGGTGATTTGCTCACTGGCGACCGCACCCCGCAGGTCTCCCAGAGAGATCTTCGCCGGCAGCGCTTTTGCCTTGCTGGCAATCGCCGCGAGGGCATTGACCATGCCGGCACCCTGCTGCGCCACTGGCTGCAAGCCCAGGCTGGTGTCGAAGTTCGCGCGTGTGGGCGTGGAGCTGCTCAGCAGAATTTCACGCACTTCGTGGGCTTTCAGTTTCGGATTCGCGGAAAGCATCAGCGCCGCAATACCGGCCACATGCGGTGCGGCCATGGAGGTGCCGGTCATCACACCGTAGTCACCCGCATAGTTCGGAACCGTCGAGAAAATGTTGCCGCCCGGTGCCATTACATCCGGTTTCAGCTCCAGCTCGTGGGAAGGGCCCCAGGAGCTGAAGAAGCCGGTGAGGCCGCCGAAGTTGCCCGGGACATCAAAGTAGTGTCCCCAGTCGAGACTGGCGCCCGGGCTCATGGCCGCGATTTTTTCGCCATCCATGGTGCGCACAATCACCGTGGGAATTTCCAACGGTGTCTTGGTGCTGTTCCACTGGCCGGGCCAGCTTTCGGGGTTGTAGGAACTCTGCCACCAAATGACCGCCTCGGCGCCAGCCTCGGCAAACTGATTGATTGCGGTGTAGGTGCGGCAGGTGTAATGACCGCGCTGGAGCAGCACGACATTGCCCTCGTAGGAAACGTCCTCAGGGATCGGCTGACAATTGGCAACGCCTGCGTCCACGATCGGGAAGCTGCCAGCACCGGGAACCGCTGCGCCGTTGTACATGATACGGAACGGCACCGTCTCACTGTTGGAGAGCTCGAACGCCAGTTCCTTGCGGGACTCGTCATAAGCACCGCCGACCGCGATGGCCTGCTTGGCAATGGCTGGGGCGCCCGGCAGGAATGGGCCGGCATTGGAGTTGCCAATGGCCACCACTGGAACGGTGCCGCTTTTCAGCATGCGATCCGCGGCGCGCGCCATCAGGCCGTTCTGGATCACTTCAGCACGATTACTGCCCCAGCTCATATTCACCACGTCGCAGCCGTCTTCCACCGCCTGCTCCATCGCCGCTATCAATACATCCTCGGTAGCGCCGCGATTCTGGGTACCGAAAATTCGATAGGCTCGCAGTTTCGCATCCGGGGCTACCCCGACCATGATGTCGTCATTACCGGCGACGATACCGGACACGTGTGTGCCGTGCATTTCTGCCGCGCCGTACTGGTCGTCGAACGGATCCGGATCGTTATCGGCAAAATCGTAACCGCCGATGACCTTGCTGTTCGGGAAGCCGGGGCCGCCGAAAGCGCGGTGGTTGTAGTCGATACCACTGTCGATCACGCCGACCACAACACCTTTACCAGTTATGCCGGCCGCGTGCGCTTCCGGCACGCCGGTCAGGTTGGTAACCGTGACATTTTCCCGGGTTGTACCTTCAGGTACCTTCGCTGGTACCGGGGAGGTTCCACTCATGACTTCGTAAATTGGATAGGTCGCACTGACCAGGTCCAGTGCCTCCAGTTTGGCGAGGTCATCTGCGGAGACTTCGATCGACAGTCCATTGAACAGCACGTCGAAATGCTTGCGCTCGGAAAACGCGATACCAGCGGCCTTGGCCTGTGCACGAAAATCGCTCTGTTCCTGGGCCAGCTTCTTAAGGTAAGCCGCTTTGCGATTCGGGTTTACACCGGCCTCTGCCAGCGGCTTGCTGGAAAGTTCGATGAAGCGCACCAGTTTTCCATTAGCCGTTACGGGTTCAACGGTTTCCGCCGCCGGTTCGATATCCACGGCCAATTCACTGGCGTAGGCGCCGTGGGTAGAAAGGGCTCCGCTAACAAGCACTGCCGCCGCCAGTAAGGTGCGGCGCAAGCCTGTGCCGGGTAAATACTCGGTCATCTCATTCACTCCTGATGATGTACCTGCAAGAAATGAGGGCAGCTTGTGGCCAGCCCGTTCAGTACATGGAAATAACTCGAAGATGCTATGAGAGCGGAAAGCGCGGTCACTATAGGGGAATCCCCGATTTTGTCGGGAATGCGAAGCGGCTCCGGTACCGTTTGTTGGAAATGCGAATGGCATCACTCCGGCAATGGGTGGTAGTGAAACTGGGTATTTGTTGTCACTCAGCCTAAGTTTGACTCCGTTAATCCAATCGGTCCCGATGCAATGATTATGATGTTGCCCTTCCTCACGGCACTTGTCTCTTCTGCCGGAATGGTTTCATCGGCGCGCCAGGTACTGTTGCATATTGCTCATGGGGATCCCGGATATGGCTCGCCGTTTCTCGGCTTGCATTTTTATACCTGGGCGCTGGTAGGATTCTTTGTACTGGCGATATTGCTCTGTGGACTGTTGCTGATCGACAAAATGACGCCGCAAGAAGCCGCCGATACGCCCCGCCATCCCGGTTGGTTGGGACGGTCGGCGGGCGTCAGCTTTTTGGTGATTCTGGCTCTAAACCTGCTCTCCACCCTGCTCGAATGTGGCTTGGGCCCCTGCCAGGACAACCCAGCCAACTACTTGTGGTTGCCTGGCCAGTAAGTGGTTACTTGTTCATTGCACTTGTTTTGGGTGTATAAAGCAGCTTGCACACTTTTGGTGAAGCACATCTTTGGTACATCCCGGTAACTTCGCCCGGAAGATCATAAGCCAGCGTAATCGTTGCCTTTTCTATGAAGTCAGCGCTAAAAGCGAAAGAATCTTTCCAGATATCCGCACCTGCTAAATAAAACGCTCGTACCGATTCTGTGCGGCGGTTTTCTAGCTTGCCAAGTTAAGTGTAATGTTGGCAATTATCCCGTGATACCTTGTATAGAAATTCACCGGTTTTGAACATAGAATCGTGTGAACTATTGGCTATTGAAACCGCAAGGGAAATCTTATGCAGTTATTCAAAGGCGTGATGGCGATTGGATTATTCGTCATTTCGTCAAGCTTACTGGCAAATGAATGTCTGGTATCTACAACACCTAGAGCCCTGTTTTCGGGTCTTGAGCAAGTTACTGATGAAAAGTTCGCGCCTGACCGGGGAGAATATAGTGCAACGTTAAAGGACGGCAGCAGTATCACTGCGCGATTTGATTTATGCGGTCTGGGACTTAAAGCGAGTTATTTGATTGAGCATAAAAACGATGGTTTACCAGACTATATAAGCTTTCTTCTTTTGAATGTAATGCCACCTGATAGTGCAGCCGACTCCATTGCATCAAAGGTGGCGGCTCACACAGAAGATGACTTTCGCGGTGGGGTGACCTTACCGGGTTCAAATGGGGATCACTGGGTGCAGGTAAAAGACTTTCCAAGCCCTGTATATGAAGCTGTCATTCACTATCGCTGGATTCCTCCAGAACACTAAGGGCAGTGCTATGAAATTTTTAATGTTGGTGGGGTTAGTTACACTTTTATTTATTCCGCTTACTGGGTGTGCCGAAAGTATTTCTAGCGGAAAAGATAATTCGCGTACTGATCTAGAAAAAAAGATTTTTCCTGATAGTGAAATTAAAACTGAGCTTAAGGATCACGGAAATATTCTGTCTATAAAGAGAAGTGAGACTGGAACTATAGATGCCAGTTATGTTTTAACTTACCCCCCTACAAGGGAGGATCTCGCTAATCGAATTATAGAACTGATGAAGGTAGTAGAAATAAATGGCGAATTCATTCAAAAAATGGGGTCGCGACTTCAAAGAAATCGTGTTTTGGGTAAAGAGGAATTTTCTCTGCCTCTCACCGACTTTGATGGGAAGGTATATCGGTTCAATTTCATCAGTGATACTGAAAACGGTTTCTATGTAATTAGTTACGCTTCAAATTGAGTTTGGCATTACAGGGAGGTTGTAATGTATATCGTCGGTTCAGTCGGGCTGAATGGAAACAATGGTAAGGATGATGTTGGTTTTGTTCAGGATTTACTTAAGCTACTTTCTGAGCAAGATTTACGCATGCCTGAAATAGAGGTGGATGGAGTATCTGGTCCACAGACAAAAGACGCTATTGCTAAATTTCAAAAGTTCTATGTAAAGTTGCAAAGGCCAGATTCTCGCATTGATCCTAATGGTCGAACGGAAAAAATGCTGGTGGCCAAAGCGATTGAGATAGACAAAGATCTGATACCTGTTCTAGTTAGAAAGCATGGGCTTCGCCGTCAAACACCGGCAAAATCTGGAGCTGGTCCCCGCACTATTCACTATCGCCCGAATGCCAAGAAAGTATTGAGTACGTATACCGAAAATATAGTGAAATTGGCCATGGGTTTTGGTGGGGTCACTAAGTGTGACATTTCCAGCACCATACGCACGATGGATGATCAGGCGCGGATTATGTATGACAACTGTGCCGGCTTTCCTGCTGCAACCTCTGTCGCTAGTTTGAGGGCGGCAAGAGGGTGGGGTTATGCAGCGGCTGGTAGGAAGGTGGAGGAGGTTTTCTTTGCCAACAAGTCAAAGCCCCGGGCAGACGTTATTTCTTTGATGAAGCAGAAAATTGCCTCTGTATCCACTGCGGGAGTCAGAGTATCCCTGCACTGTGTGCCTGAGGCAGATTACAAAAAAAATAATATTCTCGATATACCATATAGCAGCATTGATGCTGGTAAGCGCAAAGATTTTGAAATTGCCTTGATGGGAATGTCCACAGAGGTCAAAAATTTGCGATATCGGCAGCCGGCGAAAGCAGAAGAGTATATCGCTAGGCTGATAATCGAAGACAAGTGCTGGCATTTGGAGATACCGCAACTCAATAAGGTGCTCCCTAATGCCAAGGCCCCGAGTGCGCCGGTCGTAAAACACGGCAATCGCCCTCAAGTTGTCTCTGCCGGTTTTTTTGCAGATTTTTGGTCAGGCGATTACTTTGGCAGGTTTCTGGACGACTGGTTTTAAGTCCTGTGGCCGGGCTGGTGGGCTGCGTTTAGTCGACCTTCCGGGCAACTTCACGAATTAACAGTGGTTGCCCGGTAGATAAGCAGCTATTTGCCGAGCGCGCTGCCTTCCCGGCGGGGGTCGGCGCCACCCTGTAGCTTGCCGTCGATCAGGGCAATGGCGTGGATGCCGCTGTTCAATTCTTTCTGCACAAGCTTGTGGCCCATGGCCTCCAGTTGTTTGATTTCCGCTTCCTTCAGCGCCCCGGGTTCCACTTCCACTCTATAGCCGATTGCGCCGATATTGCCGGCATCAATGGCTTCGGCAATGGGCATACCTTTGGCCAGGTGATAGAGAATGGTGCGCGCGGTGTAGTCGATGATCCGCGAGCCGCCGGGGGAGCCGACGATCAACCGCAGGCTGCCGTCTTCATTGAATACGATAGTCGGTGACATGGAGGAGCGCGGGCGCTTGCCGGGCTGGATGCGGTTGGCCACCAGCTGCTTGTCGGCATTGGTGGGCACGAAAGAAAAGTCGGTGAGCTGGTTGTTCAGCAGAAAACCTTTCACCAGCAGCCGCGAGCCAAAGCCGGTTTCGATACTCGTGGTCATGCTCACGGCATTGCCGTACTGGTCGACGATGGACAGGTGGCTGGTGTTGGGTAGTTCCGGGGACTTGGCGGTGCGGCGCACGGTGGCTAAGCCGGCGGGGTCGCCGGCGACAGCGGGTTGCGCTTTTACTGGGTCGATCAGCTTGGCTCTTGCGGCGAGATAATCTGGATCAACCATGGCCTGGGTGGGCACCGGGATAAAGTCGCTGTCGGTGCTGTAGGTGTTGCGATCCGCAAACGCCAGCTCCGAGGCTTCCACAAACAGGTGAGTGAGCTCTGCGCTGCCCACTTCATATTGGTCCAGCGGAAACTGCTGCAGCATGCCGAGTATCGCGCCCACGGTGGTGCCGCCAGAGGATGGCGCCGCGGCGCCACAGACGTCGTACACCAGAAATGCCGCGCACACCGGCTCGCGCACCTTGGCCCGGTAGTCCGCCATATCTTTGCGGGTCATTACGCCCGGGTTTTCGGGGTCATTGCGCACCGCTTCGACGATAGCGGCGGCAATGTCGCCATCGTAAAAAGGTTTGCTGCCCTTTTCAGCCAGCTGACGCAAAGTGTCGGCATATTCCGGGTTTTTCAGCAGATGGCCCACCGGTAGGGGTTCGCCGCCATCATCAAAAAAGTAATCGCGAATTGCCGGGCGCACGGCCACTCGCGGCATCTGCACCAGCAGCTGATGCAGTCTCGGCGAAACACTGAAGCCCTGTTCGGCCAGTGTAATGGCGGGCTGGAACAGCTCTTTCCACGGCAGTTTGCCATCGCGTTTGTGGGCGAGTTCCAGCATGCGCACGACACCGGGCACACCCACCGAGTTGCCGCCAATCACCGCCTCGAGAAAGCCTCGCGGTTGGCCGTCGCGCATAAAGTAGTCTTCATCCACCGCCATGGGTGCGGTTTCGCGGCCGTCGTAGGAGAAGAGCTTTTTCTCGTCAGCGCGATAACTCAGCATAAAGGCACCGCCGCCGATGCCGGAGGACTGCGGCTCCACCAGGCTCAATACCAGTTGTGCGGCGATGGCGGCATCCACCGCAGTCCCGCCCTTGGCGAGGATGATTTCGGCGGCTGCAGAAGCGTGGGGATTGGCGGTTACCGCCATGTAGCGATCGGCGGTAGCGGACTTGATCTCGGTGCGGCCGGTCGCGAACTCGGGCTGTACTTCGCCCTGGGGGGCGGCGACGGCGGTGGCCGAGATAAAGAAAACAGAGAGGGAAAACTGCAGGAGTCTGTTCACGGGCGATCCATTTACCGGTTTGGCCGGAGAGTGGCTGGAACGCCCGAGTGTATCAGACCTGATAAAAGTGCGGTGCTGGGACCGAAGTTACGGAGTCCGCTGGCTGTATTTTTCTTCCAGCGCCTTCTGCACACCCGGTGGTACAAACTTGGTGACATCACCACCGAGGGAGGCGATCTCGCGCACCAGAGAGGAAGAGATGTAGGACAGATGCTCTGCCGGGGTGAGGAACAGGCTTTCCATCTGCGGCGCCAGCTGGCGGTTCATGTTCGCGAGCTGGAACTCGTACTCGAAGTCCGATACTGCGCGCAGGCCGCGCACTACGCCGTAGGCATCAACTTGACGCACCAGGTCGGCGAGCAGGATATCGAAGCCGATGACCTCGATGTTGTCCAGGTGAGACAGCTCCTGTTGGGCCAGCTCCACCCGTTCTTCCATGGTAAACAGCGGGTTTTTACGGGTGCTGGCGGCCACGGCGACGATAACGTGATCGAACAGTCGGCAGGCCCGCTCGACCAGGTCCATATGTCCGTTGGTGATGGGGTCAAAGGTACCCGGGTAAACCACTTTTTTCATAAGCCAAATCGCCTTGCCGGCCAGAAGGGACGCGCATCTTAAACAATTTAGCGCTAAGGCTCAAAAGTGCGCGGATCTGCGGCTAATTTAGCGCTAGTTTGGGGGGTACCTTATTTGATTTGGCGGTACCTTAACGGCTGGGGGAATCTCAGGTGGCGTTCAGGTGGCGTAAAGCCGCATGCAGACCTGCCCTGCCTGTTTTTCCTTCTCCAGCTCCCATTCCGCCGGCACCGGCATGGCGGTATCCCGCGGCGATTCCACGTAAATCCGCGCGTTGTCGGCGATCAGGCCGGCTTCGGTCAGCGCCGCAAGGGTGCTTTGCCAGAGATCCCCGGCAAACGGGGGGTCAACAAAGATCACATCGAAAGGTTGATGACTGGCTGCTGCCTGTGACAGGAAGACTTCTGCGGGGCAGTTGTGCACCCGTCCACCTTCCGCCTGCAGCAATTCCAGCTGTTGGCGCAGCATCTGTGCCGCGCCGCGATCCAGTTCCACAAAGTCCACGGTTTCGGCGCCGCGGCTCAGAGCCTCAAGGCCCAGGGCTCCGGAGCCCGCGAACAGGTCCAGGCAGCGGGCGCCGGGCAAATGGAACTGGAGCCAGTTGAACAGGGTTTCCCGCAGCCGGTCCCCGGTGGGGCGCAGTCCTTCGATGGGCGCAAACGCCACCTTCCGGCCCCGCCAGCGGCCGCCGATGATCCGCAGCTGGGATGCTTGCTTGGGCGCTTTTGGGGAAGTGTGGCGTGACGATGAACTGGAGTTGCGGTTTCTGGCCAAGGGGGTCTCTGTGCAGGAATCAATAGGCATCAATTAGACTGGGGATGGCTGTGTGTTAAACAGCCAGCGGTGCTAAGATTAGCGCCTTTCCGCCGCTGACCGCCAGTCAGCGGCTATCACTACTGAATCCCAGTTACAGAATCCGCATACGATGATTTTTGATTTCCTGCGCAAGAAAAAGCCAGAAGGCGAAGAAGCGGCTGCCGAACCGGTAGCCACCCCGGAGGCCGCCGAAACGGAATTCGAGATTCCCGACAATCTGCGAGCGGAGCCGGAACCGCAGGCCGAGCTGCCAGAGCCAGTGCCGGAAGCGCCCGCGGAGCCGGTGGTCGAAGAGGAGCAGGTGGTTGAAGAGGAGCCGGTGGCCGATGAAAAGTTATCCACAGAAGAAGCGCCGGAATCCGCGTTCGACCCCAGTCCGCAGCCAGTGGCAGAGCCCGAGCCTGTCGCAGAGCCAGAGCCAGAGCCAGAGCTGGCCTCTGCCGAGCCTGCGGTGCAGGAAAAACCAAAAAAAGAGGGCTTCTTCGCCCGCATCCGCCGCGGACTCTCCCGTACCAGTAGCCAGTTTGCCGAAGGCATGGGCAACCTGTTCCTGGGTGCCAAGGAGATCGACGAAGACCTGATGGAAGAGCTGGAAACCCAGCTGCTGATGGCGGACGTGGGTGTGGACGCCACCACCGAAATTATCGACCGCCTCACCGACCGGGTTTCCCGTCGCGAGCTGTCCAACGGCGAAGCCCTCTACGCCGCGCTGCAGGAAGAGCTGGCCAGCCTGCTGGACCAGGTCGAAGCCCCGCTGGCCATTGACCAGGGCAAACAGCCTTTTGTGATTCTGGTGGTAGGGGTCAACGGCGTCGGCAAGACCACCACCATCGGCAAGCTCGCCCACCGCTTCCTGAATGAAGGCAAATCCGTGATGCTGGCGGCCGGTGATACTTTCCGCGCCGCTGCGGTAGAGCAACTGCAGGTGTGGGGTCAGCGCCACAATGTGCCGGTCGTTGCCCAGCACACTGGTGCCGACAGTGCCTCGGTGATCTTTGATGCCATCCAGTCCGCCCAGTCCCGCGGTGTGGATGTGGTGATTGCCGATACTGCTGGGCGTCTGCACAACAAGTCGAACCTGATGGAAGAGCTGTCGAAAGTGCGCCGGGTCATGGGCAAGCTGGACGGCAGTGCGCCCCACGAGGTTCTGCTGGTACTGGATGCCGGCACCGGCCAGAACGCACTCTCGCAAGCCGAGACCTTCCGCGATACCGCTGGTGTTACCGGACTGGTGCTCACCAAACTGGATGGCACCGCCAAGGGCGGGGTGATTTTCGCGCTGGCGCAGAAGCTGGGGATTCCGGTACGCTTTATCGGTGTGGGGGAGCAGGCGGAAGATTTGCAGCCGTTTGTGGCCAAGGACTTTGTTGCGGCGCTGTTTAACAGAAGCCAAGGTTGAAATAGCAGAGAATTCCATGGCCCGTACAAGCATCTGAAACCGGATGCGAAGGTGTCGATATCGGGTCTAGCTTTGTGAGACCGTCTGCGGCCAGGGATGGGTTTATGGCGTGTCTCACAAAGCTAGACCCGGTAGCGGCACCGCCACAGCACCTGAAAAGCACCTTCGCGTCCCGAAAACCAAGAACAACAAAAACGCGCTCATGATCCAATTCGATAACGTCAACAAACGCTACGAGTCCGGGCAGGACGCGCTGGGTCGCGTCAGTCTCGAAATCGACCGCGCGGAGATGGTGTTTCTCACCGGGCACTCGGGTGCCGGCAAGAGCACCCTGCTGAAACTGCTTACCGCCATCGAGCGCCCTACCCGTGGCAGCATCATTGTCGGCGGCCAGAATCTGAATCGCCTGCGCAACAGCCAGATTCCTTACTACCGCCGCAATCTCGGCATCGTATTCCAGAACCACCAGTTACTGTTTGATCGCAGCGTGTTCGACAACGTCGCCCTGCCGCTGTCGGTCTCCGGCTGCAGCAAGCGCGAAGTCGGCCGCCGGGTGCGGGCCGCGCTGGACAAGGTGGGGCTGCTGCACAAGGAAAAGCAGAACCCCATCGTGCTCTCCGGCGGTGAGCAGCAGCGGGTGGGTATTGCCCGCGCGGTGGTGAACAAGCCCGCCCTGCTGGTGGCCGATGAGCCCACCGGTAACCTCGACCCCCAACTCTCGCAGGAGATCATGGACCTGTTCCGGCAGTTCAACGCCGTGGGCACCACGGTACTGATCGCGAGCCACGACCTCGAACTGATCGCGCGCATGCGCCAGCGGGTGCTGACCCTGCAGGCGGGGCAATTGATCTACGACGGATACCCCAGCCGTGAACCAGCGTACTAAGCCCTCTCCCCCTGCGACCGAACGCCCACGCGCAGCCGGCGCGGTCACCGCCCGCACTGGCGCCGGTGACCGATTCAGCAGCTGGCTGGGTCACCACCGCGAAATGTGGCGAGAATCCTGGGTGCGTTTCTTTGCCTCACCCATGTCCAGTGGCATGACCGCACTGGTGATCGCCATCGCCCTGGCGCTGCCGGCGGCACTGCAGTTAGGACTCACCAACTTCCAGAAAGCCGTTGCCGGCTGGGATGGGCAACCACAGATTTCGGTATTCCTGCACAAGCGCGCGAAACAGAGCGCGGTGGCTTCCTACGCGGATGACCTGCGCGCAGATCCGCTGGTGGCGGGTGTGACCTATATCTCTCCGGAGCAGGCGCTGGCCGAGTTCCAGCAAGCCTCGGGGCTGGGTGATGCACTGGTGGGGATGGAAAGCAATCCGCTGCCAGCGGTGCTACTGGTGCGCCCGTCGGGTACCGACAGCTTGGCATTGGAGGCGCTGGCGGAGCGTCTGCGGGAGAGCGCGCTGACGGATTCGGTGGTACTGGATATGGCCTGGGTACAGCGCTTGGCGCAGTTGACCGAGCTGGGCCGGCGCATGAGCCTGGGCCTGGCGTGTTTGCTGGCCCTGGGGGTGTTGCTGGTGGTGGTGAACAGTATCCGCCTGCATATCGAGAATCGCCGCCAAGAGATCCTGGTGGTCAAACTGGTGGGCGCGACGGATGCGTTTGTGCGCCGGCCCTTCCTGTACACCGGTCTGGTGTACGGCCTGGTGGGCGGGCTGATTGCCTGGTTGCTGGTAAGTTTCGGTGTCTGGTTGCTGGCGGGCCCGGTAAGCGGGCTGGCAAATCTGTACGGCAGCGGTTTCCGGCTCGATGGCCCGGGCTTCACCTATCTGGTCGGTCTGGCGGGCGGCGCGGCGCTGTTGGGGCTGACCGGTGCCTGGCTGGCGGTGGCGCGGCATATTTCGGCAATTCAGCCGCGCTGACCAATGAGTCAGTCAAGTTTCGTAAAGCCCGGAACTTCCCCTGTGGATAACTGTTCTAAATAGCCGCAAATCAAGGGCTGGCGCGGTGTGCCGGCCACTCGTGGATGGGGTTCCATTTCCCGTTGCGAGTGCTACACTGTGGCCATTCTTGTCACTTCCGGATGCCTGATGTAAAGGGCCGGAGGACAAAGCCGCCGCAAACTACTGGTTCCGGTAAGAAAGAGTCCGGGCAGCAAGTGCCAAGCGGGGCAACTGAGTTACGAGGAGAATCCTGAATGGGAACCAACCTGCAGCCGATCCACACACTGTCGCCGGGCGCCAATCTGAACGCCTACATCCAGACAGTGAGCGGCTTTGAGATCCTTTCTGCCGAGGAAGAAAAGAAGCTCGCGGAAGATCTCTACTATCACGAAAATCTCGACGCAGCCCGTCAGCTGGTTATGTCCCACCTGCGTTTTGTGGTGCACATCGCCAAGTCCTATTCCGGTTACGGTCTGAACCAGGGTGACCTGATTCAGGAAGGTAACGTGGGCCTGATGAAGGCGGTAAAGCGTTTCAATCCTGAGAAAGGTGTACGCCTGGTGTCCTTTGCAGTGCACTGGATCAAGGCCGAGATTCACGAATTTATTCTGCGCAACTGGCGCATTGTGAAAATTGCCACCACCAAGGCCCAGCGCAAGCTGTTCTTCAACCTGCGTGGTCAGAAGAAGAAACTGGCGTGGCTGACCAACGATGAAGCCAAGCGCGTGGCAGCTGAGCTGAACGTCGATGTGCAACATGTGCACGATATGGAAGGTCGTCTCGCAGCCCACGATGCGGCGTTTGATGCGGGCGTGGATGACGATGAAGATTCCGCGTGGCAGGCGCCGGCGCATTACCTGGAAGACCGCCGTTACGATCCGGCCACCATGCTGGAACAGGACAACTGGCAGGAAACCAGCGTCAACAATCTGACCGCTGCGATGGAGCAGCTGGACGACCGCAGCCGCGATATCATCGAGGCGCGCTGGTTGAGCGAGAGCAAGGCGACCTTGCACGACCTCGCCGACAAGTACGGTGTTTCCGCTGAGCGTATTCGTCAGCTGGAAAAGAACGCCATGAAAAAAGTCCGGGTGGCGATGGAGGCCTGATCGTCTTCTGATCCAACCGGATTCAAGAACCGCGCTTATGGCGCGGTTTTTTCGTATCTGGTTCGGTGGTTTTTGCTTTGAAGCTGGTCTGGTGGCGGGGGATCACTGGGTGCGGGTTTTCAGAACCGCTGTGAACCCATCCCTGGGCGCTGCGGCGGCGACGTCCTGTCGCCGACGCTTCTGAAAACCCGCACCCAGTGCTCCCCCTTCGTATTGAACCGAACTACTTCGTAAGCCAGTAAGAAAGGAATGGATATGGTTAAATTGTATTTGTTGCTTGCCGCACTTTTTGGCGGCACCGGAGTCGTTCTCGGTGCCTTTGGTGCCCACGGATTGCGTGACAAAGTCGCTGAAAATCTTTTGGAAGCCTATAAAACCGGTGTGCACTATCAGATGATCCACGCCCTGGCACTAATTGCTGTGGCTATATTGATTCATCAGATCGGCGCAAAAACTTCGCTTATCGCAAGTGGTGCCCTGTTTGCTATCGGCATTCTGTTTTTCTCCGGCAGCCTCTACGGCCTGACTTTCGGTGGCCCAAGAATCCTAGGTCCCATCACACCGCTGGGTGGCACCCTGCTGATCGGCGGCTGGATAGCGCTGTTTGTCGCTGCATTCGGATATACGAAGTAAGCACCAGCGAACTACGAAGTAGAGAAGTACAAATCGCAGGGCAAGCACCGGGTATAAGTTTTCAGAAGCGTCGGCGACAGGGCCGAAGGCGCCGCGTTGAAGCGGCCGGGCCACGTCGCCGCCGCAACGCCCATGGATGGGTTCACAGTGGTTCTGAAAACTTATACCCGGTGCTTGGCCGCCACAAAACGAGCTACGAAGCACCCAGGAACTGTGCTCCGAGCCAAGAGGTAACAAAACCAAGATGCAAGAAGAGCCAAACAACGAACAAGGTAACGAGGAAGAAGACTTCCCCTACCGCACCGAATTCAAAAAGAAATCCATCCGCAGCTACGTGATTCGCGGCGGTCGTATGACCGAAGGCCAGCGCAAGGCGTTCGATACTTACTGGGGGCTCTATGGCCTGTCACTGTACGACGGTGCTATCGATCCGAAGGAAATTTTCGGCCGCGAAGCGCCGGTAGTACTGGAAATCGGCTTCGGTATGGGCGATTCCCTGCTGGAAATGACCGAAGCAGAAACCGACAAAGACTTTATCGGCATCGAAGTGCACCCCCCGGGTGTCGGCCGCCTGATCAACAATGCGGGTAAAGCCGAAGTCAAAAACCTCAAGGTCTACATGGCAGACGCCATCGATGTGCTCAACGACTGCATCGCCGACGCTAGCCTTGACCGCTTTCAGCTCTACTTCCCCGACCCCTGGCACAAGAAAAAGCACAACAAGCGCCGCATCGTGCAGCCCGAGTTCGTCAAACTCCTGTGCAGCAAACTCAAGCCCGGCGGCCTGATGCACATGGCCACCGACTGGGAAAACTACGCGGAACAGATGCTCGAAGTACTGGAAGCAGAAAGCATGCTGGAAAATACCGCGGGTAAAGGCAACTACGCCGAGCGCCCCGCATTCCGCCCGCAGACCAAGTTTGAACGCCGCGGTGAGCGCCTGGGCCACGGCGTTTGGGATTTGCTGTATACCCGGAAATAATCCGCACTCCGGCCGCGCGCAGTGTGACCTGTAATCCGCTGTGCGCGGGCCCCTTATGCTATCTTCACACTACCGCCGGTAAACGGAAGCTCCGGAGCTAGAATGACAAAAATCCGCAACATCTCCCGACTCTTGCTGCTCGCAGGTGCCGGTATGGCCCTGAGTGGCCAGGCCCTGGCCGATCGCGAAGGCACGCTCAACCTCTACCTCAATGCCGGCCAATACTGGTTCGATGACGCACGTCTGGACGGCACCCCCTATGTCGGCTTTGAACTGGACGACAGTGCCGGTGGTGGTATCGGCTTTGGCTACAACGTCACCGACCGCTGGGTAGTCGAGGGGGTTTACGACCTGTTCAGTGTCAATGTGCAGGACACCCTGGAAGATGTGGATGTGCAGAATTACCACCTCGACCTGATGTATCAGTTCGCCGGACGTTTCTGTGGCAATTACGACTGGCAGCCCTATGTGGTCTTGGGTGCCGGCGAATTGCGGGTCGACGAAACGTCTTATGGCTACCCCGATGACTGGCACCGACGCCAGACCATGGTCAACTTCGGTGCCGGTATTAAATACCGCCTCGGTCCGCGCTGGCAGGCCCGCGGCGACCTGCGCGGTTTCCAGGGTGTGGAAGAAGGTGGCTTGGACAGCTTCCTGAACTTCAGCATCGGTTACCAGTGGGGTGCGGACCCGGTGGTGTACGATCGCGATGGCGACGGTGTCTTCGACGATGTGGACCAGTGCCCGCAGACACCGGCCGGATTGGACGTGGATGCGCGGGGCTGCCCGACCGATGGCGACGGTGACGGCGTGCCGGATTACCTCGATCAGTGTCCGATGACGGCCATGGGCATGCCGGTGAATTACGATGGCTGTGCCCATGAGCCTTACGATCCGGCGGATCTTTCCAAGTAAGCCCGGTTTCTTATCGGTTTACAGGCCAGTTTCAAAGCCAGTTCCAAGCCAGAGTGCGGGCAGCTCCTGCCCGCAACGTATTACTTTTTTGTCGCTTAGCCTATTCTCCCCGGGCTGCCTCCAGCGCCTCGGAAATTTCCAGCCATTCCATTTCCAGCGTCTCCAGCTCTTCCCGCGCCTGCCCCTGGGCCTGGGTCAGACGGGAGATCTCTTCCTGCTGGCCACCGCTGTAGAGGCTTTCATCCGCCAGCTGCGACTCCAGCTGTGCCACCTGCTTTTCCGCCTTCGCCATTTTCTGCTCGATGCTCTTGAGCTTGTTGGTGAGCGGTTTCAGTTGCTCACGCAGCGCGGCCGCGGCGCGGCGCTGGGCCTTTTTATCCTCGCCGGGTTTGCCGTCGAGCGGTTGGCTGCCGGTTTCATCGCGCTGTTTTTCATTGCGCTTCTCATCGCGTTTGAAGCTAAGAAGCCACTGTTTGTAGTCCTCCAGATCGCCGTCGTAGGGCTCGGCACGACCCTCGGCCACCAGGATAAATTCATCGGTGGTGTTGGCCAGCAGGTGGCGGTCGTGGGATACCAGCACCACTGCGCCGGGGAATTCCGCCAGTGCCAGGGTCAGGGCGTGGCGCATTTCCAGGTCCAGGTGGTTGGTGGGCTCGTCCAGCAGTAACAGGTTGGGTTTCTGCCACGCCAGTAGCGCGAGTGCGACACGGGCCTTTTCGCCGCCGGAGAAGCCGCCTACCGTTTCAAATACCCGGTCGCCCACAAAGCCGTAGCCACCGAGAAAATCCCGCAGCTGCTGTTCGCTGGCGTCAGGAGAGAGGCGCTGTACGTGCAGCATCGGCGACGCGTTGCTGTCCAGTGCCTCCAGCTGGTGCTGGGCAAAGTAACCGATCTTGAGGTGTTCGCCACACTGGCGCTCGCCGGCGAGCAGCGGCAGCTCACCAGCGAGGGATTTGATCAGGGACGACTTGCCGGCACCATTGGGTCCCAGCAAGCCGATGCGGCGGCCGGGCTGAATACCCAGTTCGACGCGCGGCAAAATGACTTTCCCCGGATAGCCGATTTTCGCTTCGCGCAGGTCGATCAGCGGGTTGGATACCTTGTCGGAGGACGGCAGGCGAAAGCGGAATGGTGAGTCCACGTGGGCCGGGGCGATTTCCGCCATGCGATCCAGCGCCTTGAGGCGGCTCTGGGCCTGCTTGGCCTTGGTGGCCTTTGCCCGGAAGCGGCGCACAAAGTCTTCCATATGTGCGCGCTCGGCCTGCTGCTTCTCGTATTGCACCTGCTGCTGTGCCAGGCGCTCGGCACGGGCGCGCTCGAAAGCGGTGTAGTTGCCGCTGTAGAGCACCAGTTCCTGCTGTTCGAAACTGATGATGCCGCCCACCACCGCATCGAGAAAGTCGCGGTCGTGGGAAATGATCAACAGGGTACCGGGAAAGCGCTGCAGCCATTGTTCCAGCCACAGGGTGGCATCCAGGTCCAGGTGGTTGGTGGGTTCGTCCAGCAGCAGCAGGTCCGCGGGGCACATCAGCGCCCGCGCCAGGTTCAGGCGGATACGCCAGCCACCGGAGAAGCTCTTCACCGGGCGCTGCTGGTCGGCGTGAGAAAAACCCAGGCCATCGAGCAGCTGCGCGGCGCGCGCGGGGCCGCTGTAGCCGTCGATGGCCGCCATCTGCTCGTGCAATTCGCCGATACGCTTGCCATCACTGCCATCGGCCTCTGCTGCCGCCAGCGCCCGCTGCAGTTCGCGCAGGCGGTGGTCGCCGTCGAGGGCGTAATCCAGCGCGCTCTGGTCACTGGCGTCCACCTCCTGGGCCATGTGCGCCACTTCCCAGTTGCTCGGCACTTCTACCGAGCCGGCGTCGCTGTCCTGTTGCTTCAGCAGCAGTTTGAACAGCGTCGACTTGCCGCAGCCGTTGGCGCCGATGACACCCACCTTGTGGCCGGGGAAGATACGGCAGCTGGTATTGTTTAGCAGATCGCGTCCGCCCACTTGCAGTGAGACGCCTTGCAGATTAATCAATGGAAACCTCTTTGAAATCGCCCAGTTTTGACTAGGCTATCGGCATAACTATTTTGCCGGGATTCTAACGTGACAGATACCGCACCTCCATCACCGCCCTTCTCGCCCCTGCAAAATCCGCTGTGGCATTTCAGTCTGGAGTTCTATCGCCAGCCCCAGGTCGCCGACTTTCTACTGGAGTGCCAGGACGCCAAGGGGGCGGATGTCTGCCTGCTGTTGTGGGCCAGCTACACCAGCGCCTGCGGACGTCAGTTGAGTGATGAGAGCTGGCGCGTCGCGGACCGCGGCCTGGCGCCGCGCCGACGCATGATCAACAGCGTGCGCAACCTGCGCCGCTGGCTGGGTCGAATCAACAAGGGCAATGGGTTCTACGAGTGGTGCAAGCGCTGTGAGATACGCATGGAACAGAGACAGCTGGCGGCACTGTGGAAGCTACACGGCGAAACCTGGCCGGAGACCCGCTCCCCGCTGGAGCTGGCCGGGCAGCAATACGGTTTGTTACAAAAAGAACAGGCCCGCTGGGCGGGCCTGATTGATGCCTATAGCTCGGCAACGAGCCCGGCGAGCGACATGGTGGCCGCTGGCGCCGGGGCAGCCGGAAGAGAAGACTCCTGACGGCTGCCGAAACACCTATCCGGACTCAGTACTTGTGCTTGTGCTCTTCCGGGCCGTAATGCGGATTCTCCTCGGTCGCAAACAGGCTGTTGGGCGGTGTGCTCGGGGTAATACTCGGCACTACCGGCGTTACCGCCGCGGCACTGGATTCCGGCACCAGAGGTTTTGGCTCTGATGTTTTACCCATCACCGGTTCCTGACTCGGCTTGGCTTCTACTGCTGGCGTTTGCGGTGCCGCTGCGGGCTTGCTGCCATTGGTTTTGGCTGGCTTTTTCGCGGCAGTTTTCTTGGGGGCCTGGGTTTTGGCCGCTGCTTTTTTCGTTGGTGTCTTTTCTGCGGGTGCCTTGGCAGCGGCGGACTTGCTGGCTGCCGGTTTCTTGGTGGTCGCCTTTTTAGCGGCGGCCTTCTTGGCTGGTTTGGTCGCTACCTTGTCCGCGGCCGGTTTGGCGCTGGCTGCCTTTTTGGTGGTTGCCTTTTTTGCCGCTGTCTTTTTCACCGCGGCTTTTTTCGCGGTGGTTTTTTTCTCTGTGGCTTTTGCCGCGCTGGTTTTCACCGCTGCCTTTTTGGTAGAGGCTGCTTTCTTGGCGCTTTTGGCTGCGGCTTTTTTCTTCTTGGGCTTGCCGGCTGCCAGGACCTTCTTGCCAGCCGCTTCTGCGGCTTTCTTGACGGTGTCAGCCGTCTTCACCGCCAGCTTGGCAGCGGCCTCGGCCACTTTGGACTCGCTGGCTGCCTTGGCTGCCTCTTTAGCAGTTTTCTCGAGTTTGGCCACCGCAGCCTTGGCTGTATCGACCTTCTTTTTCGCGGCGTTCTTGGCCGCGGGGGTTTTCGCCTTGGTTGCAGAAGTGCGGGCAGCCGCGAGCTTGTCTTTGGCTTTCTTTACCTGCGTCTGGGCTTTGTCGGCTTCCTGGCTGGCCTTTTTCAGAGCTTTGCCAGCATCGGCTGCTTCCTTGGTCCGAGCTTTTTCGAGTTGGGTTGTGATCTTGGCGATCTGCTTTTCCAGATCGGAAACGGAAAGAGCGGCTTTGCGTTTGGCGGCCATGAGAGAAATCCTGCGGTTGAATCGGGGTTGTCGAAATCAGGTTGGTTCTAGCCCTGAACGCCCTCCTTCGGACAGCAGATCCACCTCTCTGCGGGAGAAAATGTTTCAGGGTGAAAGCTGATAATAGCGCTACTATTTGGTAAGTGCATCCCTGTGCATCTATCCATTTCACGCATTTCCCAGCAGATTTTGTGCTTGTGCTCCCGGGCACGCTTCTGACGCGATATACCGGTGCAAAAAAAATTACCGGGAAATGAAACAACTGGGCCTCACCGACGTCTTACTCGGCAGTGTGCAGCCCGAACTCGCATGGGGTAGACTTGCCTGTCGCTGACCGGACGAGTTGTAACTGTGATCTGCAGCACATAGCAGGCAGTGGTCTGGGTGTACAACGGGCTGTGCAGCCGAGGTTCACGGACTGAGTGCGCCGCTCGGGTACATAGACAGCAGGACAGGGGAAACCCTGCGCTTATACAACCGGGGTTTATGCAACCTGCTTAACGAATACAATGCTTCACGGAAATAAAGAGACGATTCTCATGAATAAAACTTCTTTGGCTGCTGCGATTGCACTGGGTATTGCACTGGTCGGCTGTAACAAACAGGAGTCCGCCGGCTCCGCAGACATCAAGCTCGAATCCCAGGAGCAGAAGGTCAGCTATATCATCGCCGAAGATATGGCCAAGCGCCTGAAGAGCCAGGACGTTGCGCTGGATCCAAAAATTGTCGCCATGGCACTGAATGATGTCGCCAGCGATCGCGAATCCCGCCTGAGCGACGACGAGAAGCAGCAGGTAATTTCTGTCTTCCAGGAAAACATGCAGGCCAAGCAGAAAGAGCTGATGGCCAAGCAGGAGCAGGAGTTCAAAGCCTCCGCAGACAAAAACCTGCAGGACGGTAAGAAGTTCCTGGAAGAAAACGCCAAGAAAGACGGCGTGCAAACCACTGACTCCGGCCTGCAGTACAAGATTGTTACTGAAGGCAGCGGCGCTAGCCCTTCCGAGACCAGCGTGGTTGAAGTGGACTACAAAGGTACCCTGATTGACGGAACTGAATTCGACAGCTCCTACAAAAACGGCAAGCCGGTGCAGTTTCCCGTCAACGGCGTGATCAAGGGTTGGACCGAAGCCCTGCAGCTGATGAAAGAAGGCGCAAAATGGGAACTCTATATTCCTTCTGACCTGGCCTACGGCCCGGGCGGTGCCGGCGGTCTGATCGGCCCCAACTCCACGCTGATTTTTGAAGTGGAACTGCACAAAGCCGACGTCAATGATGATGCTGGTGCGGCAGAAAAAGAAGCGGTAGAAGAAGATCAGGCGACTGACGCGCAAAGCCAATAAGCGCCAGTTCTTCACCAATAAAAAAGGGGCCATAGGCCCCTTTTTTATGGTCTGTCTGAAACGCTATCGGCATGCAGCCGGGTTTCAGGCCAACTGGTTTTTGTGTGCAGTGTGCAGTGTGTCGATCATACGATCCTCGGCGGCGAAGCGGGTTTCCAGTGCCACACCCAGCTCCGAGAGGTCTTTGGACAGTGCGCTGAGATCGTCGGTTTCCTGGTATTTGTCGTTGAAGTCCACTGCGGTATCGGTGGTGGCGTCGATTTCCCGGTAGAGGGCTTTCGCCTGTTGCAGTCCTTCGGTGTCGCCGAACGCCTGCCCTTCCTGGATCAGCTGGTCGTAGACTTCAAAGTGCCCGGCGGAAATATAATCCACCAGTTGCTGGCACAGGGTGCGCACGCTGGCTTCCGCTTCTCGGCTGTTATCCGAGTTGCTGTCGCCAATGTCTTTTTTGTCCGACAGGGTGCAGAAGCTGACCAGCAGCGCCTGACGGGATTGCAGCCAGCGGTCGATTATCTGGCTGACGCCACCCCAGCGCTCCTGCGCGTTCTTACAGTTTTCCAACATCTCCAAGTTTCCTTTTGTGAACTCTTACAACTGCTCTTAGGAATGTAGAAGCTTATGCCGCCGCGGGCAAGGAAGACGCCACAAAAATGCGCCAGAAAGCGAAATCTGCCAGGCCTAAACCAAGCCCTTAATCAGCCCCTTAATCAGACCTTCAATCAGGCCTTAAAAGGCACCGGCAAAAAGCGGTAGGAGCAGCGCGGTCAGGGCGCCACAGAGACCCATGGCCAGGGCGGAAAAAGCGCCAGTGAGCGCACTGATTTCCAGTGCGCGCACGGTACCTATGGCGTGGGCATTAATCCCGAGGGTAAAGCCGATAACCCGCTCATCGTGGATGCCCATTAAGCGCATCAGCGAGGGCCCGCACACGGCGCCGACAATACCGGTAAAGGCGACTACACCGGCCGCCAGGCTCTGGACGCCGTGCATTTCCTGGGCCAGTGCCAGGGCCACCGGGGTGGTTACGGACTTGGTGGTCAGTGCGATCAGCACCGTGCGGCTGCCTCCCAGAAGTGTGGCGATCACCACGGCGACCAGTGGGGCGAGTATGGCCCCGATCAACAGGCCCAGCATCAAAGGCCAGCCGGCCCTGCGCACCACGCCCAGATTCTGTTTGAGGGGAATGGCCAGCGCCACCACCGCGGGGCCCAGCAGCAGGTACAGCAGGCCGCTGCCCTGCTGATAGCCGGGGAAGTCCACCCCGAGCAGCAATAGCCCGGCAAACACCAGCAGGCTGCCGCCCACCACCGGGTGCAGCAGCGGGCTGCCCAGGCGGCGATAGAGTTTCAGGCCGAGCCAGAAGCCGAGGATGTTCAGCGGCAGAATGACCAGGGGGTGGGATGCGGACAGTGGTTGCAGAAACCCTTCAAATACCTGCAGCGCCTGGGTCAGCCAGGACAGCAACTCAGCTTTCATGGCGTTCTCCCGAAGGCGCTTGCGCGCCACTGCTGCGCCGGATCAGCCGGGCCAGCAGCAGCGCGGTAAGGGTAAGGCTGATCAGGGTGCCGATGATCATGGCGGCAATCAGGGCGAGCCAGTCACCGCCGGCGAGGTCGCGTAAAAAGTAGATACCCACGGTCGCGGGCAGAAAAATCAGTACCAGCAAGCGCAGTATCTGCTCGCCGACCAGCGCCAGCCCGCGGGGTACGCGGCCGTAGAGCATCAGCGCCAGCAGCAGCAGCAACATGCCCAGCACCGGGCCAGGCACTGGCAGCGACAGGCTGCCGACAAGGGTGCGCCCCAGCAGGTCGAAGGCGAGCAGTAGTACTGCGCCGCCTATCCACAGGGCGGCTTTCTTAAGCGCGATCACAGTCTTGAGCGCGATCACAGTATGGCGGCAATCAGTGCTTGCGGAACGCCTGCCACAGGCCAAACAGAATCAGCCCCACAAAACCCACGGCGGCCCAGCCGGCAATGGAGAGTCCGAGCATGGTCCACTGCACTTCGGCACAGTTGCCATCACCGGTGAGCAGGGTTTTGATGACTTCGGCCATGGGGAAGACGTCCACCATGTAGCTGATACCTGGGCCGCAGGCGGGCACCTGGTCTTCCGGCAGGCTTTGCAGCCACAGCTGGCGGCCGGAGAAATAGAGGCCGCCGATGGCCCACAGGGAAACGAGCAGGCCGTAGATGCGGCGACCGATATTATTGACGCCCCGGGGGTTGTGCAGGAAGGCGATCAGTGAGGTGAGGCCAACGCCGAGGAACATCACGCGCTGAGTGATGCACAGCGGGCAGGGCTCGAGCCCCATCGCATATTCCATATAAAAGGCCACGCCCAGTACGAAGATGACGGCGAGGAACATGAGCAGGAAGGTGGTGCGGGGGCTTGGCAGGGTCATGTGGTTATTGTCCGTATTGCTGCCGAAACAGGGCGGCCTGTTGCGACAATTCGGTAAACAGTGATTGAAAGTCCTGTGCCAGCGCATCGCTGTCTTCCTGCAGCAGCGGCAGTATGTCTGCCAGTGGCTGCGGGCGCCGCAGGCGCATGCCTACGCGCTCGAGGGTGCGCTGGATTATTTCTACCTCGCGGTAGCCGGGCAGCAGTTTAAATTGCTCGGCCCGCTGAATAAATGCCTGGGCGTTTTCGGGTATCCATTGCTGGCGCTGTCGGAAGTTGGACCAGCAGTCTGTGGCAAAGGTTTCCAGGGGCTGCGGGTGCCAGCGGGACCACTGGCTGGCGAGGGCGTGATCGAACCAGATATCCAGGGCGATGCCGCCGAGGCGGCGCCACTGGGGGCCGAGACGGGCAAGTGCGGATTTGTACGCGGGGTGCTGGTCGCTCAGCAAGTCGATACGCCGGTGCAGGCGCATGCCGTCTTCGATGGCTTGGGGTCTTTCGCCTTTCAATGGCCCTTTGACGAAGTCGCCCAACAGGCCGCCCAGTTGCCAGTCTGGATCGGGGCCGGACAGAACCAAGTGGGCTAGGTAATTCATAATCGTGCTCTGTGCGCTAGTCCTGTGGCACCTTAGCGTCAGGTTTCAGAGATCTCTCTGGCAGAACACATACTGGGCGTAATACTTGCCGAGAAAATCTTCAAAGCTGCCGGTGTCCCCTTCCTCAACCGCTTTCTGCTGCTGCAGGGACTCTGCTGCGAGTCGCACGAATTCGGCCTGCTCGGAATCGTCCAGCGGGCGCTCGAGGAAATACTGGCGGTGCTGTTCCGCTTTGGCCTGGGCCCACTGGAAGAAGGTTTGTTTGTGCTCGTGCATTTCCGCCAGCATCTGCGCCGCGGGGGTGGGGACCTTGCCATCAACTTTGTCGCGCTGGGCGCTGACGGCACGCTGGTAGTCGTGGCTGTCCCAGGCCTGGTCCAGCAGTTCTGCCATGGGTGCCATCTGGTCCAGCAGTTCGCCGGCCCAGTCGGTGAGTTTGCGCTCGCTGCCGTTGTGGACCAGTCGCAGCTCCGGGTCGCGGCCGCGGTAGACGATGCGGCTCTGGTTTTCCTGCACCGCGCGGTAGTCGGCGTCGTCGGTGAGGGGGCTGTCGCTGAGCAGGCAGTGCAGCAGGAAGGCGTCGAGGAAGCGCATCTGCGGGGCTTCGATGCCCAGTGGCACGAAGGGGTTGAGGTCGAGGCAGCGCACTTCGATGTATTCGACACCGCGGGCGTCGAGGGCCGACAGCGCGGTTTCGCCCATGCCGGCGGGGTTTTTCGGTCGGATCGGGGAGTAGAACTCGTTTTCGATCTGCAGCAGGCCGGTAGACAGCTGCTGGTAGTCGCCGTTGGCGTCCTTCACACCCTGTTCGTGGTAGGGCGGATAGGGCTTGCTGATGGCCGCGCACAAGGTGGACAGGTAGCTGGGCAGGTCGTTGTAGCAGACGATCAGGGATTTCTGGGCGTCGCTGGTGTAGCCGAGGTCGCCCATACGCAGGGAGGTCGCCTGGGGCGCGTAGAGGCTGCGGCCGTCGCCGTCGAAGGGCTCCAGCTTATGTTCCCGATCCTGCACGAAGGTGCCGCACACCGCGGGGGCGGCGCCGAACAGGTAGATCAGCAGCCAGTAGTGCCGGCGGAAGTTGCGGATCAGGTCGAAGTAGCGGCGGGTTTTGAATTCCTGCAGGGACTCTTGTGTTCCCCCATCGTTACCGCTCTCTTTTTGCTGCAGCCATTGCCAGAAGGTATCGGGCAGCGAGAAGTTGTAGTGAATGCCGGCAATGGTCTGCATGGCACGGCCGTAGCGCAGGCCGAGGCCGAGCCGGTAGATGCTTTTCATGGTGCCGCTGTGGGAGCTGCCGTAGCGGGCGACCGGGATATTCTCATCGCGGCCGATACGCCCGGGCATGCTGTTGACCCACAGGCGCTCGTCGCCGATTTGGCTGTAGGTGAAGCGGTGAATCTGGTCGAGTTTTTCCAGTGCCTGCTCGGGGGTGGCCACCGGCGGGGTGATGAACTCCAGCAGGGCTTCGGCAAAATCGGTGGTGATGCAGTCGTGGGTCAGCGCCGAGCCGAGGCCGGCCGGGTGCTCTGTCTGCGCCAGCTCACCCTCGGGAGAGACCCGCAGGCTCTCTTTTTCAATGCCGCGGCGAATGCCTTTGAGCAGGCTTAACGCCTCCGGTTTGGCCAGTTCGGCCAGATTGAAAGTGGGCACTCGAATCTCCTGTGAGCTGCCGGCAGCTGGCGCTGTGAATCCTGGGGTGGATCTGTGCAGCGCACCTTGTATGGGTTTCCGCCAGGGGGTTTTGCGATGTCAGTCTCGCGCGGATATCCGGCCTAAATGGGGGCGCAATAAGTGAACTCAAGCGTGCAATTTTGCTTGTGGTATACGGCGCCCTGTTAACGCGGCGGACTAGGCCTGGCTGGTGGCAGATTCCGGCGGCTGGCCAGGCTCGATTTCCGGGGTGGTACCCGGATACTGGTCCGGTGCGATTTCCGGCTCCGATTGTGGCACTACTTCAGGGGCCGGCTGGGGATCGGCTTCCGGGTTCTGCTGCGGCGGGGCCTCGTTGGGATCCGGTTGCGGCAGTTCGTCCGGGGCGCCGGCGCTTTGCGCTTCGCTGAACAGGGGCTCGGGGCTCAGTGCGTCGGCGGGGATCTGGGGGTGCTTTTTGGCGTCGAGTTCGCATTCGAGCAATTCGATACGCAGGGCGACGTTGCGGGTGTTGGCCTCGAACATCTGGTTGATGGCGACGTCCTTGTACTCGGTGCGGAACAGCTTGGTGTTCTCGCGGCCGTCGATCCACTCGTTACTTTTGCTTAAAAACTGCTGGTGCTGGTTGGTCAGCACATAAACTTGGCTCATTCGGGGGCACAACGTTGCTCAGACATGGGGGCAGTTTAGCGGTGGCTTGGGGGAGGCTCAAGGATTGAGGGAATCCCTTCGAATACATTCAGTGGCGGTGGCGCTGCCGGGTACGGCCTTGTGCGACACGCCGTGAACCCATCCATGGGGGCTCTTCCGCGAGGTCCCTCTCGCGGAAGGTCTCACAAGGCCGTACCCGGCATCACCACCTTCGCCCAAAGCTGCTGAGCAATTATTAACCGATAGATGCTAAATCGATTGCAGCGGGTAGTGCGCCGGGTAGGGTAAACGCGCGGAACCGCTGTCCACCGCGGCCCGGGCTACCGCCGCCGCGACTTCCGGCAACAGGCGCGGGTCGGTGGGCTTTGGCAGTATGTAGTCGGCGCCAAAGCTCAGTTCCACACCGCCGTAACCGGCGCGCACTTCCTCGGGTACTTCCTCCCGGGCCAGTTTGCGGATGGCTTCGATCGCGGCCAGTTTCATATCTTCGTTGATGCGGGTGGCACGCACGTCCAGGGCGCCGCGGAAGATGAACGGGAAGCAGAGCACGTTGTTTACCTGGTTCGGGTAGTCCGAGCGGCCGGTGGCCATGATCAGGTCGTCGCGGGTGGCGTGGGCCAGTTCCGGGGAAATCTCCGGGTTTGGATTCGAACAGGCGAAAACTACCGGCTTGTCGGCCATATGTGCCAGCTGCTCCGCGGAGAGCAGGTCCGGGCCGGATACGCCGAGGAATACGTCGGCGCCCTCGATGGCGTCGTCCAGGGTGCGCATTTCGGTGTCGCGCGCCCACTCGCCTTTATAGGCATTGATGTCGCTGCGGCCGGAGTGGATGACACCGCGGCTGTCGAGCATGGTGATCTGGTCTTTCTTGGCGCCCGCCGCCAGCAGCAGTTTGCAGCAGGCGGTCGCGGCAGCGCCGGCGCCGAGGCAGACGATGCGGACATCGGCCAGCTGTTTGCCCTGGATTTCCAGCGCGTTGAGCATGCCGGCGACGGTCACAATGGCGGTGCCGTGCTGGTCGTCGTGGAACACCGGTACCGAGCAGCGCTCGATCAGTGCTTCTTCAATGTGGAAACACTCTGGCGCCTTGATGTCTTCCAGGTTGATGCCGCCGAAGGTGTTGGCGATGGCGGCGACGGTTTCGATAAAGCGCTCGGGGCTCGGGCATTCGACTTCGATATCCACCGAGTTGATATCTGCGAAGCGCTTGAACAGCAGGGATTTGCCCTCCATTACCGGCTTGGAAGCCAGCGGACCCAGGTTGCCGAGGCCGAGAATGGCACTGCCGTTGGAGATGACCGCTACCAGGTTGCCTTTGCCTGTGTAGAGATAGGCGGCTTCCGGATCCTTGGCGATCTCGCGCACTGGCTCGGCGACGCCGGGGCTGTAGGCCAGAGACAGGTCTTCCTGGGTCTGTGCGGGGGTTGTGAGCTCCACCGAAAGTTTGCCCGGTGTCGGCAAGGCGTGGTAATCGAGCGCGGCCTGGCGCAGGGAATCGGTCATTGGGATGTCATCTCTTGGGTTTGGAATGCGGCCAGAAATCTGCGACTGGCGGCAGGGTTACAGCGGATGTTTTTGATTTTATTGTGGGGGCCAATTCACCCCCTATCCGGGGCGTGAAGAATAACCGAGACGACTGAATATTCACAAGCTCAAAAACTGAGCGGGTAAGTTATTTTCTACTAATTTCGATAGTAAATTCGGAATCCGATGCAATAAACCATCGTTTATTCTTAGGGTTTGCGGACACATATTTCGCGCCGCGGTCAACTAGCCAGCCTTTCACTACTATTTTGCGACCTTGCCAATCGCGCCCGATAAAGTGGCCATAATCCCGTTTCGGATCCAGTCGCACGGCCACCGGGCCGTCCAGTTCCAGCCACAGGAAGCGGTTGCGGTCGACCTTCTTGACGGTGCCGGCCAGGCGCACGAAACCGCCGTCGCCGGCGACGATATCCGCCGCTTGGACCAGTGGCCAGACGCCGGGTGCCCAGACGCCGCGCTGGTACTCGCGGGCCTCCTGTTCGCGGCTGGCCAGGCATTCGGCGAGGGTGAGATTGGGGGCCACGGCGATATGGAAGGCGAGCCCGGCCCGCAGCAGTGCAGATTCCAGGCTGTCGCCACGGTGGTTGTAGACGTGCGCCAGCACCCGGCCGTGGTTGTCGCGCCGGTCGCGATCGTATACCAGCTCCAGATCACCTCCGGCCAGGAAGCGCTGGGTAAACTCTTTCGCTTCCCGCGCCAGCGGTTGCGCCTGGTGTTGGCCGTGGGCGAGTTCCGGGGTGTTGACCCCGATAAGGCGAACCCGCCGGCCATCTTTGAGACGCAGAGTGTCGCCGTCGACCACCTTTTTGAGAGCGACCACTTCGTCGGCCTCTCCCATAACGCAGTCCGCTGCGGCACTAAACGGTGCCAGCAGAAGAGTAATGGCGTAAAAAGGAACATAAAAAAAGGCACCGAGGGAAACCCAGGGTGCCTTTGCTGCAGCACACATGGCCAGAGCCTGTGTGATGCCTGCGCGAAACGCGGCCGTTACTTGGAGATACGGCTGCCGAAACGCTTCTTGAAGCGGTCTACGCGGCCACCGGTGCTGGCCTGCTTCTGCTTGCCAGTGTAGAACGGGTGGCAGTTGGAGCAGACGTCCAGCTGGAGGTCTTTGCCCAGGGTAGAACCCATTTTGAATACGTTGCCACAGGAGCAAGTCGCATTGATTTCGGCGTAGTTCGGATGGATATCGGTCTTCATGATGGCCTCTTCTCGACACCGCCACCCAATCTTTCGCTGAGCACGGAATCGTCATTGGAGCAGGGGAGGATTCCCCGGGCTGTTTAAAAAGTCGGCGCATACTATCAGATTAGCCCGCTGATTCAAGCGGAACCTTCTGCGTTATCATCGCCCTTTTGCGCCGGTAGTAGGGAGATGCGCTTTGGATGTGATCGGGGGGCAGAAGTATCCAGTTCGGGAACCATCAGTCATCATGCGGTTGGCTGTGCCGGTGCCCCTGCGCCGCCTGTTTGACTACCTGCCACCGGAAGGCCTGAGCGCCGATGACCTGCGTCCCGGGCAGCGCTTCTGGGTGCCCTTCGGCAACCGTAGCCTGGTGGCGGTGCTGGTGGAACTGGTGCAGGAGTCGCCGCTGGCGGAACTGAAGCCGGCACTGGAACGCATCGACCGCCTTCCCATTTTTGATGACCGCAGCCGTCAGTTCCTGCAGTGGGCTGCGGACTACTACCAGGCCCCTCTGGGCGAGCTCTACGCCGCCGCCCTGCCGGTGGCGCTGCGCAAGGGTAAGCCCGCGGACCACTGGGCGGAGCAGTGGCTGGAACTGACCACCGAGGGCAAGGGCCTGCCGGAAACCGCCCTCGCCCGCGCCCCCAAGCAGCAGACGCTGCTGCAATTGCTGCTGAATAAAGGCCGCCAGAGTCGCACCGCCCTGAATGCCCAGGGGCTCAACGCGCCGGTGTGCAAGGCGCTGATCGAGCGCAACCTCGCCCGCTGGGTTGCCGGACCCACCGCGCCGCCGCCACTGGAACAGGTGGCGCCGCGGCCGGCACCGGAACTGAATGACGAACAGCGCCAGGTCATCGCCGCCGTCGAATTCGGCAAATTCAATGCATCGCTGGTGGAGGGCACCACCGGCAGTGGCAAAACCGAGATTTACCTGCAATTGATGGAGCGCGCGCTGCAGCAGGGTAACCAGGCGCTGTTGCTGGTGCCGGAAATCGGCCTGACGCCACAGACGCTGCGCCGTATCGCCGCGCGCTTCCCCGACTTCCGTATCGCTGCGCTGCACTCGGGCCTCGCCGATGGCGAGCGCGCCCGCGCCTGGTTGTCGGCCGCCAGCGGCGTTGCGGATATCGTGATTGGCACCCGCTCCGCCATCTTTACCCCGCTACCGCGCCTGGGGGTGATACTGGTGGACGAAGAGCACGATGGCTCCTTCAAGCAGCAGGACGGTGTGCGCTACTCCGCGCGGGATCTCTCCCTGGTGCTGGCGCGCAGCGCCAATGTGCCGGTATTGCTCGGCAGCGCCACGCCATCCCTGGAAAGCCTGCACAACGCCCTCTCCGGCCGCTACCAGCACCTGCGACTGCGCCACCGCGCCGGCAACGCCCGCCCGCCGCAAATCAGCCTGGTGCCCACCCTGCACCAGCAGCTGCAGGAAGGCTTTGCGCCGCAGGTGCTGCGCCATATCGGCGACACCCTGCAGCGCGGAGAACAGGCGCTGGTGTTTATCAATCGCCGCGGTTACGCCCCGGCGATTACCTGTGAAGACTGCGGCTGGCTCGCCGATTGCCCCCACTGCTCCAGCAAGCTCACCCTGCACCGGCGCCAGCGCCACCTGCGCTGTCACCACTGCGACTATCGCCAGCGGGAGGTGCACGCCTGCCCCCAGTGCCACAGCCGCAACCTCAATGCCCTGGGCGCCGGTACCGAGCGCAGTGAGGACTTCCTTACCCACACCTTCAACCAGTTCCCGGTGATCCGCGTCGACCGCGATACCACAGGCAGCAAACAGGCCCTCGATCGGCTGCTGGAGCCGGCGCGCAATGGCGAGCCTTGCCTGCTGCTGGGCACCCAGATGCTGGCCAAGGGCCACCATCTGCCGAAAGTGACCCTGGTAGTGATACAGGACGCCGACGGCGGCCTGTTCAGTGCCGACTTCCGTGCGCCCGAACGCATGGGGCAGCTGCTGGAACAGGTGGCCGGTCGCGCCGGTCGCGGCGACCTGCCCGGCCACGTGCTGGTACAGAGCCGTTACCCCGAACACCCCATGCTGCAGCTGCTGCTGAACAAAGGCTACGGCGCCTTTGCGCGCCAGCTGCTGGAAGAGCGCCAGATCACCCAGCTGCCGCCGGTGCGCGCCATGGCCCTGGTGCGTGCCGAGTGCGAAGAGCCCCGCTGGGCGGAAGAGTTTCTCACCAACGCCCGCCTGTACCTGGAAGCCCTGGCGCCGCCCTCGCCGGAATTGCAGTACCTGGGCCCGGTGCCCGCGCTGCTGGAGCGCAAGTCCGGCCGTTTCCGCTTCTATATCCAGATCACCGCGGAAAAACGCGGCCTGCTGCAGAAGCTGCTGGCCAACTTCTGCCACTGGGCCGAGAGCAATAAAAACCGCCGCCTGCGCTGGGCGGTGGATATGGACGCCCAGGAATTATCCTAAACCCCGCGCACAGGCCCGGCGCAGGGGTTACAATTTGCCGCCAGAAAAACATCCGCAAAGTTCGAGAGAAGAGTCATGGCCCGCCGCAATACCCGCCGCCAACAGTCCACCGGAAAACCCGCCTGGGTCTGGTTTGTACTCGGCAACTTCGTCGGCGGCTTCGCAGTCTTCGTATTCCTGCTCAACGACCTCAAAACCGAGCAGGTGCGGGTCGCCAGCAAAGCGGGCAAGCCCGCTGCGGAACAGGGGGCACCGGAAGAGTCCAAGCCGCGCTTCGACTTCTACACCCTGCTGGAAGAAAACGAAGTCAAAGTCCCCAAACCCAAGACCCCGTCGACCCGGGCAAGGGACTTTCGTGGAGAAAGTGGTAGTGACAGCAGCGCAACCACTGCCCAAGCCGCAGCGCCCAAAGACGAGCTGGTATATATCCTCCAGGCCGCCAGCTTCCGCGACGCCGCCGAAGCCGAGCGCCTGCGCGCCCAGCTGATGCTGGCCAACCTCGAAGCAAAAGTGGAATCCGCCACCGACAGTCGCGGCACCTGGCACCGGGTCCTCGTCGGCCCCTACGACAATCGCTCCAAAGTGGCCAAAGCCCGCAGTATCCTGGCGGAACACAGCCTGATGCCTCTGGTACTGAAGCGACCAGCAAAGGGATAAGAAAGAGAAGAGAGGTTGGATTGCTGTCGCGCAGCGGCGGCAATTCAGGTTCAGTGGGCGACTATTCAGTCTCCACCAGTTTGCGGGTAATCCAGTGCGCCACCGGCGCAATCACCGACACCAGCGGAAACGCAATTACCCAGGCCACCAGCCCCGCGTGTAACCAGCGGGTCAGAAAGCCCTCGGTAATCCCCGTATTCATCACCGTCACCACCCCTGACATCATGGTCGACATGAAAAACGACATAAACAGGGCAAAAACCAGGGTGTAATAACGACGCTTGATGCGGGCCACAGGTAATCTCCACACAACCTCAGAAGAAGGCGCGCATTATAGGCCGTCAAAGCAGAAGTTGAAATTTGCTCCCCTCGACCACACTTAGTGCAACTGAACTCAAAACACAGAGGCACACGTGGAACAATATCGCGGCACAACCATTCTCTCCTGCCGACGCAACGGCAAAGTCGTCATCGGCGGAGACGGACAAGTCTCCATGGGCAACACCATCATGAAAGGCAACGCCCGCAAAGTACGCCGCCTCTATGACGACAAAGTCATCGCCGGATTCGCCGGCGGCACCGCCGACGCCTTCACCCTGTTCGAGCGCTTCGAAGCCAAACTCCAAGCCTACAACGGCCAGCTCACCCGCGCCGCCGTCGAACTCGCCAAAGACTGGCGCACCGACCGCGCCCTGCGCCGCCTCGAAGCCCTGCTCGCCGTCGCCGACGAAACCGCCAGCCTGATCGTCACCGGCAACGGCGACGTCATCCAACCGGAAGACGACCTCATCGCCATCGGCTCCGGCGGCCCCTTCGCCCAGTCCGCCGCGCGTGCACTGCTGGATAACACCGATATGGATGCCCGCTCTATCGTAGAACAGGGCCTGAAAATCGCCGGCGATATCTGCGTTTACACCAACCAGAATCACACCATTGAAGAACTGAGTTACTGACAGAAGATCTTCTAACGAAGCACAAAACTCTGAATTGAAGGCGGGGTGCCGGGTACTGGTTTTTGAAAGCGTCGGCGACAGGGATGTCGCCGACGCAGCGTACAGGGATGTATTCACAGCGGTTTCAAAAACCAGTACCCGGCGCCCCGTCGCCACCGCTCCAGCTTCAAAGCGAACGAAGCGGGATCAAAGCGAAAAGAATCCGAGAAAGACCATGTCCAATATGACCCCCAGAGAAATCGTCCACGAACTCGACCGCCATATCGTCGGCCAGAACGATGCCAAGCGCGCCGTCGCCATCGCCCTGCGTAACCGCTGGCGCCGCATGCAGGTCAACGAAGAACTGCGCGCGGAAATTACCCCGAAAAACATCCTCATGATCGGCCCAACTGGCGTCGGTAAAACCGAGATCGCCCGCCGCCTCGCCAAACTCGCCGGCGCACCCTTTATCAAAGTCGAAGCCACCAAATTCACCGAAGTCGGCTACGTCGGCCGCGATGTTGAATCCATCGTCCGCGACCTCGTTGAAATGGCCATCAAGCTCGAACGCGAACTCGCCATGGCCGGCGTAGAACAGCGAGCCATGGACGCCGCCGAAGAGCGCGTACTCGACGCCCTGCTGCCCCCCGCACGCAGCACCGAACCCGGCGACCGCGACTCCAGCACCCGCCAGGTCTTCCGCAAGAAACTGCGCGAAGGTGAACTCAACGACAAAGAAATCGAAATCGACGTCTCCGCCAGCCCCATGGGTGTTGAAATCATGGCCCCCCCGGGCATGGAAGAAATGACCAACCAGCTGCAGGGCATGTTCTCCAACATGTCCAAAGGCAAAACCCAGAAGCGCAAGCTCACCGTCAAGCAGGCGCTCAAGCAGCTCACCAGCGACGAAGCTGCCAAATTGGTCAACGACGAAGAAATCAAAACCAAAGCCATCCAGTCTGCCGAGCAGAACGGCATTGTGTTTATCGATGAAATCGACAAAGTGGCCAAGCGCCAGGAAAGTGGTGGCGCCGACGTTTCCCGCGAAGGTGTGCAGCGCGACCTGCTGCCGCTGATCGAAGGCTGCACCGTCACCACCAAATACGGCATGATCAAGACCGACCATATCCTGTTCATTGCCTCCGGTGCCTTCCACCTGTCGAAGCCGTCCGACCTGATCCCGGAACTGCAGGGCCGCCTGCCGATTCGCGTGGAACTGAGTTCACTCACCTCCAACGACTTCCAGCGCATTCTCACCGAGCCGAGCGCGTCATTGACCGAACAGCAGAAAGCGCTGATGAGCACCGAAGGTGTGAAGCTGAGCTTCTCCGAAGATGGTATCCGCCGTATCGCTGAAGTGGCATTTGAGGTGAATGAAACCACCGAGAATATCGGTGCCCGCCGCCTGCACACCGTACTGGAGCGACTGCTGGAAGAAATTTCTTTCACCGGTGGTGACGGCGAAACGGCACTCAATATCGATGCCGCCTATGTGGACAAACAACTGGGAGAGTTGAGCAAGGACGAAGATCTGTCCCGCTTTATTCTTTAATGCCCCAGTGCTGCAGGGGCCGAATCCGCCCCTGCAGCACACCTGTATCCGGAATCGATCATGTCCCCACCTAAAAAAATCCGCCTGGATAAATCGGAGAGGAAACTCATTCTTCAGTATTCCGACGGCGAATTTTCCCTGCCCGCCGAATATCTCCGCGTCTATTCCCCCAGCGCCGAAGTGCGTGGCCACGGTATCGGCGAGGGCACCCTGGTGAGTGGGAAAATCCATGTCGGTATCGACAAGGTAGCTGCCGCCGGCCGCTACGCACTGCAGATATTTTTTGACGATGGCCACGACAGTGGTATCTATACCTGGGCCTATCTGCGGGAACTGTGCGAGCAACAGGCGCAGAAGTGGCAGACTTATCTGACGCGCCTGCAACAGCAGGGCAAAGGCCGCGATCCGGATGAGAGTGCCGTGAAATTTATCGGCTGAAAAAATTGAATGGCTGACGCGCGGCTGATGTTCGCAGTACAGCCATGACCATAACGACAGCCGCCGTCTCCGCAATGCCAATCATTTCCCATTTCTTCTTTTGTTCATAAAGATGTGAAAAAGCTGTAACACCATCGTCACCTACTGACGCATTTAATGCGCCCTCTTTGTTGAAACTGCCAGGGGGGCAAACAGAATGGTCAAGCAGGTTAATTGCAGGCTGCGCTCGTTTACAGCGAGTGCAGCAGTGGCGTTTTCCGCCACCTTCTCAGCTACATTTTCCATAGTCGCAGCCGCCGAACTGCCGGACTATCAAAAAAACAGTGCATGGTTCAGCTCCGGTGAAGCGCAACTCGCCACCAAGCTTGCCGATCAACGCAGCGAGCGCACCGCAAAAAATGTCATCCTGTTCGTGGGGGACGGCATGGGGGTTACCACCCTCACCGCAGCCCGCATTCTCGAGGGCCAGCTGCGCGGCGAAAACGGTGAGGAAAATCTGCTCTCCTTCGAGGAATTTCCCTACACGGCGCTGATAAAAACTTACAACACTAACCAGCAGACACCGGATTCCGCCGGCACCATGACGGCGATGATGACCGGGGTGAAAACCCGCGCGGGCATGATCAATGTGGACAGCGATGGCCTGCGTTCGGACTGCGCCGGTGTTGCCGGTAACGAGCTGCGCACCTTTCTCGAATTGATGGAAGACCAGGGCCGCAGCACCGGCATCGTCTCCACCGCGCGCATTACCCACGCGACGCCGGCGGCGACCTATGCCCGCTCGCCCGAGCGCAACTGGGAATCCAACGACGGCCTGAGTACCGAAGCGGTAGAGAACGGTTGCCGTGATATCGCCGCCCAGCTGGTAAGCCTGGATGTGGGCGATGGCATTGATGCCATCCTGGGTGGCGGTCGCCGTCACTTCATCACCGCCGACAACGGCGGCAAGCGCACCGACGAGCGCGACCTGACCGCCGAATGGCAGGAGCGTTACAGCGACCAGAATGCGGTGTATGTGCAGAATGGCACTGAACTGGCGAGCACCGATCTCGCCACTACCGACAAACTGCTCGGTCTCTTCACCAGCTCGCACATGAGCTACGACGCCGACCGCATTGCCAACGCCAAAGACGAACCGTCCATTGCGCAAATGACCACAAGTGCCATCGATCTGCTGGCAAAAAATGACAATGGCTATTTTCTGATGGTGGAATCCGGCCGCATCGACCACGGCCACCACGCGGGCAACGCCTACAACGCGCTGCACGACACCATTGCTTTCTCCGATGCCATTCGCGCAGCGGCGGAAAAAGTGAATCTGGAAGAAACCCTGATTCTGGTCACTGCTGACCACAGCCATGTGATGACCATTGCCGGCTATGCCACTCGCGGCAACCCGATCCTCGGCAAAGTGGAGACCAACGATGGCGCCGGTGCTCCGGTGGGCGAGCCTGCGCTGGCGGATGATGATCAGCCCTACACGGTTCTGTCCTATGCCAATGGCCTGGGCTTTGCCGATCTCGGCGACGAAACCGATGCGGATGTGCGCTACGGCATGCCGGTAGACACCGGTCGCGTGAACCTCACTGACGTCAACACCCAGGCGCCGGGTTTCCACCAGGAAGCCATGGTGCCTTTCTCCGGCGGTGAGTCCCACGCAGGGGAAGACATCAGCCTGCACGCCATTGGCGCCGGTGCCGAAATGGTACAGGGCACGCTGGAACAGAACGCGGTATTTCACCTGATGATCGGCGCCACCGGGCTGCCGGTCAGTGCGGAATAATTGGGGGCAAATCATGCAACGGAACAGATTCTTTATCGCTTTCACCGCGGCTTTTGGTATCACCCTGGCCGCCTGCAGTGACAACAATTCAAACTCGAACAACCAGACCCCGGAGCCGCAACCGGAGCCGGAAGAACAGAGCCTGAGCCTGCCGGAATCCCAGCGCGGCAGCAGCTGGTATGTCAATGGCGAGCAGGCCGTCAGCAATACCCGTGAGGTCAGCGTCAACAGTGAGGCCGGGGCCGCGAAAAATGTGATCCTGTTTGTGGGCGACGGCATGGGCATTTCCACCGTTACCGCTGCGCGTATTCTCGCCGGCCAGATGCAGGGCCAGAACGGCGAGGAGTACCAGCTCAGTTTTGAGAAGATGCCCTTTGCCGGCCTGATCAAAACCTATAACACCAACCAGCAGACCCCGGACTCCGCCGGTACCGCCACGGCGATGCTCGCCGGGGTAAAAACCAAGGCCGGTGTGATCAATGTCGATGAAAGCGTAGATCGCAGCGACTGTGCTGCCAGCCTCGAGCGCCCGCTCACCACCGCGGTGGAACTGGCGGAAGCGCTGGGCAAAAGCACCGGCGTCATCAGCACCGCGCGCATCACCCACGCGACTCCGGCTGCGGCTTATGCCAAGGTTCCAGAGCGCAACTGGGAATACAGCGCTCCGGATGGCTGTAAAGATATTGCGACCCAGCTGGTGGCGCTGGAAGCGGGCGACGGTATCGATGTGATCATGGGCGGTGGCCGTCGCGGTTTCCTGCCCCCTGAGGTGATCGATGCCGAAGGCAGCGCCGGTCGCCGCAGCGATGGCGTCAACCTGGTGGAGGCCTGGCAGCAGCGTTACAGCGATGGCGTGACCAACGCTTTGTACATACAAGAACAGCAGGCGTTTGACGGCATCGACGTGGCCAGTACCGACAAACTACTGGGCCTGTTTGCCAGTTCGCACATGCGCTACGAAGCGGACCGTAGCAACGATGTGGGCGGTGAACCTTCCCTGTCGCAAATGACCGGCAAGGCCATCGAGCTGCTGGGCAAAAACGATAACGGTTACTTCATGCTGGTGGAGTCCGGCCGTATCGACCATGGTCACCACGCCGGCAGCGCCTACAGCGCGCTCACCGATGCCATCGAGTTTGCCAATGCCATTCAGGTGGCCATGGACAACACCGATGCCGAAGACACCCTGATTGTGGTCACCGCGGACCACAGTCACGTGATGACCATTGCCGGCTATCCCACCCGCGGCAATCCGATTCTCGGCAAAGTGGTTACCAATGACGGCAGCGGCCTGCCGCAGCCGGGTCTGGCGCTGGCAGATGATGGCATGCCCTACACGACCATCACCTACACCAATGGCCTGGGCCACGCCCACTACGGCAGCGGTACCGATGCGGACGATCGCTACGAGGATCCGGTCAGCGCCGGTCGCCAGGATATTGCGGCGGACGATACCCAGGCGGCGGGTTACCACCAGGAGGCGCTGGTGCCCATGGGCGGTGGTGAAACCCACGCGGGTGAAGATGTTGGTGTCTGGGCCCGCGGCCCCGGTGCACACCTGCTGTCCGGTACCAATGAGCAGAGTTATCTTTTCCACGTGATGGCTCATGCCGGCGGTTTGTTGGGCGAGGAATAACACCATTACCTGTTCGACGCAGCGAGCGATCGCTGCGTCGCTTTTCCGCGCAAAACATCAGTTCGATTTCTGCCGGATAGCTGAACAAGCTGTCACGCTTCTGTAATATGCCCCGGATCTAATGGCGCATTTCTTCGCCAGACAGCGTTCGGGGTAACAGAATGATCCGCAAGTCCATTGCCACAGTACTCACATCGGTACTCACCTCTTCGTTATTGATTGCCAGCAGCAGTCATGCCGACAGCCTTCCTTCCAGCCAGAGCAAAAGCCCGTGGTTCAGTGATGGCGAAAAAGCGCTGCAGCAGGCGATACAGCGGCCGATCAATAACCAGCGCGGTGCGGCAAAGAATGTGATTCTTTTTGTGGGCGACGGCATGGGTATTTCTACCGTTACTGCCGCGCGCATTCTCGCCGGTCAGCAACAGGGTCTCGACGGTGAGGAATACCAGCTCAGCTTTGAAAAAATGCCCTTCGCCGGTTTGATCAAAACCTACAACACCAACCAGCAGACCCCGGACTCCGCCGGTACCGCGACCGCTATGGTGACCGGTGTCAAAACCAAGGCCGGTTTTATCAGTGTGGACGAAAGTGTGGCCCGCGGCGACTGCCCGGCGAGTCTCGCACATGGCCTGACTACCGCACTGGAACTGGCCGAGGGCCAGGGCAAGCGCACCGGCATCATCAGTACCGCACGCATCACCCACGCTACCCCTGCGACCACCTACGCAAAAGTTCCCGAGCGCGGTTGGGAATACATCGCGCCGGAAGGTTGCCGCGATATCGCCGCGCAACTGGTGGAAATGAATACCGGTGACGGTATTGGTGACGGTATTGATGTGATTATGGGTGGTGGCCGCCGCGGCTTTCTGCCGACGGACGTGACCGACCTGGAAGGCAGTGCCGGCCGGCGCGAAGACGGCCGCAACCTGGTGCAGGAGTGGCGAGACCGTTACGGCAAAAACGCGGTGTATATCGAAGACCAGGCCGGCTTCGACAAGGTGGACAGCAAAACCACCGACAAGCTGCTGGGCCTGTTCCAGCCCTCGCACATGCGCTACGAATCCGACCGCAACAATGACAAGGCCGGCGAACCCTCCCTGAGTGCCATGACGGCCAAGGGCCTGGAGTTGATGCAGGACAGCAACGCCGGGTATTTCATGCTGATCGAGGGCGGCCGTATCGACCACGGCCACCACGCCGGCAATGCCTTCAATGCGCTGAATGATGCGGTGGAGTTCGCCAGGGCGGTGCAGGTGGCGATGGATAACACCGACCCCAAAGATACCCTGATCATTGTCACCGCCGATCACAGCCACACCTTTACCATTGCCGGCTACCCCACCCGCGGCAACCCGATCCTGGGCAAGGTGATCGGTAACGATGAGCGTGGCGAGCCGATGAAAACCCCCTACCTGGCCGCTGATGGCAAACCCTACACCACGGTGGGCTACGCCAATGGACAGGGATTTGCCGACCTGGGTGACGAGACCAATTCCGACGTGCGAGAAGATGCGCATACCCACGCCGGTCGCGCCGACCTGACCAAGGTGAATACCGAACAGCCCGGTTTTTTCCAGGAGGCTATGGTGCCGACGTCTGGAGAAACCCACGGTGGTGAGGATGTGGGTATCTGGGCGCGCGGCCCCGGTGCGCATCTGCTTTCAGGGACCCATGAACAGAGTTTTATTTTCCACGTGATGGCCCACGCGGGCGGGTTATTGGAAGAAAAGTAATGCCCAGTTATTTGGCAATGGCATGGCGGTTTTTGCACTGCCGCGGCCAATGCCGGTGGTGGAACAGCAGATCGCACTGACGGTTGATCACGCTGCGCAATTCCGCCAGCCGCTGCTGGGCAGCATCCAGCAGCGGTATCATTTCTTTTTGTGTTTCCAGATCCACCGCCTGTTTTTGATTTGCCAGAAAGGCGCACAACATTCGTAAATCGCGCCAGTCGCCCAGTGCGCTGGCCAGAATCTTCAGCGGCTCGCGGCGGTGTCCGATTTTTTGCGGCTTTAGCCGGTGTAACAGGCGGGTGTGGTACCACTGATCTTTTACCCGCTTGCGCAGAGTGTGGAAACTCTCCTCATCCTCTTGTTCGAATGCGCTTTCCATGGCTCGGAAAGCGCGCTGGTAACTGCGCGCATACCCTTTCTTGAGTGCTTTTCGATTTAACGATGGCAGACTCCAGTTATCGGAATGCTGCTGTGCTTGCCGCAGTAAATCTGTGGCCTGTTGCAGTGCAGTCTCTGCATCTGCTGTATCGATCCGAGACGACAGCAGCGCTGCTGTCGCCGGAAAGTGTTCTTTTCCCAGTTGCTTGGTGAGCGCATCGTACAGGGATACCGCATCGCGGCTGCCGGACAGGGCTTCCGCGATACTGCGAAAGTGTGCGTTTTCGAATTGGTAGAGTCGCTCGCTGTGCACATTCATATTTCGCACCAGTCGCATCAGTGCACGTATTTTTTTGCAGTGTTTACGGATCTGGTGACTGGCCTCTGCGACGGGCAATTCTTCTCCCGCTACCAGGGCAGATGTCAGTTGCTCCCACAGGATTCTGTGCAATTCGTCGGCGGGTAATGATTTGCGCTGGAAGGAATAAGCCATGGCTTTGCCGATTTGGGCCGGGGTATTCCACCAGTGTAGGTCGCGCCCCCCTTAAACGAAAAAAGCCGCATCAGTGATGCGGCTTTGCAAGCGGGAGCCCTGCGGCTCCCCGGTTCTTGTTGTTGATCTTGAGAGAGATCTTTGGTGACAGCGTTAGAAGGTGTAGTTGGCACCCACGTAGAAGCTGCGTCCCAGGGTATCGTAGATACCTGAGTCACCGCTGGTTCCGGACAGGTAGGCCGGCGGGTCCTGGTCTTCGATATTGTTGATACCGCCGAACACTTCGAAGCCTTCTTTGAACAGGTAGGCGGCGCGCATGTCGTTGTAGCGGACCTCACCGGTAGAGCTGGGTGCGGCGCTTTCGGGCTCGGCGGACTCCAGTGCGTACAGCGCCATGTCATCCAGGTAGCGGTGTGACCAGTTTACCGACAGGTCGCCATAGCGGTAGGTGACGTTCATGTTGTAGGCGTTGGTGGGGTCACCCAGCTCGCCATCTTCGCGGTCGGCACTGTCCGGTTCGTTCTGGAAGGAGTAGTCATCGCGTTCCAGCAGGTGGGTACCCTGCAGGCTCAGGGTCAGACTGCCCAGTTCGGATTTGAACAGGTCCGCCAGCGCCATTTCGTAACGCACTTCGTAGTCGACACCTTTGGCGGTGAGCTTGGAAGCGTTCAGGGCGGAGCTGGTCAGGGAAACCAGATCACCATTGGCGCCGCGCTGGATGTTGCCGCAGAACTGGTTGTCGATGGAGCTTGCGTCGACGCACTTGTCCAGGATGGTCTGGCCGCTGTACGAAGAGATGGCATCTTCGATTTCAATGTCCCAGTAGTCTGCAGTGATGGTGAGGCCCTCGGCGAAACGGGGGGTGATTACCAGGCCGTAAGTCATGGTAGTCGCGGTTTCTTCCTGCAGGTTCACGTTACCACCGCTGAAGCCGGGCAGGGTCGGGCCTTCGTTCCACGGCGACTGGTAATCCGCTGCCAGGCCGAGAGCGGCACAGTTGGCCGCGCGCTGGGCGGGGTCTGGTGCGTAAGCCACTTCGTCGGCGTCACAGGGGTCGTCGACATTGAAGAAGTTTTGCCCCAGTGGCGCGAACAGCTCATCGATGTTCGGTGCGCGCACTGCCTGAGAAGTGGTTGCGCGGATGCGCACGTCATCAATTACCGCCCAGTCGAGGCCGGCTTTCCAGGCGCCGGTGCTGCCGATAGTGGAGTAGTCCGCCGCGCGATAGGCGGTGTCAAACACCAGGCTCTGGATGCCCGGCAGGTCGGACAGCAGCGGTGCAGACAGTTCCACGTAGGCTTCGGAAACGTCGTATTCACCATCGGTGGTCGCCAGCGCGTTCATGAAGGTGGTGCCACTTTTGATGATTTCGTCGAAGTCCACGAAGCTGGTTTCTTCGCGGTATTCGAAGCCACCCACGACAGACAGCGGACCGGCGGGCAGGTCGATAATGTCGCCGCCGATAAAGCCGGATGCAACGAGCTGGGTCATCTCTTCTACGGAGCCAGTGTTATCCAGCATTACCCAGTCGACGGCCTCCTGGGAGTTCAGGTTCTGGCCGAACAGGTTCAGCGGCTGACAGCCGGCTGCACGTGCGGATTCGTCGGCACACACGATGGCGCCGTCGACTTCGATCGCATCGATCGCATCGATCGCCTGCGCAAAGCGTTCGTTGTGACGGTTATTCAGGTAGAAAATATCGGCGTCGTACTGGCCGTAGACCACGCTCGCCTCATAGTTCCAGCGGCCGCCCAGATCGCCTTTTACGCCCAGCACGTAGCGCTGGGTTTCACGCTCGGCCAGGTCGCCGCGGTAGCCCAGGTCGGAGTGCATGCGGTACATGCCAAACGAGCCTACACCGGCGGCAACCAGTTCATCGGACAGGGATTTGTCGAGGAAGGGGTTGGTAGCGGAGTAGCCGTTGTAACTGAAGCTTGCCTGTCCCCAGCTCTCGGCTTCGTGCGATACGTATTTGGCTTCGGCAAAGACGCGGGTGGAGTCGTTGAGGTCATAGTGACCTTTCACGAACAGGTTGTTGGTCTCCATGCGCGGATACATCTGATACTGGCCGATCCAGCGGTAGCCGTCGCCACCGGTACAGCGGCCGGCAGTGTCACAGAAGTCACCGGGGATGACCGGGCGTGCAGTGCCGTCGTCATCAAAGGTGTGATTGCCCATCGGCAAGTAGGCGATACCTGCATCGCTGATGATCGGCAGGGTGTAGTCCTGGACAATAAAGCGATCGGGGATGCCATCTTCAGGGCCGGTATCGTTTGGATTGCGCAGGGTGCCGTAGCCCCGGGTGATCCAGTCGCGGTCGGTGCCGTAAACATCGCCGCGGCTGGTGTGCGAGAAACTACCGGCGATGTTGGCGCGGCCGTCGAACATATTCTGGCCGAAGGTGACGGAAACTTCGGTGGTTTCTGCACCGCCATTTTCGGTGTCGCTGCCGAAGGCGCTGAGCTTCACGCCCTCAAAGTCATCCTTGAGGATGAAGTTGACCACGCCGGTGACCGCGTCGGCACCGTAAATCGCGGAGGCACCGCCGGTAATCACGTCGACGCGCTCGATCAGGTCTTCCGGGATGGTGTTGACGTCAACCGCCGACGTACCAACGGCAGAGGCGATGTGGCGGCGGCCGTCCTGCAGTACCAGGGTACGGGAGGTACCCAGGCCGCGCAGGTCCAGTAGGTTCAGGCCCACGGTACCGATAAAGCGTCCGGAGTTCTGGCCGGAGTAGGTAGCGCGCAGTGCCGGCAGGTCGTTGAGGAAATCACCCAGGTTGGTTTCGCCGCTAAGACTGATGTCTTCTGCGGTCAGCGAGGTTACCGGGGTCGGGCTGATGGAATTCGGACGCGCGATACGCGAGCCGGTGACGGTGACCTGTTCGATGGTGCTGTCGTCGATGGAGGACGCATTGACTGCTTTGCTGTCTTCCTGTGCAAATGCGGGAGTCACGCCAACGGCTGCCAGGATGGCGCCGCGGATGGCCATAGAGAGTGTGTTGCTTTTCATAATTGTTATTTCCCCCCCTACAGGGTTTCTCGTTCAGAAATTCGGCTATTAAGGTTTTTATGCCGTATATCTGTAACGAACTGGAGGAAAGTGCCCTCATTATTGAAAATAAGCAAAATTATATATTGCTAAAGAAGGGGGGGATTTGTTGGCACGATTGTTTCAAAATCGGGGAATAATGATTTTTGTGCTAAACGTGACCGGCTGTGACTGAGCGTTCACTGGCGTGCGGCGACTCGAAGCTTTGTTGCTATTGTTTTGAGTTATTAGCCCGCATATCCCATTCCAACATGCCCCATGTACAATACCGCCCTGAATTTGCTACAGCAGGCGCAAGATGACGGAACGCAAGACGACCCATTTCGGTTACCAGCAGGTGCCGGTGGAAGAAAAAGCCGGACGGGTGGCGGATGTTTTTCACTCGGTGGCGGCCCGCTACGACGTGATGAACGATCTGATGTCCGGGGGTGTTCACCGCCTGTGGAAGCGTTTCACCATCGAGCTTTCTGCGGCCCGCCCGGGGCAGACGATTCTGGATATTGCCGGGGGCACCGGTGATCTGACGGCGCGCTTTTCCCGCATTGTGGGCCCCACCGGCAAGGTGGTGTTGGCGGATATCAATGCGTCGATGTTGAAGGTGGGGCGCGATCGCCTGCTGGATCGGGGCATTGCCGGGAATGTGGAGACGGTGCAGGCGGATGCCCAGTACCTGCCTTTTCCGGATAACACCTTTGATTGCATCACCATTGCGTTCGGCCTGCGCAATGTGACGGATAAAGATCTGGCGTTGCGCTCGATGTTGCGGGTGTTGAAGCCCGGTGGTCGCCTGCTGGTATTGGAATTTTCCAAGCCGCAGTCGAAGCTGCTGGAGAAGGTCTACGACCAGTATTCGTTCCGTCTGCTGCCGTTTATGGGCAAGCTGGTGGCGGACGATGCGGACAGCTATCGCTATCTGGCCGAAAGTATCCGTATGCACCCGGATCAGCAGACCCTGAAAGACATGATGGGCGAAGCCGGTTTTGTGGACTGCGAATTCCACAATATGACCGGTGGCATTGTGGCTTTGCACAAAGGCATTAAACCCTAGTCTTTTTTGAATGTTGGGGCTTCGGTTCTTGTTCTGTGGCGGCGCCGCTACCGGTGTCTGTTTGCGGGACACGCCGTGAACCCATCCATGGGGGCTCGGCTGCGGCCATCCCGGCCGCAGACGGTCCCGCAAACAGACACCGGCAGCGGCGCCTTCGCGTCTAGCTTCCGGGCACTGAATAAAAAATCATGACCGATCCCACCTTCCGCGCCGGCTTCGACGCCACCCTGGAAACCGCCATCAACACCGCCCTGCGTTACGACCCGGGTAGCCGTGCGCGCCTGAGTAAACTGGCGGGCAAGACACTGGGCGTGCATCTTACTGCGCCGGCCATGACCCTGTTTCTGGTGATTGATGACGCGGACGGTGATGAGGGCGCTGATTTTGGTGGAAATTGTATCGAAGTGCACAGCCGCTGGAGCGGTGAAGTGACCACGGAGCTGTCCGGCTCTGCCCTGGCGTTTCTGCAGCTATTGAAAAACCGCGATGCCACGCCGGCAAAGCTGGGGGTGACGGTGCGCGGTTCCAGTGCACTGTTGGCGGAGTTGCAGTCGATCCTGCGGGATCTGGATATCGATTGGGAGGAGCCGCTGGCAAAGTTGCTCGGGGATTCTCCGGCGCACCAGCTGGGTACCGGCATGCGCATGGCGGCGAGCTGGCTGAAAGGTGCGCTGGGTGCGGCGCCGAAGGCGGGCGCTGAGGCGGTGACTGAGGAGTGGCGGATGACGCCACCGCAGGCGCAGTTTGAGGCGTTTGCTGAGGATGTAGCCGAGTTTGCCCAGGGGGTGGATCGGCTGGAGGCGCGGATTGAGATTTTGCGTCAGAAGACGGAAGGCCAGGGGAAACGCTGAAGTGCCAGTAGCGAGAAGTCTGACCATTGCGCGGGTGTTCCTGCGCTATCGCCTGAACGAACTGATTCCCGCCGAGCATCAGCCGCTGTGGCTGCGCGCGCTGTGGGCTCCGACGAAGTTACTGCCGCAGGGAAGCAAGACGAGGAATATGGGCCGCGGGGAGCGGCTGCGTCGTGCGCTGGAGGACCTGGGGCCGATTTATGTGAAGTTCGGCCAATTGTTGTCCACTCGCCCGGACTTGTTGCCGCCGGATATGGTGTTGGAGCTGAATCAGCTGCAGGACAATGTGCCGCCCTACCCCGCGGATCAGTGCATTGCGCGTATTGAGGCGGCGCTGGGTGCGCCGGTGGATGAGTTGTTTGCGGAGTTTGAGCGCGAGCCGCTGGCATCGGCGTCGGTGGCCCAGGTACATGGGGCGCGGCTGAAGGGGGAAAACGGCGAGCCGGGTGAGTCGGTGGTGGTAAAGGTGTTGCGCCCGGGCATCGACAAGGTGATTCAGCAGGATCTGGAACTGCTGCACTATATCGCCCGCTGGATCGAGCACTACTTGCCGGATGGTCGCCGCATGCGCCCGGTGGAGGTGGTGGAAGATTACCGTCACACCATCGAGGGCGAGCTGGACCTGGTGCGCGAGGCTTCCAACGGCTCGGAGCTGAAGCGCAATTTTGCCAATTCCCCGCTGCTGTACATTCCCGAGGTTCACTGGGACTACACCCGCGAGAATGTGCTGGTGCTGGAACGCATCCACGGTATCCCGGTGACCGACCTGGCGCAGTTGCGCGCCCAGAGCACCAATATGGAGCTTTTGGCGGAGCGCGGGGTGGAGATCTTCTTCAAGCAGGTGTTCGAGCACAATTTTTTCCACGCCGACATGCACCCGGGCAATATCTTTGTGTCCCGGGAGCACCCCGACAGACCCAAGTACATCGCCATCGACACCGCTATCGTCGGCAGTCTGACCCGCGAGGATCAGTACTATCTGGCGCGTAATTTGCTGGCTATGTTCCGGCGTGACTACCGCATGGTGGCGGAGCTGCATGTGCAGAGTGGCTGGGTGCGGCGGGATACGCCGGTGAATGCATTCGAGGCGGCGATCCGTTCGGTGTGTGAGCCGATTTTTGAGAAACCCCTGGGGGAGATTTCCTTCGCGCGGGTGTTGATCAGCCTGTTCCAGACCGCGCGCCGTTTTGATATGGAGGTGCAACCGCAACTGGTGCTGTTGCAGAAGACCTTGCTCAATATCGAGGGATTGGGGCGACAGCTTTATCCGCAACTGGATCTATGGAAGACTGCCCATCCATTTCTCGAGCGGTGGATGCGCGAGCGCATTCACCCCAAAACCATCGTCGGTGAAATCCGGCGATATGGGCCGGAATGGCTGGAAAAGTTCCCGCAATTGCCACAACTGGCATTTTCCGCCCTGGAGCAGGGGCGGGAGCTGGGGCCGCAACTGCAACATCTCAGTGAGCAGTTGGCCAGCAGCAAGCGGCGCGGCCGCAAGCGCTATGCGCGGATGATTGTGGGCGGCCTGCTGGCGGCGGGCGCAGCCCTGTTGGCCTCTCCTGGCCTGCTGGCACAGGTGCCGGCGGTAAGCTGGGCGCTGGGTGCCGCGGCGCTGGCACTGCTGCTGTGGCCCTAGTGTGCGCGTCGCGGGCAAGGGCATAACCGCAACAGACAAGACGGCAAAGGCCACAGGGGATGTCCTGAGGCCAGCCTACAATAACGAATGCAGTAAGGACGCATACCGTGAGCGATATCGATTTCACCCAAGCGGTCAGTTGGAATAGCGACGGGCTGGTGCCCGCCATCGCGCAGGATTTCAAAACCGGTCGGGTGCTGATGATGGCCTGGATGAACCAAGAGTCCCTGCGTCTCACCGCCGAAGAGGGCCGCGCGGTTTACTGGTCGCGCTCCCGCGGCAAATTGTGGCGCAAGGGCGAGTCCTCCGGCCATGTGCAGCAGGTGCGGGAAATCCGTCTCGACTGCGATGGCGACACCATCGTGCTGCTGGTGGAACAGTTGGGCGGCATTGCCTGTCATACCGGGCGCACCAGTTGTTTTTATCAGGTACTGGAAAACGGTCAGTGGCAGATTCGCCAGCCGGTGATCACCGACCCGAAAGAGATCTATTCAGGAGAGAAATAGACCGCGCCATGAGTAATATGTTGATACAACTGGATCGGGTACTGCGGCTGCGGATGCAGCAGGGGGACGCTGAGTCTTCCTATGTTGCCAGCCTGCACCACAAAGGTTTGAACAAGATTCTGGAAAAGGTCGGCGAAGAGGCCACCGAGTTGGTGCTGGCTGCCAAAGATGCCGAAGGCAAGGCGCAGGACTCCGACGAGTACAAGGCACTGATCGGCGAGACCGCCGACCTCTGGTTTCACTCCTTGGTGATGCTGGCGCACCTTGGCACCGACTCCCGCGAGGTGTTGGATGAACTGGGTCGACGCTTTGGCCTGTCCGGGCTGGAAGAGAAGGCTTCTCGCGGCAATAGCTGAAATGCACAGGCCGGCTTGCCGGCCGCGCATGAACGTGTAAAAACAACAACGCGTAAAAAGTACAAACGACGAATTCAGAATATTTAATCAGGAGCATTTCACATGGGTATTAGCTGGCAACAATTACTGATTCTGCTGGTCATCGTACTGCTGATTTTCGGCACCAAACGCCTGCGCAATCTGGGCGGCGACCTGGGCGGAGCCATCAAGGGCTTCAAGAAAGCGATGAAAGAAGAAGGTAAAAAGGACGGCGAAGAAGAGGACGAGAAGGATCCGGAGCTGCTGGGCAAAGACGACAACACAAAGCCGCAGCAGAAAACCTCCAGCGAAGAAAAGCAGTCCCAGGACAAGTAATCCTCTGTAACAGATAGAGCGAAACCCGCGTGTTTGATATCGGATTTTTTGAACTGCTGTTGATCGGTATCGTCGGCCTGGTGGTAATCGGCCCCGAGCGCCTGCCGGATGCCGTGCGCACTACGGTGCGCTGGTGGACGCAAATCAAGCAGACCCTCGGCAGCGCCAAGGAAGAACTGGAGCGCGAGGTCGGTGCGGATGACATTCGCCGTGAACTGCACAACGAGCGGGTGCTCAAGGAATTGCGCGAGAGCCAGGAGGCGATGCAACGCACCTTCAGTGAAGCGGAGAAAAAATTCGAGCAGGACCTGAAGGCGGTTACCGAGCAGGCCGAAGCCCTCAAGAAATCGGCCGCCAGCGACGAGACCGGTTCCGGCGTTTCCGCTTCACCCGAATCCCTTTCTGCGCCAGACCCGGAAGCGGATCAGCGTCGTCGCGCCGCCGACTACCTGCCGGATGACGATGTGGTGAAACCGGCGGACGAGTACCTGCCGGAGGAAGAGGAAGAAGACGAGGATCTGGAAGATCCCGAATACCCCGAACACCTGCACGATCACGGCGAACCGGAATTCAATCCGCACCACCCGGATCATTTCAAGCACGAAGAGGATGAGGCCTGGGCGGAAGTGGATCGCCTGGATCCGGCAGAATCCGACCGCAGTGAAGGTGGCAGTAGTGATGGGGATAGCAAAGAGGGTGCCGCCAACACCGCAAACCCCTCCCCCAGCGACAAGTCCACCGAGGCGGAAGACAAGCGTCAATGAGTGAAAAAGACCAGCCGTTTATCGAACACCTGATCGAGATGCGGGACCGCCTGCTGAAAACCCTGCTGGTGGTGATTGCCATCTTTGCCTGCATGGTGCCTTTTGCCAACGAAATCTATAACTTTGTTGCCGATCCGCTGCAGGCGCGCCTGACCGAAGGCGCCGGCATGATTGCCACCGAGGTCACCTCGCCCTTCCTGACGCCGTTTAAAACCACCTTTGTGCTGGCGTTCTTCGTCGCCATTCCCTTTGTGCTCTATCAGTTCTGGGCGTTTATTGCTCCCGGCCTGTACAGGCACGAAAAGCGCCTGATCGCCCCGCTGATGTTTTCCAGCATCTTTCTGTTTTACGCGGGCATGGCGTTTGCCTACTTTGTGGTGTTCCCGCTGATTTTTGATTTTTTCATCAGTTCTGCCGATGCCGATATCAAAGTAATGCCGGATATCCGCAGTTACCTGGACCTGGCGCTTAAGTTATTTTTCGCCTTCGGTTTTGCCTTTGAAATTCCCATCGCGACTATTCTTTTGATCTGGAGCGGCGCCATCTCCGCCAAGGATCTGGCCAAAAAACGCCCCTATGTCATCGTCGCCTGTTTTGCCGTGGGTATGCTGCTGACGCCGCCGGATGTCATTTCCCAGACGCTGCTGGCGATTCCCATGTGGCTGCTGTTTGAGATTGGTGTCTTTTTTGGGCGCTGGATCAAGCGCGGCAAGCGCGACGAAGAGACGTCCGAAAGCGAGGCCTAAGCTGACAAGGCTGCCGGGCCACTTCTGGGGCCTGGCACGGAGAGCAGATGCAGGAGTCGAGGATACCGTTCGGGAAGTGCCTGAACTTTTCGACCTTTCCAACCTTAAGAGTTGCGCTAAGAGTCGCGCTGCTGCTGAGCCTGCTCGGCTTGCTGCCGGCAACGATTAGCCATGGGGCCAACACGAAAACCCCCTGCGCGATATTGATCCACGGCATCACCAAGGATTCCTCCTCCATGGTCGCCATTGAAAAAGCCCTGCTCGATGCAGGCTTTTTTGCGATAAACCTCGACTACCCCTCACGAAAATGCCCGATCGAAACGCTGGCGGTAGAGACCATTCCCCGCGGCCTTGCGGCCTGTGAAAAAGCCAATGCAGCACCGGTGTATATGGTTGCGCACTCCATGGGTGGTTTGCTGGTGCGGCAGTATTACGAAAGCCGCGATGCCAGTCAGCTGGCTGGCGTCGTCATGCTTGGCCCGCCCAACCAGGGCAGCCGCCTGGGCAACTTCCTGTCGTGTATTCCCTGGATCAAAGACGTCAACGGCCCCGCGGGCAAGCAGATGGGGGTGGATGAGCGCAGTGTGCCCAGCCGCCTGGGGCCGGTGAAGTTCCCCCTGGGAGTCGTCGCCGGAACCCGCTCATTCAACCCGCTGTTCTCGGCGATCATCCACGGCGACGACGACGGCATTGTGGGATTGCCGAGCACTTATGTGGAGGGTGTTTGTGCGCGGGTGCAGTACCCGGTTACCCACGACAACCTGACCGATGACCCGCGTGTTATTGATCAGGTGGTGCACTACCTGCAATCCGGAACATTCGCCGGTGAGCAGGTGGAGCATTTCCGTTGCGGCAACGATACGTCGCGATAAAAAGTTACGACAAAACGTCACGATAAAAAGTCGCGATATAAAGTGCGAAGTGTAGGTGGGGTGAGGTGACAGGTGGCTCAGTGCGCAGTGAGGAACAGGCTCGCAGCGCAGAAAAACGCGACAGTCACTGCGATCAGCTCCCGATTGTGTGCACCTTGTGCCACTATGATGAGAAGTGCCAGTGGGGGCAGCGCAATGGCGAGCACGCCGAGCAGTGTGGAATCCCGGAACGCGAGCCGCATCAGATAAATCCACAGCACGACCCCCAATACCAGCGTGAAGATCAGTGAAACCGCCGCGACAGGTTGCATGGAAACTTTCCCAAATACTTTCTCGAACGCCTTCCCGAACACTCTCCAGAACACTTTGCCGAATAAGTGCCTGGCAAAAATAAAGTTAGCTGTTTCTGGCGGGCGTGTATCCAGATGGCGTAAATCTGCCCTGAAACAGGGCGGGCTACTGTTGCTGCTGTTACTGGCGCTGCTGGTTTCCGGTTGTGAAACCGTACACTTCTACTCGCAGGCGGCTACCGGCCAGCTGAAAATTCTCGCCGGACGCAAGTCCATCGATGGACTGGTGGCGGATGAGCAGACAGATCCCAAGCTGAGAAAACAGCTGCAGCTGGTGCAATCCATCCGCGCCTACGCCGCGGCCGAGCTGCACCTGCCGGTGGGAACCGCCTACAGCGAATTTACCCAGCTCAAAGACGAATACGCGTTGTGGAACCTGGTGGCGGCACCGGAGTTTTCCCTGTCGCCCAAACGCTGGTGCTACCCGATTGCCGGCTGTGCCAGTTACCGCGGCTATTTTGACAAGCAGGACGCCAGAAACCAGGCCGGGCGCATGCGCGCTGAAGGCTATGACGTCTACCTGGGGCCGGTACCGGCGTATAGCACCCTCGGTTGGTTCGATGATCCGGTGCTGTCCAGTTTCGTGAATTGGAAGCCGGAGCGGCTGGCGAGCCTGCTGTTTCACGAGCTGGCACACCGGCGGGTGTACATCGGCGGGGATACTGCCTTCAATGAAAGTTTCGCCACCGCGGTATCGCAACTGGCGCTACCGGACTGGCGCCGGCGCCAGGGCATTCCTGCACCCAAGGTAAAAAGTGTCGAACAGGCGAGGCGCGTCAATGGCCTGATGGTGGCCGCGCGCAAACAACTACAGGCGCTGTACAGCTCGGACAAGAGCGATGCGGAAAAGCGCGCGCAAAAAGCGCAGACACTGCAGCAGCTGCGAAGTTGCTACCGGAAAATGTCCGAGGGTTGGGTGGAGGACAAGAAATTTTCCAGCCTAGTGGAGCAGACCAATAACGCTACATTGGCACTGGTGAGCGAGTATCAATCCAAGGTGCCGGCGTTTGTACAGCTGTTCAAAGACACCGGTAAAGACTGGGATGCGTTTTATATGGCGGTGGAGCAGCTGGGCGCGCGCCCGCAAGACGAGCGCAAGGCACGGCTCGAGGCGTTGAGCCAGCGCGCCCAGGCTGCTGCCCGCCAAATGGCAAACAATCAGACTTCCAGTAAAAAGGTCACGGGCCCGTCGTTGCAGAGCGATACCTGCATGTCGGCGGCAAACTGACCGCCGGCCACGGGCAGTTCCTCGGGTAGCCTGACGCGCGCCTGGGACAGGAAATATTCATACAGCGCCTCAGCCTGCTGCGGCGTGGCGCCGCGGCTGAAGCTGGGGCGCAGTCCCTTGGCGGTATCCGCCACCAGGGTGAACTGGCTCACCACCAGCAGGCCGCCACCCGCCTGCTGCACATTCAGGTTCATCTTGCCCTGGTCATCGCTGAAAATGCGGTAGTGCAATACCTTGTGCAGTAGCTTGTCCGCAGTCTCCGGGGTATCCGTTGCTTCCACACCCAGCAACAGCAGAATCCCGTGATCGATGGCACCGACAGATTCACTGCCTACTTCCACTTTCGCGTGCTTTACCCGCTGAATCAGGCCTTTCATCGATAACCTCTTCTAAAATGCTACTAGTCGCTGGATGCCTGGCGGCGAATTCCCTAGATTAGCCCACTGATCGCCAATAAAAAACCGGAAACCCCCATGAAGAAAACCGCCTTGGCCCTGATTGCCGTGGGTATTGCTGCCGCTGCCGCGATTGCCGCCAACAGCGAGCAGTCACCATCCAAGTACCCGGAGACCGCCAGCGTCCCGCAGACAGATGACTATTTCGGCACCAGTGTGAGCGACCCCTACCGCTGGCTGGAAGATCAGGGCTCCAAGCCGGTGAACGACTGGGTCAAGGCACAAAATGACTTCGCCCTGCCGAAACTGAAAGCACTGCCGGGCTGGCAGAAAATCAACGACCGCCTCACCGAACTGTGGCAGTACCAACAGTACGGGGTGCCCTACAAAAAAGCCGGACAGGTTTTTTACGAGTACAACGACGGCAGTTGGGACCAGAGTGTGTTTTACAGCACCCGGGATATCCACAAGGAAGGCGGCGTGGTGCTCGACCCCCGCAGCTTGAGTAAGGACGGGACCATCGCCGCCAAGCGTTATTCGGTCAGCCCCAACGGCCGCTACCTGGCCTATGGCACTTCCGACGGCGGCACCGACTGGACCGACTACCAGGTGCGCGACCTGAAAACCCGCCGCCTGATTCCCGATCGCCTGACCGGCATCAAGTTCAGTGGCGCCAGCTGGGCCAAGGATGAATCCGGTTTCTACTACAGCCGATATCCGTTCAACGCCGACGGCAGCGCGGACGACAGCAAACAGGTGGCGGTGTATTTCCACAAAATCGGCGAGCCCCAGAGCCGTGATCAGCTGGTGTACGAAATCACCGATCACGCAACCCGCAACCCGGAGGCGCAGGTCAGCGACGACGGCAACTACCTGGTCTTCGGTATTTTTGACGGCTACGACAGCAACGGGGTTTATTACCGGGACCTGCGCGATGACAAGGCGCCGCTAGTGAAACTGCTCGATGACTGGGATGGGCTCTACACCTATCTCGGCAACAGCGGAAAAACCTTTTATTTCGAGACCAACGCCGGTGCCGCCAACGGCAAGCTTGTTGCCATTGATCTGGACAAGCCGCAGAAATCCAACTGGAAAACCCTGGTGCCGGAACAGAAAGAGGCACTGCAAGGTGCCAGCCTGATCGGCGGGCGTTTTGTGTTGCACTACCTGAAAGACGCCACCTCCAAAGTGGTGGTGACGGACCTGGATGGCAAACAGCAGTACGAGCTGAAACTGCCGGGCATGGGTACGGTGGAAGGCTTTTACGGCGAGCCGGACGACAGCGAAACCTATTACGCTTTCAGCAATTTCCTGACGCCGCCCAGCATCTACAAACTGGATGTTGCCAGCGGTAAAAGTGAAAAAGTAAAACAACCGGATTACCCGGCGGATTTTTCGGATTACACCGTCAGCCAGCATTTTATTCCAAGCAAGGATGGCACCAAGGTGCCCATGTTCCTGGTGCATAAAAAAGGAATGAAAAATGACGGCAGCAACCCGACCCTGCTTTATGGTTACGGCGGCTTCAACGCCGCCCAGTTGCCCCAGTTCTACACCCGTTTTGCCGGTTGGCTGGATATGGGTGGCACCTTCGCCATGGTGAACCTGCGCGGCGGTAGCGAGTACGGTGGTGACTGGCACAAGGCCGGCACCAAGCTCCAGAAGCAGAATGTGTTCGACGATTTTATCGGCGCGGCCGAGTGGCTGATTGGAAAAAAAGTCACTTCACCGGAAAAGCTCGGCATTATGGGGCGCTCCAACGGCGGGCTGCTGGTGGGTGCCACCGAGGTACAGCGCCCGGAGCTGTTCAAGGTTGCCCTGCCCATCGTCAGCGTACTGGATATGCTGCGCTACCACACCGCTTCCGCCAACGCGCGTCAGTGGTCCAGTGACTACGGCCTGTCGGAAAACAAGGAAGAGTTCGCAGCGCTCTACGCCTACTCGCCGGTGCACAACACCAAGAAAGGCAGCTGCTACCCCGCTACCCTGATCACCACGGCCGATCGCGATGACCGCGTGGTGCCCTGGCACAGCTACAAGTTCGCCGCAGTACTTCAGCGGGACCAGGGGTGTGACAATCCCATCTATCTCGCAGTGGAAACCCGCGCGGGTCACGGCGCCGGCAAGCCGGTGTGGATGCAGGTGGAAGATTTCACCAATCAGTATGCGTTCCTGGCCAATGAACTGGGGCTGGAAATTCGGTAGTCTGGGTGTTTTAGGGCGGCTTGTGCCGCCCGGTTAATGGGGGTGACATGCACGCATTTGTAACCGGCGGTACCGGCTTTCTCGGTGCCAATCTGATTGAGCAACTGATTGCCGATGGCTGGCAGGTAACCGCCATGCACCGCCCTGGCTCCAATATCCAGCGGCTGCAGGCCCTGGGAGCGACCCCGGTCGAGGCTTCGCTGGATGATGTGGCTTCCCTGCAGCGCGCCATGTCCGCGAATGTGGATAAAAAGGTCGATGCCATTTTTCACCTGGCCGCCAATACCAGTATGTGGCGCGGTGGCGACAAGCAGCAGTGGCAGGACAATGTGGTGGGTGCGGGCAATATTGCCCGGGTTGCGCGTCAGCAGTTTGTCGGCCAGGGCGCACCCGGGCGCCTGATCGTCACCAGCTCTATTTCCGCCTATGGCTACCACACCAGCCCCATCGACGAAGCGAGTGCGAAGCTGGCGGACGACCCGAAGCACCACTACCACTACAGCAAAAAGCGTGCGGAGCTCGCTGTGCGTGAGGAGATTGCGCAGGGACTGGATGCGGTGTTCCTGAACCCCTGTGGCATCGTCGGCAAGTACGATGTGTCCAGCTGGGCGCAGACCTTCTTTATGATTCAGCAGGATCGGCTACCGGGTGTGCCGCCGGGCTCCGGTTCTTTCTGCCACGCCGGTGCGGTGGCGCGCGCCCATATCGATGCTTTCCATAAAGGGCGGTGTGAAGAAAACTATATTCTCGCCGGTACCGATGCCAGCTTCCTGGAATTCTTTGGAAAAATTGCCGAGCTGGTGGGCAAGCCGGCACCCACCACTACCACGCCGGCATTTTTGATTCGTGCCATGGCACAGCTGCAGGATCTTGCGGCGCGCCTGAGCGGCCGTGAACCGGCGCTAACCCCGCAAAAGGCCGCGATGATCACCCGGCGGGTGGTGGCCAGCAGTGACAAGGCCAAGCGCGAACTGGGTTACCGCGACACGGTGAGTCTCGACGAAATGCTGCGGGAATCCCGGGACTGGCTGGTGGCTGAGGGGCTGCTCAAGCTGTCCGACTCCCGGTCGGACGAGCTGGGCGCAAGCGGGGGATGAGGTGAATCGACGCAATCTGGTCTTTATTCTGGTCATGACGCTGCTGGTGTTGCAGTTGATCCAGCACTATTTCTTTTCCGGCCCGGCCTGACTGGTTTCGCTGACCAATTGCGCTGACTAGTTCCGCTGACTGATTCCGTCGGAACCCGGAACCAACCGGCATTTTTGGCACCCTTTTTGGCACCCTGCGAAACAGGGTTGCCGGCAGCGGTGGTTTAGCGCGCTAGTGCGCTGGCCCTGGCCGCTGCCCTTGTCATATTCTTGCGCCCTACTGTCATAAAATCCGTCAAACAAATTCACGCACAGGAGATGTATTCGTGGAAGGACTCAAAGCACAGCTCGAGGAACTCTGGCCGGTAGTGATGGACGTCGGGCTGAATGTGCTCTGGGCGATACTGGCACTCGTCATCACCTGGGTTGCCGCCAAACTGGTGTCGCGGGCGGTCAACCGCCTGACCGAGCGCGGTATTGACGAAACCCTGGTTCCGGTGCTGGAAACCCTCGCTGTGTGGGGCACCTACGTGGTGGGCGGCCTGGTGGTACTGGATATCTTTGGTGCGAATACCACTTCGCTGGTGGCGCTGCTGGGTGCTGCCGGTCTCGCCATCGGCCTCGCGCTGAAAGACACCCTGCAGAGTATTGCTGCGGGCTTTGTGCTGTTGGGTCTGCGCCCCTTTCGTGTGGGTGAGACCATCCAGTTCGGCAGTATTATTGGCACCGTGCGCAAGATTGGCCTGTTCACCACCGAGCTGGATACCCCGGACGGCCTGCGCATCTCGGCCCCCAACGACAAGGTCTGGGGCGAGACCCTGACCAACTTCACCCGCAACGCCAGCCGCCGAATCGAGATCATTGCCAGCATTGCCTACGGTGACGATATCGAAACCGGCATGAATGTACTGCGTAAACTGGTGGCGGACGAGCCGCGGGTGCTGGCGGACCCCGAACCCGCCTATGCGGTGCGGGCGCTGGCGGACAGTTCGGTGAACCTGCACCTGCGGGCCTGGGTGAAAACCGATGAATACTGGGATGTGTACTGGGCGCTGATGAAAAAGCTCAAGCCGGCGCTGGAAGCCGAGGGCCTGACAATCCCCTTCCCGCAGCGGGATCTGCACATCATCACCGGAACCGAGAAAAAAATGGTCGGGGCCGATGCCCTGGAACAGGAATGAATTCGGCTTTGTATCAAAGCTGGTTGTTTAATAACGCGTTCATAAACGTATTTTCTTTAAAACAGTAAAGAGGCGAAAGCTATGCGCAAAGCGCTCCTGAGTCTGGTTATCGCGTCGGTGGTTGCCGGCTGCCAGAAAGCAGAAGAACCCAAGCAGCAGAATACACAGGTAGATGCCGGTGCGGCGCAGGTCGAGCAGCAGGTTTCAGAAACCGCATCGGCCAGTGCGGAGCAGGAAGCGGAAACCAAGCGCCTGGGCGAATGGTTCGACAGCAAATACGAAGAAGAGCTGCAGTTCAGCCCGATCCAGCTCAGCTACCTGGGTCGCAAGGAGCAGTACGACAAAATCGACGATATGACCAAGGCCGCCGACGAGCGCGAGCTGGCCTGGAAAAAAGCCACCGTCGAGGAAATGAAAAGCCAGTTCGACTACGACAAGCTGACCACCGAAGGCAAGGAATCCTACGACCTGTGGATCCTGCAGTACGAACAGGAAAAGGCCAACCAGCCCTTCTCCGACTACGGCTACTTCGCCAGCGAGCTGGGTGGCCCGGAGGCCCAGTTCCCCACCTTCCTGATCAACCAGCACAAAGTGGATACCGAGCAGGATATGCGGGATTACATCACCCGTATCGGCGGTATCAGCGTCGCTCTCGGCCAGCTGCTGGAGCGCGCCCAGGGTTCCGCCAAGAAAGGCATTCGCCCGCCGCAGTTCGCCTACGATCTGGCGATCGAGCGCGCGCAGAAGGTGACCACTGGCCAGCCGTTTGGCGAGGGCGATGACGCGCCGCTGATGGCCGATGCCAAGAAAAAAATTGCGGCCCTGAAAGACGGCGGCAAGATCGACGAAGCCACCGCCAAAGACCTGCAGGCGCAGGTGGAAAAAGCCCTCACCGGTGACCTGAAATCTTCCTACGATGGCTATATCGCCTGGCTGCAGGAAGACCGTGTCAACGCCGATAAAGAACCCAAGGGTGTTTCCAACCTGCCGGACGGCGACAGCTTCTATACCAACCGCCTGGCCAACTACACCACCCTGCCGCTGACCGCCGATGACGTGCACCAGATCGGTCTCGACGAAGTGGCGCGTATCCGCAAGGAAATGGAAGGTATCAAGGATCAGGTAGGCTTCGACGGCGATCTGCCGGCGTTCTTCAAATTCATCCGCACCGACAAGCAGTTCTACTACCCCAACACCGATGAGGGCCGCGAGAAGTATCTGGAAGAAACCCGCAGCTACCTCGCCGATGTACAGAAAAAACTGCCGGAGTATTTCGGAATCCTGCCGAAAGCGGATCTGGTAGTGAAGCGCGTTGAGGCCTTCCGCGAAGTGCCCGGCGGCGCCCAGCACTATGTGCCCGGTACCCCGGACGGCGCCCGTCCCGGCACTTACTATGTACACATGTCGGACATGAGCGCCCTGTCGACCACCGATATGGAAACGGTGACCTACCACGAAGGTAACCCCGGTCACCACATGCAGATCTCCATTGCCCAAGAGCTGGAAAATATTCCGCAGTTCCGCACCCAGGCGCATTTCACCCCTTACGTGGAAGGCTGGGCGCTCTACTCGGAAAAACTCTCCAAGGAAATGGGCCAGTTCCGCGACCCCTACCGGGACTTCGGACGTCTGACCGCGGAAATGTGGCGCGCCATCCGCCTGGTGGTGGATACCGGTATGCATTCCAAGGGCTGGAGCCAGGAGCAGGCGGTACAGTACTTCCTGGACAACTCCGCGATCCCGGAAGGCGCGGTGCGTTCCGAAGTGCGCCGCTACCTGACGGTTCCCGGCCAGGCCACTGCGTACAAGATCGGCATGCTGAAGATCGAAGAATTGCGCGGCAACGCCGAAGAGGCACTGGGCGACCAGTTCGACATCCGCAGCTTCCACGACACCGTACTGGGTGGTGGTGCACTGCCGTTGCCACTGCTGGAAAAACGGGTAAATGCCTGGGTCGATAGCGTGAAGCAGGGCTAACCCCTCTGCTCAGGCGCAAGCCAGACCAGCAAAGAAGCGGGCCACAGCGCCCGCTTTTTTGTGCCTGCTAGATTTAAAAATATGGCAGGGAAACGGCATCTGGTCGGGTGCACCCTGTATTGGCGGGGAAATACCGAGTGCAGCGACAAGAGTCCAGTGAAAAGCCGACGCCGGAAGCAAATGACCAGAGCGAGCTTGAGCAAGCGGATCTGGACAGGGTCTTTTCCACACTGAACACCTCGGCCAGAGGGCTGACTGGCGCCGAAGCCAGCGCACGTCTGCAGCAATATGGTGCCAATGCCATTGTCGCCAGGGAACAAAGCGCCCTGCGCCGCTTTCTGCGCTATTTCTGGGGGCCCATCCCGTGGATGATCGAGGGCGCGGCGCTGTTATCCGCAGTGATTGGCCACTGGGCGGACTTCTCTATCATTGTGCTGTTGCTGTTGTACAACGCCGTTACCGGCTTCTGGCAGGAGCGCAAGGCATCCCTGGCGCTGGCGGCACTGAAGGCGGGGATGGCGCCACAGGCGGAAGTACTGCGCGACGGTGCATTCCACTCCAATGACGCGGCGGAAGTCGTACCCGGGGATATGGTGCGTATACGCCTGGGGCAGATAGTGCCGGCGGACGTGCGCTTTGTCGCTGGGGAATCCATCAGTATCGACCAGGCGGCGCTTACCGGCGAGTCGCTGCCTGTGGATAAAAAAGTGGGCGATATCGGCTATTCCGGTAGCATCGCCAAGCGCGGGTCCATGACCGCGGTGGTGATCGGCACCGGCGCCAATACCTTTTTCGGTCGTACCGCGAAACTGGTGGCTGGCGCTGGCCGCGGGCTCTCTCACTCACAGCGCGCCATGAGCCAGATCGGTGACTTCCTGATTGTGTTGTGCCTGTTACTGGCAATGGTGCTGGTGGGCAGCGAGTTGTATCGGGATATCGTGGTCGCGAAAAGCTGGCACTGGTCCGATGCACTGGACATATTGCGCCTGGTGCTGGTGCTGTTGATCGCCTCGATACCGGTAGCCATGCCGTCGGTGGTCACCGTCACCAATGCGCTCGGCGCACTGGCACTGTCGCGCAAAAAAGCCATCGTTTCACGCCTTGAAGCCATCGAGGAGTTGGCGGGCGTCGATATCCTGTGTACCGATAAAACCGGCACCCTCACCAAAAACCAACTTACGCTGCATGACCCACAGCTGTTCGAAGCGAAAGACGCAGACACGCTGATTACCGGTGCAGCGCTGGCCTCGGAAGAGGGCTCCTCCGACCCCATCGACAGCGCGATATTTGCCGGCGTCACCTACAAACAGGCGCTGCAAAAATACCGGCGGGACACCTTCACCCCATTCGACCCGGTCCGCAAGTACACACTATCCGAAGTGACCGACGCCGACGGGCGCACCGTGACATTTGCCAAAGGTGCGCCCCAGGCCATTGCGCAACTGTGCGCTCTGCGCGGGGACGCGGGAAAAAAAATGGAGACGTGCGTAGCGGACCTGGCTGCGCGGGGGTTGCGGGCACTAGCGGTTTCCAAATCCGTGGATCGCGGTAATCACTGGGAGTTTCTCGGTGTACTGTCACTGGAGGACCCGCCCAGGGATGACTCCCGTGAGACCATTAGCCGGGCCCGCGATCATCGCCTGGCGGTAAAAATGATTACCGGTGATGATGTGGCCATCGCCAAAGAAATCGCCGCTCAGGTGGGAATAGGCCCAAACATTCTCAATGCCGCCGATGTATTCCCGAAAACCCTGGACGCGGATCGACTGTCACAGAAGGTCGCCGACTGTGTCGAAACGGTGGATGGCTTTGGTCGCGTGTTTCCCGAACACAAGTACGCCATCGTCAAGGCGCTACAGGGACGCAATCACCAGGTGGCAATGACCGGTGACGGCGTCAATGATGCGCCAGCGCTGAAACAGGCCGATTGCGGCATTGCGGTCAGTGGCGCCACCGATGCTGCACGTGCCGCTGCCGCAATTATTCTCACCGCCCCCGGGCTGTCCACGGTGGTGGATGCCATCGATGAAGCGCGCAAAATCTTTGAGCGTATCATCCACTACGTGCTGTTTCGCGTGGCCATGACCCTGGACATTATGGCGGTGGTGGTAATTGCCACGGTGCTTTTCGGCTTTTCTCCACTGACGCCGGTAATGATTGTACTGATCGCACTGCTGGATGATGTACCCATCATGACCATCGCTTACGACAATACCCGGGTGCCATCGCGACCGGTGCACTGGCAAATGCACCGGCTGTTGTATGGCGCCGGTATTATGGGGCTGTTCGCCATTGCCCAGACCGTCGGGTTGCTGTTGATTGGTATGGAGTGGCTGGATAACGCCCAGTGGCAGGCGTGGATCAAGCTCGGAAAAGAACAATTGCAGACGGTCATTTTCCTGCAGATTGTGGCGGGCGGACATCTGCTGTTGTTTGTAGTGCGCGCACGACACGCATTTTTTGCAAAACCCTGGCCGGCGGTGCCTCTGGTCGCTGCGGTCGTGGGCACCCAGGTTTTGGCGGTACTCATGTGCGCTTTTGGCTGGCTGGTGCCCGCTATTCCCTGGACCATTATTGGTCTGGTTTGGCTGTATATGCTGGGTTGGATGTTTGTACTCGATCTGGTCAAAAAAATGCTTTACCGGCATTTACAGAAGGCTGCAGCAACGCGCGAGGATTACCGGTGAATTACTATGACGAATTCCGGGTAAAACCGGGCAGCAAGATCCGGCTGGATAAAATCGACGCTTCCTACAGTGGTGAGCACAAAAACGAAAAATCCGCGCTTCCGCTCATTGAGGAGTACAAAGAAAAACTGCGTGAGTTGCAGTATCTGATGTACGCAGAGCATAGTCGCTCGTTGTTGATCTGCCTGCAGGGACGCGACGCCGCCGGCAAGGATGGGGCCATCAATCATGTGCTTGGAGCCATGAACCCCCAGGGTTGCACCGTAACCGGGTTCAAGCAGCCATCCACCGCGGAGCGCGAGCACGATTTTTTATGGCGCTGTCACAAGGTGACACCGCGGCGCGGGCATGTGGCCATCTTCAACCGCTCGCACTATGAAGATGTGTTGATCCAGCGGGTACACAAAATGGTGCCGAAAAAAATCTGGTCCGGGCGCTACCAGCACATCAACAATTTTGAAAAGCTGCTCGCCGATAACGACACTACGGTACTCAAGTTTTATCTGCACATAGATCCTGAGGAGCAATTGGCGCGTTTCAAAAAGCGCATCGACGACCCGGCGCGGCATTGGAAAATCAGCGACAGTGACTATTCCGAGGCGCACTACTGGGACGACTATACCGCTGCCTTCGAGGATGTGTTGAAGAATTGCAGCACCGAGCAAGCGCCCTGGTTCGTTATTCCCGCCAACCACAAATGGTTCCGCAACCTTGCCATCTCCCACATAGTGGTGCGCGCACTGGAGTCCCTGAAAATGAAGTTCCCCTCACCTTCGGTGGATATCGACGAGATCCGGAAAAAATACCATTCACTGAGCAAGGCGACCGAAGCCGACGAAGACAACAAAAAGAAGAAATAGTCGGTCATTATCGCCGGTACTAAATTGCCAGTACTACAGAAGTGGTCTGTTTGGTACGACCGTGGGCATTTTTCACAAAAATACCAACAAAATCACAGCGGCGCATGAGGGGATTTCCGGTTATTTCGTTTCGATTTAGGGCTGGTGTAACTCGCGAACATTTCTCACGAATGGTGGGACTTCCAGAGCAGCTGCACAGACCTTAACCGCTCGACAGGCGACATAACGGAAAACAAAGAGTAGTCAATGAGAATAAAAGGTAACCAATCTGCTGGGCTCGCTGCGGTGCTGTCCAGTCTGTTACTTGCTGCCTGTGGTGGCGGTAGTGGTGGAAATGGCGGTGGCAATGGTGATGGCAATTCGTCCGAGCCGACAAACAAGGCACCCAGTGTAAACGTTGCAGCGGTATCCATCGCCGAAGGCGGCACCGTGAACGTTGCTGCCAATGCTTCCGACAGCGACGGCACCATCGCCACATACCATTGGGAGCAAACCTCCGGGGTTACCCTGGAGCTCGGTAATACCGACGGCGAGTCACTGACCATCAATGCGCCGGCGGTGACAAGCGACGCCGAGGCAGTGGTCACCGTTACCGTAACGGATAATAAAGGGGCCCAGTCCTCGGCAACATTCAATGTGACCATTGTTGCGAATGTGACAACGATTGAGGTTGCCGGCCTGGTGGCAGATCAGTCGGCGGCGAATGCGGAAATCCTGTTTGCGGTGGGCAGTGAAACCTTTACTACCCAGGCGGACACGGAAGGCAATTACACGCTTTCCGTGAGTGTCGACGACAGTGAGCTGGCGGGCGTCATTCGTGCAGAGGCAAGCAGCGGCGACCCCGGGTTCAAGCTGGTTTCGCTACTGGCTGCCGATGCTCTCTTGGGTGCGGCCGGTGACGATGGTGTGGTTACCCGGGATGAATTCCTGCCGTTGAATATCTCCAGTGTGACCACTGCCCTTGCCGCGCAAATCGAGGGCGGTGTGCCTGGCAGTGTGACCTCTGCCGAGCAACTGCGGGCGCGCCAGAAACAGCTGAACGGCAATGAAGTCTTCCAGCTGGCGGTGTTGATCAGCCTGGTGCTGGATGCGGACAGTTCCGCTGTGGTATCTGTGCCGGAAGGAGTGAGTGATACCTATGCACTGGCTTCGGATATGGATAGGGCCGCCAGGTTTGCAACACAGATCCAGAGCAGCGATGCGGCGCTTTACCAGGCGGCAGTCAATGCCATTGCGGCGGATTCGTCATTGGCCGCGGTCCGACCACCGAGCAGTGTTTCCCTTGAGGACACCTATTACCTTACCTCGGGCAACGTAACGCCGATTCCTTTTGACCGCCGGCCCAGTGAGCACTTTGGACGTCGCCTCACGCTCGCGCCCGGTGCACAGGGGGAGCTGTCCGGCCTGTTGGGAAGCGGGGCCATCTCCTGGAGCCTGCAGCCCGAGGGACTGGTAATTAGCGGTATCGAGTTCCAGGTGCGGGAAGACTACCGCTACGATGAAGCGCTCGGGCAGCAGGTGCTGGAGCAGGTCATGGTGCGCCCGCGGCTGGTGCAGTGGTTGTCGAGCGACGCCCAGGTAGACTGGCTGCTGATTACCCTGGACCAGTACACCCGCTACCCCGACGGCGAGTACCCCCCGACCGAGCCTGTCAGCTTCACCGATGCCACCATGGCGATTCGCGCGGCGGGTACCGTGAGTGCACAACAGCTGCTGGAAATGGGGATCGCCATCAGTGTTCCGCTGCCTGGTATTCCGGGCGAGGTGACCGATCCTGTAGACGGTGCCCAGGAGCCCAGTATCGAGCTGCAGGCGGTACAGCTGGTATTTGCTGGCAGTGTGGAAACCGGTGGTAGCGTTACGGTTAACAAAGACATTATCAGTGGTCGCGGTATCGCCTCCAGCAGTCACCTGAGCACATCCTGGGCCATTGATGCATCCGGGCACGTGACTATCGCAGACCTGCTGGGCTATCCCGCAGAGCTGGTTTTTCTGGAGTCCGGCAATCCCAAGGCGCCGAAAATGTACCTTGAGCTTACCGACGGCGCCGAGCGACTGTCGACCGTGGCAACCGCATACCGCAAAGAAGCGCCGGCATGGACTGCAGAGCGCGCTGTAGGTATCTACCGCTATCCACAGGATTTCTTTTCGCCGCTGGAGCCCTTCTGGTTTGAGGTGAATGCGGATGGCACGGCGCTGACCGTTTCCGCCTGGGATGCGAATGGCGATGGCGAGCTCGCCACCAGCGAGCTGACGCAGATGCCGGGATACTGGCAAATCAACAGCGCAGGCAACCTGGTGATTCGCCGCTATTTCTCACAGAATTCCGGTTTCTGCGAGGCTGATAGTTGGGATCCTGCGCCTTCGGATAGCTGCGTCTTGTACCACGAAAGGGAGTGGGTGCTGCATCAAGAGGCCGCCAATGAATCGGTGGCACTGCGCAATAACCACCGCTTTTTCGCCGACCCCTTCCATGATCCGGAAGGTGAAATACCCGACGAGCACATCCTTAGCTCTGCACTGAGCCTCGACGTGTTTTACCAGAAAGTTCCGGAGCGGCCGGCGCCGCTGATGGCGCCCTAGGTATATACACTGGCGACCCGGATCCAAATAAAAAAACCCATGCGCTTGCATGGGTTTTTTTATGTCTGGCTAAGAGTTTGGCCGGCGAATCAGAACGCCACCCGCCGGTAGCGCCGGTAATTGGGCGACCAGAAATTTTTCTCGATATTTTTTTCCAGTTTGTCCCGGGTGATGCCCGGTGCCACGCCGTCTTCCTGTGCCTGCAGGCCCACCGCCATGGCGATCGCCTTACCCACTTCGCGGATATCGGACAGCGACGGCAACAGTGCGCCGCTGCCTTTCTGCACCACTGGTGCGTGTTCCGCCAGCGCATTGGAGGCCGACATCAGCATATTCTCGGTCACCCGGTTGGCGTTGGCGGCAATCACACCGAGGCCGATGCCCGGGAAGATATACACATTGTTGCACTGGGCGATGGGGTATTTTTTGTCGTTCAGCTCCACCGGTTCAAACGGGCTGCCGGTGGCGACCATGGCTTCGCCTTGAGTCCACTCCAGTACTTCCTGGGGTGTGGCTTCCGCGCGGGAAGTGGGGTTGGACAGCGGCATCACCAGCGGGCGCTTGCAGCCCTTGTGCAGGGCCTCGATCACCGGCTGGGTAAACAGGCCGCCCTGGCCGGACACGCCGATCAGGATGGTCGGTTTTACCTGCTCGATCAGGGTCTGCAGATCCCACTCCGGGGATTGCGGGTATTTGTCGGTGCTCTGCGCCAGCTTTTCCTGAAAATCGTGCAGGCCTTTCATATCGCTGGTGACCAGGCCGTAGCGGTCGAACATGAAGATGCGCTCGCGGGCCTTGGCGTCGCTCAGGCCGTCATTGACCATCGCCGCCACCACCTGCTCGGCAATGCCACAGCCGGCGGAGCCGGCGCCGACCACGAGTACCTTCTGTTTGCTGAGCTTCTCTTCTTTCGCCTTGCACGCGGCGAGCATGGTGCCCAGTGCCACCGACGCGGTGCCCTGGATATCGTCGTTGAAGCAGCACACCTTGTCGCGGTAGCGAGTGAGAATCGGCATGGCGTTGGTCTGGGCGAAATCCTCGAACTGGATCAGCACCTTGGGCCAGCGGCGTTTCACGGCGGCGATAAACTCTTCGATAAATTCGTCGTACTCCTCCTGGGAGACGCGCTCGTTGCGCCAGCCCATATACATGGGATCGTTCAGCAGGGTGCGATTGTTGGTGCCCACATCCAGGGTCACCGGCAGTGTGTAGGCCGGGCTGATGCCGCCACAGGCGGTGTACAGGGACAGCTTGCCGATGGGGATACCCATGCCGCCAATACCCTGGTCGCCGAGCCCGAGGATGCGTTCTCCGTCGGTGACCACGATCACTTTTACATTCTCTTTGGTCGCGCTGCGCAGAATATCGTCCATGTGCTTGCGGTCCGGGTAGGACACAAACAGCCCGCGGTGGTTGCGGTAGATATTGGAGAACTCTTCACAGGCCGCGCCCACGGTGGGGGTGTAGATGATCGGCAGCATCTCTTCGATGTGCTGCTCGATCAGGCGGAAGAACAGGGTTTCATTGTCGTCCTGAATCGCCCGCAGGTAGATATGGCGCTCCAGGTCCGTGCGGCACTGCTGGTACTGGTGATAGGCACGGCGCACCTGTTCACTGATGGATTCCACATTGTTCGGCAGCAGGCCGATCAGGTTGAATTCGATGCGCTCCTGCAAGGAGAAGGCGCTGCCCTTGTTGAGCAGGGGGATCTCCAGCAGGGAGGGGCCGGCGTGGGGAATGTACAGGGGACGTTTGTCTTTCTGGCTCATAAAACAAAAACTGGAAACTGATTGGAGGCTGTGTACGACATTGTACGAGTGCGATGTGTATCGGCTGGCTTTGCAGTGACAGGCGATACGGTCAGCAGCGCTACAGGAAGCGTAGCGGATCAGGGTGCGGCATTTTACGCCGGCTTGACCGCAGATGTCTTTTGAATTGGCAAAAGTGCCCGGATATTCGGCGCGAGTGTCGGCCCAAGTGGCCGAAAACCCGCAACGCTGGTTAAATGCTCCAGACACACACAAGCCAGAACAATGAATTGAGGAGTTGTATGTTCACCTACCAGGTCGAGCCCCGCTTTAGCGAAACCGATGCCCTGGGGCACATTAACAATACCGTGGTACCCGTGTGGTTCGAGCAGGGACGCACGCCGATTTTCCAACTGTTCAACCCGGACCTGAGCCTGAACAAATGGAATCTGATCCTGAAGAAAATGGATGTGGATTTCGTCGCCCAGATCTACCTGTATTCACCGGTGGAGATCCGCACCAGCCTGAGTGCGGTGGGTAACACCTCGATGACCATTCACCAGGAGGTATGGCAGAAGGGCCAGCTGGTGGCCCAGGGGGACTGCGTGATGGTGCATTTTGACTACGAGCAGCAGGCCAAGGCGCCGATTCCGCCCGAGGTCAAAGAGAAGTTATTGCAGCACCTGGCCTGAGCCAGGGGGTTGGGCCAGGTTTAGCGACCGGCGGGCGCTAATCTGCGCCTGTCTCAGTCGCAGACCACCTGGTTGCGCCCGGCATCCTTGGCCCGGTACATGCGGGAGTCCGCCTGGGTCAGCATCTGGTTCTGGCCGTCCTGGCCGGAGCCGCCCTCGGCGACGCCGAAGCTGATGGAGATATTCACGTCTTCCTGATACTGCGCGGTGAGCGCTTCCACCTTGCGACGCAGCTTTTCCGCCAGCACGCCGGCACCTTCCACATCGGTGTTCGGCAGCAGGATCAAAAATTCCTCCCCGCCCCAGCGCGCCACCACATCGTCGGCACGGGTATTGTTGCGCAGTACCTCGGCGACATCCTGCAGCACCCGGTCGCCAAAGCTGTGGCCGAAGGTATCGTTGATCGCCTTGAAACTGTCCAGGTCACCAATCAACACCGAATAGCGCCCGGCCAGATCGCGGTTGCGCCGCTCCAGCTCGCTGATGGCCTTGTAGGCCTCGCGGCGGTTAGCGAGACCGGTGAGGGCATCGGTGCAGGCGTGGCTTTCCAGCTCGGCGGTCAGTTTGTGCAGCATCTGCTGGGTCTGGTGGCGGCTGCTGTCGAGGATCGCGGTGAGTGCCGTCAGCGCGCCGAACACGGCGATAAAGCGCGCCCGGTGGGCGGTATCGTACTGTGCCAGCAGGCCGGGGAATTCGGGATAAAACAGGATCAGCGCGGTGATGGCGCCGACGCCAGCGAGGGTGACCGTGCCCCACTTATAGCCATAGAGGTTGATGAATCCGGGCACCAGCATCACCGCCCACATCAGGCCGGTATTGTTTACGCCGCCGGACAGCAGCAGATAGAAATACAGCACCAGCAGCAGCGCGCCGACGAGTACCGGTGTCTTGCGGCTGGAGCCGGCAATATTGACGCCCACATAGGCCAGCAGGATCACTCCGGCAACACTGAACAGGGTGCCGGCCAGGAACAGGTCCGCGGCCATCAGCGCGATCACACCCATGGCGCCGGTAATGGCGAGGGCAAAGATCAGCATATAGCCCGAGGCCTGGATACGGCGGCGCAGCTCCAGGTTGCGCGCCTGGGCGACCGGATCGGCGATTTCGGTGCCGCGATAGCCGGCGGTGTGATTGTGTTCTGCTGTGATGTCCATCTTCTCTATGTCGTTAGAGATTGTCGTTGCGACCGCGTCCCTCGGCCGTATTTCTCCCGGGCGGCGAAGCTTCTTCCGCGACCACGGGCGCCTCAATCCACGGTTTCCCAGTGCGCTGGAGGCGAGCGAACTATAGTAATGGCGAACAGCTTTGGCGCGGAGACCTGCATGGGGCAACTGCAACTGATTTGTGACAACGTTCTCACAATTGAGGCCGATGCACTGGTGTGCCCGGCTCACAAACACCTGATCCGGGGGCGCGGGCTGTCGGCACAGGTCTACGATCGCGCCGGGGAGGCGCTGGTCAGTGAGTGCTCACAGCTGCCCGAGTGCGCCGTGGGCGAGGCCCGTATCACCAGCGCACCCAACCTGCCGGTGGACTATCTGCTGCACACGGTGACCCCGCAATGGAGCAGTGGCGACCAGTGGGGCGCCAGGGCGGTGGTCGAATTGCGCCAGTGCTACCAGAGCGTACTGGCGCTGGCAAAAACACGGCAATTGCAGCGCTTGCTGTTCCCCGCCCTGGGGGCCGGCACCAACCGCTTTCCCCACGAGATCGCCGCCCACCAGGGGCTGGAAGTACTGCGCGGCGCGCTCGACGACTTTGCACTGCTGACCGTGTGCCTGCACTCACCGGCGGCACTGGCGGAGTGGCGCAAGGTGGACGCGCGCTTTTTCGGCCGGCAACAGCAACCGTGAGGTTTTCGTGAAAGCCTCCAGGCGCCGACAGTTACAGCGCGAACACCGACCGGAAAATATCGCGCGCCGCCTCGCGAAAACACCCAGGCCCCAGCGGCTGTCCGATATGGTGCTGGGGGCCATCGACGGCTGCGTTACTACTTTTGCGATCGCTTCCGGCGCCTTTGGCGCGGGCTTTTCGCCGCTGGTGGTGTTGGCCATGGGCATGGCGAACCTGCTGGCGGACGGCATCAGCATGGCGGTCAGCAACTACGAGGCGGTGAATGCGCAGCAGCGGTTTGCCGAGAACGCCCGCCGCACGGAAGAAGAGCATATCCACCTGGTACCCGAAGGCGAGCGCGAGGAGATCCGGCAGATTTTTGCCAACAAGGGCTTCAGCGGTGAAAACCTGGAGCATATCGTTGAAACGGTTACCGCCAATCGCGGCCTGTGGATCGACACCATGCTGATCGAGGAATACGGCCTCAGCGGTAGCGCCCCCAACCCCCTGGCCTCTGCCTGGTGGACGTTTATCGCGTTTATTGTGGTGGGCGTGATCCCCCTGCTGCCCTTTCTTGTCCCCGTGCTCGACTTTTCCCGGCAGTTTATTGCCAGCAGTCTACTGGCGGCACTGGTGTTTTTTACCATCGGCCTGCTGAAAGGCTGGGTTTACGACAGTTCCCCCCTGCGTGCGGGCATGACCACACTCTTGCTTGGCAGCTGTGCCGCATCTGTTGCCTATTTCGTCGGTCAGGCCGCGGAGCGTCTGTTTGGCACCATCTAAATAATGGCAGTGACTCAGTAATGACAGTGATTCAGTAACGCTGAGCATTGCAAACGCGTTTTATTTGCCGAAGCAGTACCTTTTCGCCATGATCTATCTCCCGTCCCCGGGATTGTGCATCAACGAAAAGGATCAACCGCAACATGAAGCTATTTGGCAGTTTTACTTCCCCTTACGTGCGCCATTGCCGTATCGCCCTGATGCAATCCGGGCTCGACTGGGAAATGGTGGAGCTGGATATCCACACCAGCAAGGACCCCGGCACGCCCACCCTGCGCGTGCCCTTCCTCGAGGACGGTGCACTCAAGCTGACCGACTCAACCCCGATTGTGAAATATGTGCGCGAGAAGTCCGGTGACGTATTTATTCCCGATGCGGCGGATCTCGACCGCTACTGCCTGGCGAATACCCTGCTGGATGCGGCGATCAATCTGTTCCTGCTGGAGCGCAGCGGCCTGGATATCAATACCAATGTGTACACCCGCCGCCAGCAACAGCGTATCGAGCTGGTGCTCAAAGAACTCGACTCCGCCCCGCTACCCAAATCCGGACAATTGGGTGATGCGGATTACCGCGTGGCCGTTGGTGTCGCCTGGGGGCAGTTCCGCAACCGCTTCTCCATCGACGCGCACCCCAATCTGCAACAGCTGCTGCAGATTGCCGGAGACGATGCCACTTTCGTGGCGACGGCACCGCCGGCGTAAGTGAAAGTAATGGCAGGAGTGAGTGCCAATTGAATTGCCACCAGAAAAATAAAAAGGAAGCCAAGTATGACCAGTGATATTTATCAGGCGCCGGAAGCCGACCTGCGACAGGGCGCCGACCAGGGGCAGGCGGTTGCCGCAGAAGACCGGGAATTTTATGTGGTGTCGGGGCGAAAATTCCTGGTATTGATGATCGGTACCTTTGGTCTCTACGAGCTGTACTGGGCCTATCGCCATTGGAAAAACTACAGCGACAGCCACCGGGCAGCCATGTGGCCGGTAATGCGCGCTATTTTTTTCCTGTTCTTTGCGCACTCCCTGTGCAGCAAAATTGATGCAAGCCTGTTGTCTACACACAAAAAACACAGCTGGTCACCGACGCTGGTGGCAACACTCTACGTGGTGTGTAGCCTGATCAGCAGTATCTCGGACCGGTTGTCCGGTATGGATGGCGTGTCTATCTGGGTAAGCTTTGTCGCGTTCGGTGTTTTCCCGGTGCTCATCTGGTGTTTGTACCGGATTCAGATCGCCGCGAATATCGCCTGCGATGACCCGCAGGCAAGCAGTAATGCCAGTTTTACCCCGGCTAACTTTATCTGGTTGGCCATCGGTTTTGCGATCTGGGCGGTGCTGTTGTTTGGCCTTTATGCCGCATACGCTGGGCTTCCCTATTGATCGCGTATTGATGTAACGCTAATGGCAAAAAACGGGCTTTTAAAGCCCGTTTTTTTATGCGCAAGGAATTAACGTTTTTGTCTTCGGGTGATTACGAGGTGTTCCCCAAAAATGCCTAAAAAGGGCTATAGAGATCCGATAGCCTGAACGGTATAAGACATATTTACACTCGTAGATGGTATTTTCAGGGGTAGGTATGCGAACAAAATTTTTACGTCGGGCACTGGTCTGTGGCTTGTCGGGGGCACTGTTGGCCTGCGGTGGTGGGAGTGACAGCGACGGCGGCAATAATGTCAATAACGGCAATAATAGTAGTGGTGGGAATGATGGCGGTGGCAGCGCCGGCCAATGGGAGTTCCCGCTACAGCCGCGAGCTTCACTGATCGTTGATGTAAATAATGATGGGCTGAACGATTTAATTGTTGATACCGATGATTCAGAGTCGGATACGCGGGACCTGCTGCTGATCAACCAGGGCAATCTGAACTTTGAGCCGCGCCCGGATGCGCTGCCACTGCGTTTTACCGGCCAGAGTGACCTTGCAGAGGAAGGCACCACAGTAGCGATGGAAAGTGGTGACTTCAACGGTGATGGCAATGTCGATATTCTGGCAATAGCCGTCTCAGCGGGTTATGAAGAAAGTAAGATCCAGCTTTTCTTCGGTGACGGTAACGGCAGTTTTTCGGATGCAAGCGCCGGTGTTTCTCCAAACCAGTTTTCCGGCTGGCCGGAGCGGGCGAGAGTGGCTGACTTCGATAACAACGGCTACGATGATTTCATCCTGTCTACTTCTGGTCCCTGTGAAGATATCTGCGGAAGGATTTATTTGAACGATGCGGAGGGTAACCTGACTCCGGCTGCGATCACCTTCACCGATGTAAACGATACCTTTACCGCAGACGTTCTCACCTGGGATGACCGTGGTAATGTCGTTCGCGAACCGTTAAGCCGACCTACGCCCCACGGTGGAGATATTCTGGTCGGTGATCTGGATCAGGATGGGATGCCCGATCTCCTGTATCCGGCGCTGGACTACATGTATATACCGAGTTTTATCAATACCAGCACGCCGGGCAATCTGAGTTTTACGATCAAGTATACCGAGGGAATTCCTTACGATGTTCAGGAGAGCCTTGGCTATCCTGAGATTCACAACGCAATCCTTGCGGACATTAATGGGGATACTTTTCCTGACCTTATCGGGTCGAAGGCAATTTCCTACGACGTGACGACGGTACCCGTGCATACCTATTTAAACGACGGCAGTGGTACTTTCATTCTGGAGCACGACCGCTCTGCTGCCGGTGTGGGCGTAGTTCATGCGCGGGAGTGGCATGCAGTCGATGTTGACGGCAACGGTAGTGAAGAGGTTGTTATTGCGGATCACGGTTACGATCAGCAACCTTTCCCTGGCGCACCGAATTTATTGCTGTTCTACAATTCAGAAGGTCTGTTGGAAAATAGAGCGAGCACGGCGCTGAGTGCTGTGAATAGCTTTTCCCATGGCGCAAGTGTGGGAGACCTGAATGGCGATGGTGCCGTGGATATTTTCTTTAATAACGCATGGAGTGACGGTCTGGATGCGGCGTCGGAAGAGCGCTTCTGGATCAACAAGGCGGATGGCTCTGGCGAGTTTGAGGCAGTAGAGCCCACGTTTAATTGATGGCCGGGTAAGGGTTGATCGGATTAAATCTCCGTCGCGAGCTTTTGATCTGAATTCTCGATGTTTACCAGCAATAAAAAACGGGCCTATAGGCCCGTTTTTTTATTTTTGTGAAGAATTACTTCTTCGCGCGCTTCTACCTACTTTTCTGCAGCATCATTCCCGTTGTGATTGGCCTTCCAAGCTGTCTTTTGTTGCTTTCTTGTCCCTGGTGTTTTTTCAGGATCTACTGATTTTATCGCGAAGTCTATATAGAGCCTTTCGGTAGACTTCACCGCGTGAATGCATTCCAATAATTCCGCTCGAAACAGAATTTTTTAGCTCTTTGTGATCATTGCGAAAATTTCATTCATCCTTCATGCGTTAAATGAAATTTCGCGCCAAAAAATAATAAATACTAATTGGAGAGAAACCATGAAGGTCCAACAAATAGTGACTTCGCTTTCCCTGGTGGCGCTGGCTGGCAGCCTGGGAATGCCTGCATTTGCGCAGACCAGTGGCGATGCCCAGGAAGTGATTGAAGAAGTAGTTACCGTGGGTTCCAGAACCAAACCCCGTTCCGTGACCGAATCACCGGTACCGGTGGATGTGCTCAACGCGAATGACCTGGCCAAATCAGGCAGCAGCGACATGCTCGACCTGCTGAAAGGCTCAGTCCCTTCCTTCAACGTACACGACCAACCGATTAGCGATGCTGCCTCAATGATCCGCCCGGTCAATATGCGCGGATTGTCATCGGATTCCACCCTGATTCTGGTGAACGGCAAGCGCCGTCATCGCGCATCTGTTATCGCTTTCCAGGGCGGTGGCCTGAACGATGGTGCCCAGGGTCCTGATATTTCCGTGATCCCGAGCATCGCGCTCAAGCAGGTTGAAGTGCTGCGCGACGGCGCGGCGGCCCAGTACGGTTCCGACGCCATTGCGGGGGTGATGAACTTTGTGCTGAAAGACGACGCCGAGGGCGGCTCCCTGGAAATCAAAAGCGGCGAGTTTTTTGAAGGGGACGGCCAGACCACGACCATGTCGGGCAACTACGGCATGCCCATGACCGACTCCGGTTTCCTGAATTTAAGCTTCCAGTTGAAGAACGCCGACGATACCTCGCGTTCTGTGCAGCGCCCGGATGCGCAGGCAATGATCGACGCCGGTAATACCGCAGTGCCGGAGCCGGCGCAAATCTGGGGTTCGCCGAAGGTCGAAGATGACCTGACCCTGTTTGGTAATTTCGGTATTGACCTGAAAGACGGCAGCGAAATCTATGCGTTTGCCAACTATTCCAACCGCATGGTCGACGGTGGATTTTATTACCGCAACCCGAACGGTCGTGAAGGCGTATATACCGACGGTGACGGGGTGCGACTTGTGGGTGCTCTGGATGGCAATGCGGCGAGCTGCGATGCCTACCGCACCATCCCTGTGGCTGATGGTTCCGACATGGTGGCTTCGGGGCTGACGGCCGATGACAACTGCTTTGTCTTCAACAAAATGATCCCCGGCGGATATACCCCGCGCTTTGTCGGCGACATTACCGACACCTCGATTACCGCGGGTCGCCGCGGTGACTTTGGTGAGGGTTTTATGCAGGGTTGGGGCTATGACGTCAGCGCGTCCGTCGGTCGCAACGAGGCGAATTTTGGTCTGAACAACACCATCAACCCGTCGTTTGGTCCGGACAGCAAGCGCGATTTCGATACCGGCGCCTACATCCAGCTGGAAAAGACCCTGAACCTCGACCTGCAAAAGCAGTTCGATACCCTGAGCCTGGCCATGGGTACCGAGTGGCGCGAAGAATCCTTCCAGATTATTGCCGGTGAGGGTATGTCTTGGCAGGTGGGACCGCTGGCGGAGCAGGGCTTCAATATTGGTTCGCACGGTTTTGCCGGTTTCTCGATTGATTCCGCGGGCACGGCCGAGCGCAGTAACTACGCACTGTACATGGACGTCGAAAACCAGGTTACCGATGACCTGTTGCTGGGCGGGGCCGTACGCTACGAGAACTTCGATACCTTCGGCGATACCGCCAATTACAAGCTGGCGTTTAACTGGCAGTTGACCGATAACGTCGCCTGGCGTGGTTCTCACAGCACCGGCTTCCGCGCACCGACCATGGGCCAGGCCTCTGTGGTGAATACCCAGACCTCCATCGTGGGCGGCCAGTTGACCCAGGCGCAGACCCTGCCGGCTACCAAACTGGGTGAAGCCGAATTGATGCCGGAGGAGTCCGTCAACTTCGCTACGGGTCTGGTGATGTCCGCAGGTGCTGTCGATGTGACCATCGATGCGTTTTACATTGAAGTGGAAGACCGCATTGCGCTGACCGATAACGCCGCGCCCACCGATGCCCAGCGTTCGGCAATGGCGTTGGCCGGCGTGCCCAATCCGGAACTGATCGGCCAGATCAACTATTTCGCCAATGACTTCGATACCGAAACTACTGGAGTCGATGTGGTGGCAACCTACGGTGCGGAGCTGATGGGAGGTGCTACGGACTTCAGCCTGGCCTACAACTGGACCAAGACCGAGGTCAATGGCGGTGACGCTACCTGTGGCGGCGCCTTTTTGAATAACCAGGGCGAGATCTGTAAAGCGGTGCGTCTGGAGCGCGGGCTGCCTGAGCATCGGGCTTCCTTCACCATGGCGCAAAACTGGGACAAGCTCAGCGCCTTCGTGCGTGCAAACTTCTATGGTGAGTATGTCGGTGTACACGCCGACTGGTTTGGCGAGCAGCTGGGTTCCGCGTTCACCCTGGATATGGAGGCTTCCTACCGGGCAACCGAATCCATCTTCCTGACCGCCGGCGCGTCCAACCTGTTGGATGAAAAGGGCGGAAAGATCGATGGCTCTATCGTCGGTGAGGCGAACAATGTACTGGGTGGCCAGTACTACGAAACTTCGCCCTACGGTATTGGTGGTGGCTTCTACTACCTGAAGGCGAGCTACGAGTTCTAAAAAACTGCCCTGTTTTACAGGCCAAAAAAAAGCGCCCCGAGGGGCGCTTTTTTATTTTCCCGAAGAATTACTTCTTCGCACGCTTGCGCATGTTTTCCTGCAGGATCTTTTTGCGAACCCGGATGCTTTCCGGAGTCACTTCCACCAGCTCATCGTCTTCGATGAATTCCAGTGCCTGCTCCAGGGTGTGACGGATGGGCGGTGACAGGGTCAGCGCGTCGTCGGTACCGGAAGCGCGCACGTTGGTGAGCTGCTTGGCTTTGGTGGGGTTAACCACCAGGTCGTTGCCGCGGGAGTGAATGCCGATTACCTGGCCTTCGTAGACTTCTTCACCGTGGCCCAGGAACAGGCGACCGCGATCCTGCAGTGCGAACAGGCCGTAGGCCAGGGTCTTGCCCTTGGTCATGGAGACCAGCACACCGTTGATACGCTTGGCCACGTCGCCCAGCTTCACCGGACCGTAGTGGTCGAAGATGCTGGTCATGATGCCGGAGCCGCTGGTGATGGTCAGGAACTGGTTGCGGAAACCGATCATGCCGCGGGACGGTACGATGAAGGTCAGGCGCACACGGCCCTTGCCGTCCGGTTCCATGTTGGTCAGGTCGGCCTTACGCAGACCCAGCTCTTCCATGATCGGACCCTGGTGTTGTTCTTCTACGTCGATCACGACCTGCTCGTAGGGCTCCTGTACTTCGCCATCTACGATCTTCTGTACTACTTCCGGGCGGGAAACACCCAGCTCGAAACCTTCGCGGCGCATGGATTCGATCAGTACCGATAGGTGCAGTTCACCGCGGCCGGATACCTTGAATTTGTCCGGGGAGTCGCCCTGCTCTACACGCAGTGCCACGTTGTGGATCAGTTCCTGGTCCAGGCGATCCTTGATATTGCGCGAGGTCACGAACTTGCCTTCTTTACCGGCAAACGGCGAGTCGTTCACCTGGAAGGTCATGCTCACGGTGGGCTCGTCGACCGACAGCGGTGGCAGTGCTTCCGGGTGTTCCGGATTACACAGGGTGTCGGAAATGTTCAGCTCGCCCACACCGGTGATACACACGATGTCGCCGGCGCTGGCCTGTTCCACTTCCACGCGCTCCAGGCCCAGGTAACCCATCACCTGCAGTACCTTGGCTTTGCGCTTGTTCTCTTCGCGGTCGAGGATCACTACCTGCTGGTTCGGCTTCAGGGTGCCGCGGGTGATGCGGCCAACACCGATCACGCCCACGTAGCTGTTGTAGTCCAGTGCGGAAACCTGCATCTGGAAGGGGCCGTTGCTGTCTACCTGCGGCGGCTGCACCTTGTCGACGATCATCTGGAACAGCGGGGTCATGTCGTCCGCCATATCGGTTTCGTCGAGACCGGCGATGCCGTTCAGGGCGGAAGCGTAGATGACCGGGAAGTCCAGCTGCTCTTCGGTAGCGCCGAGGCTGTCGAACAGGTCGAACACCTGGTCCATCACCCAGTCAGGGCGCGCGCCCGGGCGGTCGATCTTGTTGATCACCACGATCGGGTTCAGGCCCTGCTCGAAGGCCTTGGAGGTCACAAAGCGGGTTTGCGGCATGGGGCCGTCTACCGCGTCGACCAGCAGCAGTACCGAGTCCACCATGGACAGTACGCGCTCTACCTCACCGCCGAAGTCGGCGTGCCCGGGGGTGTCCACGATGTTGATGCGGTAGTCGTTCCAACGGATCGCAGTGTTCTTGGCGAGGATGGTAATACCGCGCTCTTTTTCCTGGTCGTTGGAGTCCATCACGCGCTCGGAGTCGGCGCTGCGGCGGTCCAGGGTACCGGACTGCTGCAGCAGCTTGTCCACCAGGGTGGTCTTGCCGTGGTCAACGTGGGCGATGATCGCGATATTGCGAAGATTGTCTATCACTGGGGGCCTCTGGGCGTAATGCGTGATTGGGTGTGGCACTAACGATTTAGCGTGGTCACACCTGGGAAATTGGGTCAGGCGGGGGCTGTGCTGAGGGGTAAAACAGCGGCTATCCGGCCAAGGCGCGCGCATTATAGAGGTGAAGTGTGGCAATTGGGAGTCGGATTGGCGGAAATTTGTGCGTTTGCGGCCTGTAGCCCTGATTCCATCGGCTCTGCAGCTGCTGCGACTGGCGAGTTTCGGTTAGCGCCGGCGCGCTTGCTACAAACTGTTACAGTCGGTCCCCCCGGTCACGTCTTAAGGCGCGGTACAGTCTCCTGTGGCTGAAAACTGGCCAAAAAATAATGACCGGGTCCGCGGCTGCGGGCCACAAAGTAACGCCCCACCAAGTAACTCCGTGGTACCGAAATGAGTGAAGTAGACGCAACCGCCGAGGCGCAAATGCCGGCGGTAGATGAGGCAGAAAGCCAGCCAGAGAAAAGCTCAGAGACGAGTGCAGAGGCAAGCCAAGGGAACACCGCGGCGCAGGGACAGCAGCCACAAGAGATCACTGAACCGACCGCCGGCGAGCAGCAGGCGGCCAAGCCCGAGCCAGTGCGCAAATCCTGTTCCGCCGGCCTGGCCCAGTGGATGCACCAGCGTCAGTTGTCTATTGCCTTCACCTCCTACCAGTCCGGCCGCGTTTACATGGTGGGCGCCGAGCCGGGCGGCAAGCTGTCTTTTCACGAGCGCATCTTCCAGCGCGCCATGGGTATTGTGGGCAACCGCAACCGTATTTATATGGGCGGCCTTTACCAGATCTGGCGCTTCGAGAACGTACTGCAGTCGGGGCAGGTGGCGAACAAGATCTTTGACGCCTGCTATGTGCCGCGCAACGCGCAGTTCACCGGCGAGGTGGATATCCACGAGCTGGGCATCCAAAAGAGCGGCAAGATTGTCTTCGTGAATACCAAGTACAACTGCCTGGCAGAGCCGAGCCTGACCCACAGTTTCCGCGTGCTCTGGAAGCCGGAATTCATCAGCAAAATTGTGCCGGAAGACCGCTGCCACCTGAACGGCCTGGCGATGGTGGATGGCAGGCCAAAATACGTCACCGCGGTGTGCAAGTCCGACACCATCGACGGCTGGCGCGAGCGCCGCGATAACGGCGGCATCATCATCGATATCGAAAGCAACGAGATCGTGTGTGAAGGCCTGTCCATGCCGCACTCGCCGCGCTGGGTGAACGGCAAGCTGTGGGTACTGAACAGCGGCACCGGCTACCTGGGTTACGTGGATTTCGAGAGCAAGTCCTTTGTGCCCCATACCTTCTGCCCGGGCTTTGCCCGCGGCCTGGCCATGCACGGCAACTACGCCATCGTCGGGCTGTCCAAGCCGCGCTACGAGCGCTTCGAGGGCCTGCAGCTGGACCAGAACCTGGCGGACAAGGACTCGGAGGCCTGGTGCGGGGTGCAGTTCATCAACCTGACCAACGGCAATGTGGAACACTGGATCCGCCTCGACGGGCCGGTCAGCGAACTGTTCGACCTCACGGTGCTCGCCGGTACCCGCTGCCCCATGGGCATCGGCCAGCAGAGCAGGGAAAACCTCACCATGGTGACGTTTGAAGACGCCACCGGTGCGGCGGCCAGCGCACAAGCCAACGGCTGAATATGCAGGGCAATTACCCGCGCCTAGCGGAGTTCGACGGCGTTGAGCTGCTGGATGTCTACCGCAAGCTGACACCGGCGGATATCAATGCCGTCATCGACTTCTGGCTGCGCAACAGGTCGCTGCCAGCGGGCCTGACGTTAATGGAACTGCGCCGCCGGGCAAACGAGGTGGTGGTGGCGGTGTTGCGTGAAGACGCCATCGTCGCCCTCGGCTCGGCGCACGTCGACTTCGCCCCGCACGACGGGCAGCAGTATTACTTTTATCGCGACTTTTTCGGGCCGAACGGCGCGACCAATTCTGCGGCCGATTCCGCAACCGATTCAGTGCGGCGGGCGTTGCTGACGCAGAGTTACACCATTCTCAAGGCCTGGGAGCCCAGGTACCTGCCGCGCAAGCCGTTCGGTGTGCTTGTGTCGCCGCAAGGTGCGGATGTGCTTGCGGACAGTGAGTTGCAGGCGGGCAGCGAAATTGGCTTCTTTATTCTCGGCCTGCGCCCCGGCGGCGCTCCGGTTGTCGGGCGCAAGTTTGACGAATCGGTAACCGAACATCAGATCTCTCCGGGCACCAGTCTGCCAGTCGATTCCGACGTTTAATAACAGTACCGACGTCTAATAAGAATTCCGACACCCGGGCAGCGCGGCGCTTGCTTCCATCCGTGATCCGGGCCGTGGTCCGGCCCGCGATCAGGCGCGGTTGGGCCAGCGCAGGGTGGCGCGGGTACCGCCGAGGCTAGGGGACTGGTCCAGGCGCAGCTCGCCCTCGTGCCACATCATCACTTTCTTGACGATATACAGGCCGAGTCCGTAGCCCTGGTCGTCGGTCGCCGAGCGGGTGAAGGCGTCGGTCAGCTCCAGTGCGTCGCCGCCGAGGCCGGGGCCGTTGTCTTCCACCGAAAGATGGCAGAAACCATCCTCGTGCGCGAAACGGATATCCACACGGTCGCGCGCGTATTTGCCGGCATTCACTACCAGGTTCTGAATCGCGATGGTCAGCGAGTCCGGCTCCAGCCAGGCATCGCCATCGGGGAAGTAGTAGGCAATTTCCAGTTGTGGGCACTGGACTTCCAGGTGTGAAGCCAGGTCGGTAAAAAAGGTTTCCAGGGCGACCGCCTTGCGCGCGAGAAACTGCTCGTGCACTTCTATCTGCGCGAAGCTCAGATACTTGTCCACCAGCTCTTCGATATCGCGGGTGGCTCTGTCGATGACCCGGCGGCTTTCCGAGTCGCTGTCGGTCAGTGCCTGCTGAAACTTGATGCGTGCCAGCGGCATGCGTACCTCGTGGGCGATGGTGCGCGCCAGGTCCTGATTCATCTGGAAATGGCCGGTAACGATATTGGCCATGCGGCGGAAGGTTTCCGCCAGCGGGTAAATGGTGGAGCGGCGGCTGAACTGGCCGGGAATATGGAACGGCTTTTTGCTGAAGCGAATCGCCTGATTCTGCAGCCGGCTGAGATCGCTGAACATGGGCCAGATCAATAGCAGCAGCACCACCAGCATGGCGCCGATAAACAGCAGTCGCCACTGGGTAACGCTCTGCGCTGGCTCGTGGGGAAAGGGGCCGATTTCCAGTACGGTATTGCCGTTGCGATGGTAAAACAGGATCTGCCCGTCGCCGGCATCAAGGCCTACTACTTCGCCGCTGTCCAGGCGCTGGCGCAGGGCACCGGAAAAGTGAATGGCATCGGCGGAATAACTCTGGGCCAGGGGCGCATCGCCGCGCTCCAGCGCTCGCGCCAGCTGTTCGGCGCTGATGGTGTACTCGTGGGGCGCGGTGGAGTAGAGGTTGAACAGCGCCGCCACGGATGAGTAAACCACCACTAAAGCCAGCGCCAGTACGCTGACCATGCGCAACATCTGCAGGCGCATCAGGAGTGACTGTGCACGGTGTTGAGGGAGTAACCGCGGCCGCGGATTGACTGAATGGCAACGCCGTCGGCAATGGCTTCCAGCTTTTTGCGCAGGCGGCTCACGCGCATATCGATTACCCGATCCAGACCGTCAAACTCGCGGCCGATCACCCGCCGGAACAGGTACTCGCGGCTCAGCAGGCGCGCCGGTTGCTCGGCAAAAATCTGCAACAGGTCAAACTCGTTAGTGGTCAGTGGCAGCGGCTGCTCGTGCACCTGCGCCTGGCGGCTCACCAGGTCGATGCTGAGGGGGCCAAAGGTAATACCGTTGGCACTGGGTGCCGGGCTACTGGCGGTGCGCAGGTGCGCCTGGATCTTTGCCCACAGTAGGTGCGGATCAACCGGCTTAACCAGATAGTCGTTGGCGCCGAGGCGCAAGCCCGCGACCTGGTCATCCACCGAGCTGAGTGCGCTGAGAAAAATCAGCGGGCAACTCAGCTGGCTGCGGAATTGTTCCAGCAATTGAAAACCGCTGGCATCCGGCAGCACCACGTCGGCGATGATCAGGTCGTACTCCCGGTGGTGCACCGCGCGCATAAATTCACTACCACTGGCGGCATAAGTGACGTCGCACTCCCGATCGGACAGGAAGCGCACGATCAGTTCCGCCAGTTGCTGGTCGTCTTCCAGCAGTAAAATCCGGTATTTACCCGAAACGCCTTCGGTTTCTGGATGGGCGTTATCAGCTTGGAATGCGATATTGGCAGGGCTCGACATGGTATTCATTACAGCAGCCCCCAGCCGTAGCGGCGGCGGTGGCGTTTTGGTTGATATTGCGCGACCTTGAGAATGGCCGCGGCCACCCCCTCCCCGCTCTCGCCGGAAGTCACCTGAAAGCGAAGATCGCCGGGGCTATTGACGTATACCTTCAACTCTTCGGCGTCGCCCCAGAAGCAGCGCACCAGCCCGCGGCCGGCAATGGACAGGCAGTAGCGGGCGTTATCGTCCGCATCGAAATTGATTTTGACCGACACGTTGCAGCTGCTCTCCCCTTCATCCACCGCGCAAACGCTGGGGGTGAGGCGCAATTCCGCGGCTTTCACCAGCGCTGGCGCGATTGCCATGAGGAGCAAAAAGAATTGCCGCTTCATGTTCAGTGCCCGCTACCGAACGCGTACTGCAGGCCCGCAAACCAGCTGAGGGTATGGGGCTTGTCGATAAAGCGCGCATTTCTGCCTGCCTCATCGAAGTCGTTGTAGCGCGCCGCCAGGCGCAGAGACAGGTGCTTGCCCAGCGGGTAGGAAAAATGCACGCGTGCGTAGGTGTCGGTGGCATCGTCCGCAGGGTGAGCGGCGAGGTAACGGTTGTAGAAAATGTCCGCTTCCTGCTCGCTGAACTGGTAGTAGTAACTCACCAGGTCTGCGTCTTTCTGGATGGCGCCAATACCGAAGCCGATGGCGCCGGCAAACAGGGGATACTGCTTGTCGAAACTCAGGTGGGCTTCACTGCCGTGGTGCACATTGCTCAGGTCGTGAAACCAGGAAAAGGAAACGTCTACCCAGTCCGAAACCAGGGTCACACTGGGGCCGCCGACAACGGAAACCTTGCGCTCTACATCTTCCGGATTGGGAGCCTGGAAGTGCGTAAACCAGTTTGTCACCAGGCCATCGGCAGCTTTGTTCTTGTCCAGTTGGAAATAAAGCCCGTCTTCATTGGGGCGTGCGACCAGATCCAGATAAACGTTTTTGTTTTCCAGCAGGCTATAGCCGACCGTCAGGTCGCTGACAAAGAAACGTTTTCCGTAGTAACTGAAGGAAGGTAGCAAATAGGTTTCGCTATCCCGTTTTCCGGCGATGGGATTTTCCAGGTAGCCATAGCCGCTGGCGATACTGATTTCCCAAGTGGAGGTGGAAACCTCGGACAGACTGGTAGTGCGCGCCGGCTTGGCCTGTACGGCTGCATGGGAAGTCGCCACGGCGGAAAAAACGCCGAGGAAAGTCAGCAGGAATCTGGGGGTAAGTCTGGTCATCTAGGCAGCGCGTGAACAGTGTTCTGGTTGTATTTTGATCGTTTGTATCACAGCGTAACTGGCCGCTCCATAGCCTCTACCGAATCCTTACAAACTGTTACAAAGCGCAGGTTTGTGAGGAAAAATCCCCTAGAAACAGACGATTGTCCAACTAATTATCTGTACAAAAAATGACTGACCTTCTGGTCTGATTCTCCCTCCGATTTTTAATATTGAACGACCGTACGGAATTGCCCGCTGATGGTGCATTTCCCCTGCTGCGCGCGCCACACCGGTGCGCTGACAAACTGTTACGTGAAAGCCTTGGAGCCCTTGATTCTCCCCGTGGTTTTATCCGTCGCTCAGAAACTTCCGATAACAGCGCACGATCGCAACCATTCACATTGGGGAGAGAATCTATGGCCGATAACAAAGGCTTTCCCAGTTCCCAGAGTCAGCTGACCTCCGCGGTCCGCAAGGCTCTGTTTACGTCCGCGGCGGTGACTGCCATCGCCATGGGTACTCCAGGCTACGCAGCGGCAGCGGAAATCGCCTGCGCGCCGGGTCAACTGGGCGCGCCAGCGGCCGGTGATACCGTCACCTGCAGCGGCGTATTCGATGAAACCATCAACTACGACGTGGTCGATGCGACGGTCATCGATCCAGATTCTGCGGCCGAGAGTATTCTTCCCGGTGACATTAATGTGGTGGTTGCCGAAGGCAGCACGGCGAGCGGCATCACCGTTACCTCGGTAACTGCGGCCGTTGCCGACACCGAAGCCACTGGTTCCATCGTGATCGAGAACCACGGCGATATCGCCCGCGAAGGTGATGCAGGCATTGAAGTTCCGGACGGCGTCGAGCGCACCTATTACGACATGGGTATCCGTGTCGGCAGTGGTAATTCCAACGACGGCGGTCACTTCTTCGACAGCTACATGGTGCTGGATGAAAACGGCAAGGCGCTGCTGGACGAAGACGGCAATCCTACCGGCGAGCGAATTCTGTTCACCGACGCCGATGGCAATCCGATCAAGGTAGCTGCCGACGAACTCGACAGCCATCTGGGTGTGAACACTGACAGTGCCGACTATGGCAAGCTGAGCAAAAATGGCCCTGAGGACAAAATCACCTTCCTGGTTGCCGAGGAAGGCACCTTCGAGGGTGGTGTCAGTGCGCTGGTCAACGCGGAAACCGAAGCCGGCAGTATTTCTATTACCAACACCGGTGATATCAGTGTCGGCAGCGGTCAGTCCGTTACCTATTACTCCGCGTTCACCGAAAAGCACAGCAGCTCCTACGGTGAGATCGTAGCGTCCGGTAAGAATCCCTTCTCGGTCCTCAATAAAGTCGATGTGGATGGTGACGGCGTTGCCGATATCAGTGTGTGGACCGGTGAGGATACTATCTTCGTCGATCCTGCGAATGCGCATACCGCGACGGTTTTCTCCGGTGGCATCAGCGCCAGCAGCACCAGCGGCAATATCGTTATCGAAAACGCGGGTACCATTACCGCAGGCAACATCTCCAAGGGTGTCAACGTCTTTACCGAGAGCGGTGATATTGCCATCAGCAACAGTGGCGACATCGCCACTGGCGATGCCTCCTACGGCATCAGCGCGTCCAGTGCGGTGCTAGCGATGGATTCCGGTATTTCCTACAGCTACAACACCCAGGACAGCGGGACCGCTTACGCCGTCGAGCACACTGCGGGACGGATTGATTTTTTCAGCGGTTGGAAGGGGCCTTCCTATACCCACTTCTATCGTGACTACTCCGTTGGTTCAAAGATCGTCGATTCCACCGACAGCGTCATCGAGATCGGCAATAGCGGCAGTATCTCTGTGGGTGAAGCGGGTGTTGCCATTCATGCGAAAAACCCCTCCGGTGCAGGTATTACCATCATCAACTCCGGTGATATCGATGTTGCCGATGGCGTTGGTGGTGCCGGTATTTACGCCTCTACCTCTGCCGGCTTGAGCGCCACCAAAGAAATGGTCGAGGTTGCAGCCTGTAACCCATTTTTTGGCTGCCCGACCAAGCCGTATTTCACCATCGAAAAAGGTGAAGCCAGCGAGCTCAATGTGGCCTACGGCTTGAGTGATCGCGAAGACAACATTTACAGCCACAATGCCAATGGGGACTACTACACCCATGAGGCGCCGATACTGAACTTAGTCGGCCGCCCCACCGGCTACTACACCGAAGAAGCTACCAAGCACTACTCGGAAGTGGTGCAGTGGGAAGCCACCGGCTACTTTGACGACCGCGGTGATATCGCCATCGCCAACAGCGGCACCCTGGATCTGTCTGGTACTTTGGCTGCTGCCGGCATTACCGCAGTGGGCCACGGAACCAAGACCATTCTCAACTCCGGTGATATTGAAGCGGGCGCGCTGGGAACGGGCATTGGTACCCGCGGTGTCGGCGAAACCGTAATCGACAACCAGGGCAATATTTACCTCAATGGCGCCGGCAGTGCGGCGATTCAGGTCGAGGCCTCGCCGTTCAATATGGACAGCATTGAGCAGTCCGGTGCCGGCATCGACGGCGCTACTGTCGAAGCGTTTGGCGGTTTTGAAAATGGCGACGTGATTATTGCCAACTCCGGTTTCATCGGCGGTGCTGACACCAGCCACCTGGTCAGCTACAACGAAAACGGTGCGCTGGAATCCTTCGCCATTACCAGTTTTGGTATCAACGTTTCTGCGCTGGGCTCAAACCTTGTTGGCAGCGCCAACAAGTGGACCCAGTACGGCCAGGCGACCGTGGACAAGGTCAACGCCAGTAATTACGCCCGAGCTCAGGCGGATATGGAGTCGTATCTGGCCGGCGAAATCACCATCGATGAGGTGTACGAGTACACCAAGATCGAGATCGACGAGAGTATCGAGCTGACTACCACCAGTATCCTGAATACCGGTGATATCAGCCTCTCGGATCAGGCTCGCGGTATCAATGTCTCGGCAAAATACGGCACCGTTGTGGTTGAAAACCAGGGTAGCATTTCCGTTGGCAATGGCGTGCATGGGCGCCAGCCGGAAACCTACGGTGCGGTCACCATCAAGTCTACTGCGATCAACGTCAGCAACTTCGGTATCGAAGGCCTGGCGAATCACCTCGTAGTGAACCGCGGCGATGTATTTGCTGGCGATGTCGCCAATGGTATCCGTTCCGAAAGCTGGCACGGTTCCAGCTCCGTGTTCAACGAAGGCAATGTCACCGTTGGAAGCGGTCACTTGCTGGAGGCTACTGATGAAAGCGCATACGCTCACGGCTCCGTCGCCAACGGTATCAGCTCTGTGGTTGCCGGCGGCAACGATGCCTACGCATTTGCACACAACAGCGGCAATGTGACCACAGGTGATCGCGCCTTTGGCATGGTGTCTTCCAACGTGTTCACCACCGGGACCTTCCTGAGTGAAGAGTTTGCGTACGACCACACCGCGGCGGCGATTAACACCGGCGTAATCAGCACCGGCGACTACGCCACCGGTATGGGCGTGAACGGCTATATGTCACTGGGCTACAACAGCGGCAGTATCACTATCGGCAGCGGTCCGATGCAAAACCTGAACAATGTTGAGATTGCTGCAGGCATGCGCACCCTCACCGATGCCGGTTTGACGGCAACTCTGCTGAATACCGGTGACATTACCGGTGGCGACGAAGCGGCGGGCATGTTCGCCGAAGCTTTCTTTGCACGCAGCATGCAGAGCGACACCGGCAGTATCATCGTCGGCGACAACGCTGCGGGCCTGGTAGCACGCGGCCAGACCCAGGCCATTGCCGAGAACGCCGGCGTTATCCAAACCGGTGATGCGTCCACCGGCATCCAGGCCATGGGGACCAACTTCAATTACGGCGCCAACTACGCCACCGCGATCAATACTGGCTCCTTAACCGTGGGTGACGACTCCCTGGGTATCCAGGCTTTCGGTACCCTGGCGCAGGTGGTGAATACCGGCACCGTGACGGTCGGTGACAGCTCTGTCGGTGTGCAGCTGTCTTCCGCAATCCTTAATGCGATTGACGCGGAAACCGGTGAAGAGTTTGTGCGTGCAGGCGCGGTGGTGAACCAGGGCACTATCCTCGCCAGCGGCGAAGGCAGCCTTGCGATCCAGTCTACCGAAGACTTTGCGGCGAACATCGTCAACCGCGGCCTGATCGAAGGCTCCGTATCCATGGGCGCGGGCGATGACTTTATCCTCAATGGATTCCGCTACGACGCCGACGGCTACATCGTGGGCGTGGGCAAGTTCATCCTCGACGATGCCAGCATCGACATGGGTGCCGGTGCCAACAATTTCAGCAACCAGTCTGGTGACATCGTCTTCTCCGGCGACAGTCGCATCGACGTGGGCGCCAAGGGCACCATGCTCAACCAGTCCTACCGCGGCAGCTACGTCACCATCTCCAGTGTGAACGACGAGATCGGCGACAAGCTGACCATTCGCGGCGATGTGGAATTCACCAGCTTCCAGGGCCAGAACACCCTGCTGCTGGCCGACATCGGCAGCCGCGGCAGCGACCGCATCGTGATTCACGGCGACGTGACCGCGAACGAAATCCTCGACGTCGAAGCGGGCACCACCCAGTCCTCCAACCTGCGCCTGGCACTGAACGTGACCGACCAGGGCAAAGGCCGCATCGTGTCCGGCCCGGTGCTGGTGATCAACGGTGAGCAGGATATGGACAGCGTCCAGCTCGCCAACATCGGCGGCGACTTTGCCGACACCATCCTCAGCGCCGAACTGCGCCAGGACGGCGGCGGCAACTGGGTAGTGGATTACACCGCGGGTCTGTCCGATCTGGGCACCGCGGCCAGCTCCATTTCCCACCTCGCGGAAAGCTTCTGGCTGCGTTCTTCCTCTGCCTTCTTCGACGGCGAGCGCTCTGCCAACGGCAGCGAGACTGGTCGTATCGAAGGCCTGCAGGCCTGGTCCAGCATGTTCACCACCAACAGCGATGTGGCCGCCCTCGGCGCGCTGGCGGCGCAGGACCTGACCTTCAGTCAGTCCCTGGGTGGCCAGGTTGCCGGTGCGACTTACTCCACCAAGCTGGGTGACAGCTGGCTGTCCTTCAGCCCACTGGTGGGCCTGGGTACCGCCGACGGCAGCCAGCTGGAGCAATCCGCCAACGCCAAACTGGATACCAAAACCTACGCCCTGACCGGTAGCTGGAGCATGCGCGACTTCTACGCGAATGCCATGTACCAGGTGGTGGACTTCGACGCGAACGTGCGTGCGCACGATTCCGCCGCGGCCACTTCCGGTAAAGCCGATGGTGTCAGCGTGGAAGCGGGCTGGACCTACCTGGCGGATTCCGGCATGGCCGTGACCCCGTTTGCACAGTGGGACAACGTCGGTGTCGACGTCGATTCCTTCAGCACCGCGGATGGCAACTTCGATTACGACTACGCACTGAACAGCAGCAAGCGCGCGCGCCTGGGCCTGAACATGCGCAAGTCGTTCAAGTTGAGTGAAGGCTTCGCCATGCCTTACGCCACCTTCAGCGTATCTGAGCGTCGCAACGCCGATATCCACAACCTGCACGCCAACGGCATCGCTTTCGAAAGCGATGTGTCCGGCACTGGCTTCAATGTGGACTTCGGTATCGACGGCAAATACCAGCTGTGGACCTTCAAATCTGGACTGGGCATACACAGCGGTGACGTGGACAAGAATGGCATCAGCGGCCACCTGTCCATCTCCCGCAGCCTGTAACGGCTGATCCGTTCGTCCTGGCCCTGGGGGTGCACTGCACCCCCGGTTTAAGAATTAAAAATTTCAGATGGGTGTACGCCCACGGGAATTGACCATGTTTGAAAAAACAATGTTTGAAAAAAAGAAACTCTCGCTCTGCGTAGCGCTGGTACTGGGTGTTTCTGCGGCCATGCCGCTGTCGGCACAAGAGAGCAGCGAAGCGCAGGAAACCGAAAAAACCGAACTGCAGGAAACGCTTGTTTCCGAAAAAGTAACCAAGAAGGTTGCTAAATCCGAAGACGGACTGGTGGTGCGTTCCGCCGAAACCATGGAAAACGTGGTGGTGACCGGCTCCCTGATTCCGCGCAGCACCTTCGACGGCCCCGATCCCATGACCGTGATCGGCGAAGAAGACATGAAGGCGCGCGGCCTGAACACCGTTGCCGATGTGATCGATTCGCTGGCGGCGAACACCGGCTACCGCGAAGGCGAAGCGGGCAACCTGCTGTCCGGCTTTACCGTGGGCGCTTCCGAAGCCAACCTGCGCGGCATGGGTGCCGGCCGTACCCTGGTACTGGTCAACGGCCGCCGCATTGCCGACTACCCGTTGCCCTTCGGCGGTGAACAGAACGGCGCGGACCTGGGCACCATCCCCGGTACCTCGGTTTCCCGCGTTGAAATCCTGAATGGCAGTGCCTCCGCCATTTACGGTTCCGATGCCGTGGGTGGTGTGATCAACGTGATCACCAAGCGCGACATGGAGCAGACCATCGTCACTGCCGACGTCGGCGCTTACGAAGACGGCTACGGCCTCACCAAGAACACTTCCTTCATTACCGGTAAGGTATTCGATCGCGGTTCCGTGACCTTCAGCCTGGAGCAGCGTTCCTCTGACGCCATCTACGCCGATGACATTGAATTCCTGAACGACCGCAAATACCTGACCACCGGCGTTGGCGTTACCCTGACCGATCTGAACGCGGGCACCCAGGGTCCGGTTTCTCCGATGGGTTACGACTGTGAAGCGGCTGGCCTGGTCACCACCGAGACCTACGGTGAAGACGGCAAGACCGTGTGTAACTTCGACGCCTCCGGTGGCATCGCCATGCAGCCGGAAATGGAGCGCACCTCTACCTTCGTCGACGGTCGCTACCAGTTCAGCGACAACATTTCCGGTTTTGCCACTTTCCTCGGCTCCAAGCAGGACGTGTCCAGCTCCGCGCCGGCGGCCAACTGGAATGGCACCATCATCAGTGCCGACGGCAGCCGCGCAGTGAATGTCGCGCGCTCTTTTGTGCACGACCTGGGTTACACCACTTCCGGCTACGACCAGGAAATGTGGACCCTGATGCTGGGCCTCGAAGGTGAAACCGTACTCGGCGACACCACCTGGAACTGGGACCTGGGCTACTCCAAGGCGCGCTACAACATGGTGCAGAAGTACGGTGCCATCCGTGAAGATGCGCTGCGCAACTGGATCCTCGACGGCGCCCAGTACTCCCAGGAGCTGTCGAACAACGTCTACGTGGTGAATAACAGCTTCTTCGACAACCAGCTGGTGGACAATATCTTCCGCGATGCCTCCGGTGATATCGACGAACTGATGGGTATGGCCACCACCTATGCCAGCTCCAGTGCCGATAGCATCAGCGCCAAAGCGGTGGGTGAGCTGAGCGATTTCGGCTTCCTGTACAACCCGGTCACCGTGGCGGTGATCGCCGACTGGGCGACCCAGTCCAGCCAGATCAGCCCGGACGAGCGCTCCCTGAACCTGGACGGCAACGGCTGGTTGAACCTGGGTGCCATCGAAGCGGGCGGCAGCCGCGATCGCACTGCCATCGGTGCCGAGTTCCTGATTCCGGTAGTGGAAGACCTGGAACTGACCTTCGCCACCCGTATGGATCGCTACGACGATTCCACCGCGATCGGCGGCCGCAATACGTCCTCGCTGAAGTTCCTGTACAGCCCGATGGACATGCTGAAGTTCCGCGGCAGCGTGGCGCAGACTTTCCGCGCTCCGGACATGTTCAACATTTACGGTGAGTCCACCGGTTTCACCGTGGTTGCCGACCTGGTGGGCAACAACTGCTACCTGGACGAAGACACCAGCGACTGTGCGGTTTACAACGTGGTCTCTACCCGTCGCGGCAGCCAGGACCTGGAAGAGGAAAAAGGTAAGGACGTCGGCTTCGGCTTTGTGTTTACCCCGACCAATGACATCAGCCTCGCGGTTGACTGGTACAACGTGCGCCTGGAAGACCTAGTGGTAACCGAAAGTGCCGCCGGCCTGATGCGTAACGAATGGCAGTGTGCCACCGGCGTTTACGCCAGCGGCAGCAACTTCTGTCAGGACGTGAACAACCGCGTAATTCGCGATGCGTCCGGTGCCGTTGAGCGCATCATCATCGAGCCGCAGAACCACGAATACACCGATATGGAAGGTATCGATGTGACCCTGGCCGGCCAGTTTGATTCTGCCCGCTTCGGTAACTTCGGCGCCCAGTTCAAGTACGTGAACATCCTGTCCTACGAGTGGCTGCAGTTTGCGGGCGACGAGCCGGTGGAAATGCGCAACGGCCTGCCCGGCCAGGCGACCCCGGCCAACAACAGCAACCTGACCCTGAGCTGGAGCAACCCGCTGAGCGGTTTCCGTTCCGTGGGCGCGAACCTGTTCATTCAACGCCAGGGCAGCGTCAGAAACTTCGCCAGCACCGAGCGGATGGATCCCTACTACACCGCCAACCTGTCTGCGAACTATCGCCCCAACGCACGCATGAACCTGGGTCTCACGATCAGAAACCTGACCGATGAAATGCCCAATAACGACATGACCAACCGCTGGCCCCACTACTGGAGCTACCTGCAGCAGCCCTACGGCCGCAGTGTAAACCTGTCGTTCAGCTACTTCCTGAGTGAATAACTGAGATCCTGTTGATGTGTCGGTCGGTGCCTGGCGTTTTTTGCCGGGCGCCGGCCACAGGAGAGAAAACAATGAAAATAGTATCAATGCTGAGCGCCGCGGTGGTTACCGGGGCGATTGCGGCGATGAGCCTGCTGCCGGCACCGGCAGTGGCAAAAGAATCTGTGGCAAAGCCTTTCGCCAGCCTGGGTGAGATGCCGGTGCCGTTTGAGGACCTGTTCCGCCCGGTGGCCTACACCAATATCCGCATTTCTCCGGACGGCAAATACTTCGCCGCCGGCCGCATGCGTGAAGACGGCATGACCGATGGCCTGATCATCGACCGTCGTACCATGGAAGTGAAATCCACCCTGCAAATGTCCGGTGACGTGGGTGTCAGCGGTATCCGCTGGGCCAACAAAGAGCGTGTTCTGTTCAGCTTCACCATGAAGTCCGCGGTGGCGGAAGATGCGAGCACCTCGCAGATCGCCGGTATGAATATCGACGGTTCGCGCAAGGAAATCGTTTTCCGCGGCACCAGCGATTACGACGGTGCGGAAGGCGCGCAGCTGCTGGGCAAGATCGATGACGATCACTACCGCATCGCCGTGTACCCCTCCGGTTCCGCGATGAGCTTCCCGCTGCAGTACATCTACAAGCTGAATATCTACACCGGCAAAACCACCCGTATCGCCCGTTCGCCGATCCGCATGCCGAATGCGATCTTCAACAAGGAAGGCGAAATTACCCACTGGGTCGGCAAACTGCCGGACGACTTCGATGCGACCGTGGTGGCCAGCCGCAATGCTGCCGGTGACTGGGACGAAACCGTGTTCCACAACAAAGACGGTGTTTTCGCACCGCTGGCGTGGACCAAAGACGAAGACTGGATGTGGTATTCCGACACCCTGGAAGCGCCGACCAAGGGCCTCTACAAGGTGAACGTGAAAACCGGTGAGAAAAAGCTGGTCTACCGTCACCCGAAGGTCGACTACGACAAGATTTTCTACGATGAAGACGGCAACCCCTGGGGCGCGATGATCAATTACGATTATCCGCAGATGGTCTACATCGACGAAAACAACCACTACGCCAAGACCCACAAGCGTTTGCAGGGTACTTTCGCCAACAAGCACATCCAGATCCTGAATCGTACCAGCGACGGTAACGAGTGGGTGGTGCACGTGGGCGACGACCGTCATCCGGGCAGCTACTACGTGTACAACCAGTTTGACGGTGCGCTGAAGTTCCTCGCCAACCAGGCGGAGTGGATCGACCCGGCCAATATCCCGGCGACCCACCCGGTGCGCTTCACCGCGCGCGACGGTCTCGAGATCAATGGCTACCTGACCCTGCCGGTGAACAAGGAAGCGAAAGACCTGCCGCTGATCATCCTGCCGCACGGTGGTCCCCACGGTCCGCGCGACTACTGGGGTTACAACAAGGAGCGCATCCTATTCGCCAACGCCGGCTACGCGGTGATGCACGTGAACTACCGCGGCTCCGGCGGCTATGGTCGCGACTTCCTGTTCGACTGGTACGGCCACTGGGGTATGGAAATGCAGGACGACCTGACCGACGCCACCAACTGGGCGATCCAGGCGGGTATCGCCGACGCGGATCGTATCTGTATCTACGGTGCTTCCTACGGCGGTTACGCGGCCATGCAGGGCGTTACCAAAGAGCCGGACCTGTACCAGTGTGGTATCGGTTATGTGGGCGTGTATGACATGGAAATTTTCAGTACCCACGGCGATATCCGTCTGCGTAAAGCGGGCCGCAAGTACCTGGCAGAAGCCACCGGTACCGACCCCGAAGTGCATCGCCAGCGCTCCCCGGCGCGCAACGCCGAGCGCATCAAGGCACCGGTCTTCCTGGTGCAGGGCGCCCGCGATGTGCGTGTACCCATCGAGCACTACTGGGCCATGCGCGACGCCTTGGAGAAGCAGCACCACGCACTGGAAACGTTGGTCGCCCCGCGCGCTTTCCACGGCGCCCGCGAGAAGGACAGCCAGAAAGAAATCTATTGCCGCATGATCGATTTCTTCAATCGCCATATTGGCGATGGCAAGCCCACCGACGCGCCCGCCAGTGACTGTATCCCGCAAGGTGCCCGCGGCCTCGACTACACCTTTTACGATGAGGTGAAGCGTGGTTAAGCGAGTATTGATCGCGGCTTCCATGCTGTTCGCCAGCCAGGCTTTCAGCCTGGACTGGCAGCGCCCGGACTGCTCCGCCTACGAAAGTTTCAGCGAGTGCCGCAACGCGGAAAAAAATGCTTACCGCCAGAGCAAGCAGCAGGAATTTCGCGAAAAGGGGCTTTCCTTCTGGTATTACGAGCGCCCGGACTTTTCCGAAAATGACGCGGTTGAAAAAGCGTTGGAAGACAAGGTCGAGGGTGCCCTCTTCTTTTCTTTCGACGTGGAAAAAAATGGTTCGGTGTCGGGTTTGACACTCAAGCACAAAACCAGCGAGGAAGTGGCGGTATACGCGGCGCCCTTGCTGGCGGCGATCAAGAACTGGCAGTTTGTGCCTGCGGAAACCTCCTGGAAAGGGTTGGAGTGGCGCTACCAGTTTTATTTTGAGCCGAAGGCGTGCGACGGCGAAGAGCCGGCGGCAGCCTGTGAAAACAAAGTCGAAGGAAATACTGAAGCAAACACCGAAAGCGAAAGCTGAAAAAAATTCTCTTGGTCGAGATCCCGGTAGCAGTACGCTGCCGGACCCCCAGTTTAGCCCGGGCATTGCCCGGGCTTTTTTGTGTCTGGAAATGGGCGCTTGCGGCGTGTCATTGGTCAGCTGGCGGGAACCGCAAAAACGGTGATAAAAGCGAGGGCCACGGCGACAGTGGCAAATAATGTGCGCTGCCAGGCGGATTGGCTGACGCTGATCGCGACCAGGCATTGCAACAGGTAGTAAAACGCAAATGCCCGCGATGCCAGCGCCACTATTTCGAGGGTGTCCGCGGACCAGGTCAGTGCGATGGCTCCAGCGCCGACCAGTAGTGTGGCGAAGCGCAGTTTGAGCTGGTGATGGGTCACTTCCGCGAGATTGCCGGTGGCCGCGAGTGTATCCGCCACCGCAGCGGAGAACTGGCTCATGGCCGCGGCAATGACCAGCGGTGCCACCAGCACGGAAGAGGCAGCGGCGGCGAGATGAATCAGGCTGTTGTCGTCGTACTTGCCGTTCAAGGTATGCACCAGCGGCAGTGCCACCGCAATAAATACGAGATAGACGCCGGTGGAAATAAGCTGTGACCAGCGCGATGCGCGAATACGGGTGTCGGCCTGGAAGCTGTCCCCCAGGTAGCGGGTGGTCTCGAACCCCTGCACCACGATCAGGGTGCCGGCAACGATGGTGAGTATTTCCCACAGGCTGTGGGGTTTGGGATGGAAAAGCGTCAGCCCCGCCGGCGACCGCCAGGCGTGCAGGTCGTGGAGCGCGAAGCCGCCGATCAGCAGCACGATAATCACCAAGGTGACCGCCAGCGCGATTCCCTCCAGCGCCGCAAGGCTTTCCAGCCCCCGGGTCACACCGATCACTGTGATAAATACGATGACGGCGGTGGTGAGTGCATCCTCGTTGACCCCGGTATCCAGATGCAGGCTGCCGAGCACAAACGCAGAGAGGATATGCAGGTAGAGACAGACCGAGATCACGTAGGCCATGACCAGCGCCAGGTCTGAGCTGCGCTCAAACGCCAGGGTGGATTCCTTGGGGCTTGCCGCGAGCGCCGGTTCCGCGTGGCGAATATTGAAGCGGATAACACTGCCCACACAAAACGCCAGCGCGCATACCAGCGCCATGGCCAATACGGCATAGGCTCCAACTGCCCCGGCGAGAATGGGTACCATAACCAGAAAGCCGCTGCCGAAGATTGATGCCAGTGGCGTGCAGGTTGCCCGCACAAGCGCCCGTGGGTTGCCGCGGTGATTGACGGCGGGTTTGCGCTGCATGCTTTCCCCTGTTCAGATCACAAGCTAACCAGTCCTCAGCATAGCGGGTTGCCGCAGGCACAAAAAAAGCCCGGCGAGCTGGCCGGGCTTTTTTTGATGTGTCAGTGACTTACACCTGTATGGCTGAGAGCCTTGCGATCAGGCTTCCATACGGCGCAGCGCGCAGATCTTGTTGCCGGATGGATCGCGCAGGTAAGCCAGGTACAGCTTCATGCCACCGCCCTCGCGTACCCCCGGTGGTTCTTCACAGGTGCTGCCGCCATTGGCTACGCCTGCGGCATGCCACAGGTCGGCCTGCTCCGGGCTCGCGACTGAAAAGCCAATGGTGCTGCCGTTACCACAACTCGCCGCCTCTCCGTCGATGGGTTTGGTGAGGGCAAAAACACCGCTGTCGGTAAAATAGAAGCAGCGTCCTTTGGCATCGATGACGCCGGGCTTGTGGCCCAGTACGCCGAGAATCGCATCGTAAAATGCCTTGGATTCCTGAATGTCGTTGGCGCCGAGCATGATGTGGCTGAACATCGTGATTCCTTCTGACTATTGAAGTGGGGGATCAGTGTACACCGGTATCCGGTGCCGGCTGCTAGACGAAAGTGTCCAGTAACATTTGCGCTTTCGTCGTCCCTGAAAGAAAAGCCCCGGCGGCGACCGGGGCTTTTGGACGTGCGCTTGAACCTTGGCGCAGGGGCGTTTAGTGCTTGGGCTTTTCCGGGCGGAATACGCCGACGTTCCTGTAACCCTGGTCCAGCAGATGCGACGCGTGCAGCTGGCTCATGACGCCGCGGGCGCAGTACAGCAGATAGTGTTTATCTTTGTCCAGCTTCTGGAAGGCGGTGCTCAAGCGGTAGAAGGGAATGGTTTCCACTTCGGTGTTGTCCAGCTCCAGCGGATTGACTTCCTCTTCCGTGGGGTGGCGGATGTCGATGACGATGGCCTCGCCCGGCTCGGCAACAATATCCACCGGCGGAGTGTCTTCCCCCAGGTCCTGCATCACTTCGTCGATATTCTGGATCACCCGGTTGCCGATAGCGCGATCGAGTACGGTGAAGTCGAAGCGGGTTTCCTCGTGTACGACTTTTTCCATTTTCGCGCGGGTGGTGGGTTTTACCGAGATCACTCCGCAGTACTCCGGCATGTTCGCGGCAAAGTCTTCGGTGCCGATGGCGCGAGCGGTGCGGATGATGTCCGTTTTGTCCGAGGCAATCAGCGGGCGCAGTACCAGGGTGTCGGTCACGCTGTCGATCACCGCGAGGTTTTTCAGGGTCTGGCTGGAGACCTGGGCAATGGCTTCGCCGGTCACCACCGCATCCACTTCCAGCTCCTTGGCCATAGCGGATGCGGCACGCAACATCATGCGTTTCAGGGTTACGCCCATATAAGAGTCGTCCACCTGTTCGAGGATCTCTGCGACCACTTCGTCGAAGGGTACAGTGATGAACTTCACCCGGTGTGATGCGCCGTACTTGTTCCACAGGTAGAAGGCGACTTCTTTTACCCCCAATTCGTGCTGGCGGCCGCCCAGGTTGAAAAACAGGAAATGGGTGCGGATGCCGCGCTTCATGGTCAGGTAGCTGGCCACGGTGGAGTCAAAACCGCCGGACACCAGTGACAGAACCGGGTCCTGGGTTCCGAGTGGGAAACCACCGAGGCCCTGGTGCAGTTCTTCGATCACGTTCAGTTTGTCGTGGCGGACTTCCAGCTTCACGGTGATGTCGGGGTTTTTAAGTTTTACCCCGGCGGCGTCGCTGTTCTGGTTCAGGCCGCCACCCACGTACTGCTCCACATCCAGTGACTGGAAGTCGTGCTTGCCGGTGCGCTTTACCCGCACACAGAAGGTTTTGCCGGCCAGTTGCGGGCCCCATATGGCGAGGGTTTTCTGATAGATGTCGTCCAGGTCACCCAGCGGGAACTGTTGCACCCGGGCAAAGTTGGCAATACCGGGCGTCTGCGCCAAAACCTCTTCTATTCGCTCGGAAAGATGGGATACTGCGTCTGGCGCTACGACATCAATTTTTTCCCAGTCTTTACGCACCTGAATACGATCGTCTAACTGGCGCATCAATTTTCGCAGGTTGTCCGCAAGCTGGCGCGACATGCGCTTGCGCACCGGATTACTTTTGATGGTGATTTCTGGGAAGAATTTGACGACGAAGTGCATAGAAGGTGCCGGATACCGCGGTTAAGGGTGTTGGGTTGCTGGGTCTGGTCAATCGTGCTTCGTTTGACGAGAAGATTGCAAAGGTGGCGAATTATAAACTCGCTGCAGGCAATTTGCTTGCGAGCCAGGCGGCCCGCAACCAGGGGTAGCACCAAAATGGTGCCTTTTGTGACTGGTTGGCCCAATAATGGTGCAATATAAGGTTTGGGAGCACCATTTTTGGGACTATCGTGAGCCTGCACTGTCAGCAATGGAGCTGAATCAGGCCTCGCGTTTAGTTTTTTCCGCTACTGGCGGCCTGTTCCGCGCATCGGATTCAATTAGCGGCCAGTTTGCCCCAATTTGGCACACTCCTTGCTTTGTCTGTTGCCACAAGATAAAGCGAATTGGCGCGACACATAAATTTTCATTCTTGGAGGACTGCAATGTCAGCGAAAACGCTCGGACTCATCAAAGAGAGCGAAGCAAAATGGGTAGACCTGCGCTTCACCGATACCAAAGGTAAGGAACAACACGTTTCCATTCCGTCTAAGGAAGTTGGCAGCGAGTTCTTCGAAGAAGGCAAAATGTTCGATGGTTCTTCCATCGCTGGTTGGAAGGGCATCAACGAATCCGACATGATTCTGATGCCGGACGACGAAACTTCTTTCCTGGACCCCTTCACCGATGAAGCGACTGTCATCATTCGCTGTAACATCGTTGACCCGATCACCGGCCAGGGCTACGAGCGCGACCCGCGTTCCATCGCGCTGCGCGCCGAGGAATACCTGAAGTCCACCGGTCTGGGTGACACCGTGCTGATGGGTCCGGAGCCCGAGTTCTTCGTATTCGACGACATCACCTGGGGTGCCGAAATGGGCGGCGCCTTCTACAAAATCAATTCTGAAGAAGCGGCCTGGTCTTCCGGCGCCAGCTACACCGATGGCAACATGGGCCACCGTCCGGGCGTGAAAGGCGGCTACTTCCCGGTTCCGCCGGTCGATTCCCTGCACGACATCCGCGCCGCCATGTGTTCCGCGATGGAAGCCATGGGCCTGGAAATCGAAGTGCACCACCATGAAGTGGGTACTGCTGGCCAGTGTGAAATCGGCGTTGGTGCCAACACCCTGACCAAAAAAGCGGACGAAGTTCAGATCCTGAAGTACGCGGTACACAACGTAGCCCACGCTTACGGCAAAACGGCGACCTTCATGCCGAAGCCGCTGGTAGGTGACAACGGTTCCGGTATGCACGTGCACCACTCCTTCAGTAAAGACGGTGTAAACCAGTTCGCCGGTGACGCCTACGCTGGCCTGTCTGAAACTGCCCTGTTCTACATCGGCGGTATCATCAAGCACGCGCGCGCCCTGAATGCCATCTGTAACCCGTCCACCAACTCCTACAAGCGTCTGGTGCCGGGCTTCGAGGCGCCGGTAATCCTGGCCTACTCTGCGCGCAACCGCTCTGCGTCCATCCGCATCCCGTTCGTGGCGAGCCCGAAAGGCAAGCGCGTCGAGACCCGCTTCCCGGATCCGACCGCCAACCCGTACCTGGCCTTCGCAGCGCTGCTGATGGCTGGCCTCGACGGCGTGAAGAACAAGATCCACCCTGGCGACCCTGCAGACAAAGACCTGTACGACCTGCCGGCGGAAGAGCTGGCCGAGTACCCGACTGTTGCCTCCAGCCTGGAACAGGCCCTGGACGCACTGGATCAGGACCGCGCCTTCCTGACCGAAGGTGGCGTATTCACCGACGATGCCATCGACGCCTTCATCTCCCTGAAGCGCGAAGAAGTACAACGTGTCAACATGACCACTCACCCGGTTGAGTTTGAACTGTACTACTCCTGCTAAGTAGCAGGTATCATCAGCGTGCCGCCGCCGGATTTGTTCTGGTGAGAACGGTGCAAAGATGACGAGAAAGCCTACACCTTCACGGTGTGGGCTTTTTTTATGCCGGTCGGGCGTGTCGGAGTACACTAGCCTTAAATAAACGCGAGAAAGAGGCGGGAAAGCCCATGAACAAACGGATTTCGCTGTCAGCGCTCTGTTCACTGCTGTTGCTGCTGATCGCGCTGCCGCTGATGGCGCAGCAGGACACAGTCGCTGATTCCGACGATAAAAGCGCGAAACAGTCCTCCGGCAACAGCATCTACAAAATTGTCGGCCCGGACGGCAAGGTGACCTTCAGTGACAGCCCGCCGGCGGGCCAGAAGGCCGAGAAAATTCAGATAGGCCCCACCAATGTCCAGCCGGTAGCGCCGCCACTGCCCATGCCCACGCGCAAGCTGTCGCCGCGGGAGACCGAGGGCGGCGGCTATGATGAGGAAGACCGCAGGGAATACGAGCAGGAACCGGCCAATATCACCATCCTCAGCCCGGCCAATGGCGCCACCATCCCTCCCGGACAGCGTTTTATCGTGCTGCAGGTGGCGGTGAATCCAATGCCCAGGGATGGTTATCAGTTCTTTGCAGTGATCGATGGCCAGCGCTGGTCCGGTACTTCCTCCGGTAGCAGCCTGGATATTTCCGCACTGGAGCGCGGTACCCACACGGTGCAGGCCGTGTTGCTCAGCGCCAGCGGCCAGCCCCTGGCGCAGTCGCAGGCCATCCAGATCTTTGTAAAGCGCCCCGGAGGCCAGCTGCCGGACTTCCCCGCGGAACAGGCGCCACAGATGCCGCAAATGCCCCAGGCACCGGGCGTGGCCAAGCCACCGAAACCCCAGCCGCGCTGAGCCTGGCCTGCGTGGCCACCTGCTCGCCGGGGCCCAGCGCCCCGGCCGGCGCTTTCCCCATCGTCTCTTTTTCGCCGGTCCTGCTTCTACGTCTGCTCCAGCCCCTGCCCCAGAATTGACCCGGCGCCCTCTTGTGAACCCTAACTCTGGCTATTTTTTACTCTGCGCACCATAATGGTGCGCATGCCTGTGGCCTTCGCCGCCGCTGCCTGTGAAAACTTCGTAATTGCCCGGTTTTCTGCGCCATTTTGGTTTGCTTTTTGCACCGCCAATAGGCGAACCGGAGATGTGAACAGAATTGGAACGCTCAACCTCGGAAGCCTCAATGCTCAATGACCGCCAGTTACGCCTGCTGCTGGACAACCTGACGTCTGCTGTATTGGTACTGGATGAAAACCTGTCGCTCTGTTACCTGAATTCCGCGGCGGAAGATCTGGTGGCCGCGTCCAGTGCCCGCTCCATCGGCCTGCCGCTGGAGGAAGTGGTGCGCGAGTCTCGCTCCGCCGAGCAGGCGCTGCGCGGGGCCCTGGCCAGTGGCGAGAAGTACACCGTGCGCCGCGCACTGTGGTTCCTGCACAACCTGGAAGAATGCACCGTCGATTACTCGGTCACACCGCTGACAGAACTGGGACTGCTATTGCTGGAAGTGCAGTCCATGGACCGCCTGTTGCGTATCGCCCGCGAAGACGCATTGATTTCCGCCCAGGAAACCACACGCAACCTGGTGCGCGGTATGGCCCACGAGGTGAAAAATCCCCTGGGCGGTATTCGCGGTGCGGCACAGTTGCTGCAAAGAGAGTTGAAAGAGCTGGAGCAGCCCGAGGGAGAGGATCTGGCGGAATACACCCAGATCATCATCGAGGAGGCGGATCGCCTGCGCAATCTGGTGGACCGCATGCTGGGACCGCGCAAGCCGGTGAAATTACAATCGGTGAATGTACACACCATTACCGAGCGGGTGGCACAGCTGATCGAGGCCGAGTGCGACGGCGCGCTGGTGATCAAGCGCGATTACGACCCCTCGATTCCGGATATTCCCGCCGACAGCGAGCAGCTGATTCAGGCCGTGCTGAATATTGCCCGCAATGCCATGCAGGCCATTGAGGAGAATATCGGCCTTGCCGAAGGCGACCTGACCATCCGCACCCGGGTCCAGCGTCAGTTCACCATCGGTCGCCGTCACTGCGCACTGGTGTGCCGTATCGATATTGTCGACAACGGCCCGGGAATTCCGGAAGAGATTCGCGAACGAATTTTTTACCCGATGATTTCCGGGCGCGCCGAGGGTTCGGGACTGGGGCTGTCCATTTCCCAGCACATCATCAATCAGCACCGCGGGCTGATTAAGTGTGAAAGTGAACCCGGGCAGACGGAATTTCAGATTTATTTGCCACTGGCAACGGATTAAAAAGTTGCACCATTGGGACGGTCAACGACAGGAAGCCAAGGCAGGGAAGAGAACCAAGACTATTCAACAAAACTATTAAAAAGTAATCGCAGAGCCGGACAATTATTATGAACAATCGCGTTTGGATCATTGATGACGACCGCTCCATCCGCTGGGTGCTGGAGCGTGCACTTTCCCGCGCCGGGATAGATACCACCTGCTACGAAAATGGCGATCGCGCCCTCGACGATTTCTACAGCGAATCACCGGATGTGGTGATCAGCGATATCCGCATGCCGGGTTCCGACGGCTTCAAGCTGTTGCAGCGCTTTCAGGCGGAACGCCCGGCACTGCCGATCATCATCATGACCGCGCACTCGGACCTCGACAGTGCGGTAGCGGCCTACCAGGGCGGTGCATTTGAATATCTGCCAAAACCCTTTGATGTGGACGAGGCGGTAGCGGTTACCCGCCGCGCCCTGGCCCATGCCAATGAGCAGCAGCCGGAAGAGCCGGTGGTGATTGAGAACGGCACTGGCAATAAGGAAATTATCGGTGAAGCGCCGGCGATGCAGGAAGTTTTCCGCGCGATCGGCCGCCTCTCCCACTCCAATATCACCGTGCTGATCAATGGTGAATCCGGTACCGGTAAGGAACTGGTGGCCCAGGCGCTACACAACCACAGCCCGCGCAAAAACCAGCCGTTTATCGCCCTGAATATGGCGGCGATTCCCAAGGACCTGATGGAGTCGGAGCTGTTCGGCCACGAGAAAGGGGCTTTCACTGGTGCCAGCAGCCAGCGCGCCGGCCGCTTTGAACAGGCCAATGGTGGCACCCTGTTTCTGGATGAAATTGGGGATATGCCCGCAGAGACGCAGACCCGTCTGCTGAGGGTGCTGGCAGACGGGGAGTTTTATCGGGTCGGTGGCCACACCCCGGTAAAAGTCGACGTGCGCATCATCGCCGCAACACATCAAGACCTGGAACGCCTGGTCGAAGAACACAAATTCCGCGAAGACCTTTTCCACCGCCTCAACGTAATCCGCATTCACATCCCCCGCCTCGCCGATCGCCGCGAAGACATCCCCCGTCTGGTGCGCCACTTCTTCAACAGTGCCGCCAAGGATCTCGGGGTCGAACCAAAAATCCTGCTGAAAGAATCCGAGGAATACCTCTCCGGCCTCGACTGGCCCGGCAACGTGCGCCAGCTGGAAAATACCTGTCGCTGGATCACGGTCATGGGCTCGGGGCGTGAAGTGCATATCGACGACCTGCCGCCGGAACTGCACCAGCAGAGCGCGACCAGCGAAGTACCCCAGGACTGGCAGCGGGCCCTGCGCCTGTGGGCAGACCAGGCGCTGGCCACTGGCCAGCGGGAAATCCTCAGTGAAGCGGTACCCGCCTTCGAGCGCGCCCTCATCGAAATTGCGCTCAAGCACACCGCCGGCCGCAAACGCGATGCCGCCGAATTGCTGGGCTGGGGGCGCAATACCCTGACCCGCAAACTCAAGGAACTGGGGATGAATGGTGGCGAGGATTGATTCCCGTCGTCACGGATTGTTGAAAACGGGCACCTTCGGGTGCCCGTTTTCGTTATAGTGCGCGCGTATTCGATAACTGGCACGCCGGCGTGGTGTTCGCTTCTGCTTTACTGCCAGTATTCCCCGTAACAACCAATATCTGTGACCGTTATCCGAGAAAGTCCCATGAGTGAACTTCCAAATTGCCCCAAGTGCCAGTCCGCCTACACCTATGAAGACCGCGATCTGTTCGTATGTCCCGAGTGCGGCAACGAATGGACCGCTGGAGAGTCGGCAGAAGACGAGGGCCTGAACATCAAGGATGCCAATGGCAACCCGCTGGCCGACGGCGATACGGTGACGGTGATCAAGGACCTGAAAGTCAAAGGCTCCTCGCTGGTGGTGAAGGTCGGTACCAAGGTCAAGAATATTCGCCTGGTGGAAGGCGATCACGACATCGACTGCAAGATCGACGGCATCGGTCCGATGAAATTGAAGTCGGAATTTGTAAAGAAAGCCTGATTGTGCCGCGCTCGAGAGGCGGAAGTTGCGTCAATGATCCAGACTGGAAGGTGATTTTCGTTTTCGCAGCAAGATTCGAGCGCGGATGTTCAAGATCTTTAATGGCATTTCCCTACTGGGTGTTTACCTGAGCGCGATCCTGTTGGTGCTGCTGGCGCTGGCATTTGGTTATCTCATTGGTCGATACATGCGGCGCCACCACAGCAGGGGTGATGATGCCTCTCTGGGCAGTGCGGTAGCGGCCACCCTCGGGCTGCTGGCGTTTATGCTCGCGTTAACCTTCAATATGACCGCCGAGCGCTTCGCACATCGCAAAGCGCTGCTGTTAGAGGAGGTGAACGCGATAGGTACCACTTTCTTACGCGCGGACTTTTTGCAGGAAAAAGCCCGGCAGCAGGCGCATGCATTGTTGGTCGAGTATGCGACATTGCGCAGTCACGATCCGGCCACGATTACCGCTGAAGACTTCCGGGTGGCTATAGCGCGCAGTGATGAGATCCACAGTGCGCTGTGGCAACTGGTCGAGCAGGGGTTGCAGGATAATGACAGTGAGCTGCGTCTCAAGGCGTTTTACGAGCCATTGAACCAGGTCATAGACCTGCACACCATGCGGCTTCAGGTCGGTGCCGAGTACCAAATTCCCACGCCAATCTGGATGGCGCTCTATACGATCACTGCCCTCGCGGTATTTGGTATTGGTGTGCAGCTGGGCCTCAATGCCAGGGGCTCGATTCCGGTGGCCTTGAGTATGTCGCTGGCATTTGCACTGGTGATTCTGATGATCGCGGATTTGGATCGCGCCAATGAAGGACTGCTGCTGGTGGACCAGGGACCCATGCAGGCACTGGCAGAGAAACTGCGCGTCTCAGATTAGGTGAGGGTGTCGAGAAACGGGCCAGGGGCGGCTGATGTTTGCAGACGATTTTTTCCACTCCATTCCACTGGCAGCGGTGTATTTTTTTACCGTGATCATGGTGATTGCCACCATGGGTTTTGGCCTGCTGCTGGGGCGTCGTTATATGCGTCTGCTGGGCTCGGAAAAGGAGCCTTCCATTGGCAGTGCGGTAACCGCAACTCTGGGGTTATTGGCCTTTCTACTGGCGTTTACGTTCAACATGACCGCGGCGCGCTACGACAAGCGCAAGGCTCTCCTGTTGGATGAGGTTAATGCCATTCACACCGCCTACCTGCACGCGGACTTTCTCGAACCTGCAGCGGCGCGCAAAGCGCAGCTTTTGCTGCTGGATTATGCGGAGCTGCGTTTTTTCCATCCACGCAAAGATGAAATTACCCCGGAGGGGCTGGCCAAGAGTGTCGCCATCCAGGATCAGTTGTGGGCGATGGTGCAGCAGCATGTGGTCCAGGGCTACGAGCCGGGCTACCTGCGCCAGTTTGTGGAGCCGGTGACCGCGATCATCAACTCACACAATTCGCGCATTGTGATCGGGCTGGAATACCGGATTCCCGGACCCATCTGGATAGCGCTGTATTTTCTTACCGGCCTGGCGATGCTGGCGATCGGGTTTCAGTTCGGGGTGAGCAAGGGCGGTTCGGGGCAGCTGGCGGTTACCCTGGGGCTGACGTTTGCCACGGTGATTTTGTTGATTGCGGACCTGGATAGGGCCACGGAGGGGGTGATTATTGTGGACCAGACGCCAATGGCGGAAATGAACCTGATCCTCGAGGAGGCTGAGCGACAAAAAATACGCTCGCCAGCGCCGTGATGCTCTGTATTACTTGATGGCCTGGCTTACTTGATGATGGTGAGCTGAATTTCACCCACATTAAATCCCCATTTGGTCAATTTTGATTCTGCCAGCAGAATATTCGGCGCGATCAGAAACATCTGGTCATCCACGTCCACATTTATGGTCCGGCCTTTGTATGGAACTTCCAGTACATATCGCATGAACACGGCATTGCCGGCCACCGACAGGGTCGAGTTGCCAACCACATCGCCTGCCGTGGCGACATACTGACGGGGCGAAATATCCTTCTGTGAGGCGGGTACCAGCTGCCAGTTTCGATACTGGATTTCTCCGTCGTCGAACTCGAATTTTTCGCGCAATAACCCACGTCCATCTTCCCAGCTTCCGTCCAGTTCCGCGATGAACTTTCTTGTGACCTTGCCGCTGCGGTCTTTCACCACGCCATAGGCCTTCATCGGGCCAGAGAAAAATTCTTCCGCCACGAACCTTGGTGATTTGTCCGCATAATCTTCGATGCTGGGGCCGCTGCAACCAGTACAGATGACTGCGGTTACTAGTAAGAAGGAGAAAAGCTTGTTCATGGCCACGACCCTCGAACCTGTAGGAGCACTGAGCAATATTCTACGGAGGCAGCGCGCTATCGGATGAGTCAGGGGAAGAATTAGTTGTGGATTGATTGAGATGAAATGGCCCGCCGTGAAGGCGGGCCAGGGAGGCCAATGAAAGAAATGTTGCCAGAAAGCCGGGGTTGTCAGTTGCTGCTGGATGTCGGCGCCTTGGGGCCTTTCATACGTTCCGGAGCTTCCAGGCCCTCCAACTCATCGAGCGGCGATTCCTGCGGTGGTGGGATCAATGGTTCTCCCTCGGCGATAAACTCGCGCATAAAAATTTCCCAGAATGCCATAAACAGCGCGGCCAGCAGTGGCCCTATGGCAAATCCGCTGATGCCGAACATCAGCAAACCGCCGACAGTGGAAAACAGCACGATATAGTCCGGGAGTTTGGTATCCCGGCCGACCAGGATCGGGCGCAGGATATTGTCCACCAGACTGATCACCGCCACACCGTAAATCATCAGCACCGTGGCCTTTACCGAGTCCCCGGTGGCGTAGAGGTAGAGACCCGCGGGAAACCAGATAATCGCCGCGCCCACTGCGGGCAGCAGTGACAGTACCGTCATCACCACACCCCACAGCAGCGGCGCGGGCAATCCCAGTACCCAGAAAATCAAACCGCCCAGGGTGCCCTGGGTAACGGCGACTACCAGGTTTCCCTTGATGGTGGCGCGGGTGACTTCGGCGAACTTTGCCAGTAACAGCTTTTCGCGCTCGTCACCCAGAGGCAGGGCGCGGATCAACAGTGCCACCAGCGCGTTGCCATCGCGGATCAGGAAGAAGGTCAGGTACAGCATCAGGCCGAGGCTGACAAAAAAGTTCAGGGTGTTCTGGCCCAGCGCCAGGGCATTTTTGGCGATCAGACTGCCGGCGGTCATCAGGCCGCCCAGCAGGCGCTCCTTCAGGCCGTCGAAGTCCATCCCGATACGCTCAAGTGCGGCGTTAATCCCGGGGAAAGCGGCGCGCACCTGTTCTACCTTGGCGCCCAGGTTGATCTCACCGGACTGCACTTTTTGATACAGGTTCGCCACTTCGCTGATAAAGGAGCTGGCCACCAGCAAAACCGGAATCACCACCACGACGATGCACAGTACCAGGGTCAGTAGCGCGGTAAGATTGCGCCACTTGGGAAAGCGGTTCAGCAGGTAGCGGTACAGCGGATGGAATATCAGCGCGACGGCGCAGGCCCAGAAGATGGCGGTAAAGAAGGGTTGTAGCAACAGGCCGAAGGCCACAGTGACCAGCAGCAGAGTAAAAATAAACGAGCGTCTTTCCAGTCTTTCCTGCACCGGGAACATCCTTGCTAGCTTTTATGGGTTTTATACGGGTGGGAATTTTATTCGGGTTTAACCGAAATTTTTGCCCGTATCAGGTGCAGCTAATGTACCCAGATAGACCGGTGGTTACCAGCGCCGGAAACCGCAGGTATCTATGTGGAAACGCACCCCGCTGTAGATGCCGAGACCGATATTGCGCTTGCGCCCGTAACGCTGGTGGATTTTGCGCAATTTGGGCAGCAGCTCGCCGCGGGTGAAGTCCGCTTCTGGAATCAGGTCCACACCGCAAAAGTGAAGGTGTTTACTGGAGCGGGCACCGCCAGCTTTGGCGTTGTAGCCCGGGGTGCGCCAGCCGGAGAGTACGGTTACCTGGCCCAGCTCGGGAATGATGTGATCGCGTATTACCCGCAGGGTTGCGACCATGGTTTTCCAGTCTTTCCGGGGAGGGATCGCAAACGGCTGTTCGCCGATTTCCTGCCAGTCGGTGCCCTGGCGCATCAATTCAAAAATCGGGACCACATCGCCGACATTGTTGACCTCCAGGAACTGCTTGAGCTCGTCGAATTGCTCGCGGTTGTTGCCGCTATCGAGGAACTTGTCAAAAGCGCTGGAAGAGGCGGCGGAGTAGCCCTTGATCTTGAAAATCAGCGGCAGGTCCGGGGCCTTGGGCAGGGGCGGCGGCTCCGGAATAAATTCCACCGGGCTGACCACGCGCTCGGCCAGCTCGCGGGTTTTTTCCACCGTCAGCACCACCAGCGCAAGGAGGCTGATCAGCACCAGGGCGACGATCCAGATAACGCGGCGGCGCTCAATATGGATGTCGATAAACTCGTGATCCGGGGTCTCTTTGATATCCATCGCTGACTACTGCCTGACTGCTTGCTGTTTACCAGCGGCGAAAACCACAGGTATCGACGTGAAACCGCACACCGCTGTAGATCCCGAGCCCCATATGGCTGTCGGGGCCGAGGCGCGCATGCAGGTTGCGCAATTCCTCCACCAGCTCCTTGCGGCTGATATTGGATCTCGGTACCAGGTCCACACCGCAAAAGGTCTTGTGCTTGCTTTTGCTGGATCCCCCGGCCTTGCGGTTGTACTGGTCGGTGCGGAAGGCGGACACAATATCCACCGGGCCAATGGTTGGTTCCAGTTCATCGCGGATCAGCTTCAGGGTGGGCACCATGTTGGCCCACACAGCCTGCGGTGGAATGGCAAAGGGCGGCTCCTTGAGATCCAGCCAGTCTGAGCCTTGCCGCAGCAGGTTTTCCGGCTCGGTGGTGCCCGCTACCCCGGCTTCCTTGAGAAAGCGCGCCAGCTGTCCGAACTCGCGCCGGTGATTGCCCTGGCGCAGAAACTGGTTGAGGCTGGCATGCGTGGCCACGCGGTAGCCCTTGAGTTCGTAGTAGGGCTTTTCTGCCGCTTTGTACTGCAGGTAGAGCCACAGCCCCAGCAGCAGCAACAGCAATAGCAGCACCACGCCCACCAGCACCCACCAGTTGGCCTGCTGATTCGGGGGCAGGTGATTGAAGTGGCGCTTCGCCTTGGAAATGGGGTTGCCCGCCGGCATGCCTGCAGCCTGGTTACCTGGGTTGGTTTACTGAATTCCGCGTTCCGTTTTCCCCGGGTATCGCTGGTCACTTCAGGGGGAAAACAGGCACTCTAATGACTATAGCTGTCTGGTGTCAGCTGGCTGGTATCGGCTGGCTGGTTTCGGCGCGCTTGGGTCAGGGTATGGCGGGCATAAAAAAGGCGGCCCGGGTAGGCCGCCTTTTCGTTCTCGGTTCGAGCTTCTTGCTGAAAGCAAGAAATCCGTCAGGCCTGGGGGCCTGCGGCTTTGATCTCGTCAGAGACAGAGAACTTCTCGATGTTTTCCGCGAACAGGCCTGCGAGCTTTTTCGCCGCTGCATCGTAAGCGCTGGCGTCGGCCCAGGCGTTGCGTGGGTTCAGGCAGGACTTGTCCACACCTTCGACCGCTACCGGGATGTCCAGGTTCATGGCTTCCAGGTGTTCGGTCTCGGCGCTTTCCAAAGCACCACTCTGGATCGCCGCGATCACCGCGCGGGTCACCGGGATCGGGAAACGCTTGCCCTGCTCGCCAGAACCACCGGTCCAGCCGGTGTTGACCAGGTACACCTTCGAGTCGAAGTCCTCGATGCGCTTCATCAGCAGGTCGGCGTATTCGCGCGGGGCGCGCGGCATGAAGGGCGCACCGAAGCAGGTGGAGAAGGTCGGGTGAATACCCGCTTCTGCGCCCAGCTCGGTAGAACCCACGCGGGCGGTGTAACCGGACAGGAAGTGGTAAGCCGCGGCTTCCTTGGACAGGATGGAAACCGGAGGCAGTACACCGGTAACGTCGCAGGTCAGGAAGATCACGTTCTTCGGCTCGCCGGCACGGTTCTCCAGCTGGCGCATTTCCACGTGCTCCAGCGGGTAGGAGCAGCGGCCGTTCTCGGTCAGGCTGGTGTCGTCGTAGTCCGGCTTGCCGGCGTCGTCGGTGACCACGTTCTCGACGATGGCACCAAAGCGAATGGCGTCCCAGATCACCGGCTCGTTCTTCTGGCTCAGGTTGATGGTCTTGGCGTAGCAGCCGCCTTCCATATTGAACACGCCGCCCTTGGCCCAGCCGTGCTCGTCGTCGCCGATCAGGTAGCGCGCCGGGTCGGCAGACAGGGTGGTCTTGCCGGTGCCGGACAGGCCGAAGAACAGGCACACATCGCCGTCTTTACCCACGTTGGCCGCGCAGTGCATCGGCATCACGTCTTTTTCCGGCAGCAGGAAGTTCTGCACGGAGAACATGGCTTTCTTCATCTCACCGGCGTAGCGCATGCCCGCCAGCAGCACCTTGCGCTGGGCGAAGTTGATGATCACGCAGCCTTCGGAGTTGGTGCCGTCACGGGACGGATCGCACTCAAAGTTGGCGGCGTGCAGGATGCGCCACTCTTCCTTGCCTTTCGGGTTGTACTTTTCGGCGCGGATAAACATGTTGCGGCCGAACAGGTTGTGCCAGGCGGTCTGGGTGGTGACTTTCACCGGGATATAGTGGTCTTCGTCCTGGCCCACGTGCAGCTGCTGTACAAAGCTGTCGTGACTGGCGACGAAGTCTTCAACGCGGCTCCAGAGGGCGTCGAACTTGTCGGCAGGGAAAGGACGGTTCACGCCGCCCCACTCGATGCTGTCGGCGGTGGAGGGCTCTTCAACCACAAAACGGTCTGCGGGAGAGCGGCCGGTGCGGGCGCCGGTCACGGCCAAGAGAGCACCGGTATGGGTGAGGTGACCTTCACCGCGCTTCAGTGCCTGCTCTACCAGTTGAGCGGGCGCCAGGTTGGACAATACCTGCACCGTGTCGTCTTGCTGTGCCATTCGTTTATTACCCGTGAAAGTTGTATCAGTGAAATAAATAGTAGGGGGTGCCACCCGATACTGCGAACGAATGCCGCGACTCGGGCGGGCTGGCGCGCGCATTATGGCAAACTTCAATTTGCGATCACAGAAAAACTGAATAAATTTTGATCTAAGACAGCGTTGTCAGGATGGTTTTTAGAAAGTTTTTTGCATTTTTTTATTCAAAATGATGATGTAGTTTTTTTACTTCATAATTTTGGGAAATATTGGCTGTTCTGTAGTTTTTACTACAGTCAGTTTTGAGCGGTGGGAATGCGCCGACGGCAGCGGGCGGAGACAAAAAAGCGCGCCCGGGGGCGCGCTTTGCTGAATGGGTATTCACGATGGCAACCCATCGATGGATGCATTCAGTGAAGAGTGTGCGGCGGGGCGTTGAACAGGTCTTCGATCTTGTCGCGATTGAAGCGGTAGGTGCGGTTGCAGAACTGGCAATCCGCGGTGATTTCACCGCCCTGCTCCTCCAGCAACTGGTAAACGTCTTCCGGGCCCATGGCGATCAGCGCGCGGGCGCTGCGCTCGGGGGAGCAGCTGCACTTGAAGCGGATATTGGCGGTGCCCAGGCTCGCCGGCTCCAGCTGGTGGAACAGACGCACCAGCAGCTCGTCGTGGGGCAGGCTGTGCAGCTCCTCGGCGGTGACGGTGGAAGCCAGGTGTACCCCGGTTTCCCAGGCATCTTCGTTTTCCTCCGGGCTGGCGGCGTTGTTGCCCGGTAGTACCTGCAGCATGATACCGCCCACGGTATCCGGGCTGGATTCGATCCAGAAGCGGGTTTGCAGCTGCTCGGACTGGGTAAAGTAATCTTCCAGGCATTCCGCCAGGGTGTCTTTCTCCAGCGGCACTATGCCCTGGTAGCGCTCGCCCTCCTGCGGGTCCACGGTAATCACCAGTGCGCCGCGGTTGCCCACCAGCTCGCGCAGGGTGGCGCCCTCCTTGATCTCGGCCCCTTCCGCGACCCGCGCCAGGCCACGCACATCGCTGTGGTGGGTGCACTCCGCCACCAGCAAGGGCACATCGCCCTCACCGCGGGCCTGCAGCATCAGGATGCCTTCAAATTTGAGGGTGGTGGAAAGCAGGCAGGCGGCGGCGAGAAATTCACCCAGCAGACGCTGAACCGGCATTGGCAACTGGTTGTGCTCGAGTACTTCCCGATAGGCATCGGTGAGAGTGACCAATTGGCCGCGGACATCGTGCTTGGAAAAGATAAAGCGTTCCAACTGATCCGACATAGCAAAGCGCCTCGCTGAAATTTGAGGGTGGCGATTTTAGGGCTTGTGGACGCTAAATTCGATGCCCGCGAGGCTGTTTATGATAGGCGCTGCGGCTGGGAGATGGTTGTGGCCTGTGACTGTCGAGTGTTGGTGTTGTTTCAGCCGCAGTGTTGGCGAACCCGATCTTCCAGCTTCTTGGCTTCTATCTGCCGCTGGCGCTCGCTGATGGTTGAGCGCTCGCCGTTTTCATCCACGAAATAGACCGGGCCCTTGAGGATTTGCAGCTGTCGGCGGGCCCGGGCGCAGGCCTGCTGTTGCTGGCGCCAGGCTTCTGCCTGTTGCGATTGGGTGCGCTGGGCGTATTCGCGCTCGATATCCTCGGCGCGTTTGGGGTCGGGATAGTCTTCCCGGCGGGTGGGGGTGGCGCCGTTGACCGGCTTCAGCTTGCCGTCCAGGGATTCCACCTTGGCTTCAAGCGGTGGCCGGTCGCCAAAGTGCACCTTGCCGTCTGCGTCGACCCAGCGGTAGAGCCCGTCGGCGCTGGCAGTGCCGGCGCTGAAGACCAGCACGAACCCCGCCAGCAACCGGGCGAGCAACAGGAAGGTAAAGCGTGTCGTGGATATCGCGGCAGCCATTCCCTGTCTCCCGTTGAGCTATCTAGAGGGCGATCGCCTAATTTAACTGAACCTGCCCGAGGTCGGCATCCTGGTTGTCGCTATCGGCCAGGGTGCTGAACAGACCCTGGGAGTGGCGCTCGGGAATCTGGTAGGTCTGCAGAATGAAGGGCTGTTGCTCCAGTGCAGCGGCGGAGTCCAGCACCATACGGTAGCCGGAGCTGTCTTTCAGCTCGACAAAGCCCTGTTCATTGGACTCCATCAGCTGTGAGAACTGCTGGAAGTCGCGAATCTTCTCGCCGTTGACGGATTCAATGATCCAGTTTTTCCAGTCGTGGTAACCGAGGTTCACCGGCGCCGGCAACACCTTGAGCGCCACCACCAGCTCGCGCTGCTCCGGGGCGGACCACTGGTTGCGCGCATAGAGGTACTCGATGGGCGCTTTGGAGTGCCAGTTGTTGCCCCAGCGTTTGATCAGGTTCATGTTCAGGGGCACGAACACCACGCCGCCGTAGATGTAGTAGCGCGGGCGCTGGTCGAACTTTTCGCCCTGTACCAGGGAACGCGAGGGTGGCGTCGCGGCCAGGGTGATCTTGGCGTTGTGGATCTCGCCATCGCGGGAGAAGCGCACCGGCAACTGGTCGCCTACATGGTAGTGGTCCACCGCGTAGTGGTAGTTGGTGCGTTGGTTTTCACGCCACTCGATGGTGCGGTCCGCGGCCACGTCAAAGCCATCCACCTGCAACAGCACGTCGCCGGCCTGCAACACTTGGGCGGCGGGCGCATCCTCAAACACCTGCACGATCAGCGCACCTTCCTGATCTTCGGTAAGACCGGCGGCGGCTTTCATGGACGGGCTCTCCAGGCTCTGGGTAACCGCGCCCAGTTCGGGGAAACCCTGGTGCACGCCATCTTTGGCATCTTCCAGAACGTGGCTGATGACGCTCGGGGGCACGAAGTAACCCAGGTTTTCGGCGCCGTTGCTGTTATTGGTCTGCATGGCGACACCAACGATCTTGCCGTTGGAAATCACCGGCCCACCGCTGTTACCGGGGTTGATGGCGGCATCAATCTGGCCGGCCATCAGGTAGCTTTCGGCGTGGGCGTAGTACTGGTGTTCCACCCGGGAGAGGACGCCGCGGGTAATGGAGAGGGATTTGCCGCCGATGGGGTAGCCGTAGACGGTGACCTCTTCCTGCAGTTCGGGGAGTTTGCCGAAGGCGAGCGGTTGGGTGTCGTCAAAGAATTCTTCGTCGTCGACGGTGAGCAGGGCGAGGTCGGCATCGTGGGAGACGAATTTGACCCGCGCGCGGAATTTCTGCGCATCGCCGTGGCGCTGCACCTGGATAAAGCTGCCGTTGGCGACGACGTGGGCGTTGGTAAGTATTTGCTGACCTTTAATGACGGCGCCGGAGCCGGACAGTTGCTGGGCGTTGAGCAGGGCCCAGGGGTTGAAGTAGTCGGGGGCGGCGGCGGTGGTGTAGATCTTGATGATCGAGCGCTTGAGCTGCTCCCGCTCGCGGTTGTCGGCATTGGCGGCTTGCGAGAAGCACAGGATCAGCAGGCAAAAGGTCAGCAGTTGTTTCATTACGGCGTCGTGTTTATTCGTCGGTTTGGGGGCAGTTTAGCACTTTGGCTTTTGTTTGCTCTTTTTGGGCAAAAGTACGTCTTATTCCGGCTTCGTAAAGCTCTGATCGGCATGGTGGCGGTCGGGCACTGGGTACAGCTTTTCAGGACCGAGCTAGGCGCCCCCCTGTGAATACATCCCTGTACACTGCGTCGGCGGCGTCCATGCCGCCGACGCTCCTGAAAAGCTCCACCCAGCGCCCGGGCTTCAATTCCGGGATTAATACTTCGTAAGAAGTTTTCGATACGCTTCAATTAATCCTGAGATTCACGGATAAATCTGTGAATCTGCCGGCGTTGCTTCTTGTTCGGGCGCTCGTTGGTTATGACCGCATTATTGGCCTTGCGATCCGCGGTGAACTGCTCCCGTTTTGCAACACTGTCTTCGGTTTCCCGGTAGAGCGTCTGCGCAATGTCGGCGCCGCGGCGCTGGTCGGACAGTGCGATCACTTCCACCACTTTTTCATCCCATCCCTGGCGAATGGTCAGCAGGGTACCAGTGGTGATTTCTTTACTGGCTTTCACCCGCTGGCCTTCGGCGTGCACCTTGCCGCCTTCGATGGCCTGTTTGGCGATGCTGCGAGTTTTGAAAAAACGGGCAGCCCAGAGCCACTTATCAATACGTACTTTTTCCATTAAATAAATTCAGAACCACTAAAGCTACGAAGTAAAAAACTTGATGTGAAGGAGGAGCGCCGGGTGCGGGTTTTCAGGAGCGTCGGCGGCATGGACGCCGCCGACGCAGCGTACAGGGATGTATCCACAGCGGTCCTGAAAACCCGCACCCGGCGATCCACCGCCACAAAGGTCAATACGGAGCTCCTGCTGAATCTCAGCGGGCCCCTAAAATTTCGTCAAAGTCGTGAATCGCCGGAAATTCGGTAATCTCACGGGCAGGATTTTTGCTGTCCGGCTGGCGAATACACAGCAGATTTGCGATGCCGTAATCCCGCGCCGCACCGAGCACATGCAGGTTGTCGTCCACAAACAGTGTGCGCTCGGGATCAAACGGTTGGCGCTCCTGCAGGGAATGCCAGAAGAGACTGCTCTCCTTGGCGTGACCCAGATCGTGAGAGGACACAATCTCGTCCAGCCACTGGTCAATGCCGGTGATTTCCAGCTTGTGATTCAAACCGTCCGGGTGGGCATTGGTTACCAGCAGTGCGCGTTTTTGCATGGTGCGCAGGCTGCGCAGGAAATTGTCCGTGTGCGGGCGCAATGCGATGCGGTCTTCGATCTCGCGGTAAATCGCCGGCACATCCAGCTTCAGGGCATCCGACCAGTAGTGCAGGCAGTACCAGTCCAGAGTGCCACGCAACTCATCGGTCATGCGGATCACCAACGCCTGCGCCTCCGCCACCGAAATACCATTGGCCTCCGCATAGCGCAGCGGCAGGTGCTCCATCCAGAAATGGTTGTCGTAGTGCAGATCCAACAGGGTGCCGTCCATATCCAGCAGCACCGTATCAATCCGGCTCCAGTCCAGCATGTTTACCTCTGACTTACCCTTGAGGGCGCGCACGGCCGCACTGTACGGCCGGGTTGCACAAAAATTGGCCGGCCATTATGCCCTCAAGCCACCCGCGCCGCCAATTCTGCGCGGATCAGGCCGCAAACCAGCAGTGCCTGGGCCAGATAATAGGTCAGCATGATCCAGGTGCCTGCCAGGGCCACCGGCTCGACAAAACGGTTGATCGCGATCAGCGCGTCCGACGCCATAAACGTCAGGGCGCCGCAGAACAGCAGCGAAGAGCCACCGCGGTAGGCGGCGGCGCACAACGCCATGGTCACAATGGCCACTATGTAGAAGCTCACCGGCAGTGCCAGGTCGCCGGCGGCGGGCACTACCTTTGCCGCGAGCATGCCCGCTGCCACCAGAATCGCAAAGGCGCGCCCGGCCAGGCAGAGGCTGAAATGCGCCCGGCGGCCGAAGGTGACGGCGTAGGTCAGCTGTGCCAGCAGAAAGGCGCCGAGACCGAAGATAAAGTGGTTGGGAAAATCGATGGCCAGCAACACATCCCCGGTCGCGGAAAAGCCCAGTGCCACCAGGGCCAGGGTGCGGCCAGTGCCCACGAGGGAGCTGGCGGCCAGCCACAACAGGGTAGCGATGGGCACTATCTTGAGTGCAGCCATCCACAGCCCCTCGGCATTCGCAGCATCCAGCAGCATGTAGAGGGCACCGCTGAGGGCGAAGATGATCAGTGCCGGGCGCAGGCTGGAGGCCTGGGCTTCCCGGGGTGGATTGGCGGGTATGTCGGTGGTCATCGCGGAATTGGACATGATCGAAGGCTCCGGTTTTCTTATGCTTTTGGTTTTTTCTATTTTTGCGCGAGCAGAGTATTCTTGCCCGAGTATTCGCGAAAGCCGCAGGCGGTTCAATCGACTGCCTGATAATTCACAAGACATCTTTTGCAGGGAGTGACAGATGAAGGCCAACAATATCCTCGAAACCATCGGCAATACCCCCCATGTTCGGATCAACCACCTGTTCCGGGACGATATCGAGGTGTGGATGAAGGTGGAGCGGTTCAATCCGGGCAGCAGTATCAAGGACCGGATTGCCCTGGGCATGATCGAGGATGCGGAGAAGTCCGGTGCGCTCAAACCCGGCGGGGTGATTGTGGAACCGACCTCCGGCAATACCGGTATCGGGCTGGCGATGGTGGCGGCGGTGAAGGGTTACCGGCTGATTCTGACGATGCCGGAGTCGATGTCGGTGGAGCGCCGCAAGATCATGAAGGCCATGGGTGCCGAGCTGGTGCTGACGCCGAAAGAGAATGGTATGCCGGGCGCGATTGCCAAGGCGGAGGAGATTCTGGCGGAGCACGAGAACAGCTGGATGCCCCAGCAGTTTATGAATCCGGCCAATGTGACGGCGCACAGGAACACTACGGCGAAAGAGGTTCTGGCGGATTTTCCGGAGGGGTTGGATTACCTGATTACCGGTGTCGGCACTGGTGGCCATATCACGGGGTGTGGTGAGGTACTGAAGGCGTCCATGCAGGGTTTGAAGGTGTTCGCGGTGGAGCCGGAGAAGTCTCAGGTGATTGCTGGTAAGGAGAAAGGGATGCATCGGTTGCAGGGCATCGGCGCGGGCTTTGTGCCGGAGGTGCTGAACAAGGGCATTCTGGATGGCACTATTCCGGTGTCTGAAGAGGACAGTTTTGAGATGGCCCGGCTGTGTGCGCTGAAGGAGGGGATTTTTGTGGGTATCTCTTCCGGGGCGTCACTAGCGGCGCTGAAGCAGCGTGAGCAGGAGCTGGCTCCCGGCAGCCGGGTGCTGGTATTCAGCTACGACACTGGGGAGCGTTACCTTTCTATTGAAGATTTATTCTCAGCCTGACTTTCCATTGGGATAGCCCGGTGGCGGTGACGCTAGCGGGTACACCCTTTGGAGACACGCCGTATACCCATCCATGGGGGCTCGGCTGCGGCCGTCCTGGCCGCAGACGGTCTCCAAAGGGTGTACCCGCTATCGCCACCTTCGTATCTAACCTCAACCTATAAACAGAAATGCGGGCTTAGCCTGCGTATAATCCCCCGCTTAATTTGCATAACTATTCGTACTTGGGGGAATCATGGACAAGGTTGTAAACAGGGCGCTACTGGATCAGGTCATCGACATCTCGGCCAAAGCCGGCAAGGCGATCCTCGAGGTGTATAACGCCAGCGGCGAACTGGAAGTGGATACCAAGTCCGACGACTCTCCGGTCACTGCGGCGGATCTCGCGGCGCACAAGATTCTCGCGCCGGCACTGGCGGAACTGCTCGACGGTGTGCCGGTACTTTCTGAAGAAGGCGAGATGCCCTCTTATGATGTGCGCAGCCAGTGGGATCGCTACTGGATCATCGACCCCCTGGACGGCACCAAGGAATTCATCCGTCGCAACGGTGAGTTCACGGTCAATGTTGCCCTGATCGAGAAGGGCGAGCCGGTGCTGGGGGTGGTGCATGTGCCGGTGCTGGATATTACCTATGCGGGCGCCAAGTCCTTGGGGGCGATCAAGCAGGATACCAGTGGTGAGAAGGCGATTGCGGTGCGTGCGATGCAACCGCGTCTGGACAGCAAGTCGCCCATCGAGGTGGTTGCAAGCCGCAGCCACGGCGCCGGTGCGGTAGACGCGCTGCTGGAGCGTATCGAAAGCAGCCTGGGTGAGACTGGTCTGAAGAATATGGGCAGTTCCCTGAAGCTGTGCCTGGTGGCGGAAGGTGCGGCGGATCTCTATCCGCGTCTGGCGCTGACCTGCGAGTGGGATACGGCGGCGGCCCAGGCGGTGGTAGAGGCTGCTGGGGGTATTGTGGTGGACGATAAATTCGAGCTGCTGCGCTACAACCAGAAAGACGAGCTACTGAATCCCTTCTTTTACGTTATCGGTGACCAGTCCTTCGATTGGAAGTCGCTGCTGCTTGCCTAATTCCCTGATTCCCGATGCCGCTAATCCGCACGGGCGGATAATTCTGGTCTAGGCTTTACCTTATCGGCCGGCTGTTGTGTTGTTTTATGCGACAGCCAGCTGGGTCCCGCATGCGAGGTAAAGCGATGACTTCATTCGATCACGGTGCACATTCTTCCGGTCATGCCTCCGGGCATTTCGGCGGCCATTCCAGTGCTCGCAGTAGTACCTACGGGGCGCAGGTCTGCCATCACGTGAATATCAGTGAAACAGAAACCCGCCAGTTGCGTCATCGACTACAGGTTGAGATTACCTGGTTGGCGCGGCAGCTGGACGAATTGCAGGGCGCCGAGGAAGCGGTGGACCTGTCGTTGCGCCAGACCTATCGAGAAATGATTTTTTCCCGCCGCGCGCTACTCGGGCGAATCCCCCGCTGATATCGATACCGGCAAGCCGGCTGGCTTGCCGCAGAAAACATTCATTCAAGAAAAATTCCCCCGAGCTTTGCGGCCCGGGGAAATTTTTTGTGCGCGTATTTTGCGGGTGTTCGGAAATTATTTCGCCAGCGGCGCAGGTTTCCCGGCTGTCGTCGCGTAAATATTTTCTTTGTTGAGAATTTTGTTCAACTTGCAACATTTGGGTCTACGCTTGGTGGGATAAAAGTTAACTTAAAAGAGAAAGTCCCATGCGCTATCCGGTCGTAGTCCATAACATCGAATTTGCCGGTTACGGTGCCATAGCGCCGGATCTCCCCCACTGCCATTGCCACGGCGATACCCTGGAAACTGCCCTGCAGAAAATGGCGGAAACTATCGTTGAACGGCTGGATGAATTAAGGGCCGCCGGTGATCCGCCGCCGCAACCGGGCGACCTGGAAAAGCTGCGAAAAAACCCCGCTTTTGTCGGTGGTGTCTGGGCGATTATCGACATTGAAAGTAATGCAATGAGTCCACGCTCTTAACAGCTCAGCTGGACGCTGACCGAAAATGCGCGACGGATTTTGCTGCCGGGGTTGCCGCATTAAGACTTTCACTGAGCAATGATTTCTGAACCAAGGACGGTGACAATGAAAGGTGTGATTTTTCTTCTGGCCCTGTTGGCATCCAGTGCGGCCATGGCCCAGTGGAACAACCCTATCGATGGCTACTGCAATGGCGAATATCGCGTAGTGGGCACACTCGGTCTGGGCGTGGGCGAATTGCAGATCAATGACGAACAGGACTTTGCCGGTTACGCCAGTATCGGGGTGACCCCTGCCGCGGGAATCTGGCAGGTGGAATTACGCTACACCGGATTTGACGACGGCAGTGTTTCGGTGGACCAGTGGGGCATTGGCGCCAAGGTGGATTTCACGGTGACCTGCGATGTGCAATGTCTCTACTGGATGGTGGGCTGGAACTACGGTGAGTTTGAGCTGGATACCATTGAAAAGCACGACGTGATCTACGATGTATTCGATGACGGAAATGACAATTACTGGAATGCAGGTGTCGGTTATCGCTACAAGTGGACCGAGGATTTCGATACGTCCATCGAATACAACTACAACGATATCGACACCAAGATTCGACTCAACGATGGCGTCTCCGATGTGCGTTTTGATTTGGGGCACCTGCGTACCCTGACGGTAAACTTTGCCTACCGCTTTTAATCCGCAGCGAAATGACCCGTTGTTTGCAGTGAATCAGGCCCGGTTAGGGCCTGATTCCATTTGCTTCAATCAGAATGCGTAAGACAGACTCATATTGAGACCATCATCTCGACCCAACTGATAGCCGTTATAGTGACCGGACACACGGGAGCTCCATTCAAGCCCCAAGCGCACACCGGCGAGCGCACCGCCTTGCGGCACCATGTTGGCACCCACTGCGGCATCCACGAATTCCCCACCGTAATTTTTCTGTAAGTCCGCAGGGCTGGAGTGATTGTGCGGGCCATTGTAGTGGCCGTTGATGTCCAGTTGTTTGGTATAGGAAAGGCGGCTGGAGAGACTCAACCAGTTTGTCAGGCGGTAGGCGCTCCAGGCGGTGGCTGCGTAGCGCTCGCCAAAACGGAACCCTGAATCGTTTTTATCCTCCATCGGCAATCGCGCGCTGGCCTGGGCGCCCCAGCTCAACCGCTCGCGACCGCCGGAATAGGTAATCGATGGCATAAAATCCCAGGTCCCGCTGCCCAGCTGCATACCGTAGTGGGTAAAGGTGCCGTCGGCGTTTTTCAGGTCCACGTCCCCGGTGGGGGCACTGATCCCCAGGGTGGTGTGTAGCTTGTAGCCACTGGTGTCGGCAAGGCGGAAAAGCCCGGCGATGACCGTATCGCCGATGCCACTGGTACCGTGACTGTGGCTGGCGTGCATGGCTGGCTCAGCCTCCTCCGCAGTGCTCATTTCTCCCATTGCTCCCATGCCATCCATGGCCATATCGCCATGCATATGGCTGCCTTCGGTCATCTTCATGGTCATGTCCATGGACATGGTCTGTGGCATCAGCATGAGGGTGAGGTTGTCACTCACCGCGTACATGATATCCAGCATCTGCATTTCCATGGCCATACTGCTGGGCTGCATGGAATAGCCCGCAGCATTCAGTTCGGCGCCGGTCACTTTTTCTGAGCCGTAATAGAGGCCGGAAAAATTCTCGCGCATAAATCGATAACCAACCATCCACTCCCCTTGTTTGTGCAGGTGGTCGCTCATTACGCCGGCGGGCGCGTGGGCCTCTGGGAGAAAAGAGGGCGATTCGACATCGTGCGCTTTCGCAATCATTGGGGAGGTTACGATGAGCGCGACGGACAGTTTTTTTACATTGAAGCTATACATGGTTTTTTCCTGAATGATGAACGCTTGGCACCGCCGTAGACCGCAGATAGATAGGGGCGCGCACAAGCCAACGCCCTGCCGGCTTCGGCAGGAAGTTCAATTGCTTTGAGAGACGTCGTCAGGAAATGGCGGGTGGGGCGCGCCCGGGAGGGGTGAAGTAATCGGGGGTATATCGCTCGCCTCTTGTTTCTGGTGGTCGTGCCAGCCAGAGTCGAGTGGCGAAGTCGGGTAGTGCTGTGTTGTTGGCAATTGCCGTGCTGCCGGCTGCAGAAAAAGTACAGTGGCTTTCGGCAAAACTTTTGGCGGTTACTGTGTCATGGTCGTGGCCGGCGGATGCCGCGGGCCCGCCATGGTGGTGAAGGTGGGCATCTGCGACCGGGGGTGAGAGCAGGTTGAGCAGCAGGGCACTGCGGCTGTCGCCGTGACACAAAGCGTACAGCGAGCCGCCGGCAACCGGTGCGGGCATAAAGCCCGCAGGTACCAGCCCGCGCACACTGAGGAACAAACCCAGTAATACCACCGCCAACCATGGAGGCAGTGGCTTGCGCTGGGACTGTGTCAGCTGTATCAGCGGTGCCGGGCTCTGTTTCACAATGGCGTTACTTTTCTCTCGGTAACGGTCAGCAGGTATTACAGCTTACCACTGCGTTTTAGTTGCCAGTAAGTTTCCACCAGCGACATATGCATCTCCGATGGCAGGGCATCCGCAAGGATGGTATTGCGGGCTTTTAGTTCCTGCAGCAGCCGGCCGCGGCGCTGCACAAAATCTTTCCCGGCGCTGTGCATTAATGCCGCGTCAAAATCCACAACCGGCGCTTCCAGCAATTCATCCAGGGCACGTTCCCGCAGGCAGGCCACCATCACCAGGTGGTGGCGGGAAAGCTGCTGTACCGCGGCGGTGAGGTCTTCACTGTCTTCGTCGCGCACATTGGTGAGCAGTATCACCAGTGCGCGCCGCTGCTGGCGGGCCAGCAGTTGCTCGGCGGCAGCGGTGTAGTCACTGTGGGCGGTGCCTGAGTGCAGGTCGTACACGTGGTTCAGCAACAGGTTGATACTGCCCTCGCCTTTTACCGGCGGCAGACTGCTGTGGCTGCCGGCAAAACACTGCAGGCCCACCGCATCCCCCTGGCGAATGGCCACATAGGCAGACAGCAACAGGGCATTGAGGGCGTGGTCGAAATGGCTGAGATCGCCGTCGCGGGCGCGCATACGGCGGCCGCAGTCCAGCAGGAAAATAATCTCCTGGTCGCGCTCGTCCTGGTATTCGCGGCTGATGAGTTTCTGCATGCGCGCACTGGCACGCCAGTCGATCTGCCGCTGGCTGTCGCCGCGGCGGTATTCCCGCAGCTGGCGGAAATCCAGTCCCTCGCCCCGGCGCTGCTGCTGATGAACCCCCATGTAGCGCAGTGTCTGTTCCGTAGACAGTGCCTGTAGCGAAGAGATACCGAGGAAGTTCGGATATATCTTGGCGTCCTGGTTTTCCCCCAGCAGCACCTTGCGCTGCCACAGGTTCCAGGGCGAGCTGGTGAGTACTTCGATGTAACCGAAGGCGGCGAGGCCGCGCCGCACTGGCGTGGCGGTGTAGTGGGTAACGATTTCCTGCTGGGGGTTCAGTTGCATCCGCACCGGCAACCCGGCCCAGCGCAGCTCAGCGGGTACCTGATCGGTTACCTGCAGAGACAGGGGCCTGCTGCCGCCGTTGAACAGGGTAAGCTGTATTGCCTCATCGACTCCCAGTGCCAGGTTGCCCGGGTGCTCGCGGCGGCCGCTGAGGCCGCGACAGTGGCGGCCGGTGGCAAAATCCAGCAGGGCCGCCAGGGTCAATAGCGCCAGCCCGGTCCACCACAGCTTGGCAATGCCGTCGGCGATGCCCGGCCACCAGATACGCGCGGCGCTGACCGCCAGTGCGCTGGCACAGGCGATCAGCAACAACCGGATCAGTAACGGAGAGGGCTTCACAGCCGCGGTGCCTCCACGGATTCAATGATCTGCGCCAGCACCGAATCGGCGGTTTCGCCGTCGATTTCCATATCCGGCGACACTGCCACCCGGTGGCGCATCACCGGAATGGCCATGGCCTTGATGTCGTCCGGCAGTACAAACTCGCGACCCTGCATCAACGCGTGGGCACGCCCCGCCAGCATCAGGCCGATACTGGCGCGGGGGCCGGCGCTGCGGCGCAGCTGGGAGGATTCGCGGGTGGCGCGCACCAGGCGCACCGCGTAACTGAGTACCTGCTGGTCCACCTGGACCTGGGGAATCAGTGCCTGCAGCTGCTGCAGTTGTTCCGCGTCGAATACTGCCTGCACCCCGTGCTGCAGCTTTTGTTCAATGCGTCCGCTGCTGGCGGCGGCCGCTAGTTGCTCTTCCGCCTGCTGGGAGGGGAAATCGATCAGTACCTTGAGCAGGAAACGGTCCAGTTCCGCTTCCGGCAGCGGGTAGGTGCCTTCCTGCTCGATGGGGTTCTGGGTGGCAAGCACCATAAACGGCCGCGGGGTGCGGTGGGTTTCACCGTCGATGGTGACCTGCTGCTCCTGCATCACTTCCAGCAGCGCCGCCTGGGTTTTGGCTGGGGCGCGGTTGATCTCGTCCGCCAGCAGCAGGTTGGTGAACACCGGCCCGCGGCGCACCTCAAAACGGCTCTCCGCGGCATGGTAGATCGCGTGGCCGGTGACGTCCGCGGGCATCAGGTCTGGGGTGAACTGGATACGGCGGAAGTCGCCGCCAAAACCCCGCGCCAGGCTCCGCACCAGCAGGGTTTTACCGAGGCCGGGAACACCTTCCAGCAGCACGTGACCGCCGGCGAGCAGGGCAATCAGTACTTGATCGACCACCGCCTGCTGGCCGATCACCACCTGGTTGATCTGCTCCCGCAGTTGATTCACCCGCGCACTGGCTTGTTGCCAGCGGCTGTCGGCTTGCGCCTGGTGCTGAGTATCGTCGGTGGTGGTGACCGGGTTCTGGTCCAGGGTGGATTCACTCATAGGGCGGCCTCGATAATCTGAATGCTGCGCAGTCGCGCGGTAAAGTCTTCTTCGCTGTGGGGGGGCGATGCCCACAGCACCGTGTAGATGTCGTCACGGCCAAGTCCGCTGCGCTCGGCGACAGACTCGGCGATCTGACGCTGTTTTTCTGGGGGTAACTGCTGGGCCATATGCGCCGGCTGGCCGCTGAGCTTCTGCAGCAGGGGCGCGCGGGCTTTTTCGAACAGCTGCGCGGCGCGGTCATTGCGCCAGTAAAAGTGACCGCAGGCGCGAATGTGCTCCAGCAGTGAGCGGCGCTCACTGGCAGGTGCCGGTGTCATCGGTCCGAAGCGGCGGCTGCGATTGGCAATCCAGGCCATCAGCGCCAGCAGGCCGGCGACAAAAAACTCCAGCGCATAGCGCTGGGCCAGGGTGCCCAGGTCATCAAAGTGGGGACGGGTGATCATCACCAGCTCTCGCTCACCCACGAGGTGCGCGAGAAAATAGGCGTGATCGAAATCGCCGATACGATGGTTGCGCCAGAGGCCGCCGTCGGCCATCAGGGTCAGGCGGCCGCGTCCGTACTCGTAGTGCACCAGCGGGGATTGCGTGGTGCTTCTCTGGAAAGGAACCCAGTGCAGTCGGTTACCTTCGATCTGCGTATCGGTGTATTCACCATTCATCATTTCGTGGGTGAACACTTTGGCGGTGTCAAAAAACAGCGCGTAGCTGGCGCCGCTGTCGCTGGTGAGATTGATCAGTCGCTCCGGGTCTATGTCCGGGTTGCGGGGTTCGATGTTTTCTTGCGCGGTTTCCTCGGCAGAGTCTGCTGCGTCCTCGTTTTCCTTTTCCTTATTCTTCTCACGCTCCGCTAATTTGCGGTTGTGATCGCGCATCATGTCACTGGTTTTTTTGATTTCTATCTCAGTGATTTCATCGCCGAAGACTTCACGCACCTGCTGGTTGAAATAGAGATCCATTTCGCCGCGGGCTATTTCCAGCCCGAGCATATCCAGCAGGTAATCCTGTTCGTTGTCTGCATCGCTGCCGTGGGCGATGACAATGGCCTGACCGCCCTGCTCTATCCAGCCCAACAGCTCCTGACCGCGGCTGGCGTTGTAGATCTGGCTGGAGCTGGTGAGGAACAGGACATCGTTGTCTCCCAGGGCGCTCACCGCGGCAATATTGTCGGCGCGCCGGTAACGAATCCCTACCCGGGTAAGAAATTGCTCGGCGGCCAGGTAAGGATTGCGCCGGGCCTCGGGGCCAAATCCCCGGTCCCGTTCTTCGGTATAACGCTCGAAGAAAAACAGAAACAGTGCCGCGGCGGCCGCCAGCAGCAACAGCACCCAGGCGATGGCGATGCGTCCAAGCTTCACGACGTTGCCCTCCCATCATTCTGTGCAGCGGGAATATTCCGCGGTGAAAACACGCTTTGCCATTGATCGCAAAGAGATTCCAGTTTTGTACTGGCCGGCGGGCGATGGGCGTAAGCCTGTTGCTGCCAGGTGGCGGTCAGCAAGCCAAAGAATTGCACCAGTGCCGGCTGCAGGCGCGCATCCTGCTCCGCCTCTTCCCGCACCAGCTGCGCGCATTCCGCTTCGGTAAAGTGATCCTGAAAATCGCATTCAAAATGGGAAATCAGATGGGACAGGCTGGCCCGGTAAAGTAACCCCAGAGCTTCCCGCTGGGCACCGCTATGCCACAGTTTCAGTACTTCGGCGGTGACATCATCCGGCAGGCTTTCACTGCGTACGTCCAGCCCAAACAGGGTTTGCGGGCGCTGTTGTGTTGAACCCGCCTTGTTTCGCGGCCTGAAGCCGATACCGCGGCGAATGGTGTGACGGAATTGCCACAACAGGTAAAGCACCAGCGTTGCGGCGATGGCCCAGAGTAGCACTTCAATAATCCCGGCAAGCAGCGGTCCTATGGCGCCGTCGGTTTCGGTGTCCGCTTCTACTTCGTCGTCTCCGCCAAGACCTTCCAAAAACTCGATAAACGCGATCATCCACTCCGGGAAGCGGTATTCCCGGGATTCAAATTCCTTCAGGCGCCAGCCGCTGACACTCTCCGTTTGGTGAAAGGCCTCTTCGGCCAGGGTTTCGTCGATCAATTCCTGGGCGTGGGTGGGCGTGACCGGGTCGGCGAGCGCCGGTTGCGGAGTGCCCATGAGTGCGGCGCTGCCCAGGATGACCGCGCACACAAGCGCGCTGGTCGCACCAACGGTGGGTTTGTCGTGGGCGCGGGACTTGTCCGTCGCCGCATGTTTTTTGCTGTCGAGTCGGGCGCGCATTTTGCGAAAGTGGATTTCGATATCCCAGGCTTCCAGGTCTACCCGGCGGCCGATGTAGAGCATGAAACCACCGCCGATATAGAAAGGCGCTACCGCAGCCATGATCAGCAGGGTCGAGCCATTGGCAATCCAGCTGTAAATAGGGTCCTGTTGGCTCAGGATTGGCAGCCAGTCGATTTCCAGCTGCTCCGGTATCAGCAGATAGAAGAGTGCCGCCAGACCGAGTATCAGAATCATTTCGATATGGGCACCGACAATATGCAGCCAGCTGGCGGTGCTGGCGGTTTTGCGATGTAGCAGGGCGAGGCGTGTAGTGCGCGCTTTGCCGGTGGAATTCTCCAGTACCGTAACCGGCATATCGAAACTGCGGGTAAAACTGATGCGGCGCCAGCTCAGCCAGGAAAACCAGTCACGGCCGTTGGCGCGGCGAAACAATCCCAGAGCCTGACGGTAACTAATGTGCTCGGCGAAGAGCGCGCGGCTGAGCACAAGCAGTGGCAAGCGCTCGAACATTGGTTTCAGCCACCACAGGAAGGTGGCTACCCAATTGGGACTGTCGGGAAACAACAGGGCGAGTAGCAGGAATATGGCGGCGGCGGGCAGCAGCCACAGGATGGCCATTTGCAGCCAGTGGCGACGGGCCAGCAGTATGCCGAGATCCACGGATTCCCAGTTGGAGCGCAGACGCGCATGTACTGCGAGGCGATCGAGGTTCACAGCGGACCTCCAGCGGCGGTTGCGCTTGGTGTCTGATTGCGACCGGCGAGCAGGCAGTAGCTTATTACGATGAGCCAGAAAAAAGCTCCCACCGCCAGTTTTACCGCGATACTGACCTGGGTGCTGGACGACCAGAAAGCCTCGAGAAACGCGGCGATCACCAGCATCAGGAAAGTGCCGTACATGATTTTCATCGCCTCGCGACCGGCTTCCCGCAGTGCCTGTCGCCGGCTCCGGTTACCGGGGTTTACCAGCGAATGTCCCAGCAGCAGCCCGGCGGCGCCGGCGAATACAATGGCTGTCAATTCGAAGGCGCCGTGGCCAATCACGAACGGATAGAAAGTGGTGACAAAACCGACCCGGGTGATATGCCCGAATACCGCGCCGAGATAAATGCCGTTGAATACCAGGAAAAAAATCGAACCCAGGCCAAACAGAATGCCGGAGGCGAAGGTGCGGAAGGCGATGCCGATATTGTTCTTGATATAAAAGCCGAACATCAGCAGGTCCGAGTCGGAACCCCGCTCGCGGCCCAGCACGCGGTTGGCGGGGTCGTACATGGATTCGATTTGCATGACCTGCTCCGGGGACATGACCGCGTAAATCAGCGCGTCATTCCAGTAGCTGCCGAGCCCCATCACCAGTGCCGGGGCCAGGAAAAGCCCACAGGCCAGCCATACAAAGCGCGCCTGTTCCCGCAGCGCGCGGGGGAAACCGGCGAACAGAAATTCCAACCAGCGATTTCTGGAAATGGATTTCTGTTGGTAAATACGCTGGTGGCACTGCATCACCAGTTGATTCAGGCGCGTCACCAGATTGCTGGTGTAATGGCGCTCCTTGGCGACCGCCAGCTGCTGACACAGGCGGCGATAACTGGCCGGGAGATCTTGCAGCGCCGCGCCATGCTGTACGGAATTTTTTTCATAGCCTGCGAGCCAGTTTTCCAGCTGTAGCCACTGCTCCTGATGGCGCTGCTCAAAGTCCCGCTGCTTCATGGGCGATCCGTTTTATTGTGCTGGTTTTTCTGCTGTGGTGTGTCGCTTCCGGAGTCTCTGGCACCCAGCAGCCAGCGGCCGATCGCGTGCAACTGTATAAGCCCTGCCTCGCTGTCTTTGCCGGTAATCGGCTGTAGCAGGTCTGCGAGTTCTTGTTGGCGCGCCAGGCTCAGTTCGCGGCTGCGTTCGGTGAGGCTGACAATGGCCTGCTGATCCGCGGTGCGCAGCCCGCGCGGTGGTGGCGCTGGTGCCACTTTGGGTAGCTCTGCGGCCGTCGCGGGTTGTTCGCGGTAGATGACGATGGTACCCGCGGCAAAATCGCCCAGTCTTTGAAAGTGGCGGCTGCAGGACATGCTGAGAATACCGGCGCAATAACCGAAGGGAAGAAAATCCGCAAAGCGCAACAGGTTGCGCATGATGGAAGCGCCCCAGGTAATCGGGGTCAGGTTATCGTTCACCACCGCCAGGGAAAATGCCCGCTTGCCCGGGGTTTGCCCGCCGCGGAACACTTCAAAAATGACCGGGTAAAACCACTCCAGCAAAAAAGAACCCAGCAGCCAGAAACCGACGCCCGCCTTGCCGGCAAACGCCAGGGCAATACCCAGCACAAGCAGCACCAGAGTGCGATAGAAAAGGTCCACCGCGTAGGCGAGGATGCGCGGCACTGGTCCGGCCACCTGAGCGGTCAGGTCGATGCCCTCTGGGGTTTCAATCTCGTACAGGGTGTCGAGCCCGGGGCTGTCGGCGGAATCTTGTGGTGGGCTGGAAAAGGAATGGTTTTGCATGGGGGTGTGTACTGCAGTTAAGCGGTCGAGTCACTGGAGCCGCAAAGCGCCGTCAGTGCAATCCGGGGGCGGGTTTCCCCAGGCAATATGCCAGTGCGGAAACCCTGTTGCCCGAAAGGACTGACGGCGATCACAGGTTGTCTGTTCAGACTTCCGGATTGGACTCGGCGCCACCGAACATGTTGCGGTAGAGCACGCCGTAGGCAATGGCCAGGGTGGGGATTGCCCAGATCAGACCGATCAGCAGTGCCAGAAAGCCCGCCACGTACAACAGCAGCATCACAATCAGGAAACCGAATACCGGGAACCAATGTTTGGTAACGGCTTTACGGGAGGTTTCCAGTGCCTGCCAGGGGCCCATGTTCTTGTCCACGATCAGCGGAATTGACATGCAGTAACCCACCATCAGGTAGATACCGGGCAGCACCAGCAGGATGAAGCCCAAGGTAACCAGCAGATAAGTCAGGATCATGCACACTGCCAGCGGCAGGATTTTGTCGAAGTGCGCAAACACCTCGGTGCCGGAAACCTGTTCGTCGCGGGCGATCTTGACCCCGATCATCATCATGCCGGCACCCAGCGGTGCGCTGGCAGCCACAATAATCAGGTTGGAAATGATGGCGCCGACGCCCTGGTTGGCATCGGGGTCGGTGATGGACTGGCCGGTAATCATGGTGGCGACCACCGAAATACCGATATAAGCCACCAGGTACAGCAGGACGCCCAGCCATACGGTGCCCTTGTTACCCTTGGTGCGCGCCCAGGCTTCGCTGATAGTGTCACCGACGTTAACCTGGTAGTCCCCCGCCAGTGCCTTGGGAATGGAACCCATGTTGGCACTGTTGACTTCATCCGCCGCCAGCTCAGCCTGGGGCGCGTTATAAATATCACTCATGGTCGAAATTCCTTGCTCGAACGTTTTTTGTCTTTTTTTACTGGCGGTGGCTCGCGGTGACGTCACCAGCCGAAGTTCCTGTACCCGCTTGGCAGGACGCGGGCATCAGTAACAGGGTCTGCAACGATAACACAGGTATTAGCCCCTTTGGCGCCATATCCCCGGTGGTGTAAGCGCCTGTAATTGGGGGCCTTGCGAGGATACTATTGCGCTCCATGGTGACTGCAACTTGACCGACAACTGTCCGGCGGCTATTTCGCGACTATTTCGTGGCTATTTCTTGGCTATCCCGCACCAGGCCCGGGATCTGTTGGTCGACCACAGCCGGGTAGCGATCAGGAATGAACGAGGTATAGAAATGGGAAAATGGTTGGCTCGCGGCAGCTTGCTGGTGATATTGCTGGGGGTTGTTTACGCGGCGTTGCCCTGGTATTCCGCCCGGCAACTGATTGCGGCAGCACAGAGTGAAAATGTAGCCACACTGGAACGCTATGTGGACTTTCCCACGCTGCGCAGCAATATTCTGCAGGACCTGCGCGAGGAAATGCGCGGGTCCATGGGAGCGAACCTGCCGCCGGAACTGGACGGGCTCTTCACAGCGGGTTCCGATTTGATACTCAAACCGCTGGTGGAAAGGCTGGTCAGCCCGCAAGGTATCTCCGACCTGATTCAGGGGCGGCGTGACTGGCGGCAACTGGAGCGCGAGCTCGAGCGCAATCTGGAGTCGGCGCTGGGTGGCAGGACGCAAACTCCACATGAGCAACCGCGTTCGGGTTCACCGGCGCCGAGCGGCAAGCAGCCTGTGGATAGTGCGCAAAGTCCGGAGTCTGCCGAGCGCGATGAACGCAGCCGGCGCTGGCAGCTGCAAAGCTGGGCCTTTAGCAGTGTGAATACGGTGGAAGTCATCTGTGGTTCCGAGGCGGAGCGCAGGCGTGTGCAATTACAGTTGCGTCGCGACGGACTGCGCTGGCGGCTGGTGGATATCAGCCTGATCAATGAACAATCCGGGGGAGAATAAATATGGCCATGGCACTGGAAATGCACGAGTCGATCAATGTATTCGGCGATCCGCTGATACCCTGCAGCACCGACCCGTTGACCGGATTCTTCCGTGACGGTTGCTGCAACACCAACGATCAGGACCTGGGCTCTCATACGGTGTGTGTGGAGGTCACGAAGGACTTTTTGACCTTTTCCCGGGAGCGCGGCAATGACCTCAGTACCCCGGTGGAAGAATTCGGCTTCCCCGGTTTGAACCCGGGAGACCGCTGGTGTCTGTGCGCGGCGCGTTGGCTTGAGGCCGAGAAGGCCGATATGGCACCGCGCGTTTATTTACAGCGCACACATATGAAGGCCCTGGAAATCGTACCCCTGGAAATTCTGCGTCGCTATGCGGCGGATCTGAATTAAACCGGCGGAATCGAACAGCGAATTTGAATGGGGATTTTAAACGGGGTTTTGAAAGGAGCGATCAGCCCGGGATAACCGGCCTGAACGGGATATAAAGACCCGAAACGATATACAAAATAAAAAAGCTCTGTAGCAAGCGATCCCGGCTTACTCAGAGCCAGCCTTGCGGCTAATACCAACTCACAGGATGAGAATATGTTGGTGAGCGCGGTGTCCTTTCCAAACCGGTCAAACAATAAATATCTGAAACCGGTGTGCTCAGGAGTTAGGATGCGCTCACTCCGCCGCTCAGGCAATAGCCCTTTCGAATCATCTTGAAAAAAGGGTGATGCAGTTCGCGACCAAATTTACCGCGGTGGTTCTGCAGTGGCTACTAGTGGCTACTATCAGATCAATCCTTCACTGATACATTTCGACATCAGCTGTCCGGTAGTCTTGCAGTCGGCTTTCTGCAAAATATTTTTCCGGTGATTTTTTACCGTGTTGGTCGATATGTTCAGCGCGTCCGCGATGACAGCGCTGGTCTTACCTTCTGCCAGCAGCGCGATTACATCCATTTCCCGTGCGGTAAACGGCGGCGGTGACGCCAAGATGCTCTGCTTGTCCGCAAACACATCAATATTTAAAAAGCTCTCTCCACCCAGCATGTTTAACAGCGATAACTTGTAATTACTTTTTTTGGTCAGGTGGGTGATGTCGGTGTGGATACCCAGAACCCGGGCCACGCCAAATTCGTCGTCGGTATCCAGAATCAGTGCCTGGTGGTTGAACAGCCGGTAGCTGCCATCGGCCACACGAAGACGCCCGCTATAGGAAATCTTGTAATTTTTGGCCCGATCCATACCGATCTGGTTTCTGAGGATGTAAAGCGCGGTTTCTTCGGCACTAGAAGCGAACGGCAGGTCGTCCGGGTGCCCTCTTTCGATGATCGACTGAATAGTGGTGGCCTGGGGGTCAAGCCCGAGAATGGTTTCTACCGAGGGGCTCACCAGCATTGGCTCGCCGAGCCTGAAAAAATCCAGGACGTAGTAGTAACAGGCACCGGTACTGAACACAGAGGCAATAAACTGGTCCAGCTTTTGCCGTTGCTGTGCGACTTCCCGGGAGGCAAAAAAACTTGGAACATTACACCAGGCGCGGTGAATCAGACTCTGTTCCGGTTGCAGATCCATCGTTTCCATGGTCACTGCCCGCTTCGTTTTATTGTTGGTCTGCCTGTGACTTTGGCAAAGCTGCCTTATGCGTCAAAAATCTTGATGCGTAGCACAGATTTGAGGTGATAGTTATAGCAAAAAAGGACTATTTGGCACAGATAACTTTAAATTCGGCATGCGGTATTTGTGGGCGACTCGAAGTTTGTGAGTCATAAAAAGGTATTTTTGTCAGCTGGTTCACGAATGGCAGGATGGAGTACAGGTGAGCGCGGAATCAGTCATTCTGAAACTTATGGGCGCATCACAGTAAACCGTCCAGCATGCCGCTACTTAACAGCTGGCTCATATTCTGGCAGTCGCTCTTTTTTAAGATCCGCTTGCGATGATTCTTGATGGTGTATTCCGAGAGCGTCAGGCGAAGACCGATTTCCGCACTGGTCAGTCCCTTGGCGATCAGGCGAATCACCGAAATTTCCCGCTCGCTGAATTTGGGGTTGTTGGACTGTGCCGATGAATGCGGGCCTTCCACATCAATATTGAGATAGGAGGGTTGGCCATTCATTCCGATCAATGACAACTGGTAATTATTTTCGCTGACCAGATGTGAAATATCCGTATGTATATTTAGCGCCTTGCTGATTGCACCCTGGTTGTCGGTTGAGAGAACGACAGCTTGATGGCTGAACAGGCGGTACTGTCCACTTTTGACGCGAAAGCGAAAACAGTAGGAGATCTTGTAGTCCTTCACCTTGTCGATGCCAATTTCATCCTGAAACATCCGGATTGCGGCTTCCTCCGCGCGAGCGACAAACGGCATGTCATCCGGGTGCACCTGGTTGAGGATATCCTGGAAGGTGACGGTCTCCGGATCCAGGTCATGGATTTCCGCAACCTTGGGGCTGATATGTACCAGACTCAGGTCATACAGGTCGAATATATAGTGATAGCCCGGGCCATTGCGGAACATGGCTCCCATCAACTCGTCCGCCCGGAACTCTGAGGGCTCTGACTTTGCGTTGGCAAAGGATTCTTTGCGCTGATCCCAGACATCGGTCAACAAGTTGGTTTGTGGTTTGTTGTCGAGAATTTCCCTGGTCACCAGTACAGATCCCTTGATATCGCCCCAAGCACCCTGACGCGACTGGATTAACCGATGTGTCGCCTGAGGTGTGCGTTTTTTGTGATCGTCGTCACTTTGTTTGTGAGACTTTTGTACCAGAACAGCGGAAGGATACGCAAACAGAATCTGTTAAGCGCGAAGAAATTGCTCTAACTGCTAGAGGAAAGACAGGTAAGTCCGGGGCCGTGGGACCCCCGGCGGGCTCGGCAGGAGTACTACCGCTACCGGGTGTCGGTGTTGACTAGCAGGCGTCAGCGGGCGCTGACGCCTTGAAGGAGCGCGAGAGACGCTGCTCTCTCACGAGGGCAGGAAGTCGATGGAGTAATTCAGGGTCGATTTCTCCACATTGGCCGCACCGAAGTTGATCAGGCGGATCCGCGCCAGCAGCTTGCGCTCCAGGTCCTCGTCGCCAAGCTCACTGCTCACCAGGCTAACACCGGAGATGGTGCCGTTGGCCTCGATCACCAGTTTTACCGTCACCTTGCCGGCCAGGGTGGGATCCCGGCGCAGGGCGCGGTTGTAAATGGCAAAAATGGCCCCCTTGTTGGCCTCCATAATCTGGCGAATGGATTCTTCACCGCGGGTGCCCCGCTCGCGGCGCGCCTCTTTGCCGCTGGATTTTGCCGCGGCTGTGGCCTCGGCCACTTGCACCTTAGTCGTCTCGCGACCGGAAAGAGCGGAACCGCCGGTATTGCGGCTCAGCTGCCCGGTGTTGATACCGCCGCTGGAGGCCTTGGATTTGTCACTGATCAGCGAGCGATCGATCTTCTGTGCGGTAGCGGCGCCACTGGCCAGGCTGTTGGCATTGGCCACCTCGGATACATCGAGGCTATCGCGCATATCCATCAGCTCGTCCTGCAGCTGCATCAGGCCGCTGTTGGCGGCCTTCTCCCGCGCCTTGGCCACTTCCGCGGCGGGTGCCTTTTCCGTCAGGGGTTTGGGCTTGACGGTTTTTATCGGCTCCGGTTTTGGTTTTTCGATCGGCTTGGGCTTTTCCTGTTTGACCTCTTTGGGTTTTTCTTTTTTCTTTTCAACCGGTTTTGGCTTGGGTGTTTCTACTGGCTTTGGCAGTTCTTTTTTCTCCAGGATCACCCGTGCCAGTTGCGGCGGTAGCTGCTCTTTTTGTTCCCGGGTAAGTTCCGCTGCCGGAATAAACGTAAACAGGGCCCCAACCACTACAAAGGCGGCGAAGCCCACCTTGAGGAATTTTCGAAAGCGCTGGTCCTCTTCTTCCGTCGAGGCCCAGGGCAGTGTGGAGTTGTAATAGTGCCAGGGCATCAGTGCCGGTCTGCCGGCGGTGGCTGCATGACTCATCGTATACGGCCTCCGCTCAGCTGCCGGCCGCAGGTGCGGCGGGATCCTGGGCTGCGGTTTGGGTTACCGCGAGGTCGATATCCCGGTAGTCCGCCGCAGCGCAGGTGTTCATGATCTGTTTCAGCAGTGCGTAGGGCACTTCTTCATCCCCCAGAATGGTGATGGGGCGGCCGACCGCTTGCTTGTCTTCCGGCAAGGGCTCCGCGCGGCTGGCGAGGTATTTCAACTCGTCCAGCAGCGGTTTGATCTGTTCGTGGCTCTGGGGGATTTCGCCCACCCTGGCGACCACGCGGTTGCCCACCATCAACTGGTCACCGTTCACTCGTACCACCGTAGTGGTTTCCGGTTTTTGTGTGGAAGTGGATTCCGGCAGGGTGATGGTTTTGTCTGCCTGTAATACTTCTACGTCCGAGGAGTTCACCAGCAGGAAGAACACCAGAATGGTGAAAATATCCATCAGTGAAACCAGGTTGAGCTTGGTCTGCTTGTGCCTGCGCTGCTTGCGTCCTTTCAGCTTGCCGCCGATCGTCGCTTTCATATGCCGTTGCCTGCTCGCTGTTCTTGTTGCGCCTGCCCACCCTGAAGCGGGGCATCGCCGAGGGAAATCTGCGGGAACAATTCCGCATCTACCACCGAGGCCGCCACTACCGTGCGGAAGGAGCGCGCGGTATCCATGGCGCTCACCAGAGTGCGGTAAGGGGTGCCCGGCTCAGAGAGAATAACCAGGTCTTTTTTGTCGATATCCTGTTCCCGCAGGCTGCGCTTTACTTCCTGCAATACATCCGACACCAGCTTGAAATCCGGCTTGCCGTCCCGGTGCTGAATTCGTTTCACGCGAATCCCCGCCGGATAATTGATGTCGATGTGGCTGGCGCGCAGCACCAATTCCAGTTGCCGGTTTTCTTTTTCTTCCTGGGTACTGGCGTCACTCAATCCGGGCAGATTCAGGTTCAGCACGGAAATATGGGAAAACACCATATTCAGAAGTAGTACCGGCACCAGTACGGTCATCAGGCTCATAAATGAGGTGATGTCCAGATCCGGATCGGTTTCCAGCCTGCGTCGGATAGCCATGGCTCTCTCTTGTTCGATTTCTTAACGATTGCGGTGTCGCGTTGAAGACGCGCGGTTCACGCTCAGGCCGGGGTGCCGGCTTTGACCGCGGGGCGAGCGGTCGCATCCGCTTTCTGACCGCGAGTCAGGGTAATCAGGTTAAGAAACTTCACGCCGGCCATTTCCAGGCTGTCGATGATTTCATTGGTTTTGTTCTGCAGCATGGAGTACGCCAGCAGCAGCGGGATCGCGGAAATCAGGCCGAAGGCGGTGGTGTTCATGGCCACGGAAATACTGGAAGACAGCATGCTGGCTTTTTCTGATGGATCCGCATTGGCCACGGCGGTAAACGCGGCGATCAGGCCGATGATGGTACCGAGCAGGCCCAGCAGGGTGGCGATGTTGGCGAGGGTGGCCAGGTAGTTGGTGCGCTTTTCCAGGCGCGGTACGGCTTCGAGAATGCTTTCTTCGATGGCCATTGCGATGTTTTCATCCTTGCGCGCGTGCTGCGCGGTGGAAATGCCAGCAGCCACCAGTTGGCCCATAGGGGCCTTTTCGTTCTGGGAAAATTTTAGGGCGGCAGCAAAGTTGCGTTGCTGCATCATTGGCAGTATCTGGCCATAGGCGCGACGGTTGGCGATTTTGGCCCGCGACAGGAATACCCAGCGCTCCACCACCAGCACTATGCCGATAACCAGGACCAGGGCAATGGGATACATAAAGGCGCCGCCGTTCTGGAAGAATCGCAGCAGTGTGTTGATGAATTCCATGGTCAAATCTCCGGGACTTAAAGATTTTGTGATTTTAAAATTTGATGATTCGTGATTTATTCGTGAATCTTCTCTTATTCACTTTTTTCGGGCTGCAAAAGCTTTATTTCCCTCTGCAATTCCGAGTATTCCTGATGTTGGAAGCTGTGGTTTATTGCATTGGGCAAGGTGCTTTCAATTTTCTCGAGGCTGTTGGCCTGTTTCCAGGGAATGATGTAAAGCACCTTGGGCTGTTCCTGACTGCCGATAATGGTGGATTCCAGGGTGATCACTTCACCGCCTTCCTCCTGGGCACTGGCAAAAAAGGACAGCGGGAACAGTAACACTGCTAACCATTGTTTCATCGATTACAGCCTCCGCTCCAGATCCACAATCCAGCCTGCAAGTACCCGGTCTTCTTCGGTTTCCAATGCCTTGGCTTCGCGGTAGTGCTGCAAAGCGCGTTCCGGTTGGTGCAGGTACAGGTCAAACAGAATGCCCAGATTGCGGTGACCTGTTGCAAAGTCCGGCCAGCGCGCCAGGGCGCTTTCATACGCAGTGCGCGCCTCGTCAAATCGACCCTGGTCTCGCAGTAAAACGCCGAGTGAGTTCCAGGCAAACACATTATTTTCATTGGCGGCGACTGCCTGCTTGAGGCTTGTTTCCGCCTGTTCCGGCTGTTTCAGCTTCAGTTGTACCTTAGCCAGGTTCAACCAGGTACCGGAAAGTGCCGGCCATTGTGCCACAAGCTGTTGCAGTTCCGTCTCCGCCGCGGTGTATTGCTGGGCTTCGAAATACTGTCGTGCGCGCAACAGCGCCTGTTGCGCGGCATCCGGCACGCTCGCTTTTTCCGCTAAATAGGGGTTTGGGGAAAGGATCCGTTGGCCGCTTTCATCCACAGCTGCTGCGGGTATGTCGGATACCTGCGGGGTTTCCGGATTGCTGGCACAGGCGGCGAGCAATACCGAGAGTGCGGCGACCAGTCCGAGGTGTTTGAGGTTTTTCATATCAGTATGCAGCATCGCTCCACTCCACAGTGGATTCCGGTTTGCGGTAGCGCGCTGGCAGCAGGCTTTCCAGGGAGGAGAAGCTGTTCTTCACCCAGTCGTCGTAGACACCGTCGGCGGTGCGTTTGACATTGGCTTCGTGCAGCTCGATGGCTTTTTCCTCAAACGGGTAGGCCTGTTCTTCCAGCAGGATTTCGTACTGTTCCAGTTCCAGTGGGCTGAGCCCGTTGGGGCGCTGGGAGTCCATCAGTGCACGGCTCAGCTGGCGGTAGACTTCCGCGAGGCGGAAGTTGGCTGCGGTAGTGAATTCGGCAATCCCAAAGGCCAGTATCTTTTTGTGGTCGGCCACGGTGGCTTCCATCGCCTGTTTTTTGTTTTTCAGGCTTTGCTTCAGTGGCAGGGTCAGCGCCAGGCGCTGGAAGCGGGCGTAACTCTGTCCGGCCAGCTCGGTCTGGGCAAAGGCGGCCAGATAGCGGCCGCGGGGCTCGGAAACCTTGTTGCCCGCGAGGCTTTGCAGCCACAGGTTGCGCTCGTGCTGGTTACCGGCGTTTTCATACAGGGATACCAGTTTGCGCTGGGCTTCCAGGTTCTGTACCGCGGGTGCCTGCCACTGGCGCGCATACTGGCGATAGGCCTCGATGGCTTTTGCCGGGTTGTTGGATTGCTCGAACTGTTCTGCGGCCAGGTACAGGGAGTCGCGGCGCACCGCCGGGTCGCTATCGCCATTGGCCAGTGCCATCAACTCTTCTGCCGCTGCCCCCGGCATTTCCAGACCCTGGTATATGGCGACCGCCTTGGCGGCGAGGGACGGAGTGAGTTTGTGGTCGGGGTAATACTGGCGGAAATCCGCCAGCTCGGTGCGCGCCTGCGGCCAGCGCTGCAAGCGCACCAGCTGGGTGATGGCATCGTACTGGGCAGTGGCCGCGATGCTGGAGCGACCGCTCTCGCGCACCCGCAGCAGCAGCGCTATGGCGTCTTCCGTGGGCGCGACAAATTCCATGTCGCTGGTGGTCAGGTGCACCTGCCGCAGAATGATTTCGGCCTGTTTGTAGATGGACGACTGCAGGCGATCGCGGGTATTGAGGTATTCCGGGTCGGTGGACGCCATACCTGCGAGCAGCTGGGTATAGGCATTTTCCGCCGCGGAGAAATTGTCGATTTCGAAGTAACTGTGCCCCAGCAGCATCATGATGGTGCGGCGCTGTTTGGCATCGGGGGGCGGCTGCCAGGCCGCCGCCTTTTCGGTAGCGGCAATGGTTTCGGCGTGGCGGTACTGTTCAAACAGGTTGTGTGCCGCATCCAGCTGAACCGCCAGCGCGCGGCGGTCCGTGGGCCAGCTGTCGGCGAAACGCAGGCTGGTTTCGGTTTTGCGATCCAACCACAGGGTGGCCTGTTCCGGGTTCTTTTCCTGCTGGTGCATTTTCCCGGCCATCAGGATGGCCGCGTATCCCGCCTCAGTGGCCTGGGCACTGGCTGCGCCGGTTACCGGCAGATCCCAGGCGACACGGGTATAAGCGTCAAAGGCGCGGGCATAGTGCCCAGCCTCGTTGAAACACTCTGCCATCAGGAAGGTAAGCTGAGGTGTTTTTTCGTCGTCGGGGAAGGTCTGGGTAAATTCGCCGTACAGATCGGCCGCGGTGAGGAAAGCGGCCCGGGATTCCTGCTGGGCTTTGGCAATCACCTTGACGTCGTTGCGCGAGCGATTTTTTCGTCCGCTGCGCTCGGTAGCCGCCTCTTTCGCCAGCGCCTGGCCGCGGGCGTGATCGAAGCGCGCCAGTTCTTCCAGCCAGGGTTTGAGTTGCGTGCGCAAACTGTCGCGCAGGCTGTCGTCAGCATTCTGCCAGTAAAGGCTGCGAATACCGTAGCGTGTGACAAAATCTCTCTTTGCCGGCAGCACTTCGCTGGGGAAGTTGCCCTGCTGCAGGATTTCTACCGCGCGCACGTGCATGGCCGGGGCCTGGCGGTGTTGTGGATTGCGTTCGACATAGGTCAGGAACGTCTGGGCGCCGTCGCGATAGCGTTCACTTTCTGCGTACCAGTCCCCCAGTGCACGATACAACTGGTGCTGGTAGCTGCGGCCGGTGGATGCGCCGGTAGGCGACTGGGGATTGAAAGACTCGATGACCTCGGCACCGCCGAGATAGTTGAAGCCCAGCGCCAGCACGCGCAGGGTATCGTCCGCCAGCCGGCGCTCACCTTTTTCCAGTTGATCGAAGGTGCGCTTTTCCGGCTGCTGTTCTGCCAGTAGCTCATCCATCAGCACCAGGAAGGTGTCACTTGCCTCGCGGTAGCGCGCGTCCTTGAAACGGCTCCAGCCCAGCATGTAACGGGCATTCTGTGCAAAGGGGGTGTCACCCTCGGCGAGTACCGCGGCGAAATCGCGCTCCGCTGCGCGGTATTTTTTCTGGCCGAACGCTGCCTCGCCGCGGCGGAACAGGGCCTCGGCAATAAATGGCGATTCCGGCGCGGTGTCGACAATGTTTTCCAGTGCCGCCAGAGAACCGCTGCTATTGCCGTCGAGGGCGCGGGCGCGGGCCAACCGGTAAGCGAGATAATCGTCGTCGGCCGAGGTCTGCAGCAGCGCCTCATAGTGGCGCACCGCTTCGGTGTAGGCCACGGCCATTTCCGGGTTGTCTTCCTGCAGCTGCTCGGTGCGCTCCATTTCCAGATCCGCGAGGCGCAGCTGAATCTGGCGGCGGGTTTTCGGATCGCTGTTGGCGGCGAGGGCGCGTTCATAGCTTGCGATCAGCGCCGGTAATTCGATCGCTGGCATCTGCACGTCTGGCTCCACCGGCGGCAGGCTGGCGGCAGGCAGGTCGGCGAGGGTGGTGCCCGGGTCGAACTGACTGGCGCAACCGCTGATCAGGGCGCCGGTGCAAATGGCCAGGGCCAGTAATTTTTTGCGTGCGCTTACAAGTTGCGGTGGCTGGCGACGGGAAAAAACGGGCTTCACAACTCCGCCTCTGAGTCATTGGTCGGGTTTGCCGGCTGTTCGAGCGTACCGTGACCTGTTTGCGGGTTTTCTGCCGGCTTCTTCTCTACGGACATCTCGTCTGTCGGTATTTCATCTGCAGGAACCTGATCTGCGGGTGCGGGTGCGGGTGCGAGTGCGGGTGCTGGAGAAGGGGACGGTGCGTTGTAGAGTCCCTGCATGCTGGCATCCTGCATCCGCGCAATCGCCAGGCGGGTGTGGGCCATATACTGCTGCACGCGCTGCTTGGCACTGGTGAGTGCCTCGACCAGGTCGCGGCGGATCTGTCTTTCAATCAATCTGGTTGCACGATCGACGGCACGCTGTTGTTCCGCAAGGCGCAGGCCCGCGTCATCCACGCTACCGGCAAGCAAATTCAGCTGTGGCGCTTCTGCAGAAATTCTTGCCACCTTGCGCTGTCGCCGTGCGGCTTCTGTGAGTTCCTGTTCCAGCGCCGTGACGGCTTTGCGCAGCTGCCACAGGTTTGCATGGTACTGATCCGCCGCCTGCCATTGCAGAATGCCGCGGGCACGCGCCAGGGTCTGCTGTTGGTACTTGCTGGTTTTGTCGGCGGCACTGAGCCGCTGGTAGCGGGCCTCGGCTGCGCGCACCATTTCCAGATATTCCGCGGTTTCACCACCGGCGCTGGCGAGCATCGCAAGGCCGTCTTCATCGGCCTCGATACGCTGCAGGGACTGCTGCAATTTTGCCAGCTGCTGCTCGGCAATCTGCACCTGCTGGTCGTACTGCGCGCTGTCGTGTTGCTGAATAATGGCGATGCGGCGCTGCTCGCGCTCGTCAATCAGGTTGTGAAATTCCGGCAGCCGCTGTTGCCAGCGGGTCAGCACTCGGGTGAGCTGCTGCAGGTCGCGCAATTCCGACAGCTGCAATTGCAGGCGGTCGCTTTGCATCATCTGCAACAGGTAGCGCTGGTTGTCGCGGATCAGTGCCGGCGTCTCCGCATCCTCCAGCCAGCCGTAGCGCTGCAGGTTCAGGGTGCTTTGGTCTTGCGGCGGGGGAAACGGCAGCTCTGCAGAGGCCTGCTGAAGGGCATCGAGATCCTGCAGTGCTTGCTGGTATTGCTGTTCGGCGTGCTGGTAGGACTGTAGCGCCAGCTTCGGGCGCTTCAGTTCTTCGTAGCTGTAGGGCAGTGCCAGTAGCGCTTCCTGTACCTGGGGCGACAGGGGGTTCTGCTGGATCAGGTACCCCAGTGCATCAACGGCCTGCTGATACGAACCACTGTTGACCGATGCCCAGCCGAGACCGAGCAGGGCGTCGGCGGACCAGGGCGTATCGAGGCGGACGCTGCGAAACTCCGCCGCCGCCGCCAGGTAGTCATTGTTCAATGCGAGTGCGTAACCGGCACCAATGCGGGCCTTGTCGCGCAGGATATGCAGCTCGTCGTCGGCGTCAGGATTCTGTTCCACCAGCGCGGCGGCGCGGCGGTATTCCTCGGCCGCTGCGGGTAGCTGGTGTTGTCGCGCATAGGCCGCTGCCAGGTTGCTGTGGCCGAGCACCTGTTCCGCCAGTGGTAGATCTGACATCGCCAGCAGCTGCTGCGCCTGCGCGAGATCACCGCTGCGGATGGCGAGGTTCAAAGTGAGGCTGGACTGGTGAATAGCGCCCGACTTCTGCAGCTGTAGCGCTGCGGTGTCCCAGTTCTGGTGGCGATAGTTGAGTGTTGCCAGTTTCAGCCAGGCGATTTCCCGAAAGCGCACAATACGCTGCTGGTTATCTTCGTCGGCCGCTTTCTGCAATTGCTGTTCAAACAGTTTGGCAGCCTGGCGCTCGAGGCCGAAGGCGAGACTGATGCCGCCGCGAATCAGGTCCGCATTGTCGGCGTGATGGGCAATGCCGCCACGGAGGTCAGACACCATCAGGGTGCTCAGGGCATCAAAGGTATTGCCCTGAAAATAGTGATACAGCGCGGCGCCATAACGCATGTCCTGCGCCTGCTGGAATTTCTGACCCGGTTGCATCTGTTGCGATGCCTGGTCCTGTTGCCTGACCTGTGCCAGCGACTGTGCATTGTCGCTGGCCCACAGAGAGGCGCTGGCACAAAACGTGGCCAGGGCAATGGGCAGGGTAATGGACAGGGCGAGGGCGCTTGGCTTCAACACGGCAGCAATCTGCATGGTGGCCGGCCGCTCAGGGCGCTGGCCACTGCACCACTTCAAACTCCGGCTGCTGTTTGCCACTGGAGTCGGAAATGCGCAGCTCGATTACCGCGGGTTCGTCGGTTTTTTTCAGTGTGAGTGCCGCGGCACGCTTGAATGCGCGCTGCTCGGGACCGGTACCGGTGAACAAAGCGGTAATCGTATGTTCACCGGATTTGAGGTTGCCCTTGAACAGCGGCTGGATGCCGCCGCGGACCAGGGCTTTTTTCTGGTGCTCGGTGTAGAGGTGTGTTTCTACCAGCTTGTTGTCGATGTGCAGCTTCACGGTGTCCAGGTCGAAAAAGTGGCCCACATCCATGGAGACATAAACGGCTACCTGGCTCTGGGCCGGAAACAGCAGGTCTTCTTCCAGTACCAGCAGATCGCGGTTCAGTTTGAGAACGTCCTGCTTCAGGTCTTCCAGATCCTTACCGGGAAAGTCATCGCTCTGCGCTGATACAGTTGCGGCCGCTGAAACGGCGGCCAGGGCCAACAGGGAGCGGAATGATTTCAAAAGGCGGCGCAGGGAAAGCATGGAAAAGCCTGAATGTTAATAGTTTTAAAGTACAAAATATGCCCCATGATTATGTCAGGGCTCCGCGTTTCCGGTGTGATCCAGTTGGCAATTAGGGTTGCAGCCCGCTACTGAAAAACATCCGGTGGTTGGCGTCAATGACGATGGCTTCAAAGCCGCGCATCTCTTCAATCAATGCCAGTCCTTTTTTCTTGCCGAGTACGAAGACACTGGTGGACAGTGGATCGGTATCGAAGCCCTGCGGGCCTATGACGCTGACACTGATCAGCTTGTCTTCGTCGGATTGTTCACCGCTGGCATCGGTATCCGCGGGCTTGCCGGTGGCCGGGTTGAAAATGTGGTGTACCCGGTGTGCGTCGTCATCGATAAAAAAGCGCTCGTAATCCCCGGAGGTGGAAATGGCGGTGTTTTCCAGCGGTATCACCGCCGCATTTTTACTTTTGTCCCGCGGGTGGCGAATGCCGATCAGCCAGGGTTTACCGCGTTTGTCGCCCAGCAGGCGGGCGTCGCCACCGGCGCTGACGCTGGCATTTTCAACCCCGTAGTGTTGCAGGATGGCGACAGCGCGATCCACCGAATAACCTTTGGCGATACCGCCGAGGTCTATTTTGGTGCGTTTGTCGCTGACTTCGAGAATGCGGTATTGCCGATCCAGTTTAAGGTGCCGGTAATCGACCGCGGGCAGCAGGGAGTCTGTAGTTTGCTGGTCCGCCTTTTCGCCTTTGCGGAAGTCGTACAGGCTGCCGAGGGTGGCATAGGTGATGTCAAAGGCACCGCCGGTTTTTTCACTGTAAAACAGCGACTTCTGGATGATCTCCTGCATTTCCTGGGAAATGGCTACCCTGCTTTCGCCCTCAGAGACAATGCGATTGAGCTCCGACAGCTCGCTGGTTTTTTTGTAGGGGGAAAAGTGATTGTCGATGCGGCGAAATTCGTCCATTACGGCGCGATTGATTTCCGTCGCCTTATCCGCGTCTTCCATCCAGAACTGCAGGTGCACCTCGGTGCCCATAATGGCCTGCTTGTCGTAGTGCCAGTGGTCGGAGCCGGTTTCCTGTTTCGGTTCCGCCTGTGCCAGGCCTGCGCTGAGCAGGCCGAGGAGAGGCAGTACAAAAGGCAAAAAAGGGCGAGCGAGGTACATCGTTAGATCTTTTATTGCTGTGCTTGTTGCTGGAGCGGTGGTTACTGGATCGGAGCAAAAGCCGTGAGACTGTCCATCAGGCTTGCATTACCCAATCCGTGGTTGGGGAACAGGCTGGCAAAATTCCCCTGCTCACCGTGTAGCGCCATGTAATTCAGCACTACCGTCTGTACCAACTGGTTGACGTTGTTGGCCGCCGGGCTGCCTGCGGTTTCCACATCACCGGATGCGCGCATGTAACCCAGTTGCTGGTGGCGGGCCTGCTGGTCCGCAGTGCCACCCAGCAGTGCCGGACGACCCGCGGGATTGTAAACCAGGAAGTAGGAGGCGGCGGTCTGCTGGTTGTCGCCGGTCCAGACGCCCTTGCCGCGACCATTGATGGAATCATCCACCATGCCGTTGCTGAAAACGGAGCCGTCGCTGAACACGTACACCATCAGCGGTTGGCCCACTTTGGCGGCGTACTCCAGACAGGCGCCAATACAGCGGCCCGCGCGCAGATCGCGCAGCTCGCCGGTGGCGCGGTCGCCGGTGTGGTAGTCATAGCCACCCATGGTAATGGTGCCGGCACCGGCGTAACCGTTGACCACCAGCTTCATGGTAGAAGCGGCTTTCTGGAACTCACGATCGTTGAGAAATTCTTCGGTGGAGAAAATACCGGAGGCCCCGACAATGTCCGGATCCAGCGCCGGATCCAGCGCGCTGGGGTTGCCGAAACGGTCGGCAAGGTCCGCGCTTTTCATATAGCCGCACTTCACCAGATCTTTGATCACCGCATCGTTGCTGACCCGGGTGTTGACCTTGCCGAGCTTGGCGCTGGAGATGCGGTACATGGATTCCATTACCGCAACGGTATCTTCTTGGCTCAGCAGTCCCACCAGGTCACCCACATCGACCAAGCCGGTTACATCGGACGGACGATCGATTTTGGTGGGGCGCACTTCCGGGTTGATCAGGTCCATAGGGGCCATGGAGTTGCCACCGGATTCGCTGGTCTGGGAGCCGATCAGCGCCAGCAGTGAGCCGTTGGCGCCGGCGCGGTTGATGCCGTACATGGGGTTGTGCGGGTTGTTGCCGGTGTCATTTTCCGAGCGCGCGGGAATCACCGCACCGTTGATGGAGGCGGCGGTGCCGGCGGCGACTTTCTCCAAGATACCGCGCAGCATCTGGCTGTCGCTGTGGAAGGCGAGACCGAGGTCGGTGTTGACGAAGGAATTGCCGGCGGCATCGGTCAGTGACGGCAGCATGTCCCCGGGCAGTCCCTGTTTGTTGTAACCGGCGGTGCTGAGAAAGTCGAGCTGTCCGCCCTGCTTGCCCACGAGCACATTGGAGCCAGCGATGTTGGCGCCGCCCGCGAGGTCGAAGCAGATAAACGGAATTTTTCCGGCACCGTTTTTACTCACGCCACAGAGTGCGCGCATGGCTTCCAGGTCCGATGACAATTCGGCCCGCGCCAACTGGGGGTTGGCAAACAGGCTGAAGACAGAGCCACCGAGAACGGTGGCCATACCGGCGCGGAAACCCTGGCCGAGGAAGTCCCGTCGGCTCACCGGGCGGTGGTGGTCCGGGTGGCGCAGCGGCTGATCCAGTTCGAAATGTTTTTTCTTGCTCATGTTCTATTTCCCCGGTGCGGTAGCGCCGGTTATCAGTGAATCAGAATCATCGCGCTGCCCATGGCAGCCGCACAGGTGGCTTTCACGGTGGTCGCGGTGCGGGCGGCATCGCAAGCAGTGCCGCTACTGCAGGTCGTCATGATGTTGATCAGTTCATCCAGTTCCGCACGCACCGCGTTCTCATCCGGCGCCGTGGCCAGTTGTGCGGTGTGGCCGCCAACTGCCGCAGGCCAGGCAATCGGACGCCCGAGCAGTTTTTCCAGCAGCGGATCGATGATCTGCGCGCGTTTGGCGTCAGTGTCAAACGCACTGCTGGCGGCGGCGGAGAAATCAAAACCGGGGAAGTAGCTGGCGCGGGCGCTGGTGTCGTCCACCAGGGTGCTGCAGTACTTCACCGCCAGCTGGGTAATACCCATCTGCTGTGCGGCGAGGAAGCCGCGCACGTCCGCTTCGACAGGCAGTTGCTGTTTCACCTTTTCCCAGGTCTCGACAACGGCGCTATTGGCACTGGAGATGCCGGTGGCCGCAGACAGCGCTGCGTGAATCTGTTCAAAACGGCGGATGCCGATGCGCGGTTGCGGGGCGAGGTCTGCCGGCGCAGCCGGTGCCGCGGGGGTGGCTTCGATGCGCACAAATTCCTCGTTACCCAGGCGTTCAAAGGTCAGGAAGAACTCGTCGGAAGTGGGACCTTTTTCCAGGGTGATGATGGTGCCGAGCGGGGACAGTTTCTGGCCGCTCGCCGGATTGTAATCGGTGGCCGTCACGGTGGTGTCGAGATTTGCCCAGGCCTGGCCGACCACGGCCTCGCGGCCGTTGATGCCGATACGCATGCCCTGGATCACCACACCGTCGGGAGTTACGCCGTCTTCCAGGGTGATGAACTTGGGTTCGCTGAACAGGTAGCCGTGGTTGTCGTACTGCTGCACTTCGAACATGACGTAACCCTGGGGTACGTCGGTCTGCTCTTCCACTTTGAACAGCAGCATGTATTTCTCGCCGACACCGGCTTCAAAGTTGGTGAGGATATCGTCCTGGTTCAGGGCGCGGGAGTGGATCGCCAGCAGGCGGATGGAGCCCTGCCAGGCAAAATCGTTGGAGGCTTCGGAGCCCAGCACCAGCGCGAAGGTGTCGTCCCAGGTGGAGAGCAGGCCGGGGGCGACCGGATCCGCGTCGCCGGTGAATTCGCCGTTGACGTAGAGGCGGCGGCCGTTGATCGGATCGAAGGTGGCGACCACATGCTGCAGGGTGGCCTGGGCCCGCTCGGCCATGTCTTCGGTGATCAGCGCTGGCATGCCGTTGGCGTCGGTGCTGGCATCGTTGCGGTTCTGGAAGGTGTAGTTGTACATCGCCTGGCCGAGGGTGAAGTTGCGGATATCATTGCCACCGGAGTAGCTCACGATCCGCGCAGGACCTTCCTGCACCACATTGGCCGGGGCCACCCAGGCTTCAATGGTGTATTCACCGGTGCCGCTCAGGGTATCGAACAGACGTTTGCTGGTGGCGGTGGCGCCCTGGGCCTTGCCGCCGTTCAGCTGAATGCCCCAGGAACCGAGCCACTCCACATCGCCAGAGAGATTAAGATTGATCGCCGGGTTAACCCCGGAGGTGTCGTAAGCCACGGTGCCGCTGCCGGATTTGAACTCGTACAGCGCGATGGCATTGTTCTCGATACGGCCGCCGCCACTGGCGACGATGCCATCGGTGAGGTAGAGCGCTTTACTGATCACCCAGTTGGGGTCCACTTCGGTGACCGCGATACCGTCGACGAAATTCTTGATGGCCGCGGCCATGGTATCGGCGTTCTCGCTGCAGTTGCTCCAGCAGTTGTGAAAGTCGGTACCGAGACGGACCACGAGCCGGGATTTTTCCGGGCTGTCCAGGTCCATACGCGCCTTGGCGGCCTCGTAGGCCTGGTCGATGTCGGCGCTGGCGATATACGGCTGCTGTGCGGTGCCGGCATCCTCGCTGTGACAACCGGAGCAGTACTCTTCCAGCAATGGGTAGACGGTCGTTGCAAAATTGGCACTGGACGCGGGGAAGCTTTTGCTCGCACCTACATCGCGTTCGGTCGGCGCGGTCAGGGTAATACTGCTGGCCACGGAGCCGGCAGCGGACGCCCACTCCTCAATGTAATTGGTAATGATTTCCGCACAGGCATCGGGGCTGGCGAGCCAGCAGTTGTGGCCGCTGGCCACCTTGGTGACCAGGCGGGAATCTTCCGGGCTGCCGAGATTGACCAGCTCGCGACCTTCGCCGTGGGCCAGGTTGACATCGTCGCCGCGCACAAAGCGCGGGCTCTGGTTACCCTCGATATGGCAGCTGCCACAGCGGTTTTCCGCTGCCAGGTTGTCCCAGATATAGCGTTTGTAATTCTGCACATCTTCGCTTTCCGGTGCCGGGCCGGAATAGCTGGTGTCGCCGCTGTCGGGATTGGTATTGGGCAACTCTTCCGTGGCCTGGCCACTGCCGCCGGAGCAGGCGACCAGCAGCGCTGATGCAAACACGCAGGAGAGTAACGCGGTTTTACGCAGCGCGGCCTTACGCAATTGCGGGCGTCCGAACAGGGTGCTGAAGCTGAGCTGGAATTGTGCGGTATCGTTGTACATTTTCTTATTCTCCCGCGCAGTAAACCGCAGTGTCCGCATACACCTGCTTCAGTTTGTAACCGTTGCCGGTAAAGTTGCTGGTGATGTTTTCGATCTGGTCGCGGTCCGCTTGATCTTCCGGTGCACGCAGGCACACCTGTTCAAAGACTTTGGTTACCTGGCACTGGGCGAAGGCCTGGCTGTTGGCCAGTTCCTGTCCCATGGACTTGGCACCATTGCCGGAGCCGGGCAGCGTTTCACTCCAGCCCAGGTGCATGTTGGGTCCCTGCCGCCAGTAGTTGTCCCATTTGTCGTCGGGAATCACAAATCCATAGGGGAAAGTGGCGCTGTTGATGTGGTTTTTGGCCTGTACGCGTGTGCCAGTTGCGGGGTCGGTATCGCCGCTGCGGTTGTAATCGATCTGGCCGTTTTCCCCGGTGGGGTCATTTTCCACATCGTAAGCGAAGTTGTAGTAGGCAAAGGCCTGGGCCATGGGGTCCATGCCGCTGTGGCAGCCGATACAGTTGTTCTGGAATACCCGGCTATCGCCACCGGGGCTGCGGCTCACATCCTGGCGGATGCGATCCGGCGGTCTTGAAGTGTCGTGCACCTGTTCCAGGTCCCGGCACAGGTGATTCATCAGGGTAAAGCGGAACATGGCGCGGTTGGTGCCCGCATAGAAAAACGCCTTGGCGCCGCCGCGGGTGGTCATCACCCCGGCGGTGGCCTCGCTGGGCAGGCCGGTTACGGAGGATTGGGGCTGGCGTTGGAGAGCGCTCTGTAGCGGATAGCCGCTGTTTTCCAAGGCTTCGTAGTGGTTGTTATTGCTGTTGCTGTAGGCGGGCAGGTTAAGCCCGGAGGCGCCGGTGCCGGTATAGAGGATGTCGCCGGAGAGAATCTCGCGGAAGTCGACATCGTCGCGCACCACGCCGATGACGGTTGCGGTGTAGTCGTTCAGCGGCGCGAAGTTGTCACCGTCGCGGTTGGTCCAGGGCGTAACGAGGTTTTTCAGGGTGACGTTATAGAAGGCATCGTTGTCCATCGCCAGATGCGCCGCCACCTCGGCATTGCCATTGGCAATTTCTTCGGCCATGGCGGTGAGTACGTCCACGCTCGGCTTGACCCCGGTGAGACGACTGTGGATTTGCGCTGCCTGTTCTTCCGCTCCCGCCAGGGCCGGGTTGGCACTGATGGCGGCAAGGGTGCCAAGGCAGGCGGTCGCCGCGCATAGCAGGCGCGCAGCGGGCGATTTTATTTTCATGGTAATGATCGCTTTGGTGTTGTGCTTGGAGCGCAGCGTTTAATTGACTTTTGTAACAGTCAGGCAATTGGCAACGGATACTAAAGAATGCACAAGGATTCACCAGCGGTAAAAATTTAAAGCGTGTGCTGGTTGGCAAAAACCATGTGCATCGCTTGAGACTAAGGCGGTCAATCGCGAGAATCAGGCGCAATTATTCTGTGTAAATATGGCAGACGTAAGTCCAGTTATAGCGCCGTAAACAAGGTGAGTGTTCACTACGGAAAAGCTGGTTGGAGACTTGGACGAGGGTACCTATTTGAATCTTTTTTATACGCAGCTGCGGACGCTTGGCGGACTGTCTGCGCTATGGACGCTTGCGCTGCTGTCGGGCTGTTCCGGTGGCAGTGGTGAGGGCTCCAGTCTCGGCGGCGGTGATCAGGCGCAGGATCCGGTGGTGGTGGATTACCCGGTAGCCTATGTGCGCCGCACGCTGAACCGGGACGAAGACGACCTGCTGATGGGCGACAGTATCTACGCGCCCTCTTCGTTTAATCCCGGCGCTGAACTGGTGCTGCGCGATCGCGCCACCGCCAGCGCCGATCAGCGGGTATTGACGGAAAATCTGTTCGTCAGCGACGAAGAGGCGGGAATTATTTTCGAGGGCGGTTACGACGTTAAAGACCTGACGGTATCCGCCGATGGCAGCACCATGGCATTCGCCATGCGCGCCCCGGATATCGAAGGGCTGGATGACGATGAACAGCCCAGCTGGAATATCTGGCTGTACGATTTTGCCGCCGCGGAATTGAAGCGGGCCATCCAGTCTGACCTGATTGCCGAGGAAGGGGATGATATCGCCCCGGCATTTTTGCCCGACGGTCGCATCGTTTTTACCTCTACTCGCCAGCGCCGCTCCCGTGCGTTACTGCTCGATGACAACAAGCCACAGTTTTCTGCCCTGGCGGAAAACCTGGATGAGCCTGCCTTCGTACTGCATGTGATGGAAGCGGATGGCAGCGATATTCGACAGATCTCCTACAACCAGAGCCACGATCTTTCCCCAACGGTTCTGTTTAATGGCCGCATCCTGTTCAATCGCTGGGATAATATGGGCGGTGTCGATCGCCTGAGCCTGTATACCGTCAAACCCGATGGCACCGACCTGCAGTTCCATTACGGGTATCACAGCCAGGCCACCGGCCTCAGTGCCAATCCGCAAAGTGACCCGGTTGTGGCCACCTTCAGCAAACCCCAGCAGATGCCGGATGGTCGCATTCTCGTCACCCTGCGCTCCCCGGAGGGGATTACCTACGGCGGCGATATGGTGGTCATCGATGCCGACAATTTCACCGAGGCCTACAGTGAGCCGGAGCAGGAGGGCGTGCTGCAGGGGCAGGAGTCTCTGTCGGTATTACAGGTCATCACCGACGGTAGTCTCTCTCCCCACGGACTGTTTGCCAATGCTTGGGCCTTTCACGATGGCACCAGCCGATTACTGGTCAGCTGGAGCGAGTGTCGGGTCATCGACCCGGAAACCGAGCTGCCGCAACCCTGTACCGAAGAGTGGCTGGCCACGCCGGATATCGTACCCGCGGATCCCCTTTATGGCCTGTGGATCTATGACTATTTCGAGGGTACCCAGCGGCCTATCATCCAGCCCGTTGAAGGCCAGATGATTTCCGAAGCAGTCACCGCCGATACCCGCCCAGTGGCCGAATTCATTCCCGAGCCTATCCCCGGTATTGATATCGACCGCGACCTGGTGGACGAGGGAATGGCGATTCTGGATATTCGCAGCGTTTACGATTTTGACGGCGAGCCCGCGCTGGATATCGCTGCGGTGGCGGATCCGCTGCAGACGTCTGCCGCCGAGCGCCCGGCGCGTTTCCTGAGGGTAGTGAAAGCGGTGGGGGTTCCCGATCGCGACACCCTGGATTTCGACCGCAGTGCCTTCGGCCGCAACCGCAGCCAGCTGATGCGCGAGATCATCGGTTACACCCCGATTCAGCCGGACGGTTCGGTGCGGGTCAAAGTACCGGCGGATGTGCCGCTGGCGATTTCGGTGGTGGATGCCAATGGCCGGCGCATTGTCGGTCGTCACAATAACTGGCTGCAATTCCGCGCCGGTGAAATCAGGCAGTGCCAGGGCTGCCACAGCCGCGACAGCGAAGTGCCCCACGGGCGTGACGATAAGCAGCCGGAAGCAGCCTGGGCCGGTGCGCCCACTAGCGAGGCGCCCTTCGCCAACACCGAGCCCGCACTGAATGCACAGATGGGCGAGACGATGGCGCAACTGATGGCGCGGGTGGCCGGACACCTGATACTGGAAGGAGATTTGAAATTCAGTGACCTGTGGACGGATTCCGCGCTGCGGGCAAAAGACCCCAGCAGCGAGCTGTTGATGAGCGAGTTGCTGACGCCGGCGCCGACCAGCGTCGCCTGCCAGAGCGCCTGGAGCGTGGATTGCCGCACGGTTATCCACTACCCCACCCACATCCAGCCCATCTGGGATCTGCCGCGGGAGATTACCGATGATATGGGCACGGTGCTGGAAGACCGTACCTGCACCGGTTGCCATAGCAACCGCGATGCTGCCGGCATGGCCCAGGTACCCCCGGGGCAGCTGGACCTGCGCAGTGACCAGTCCGGCGTAAACACCAATTACAGTACCTCCTACGTGGAGTTGATCTTCGACAACCCCATTCAAGAGTTGCGCGACGGCGCGGTACAGAATGTGCTGGTGCAGGATACCGACGACAACGGCAACCTGTTGTTTGAAACCGATGAGAATGGCGAGTTGATTCTGGATGCCGATGGCAACCCGATTCCTGTTATGGTTACCGTCGACATTCAGCGGATCATGGATACCAATGGCGCGAATGCCAGTCGCTTCTTCGAGGTATTTGAAGCGGGTGGTTTCCACGCCGGTGAACTGTCCGCTGCGGAATTGCGTTTGATTTCAGAGTGGCTGGATATCGGTGCGCAGTATTACAACAATCCCTTTGAAGCACCGGTCAACTGAGTCATGAATTGGCAGCCCGGAAAATATTCCTTCCGAATTCTCTCAACGACATCCTTGCGGCTGGCGGCATTGGTCGCCGGCTTGATGTCTGTCGGTCCGCTCCAGGCCAGCGAGAGTCACGCGGATGGGCGAGACGTGCAGCTGCAGGAAGATAGCGCGGCGGTTATTGATAGCTTCTCCGCACAGCAGTTCGGCGGGCGTCAGCCGGAAGGTCTTGCCAGCGACGCCGAGCAGGTGATCGTCGGCGCTGTATTCCTGAATCTTTATACCGGCCCCGGGCGCGGTTACGTGATCGATCACGTGGTGGAATACGGTGAGCCCCTGTGGCTGCTGAAACGCCGCACCGATTGGGTCAAGGTCATGACCCGCAGCGGTAAAACCGGCTGGGCAAAAATCTCCGAACTGGATGAAGTGTTTACCCCGGAGGGCGAGCAGCTGGTGGTGCCCACCCCGGGGATCGACGACTACCGTGAACAGGGGCTCCGTCTCAGTTTTTCCTATGGGGATTTTGCCGGTGCCAACTCCCTGGGGGTGTCGCTGGGGTATCGCTTTACCGCGAATCTTTCGGCGGAATTGCGCGCGGCGCAGACCATCGGTGCCTACTCCGATAGCCAGACCTATCAGGTGGCTGTATTGCACAAGCCCTTCCCCCAGTGGCGGTTTTCGCCCTATTTTCTGCTGGGCACCGGTATCAACACCACTTCCCCCAATGCCACCATCGTCGCCACCGAAGACCGCCAGGACACCACCATGCTGACCGGTGTCGGTGTTACCGCTTATCTTTCCCGTCGCTTTGCCTTGCGTGTGGAAGCTGCCAATCACTACCTGCTTACCTCGCGGGAAAACAATCAGGAGATAGTCGAATGGAAATTGGGATTCGACGTATTTATGTAACATTTGCCGGCTTGTTGCTGGCGGCGTCCTGTGCCAGTGGCGCCCTGGCTCAGGGAGATGAAGCAATCGACGAGATTATCTCGCCGGATCTGGAGCGGCGGGAAATTCGCGAAGCGAAAATCGATACCGAAGACTTCGAGTTCACCGTTTATGCAGGCGGTATCATCAGTGTCGAGGATTTCGGCAGCAGTCGCCTGATCGGCGGCAGCCTGGCCTACCATATCAACGAAGATTTTTTTATGGAGGCGGGCTACGGCCAAACCAAGCTGGGGGAAACCAGTTACGAAAAACTGAGCGGCTCGGCCCCTCTGCTGACCGACGAAGAGCGCGAGCTTTCCATGTATAACCTGTCCCTGGCCTGGAACTTTATGCCCGGAGAGATTTTCATTTTCGACAAGTGGGCACTGAACAGTAACCTCTACCTGATCGGCGGCATTGGCAATACCAGTTTCGCTGATGAAGAGCACTTCACCTACAACGTAGGTGCCGGCGTGCGCGTGCTGGCCCAGGACTGGCTGGCCCTGCGCCTGGATGTGCGCGATCACATTCTCGAGCACGAGATTTTTGGCGAGCCACTGCGAACCAATAACCTCTCAACCCAGTTGGGCTTTTCGATCTATTTCTGAATTTGATTTCTATACGACTTATAAAAGAAAAAATGGAGTAACCCGATGCGTAACCTGATTGCCGCCCTCTGCACCAGTGCTGCCCTTCTCGCGGGCGCGCCGGCGCTGGCCAGCGCCCCCGCCAGCGACTTCACCCTGGCTTCCCTCAACGACGGCAACCTGAAGCTCAGCGAACAGCGCGGCGAAGTGATCATGCTGAACTTCTGGGCATCCTGGTGTGGACCCTGCCGCGAGGAAATGCCGCTACTGAGTGATCTGCACGCGCGCTACGAGCCGGTGGGTTTTCAGGTGTGGGGTGTGAATGTGGATGCCAACCGCGAAGATGCCCAGGCCATGCTGAAAAAAATCCCGGTGGAATTTCCGGTGCTGTTTGATGCCGAGAGCGATGTCAGCAAGCTCTTTGGCGTTGAAGCCATGCCTACCTCCGTGTTTATCGACCGCGACGGCAAGGTGCGCTACGTGCACAAGGGCTACCGCAGTGGCGATGAGGCCGAGTACAAAAAAATCATCAAGGAACTGATCCGGGAATAATCCATGGCCAAGCGCTTCCTTATCTGCCTGTCTTTACCCTTGTTCGCGATTCTCGCCGGTTGCGAAACCGTGATGCCGGAGCCCTGGGTAAAACCTTACGAGCGGCACTATCTCGCGGACCCGATCATGAGTTTCGAGCGCGATCCGGTGGCCGCCGGCTACATGAACCACGTGTATGAAGCGCGCGAAGCTGCACGCGGTGCAGAAGGTGGATCCGGAGGCGGTTGTGGCTGTAACTAATTACAGAAAATGCCTCGGTGCACTAGCACTCTTTTTATTTTCTGTTCAGTCCTCTGCGGCGGTGTTGCCGGAAGAACGCGCGGATACCATGTACCACTCCTATAGTGGTGGTGGGGTCACCATTGATGGCCCTTCGGTGTTGGTGCGCAAGAATATTGGCAACAAGGTATCTCTTTCTGCCAATTATTATGTGGACATGATCTCCGGCGCCTCCATCGATGTGCAGGCCACCGCCAGCCCTTACAGCGAGCAGCGGGACGAGTATTCATTGGGCGCCGAGTATCTGGTGGATAAAACCACCATGAGCCTGAGTTACACCAACTCCAGCGAAGACGACTACCAGGCCGAGACTGTCGGTTTCGGCATATCGCAGGATTTCTTCGGCGACCTCAGTTCATTGTCCATGCGCGTCAGCCTGGGTAGTGACGATGTCATGCGCAACGGCGACGAGGACTTTCTTGCCCAGGCCGAGCACCGTCGCTATTCCATCGGTTGGAGCCAGATTCTCACCACTAAACTGATCGCCGAACTGAGCGTAGAAACCGTGGCGGATGAGGGCTTCCTGAACAATCCCTATCGCAGCGTGCGCTACCTGGACCCCAATTCCGGAACCGGCTTCAGTTACCAGGCGGAACTCTACCCCACCACCCGCAACAGCGATGCCGTGGCACTGAGGGCCAAATACCACCTGCCCTACCGCGCAGCGGTCAAAAGTGAGTACCGTCGCTATGCCGACAGCTGGGGCATCAATTCCGACAACCTGGAATTCCGCTACACCCACCCCCTGGAAGCGGAAAACCTGATCCTCGAGGGCAAGCTGCGCTTTTACAAACAGACCGGAGCGGATTTCTACAGCGACCTCTTCCCTTATCTGGATGCCACCAACTTCCGCGCCCGCGACAAAGAGCTGAGCGACTTCACCAGCACCGCCATCGGCATCGGCGCTTCCTACCTGCTGCCGGAACGCTGGGCCCTGTTTGATCGCAAGAACACCGTTAACCTTTACTGGGACTACGTGCTGTTCGACTACGACGACTTCCACGATGTGCGCGTGCACACTGGCAGCGGCGACTACCTCCCCGGTGACGAGCCCGCCTACCACTTCAATGCCCACGTGGTGCGCCTCTTCTGGTCCATGTGGTTCTAATCCAGGGCCCACATTGTGCACTGGAAGATCGAGCAAAAATGATTGTCAGGGGCCGCAAAGGCCCCTAAAGTTCGCCCGCTTCCCGGTGAGCACCAGCCTTCTCTGGTGACTTGCCCGCCACTGCCAAGCCCCATCCGGCAGTGTTTTTTCCTTGTTTTTACTTGCCCGGGGTGGGTCCTATGCTCAGTTATCGCCACGGTTTTCACGCCGGCAATTTTGCCGATGTGCTCAAGCACTGTGTGCAGGTGGAAATTATTTCTTACCTGCAAAAAAAAGAGGCACCTTTCGACTATATCGATACCCATGCCGGTGCCGGCAGTTATGCGCTGGCGTCGGACATGGCGCAGAAAAACTGCGAATACATGAATGGTATCGGTCGCCTGTTCAAAATCAGTGAGCTGCCGGGGCTACAGAATTACCTGCGCCTGATTGAGGGTTTGAACCCGGAGGGAGCGCTGCAGCAGTACCCGGGTTCGCCGTTGATTGCCGCACAGATGCTGGGCCCGCAGGACAAGGCCTGGGCGTTTGAGTTGCACCCCAGCGATGCGGAAAAGCTGCGACAGAACCTGCCCCGCGGGCGCCAGTACCAGGTGCGCGAGGAGGATGGTTTCAAGGGGCTGTCGAGCCTGCTGCCGAGTCGCGCCCGCCGCGCGCTGGTGTTGATCGATCCGCCCTATGAGCAGAAGGACGACTATCAGCGGGTGGTCGACGCGCTGAAGTTGATCCATCGCAAGATGGCCACCGCAACGGTCGCCCTCTGGTATCCGGTAGTGGAGCGCCGCCGCATCGATGCGCTGGAGAAGCAGCTGGTGGCTACCGGTATTCGCAATATCGAATTGTTCGAGCTGGGTATCCGCGGCGACGCCGAGGGGCACGGCATGACTTCCGCCGGCATGATCGTGATCAATCCACCCTGGACCTTGCGCGGGCAGATGGACCAGCTGCTGCCCCAGCTGGCGGCAGATTTGAGTGCCGATGGAGGCTCCCATTACCGCTGTGTGACCCTCGCTGCCGAATAGGGTTGCAGATCGGGAGTTACCAAAGAGGGGGCGGATCCCCCGGGGCGGCACGTCTCAACTTGTCACCCCGCAGATTCTTGTTGTATGTTTTCCGGCCAGAACAATAATCAAGCCGGAACGTGACCTGATTTTCGACGCTGGTTCTCTAACTGCTCATGCTGCTTTTGCAGAGAGTAGCGGTTGAGAGCGGTTTTGCGTGTCGCCATCGCGTATCCGGAATTCCCGCCAGCGTGCGGGGCAGCGATGACGACATGCCTATGTTCAAGACCTGCCACAGGTCACTCCGCACTTTGCTGTTGGCGGCACCAATCGGTGTCTGCCCACTGGCCGCTGCCGTGGCGGATAATACTTTTTCGGTGGCGGAATCCATCCATGCCGCTGCCAGTACGCCGTCGCCAGACACTGCCACCTCTGCTTTTTATACCTTCGAAATTCCCCCGCTGCCGCTGGATCAGGCACTGCTGGCGTTTTCCCGTCACACCGGTCTCGCAGTGATGCTGGGGGCGCAGCCGCAGAGCGCACAGTTAGCGCCGGCGTTAAATGGCCGCTTTACCGCAGAGGCCGCGCTGGCCGCACTGCTCGGGCCGTCCGGGTTCCGCTACCGCCAGGTCGACGGCCCGGGAATAGTGATACTGCCACCCAAGGCTCCGCACAAGTTTCCGCAACAAGACGTTTCACCGGCAGCCACGCCCGAGGTCCGGCCAATGCTGGAGGAAGTGGAAGTGGTGGCCAGCAAGCGCCGCACTAATCTGCAGCAGACCCCGATGACCGTGACGGCCCTCAGCGGCGCTACCCTGCAGGCGCGGAATATCGACAGCCTGGAGCAGCTGGCCGCCGAGGTGCCCAGTCTGCAGGTGGCGCGCAATGGTGACCACACCGCGTCCATGCTGTATTTGCGCGGGGTCGGCTCCGACAATCACACCGAGGCGGGGGATTCTGGGGTGGCTACCCATGTGGACGGGGTTTTCAGCAGCCGTGTACAGGGTTCTGCGGTGCTGCTCTACGATCTGGATCGGGTGGAAGTTCTGCGCGGCCCACAGGGCACCCTGTTTGGTCGCAATTCCACCGGCGGCGTAATCAATTACCACACGGCGCGCCCGGAGCCGGAGTGGTCGTCGGACCTGTCCGTGACCCTTGGCAACTATCACCAGCAGAAAGTCACCGCGATTGCCAACGCACCGGTGACCGACAACTGGGCCCTGCGCTGGGCGGCGGTATCCGTGCGCGCAGACAGTTATACCGAATACACCGGGGATTCGGTCTCTGCCGACCGCAGTGAGCGCTACAACAACACCGACCTGTTCAGCCATCGCCTCGGTTCCAGCTGGCAGATCCGCGATGACCTGCACTGGTGGTTGAGCTACGAGCGTTTCGAAGACCGCGGCGCCGGCAGTCTGCCGGTGGTGGATTACGATACCCCGGTCACCATCGACACCCCGGGTAAAACCCTGCTGAATCAGGACTCCCTGCGCAGTCGCCTGGAATGGACGCTGCCGGGCAGTGCGAGTCTTGCGTATATCGCCGGTCTCGGTACGCTGGAGCGCTCACAGGATTGGGATGCCGATGGCACCGGCGCAGTGGGCAGTGAAACGGACCCCGCCGTCTATCACCAGAGCAACCGCACCATCGGGTCCGAGTACCGCGGGCATCAGCACGAACTGCAATTGAAGAGCGATGATGAGCAGGACCTGCGCTGGATGCTGGCCTACTTCGGGTTTGAGGAACGAAACCGGATCCGCTTTGATCTCGAGCACCAGAATCCGGACGGCAGCGGCTGGGGTGGCGCCCCGGCGCACAGCTTCCAGCAGCCGAATCGCGGTACCCGCCTCAGCGCCTTCTACGGCCAGCTGGATTACGATCTTACGTCGCGCTGGATGATCAGCCTCGGTGCCCGCAGCGGGCGTGACCAGCGCTACGATCGCGGCGGTCGCAATATCGCCTGCCCGGACCTGATTCGCAGCGACCGCGGGGGCGAGCTGGGGGAGATCGCGGTCAATCGCGCTTCCGCAGCAGAGGGCCAGTGCTATGTGGCCAACTATAACGACGTGGATCACACCTGGCAGAGCACCACCACCATGGCGCGGCTATCCTACCGCCCGCTAGAAGACACCCTGTTGTATCTCCATTACGCCGAGGGCTTCAAGCCCGGTATTGTGCAGGACGGCGCCAGTCTCAAAGGAACATTCAGCGGCCCCCGGGACCCAGCATTCGAGTCGGCCCTGCAGGCACTAGTCGCGCGCAACAATGCTGGTGAAGCCTACGTCGGCCCCGAAACCAGTACCAATGTGGAGCTGGGCATCAAGCTCGGGCTGCTGGATGGCGCAATGACCCTGAACGGCGCCCTGTTCGATACCCGCTACCGGGACTTGCAGGTCTCCGGTGTTGCTGTCGAAGAGGACGGCACCGAGCTGATCCGCAGCACTAACGCGCCCTCGGCCACCATTCGCGGCCTGGAACTGGAGCTCAACTGGGCCAGCAGCCGCAACGGCCGCGTCACCGGGTTCCTGTCCTGGCTAGATGCGCACTACAACCGCTTCCTCGCCGTCGATAACGAATTCCCCAGCTACGGCCAGACCTGGAATCCCGATGCCGGCAATGCAGAGATCCCTGACCTGGTGGATTTCAGTGGCAATCAGCTGAAACAGGTGCCGGAGCTGAGTCTCGGTCTCAACTACCGCCACCAGCTGCCCCTGGGTAACTGGGGGCGGGCGACCGCGCGGCTTGGCCTGCGCTATGCGGATGCCATGTATTTTGCCGAAGCCAATCGTGGCGATCGCGACGGCCTGCTGCTCGACAACCAAAGCGGAGAATGGTTGCCTGATCCTGCCGGCCCGGCGCGCAATATCGACCGCCGCCCGGCCTACAGCCTGTGGAGCGCCGGCATCAAACTGGAGCCAGTGGCGGGCAACTGGTGGCTCGACTTCTACGGCGAAAACCTCACCGATATCGCCGCCGCCAACGACGTACAGGAGGCCGATGCCGCAACTCCCGTTTACTACTATGGCGCGCCGCGTATGTTCGGATTGCGTGTTGGCTTGCAGTTCGATTGATTTGGCTCCGATTATTTTTTCAAAGGGGGGGAGACGATTGCCGAGGCCTGGTCGTCATACCGGCGAGAGAATTAGATTTCGCTAAAGCAAGCAGCCAAATACAACAAAAATGATGGTGAAGAGAATCCATGGCGACAGCATGGGCCAGCCAATTGGCGACCGATAACGACAAAGATCTGGATTATTACTACCGCGAGTATCACCAGGAGCTGTGTCGATACGCGGTAAGCAAGTTCGGATTGTCGTACAGCGAGGCCGAAGATCTGGTGCAGGAAGCGTTTGCGCGGATGGCGCCCCAGCTCCGTGTCGGCGACATCGAGCACGTCAGGGCTTTCCTGTACCGCGCGGTGCACAACGCCACCATAGATACCTTGCGCAAAGGGCAGGTGCGCGAGAGTTACGCGCAATCGGTACAGGGCGATCCAGATCGCGAACAGGACAGTCGCAGCCCCGAGCGTGTGGCTTCCGGCCGCCAGTTTCTGGGACTGATCAGCCGCGCCTTGTGGAATATGCCCCACAAACGGCGGCGATTATTGTTGATGAATCGTGTCGATGGACTCTCCTACGCGGAAATCGCGCGGCGGGAAGGGCTCTCGGCAACAGTAGTGAAAAAACACGTAGCGAAAGCCCTGGCTGGCTGTCAGGAAGCGCTGCGTGTGCACGGTGGAGAATTGTGATGACGGCTGGGAACAGTCACCCGCAGCGTGATATCCGGCAGGTGGAAGCCGAGGCTCGCGAGTGGTTTATGCGCCGCAGTGAGCGCGCTTTGGATAGCAGTGAGCAGTCTGCGTTTGATGCCTGGATGCAGAAGGCACAGAACCGCGATGCCTACCGGCGTCTGCAACAGATTGATCGCAGCCTCGCGGCGCTGGCCGCCAGTGAAGAGGGCGCGCGCCTGCGCCAGCCGCTTGGCTTCGGCAGCCTGTTGGCAAAGCTGCAGGGTTTTCTCGGTGTCTCACCGGTAACCGGCCTCGCCTTCGCCTGCACCCTGATGCTCGCCGTCGGCACCCTGTACCTGGCGCCCTGGCAAAGTGAGCCCGCCGCCCAGGCCTACACTTCGGCACTGGCCCAGGTGCGCAACATCACCCTGGAGGACGGCAGCGAAGTTACCCTGGGGGGCGATACTGCCATCGAGACAAGCTTTTCAAGTGGTCGGCGCGACGTAAAATTGTTGCGAGGACAGGCCTTCTTCCGCGTTTCCAAAGACCCGACCCGGCCTTTTTATGTCATCGCCAAGGGTGCCGAGGTACGCGTGGTTGGTACGCGCTTTGATGTGCGCAGCGGCAGTGAAGTGAAGGTAACCGTTGAGGAAGGCATTGTGGATGTCGCCCGGCAGAAGGTGTCGGGCAGTGCGCCGGCGGATAAAGTCCGCCTGCTCGCCGGCCAGCAAGTCAGTGTCAGTGAATCCCGCTTGAGCCCGGTGCGCAATGTGGAATCTGGCCGGGTGGCCGGCTGGCGCCAGGGCAAATTCAGTTACCGCGATGCACCCCTGTCAGAAGTGGTCGCCGATGCCAACCGCTACCGCAAGCACCGCATTATTATCGGTACTCGCGAACTGGAAACACTGCGGGTAACCACCGCGTTTAATGCCGACCAGGCGGATATCCTGGTGGCGATGCTGGAGCAGTCGTTACCGGTCAGGGTATTCAAAGAGCCGGACGGGCGCGTGGTTATCTGGCCGGGAACCGTGGAAGAATAGCCGCGCATAGCGGACAAAAAAGCCCGGGCAATCTATGAATGCCCGGGCTTTTTTGTATGGGTACGGTTGGGTTAGGGGGGCGTCTGGGGGCGCTTAGATAGTTAGTTCCAGAATAGTTACTTCCAGAACTGCCACCACTTCTTGCTGTTCTCAGCACGTGCGGCCTGGCCCTGTTCGGATCCCTTGTCCATTTCCTTGCGTTCCTGCTCGGCCTTCTTGGCGCTCTGTGCCTCAAGGCCCTTGGGCATTTTTTCCTTGCCTTCTTCCGTTGGTTCTTCTGCGCTATTGCGCTTTTCCTTGGCTTTCATCGCCTTGTCTTCTGCCATCTGGCGCTTTTCTGCAGCTATCAAAGCCTGCTTTTCCGTGCCGGTTTTGGCTTCCGCAGATACCTTGGCTTCCTTCATTTCCTTGCCGGTAACTTCAGGCTTGTCGGCCAGGGCTGGCGCAGAAAATACCAGGCTGATCACCGCGGTGGTAAGAATCTTGTTCATGGTTTCTCCAACAATTGTGAAAATTTGTAGGGGTAATTCTGACGTGTGTGGATGAATTTATGCTGAACGAAAGGCTTGATAGTGTGATGGGGTTATCGTTCTCTGTTTATAAAGTGCGATTCACCGGGAGCCGATTTTGTGGATTGGTTCGTCGCGGAAACTGCTGGGGTAAGCGCCTGAAAATCTGCAGTATGCGCTCCAGCTTACGCGCTGGACTTCACCTGATAGAGTCAGAGTTTTCTAGATGTATGCGCTTCAAATATTTTTTGCGTTGTATATATTTATTGTGCATGCAAATTCTATTATTCCAACTCGCATCACTATCTGTTTCGGAGCTTGACCTGATTGCGGAGTCTTCCAGTTTGCACTGAACAATTGAATCTTCATGCCATTTAATTTGTGCATCTTCCAGATCACTAGTGTCATTGGTGATGCTTGAGAGTAGCTTAAGATATTCTGTCTCTAGTCTTTGCTTGGCGCTATTCTCGAAAAACTCTAAACACTTGCTTGCATGATGTCTGTATTGGGCGCTTGCTTTGAGGCTCTTGCACTCCAGTATTTCTGCTGCTTCGAAATTAAAACTCCCACTATTAACACCAAACTTCTCAGCCCAGCTTGGGCCAGAGAGAAGAATAAATAAAACGAAAATAATACGTTTCATGGTTTTGTTCCTTTGTATTGTTTTAGCAGGTTAAATATCTTCGAGCACTTTCTTGTTCGGGTCTGATGGGGGGAGGCTGTCGATGAAAGCCTGCGCTTCTCTTACTCTGCGCTGGTTATCCTCGCTCAGCTGGTGGTAGGGCGTGTCTATCCCCAGGTAGCGATCCGGGTTTGGGATAGAAATCAGGTGGTACCTCGGTGTGAATTCGAGAGGTGTTAATACAAAGCTGTCGCCACCCAGAATAAAAAATCTTCCGGTAGTTGTCCTGAAAGAGTGTCGACTGATTTTTTTGAGCTTTTGGTGTTCCTCGACTTCGTTACCATCGAGTTCCTGGTATTTGCGGTGCAGATTACCGGGAGTGATTGCTTCGCTAGTATCCGGGTTGAAATGCCAGACGTATGCGCGCAGTTCAATTTTGAGCATCCGGCGAATCTGGTCTTTTTCGAGTGGCTTGCTTTGTGGCGCCGTGGGCGTTGGCGTCGTTTTTCCGGTTACTCGCTCCCAGTCCTTCCAGATTCCCTCCCAGTGAATAGATCCGCCTGATGGATTCCTGTTGACCTTGAGAGTCACTACATCCATTTGTTGATCTTCGAATGGATTGAGGGTGAATTCATTGTTTTCGGATTCGAGTAGCTTGGTGTTGACGCGGACAATGCGGTAGCGGGACGCGTAGTAGATTTTTCGGTCGATGGAGGGCTGGTTGTATTGGTAGATTCTTTGTTCTTCTTCGGGAGTTACCTGTTCGAAGAGTTTTTGCGGTTCGGCCGTTGCCAGTGGCGACAGGCAGAGGAACAGGATGGCTCTGAAGAGGTTGGGCATGGGTGCACTAGGGATTGGGGGCTTTAGTGCAGGATAGTTGAGGCTGGGTTGCGCTGGGGGCGGAAGAATCGTAATAGCCTAAGGGCTATTACGACCCTGCGGGCTTCGCACTTCGTGCTCGTTGCAAATCGCTGGCGCGATTAGTCGAACCGCGGTGGTTCTCATCCGGCTCCGGACAACGGATACAAAAAAAGCCCCATCCTTGCGGATGGGGCTTTTTTTGTATGGTGCCAGAGGCGGAATAGAAAAATGCTGGCAACATGTTGATTATTATTGATTTTTATTATTTGGTGGGGCCGCGTATACCCTCCTGTATACCCAAACAGTCGGATAACTCAATAGCACCAACAAACTAGGGCAAGCCGTTCGCCGGAATCCACCGGAGCGGCGCGGTGTAATCTCTCCGCCGGAAAAAGGCAGGCGGCCCCCAAGTCATTTGCGGCAAAATGCCATTCTCCGGCATCACCAAGCACTATCAGGCCGCCGCCGTCATATGAATCTGGTACGGATAGTTGCACAGAGACCGTTAGCCGTCTTGGCGCGGTAGCATCGCTGTCTTTGTGCCAATTGAAGTGGTCTCCGGCCCTGTACCGCACAATGCGGGCCTGCTCCGCCAGCCTGAGCCCATCCAGGCCAAACTTGATCCCAGCAGCATAGATGCACGGCCACAATTGATCCAACACCCACTTAAACCGGTCTTCTGTGGGGTCAAAAAAGGTTTCTAATGCGGAATAGCGCCCGGTATCGACCGCACCGATACCCGCCACACCGACTAGACCGGCGCGCCAGTGTTGACCCGTCAATTCATTCATCAAGCGCTGGCAATCGGCCCCGGTAAACAAGGAAGTCTGGTATGCGACATTGGGGGCTAACGGTCGGGCGCCGCTCTCGTATTCAGCCTGGGCGGCCTCCATCTGCTCACCAATTCGCTGTAAATAGGCTATATCGAATATATCCATGTCCTCTAATCCTCGCGAGCAATTACCAACAGGGCACCAAGCTCTGCCAAGATTTCTTGCACAGAAAGTAGATCACCACAGTTCAGTTGCGAGATGGGCACTGATAGCTGACTTGCCGCTGCACCGGCGGCAATTGAAATTGAGTATGCATCGCCCTGGGTAAACATTTCCGGTGGCATTAGGGCAACGATCTCTTTTTCGGTCCGGCGGATGGCGACACTTGAACATGCTGTCAGTTTTTTGAGCGGATCGCTTGGGCGGCAGCGCCCCTCAAGGATCGCGTGAGCATCTCCGTATCTCCCGCTCTCGATATGATCGAGAGCGGCGCTCATATCCTGTAGCAGTGCCAATACAAGCGGGTTTGCCGCGAGCTTGATGGTTTGATCGGTCATCGCTGTTTACTCAACTGGGTTGGGCCACCATTTGCAAATTTGTTCTTCTTGCGCGCTGAGCCAGGGCTCACTTTCGTCGCGCTGCTCGGAGTAAGGCCGAATTCCCCGGCCAGTGCTCGATACTGAGCAATCATGTGCCCAGTTGGTGCGGCGCCGGCAGCGTACTGCTGGACAATTTTTCCATGCAGCGCGCACAAGTGGGCCAGTGGACTTAAGCACCCCTCTGTGAGCAACCCATTGGCGTGCAGGAGCCCGCTTAGGCGCTCCCATTCGCATAGCGCATGGCTATTCGGGAGCCAATCTGGCGGCGTTGGCATTTCTTCAAGAGGTGGCAGCTCAAGGCTGTCCTGTTCATCGATACGGCGGGAGCCGTTCAGCAGTTTGAGGCTTTTGGGTTTCTTCGGTGGTGGCATGGGTCGCTCCTAAGTCGGCGCCAGGTCACTGGGTTAAAAAAACCAGTTTTCTGAAGCGGGCATGCAAAAAAACGATTGGGGGCGTGGTGTCCGCTTGGGGCGCTTCTGACTTTCGAAGCACCCCCCGGGCACCCTAAACCCCTACTGGATACACTGAGGGGCGCTGTGGTAGCTCACAAGAGCGACGCGGGAGCGCTTGCCTTGTAGGTCAAACCCTAAACCCGCATACCAAAGAGCTATACGCCCGATGGCTTCAGCCTCCTTACTGGTTATCTGACTAATACCGGTAGCCTCAGCTACCAGATAACCACCCATTGCCGTTGCAACTGCAACCGTCAGGAAGGTGCCTGCTTCGTCATCTACAGGCTCCACCTGCACCATTAGAGCTCGATTATCAGGAAACTCTTCCGCGCTACGAGCGGCCTGGCGAGAGATGCTCTCCATTGCAGAATCTAGACTCATGCTACAACCCCTTCTGCGGTAAGGCGCTTTATCGTGAGCCCTATATCCCGGAGACAGTCCGAAGTAACCAGTATCGTTGGTGATCCAGGGTGGCTCAGTAGATACCAGCCACCGTTTCTATCTCGGTCTTGTTGATTAGTGGCAATTTTGACTTTGAACCCCGCGTGAGCGGCAGCTCGCTTGAAGTCCATATAATCAGAATTGGCCGCTGGCTTGTTTCCGCTATTCACTTTGAATGCCCCTTTGCTGCCAGCTGCCAGCATGCGCCATCACCGGGTGCATAACCTCGGCTTCCATCAGTCACATGCACCCACATCGAGCCTTTATGCGTTACAACGTCGCCGCGCCCATAGTGCTGAGCGCGCTGATAGATACCGCGGTACTCCATGCCTTTGGACTCTATCGACTCCAATTTGCTTTCGAGATTCTTGATACGGTCGGCAAGGGGCTGTATCTGCTTACTCAGATAGTCGTGCAGCCCCTCTACAAATTTTTCTACGTTCACGGATCACCCCCAATTACTCGACGATGACAGCGGACGCTGATGTCACGATTCGGTAGGAGCGCTCAACCAGAAGCCCCGCGCTGTTTGTCTGCCACAGGGACGTCAGCTCGCCTTCTGCGGTTGGGTCATCGGCCATCATTACGCTTGCGTGGCTGGCACTGCGGGCTACGAAGTCTGAAGCCCAGACGGCGCAATGCTCGGCGGGGATAACAATCATTTGAGGGTCACTGCTTTCGGCCTCGTAGCCGATGATGTGAAGATCGGGAACGAACTCACCCCCAGAAACGGACATCCTGCCGTCTGATTGCATTGCCAAGCCTGGCACTAAGCTCCAATCGGCCAGAACAACATAGCCGCGGGAGGGCTCCGCTTGGGCCAATGCGTTTTGCAGGGATTCAAATGCGTTAGCACCTGGCGTCGCCGTGGGCGAGTTTGAGTCCACAAACTCCATGGCAAATGCCTTGTTTGCGGCGGCTGTGACCGCGTTGGTTAGCTCTCGCTCAAAGAGGGAAAAGCCCGCTGTATTACCTTCGCGCAAAAGCTCTTTGGTCATCACCACTAAGGCGGCAGTTTTCCGGTCCTCAACCTCCTCCCCAAAAATGTCAAGGTGCCGGACCGCCTTCGGCGCCCCCTCGTTAACCACATCAGCTGTTGTGCCACTTGCGACTAGAACGTTCGGTAGATCTTCTGGGATTTGGCGACAGTACCGTAATACCAGCGTTAGTGCGTCACGGTAAGCGATTGATCCCAAGTATGACTGGGCCATTGCCTGCCCAGCAGCGGACTGCCAAGCGACATCAAGAGAGTTCGCGGGTGTCGCAGCCTTTGCGAACATACCAATAGGCGTTCCGTCTCCATCTCCACCCATTTGGCGAATCTCTGACATACCATTTTCAGTACTATGCCTTGCCAAAGCTCGCAAAATGAATAGAGCTTGGCGCTTCAAGTTTTCGGTCTCGTTTTCCTTGCGAATTTGCAACGAAAGGCGGTCGCGGTCGGTCATCGGCATGGTGCTATTCCTGTTCAGTGAATGATTGGTTAAATATCAAGTAGTACAGGGTTATTGTCTTGCCGGTATAACCCGGCATCCACGACCAAACAGATGGTTAATGCAGCGTTGTGCCGGGTTACCTCTCCCGTGTTCCCTCGATCCAGTGTGCGAGGTCCACCAAGCGATAAGAAACGCGGGTTTTATTTCCGATCCCACGGCGATAGGCAGTTGGCCCGGTTTTTTCTCGGCGGATTCGCTGAAGGTGGTCCGGGCTATAACCAAGCACGGCTGCTGCATCAGCCTCACCAATACGCAGATCAAATGAGAGCTGCATCCCTGCGGCTCTGGCGGTATCCGCGAATAATTGCGCGGTTTTAAATACCCTCTCGTCATAGTCGCTGCACTGCAACCGAAGGGCGTCCAGATGGCTTTCGATCATTTCAATACTCCCAATAGTGCTAAGGCATGGGACGCCCACCAGGTAGGCCAGGCAACAATCAGCAATATCGCTGCAGTTATCAGCTCAACTTCTTTATCGTCCATCAGCACCACCCCACTGATTAATTCGGCCAATTCGCGCACCCCCAAATTTGTGCGCCAGGTAATGGCGCATCTGATTGGCTGTGAACTGTTCGGGGTCGATGATGGTTAGACGGTCGCCGTCGATCTCTGCGTGCCATACCTTGGCCACCGGTTCGGGCTCTGGTTCAAGCCCACCAAAGTGCGCCTCCCATATCCTGCGGATCGGTGAAAGCCGGTCTAATCCCAGCAAGTGCGGCGGTGGGTTTTGCGTAGTGTGGATGCGCGCTCTCACGAATCACCCCCGCAATGACCGCAGCCCTCACCGGCGCAACTCGGGCAGGTTTTGTTTAAGTCCGCCTTAACACCGCCACTCTGGGAACTGGCGGTGTTAAACCCAGAATCACCCTGAAACCCTTGTGAATACTGGCTTTCTTTAAGGCCGCCAGATTTAGAGGTGGGGCTGGCGGTCTTGCTGTTGGCGGTCTTACCCGGAAGCATCCATTCCCAGTGGCCGCGTCCACGCTCGGCACCGTCCTGAACCCGGTGAGCTTCCACCCCCAATTCCTTTTTGGCTCGCTCTACCGTTCTCCAGCTGGTCCCTGAAGCGGTAGCTTCCTGCTTGATTGCTTTCACCGGTACCGGGCCAGACCACAGCAGCTCCTCCAGCCAGGTCAGGGCATCATCGCGGGAGGAGGATCCGACTTCAGTTTCACCGATGATCTCGCGGGCCGTTCCTTCAATCACATCTCCCCAAACGACTCGAGAGGCCGACAGGCCATCCAACTCTACTTGCTCGAGGTCATACTGGAAGCCACCACCATCAGGGCCAATGTTCGATTTTGCCCGAGCAATAATTCGGTCGCCGTCTTCCCCCTTGGTGGCAACGATGACCACTCTGGCGAGCGCACCAAAGGCGATGGAGCCTGTAATGCGCTCCGTGGGGTCTCTCCCTGCTGTCCCTTTGGAAAAGTGCGTGATACCCAGCACGGCGCAACCAAGGCGACTGGCAAGGTTCACGATGGGTTGCAGTGCTCGCCTGACCTCTGCGTTTTTATGAGAGTCGCCAGTCACTGCCGACACAACTGGATCCGCTATCAGGAGGCGTACACCACCAATGGCTTCTGCCTGCTTTTCCAGGGTCAGAATGTCTGCAGCGGGATTGAATGGCCGTGGCTCTCCGCAGGAAACAACGTCACCAACGATGTACACGCGGTTGAGGTCTGCCCCGGCTGCCATCAAGCGAGGCACGAGGGTATCTGCGGCATCATCCTCGCCCGACCATATCAGCACGTTACCGATGGGCGCTCGAGAGCCGTCAGGCCATAAACCACCATTGGAGACTATGGCCGCGATACTGAGTGCCGCTGTGGTCTTTCCGCAGCCCGGGTGCCCACCAAAGATGTGAAGCTTTCCCGCGGCGAGCCAGCCAGGCCATAGCCAGCCGATAGGCCGGCAATGGACGTCACTGGCGCGGGTCAACTTGACCGCCGGTGGTTGCCCTTGCTGTACCTCAGTACGCAGCTGCTCAATATCTGCAGGTGTGGGCATGGGGCCGGTGTACTGCTCCTCCCCCCATATCTGGTCAACTTCCAATGCTTCACGTTTTGCAGCTTCGATTGTGCTCAAAGTGGGCGCCTCCCTGTTGCCTGCTCGATGCGTTGGCAAGCGAGCTCCACACGGGCGGCATCCGTTGGGGTGATACGCCGGCCACGTTTCAGATCCGCCGCGGCAAAGCGCAGAATCTGGAACTCGAAGTGAACAGCGTTGGCGCGTGCCTGGGCCTGTTTGCGCTGGCGGTAGGTCGGGTCAGGCCTGAACCCGGTGTCGGGGAACAAATCGCCCCACGAAAGGCCGAGGGCGGCGAGAATGCTGTGGCTGTCGCAACCGGCCCAGCACTTCAGCAAGAGCTTGCCATCCTCTGCCTCTGTTACCTGCAGAGTGTTGCGGTCGCACACGGAACAGATGCCCCGGTACCGGTCTTTTCCGATCAGGCGGAACTTGCCGGCTGGGTAAAAGCGTTCAATTGGTGCTTTCATCGTCCGGCCTCCTGCAGTAATTCCAAGGCCAGTTTGGCGGTGGTTTGCAGGTGGCCGGCACGGCCAGCAGCTTCCATGTCGCGGTATTGGCCTGTGGGGCCAAGATCGAATAAGGCGTCGCGTAGCATGTTTGCGGCGCCGACAACCTCGGGTTTTGGTTGGCGCAAGGTCTGGATCAGCTGTAGGCGCTGCGCAGCAACGCTGCAGGTGTGTTCAAGTTCCTCTTTTAGGTCTTTAACTAGGTGGTTGACTCTTTTCAGTTCACGGCTGAGGCGGGCTTCATCAGTAGTCATTGGAAAGCCTCCTGCCGAGTACGATCAGGGCATGCAAGTCGGAGCTAGTCTCTTCGATAAACACCCCCAAGGACTGTAGGGTATTAATCATTTCTTCAGCTCGGGCGCCGGTAACTTCGGGCTCGGATCCGCCTGCGCCCAACATCTCCGCGATAGAGGCCACACAGCGAGCGGACTGCTCGATACGAGAGGACTTTTCGGTAAGCAGGCTTTCCAGCCAGGTCAGCTGTTCATCGGTGAAGGCGGGGCGGTTGCTCATGCTGCACCCCCATTCAGATTTTCGATCTCCAAGGCGTTGAATGCTGAATTTATGGTGGCTTTTGCCATCGGTAGCAGGTGTTGCAGGGCGTAACGCTGCATGATTGGAAGGTCGCCGTCTTCGCCGTTACTAGCAATTCCTTCACATACTTCTACGAGATTACGAGCGTGCTCTAGCACATCGACGATTGGTAAACCGTCCTTAATTTCGTACAGCTCGCTGCCTATCTTTGGAGTGAAACGGTAAAAACTGACGCGGGTTGAGGTTACCAGATTGCTCATTTCGCACCCCCAATGCGCTCAAGGCGGCGCGCGGCATTGGCATGGTGACGGAAGCGGGCAATACGGGTTTTAAGGCTGGTGTTACTGTGAAGCGCTGCCATGGCCATGGCGCGGTGAGCGCGCACGCGGCGGCGTACAGACGGACTTTGGGTGGGGTTTGACATTGTGTCGATTCCTTGGTGATTGAAGGAACCGCCACCAGCTCTTCGACAAGCTATGGGGGCGGACCGCGCCGGGGTCGAAGAGGGCTGGAGTTCACCAAGGAAAACTACACAGCCCACCCAGCACGGCCCGCCATAAATTGCGGGCATAAAAAAGCCCACATAGAGACGGGGCGCGAGTGCGCCTTGGTGATGTCTACCCAGCTTCGACCCCGGGCCTGTCGCTTTTGCGGCAGTGGGGGAAATGTACACCGCGGGTGGCAGCTGTGCAACGCCAGCGGTAGAATCTGTGGTCGAGATATATGCAATTTGGCGCTGTTCCACTTGGGCAGCGCCATTTTTTTGTGTGTGCATTAGGCGGCCCCCCTCTCGGCTTTCTTGGTTTCCAACCAGGATTGCCACTCGGCCTCATCGTAAAAAACGGGGGCTTGTCGGGATTCGCCAAACTTAATTGGTTGGGGAAAGGTGGGGTCTTTGGCGCGTAGCTTTGCCAGGCCGTTGGCACTGAGGTCCATGCGCTGGCAAAGGGTGGTTTGCCTGATAAGCCTCAGCTGGTCGGGCGGTGGGTTTACTTGCATCTGAATGGCTCCGTATTGGGTGAGCCACAAGGTTCAGATTTTTAATGAGTGCAAAATAGGAAATATAACAACTCTCTTATTTTTCCGGAGAAAACCCCTTTGTAGCGAAAACCTTGGATAGATAGATACCTTGTGCGGCCGCCTTCTCGACACGCTTTCTCACTGGATAATCTGGATAATTGTTTTCTTTGTCGGGATACAGCACAGCCGCAATTTCATCATCGCTGGCACCTGCCGCTTTCCCATCCAATACACGCAAGTACTCCGGCCACTTTGTGGACGTTTGTCGCTGAAAAGCGGGTGATACTCCGTCTGCTGAATTGCGCAATTCGACTGCTTCTCCGATAGCAGTAAGCTGGGGTTTGACTGGCAGAGAGCGGTCGATAACAGCGAGCGTGTCACCCTGATACTGCAGCTCTGTGAGTATTCGGAGAATAATAGTCAACCCCATTTCTGGCGTATATCCAGGGACTTTCTCCCAGCGCTCCAAATCATCGAATGTAGGCAATCCGACAACCCGCGAAGGCGGCAACATTCCCTGGTATGCCTCATCGTGAGCAGGGTCATGCAGCGACCGAACACCAAATCTCCAGCAGGAAACATTGCTAGGGTCGGTTTTAAACTTTGTCTTATTGGCATCGAAAAAAGCTTGGTACTCAGGGTTTCTGCGCAGGAATTCCCACCGCCAGGCATTGATGCCTTTCCAGCTTGGGTAGGCGGACGGATCGCGAAAATTCTTAATGGGATACGCTTTCATGCCCGTTGCAACCTCGCCACTTTTTTCCCCTTCGGCTGCGCGTACTCAAATGGGGCGACATATTCCCGGCGGCTTTCTTCCAGGTACTTGCTCCACCAGTCCAACATCAGGCGGCGCTCTTCCAGGTGCTCGGCTTTGTGGATGTACGCGGCGCGCACCCCGTTGCGCTCTTTGTGGCTCATTTGCCGCTCTACGGCATCGCGGGACCACAGACCGGACTCAACCAGGGCGCTGCAGGCCATGGTTCTGAAGCCGTGCCCGCAGACGTCCTGCTGGGTGTCGTAGCCAAGTCGACGCAGGGCTTTGTTAATTGTGTTCTCGCTCATCGGCCGGCCGTTGTTGGAGTCACTGGGGAAGATCAGGGCGCTACGGCCGCTTAGGGTCTGGATCTCTTCCAGCAGTGCCAAGGCTGCGGGCGAGAGCGGCACCAGGTGAGTGTCTCGCATCTTGCTGCCGCGGGTGGAGTGTGGCACTCCTTCGATGGCTTCCCGCTCGGGCGGAATAATCCAGAGCTTCCGCTTCCAGTCGATCTCACCCCAGCGGGCGAAGCGCAGCTCACTGGATCGGATGAATACGTGCAGCGTCATCAGCATGGCCAGGCGGGTAAGCGGGCGGCCGGTGTATTCGTGGATTTTGTTCTGCAGCTCCCCGATGCGCTCCAGGGGAAGGGCGGGCCGGTGTTTCGCTTTGCGGGTTTTCACCGCGCCAGTCAGATCCTGTGCCGGGTTGTAGTCGATCAGCCCGTTTTGTACGGCGTAGCGGAATACTGAGCAGATCCGCTGCTGCAGGCGGGCGGCCATATCCAGGGCGCCACGGGCTTCCACTGTCCGTAGAGGTGCCAGTAGGTCGCGGGTTTTGAAGTCCTCGATACTGAATCCGCCGATCATCTGGAACAGGTTGGCTTCCATTTCCCGAATGACCCGCTCGGCGTGTGGGCTGGACCATTTTTCTCGGGCCACCTGGTTGCGGTGCCAATCTCGGGTGACGGTCTCGAAGGTCAGGGCGCCGGCTTTCGTCGCCTGCTCGGCTTTCTTGTGGTCGATGGGGTCAATGCCGGCAGCCAGTAGCTCCGCGGCGTCATCGCGTTTCTGTCGTGCTGTTTTCAGACGGGTGGAAGGGTAGCGGCCGAAAGTCATCAGCCCCTGCTTTCCGTTGGGGCGCTTGAACTTGTAGCGCCAAACTTTCAGGCCAGTGCGCTTCACCAGCAGGTGCAGGCCGTTGCCGTCGAACAGGCTGTAATCCTTGTCCGTGGGGCGGGCGGCCTCGCATTTCGGGTCTGTAAGGGGGACGATTTTCTTCGGCATGGGTATACGCTCGTTATCGAACCGGGCTGTATACCGAAGCATATACCGAAAGGGTGGGATTGTGTGGAGGTGTGCAGAATCATACAGGCACAAAAAAACCCGCGAGAGTGCGGGTTTTCTTGGGTTTTCCGATCATGCGGGAGCATGTGGAGATATATTAGTGGTGCCCAGAGGCGGAATCGAACCACCGACACGGGGATTTTCAATCCCCTGCTCTACCGACTGAGCTATCTGGGCTTCGCTTTATTCGGGGTGTCCCCGGCAGCGAGGCGCGTATTAAACCTGCTCTTCTGGGGGGAGTCAACCCCTTGATTGATAAATAGTTTTTTCAGTTGGTAAGCGGTTGCTTACTTGTTGCCATCTTGCTCGGGGACATAGCCGTCAGCGGCGTCGTAGTCTTCGCCGCTGAAGAATTTACTCATCTGCTCTGCCAGGTAGGCGCGGGAGGAGGGCTCCATCATGTTGAGGCGTTTTTCATTGATCAGCATGGTCTGGTGGGCCATCCATTCCTGCCAGGCTTTGGCGGAGACGTTCTCAAAGATGTCCTGGCCTTTGGGGCCGGGGAAGGGCGGATTGGGGAGGCCTTCCAGTTCTTCCTGATATTTGCGGCAGAAGACGGTGCGGGACATGGGTTCTCCTAACTTATTCAGCACGGGGCCAGCAAAGGGTCCCGAAACGCTACGAGCTGTTTAACCAGCTTGGTAATGGGTGCCGGCAGTCCGAGATCCTGTCCGGATCTGGGCCGGTCGAGCTGGCGCAGTTTATACCAGCCGCAGGCTCCTTCTGCCACCTGTGCGGGTTTGCGCGGCAGACTTATCCACACCGGGTGTATATCCAGGTGAAAGTGGCTGAAGGTGTGGCGCATGGGCGGCAGGGCCTGAATCTCGCTGGCATCCAGGTCCTGTGCGGCCAGCCACTCCTGTGCGCTGGCTTCGCCGCCGTCGTCCCCTTCCAGCTGTGGTGGTATCCACAGGCCGCCCCAGATGCCGCTAGCGGGGCGCTGTTCCAGGTAGAGTTCGCCGTCGTGCTCGATCAGCAACAGAGTAGTCTGGCGCTCAGGCTTTTCCTTTTTCGGCTTTTTGCCCGGGTAGTCGGTGGGGTTGCCTTGGGCGCGGGCGATGCAGTGACTCTCGAAGGGGCAGCGCTCGCAGGCGGGTTTCGAGCGGGTGCACAGGGTGGCGCCGAGGTCCATCATCGCCTGGGTATAGTTACCGGTGCGCTCCCCGGGCGTGTAGCGCTCGGCAATTTCCCACATCTTTTTAGCCACGGCGGTTTGCCCCGGCCAGCCTTCGACCGCGTGTATGCGGGCCAGCACCCGCTTCACGTTGCCATCCAGAATCGCCGCTTTCAGGCCCATGCTGATGCTGGCGATAGCGCCGGCGGTGGAGCGGCCGATTCCTGGTAGCTCAGCCAGTGCTTCCACATCCCTCGGGAATTCACCACCGTGCTCGCTGACCACTGTCTGCGCGCACTTGTGCAGGTTGCGCGCGCGGGCGTAGTAGCCGAGGCCGCTCCAGTGGGCGAGTACCTGGTCCTGGCTGGCAGACGCCAGGGCCTGCACGGTGGGAAAAGATTCCATAAAGCGCAGGTAATACGGAATAACAGCCGTGACCTGGGTTTGCTGCAGCATGATCTCTGACACCCACACCCGGTACGGGTTGATGTTTTGTTGCCACGGCAGGTCGTGGCGACCGTGCTGGTCGAACCACTTGAGCAAGGCTTGCTGGAAGCGGGCTGGCGTTTTGGGCTTAACCGGAAGCTTGGTATCTGGATCGGATTTGGACATGGTCTGAAACGAAAATGGGCACCGCGAAGGGTGCCCATGCTACTGCTTTCTGGCTATTCGTCCTACCGGCGATTGCCGATCGACAACGACCGAGAGTGATTAGTCCCCCCGGTTGAACAGCCCTTTGAACTTGTCTTTCAGTTTGTCTTTCAGCTCTTCGGTCTTTTCGCGGGCTTTGTCGCCGTACTCTTTCTCGGCTTTGTACTTCAGTTCGTCGCGGATCAGGTCGTCGATGCGGCGGCTGTCGGGTTTGCAGGTGCTGGCGCCGGCCTCGTTGAAGGCTGCTTTGCAGCGCAGGGGCAGCGGGCGATTGCGCCAGCGGCTGTTCTGCACCGAGCAGCCATTGCCCGAGGTCTTCTCACCCACAAGGGCCAGGCCCAGGGCGAAGTCGAAGTCCTGTTGCTCGAGATTGACGGTACCGTCGCCGGAGAGGGCGATATTTTCGATACCGGCGTTGATGCCCTCTACCTTGGCGACATCACCGTTCAGGTTCACGCTGGCGCGCAGGTCCTGCAGGCGGGTTTGCGCCGGCCACTCTCTTTCCGGCATCGCGGTTTTTTCCGCGTAGCTCACCAGCTGACACATGCCCTTTTCAAGGTTGAATGGTGCCAGTGCCAGCTCGGCGGCGTTCAGCTGTACCGCTGCGCGCAGGTTTTTCTGCAGGGCCAGGGTGTCGGCACCGTTCGTCTGGCCTACCCAGGTGAGGTCGGTTTTACCGGACAGGGTGACCTTTTTCTGGTTGGCCGCTTCCGGTTCGTCGCTGGCGAACAGGGCTTCCTGCACCTTGGAAATTTCCACCCCGGTAAGGCCGCCGCTCAGTTCACCGCGGGCAGAAGCGCCGCGGGCGTTAAACACCCCGGTGCTGTTCAGCTGGCCGCCGTAGAGGCCGGCTGCCAGCTGGTTGAGCTGATACAGGCCGTTATTGACGTTAACTGCCAGCTGCGGCTTGTCGATTACAAAATCCAGTGCATGCAGCTTCTCGAGGGTCAGGTTCAGGCGCGCATTGAAGCCGCGCATGGCTTCCAGCGGTAGCGGTACTGGTTGTGCAGCGGCAACATCCGCGGCCAGTGCATCTTCCTCCGGGGTGGCTACCGGGGGCGGCAGGTAATCGTCCACATTCAGGTCGCCACCGGTCAGGGTCAGCGCGACCGAGGGAATGTCGCCGGCCTGATAGCTGGCGCTGCCATTAAACGCGTGATCGTCCAGTTTCAGTTGCAGCGGCTCCAGGTTCAGCTGTTTATCGGTGCCGCTGATGTCGGACTCGATACTGAATTTTTTCAGGGCGCTGGTGCTCTGGGCCTTGTACTCGCTGCCCACCGCGGCGAGCCAGCCGGTCAGGGGCTCGGCCTTGGCATTCAGGTTGAGTTGAATCTGCCAGGGAGCGTCGGCCTCAACCCGGCGCACATTGCCGCGCAGGGTCACTTCCGCTTCCGAACCTTTGGCGCCGGTGAGTTTGATATTGGCAGGCTGGACCCGCAGGCCATTGAGGCCCTCATCGATGGCGAGGGTGCTGTGAATATCGAGATTTACCGGGTCCGGGAAATCGCTGCCCGCCAGCTCCGCGCTGAGCTGCACGTCACCGGGCTTGCCACCGGGCACCAGATTGTCTGCGGCGATGCGCAGTTTGGTGATGGCGTATTCGGAGCCGGCCTGCATATCGCGGTAGCGCAGCACGCCGTCTTCCAGGCGCAACTGCTCGAGGGCGATTTCGAGGCCGGAGGCTGCGGAAGATTCTTCCTCGGGAACGTCCAGCTTGGGTGGCTGTTCTTTTTTCTGCTGTGCGTCGAGCTTGGCTTTGGCCTCCATGGCATCGGTAATCAGCTCCCAGTTGCCCTTGCCGTTTTTGTCCACGGTAAGTTCCACTTGCGGGCCGATCAGGGCGATCTCTTTCGCCTCGATGCGTTTGTCCAGCAGGGGCATCAGCGCCACACCCACGGCAACGCGGTCGGCTTCCAGCAGGGATTCACTGGGCAGTGCCAGTGGCGCGACTTTCACGCCCTCCAGTTTGAGCGCGATGTTGGGCCACAGTTGCCAGCCGATGTCGCCATCGAGGGTCAGCGCAATGCCCTGATCCGCAGCCAGCTGCACGATTTTGGGTTTGTACTGGTTGGCGTCGAGGCCGGAGAGGAACCAGGCAATAACGCCGGCGAAGAGAACAAAAAGAACAACGAGGGTAATCAGTCCGCGTTTGATCCAGGCCATACAGGGCGCATCCTTATTCTGGAGTTGGCGAGAAGGGAACGGTGCCCGGACAGCAATCTATCCGGGCACCGTGGATGCGACTATTGAAGCAGTTGCCGGTCAGAAATGAAACCTTACGCCCGCTTCAATACTGCGTCCCGCTTCCGGTGCGAAGTCGCGCAACAGCGAGGTGGCGTTGCGAATTTCTTCGTCGAGCAGGTTGCGCGCGTTGGCGAAGACCACTGCATCGTTGCCTGCCAGCTTGAAGTTGTACTGGGCAGTGAGGTCCATGCGGGTGTAGGCGTCGGTGTTCTCCTCGAAGGCACCGGGGCGGTTCTGTTCGGTGGCGTGGGTGTTACGCCACTGCCAGTTCCAGTTGGCGTAGTCGCCACCCAGGGCAAAACCGTAGCGCAGTGGCGGCAGGCGCGGTACTTCTCTGGATTCGCCGGCAATGTAATCGTCAAAGTTGGCGCGTACGCTGTCGCCGAACAGGGTTAGGCTGAGGCCGCTGGCCAGCGGGAACTGCACCGAAGCTTCGGCGCCGTAGAAAGTGGCGTCGCGGTTGCGGTAGCCGTAGATGTCGAACTCGCTCTCTTCATCTTCCAGGCCGGTGTTGGCGGCATAGATATAGTCGGCAATACGGTTGTAGAAAACATTCGCCTCCACCTTGGCCGCGTGCCAGCCGCTGGCTTCCTGGTTGTGGTGGTGATAACCCAGTTCCAGGTTGAGGGAGTTTTCCTTATCCAGCTGTTCGTCGCCGATGATGTAGCGGGATTCCGCCAGATGGGCGCCATCGGCGAACAGCTCCTCGGCCACCGGCGCACGCTCGGCGCTGGTGAGACCAAGGCTCAGGTGCTGGTGCTCGGTGAGGAAATACTGAATGGCGCCAGACAGTCCCGCTAGGTTGAAGTCCTTGTCGTTGCCGTATTCCGGGTTGACGGTGACATTCTCCAGGCGCGCGCCCAGATCCAGGTGCCAGCTGCCCCACTCGCGCTCCTTCATGGTGAAGGCGCCGATGCTGTCGGTGATTGACGGACGAATGAAGGCCTCGTCGCCGATGGCAGCGAAGTCCTTGCGTGACAGCTGCAGGCCGTAGGCGCCGCGCCACTCACCGCCGTCGTCGTGGGTCAGCTCGACGCGGCTCTCCCAGGCTTTGTTGGTAAAGCGGGTACCTTCGTCGTAGTGGTCGCCGTGTGGCTCCAGTTCCACGTGCTCGTAATCGTTGTGGCCGAGGCGGAAACTGAGTTTGTCCCAGTAGTCGCTGTTGAAGCGGTGCTCGCCCTTGAGGTCGTAACGGGTTTGCGCCAGGTCGATGCGCACACCTTCACCGCCGTGCTCCTCGTGTTCCTCTTCGTGAACCTCGTCATGTCCCTCTTCCAGCGCGTGGTCCTCGCCCTCCTCGTCTTCGTGGTGGGCGTGGGTGCCAGCGGGGATGCCGTAGTTGTTTTCGAGGCGGTTGACGGAGAAGCCTACAAAGCCGTTGTCGGTCACCCAGGACAGGCCGGCACTGCCGCTCTTGGCGCGTGCGTTGGTGTTGCCCACAAAGCCGTTGGTGTTGAACTCTTCCTCGTGGTGCTCCTCACCCTCGTGCTCTTCTTCGTGTGCGTCGTGGCCGTCTTCTTCGTGTTCGCGGATAGCGAGACCGGGGATCTGGGTGTTGCCGTTCTCGCGGTAGACGCCGTCCAGATACCAGGCCAGGTTGCCCGCGCCACCGGACAGGCGGAAGACGCCGGCATCCTGACTGTTGGCGGTGTCGTGGCGCATTTCCACCGCGCCTTCGATTGCCTCCGGTACCTTGGTAGGAATGCGCCCGTCGATCACATTCACCACGCCACCGATGGCGCCGCTGCCATAGCGCAGAGCCGCGGGGCCGCGCAGGATTTCAATGCTGTTGGCCAGCAGTGGTTCGATGCTGGCGGCGTGGTCAGAACTGGTGTTGGAGGCGTCGGCCACATCCAGGTTGTCGTTCAGCACCTTCACCCGGTTGGCGCTCTGGCCACGGATCACCGGCAGGCCCACACCACCGCCGAAGGAGGCATTGGCAACGCCCAGCTGGCTGTTCAGGGTCTGACCCAGGGTGGCAGCGGCTGATTTGCGCAGCTCATCGCCTTTCAGTACGGAAACCGGTGCGGCCACCGCATCGGCGGGCTTGGCCAGGGGAGAGACGGTAACGTTGACCTCTTCCAGAGTCTCTTTTTGGTTGTTGGCGGTCTGAGCGGAAGCGGCAGAAGACACAGCAGAAGTCAGCGCGCAGGCAACAGCCAGCGCCAGAGTGTTTACTCGGTACTTTTCACGAAACATTTCGAATTATTCCTGTCAATCACAGGCAGCGGCCACCCAAAAGGCCGGTGCCCGAATGCATAAGCGTTATTAAGCCGCTGACCGGTATATCTACCGGAATCAGCAGCGAGAGTGATTAGCTGAGTGACAGGAGTGCGGGCGGGCCGCGGGCGGACTGGCGCTCCGGCTGGCAATCGAGTGCCACCGGGGACTGCTGTTTGATATACAGCGGTGCCAGGTCGTCGGAAATGAAGCTGAACTCACTGCCCACGGGCGCGGGCGTGTGGTTGTGGGACAGGTCGCACAGCTGGTGCGAGCGGTCGTCGATGTGAATATGCTCCGCCAGCACCGGCTGCGCGAGCATCAGCGCAAACAGCAGTACAAAGCTGACCCACACGGGGGTCTTGTGACGGTAACTCATATTCATGGGCGGTATGATATTTGATCTTTGTGACGAATCAAGTTTCATCTGAGACTATCGGCCAAATTCCGCCCCGTTTGGGCGTATAATTCGCGCCTTCTGTCTCAGGGGCCGGTCAACGGGGCCGCCCTGAATTGCAAACAAGCTCGCAATCAAGGATGTAGACCTCATGCGCACCGCCAGCGTCAACCGCGACACCCTGGAAACCAAGATCCAGGTCAGCCTCAACCTCGACGGCAAAGGCACCGGCAAATTCAATACCGGCGTCCCTTTCCTCGAGCACATGATGGACCAGATCGCCCGCCACGGCATGATTGACCTGGACATCACCTGCGACGGCGACGTGCACATCGATGATCACCACACCGTGGAAGACATCGGTATCACCCTCGGCAAGGCCATCAACCAGGCCATCGGCGACAAGAAAGGCATGACCCGCTACGGTCACGCCTATGTGCCCCTGGACGAAGCCCTGTCCCGCGTAGTGATCGACTTCTCCGGCCGCCCCGGTCTCACCATGAATGTGCCCTTCACCCAGAAGCGCATCGGCAACTTCGATACCGAGCTGTTCTACGAATTCTTCCAGGGCTTCGTCAACCACGCCCTGGTGACCCTGCACATCGACTGCATCCGCGGCTTCAACGCCCACCACCAGATCGAAACCGTATTCAAGGCCTTCGGCCGCGCCCTGCGCATGGCCCTGACCCCGGATCCGAGAATGGAAGGCGCCATGCCCTCCACCAAAGGCGTACTGTAAGGCGGGAACGAAGATGCAAAAGATCGTCGTCCTCGACTACGGCATGGGCAACCTCCACTCCGTCGCCAGCGCCCTGCAAAAGGTCGCCCCCGGTGATGAAGTCGTCCTCGCCACCACCCCGGAAGAAGCCCAGGGTGCAGACCGCCTCATCGTCCCCGGCGTCGGCGCCATCCGTGACTGCATGGAAGGTTTCATTCGCCCGGGCTTCGTGCCGCTGCTGAACCAGTGCATCGAATCCGGCATGCCGATTCTTGGCATCTGCGTAGGCATGCAGATCATGATGGCCAGCAGCGAAGAAAATGGCGGCGTCGACTGCCTCGGCATCTTCCCGCAGCCGGTCAAATTCTTCGGCACCGATCTGCATGAAAACGGCCAGCGCCTGAAAGTCCCGCATATGGGCTGGAATCGCGTGCAGCAGAAAATCGACCACCCCATGTGGGAAGGTATCGAAAGCGGCAGCCGCTTCTATTTTGTGCACAGCTACTATGTGCCCGCGGACAATAATGACGCCGTCGCCGGCGAGACCGACTACGGTGTGCAATTCGCCGCGGCTGTTACTAGCAACAATATCTTTGCCACCCAGTTCCATCCGGAAAAGAGTGCGGATGCTGGTATGCAGCTGCTGAAGAATTTTGTTGGTTGGAACGGCGCTGCTTAAGGACGTCAGCTGACGAAGTAAATAACGAGATGCGAAGGCAGGGTGCCGGGTATGTCTTTTCAAAAGCGTCGGCAACAGGGATGTTGCCGACGCAGCGTACAGGGATGTATTCACAGCGGTTTTGAAAAGACTTACCCGGTGCCCTGCCGCCACTGGGCCTAAAAATAACCGGGGCCCCGAAACAGGAAGTTATAAATAATGATCGTAATCCCAGCCATTGATCTGAAAGACGGCGAGTGTGTACGCCTGCGTCAGGGTGAAATGGAAGACGCCACCGTCTTCTCCGACGACCCGGTAGCCACCGCCGAACACTGGCTCAGCCAGGGCGCCAAACGCCTGCACATCGTCGACCTCAACGGCGCCTTTGCTGGCAACCCCGTCAACGGCGATGCCGTCAACGCCATCGCCCGCCAGTTCCCGCAATTCCCCATCCAGATCGGCGGCGGCATCCGCGACCTCAAAACCATCGAGCGCTACCTCGATACCGGGGTCAAATGGACCATCATCGGCACCGCCGCGGTAAAAAATCCCAAACTGGTCAAAGAAGCCTGCCGTGAATTCGAAGGTCACATCATCGTCGGCCTCGACGCCAAAGATGGTCTCGTCGCCACCGAAGGCTGGGCTGAAGTCTCCGACGTCCAGGCCACCGAGCTCGCCAAGGAATTCCAGGACTGCGGTGTCAGCGCCATCGTCTACACCGACATCGCCCGCGACGGCATGATGCAGGGCGTCAACCTCGAGTCCACCATGGACCTCGCCCGCGCCGTGCAGATCCCGATCATCGCTTCGGGTGGCGTCAGCTGTATCGAAGATATTGAAAAACTGCTTGCTGCCGGCGACGACAAAACCGAGATCTTCGGCGCCATCACTGGCCGCGCCATCTACGAAGACAAACTCGACCTGCGCGCCGCGCAGCAACTGTGCGATAACTGGAACAAGTAATTACCGGAATCAGACAATGGGCCTCGCCAAACGCATTATTCCCTGTCTCGACGTCGACGCCGGCCGCGTGGTCAAAGGCGTCAACTTTGTCGATATCCGCGATGCCGGTGATCCGGTGGAAATCGCCCGTCGCTATAACGAAGCCGGTGCCGACGAAGTCACCTTCCTCGATATCACCGCCACCCATGAAGGCCGCGATACCACGCTGCACACCGTGGAGAAAATGGCCTCCCAGGTGTTTATCCCGCTGACCGTCGGTGGTGGCGTGCGCGAAATTCAGGATATCCGCAACCTGCTGAATGCCGGTGCCGATAAAACCGCGATCAACTCCGCCGCCGTGTTCAATCCCGACTTTGTGCGCGAAGCTGCCGACCGCTTCGGCAGCCAGTGCATCGTCGTCGCCATCGATGCCAAACAGGTGGGTGAGAACAAGTGGGAGATTTTTACCCACGGCGGACGCAAGCCCACCGGTATTGACGCGGTGGAGTGGGCAAAAAAAATGGACAGCTACGGCGCCGGGGAAATCCTGCTGACCAGCATGGACCGCGATGGCACCAAGAACGGTTTTGACCTGGCCCTGACCCGCGCCATCTCCGATGCCGTATCCGTACCGGTGATTGCCTCCGGCGGTGTGGGCAACCTGCAGCACCTGGCGGACGGTGTGTTAAAGGGCGGCGCCGATGCGGTACTTGCCGCGAGCATTTTCCACTTCGGTGAATACACCGTGGGTGAAGCCAAGGCGTTTATGCAGGATGCAGGCATAGAAATGCGAATCTGACGGCGGGCTGGTCTTATGTCGTTGCGTTGGGTGCTGTGGGGCGGTTGGATTAAAACCTGAATTGCGAGCGCCAGCGCTTGGCACGGAGGCTGCCAAAGGGGCGCACATTGCCGGCGTACTCTTTGGCGGGATTGAGAAATTTTTCTACGGCCTTTTCCGCTTCAGCCCGGCAAGTGAAAGGCCCAAAGGCTTTACCGCCGCGCACGGTGAAATACCAGTCGTCACCCAGCTTGTAAAAACGGTCTGCGCGAGGGGGAATGGTTTGACCCTGTTCGCCACGACGATACTGCTGCATGACTCACCTCGCTACATCTACTGCCGGGCAGGGCGCTTACATTCTGTGGCGCGCTGCCAGGGTCGAACATCGACACCCTATTTAAAGATTAGTCAAAAACAGGGTGTCGGTTGGTCCGCGGGCGCCTGTGTTTGCGCAACCTCAATCTGCACAAGCTCACAATAAGCCAGGTTACAGATCTTCCGCGCGGATACGTGCTACCTGATCTTTCGGAGCCGGCGCACTGCTTTCTTCGCTGCTTACCGCTGGGCGTTTTACATAAAGGTTCAGGCCTTTGAGCACATTCAGGGCCTCAAATACCTGGTTGTCGCGGCTGTACCAATCTTTCTTGCCGGCCTTGGCGCGCTTGCGATCTTCCGAGCCGCTTTCCTCACCGCCATTGCCATTACCCAGGTGACCTGCCAGGTCCGCTTCGGTGGTGCGGGTGCGCCCATCCATGCGAGTGACCTGCACCCGTTCAACGGTAATGTCAGGGGTGATTCCCTGGGCCTGGATCGAACGCCCTTTGGGGGTGAAGTAAAGTGCGGTGGTGAGCTTGATGGCGCGATCGTCGGTGATGGGGATGACGGTCTGCACCGAACCCTTGCCGAAACTGTCGGTGCCCATTAATACCGCACGGCGGTGATCCTGCAAGGCGCCGGCGACAATTTCTGCCGCCGAGGCAGAGCCGTCGTTGATCAGCACCACCAGCGGTGCGCCCTTGGTGACGTCACCGGGACTGGCGGAGTAGCGCAAATTGGAGGACTCGTTGCGGCCCTCGGTGTAGACCACCAGGCCTTCCTCCAGGAAGGCGTCGACCACTTCCACCGACGATTGCAGCACACCGCCGGGGTTGTTGCGCAGATCGATGATCAGGCCTTTCAGCTCACCTTCTTTCTTGAGTTTTTTCATCGCGCGCATCAGGTCGCCACCGGTATCCAGCTGGAACTGACTGATGCGCACATAGCCGTAGCCATCTTCGAGCATCTCGCCGCGCACACTGTATACCCGGACCTTGTCGCGCTTGAGGGTGACGTCAAAGGGTTCCTTGTGGCCTTTGCGGCCGATGGTCAGGGTTACCGGTGATCCCACCGGGCCGCGCATCTTGTCCACAGCCTCATCCAGGCTGACGCCGCGCATGGACTTGCCGGCAAGGCGCAGGATCACATCGCCAGCGCGCAAACCGGCGCGCTCGGCGGGGGTGTCGTCCATCGGGGTGATGATGGTGATGTAATCGTCTTCGATCCCCACCTCGATCCCCAACCCGGCGAATTCACCGGTGGTGTTGGCCTGCAGGTCGTCGAAGGAGCGGCTGTCGAGGTAGGCGGAGTGTGGATCCAGCCCCTGGAGCATGCCCTTGATGGCGTATTCCAGCAGGGTGCTGTCGTCCACCTCATTCACATAGCCCTGGCGGATCTGCTCGAACACTTTGGCAAAGCTGCGCAGGTCTTCCAGCGGCAGGCGGGATTCCGCTTCCAGTGAGCGGCGCTCGCTGTTGTCGCCCTGGCTGAGTCCCATCAGCGGCAGAGCGGTAAGGGCAGCCACGCCAACAATACGGGCCAGCATTTTGGGGGTGAACATAGTCTGCACGTCCTTGGCATTTATCGTTACTTTCCAACAGGAATTGTAGACCCGCCGCCAACGCCGGGTTTTGAACTTGGCGGAGAAACGAACCGGGATACGTGTACTGGGCGCTGGCAGAGGGGGACTTGGCAGGGAAAAATATGTTAGGCACAGGAGCGGCGGAACAAGCCGGGAAGCGGAGATCGCGGGCGTTTACGGGCAGATTGCGTGTCGGCAGGGGGCTGTTTGGGTCAGCCCCGGCACCAGGCGGTCGGGTCCTGGGGTTTACCGTTGCGGCGGATTTCGAAGTAAAGGCCACTTTGGCTAAGGCCGCCGGTATTGCCCACCTTGGCGATGGTGTCGCCGCGCTCCACCCATTCGCCGATGGCGCGGGTGAGGGACTGGTTGTGGCCGTAGAGGCTCATGTAGCCGTCGCCATGATCGAGGATGATCAGCATGCCCTGGCCGCGAAGGTAGTCTGCAAATACCACCCGCCCGCGGTGGATGGCCTCGACCGACTGGCCTTCATTGGCGCGAATCGTGACCCCCGTCCAGGTAATGCCGTTGGCACGGCGCTGGCCAAAGGCATTGGCGCGGCGTCCCTGGGCGGGCCACTGCATGCGCCCGCGTTGCTTGGCAAAGGGCGTCTGGTCGCTGGGGTTGATCAGGGTGGCGATTGCTCTGCCCACTTCGTCCACCAGTCGTTGCAGGCGGCTGCGGTCACTGTGTAGCTGATCCAGTTCGCCGCTTTTGCTGGCGAGCTGTTTGGCCAGTCGGTCCAGGGTGCGCTGGCGGTTTTGCTGGGCACTGGTGAGTGCGCGGCGCTTTTGCTCCAGCTGGTCGCGTTCGCCGGCAAGGGTGTCCTGTTCCCGCTGAATACCTGAACTGACGGTGGAGAGCTGGTCGAGAGTGCTGGCGTAATCGTCGATGACGCGGCTGCGTTGTTTGAGGAAGTAGTCGTGGTAGCGGAGTTGGCGGGCGATGTGCTGGGGGTCTTGCTGGTTGAGGAGCAGTTTGATCTGCTCCTGGCGACCGAGTCGGTAAGCGGCGGCGACTTCCTGCTCGACCCGCCGCTGCATACTTCGGCGGGATTCCTCCAGCTGTTTCTCTTCCCGCTTCAACTCCTGCAACTTCTCGCCGCGGCTTTGCATATCCGCTTTGATTTTATCGATACGCTGGATCAACTCGGAGATGTCTTTCTCATTGGACTCCAGGTCTTTCAACAGCTGGTCGCGCTCTCCTTTGACCTGGTTCAGCTCCTGCTGCAGGGATTCGATACGCTGTTTGATTTCCGCCAGTCGCGCCTGCTGCTCTTCGTCCGCCGCCTGCGCGAAGCAGGCGGGGATAAATAGCAGGGCGCTGAAAAACAGTGCGACCAATTTCATGGGGTAATACTTTCCCGCTGTTTTTAATGTTTGTTAATTTGAGGTCAGCCAATTTTTACCAGGGGCTCACCAGTCATTTCTGCTGGCTGGGGTACACCCATCAGCGCCAGCATGGTGGGTGCCACATCGGCCAGGCTGCCACCATCGCGCATGCTGATATCGCGCTCACCCACATACACAAAGGGTACAGGTAGGGTGGAGTGCTGGGTGCTGACTTGGCCGGAGCCGGCGTCGAACATCTCTTCCACATTGCCGTGATCCGCCGTGATCAGTACCTCGCCGCCGGCGGCCAGTGCCGCTTTGGTTACGCGGTCCACACAACCGTCCAGCGCTTCTACCGCTTTCACTGCGGCTTCAAACACACCGGTATGTCCGACCATGTCACCGTTGGCGTAGTTACAGATGATGGCATCGAACTTGCCGCTCTCAATGGCCGCAACCAGTTTGTCGGTCACCTCTGGTGCGCTCATTTCCGGCTGCAGGTCGTAAGTCGCCACGTCCGGGGATTTGATCAGGATGCGCTCTTCGCCATTGTAGGGCTCTTCGCGGCCGCCGCTAAAGAAGAAGGTCACATGTGCGTACTTTTCTGTCTCGGCAATGCGCAACTGGGTCTTGTTCTGGTTCTGCAGGTATTCACCCAGGGTGTTGACCAGGCTTTCCGGCGGGAAGGCGCAGCTGGCGTCAATGCTGGCCGCGTATTCGGTGGTCATTACAAAGTCTGCCAGTTTGGGGGTGACGGCGCGCTCGAAGCCGTCAAAGTTGGCATCAGTGAAAGCGCGGGTCAGCTGGCGTGCGCGATCCGGGCGGAAATTCATAAAGATCATTGCATCGCCGTCCTGCAAGGGCGCGGCATCTCCGATCCGGGTTGGGGCAACGAACTCATCGTTTTCATCGCGCGCGTAAGCGGCGGCTAGGCCCGCGAGGGCATCACTGGCCTGATGTTCGGCCTTGCCCTGGGTGATCAGGTCATAAACCGGTTGCACTCGATCCCAGCGCTGGTCGCGATCCATCGCAAAGTAGCGACCGGCGATACTGGCAATGCACGCTGTCCCCAGGGCATCGCATACCTGAGTCAGGCGTGCCAGCGGAGTTTCGGCACTGCGCGGGGCGGTATCGCGGCCGTCGGTAAAGGCGTGAATGTAAACCGCTTTGGCGCCGCGCTGTGCCGCCAGGGTGGCCATGGCAACAATATGGTCGTCATGGCTGTGTACGCCGCCCTCGGAAGCCAGGCCCATAATATGCACTGCACCATTGTTGGCGATGGCCTTGTCGACCGCGGCGGTGTATGCCGGATTGGTGAAGAAGTCGCCGTCTGCGATGGCCTTGTTGATGCGAGTGAAGTTCTGGTACACCACGCGGCCAGCACCGAGGGTCATATGTCCCACTTCGGAGTTGCCCATCTGCCCTTCCGGCAGGCCCACCGCCATACCGGAGGTGTGAATCAGGGATTTCGGGCGATTGGCCCAGATCTGGTCCCAAACCGGGGTATTTGCCGCAGCAATGGCGTTGTGTTCGCTGTGCTCGCTATAGCCGAAGCCATCCAGAATGAGCAGTACCAGGGGGCGTTTAGGCGAAGACTCGGATGCCATGGGATTGGAATTCCTTTGCTGAGTTAATCGGTCGGTTTGTGGAAGATCGCTCGGCGCCATTGCCGGAAATCGGAAACTTAGAGGGTGTTAAACCGCAGGTGGCGGATTTTAACCTGTTTAGGGGAGGAAGGTCAGGGTTTGATCAGTGATTGAGGCAATCGATGTGTGAAGACGTGTGAAAACGGTGCCGGAAAATGCTGATTAAGAAATGGCCATGGTCGTGTATACTCCGCCACCTTCATTGGACTACCACGTGACTGGGTACATTCGCGGCCCTACAGGGCTCGACTGGCAAGTCTGGTGCGGTTTACAACTACAATTCAGAGATTTTTGGGGGCGAAGTGGACTTTTTCGTCTTTATCAGCGAGCAGTGGCTGCTGGTAAGTTTATTGGTGGCGCTGATTTACGCGTTTGCGATTACCGAGCGTATCAAAGCGGGTAAGCCTGCATCGGCTCATGAGGCTACGCAGCTGATTAACATTCATGACGCCAAGGTCATCGATCTGCGTGACCGCAGTGAATTCACCGCCGGGCATATCGTGGATGCAATCCACATTCCCCACGGTGAGATGGAGAAGCGCATTGGTGAGCTGGCACCTTATAAAGAGAAGACCCTGATCCTGGCGGACAAAATGGGCCAGCACGCGGGGCCTGTCGGTCGTCAGCTGAAAAAGGCTGGCTACACTGTGCGCCGCCTGGAAGGTGGCATGTCTGAATGGTCGAACCAGAAGCTGCCGCTGGTAAAAGGCTGAGGCGCAATAGCGCTGCGAACATTAGGTTTCGAGACGTAAAGAGGTTAACTGGTCGTGAAAGACGTAGTCATCTACACCACCCGCTACTGCCCCTTCTGTATTCGGGCCAAGTATTTGCTGGACAACAAAAATGTCTCCTACAAAGAGATATCGGTAGATGGTAAGCCAGCATTGCGTGCGGAGATGACCGCCAAGGCAGGTCGTCACACGGTGCCACAGATCTGGATTGGCAAACACCATGTGGGTGGCTGCGACGAGCTGATGGCGATAGAGCGCAGTGGCGAGCTGGATCAATTGCTGGCGTAAGCCGCCGCTTAGTCCAAGAAATTTCCAACAGATGCCTTGAAAGGGTATTTCGAGGCCCCCATAAGTAAGACTCATACAGGGAGTCTTCTTATCAGGGAAGGCAGTCAATAATCTTAATTAGTGAACAGGCAGCAACATGGCTGAAGAACAAAACGGCGCAGCAGTAAACGCAGACGACGCCCAACAAGTACAATTTGCGATGCAGCGCATCTACCTGAAAGACCTGTCCTTCGAGACTCCGATGGGTGCAGAGGTTTTCAAAAAGCAGTGGAAACCCCAGGTTAATCAGGAGCTGAACACCAAAACCGCCAAGATCGATGAAGATCTGTATGAAGTGGCTCTGACCCTGACCATCACCGTCAAGATCGAAGACGAGACCGCTTTCCTGGTAGAAGTTCAGCAGGCCGGCCTGTTTGGTATCAAAGGTCTGGAAGGTCAGCAGTTGGCCCAGGCTCTGAACACTGCCTGCCCGAACATTCTGTTCCCCTACGCACGCGAAGTCGTGGACAACGTGGTGACCAAGGGATCTTTCCCTGCCCTGATGCTGCCGCCGATCAATTTCGACGCGCTGTTCGCCGCTGCTCTACAGCAGGCTCAACAGCAGGCAAGCGCGGAAGAAAAGACCGACGCCTAAGACGGTCGGCTTTTACGCAAAAAAAAGGCTCCTTCGGGAGCCTTTTTTTGTTTCGCTGTTCTGGCTGTGGAATGGGGCTCTGGGGTTGTCAGGCGGAGTGACTAACGCGCCGGAAAAAAGTTTTCAAAAACTGCTTGCGGCCGTCCGGTGAGACTCGTATAGTTCGCGCCCTCACCGCTGCAGGGGCAACCCAAAGCGCGGTGAAAAGGCAAGATAACCGATTGATTTTCAAAGAGTTTTTCTCTGAAAAAGAATTTCAAAAAGTACTTGCCGAGGTCGGAGAGCTCGCTATAATGCGCGCCCTCAAGCAAGGTTGCCAAGCGCACTTGCTGAGTGTTCGACCGGGGTCTCGGGTAGATCCTTCGGGGTTGGGAATGTCGCTGTTAAAGCTGCTTTCCAGGCCTGAAAAAAGCTCTCAAAAAAGAGCTTGCCAAACGAGATTGGCGCCATATAATGCGCGTCCTTCTCGGGGTCACCGGAACGGTGATCGAGACTGAAAAAGACGTTGTTTTTAAACGCTTTTCAGTCTCAAAGAAGTCTGCAAAAAGCACTTGCTTCAGCAGATTGGATGTGTAGAATACGCGTCCCACAGTGAGGGCCTGGCGCTCCACTGAGT
>NZ_JALNMG010000003.1:407500-605488 GCF_023156515.1 Microbulbifer sp. CAU 1566 | reverse complement strand
ACAAGCGATTGAATCGCTTCTCGCTGCGTGGCAAACGTAAAGTGCAGGGGCAGTGGCAAATGTTCTGTTTGGTGCATAACATTGAGAAGTTGATGAATTACGGAGCTATCCACTGATTAACAGAGTTGTCCACACGTGCGGTGGCCAATTTCCCAAATACTGCGCACAAGCGTGATTATGTTAAAGGTTTGTGGTTAAATCTTGGCCAGGTAATAGTCAATTGAAAAGAGCTGGACGAGAGTAGTGATGAATATCGTTTTTCTACAGGCTCGTTAGGCGAAGATCATGTATTGCATACCAAAAGAATTGGATTTATCTAAAGCGATTGGTGAGTTCACGACACAAATATGTATAGGTAAGTACGATTTCCAGTTTAGCTTAGGAAAGGTTCATTTTACTGTCGAATCGCCGATTACATTGCTTAGGGGTGGTGATTTAGTCGCTACATGGAAAGAGGGTACGTGGCCAGAAAGTGGATTCATCGAAATTTTTAACGTTCCGGTAACTAAGGCTTTAATTGCCAGTGATGAAAAAATAATTATTTTCTTTGAAAATAGTTTAGAGATGCATCTTGTAGATAACAGCGATCAGTTCGAAAGTATGCAAATCAGTATAGAGGGCGAACCGGAAACTTGGATCATCTAGTGGGTCCGCCTAACAAGCGACTGTGGTGTCAACCACCCCAAATTTAAGTTGAACACCACGCTTGTTTTTCTCGAATCATCGCATTCAGGATAGTAATAAATTTTCGCATACAGGCGGTCAAAGCAACTTTCTTGTGCTTCCCTTGGGCTACGAGATTTTTGTAGAAAGCCTTGATCGCAGGGTCGCATTGAGTTGCACTCAGTGTCGCCATATAAAGCGTTGTGCGGACCGAGTCTCGTCCTCCCTGAATCCGTCGCTTCCCGCGCATCTTTCCGCTATCACGATTGATCGGTGCCACCCCGACGAGCGCAGAGGCCTGCTTGTTCGTCAGGCTGCCAAGTTCTGGCATATCGGCTAACAGGGTGAACGCAAGCGCTTTCCCAACACCAGGTGCTGACTCTAGAATCTCTCGCTTCTCTGATCATTCGGATTCTGTTTCTACAAGCTTCTCAAGCCTCTTTTCGACCCAGGCAACCTCAGCATCAAAGCACTTTATCTGTCGACGACAGGAGCGCTTGATCCCACCGTCCATAATGTGTCGACGATTGATTTCTTGAGTCCGAAGACTCAGTATTTGACGACGCTTGGCGAGTAAGTCTTTGATAGCTATAAGATTCTTACTTCTTTCAGGCGTCACGCGAGGCTTGATTACCGCCGCATATTCCGCAATTACCTGAGCGTCAATGCGATCCGTCTTCGCGAATTGCTCTATAGCGCCAGCATACTTCCTGACAGAAGTGGGCTTAGCTATACATACCGACAAGCCCTTATCATAGGCCGCTTCCGCCAGCGCGAATTCATATCTGCCGGTCGCTTCCATAACGATTCGTTCAACGCGATATCGTGAAAGACGATTCATTAGCGATCGGATGCCTTCTGGCGTGTTCTCCACCTGCCATACCAGCTCCTTCTCGTGGATGCAGATATCCAAACTCCACTTTCCAACATCGACACCGACATTAACCCTGGACTTCGTTAGCTTTTGGTTTGTCATGATGACTCTTCCTTGCTAAATTCGGGCTCGAGGCCCATTCGACTGTTAGGGTTTGCAAATCGGGTGGGCCTGGCGCCCACGCTTGTTAACGGTCTTTTGACCAATCGCTCATCGGACTGCCAGGCCGGTAACTTATGACGGTAAGTTACGGGTCTTACCTTACCGAATATTTGGGGAATTAGGCCATACAAGGCGCTGCAAGGCGGCGGCTTACTTTGTGCACTTTATTGCGCGGTCGCTTCGCTCCCATTTTCGCGCAATCAAGCGCCCAAAGTAAGCCGCCCCTGAGCGCGGCGTTAAGCGTCATTAGCCGGAAGGCAATTACATACAATAAGGAGTAAGTGTGAAATACATAGCTTTACTAGTTTCATTGTTTTTGGCGTCAAAAACGATCGCACAAGAAGATTGTAAAGAATTAGTAAGAAAAATTTCTGAATCCGGATTTTCGGCAACGGAGAAGCTTCATCAATTAGATGAGTTGAGGTCATGTACCAATAGTGCGTCGTACAAATATAAGAAATCTGTACTGCTAGCTTCAAATCGTGATCTTCAAGGTGCGCTATCAATCTTAGAAAATACCAGCGACTGGGGAGAGCTGGAAGAGCACGTAGTCCTTCTTAGAGCCAAGATCTATTCCGTTAGTGCTACAAACAAAGAAGCAATCGAAATTTTAGATAAGTATTTGGCGAGTCATAATGGAGGTGCTTCCATTCATTACTACAAGGGCACGTTGCTAAATTCTCAGCGGAAATTTAGTGAGGCAATAAATAGTTTTATCAATTCGGTCAAAGTTGCTCCGAATTCTAAATCATATCAAGCTGCAGCGGTTTCTTACTACGCGCTTGGCCAGTGTGACAATGCGGTATCTTCTATAGATCAAGCAGCTACCTTAGATGAATCTACTTTTGGTGATCTTGGCTCGATGCTAGTTATGTCCCGTTGTTACGCGATGCAAGGTAAATTTGTAGTAGCTAGCAATGCGCTAAAAATTTTGCTACAAAATAATCCTAGTGCAGAAGAAAATTCTGATTTTAAAGAAGCACTCACTAGTCTTCGTGCAAAAATCGCTGAAGCGAAAAAGTCGGGGGATGCATCAACAGATGCGCATTTAGTGAGCCTGCGGGATATTTAAGCCTCGATACGTTTAAAAAATTAAGCCGCGGCTGATTGCGGGGTTATACCGGCGCGGACAGGTGAAACCATTGAAAGACTTAATGCTCTTCCTCCTTGTAATGACGGCATGCACGGGCGTGTCGGCTGAGCAGTATCAAGGTCCTAGGAACGCTACATCACAAGATATTCCCGCCTTCGTCGAACGCCTTGATTCCCTCCGGCAAGCTGCCAACATCCCGGGATTGTCCGTAGCCGTTGTGAAGGGTCAAACGATCGCTCTCGCGTTGGGCTTGGGCTACGCTGACATCGAACACCATATTCCTGCTACTGCCGAAACCCCGTACAACATCGCCTCGGTCGCGAAGCCGATCTCCGCTGTCGTTGCCCTCCGGCTCGTCGAGGAGGGAGTACTTGACCTCGATCGACCGATTGTGGACTACAGCGAATGGGCAGACTTCTGCACCGAGTTCAGTCAGCAACCGTCGATATTTGCCAGAGGCCTCCGCTGCCAGCCCCCGAACCACACGCTTCGGCACTTGCTCTCTCATACCGCTACAGGGACGCTCGGCGACCAGTTCTCCTACAACCCCGTGCTGTACTCCTGGGCGTCGCGGCCCATCATGGCAGCCGCTGATACATCCTTCTCGGCCCTCGTCGAGCAGTATGTATTCGCGCCTGCTGGTATGACACGATCGGCCCGGATTAATCGGGATTTGCCCCTGCGTGAGGATTTGGCAAAGCTCCTGGCCCCGCCATACCGAGTCGGGGCCTCCGGGGCAGTCGAACGTGCCCCAGCGCCGCCACCCCAGGGAGACGGCGCCGCGGGCGGCGTAATCACGACGGTCCTCGCTCTTGCCAAGTTCGACGTCGCACTAGATCAGGGGGTGCTGATATCGGCAGGGTCACGGGCTGCAATGTTAGCCCCGATGCGATCGAGCAACGGTGAGGTGCTTCCGTACGGCCTTGGTTGGTTTGTGCAGGAATACCGGGGGCACACCCTCGTTTGGCACTCGGGATGGTGGGAGGACGCTTACTCCGCGCTGTATTTGAAGATCCCATCCCTGGACCTCACCTTCATTGTGCTCGCGAATAGTGAAGGTGTCTGGTGGGACAACCCACTTGACCGAGCAGAGGTCCAGCGTTCCGAATTCGCCCAGGCGTTTCTTCAGACGTTCGTTGATGACTAACCGGACCTTGTGTGGCCCACTTGCGCTGTCTAACCACGGCATGCAACGGACGGCGCGTTGTGCTGCCGCTGATGCCGGAGTCGTTAGGCAATCAACAAGTACATCGCAGCCTTCTGAAGGAGGGTTCAATGAAATGTAAAATTTTTCTTTGTGCAATATCAATATGTATTGTTTCAGCTCTTTCAAATGCAAAAGATTCATCTGAAAAATCGACGATCAAGTAAATTCAAGCTGGGAGTGAAAACATGACTCGGATAACAGGAATAGGTGGTATTTTCATAAAGGCCAAAGATCCAAATATGCTGCAGAATTGGTACAAAAAACATCTTGAAATAGATGTTCAAGTTTGGGGGGGAACATCCTTTAAGTGGGTAGATGGCGAAGGAAAGCCTTACGCTGGTACAACAGCTTGGATGATTGGAAATGGTGAAAATTTTGCACCTAGCGAGTCTCCTTTTATGGTTAATTATCGGGTCGCCAACTTAAGCGGGTTATTAGCCGCACTTCGCGCTGAAGGTTGTAATGTTCTAGAAAAAACCGAAGAATCAGAATTTGGCAAATTTGGTTGGGTAATAGATCCTGAGGGAAATAAGATTGAGCTTTGGGAGCCTCCAGCTGGAGTATAATGCCATACACGGTCCGGCACGGCGACGTCTTTTTCATTGCGGCTTCGCCTTCACTACAAAGCCGCGCGTGCTGGCGGTGTTAGCCTTCCGAGTTACCCACAAAAATTACAGGTATAGTAATGCCAATTAAGAAATGGATTTTTCAATACATCATGATGATTTTGGCGCTCTTCGTGCTATTTTCTGGTGTCCAATATCTAAAAGGTAGAGAGCTAGAATACGCTCTGGAGTTTGGTGTGCTTTGGGCTTTGACCAGCTCAACTATTTTCCTGGTTGTTCGTATAAGAAACTACAAGAAACGGGTTGCCTGTAAGTTGTGTAATGATCTTCCTGAGTAGTAGTTGATTGTATAGTGAGCCGCGTGTACAGCGTGCAAATAGTATGCTGTGGTACTTCGAGTTTCCGGCGCGGGGATTACTGCGTAAAACATTTGAATTTAGCTGCATAAGATTGTGGATAAGTATGAAAGAACTATGGGACAAATACGAAAAATGGTTGTCAGCTAACTTTGAGAGCGGGTTCAGAGACCTTAACCCGCCGATAACGGATGAGGAGCTTGAAAATCTCCAGTCAACACTGGATGTCCAGCTTGCTCAGGATTTTATTGATTTCCTCAAAGTCCATAATGGTCAGGCTGGTAATGCGGGCGGAATTATTGATGCGACCGAATTGCTGTCGTCAACACGGATTCTCGATGAATGGAGATGCTGGAAGGATCTGCTTGACAGCGGAGAATTTGAGGGCTATGACGAGGAGAGAGCTAACGGTGTTAAGGCAGACTGGTGGAATCAGAAATGGATTCCGTTTACCTACAACGGAGCTGGAGATCATCTTTGTCTTGATTTAGACCCCTCCGGTACAGGTTCACTTGGGCAGGTTATTACCATGTGGCACGACGACGGAGAACGCGAGGTAAAAAGTAACAGTTTTAAAGCTTGGTTTTCAGGCTACGTTGATGATGTCCTGCAAGGAAAGTACGTATATTGCGCGGATTACGACGGGGTCGTAAGCGTCGAAGATATCTAAGATCTAAAGTCTAAGCTAAGGCGGGGCCTCGGCGCTACTGCGCCGGGCCGGTAGTCATTTTCGGAGCAGGCAACATCTTTCGTGTTTGCAACTTTATTCACACAGTCTGTTTTCGGTAAAGTTCAGTATCTGTATACATAAATCATAATCGTCGAGTAAACGCGTGTGTCCCAGTCCAGCAGTGAGGACTAGAACCGCACTGGGGTTACTGTTCCTGATCTTCATAGCGTGTTCTACGGGTATTTTTCGATCATTTCGGTCATGCAGAATTAAGTGTTGGCCATTGTAGTTGGCTAATGTTGCGTTTGTGTCAACTTGGGCGATGGGTATACCGGCAAATTCTTCGATGCAATCGTGCATATTCTGCCGCGCGGGTTTTGACAGGCGAAGCCAGTCCGAGACGCCATTGATTGTGGATGCGGCGTCTGCCGGGGCTGAAATGGTGACCAGGTGTGAGGTTTTCAATCCCTGACTTATCGCCAAGGTAGCCGCTAACCCACCCATGGAGTGACCCAGCAACAGTTCGATCGGGCCGACAATATCGGCGGCTGCGTTCAATATATCGGCAAAGTGTTGCGGCGACGCGCGCTCGCCAGCGCCGTCCCCGTGTGCCGGTGGCTCGACTATCACTACGGCGTAGCCGTTGTCCCGCAGTGCGCTAGCGATACTGTGCAGCTGGCTGTGGTGCCCCTCCCAGCCGTGGATCAGTAGTACTACGGGTTCAGCTTTCGAACCCCAACGTCGAACGCAGCCCTGTTCCAGTTGCCAGGTATCATCCGCTTGCGGAAGCCGATTTTGGCTTTTGTACTTTCTGCGGGGGACCTGAATTTGTTTCGCGGCCCATTGGCCGATGGTGCGCGGGGCGATATAGCTGGCACTCCCAATCAGTACGGGCAGGATTTTGTATAGCACAGACATATCCTTAGTTGCTCTCTGAAAACGTTTGTTGAAAATTCAATCTTAAAAGCGATTGCTAAAATCCATACTCGAAGCCTACCAGCAGGCGATCGCGGGCATCGAACTGGCCATATCGGCCGTACTGGCTTCCGTAAAACATATTTGCCTCTATACGCAATTCGAGATTGGCGAGATAGTCGTAAGTCAGTTCAGCTGACAGCAGGCCATCACCGCTATCGATGTCGTGTATCAGCAGGTTGCGCAAGGTCAGTACTTCATTGAGAAAGGTGCGCTCTATTAACAGCGTGGCGTCGGTTTCGATGGTGTCCCGCGTTGCGCTCACTCCTTTGCGGTCAAACCAGCTTTGAATCAGTTGTGCCGAAACCAGGGTGTCGCTGAGTCCCATCCAGTCCACGCCAAGTGCGTAGCTCAATTCACCGCCACGAACAACGCCGTTGTTTTCAGTCAGGGTATTGGTTTGACTATGGCGGTCTGTGGTGTAGCCCATTTCCGAGCGTAGGGTAAAATCGCCAAAGGCGTTCGAAGCGGAACCACCGATAGTGTGGGTGCGCTCGTAAGACCCGTGAATTCGCATTCCACCATTTTCCTGATACAAACGCATGACCGGTGTGTCCGCATAGTGGTAGAGATAGTTCACCGTAAGATCCCAGCCGTGCAGGCGGCTGGAAAGTTGCAGGCCGGCGTCGGCATCGGCCAGAACCCGGCCGGGTTTTTCAAACGTGTAACCGGTAATCACGGTGCCAGCTGGCGGAGTTACCATAAGTTCCGGCGACGTGGGGGCGTAGCTGGCGCCGGCAGCCGGCACTTCGTGATAGGTCTGGTCGGGTATCAGGATTAATTGACCGTCCCAGTCTTTGTTTAAAATGGTATCCAACGAAAATTCCCATTTGGCCGCCCAAAGGGGAATACGGGAGGATTCAAAATCTTCCAGAATAAACTCGCGGTAGCGCTGTGGATTGACTCTGTCGAGCACTTTCAGACCGTCGGTCTGCCCCCAGACAATCTGTTGCTTTCCCAGTTTGAGGTAAGTGCCAAACGGGTAAGCCTCAAGGTAAAATTCCCGCAGCTCTACTTCGGTATGCGCACCGAGAAATGCCCTGCGTGACCAGGCGTTGACCGCCGCCTGATCCGGCTCACCGGGTTCGAGATGGTTTTGGCCATCGGCACGAATGCGGCCAATGGCGGTGACGTCGATGCCATTGGCGCTGCGCCATTCCAGTTGTGGGAGTATGACGAGTTCACTTTTCTGGGGCGTACCATCGGTGGTCTGTACCGCGTGTTCCGCACTTATAATGCCGCCGATGCGTACCGAGGCGGCACAGCTCGAACTCACTAAAGCCAGAGAGATTACGCCCGCAAGCGGCCGATATGCTCCTTGTGTAATGGAACGCATTACCGCACGCCCCGGCGCAAAGTGCGCTCTTCAAAACGCTCATCGTCGAGGGGGGTATCGTAGGCAACGTCGCTGATCAGCAAATGGGTCTGGTGGCCGGTCTTGTGGTTGTCCACGGTGATTTCGTGCACTGTCCAGATGTCGTCGATTTTGCGCACATCGGTAAATATCGCGGTTTTCAGCGGGTTGCCCTGAACATCGAAGTTTTCAGAGCGGCGAATGGTGTGGGTGGCCGGGTCCACATACCAGCGTGCGCGCCCGTAGCCCAGTTCCTCGGCCACTTGTTCATTGACCGGAGTACCTTCGACGACAATGGTGTTGATGCCATCCACTAACGATTCTTCGATGCGGGTAAAACGCCAGTCCTGCAGAGAGATTTTGTTCTGGCGTTTCATTTCCTCGTAAGTCAGGTCGGTTCCGAGGAAGTAGTCACCGCGGTCTGAAGCCGAGATTCGTCGTGTCTTGCGCAGCGCGGGTAAATACAGCCACTGCTCGTCCTCGGTGTTGGGGTCTGCGTAATCGTAAGTGAGGAAGGCGGTGTCGCGCACGTTGGTTGGCTCCAGGTAATAGAGCACTTGCCGCTTGTCAGCGCCGTAGTATTTGCGCTGCACAATGGTCTGCTGAATCCGCTTTCGCCCCCGGCGGTCGGTCAGCGTAAGGGTCAGGTTGGCCCGCTGTGTAATGCCTTCCGGTCGCGCATCCACTGCTTGCATTATTGTCTGGCCAGTATTGTGATCGTCTGCGAATGCGGTAATGGCGAGAATGAGCAGCGTAATCCCGGTCAGTATTTGCAATACGCCGATGGTCGCGAATCCCTGTTGGAGCTTTGGTGTCGACAGCTTCGACGCCGGCTCATCCCGTTGGCCAAACAGGGCGCGGGGACGCAGTACACCAATCAGCGCTGTCATACTGGTCATGCTGATCACGAAACTGGTGAATACCGCAATGGCGACCAGCAATCCGAAGTCCTGCAGTGGTGGCACCTTGGACGTCATCAGTACACCGAAGCCCAGCGCCAGTGCCAGCAGGTTGAACAGCAGCGCGCGGCCCGTGCTCGGGAAGAGAATGGCTACCGCCTCTGGGTAATCCATTTGTTGATCGCGGATCAGTGTGCGCAGGCGGTCGATGGTATGAATGGCAAAGTCCACGCCCAGACCAATAGCAATGGCCGCAAACATCGAGGTACCGATGCCGATCCAGATACCGGCATAGCCCATGATTGCGAAGACCATCAACACGGAGAAGGCCACGGGCAGGGTGGCAATCATCCCGAGTATCAGTGAGCGAAAAAATACGGTGGAGGAAACCAGAACCAGTATCAGTGCGAGCGCCATACCAGCGGCGGTATTGCCAGCCAGTGGTTTCAGCCAGGAGTAACTGAGATCGATGGCGCCGGTCGTATTGCCGCGGATGCCCGGTGCATCGAACTCTTCTTTGAGATATTGCTTGAGGCCCAGAACGATGGGTTCCACATCCTGGAAATTGTCTGCCTTGAGTTGACCGCGTACATGGGCCTGGCGGTAGTCGTAATCAATCTCCTGTTCGAAGTCATCCGGCTCGCCTGAAGCGCTGTACAGCAGGAAGTACTGGGCAATCAGTGCGGAGTCATCTGGAATTGCGTAATAGGCCGGGTTGCCCTCGTGCAATGCCTGGTGCATCTGCTTGATGTGGTCGACGATGGAAGTGGTATTTTGAAGACCGCCGTGCTGTTCCATCCAGTATTGCAGTGCTTCGATTTTGCGTAGTTTGTCCGGTTGGAACAGATCCTCTGGCTGCGGTGTTTCGATGGCAACATCCAGATAATAGGTGCCGTCGAAGTGCTGGTTGATGATCCCATCGGCGATACGCAGGGGCTCCTGCTCCTGAAAGCTGTGTATGCGCTGGTCATTGAACTCGATGCGGCTGGCGCCGCCGATTGCGATCATCAGCAGTAGCCCGGTGCACAGTAATATATGCACCGGGTAGCGGGCGACAATGCCCCCGCATGCCGCCATGATGGCTGTGGTGATACCACCCCGGGCATTTTTTGCTGCGTTTTTTACGGTGGTCTTTATTCGCGGCTTGAACAGCGACAACAGTGCCGGCAATAGCAGCAGGGTCCAGGCCCAGGCGGCGAGAATCCCGACGGCGGCGAAAATGCCGTAGGACTGCATGGGGGGCAGGGATGCTGCCAGCGATAAGCCGACAAAGCCCGCGACCGTGGTGAGTGTGGTCAGGGTGACCGGTCGCCACATGGCACTCATCGCGCGCGCTACCGCCTGTTGCCCGGAAAGCTGCGGATTGTTCGTCAGCTCCTCGTAGTACTGGGTAAAGATATGGATTGAATCGCATACCGCGATTCCGATCAGTATCACTGGCAGCGAGTTGGTGATGACATACATGGGTACGCCCGCTGCCGCCATGCTGCCAAGTCCCACCGCGACGGTGCCGAATACCACCAGGTTTGGAAGCAGGGTGCCGGCAACCGTCCGGAACGCCAGCAACAGGACCGCGGTGATAATCAGCGCGGCAATCGGGTTCAGCCGGCTGGCATCTGCGGCGATGTAGGCGGACAGGTAGCCGGATACCGCACCCTGGCCGGCGACGTGAAGTTGTAGGTCATCCCCTAGCCAGCCTTGCTGCTGGCCCTCGGCGGTTATCTGCCCGGCTAATGCGAGCAATGCGTGGTACACCTGCTCGTCATTTGCTTCCGGCAGGGTTTCTGCAATTAGCAGTGTGCTGCTGCCATCGCGGGCGGCGAGGGTGCCGAGCATCAGCGGAAAGTTTTCCACCCGCTCCCGGACGGACTTAGCCTCCGCCATTGTTTGCGGAGGCACTTCCCAGAATGATTCCACCAGCATTCCATCGCGGACACCGCGAATATCTTTTTCCGTGGCCAGGCTGGTAATCCCATCGGGGTCGATACCTTCGATGGTGGTAAGTGCTTGGGTGAGGTGCTCAACCAGTTGCAGGGCGCCCGGGGTGTAGATTCCGTTTTTTCCGCTGGACGTGACCGCAATTACCATCGGGTCCTTGAGCCCGAACACCGCCTCCACGTGGTCGCGATAGGCGAGAGCCGGACTGTCCCTGGGGACGAAGGCCTCCGGGGTTGTGTCCTTGGTCATGGTGGGTAAATAGCGCCCCACAAGGCCGATTGCCACAAAGCAGCCAATTATGACCAGCCAGCGCCAGCGCAGTAGCCCCCAAAAGAAGCGGTATGCGGTGGTGGTCGTCTCTGTGTGCCCTGGATTATCCGTTTTCATTAACTTTCCTCTGTTTATTCCCTACCTACCGATCGTTAGTCTTGCGGGGTGAAAAAAAGCGCAGTGATCACTGCGCCCTCGGCGTCAAATTTTCGTGCCTGTTGTTTGTACCTGTTGTTTGTACCTGTCGTTTGTACCTACTGCTGGCGAAGGTACCCCAGCGTCTGTTGGCAAATCCGGGTAAAGGTGGCCTCGGCAGACTTTTTACTGCCGGATTCCGACGGCAGGTTGATACGGGCGGTAACCAGCGCGCCTTGCACCGCGGCTATCAGCCACTCCGCCAGGTCAGAAGCCGAGCCGTGCTGGCTATCGATGCTGCCGTCGGCAATCCCGGCTTCAAACGCCGATTCGAGAAACTGGTGCTGCGCGTGAAAGACCGCTTTGACCGCCCGCTGCAAGCTATCCGGCAGGCTGCCCCAGCTGGACGAGAAGGCGCCGGCGGGGCAGAGCCGGGTACCGGCGCCCAGCCAGCCGAGATAGAAATCGAAGCAGTAGGCCTCGAGTCGCTTTACCGGTGCCAACCCCGCCTTCGACTGCGACCAGCGCACAATTCCCTCCCGAGCTCGCTCTAACATGGCAACGGCCAGCGCCTCTTTGGACGGGAAGTGATGGTAAATACTCGGCTTGCGGATACCCACTTGTTCCGCCAGATCGCGGAAACTGAAACCGTCGTAGGAAGCCTGCTGAATCAGCAATTGCGCGCTGTCGAGTAGCTGCTCACGGGTGTCGAGCTTGGAGGTTGGCGTGTTCGTCATAGGGCACCGAATGCGTTGTCTACCTACCGAAAGGTAGGTTTAGGTTGGGGCAATTGCACATCGGTGTCAAGCACTCCGGTTTTTTGGCGGGAAAGGCGCTGAATCTGGTGGCTGCCACAGCCCCGGCAAGGAGCCCGAAATGCTGCCCGGAATGCTGCCCGGATTACCGCAGGATTGTTGCCTGCTAGTCAGTTCCGAATCTGACTAGTCTCAATCATCCCCTCCCCATACACTGGTACCCACGTATTCAACCAGTGAACTGACTGTGCAACCGGACCCTGAACTTTGCCACACCGCCCGGCTCGCCCGCGACAAGCGATTTGATGGCCGCTTCTATACCGCGGTGAAGACCACGGGTATTTTCTGCCGTCCCATCTGTCCCGCGCGCCCGCCGCTGGAAAAGAACGTGGAGTACTTCGCCACTGCAGCGGAAGCCGCTGCCGCGGGTTACCGTCCCTGTTTGCGCTGCCGCCCGGATGCCGCTCCTGGCAGCCCTGCCTGGGGACTGGTGTCGACCACGGTGCAGCGCGCCCTGAATTTGATGCGGCGGGAACGGGAGGCTCAGTCCATAGAGCAGCTGGCCGATCGTTTGGGTATTAGCAGTCGCTACCTGCGCAAACTCTTTGCCGAACACATTGGTCTCAGTCCGCTGCAGGTGTGGCAAACCGAGCGCGCCCTGTTTGCGTTCAGCCTGCTGCGGGATACCAGCCTGCCCATTGGTGATATCGCCTTTGCTGCGGGGTTCAACAGTCTGCGCCGTTTCAATGGTGTTTTCCGCGAGATTTATCGGCGCACCCCCTCGGAAGTACGTCGGGAAGAGCACCCTGAAAAGCGCAGCCAAAGCTGGCAGGCGGGCAGCCCGGCCCAGGTGACCATGTACCTGAGCTATCGCCCCCCGTTTGATTGGCCCGCATTACTGGCGTTTTTTGCGGCGCGCACCCTGCCGGGGGTGGAACAGGTGATTGCCGCGGATGACCCGGAGCAGGGCGAGTACCAGCGCAGTTTCCAGTTGCTCGGCCAGCGCGGTTTTTTGCGGGTAGCCCACGAGCCGGACAAGGGGCGCTTGCGCGTCCGTGTATTTGGCGAGGGTTGCGGTGCGGTGCTCTATCCGCTGCGGGAAAAGCTGCGGCGACTGTTTGACCTGGACGCCGACAGCGATGAAATTCGCGGGCACCTGCAGATGGATCCATTGCTGAAAAGCGTTCTGGAAAAAAGCCCCGGCGTGCGCCTGCCGGGGGCCTGGGATCCTTTCGAATACACGCTGCGCGCCATTCTCGGTCAGCAGATTTCGGTTGCGGCAGCCACCACCATTGCCGGGCGTGTGGCCAGCCGGTATGGCGACTACTTCCCTGGGCCGGACGGACAGTTACTGCTATTTCCCACCGCAGAACAGCTCCGCGATGCCGATTTCTCCGATATCGGTGTGACCCGCACCCGCGCGCAGACATTGCGAACTTTGGTCGCGGCCACCCTGAACGGTGAGGTCGATTTCGATGAGCCGGATCTGGAAAGGTTCTGTGCTCAGATGACGGCGCTGCCGGGCATTGGTGACTGGACCGCCCATTACACTGCGATGCGGGGCCTATCGATGCCCGACGCCTTTCCCGCATCGGACCTGGGGATTCTGATTGCCCTCGGCGACAGCGAGCGCAAGGCGACACCAAAGCAGGCACTTACCCGCGCCGAATCCTGGCGCCCCTGGCGGGCCTATGCCGCACTGCTGCTGTGGCAGTCACTCAAATTGAATACAGAAAAGAGATCGTCAACATGATTCGGTATGAAATCTATCCCAGTATTTTTGGCGAGCTGGGTATCGCCGCAAGCGATACCGGATTGGTGGGGATCGACCTGCAGGTGGGAAAGCGGCCACTGGTGGTGAAGGCGGATTGGCAGCGGGGTGCCAACCATCTGACCGATGCTGCTTCAGATCAGTTGGCAGCCTACTTTGCCGGTGAACGGCAGTCCTTTGATCTGCCACTGGACGCGGCGGGAACGCCTTTCCAGCAGTCCGTATGGCGGGCCCTGTGTGCAATCCCCTACGGCGAGACCCGCAGTTACCGGGAGCTGGCGGAGGCGATTGGCAACCCGAAAGCGGTGCGCGCGGTGGCGCGGGCCAATGGGGCCAATCCGCTGTCTATTGTGGTTCCCTGCCATCGGGTGATTGGCGCGGACGGTACCCTGACCGGTTATGCCGGCGGACTGGAGATGAAAGCCCGGTTGCTGGTGTTGGAGGGGGCTCTGATCGGCTGATCTGTCTGCCCGGTCAGGTCGTTTTCGCAGGGGATCCGGGGTGGCAATCGGGGGCCTTGGGCGGGATAATGCCCGGCTGATTTCCACCCATCCAAGATCCTGAGCGGAGGCCGAATGCTGTACAGATTGGGCGATAAACAGCCACAACTGGAAGGCGAGGGGCACTATGTGGCGCCGGGCGCCCGGGTAGTGGGCAATGTGCTGATGCAGTCCCACAGCTCTGTGTGGTTCAACGTGGTGATCCGGGGCGACAACGACCGGATCACCATCGGTGAGCGGTCGAATATCCAGGACGGCTCAGTGCTGCATACGGATCCGGGTCTGCCGCTGACGGTGGGCACGGGTGTGACCGTGGGGCACAAGGTGACCCTGCATGGATGCCAGATTGGCGATTACTCGCTGGTGGGCATGAATGCGGTAGTGCTGAACGGAGCCAAAGTAGGTAAGTGCTGCATCATTGGTGCCAATGCGCTGGTGACGGAAAATGCACAGATCCCGGACTATTCCCTGGTGCTGGGCAGCCCGGGCAAGGTGGTGAAAACGCTGGACGAATCGACCTTTGAGCTGCTGAAGGCGAGCAGCGATATCTATGTGGCCAATGGCAAGCGGTTTTCGGAAGAGCTGGTGCCGGTTGACGGTGTTAACGGTAGCGAGCGCGATGACTGAGAGCGATTGGAGTCGGGTGAAACATCAGGAACCCGATCCTGCCTTTGAATTCCCTGTGAAATCCCCCTGTGTGTCGGTGTGTGCGTTGAATCGCGAGGATATTTGCGAGGGCTGCTTTCGCACCGGGACTGAGATCAGTCAGTGGGGGCGGATGTCTAATGCTGAAAAGAAGCAGGTCCTGCAGAATTGCCAGGACCGCGCGGTGAAATTGCGGCGGGTCTGGTGGTCTGACTGAACTTGTTTTTGTGGCGGTGCTCCACCTGCGTATCGACCGTATTACTTCGCTAGAAATTATTGGGTACCCGGATCAAAACTCGAATCCAAATAACTGCAAATAGCTCCGGGCCAAATTAAATAGAACAGAATATGACCCAACCTTTCGTACATTTAAGAATTCACTCCGAATATTCCCTGATTGACGGCCTGGTGCGGATAAAGCCGTTGATTGGCCGCGTTGCCGAGCTGGAAATGCCGGCGGTCTCCATTACCGACCAGACCAACTTCTACGCCCAGGTAAAGTTCTACCGCGCGTGTATGGGCGCGGGTATCAAACCGATCACCGGTGCCGATTTCTGGTTGAGGGAAGGGGGCGAAGAGCACCCGACGCTGCTGACCCTCTACGCGATGAACGAGGTGGGTTATCGCAATATTACCGAGCTGATTTCCCGCGCCTGGATGGAAGGGCAGTACCACGGTCATGCGTTTGTCGAGCGGTCCTGGATTGAGGAGGCATCGGAAGGTGTTCTGATGCTGTCCGGTGCCAAGTACGGTGACGTCGGGCGGGCACTGATCGCCGGGCGCAATGCGCAGGCGGAAACCCTGGCCCAGGAGTGGGAGCGGATTTTCCCGAATCGTTATTACCTGGAATTGCAGCGTACCGGTCGCCCCGGGGATGAAGAGTACCTGCACGCGGCGGTGAATCTTGCCGGCAAACTGAACCTGCCGGTGGTGGCCACCAACGATGTGCGCTTCCTGGAAGACAGTGAGTTTGAAGCGCACGAGGTGCGGGTTTGTATCCGCGAAGGACGGGCGTTGGATGATCCCCGTCGCGAGCGCCGTTATTCTGCCGAGCAGTATCTGCGCACACCGGAAGAAATGCTGGAGCTGTTCAAGGATCTTCCGGAAGCCGTGGAAAACACGGTGGAAATTGCCCGCCGCTGTTCCTCGCCGATTCAGTTGGGTAAATATTTCCTGCCCCAGTTCCCGATCCCCGAGGGAATGACGGAGAACGAATTCTTCGAAAAAATCTCTTTCGAGGGCCTCTACGAGCGCTTGGAATTTATCCTGGATAAATCCGCGCCGGATTATGAGGCGCGCAAGAAAGAGTACGAGGATCGCCTGCGCTTTGAGCTGGATATCGTTATCCAGATGGGGTTCCCGGGCTACTTCCTGATCGTGATGGACTTTATCCAGTGGGCCAAGGATCACGATATCCCGGTAGGGCCGGGGCGGGGCTCCGGTGCGGGCTCGCTGATTGCCTACTCGCAAAAAATTACCGACCTGGATCCGCTGCAGTACGACCTGCTGTTCGAACGATTCCTGAACCCGGAACGGGTATCCATGCCCGACTTCGACGTTGACTTCTGTATGGAGAAGCGCGACCGGGTAATCAGTTACGTGGCCGACAACTACGGCCGTAACGCGGTGAGCCAGATTATTACCTTCGGTACCATGGCCGCGAAGGCGGTGGTGCGGGACGTGGCGCGGGTGCAGGGCAAGTCCTACGGCCTTGCGGACAAGCTCTCGAAAATGATTCCGCCGGATCCGGGGATGACCCTGATGAAGGCGTTCGAGCAGGAAGATATTCTGCGCGAGTTCCTGGAGAACGACGAGGAAGGCCAGGAAATCTGGGAGATGGCGCTGCAGTTGGAAGGCGTGGCGCGGAACGTGGGTAAGCACGCGGGTGGTGTGGTTATCGCCCCCACCAAACTGACCGACTTTGCACCGCTGTATTGTGACGAAACCGGTGCGGGTCTGGTCACCCAGTTTGACAAGAACGACGTGGAAGACGCGGGTCTGGTGAAGTTCGACTTCCTCGGCCTGCGCACCCTGACCATCATTGACTGGGCCAAGGCGATGGTGGATGAGCAGCGCGCACTGGAGGGCAAAGAGCCGCTGGTGATTGAAGCGCTGCCGCTGGACGATGTGGAAACCTTCAAGCTGATCAAGCGCGCTGAGACCACCGCGGTATTCCAGCTGGAATCCCGCGGTATGAAGGACCTGATCAAACGCCTGCAGCCGGACAACCTCGAGGACATGATCGCCCTGGTGGCCCTGTTCCGTCCGGGCCCGCTGCAGTCGGGCATGGTGGACGACTTCATCAACCGGAAACACGGCCGCGCCCAGGTGGCCTATCCGGATGCCAAGTACCAGCACGAAAAACTGAAACCGATTCTCGAGCCCACCTACGGCGTTATCGTTTACCAGGAACAGGTAATGCAGATCGCCCAGGAACTCGCGGGTTATACCCTTGGTGGCGCGGACATGCTGCGCCGGGCCATGGGTAAGAAAAAGCCCGAGGAGATGGCGAAGCAGCGCAGCACCTTCGAGGAAGGCGCCAAGTCCGAGGGCGTAGACCCGGATCTGGCGATGAAGATCTTCGACCTGGTGGAGAAGTTCGCCGGTTACGGCTTCAACAAATCCCACTCCGCGGCTTACGCCCTGGTGTCCTACCAGACCGCCTGGCTGAAGGCACACTACCCGGCGCAGTTTATGGCGGCCACCATGTCTTCGGACATGGACAAGACCGACAAGGTGGTGACCTTTATCGAAGAATGCCGGGCGATGAAACTGGACCTGGTACCGCCGGATGTGAACCTCGGTAACTACCAGTTCTCGGTGCCTGTCTCCGCGGATGGCGACAACCGCATCATCTACGGTCTCGGTGCCATTAAAGGCCTGGGTGAGGGTCCGATCGACAACATCATCAGTGAGCGGGAGAAAAACGGGCCCTTCAAGGACCTGTTCGACTTCTGTTCGCGCATTGATCCGCGCAAGGTGAACAAGCGTGCGCTGGAAGCCCTGGTGCGCTCCGGTGCCCTGGACAGCATTGGCCCGGACACCTCCAGTGCCGACGGCCTGGATTACTCCCGCGCCGTGTTGTTCAACGCCCTTGATGAAGCGGTGAAATCCGCCGAACAGCAGAGCAAGAACGACAGCGCCGGCATGATGGACCTGTTTGGCGAAGTGGTGCGCTCCGCCAGTGATGGCGATGTGTACGAAGATTTCCGCAATGCGCGCCCCTGGGGGATTCGCGAGCGGTTGGAAGGGGAGAAGAATACCCTCGGTCTGTACCTGACCGGCCACCCCATTGACGAGTACGAAGAAGAACTGAAACACCTGGTGAAAGCGCGTATCGCCGACCTGAAGCCCGGCCGTGAAAACCAGAAGGTGGCCGGCCTGGTGGTGGGTATGCGGGTGATGAAAACCAAGCGCGGCGATTCCATGGCCATTGTCAGCCTGGACGACCGCAGTGCGCGGATCGAGGCGGCGGTGTTCAGTGAAGCGTTCGGCGAGCACCGGGAAAAACTGGTGAAGGACTCCCTGCTGGTACTGGAGGGCTCCATTTCCCACGACGACTACAGCGGCGGCCTCAAAATGAGTGTCAACAGCGTGTCGACTCTGGATGATCTGCGCAGTGGCAGCGTGGTTGGGGTGACCCTGAAGCTGGACAGTGCCCAGGCACTGCCCAAAATGGGCCAGCGTCTGAGCGCTTGTCTGCGTCCCTACGTGGGGGGCAATTGTCCGATTCACGTCGAAGTGGAGCGCAGCGACGCCCGCGGTGTCTTCCGTCTCGCGGATGAGTGGAAAGTGGAGCCAAATGACCAGCTGATCCAGTCCCTGCGGGAGGTGATTGGCCGGGAGCGGGTACAGCTCAACTACACTTCTCGGCAGTAAGTGAGGTGTGCACTCGACTGAGTGGTTCTATCCCGGTAAGCTAGCCGCCATTTTCAGTAGACGGGCCTGTTTGCGACTGATCGGGGATTTTCGGTCGCATTTTTCAACTTTTTGGGCAGGCCCACAGAATTATCAAGGCGCGATATAAATGAACTTCAGTTTTCTCGAGTTTGAACAGCCAATTGCGGAACTGGAAAGCAAGATCAAGGAATTGCAGCATGTGGGCGACGACAACGAGCTCAACATCGCTGAAGAGATCACCCGCCTGCGGGAAAAGAGCGAGAAGCTCACTGAATCCATCTACTCCGACCTGTCGCCGTGGCAGATCGTTCAGGTAGCGCGGCATCCGCAACGCCCCTACGCAAAAGATTACATCGAGCGCATCTTCACTGACTGGGATGAGCTGCACGGCGACCGTCACTTTGGCGACGACCAGGCCATCATCGCTGGTATCGGTCGACTCGAAGGCCGCCCGGTTGCCGTGATCGGCGAAGAGAAGGGTCGTTCCGTTAATGAAAAAGTGAAGCGCAACTTCGGTATGCCCAAGCCCGAGGGCTACCGCAAGGCCCAGCGCATCATGGAAATGGCTGAGCGTTTCAAAATGCCGGTTCTGACGCTGATCGACACTCCCGGGGCCTATCCGGGTATCGACAGTGAAGAGCGCGGCATTTCCGAGGCGATTGCCAAGAACCTGGCAGTGATGTCGCGTCTGCGTACGCCGATCATCTGCACCGTGATTGGTGAAGGTTCTTCCGGTGGCGCACTGGCTATCGGCGTGGGCGATCAGCTGAACATGCTGCAGTACTCCACCTACTTTGTGATTTCCCCGGAAGGTTGCGCCAACATTATCTGGAAGACCGTGGAAAAGGCGCCGCTGGCAGCCGAGGCCATGGGGGTGACTTCCAGCGTGCTGGAAGAGCTGGGTATCGTGGATGAAACGATTCCTGAGCCTCTCGGTGGTGCCCATCGCGATCCGGACCTGATGGCCGCCCGTTTACGGGATCGTCTGTCTGAGCAACTGGACAAGCTCACCGCGACACCGCTCGATGATTTGCTGGAGAAGCGTTACCAGCGGTTGATGAGTTACGGCAATGTAACCGGCTGATACCGGTAGCCTGTCGCAATATTGGCACAAGTCCAAAACAACAACGGCAACTTCGGTTGCCGTTGTTGTTTTTAGGGTTGTTGTTTTTGCCGTTCCAGTAATGCAATTACAATCTATAAATATGGCGATAGCCGGCAACCGCCACCTGGAACGGTGTATGGTCCTGCAGGTAAAGTCGCAGGCAATCGGCCGCATCCGGTTCACCGTGCACCAGCATGATCTGCGTATCCGCTTTCAGGTTCGAGCCCAGTAGCCATTCGCCGAGTTCCACATAATCGGCGTGGGCGGACAAGCCCTCGAGTACTTCAACCTGCGCCTTGCAGGGTACATATTCCCCATGGATCTTTACGCTACTGGAGCCGGCCAGCATCCTCGCTCCACGGGTGCCGCCCGCCTGATACCCGGTAAACAGCAACGCCGCCCGATGATCCGGCAATAGCCGCTTCATATGGTGCAAAATACGGCCACCGGTCGCCATACCACTGCCGGCGATGATGATGTGGGGGTATTGGATATTTTCCAGTGCCTTCGATTGGTCGACACTGCGGGTGTACTGAATTCCCGCGCACATAAAGGTGCAATTCTCGGCACTGAGGCGGTGTTGCTCCGGATAGCGCGAGTAGATTTCCGATGCGTCTATGGCCATGGGGCTGTCGAGGATGATCGGAAGTTTGGGGATCTTTTTCTCGCGCATTAACGAAAGCAGTAAAAACTGCAATGTCTGGGCGCGGCCCACCGCAAAGCTGGGAATCAGCAGCACACCACCGCGTGCCACGACCCGGTTCACTATCTCGGCCAGTTGCACTTTGTGGTCGATCTGCGGATGGCGGCGATCGCCATAGGTCGACTCCATCAGTAACAGGTCGAGCGCAGGTAGCGGCCTCGGTGGATACATGATCAAGTCATTCACACGCCCGACATCACCGGAAAACCCGACACGCTTGCCTTCTGCATCCATGATCGCGCACCCGGCACCCAGGATATGGCCTGCCGGCTGAAAATGTAATTGTGCACCGCCGATATGAAATGGCTGGTCAAAGGCTACGGGCTGGAACAGTTCCAGACAGCGCTCGGCGGTCTCCCCGGTGTAGAGCGGCTCCGGGTGCGCGTGCTTCCCGAGTTTGTGGCGGTGATAGTAGTGGGCGTCTTCTTCCTGAATGCGCCCGGCATCCGGCAGCAGGATGGAACACAGATCCATGGTCGCGTGATGGCAGTACACCGGCCCCCGGTATCCCATGGCGTACAACCTCGGTATATAACCCGAGTGATCCAGATGGGCGTGGGTGAGCACGATACCGGCGATTCGACGGTAGTCGAACATCGGGGCTTCCCAGTTGCGCTCACGCAGCCATTTGTATCCCTGGAACAGGCCGCAATCCACCAGGAATTCGGTTTTTCCCTGGTCGATCGACACCAGGTGTTTCGACCCGGTAACGGTACCCGCTCCTCCCAGAAATGTGATGTTCATGGTTAGCGCCCCTTGCTCACACCGGGTTTTGCGGAGCCGGATATTTCAAACAGGTCCCGGTTCTGGTGAAAATAATCCCGGGCGTACGTCAGCTCACCCAACGTCGATGCGTACAGGGTGGCGAGAGGTTGCCGCGCCTCGATTCTGTCTCCCACTTTCGCTTGCAAACGCAAGCCAGCTTCCGGTGAAGAGGGCGCGCCAGCGACCTTTGCCAGGTGTGCGAGGCGCCGGTTGTCCATACTGCGTAGCAGCCCTGCGCATTCGCTGCGTAATTCCGTGTGATGACTGGCGATCGGTAGTTCGTGGAGTCCCCCCTGGGCCTCGCAAATGGAACGGAACTGTGTCCAGGCTTGTCCTGAGCGGAGAATCTCTCGTGCCTGTTGCATGGCTTCTGCTTCATCAGCACCGGTTGCCATCGATAACAGCTGCCCCGCGAGATACACCGCACGGTTTTCGAGGTCCGGCGGGGCGTTACGCGCATTGCGCAGCACGCTCAAAACATCCCGGGCTTCTTCCGCCGGACCAATACCGTTACCAATGGCCTGGGTGCCATCGGTCATCACACATCTCACCGTCAAACCGAGTGCCTCGGCGACATTCTGGAAGAGTTCCGCCAAAACGTCGGCCTGTTCCTGACTGCGTACCTTTGCTGTTTTACCGACCGGCATATCGATTAGGATATGGGTGGAGCCCGCGGCCATTTTCTTGGACAGAACCGAGGCGACAAGTTGGCCTTCGCTATCGAGATCCAGAGCGCGCTCGATACGGATCAGAAAATCATCCGTCGGGCTGAGGCCCACCTCGCCACCGGCGATCAGGCAGGCGCCGGTGCGCGTGATGACGCTGCGCAATTGGTCCAGTGGAAGGTCAACGTTGGTCAGTACCGCCATGGTATCGGCGGTGCCCGCGGGCGATGTGATGGCGCGGGAGGACGTTTTCGGAATGATCAGCCCGGCAGCGCTGACAATGGATACCACAATCGGCGTGGTGCGATTTCCCGGAAGTCCGCCGATACAGTGTTTGTCGAAGACTCGTTCGTGCTCGGGCCAGTGCAGCTGGTTGCCCACTTGTGCCATGGCTCGGGTCAGCGCAGTTGTTTCCGAGGCGGTGAGACGGCCGCCGGCGCAAGCGGAAATAAATCCGGCGATTTCAATGTCGGAATACAGACGCAGGTTGATGTCGCGAATAATGCTGTTGATTTCGTCCGCTTCCAGCGAATGACCATAGATTTTTTTGCGCAGCGCACTCAACGAATGAACCTGGGGCACATGGCCTACCGTTACCGATTGCCCGTGTGTCAGTGACAGGAATGCCCAGGCGCTGTCGGAAAAACCAATGCTACCGTGGGGCAGGATTTCTTCCGCCACCGTGTTGAGTGTGGCGATCAAGGTGTGGGAGTTGGCGTTGATCTGCAGTCGCGTATTGGCGGTATAGCCCTCTGCGCGACAGATGGCGCAGTCGGCGCGCATATAAACCAGTGGTTCCTGGTGGGTATCTATCCCCATTTTGTAGGCGTAAAGCGGCATGGCCCGAGACATGGCGTCTTCCTGGAAACATCATACGGGGCAGCCTGGCCGGGTAGGCGGAGCGTCCTGTGACCCCGCCGATCTCCGTCATTAGGTCATATCAGCCCTCTATTTAATTCAAGTTCGCTTATGTGATGGCCGCAAGTTAATGTGATCTTTGCGGGTGGCTTACGGAATCCCTGGCGATAGCGCGTTAATAGACTCCATATACCGTAAGTTGCCATCAACCCTTCAAATGACGCTTCCCACTTTTGCTTTCCTGTTGAAGTGAGCAGGATTTACGGCCTGTATTTCTTCCGTCTTATGTGCGTCAGGTCCGAGTCTGGCGGGTAAATACCTTTTTCTCTCCCGATTCCCGATGATTTCAACATGGGATATCCCTCCCTATTCAAAGCACATTAATTTATTCCCGCAGTTTCCCGGGCGAACGAAGTCGCCGGACATGACTGATGAAATATAAAAATAATCAGCGATAAACAGGAAATGCGTGATGAGGAAAATCAAAACTACGCGACACCTCCAGGGTGCCCTCGCGGGGCGGCTTGTGGCTGTTGCTTCTCTCTGTTCCATCTTTTCGTGGCCAGTCCTTGCTGCGGAGATTCTCACTTTAAATAAACCCGCTTCGGCGACGAGCGAAATTCAGTCGGCATCGTTGGCCTTTGATGGTAACCAGAATACCCGATGGGAAAGCGCACACCAGGTGGACCCAAGTAGCCTGACCGTGGACCTCGCGGATACCTTCCAACTGGAAAGCGCAACCATTTATTGGGAGGCGGCGAATGCTTCGGATTACATCATCGAAGGCAGCGCCAATGGCGTGAACTGGAACCAGATAGCAAGCTTTACCGGTGGTGCATTTGGCAACCGGACGGATGTTCTGCCGTTGACAGGAAACTACCGCTATGTGCGCATGAATGCCTTACAGCGCAGTGCGGAAAATGCCTGGGGCTATTCGATCTGGGAAATGGAAGTGGAGGGTACGGCGATTGTTGAAGTCCCAGCCGATGACAATATCGCGCTGCTCGGGAGTGCCAGTGCCAGTTCAGGGGATGCGTCCCAGGCGATCGATGGCAATGGCGGTACACGCTGGGAGAGCGATCACGCTGTCGACCCTTCCTGGATCGCGGTAGATCTGGGCGATAGCTACCCACTGTCTCAGGTGGTGCTGGATTGGGAAGCGGCGAATGCCAAGCGCTATGAGGTGCAGGGTTCCCTGGACGGGGCCAACTGGGACACGCTGCAAACCTTTAGCGGCGGCGAGTTTGGCAGTCGTACCGATGCACTGGCAGTCAGTGGTAACTACCGCTATGTGAGGATGTACGGCGCCGAGCGCAGCGACGGCAATGACTGGGGCTATTCGATTTGGGAATTCCAGGTCTTTGCGCGCGCGGGTGATATCGATCCGCCACCGGAGGTTGATCTGCCCTCAAATCTGCCGCCTCCAGACTTTTCAAACCTCACTTATAACACCCTGTATGACACGGTCTACACGCCGGAAAGTTCACAGGAATGGCGAGTCGAAGCGGACGGCACCATCGTGACCCTGGCCAGCGGACGCGCGCGCTCACGGCACGAATCGGAAGATATTTTCTATACCTTCCCCACCCATTATTTTGAACACCGCACCTTCGAGATCGAAATTCACGATCACACCCCGGCCGGTGAGAACCTGGTAGAGATTTTTTATCACCCCGAGTACGCGAACTATGTACCGCCCGGGTGCCGCTCCTCCTATAGCAATGAGTGGCGTGCAGACTTCAACAACAATGCCGGCATGGATGAAAAACTGCAGCAAGCGGCGGCAGACGGGACCGGTGAACGCTGGGTTTGCCGCATCCAGCGGGATGCGCACAACGGTGACGACGGTGTTATGCGCGTGGGCGAGTGGATGGAGTTTGAGCTGCAACAGTTTCTGGGGCGTTTTGAGGGTGACCCGAACGTGCGTGGGCAGGCCGTCTACTACACCGATACCTATCGGATAAAGCTCGGTCAGCCGGGCCTGTTCATTGTGAACGATGAAGTATTGGATGCACAACTTCGCAGTGGCGGCCGCGCATCGGCACCCTATGTTCGAGCAGGTGACGCAGTACCCGCGGCGGAAATCATTAGCGTGAATGCCGACAATACCGTCACCTATAAAGTGGCGAGTAATGGCAAGTGGACGCAAAAAGCCAATCCTTCCGGCGAGCTAGTGACCTTTCCCATTCTCGATGGCATCGATGTGTACGATAACTATGTCGTGGATAGCGGCGTTGCGGATTGGACAACGTATATGCGGGAGGGGCTGAACACACAGTGGGACACGCACAATGTGTTTATGCAGGGGCGCCGGGTATTCCATACGCGTTTTGACAGCGGCGTTCACGAGGAAGCGGGCAATCCCGATTTTCCCGAACTGGCGAACCTGGCAGATGGACTGCTGGTGAAAAACTCCTGCTTCGGTTGCCACATCAATAACGGTCGCGGCATTGCCCCCCAAAATAATCAACCGCTGGATACTCTGGTTACCAAAATCGGTAACGGTTATTTCGATGAATTGGGCAAACCTGAAGCGCACAGCTACTTTGGCAGTGCCCTACAGGGAACGTCGCTGAACTCGGCCATTCCCGCGGAGGCGAACGTTGTCGTCAACTACTCCACAAAAAGCGGAACTTTTAACGATGGCGCTGCGTACACCCTGCAGGAGCCTCATTACACCGTTGTAGCGAGTGACGCCGCCGGTGGGGCCGCGCCGTTTATTTCGCCGCGCATGCCACAAAGTATTACCGGCCTGGGCTTGCTGGAAGCGGTGCCGGAAAGCGAAATTCTGGCCTGGAAGGATCCGGATGACGCAAACGGTGATGGTATTTCCGGTCGCGCAAATGTTGTGGATTCACCGTCCGCCGGTGAGCGACAGATCGGTCGCTTTGGCTGGAAAGCGACCTCTTCAAGCCTGCTGGATTTCACCGCGGAAGCACTCAGTGCCGATATTGGTGTTACCACATCTGTACTGCCAAGCCCCGCCTGTGGCGCCGAGCAAACCGCCTGCCAGCAGAACTCCGGGCAGGGGGTGGAACTGAGTGATCTGCGTTTGCAGGAAATGGTTGTGTACCTGCAGGCCCTGGGTGCGCCGTCCCGCCGTCCCGATGAAGTGAATCAGCCAGCGGTTATCGCCGGGCAGCAGCATTTCAGCAACTTGGGTTGTGTCGCCTGTCATCGACCTTCCATGGACACCGGTTACCGCCATGATCTTCCTGAACTGCGCGGCAATACCATACGTCCCTACACGGATTTACTGCTGCACGACATGGGCGAGGAGCTGGCTGACAGTCTGACCGCGTCGCCGGCGCTCAATCGCGAATGGCGAACACCACCGCTCTGGGGACTTGGCATGTTGGAGGCAGTCAGCGGACACACAAGCCTATTGCACGACGGTCGGGCGCGCTCCATTGAGGAGGCAATTCTCTGGCACGGTGGGGAGGCCGCAAACAGTCAGGCGGGTTATCGGGCACTTGCGGCCGGACAGCGAGCCGAACTGATCGCGTTTTTGCGCTCGCTGTAAATCTCAAAAGCGCGCATCAACCAGGGAGCAGTGGGTGCCTTGCACATTGGGCAACGAATCCGAAGTTCTGCTCCCAACACTGAAACATCTACTGAATTACAAAAATAATCAGCGATAAATCAGGAAATGCATGATGAGGAAAATCAATAACACGCGACGCCTGCAAGGTGTCCTCGCGGGGCGGCTTGTGGCTGTTGCCGCACTAGTTTCCACTTTTTCATGGCCCGCTCTGGCTGCGGAAAACCTGGCCCTGAATAAACCGGTATCAGCGAGTACCCAGTTGCGTCCGGCGGCGGACGCGGTGGATGGAAGTGGTTACAGCCGCTGGGAATCCGAACATGGCGTGACACCCAGCTGGCTCAGTATTGATCTCGGGGCTTCCACGGAGCTCGGCAAGATCGAACTGGACTGGGAGGCGGCAAACCCGAAACGATTTGAGGTGCAGGGTTCAAATGATGGCAATCAGTGGACAACGCTGGCGTCAAAAAATGATGGCGTTTTCGGTAACCGCACCGATGTGCTGGATCTGTCCGGCAGCTACCGGCATCTGCGGGTAATGGCACTTGAGCCGAGTGAGGGTAACGCCTGGGGCTATTCGCTGTTTGAGGTCCGGGTGGAGGGCGAGGGCGGTGAGCCCACCGGGCCTGTGGCCTATGTGCCGTTGTTTCCGGAAGGGATTGAGGCACTGGAGCAGATTCAGTACACCGAGCCCGATGGCACCCTGGTAACCCTGATGGGCGCGCGACCGACCGAGCGTCACGCACGCGAGCGCGGAGAGCCCTGGGATTGGGAGGATGTGCAGCCTGGTCGATACCTGACATTCCCGCCGTTTTATTTCCAGAACCGCACCTTTGGCCTGGAGATCCGCGACAACGTGGCTGCGGGCGGCAACAAGGTGCAGTTCTACATGCACGTGAATGCCGGCTCGTTCTACGGCACCACCTTCAGCCTGTTCCGCAATGTACTGGACCCGACGGTGACAGAATTCGGCTGGTCGCTGAACTACGGTTTCAACAACCCCAATGAAGGTGGCCAGCCGCTGTGCCATGCGGGGGTGCCGGATTGCTTTATGGAAGTGGATTCCAACTGGCGAACCGATCCGCACAGCCCGTTGCAGGTTGGCGACAAAATTGAGCTGGCACCCGCGCCGCGATTGCAGACACCGGTGATCGATGGCGGTGGTGAGCGCTATTACTCGTTTGAACAACTTTACGTGGTCGGTGTGGGGATGCGCCCCTGGTACGGCATTCATCCCAACCTGGACTCGGAGCCGTTACCGTCAGAAACTCTGCTGGGTGGCGATACCAGTATTTCTTATAACTATTCCGAGGAGCCGATGCGGATGTTCCAGCAGATGGCGAATAATATCGGGATTCAAAACACCCAGCGCTTTGTCGAGGGCCGCAGGCTGTTCCACACTTCCTTCGACGATGGTGTTCACTCGGAATTTCCCAACGAAAACCCGGTATTTTCCGCACACAGTAATCAGTTAGGTCCACGTTTTAATGCGGAGCGCTGTATCGGCTGTCACATCCAGAATGGGCGCAGTGCGACGGTGGCCGTAGGCGAGACACTGGATACCCTGTCGGTGCTGACCGGTGACAGTAATAGCAACCCCCATCCGGTGTACGGCTTTAATATCCAGCAGCAGGCGCAGGATAGCGGCGCTGCGGATTACTCGGTGCGCATCCAGTCGATGCAGACCCAGTACCGGACGCTGAACGATGGCACTCAGGTGGAACTGCAAAAGCCGCTGTATCAGTTTGCGGGTGCAGTGCCGGATACCTTTTCCGTGCGCCAGGCGCCGCAGGTAATTGGCCTTGGATTATTGGAGGCGATTGATGAGGCGTACATCCTGGTCAATGTAGATCCGGAGGACAGCAATGGCGATGGTATTCGCGGCCGCGCGAATTTTGTGACGGATCCGGAAACCGGGCAAACCCGACTCGGGCGCTTGGGTTGGAAGGCGGCAAAAGCGGGATTGCGGCATCAGGTTGCGGAAGCATTGGTGCAGGATATGGGGATCACTTCACCGGTATATCCGCTGCGCGACTGCCAGAAGAGTGATGACAACTGCCATGTAGCGGGTGTCTCGACGCATGTCTCGGAAACCGAACTGACGCGTCTGCATCAGTATCTGGCGTTGCTGGGAGTACCTGCCCAGCGCAGTCTGCGCAGTGGCTACCCTGCGGGTATCCGCGTGTCGCCGGAGCACGATATGAACCCCCAAGAAATTACACTGGGGGAACAGAAGTTTGGTGACGCGGGCTGCACCGGTTGTCACAAGGCTTCGTTCACGACTTCGGACCGGCACCCGCTGGCGGAATTGCGCAATCAACAGATCAAGCCGTATACCGATCTGCTGCTGCATGATATGGGGCCGGATCTCGCCGACTCTCTTGCGCAAGGGGAGGCTGCCGGCAACTTGTGGCGGACGGCGCCGCTGTGGGGATTGGGCAGTCTCAAGTATGTTCAAAATGGCGAGGAGAATGTGCGTTACCTCCACGATGGACGGGCACGCACGCTGGATGAGGCGATTCTCTGGCATGGCGGTGAAGCCACTCAGAGTCGATTGAATTATGAATCGATGAGTGCTGGTGACCGCAATGCCGTAAAAGCTTTTTTGAACTCGCTTTGATGTCCTAGCCCCGAATTTTGGGGGTTCTTATGTCGTTTGGTGGCGTTAAAGCACCGGGTACGGGTTTTCAGGACCGCTGTGAATACATCCATGTACGCTGCGTCGGCGACGTCCCTGTCGCCGACGCTCCTGAAAACCCGTACCCGGCACTTTAACTTCGATTCGAAGGCTTCAGCTTCGTAAGAAAATTTACATACACAGACCGGTTCTACGAAGCCTAGGTGGCAGAGCTAAAGGTGAAGTGCTGGGGATCGGCTTTCGAAAGCGTCGCAAACAGGATGTTTGCGCCGCAGCGCCCAGGGATGGGTTCACAGCGGTTTCGAAAGCCGATACCCAGTGATTCACCGCCACCGTGCCTGCTTCAGTGCACTTCCGCTATGGCACCGAAATATGATCCGCGGCTATCAACCCATTTGCAGCAATTGCCCTGTGAATACGGGTGCAGGTCTTGGCGAACCTGGAGACCTCTCCAAGAGTCGGTTTCTCATCCGCTTCCAGGCGGCTTTCCCATTCCTCGATCTCCTGATCCAGATACTCCAACAACTTCTTCGCGCAACCCTGGCAAGGGCCCGCACACAGCTCGGCCGCCGGCATGGTGAAGGGCAGGGTGGTGCGGACTTCCGAGATGATCTCGCGCATGGCGGTACTGGTATCGGGCTTCATGGCTCCAGTTTAGGGTAGTCAGAACAATGCCCTAATTCGCTGTTTATGTCCCTAAATGACCAGCTGCGGGCCCGTGACTACTGGGTTTAAGCCTGTCATATGGGTAGACTGGCCATCGCTCAAAAACCGTTCGAACGAGTACGTTCGCATTAATATCAGTCACTATTCTAAGTGTGGGGGTCTTCCTTGGCGGAGCTGGGTTCGCTGTTAAGCCTGATGCCAGACCAGAGCCCCGGCCTTGCCCTTGGGCTGTTACTTGCTGTCTGCGTGGTCAGTGCGTTTATCTCTGCGGTGACCGGCGGCGCGGGTGGCATTTTGATGTTTGCCGCATTGAACGTGGTTATCCCGTTGCGTGCCCTGGTGCCGATTCATGGCGCCGTGCAGCTACTGAATAATCTCGCTCGCGTTGCCTACGTGCGCGAACATATCCGTTGGGAGCAATGCATCCCGTTTTTTATTGGTTGCACCCTGGGCTCCGCCGCTATGACCCTGGGGCTGGCCAATCTCGATTGGCAACAGCTGCCGTTGGTGTTGCTGGCAGTACTGATTTTCTACACCGTTTTCAAACCGAAAAAACTGCCGGAAATTCGACTGAAACCGCGCAATTTTTTCTGGGTGGGCATCGCGACCGGCACATTAGGTATTGTCGCGGGGGCGGTAGATCCGCTGCTGGCTGCTTTCTTTGTGCGCAAGGATATGACGCCCAAAGAGATTGTGGCGAACAAGTCCGTGATGCAGGCCTGGTGCCACGCGCTCAAGGTGCCTGCGTTTATTTATCTGGGGTTTGCCTTCTCCGATCACTTGGGACTGATCCTGCTGCTCACCGTAGCTGCGGTGATTGGTACCCGTATTGGTATTGCACTTTTGAACCGGATCAACAGCGAAGTCTTTTTCAATTTAATGCGTGCGGCACTGCTGATTGCCGGGGCGCGCATTGTTTACCAGTTGTTTGTAGCATAAGAATTTAGGTATATACGATGGCCGATTATCAGATTATTAATCCCTACAACGGCGAGCAGATTGAAGCCTACGACTTCCACACCAAAGAACGAGTAGAGCAGGCGATCCAAACCCTGGTGGCCGGCCGCCAAATCCAGCGGGCCACCCCCGCATTTGAGCGCTCGAATATCCTGATGAAACTTGCCCAGCTGATGCTGGAACGCAAGGAAGACCTGGCCCGTTTGATTTGTGAAGAAACTGGCAAAACCATCAGCGACAGCCGAATCGAAATCGACCGCGCCTACAACACCGCCCTGTCCAGCGCCATGGAAGCCCGCAATATCAACGGCGAAGCCCTCGACTCCGACGCCTTCCCGCCCATGCGCGAAAAAATCGGTGTGGTACTGTGGAAGCCGCTGGGCACCGTGCTGTGCATCACGCCATTCAACTTCCCGATCAACATCGCAGTGCACAAAATCGGCCCCGCCTTTGCCGCAGGCAACACCATCCTGTTCAAACCCGGCCCGCAAAACAAACGTTCCGCGGAGCTGCTGGTAGAAATCTGCTACGCCGCCGGCATGGACAAATCCGTACTGCAAATGCTGATCCCGGATATCGAAGCAACAAGTTACGCGGTGTCCCACCGCGAAATCCAAGCCATCAACTTCACCGGCGGCACCGCCGCCGCCAACGCCATCGCGAAGAACGCCGGCTACAAAAAAATGCTGTTCGAACTCGGCGGCAACGATCCCCTCATCGTCATGCCCGACGCCGACCTTGATGCCGCCGTAAACGCCACCATCAACCAGCGCTTCGCCACTGCCGGCCAACGCTGCACCGCCGCCAAACGCCTGTTCGTCCACAGCGAAGTATTCGAAGTCTTCACCGAAAAGCTCGTCACCGCCACCGCCAATCTAAACGTCGGCGACCCGGCTCTTGACGACACCTTCGTAGGCCCCTTGATCCACACCGCCGCCGCCGACGAAGTGGCAGGACGCATTGAATCTGCCGTACAGGGCGGAGCAAAGGTTCTGTTTGGTCACAAACGCGAAGGCAACATTCTCTGGCCAACCATCCTCGACAACGTCGCCGACGACGCCGAACTGGTTGCCGAAGAAACCTTCGGCCCGGTTGTACCGCTGCGCAAGTTCGACGACGAAGCCGAACTCGTGTCTCTTATCAATAACTCGCCCTTCGGCCTGCAAGCCGGCGTATTTACTCAAAACCTCGCCCTCGCCAAACGTCTATACAACCAACTGGACGTAGGCCTGCTCGCCGTCAACGACGGCCCGGGCTTCCGCGCCGAACATTTCCCATTCGGCGGTGTAAAGGAAAGTGGGGTAGGCAGAGAAGGCGTGAGCTACGCCATCCGCGAAATGAGCTATCAAAAAACACTGGTGATCTGATCAGTTGCTACAAAGTATTTAACTTGAATCGAAGGCCGGGTGCTGGGTGGAAGGTTTCAGGAGCGTCGGCGACAGGACGTCGCCGCCGCAGCGCCCAGGGATGGGTACACAGCGGTCCTGAAACCTTCCACCCAGTGCCCGGCCGCCACCGCAAGAGCTACGAAGCTCCCACTACGATAGGACCAGGCTAACGCCAAAATACTCCAAAGACTTGTCCTTCCGGTCAAATTACCACTATACTCGGCCCCAACTTGTCGGAGTGCCTTTGGGCTGAGATCGCTGTTGCGAGATCCGTTGAACCTGATCGGGGTAACCCCCGCGTAGGGAACAAGATCTGAATTCGCTACTTTTCGTACGCACGTTTGAATCCAGATTTAAATGCATTTTTAAATCTGCGCGTCCGAAACCCGCTCTCCCATCTGCCCCCCGGCATCCACTCACGGATACCATCCACGGAACGTCAGAAATGACGCAAGGGGTCAGCATGTCTCAAGTCGCCGAACCAAAAACCAACACTAATAAAACAAATAAGAAGAGCCGCGCCGAACAGCAGGAAAGTGCCAAAAAATTCCTCGATAACCTCACCGCCCAACAATTCCCCAACTCCCGCAAAGTCTACCTGCAAGGAGAGCATGAAGGCGTCAAGGTCGGCGTTCGCGAAATCTGCCTAGGCCAAAGCCTCGTCGGCGGCGACGAACAAAACCCCGTATTTGAGCCCAATGAACCGTTGCAGGTCTACGACACCGCCGGCCCATACTCCGACCCAGACTACAAACCCAATGTCCGCGAAGGCCTGCCGAAACTGCGCCAACAGTGGATCGAATCTCGCGGCGACACCGAAATACTCGACACCCGCCAGGCCGCCTACAGCCAGAAACGCATGGCCGACCAGGGCCTCGACCATATCCGCTTCGATAACCTGCCCGCACCGCGCAAAGCCAAGCCCGGCAAGAACGTCACCCAGATGCACTACGCGCGCCAGGGCATCATCACCCCGGAAATGGAATTTATCGCCATCCGCGAAAATATGGGCCGCGCGAAAATCGCTGAGGAACTAACGACAACGGACTATCAGAAAGCCCGCGAAGGCATCTATATTCCGCCACAAATCACCCCGGAATTCGTCCGCCGCGAAGTCGCCGAAGGCCGTGCCATTATCCCCGCGAACATCAATCACACAGAACTGGAACCGATGATCATCGGCCGCAACTTCCTGTGTAAAGTGAACTCCAACATCGGCAACTCCGCGATTACCTCCTCTATCGAAGAAGAAGTGGAAAAACTCGTCTGGTCCATCAAATGGGGCGGCGACACCGTAATGGATCTTTCCACCAGCCAAAACATCCACGAAACCCGTGAATGGATCCTGCGCAACTCACCGGTACCCATCGGCACCGTACCGATTTACCAGGCCCTGGAAAAAGTGAACGGTATCGCCGAAGACCTCAACTGGGACGTATTCCGCGATACCCTGATCGAACAGGCAGAGCAGGGCGTCGACTACTTCACCATCCACGCCGGCGTATTGCTGCGCTACGTACCACTGACCGCCAAACGCGCCACCGGCATCGTCTCCCGCGGTGGCTCCATCATGGCCAAATGGTGCCTCGCCCACCACAAAGAAAACTTCCTCTACACCCACTTCGAGGATATTTGTGAAATCCTGAAAGCTTACGATGTCAGCTTTTCACTCGGCGACGGCCTGCGCCCCGGCTGTATCGCCGACGCCAACGACGAAGCCCAGTTTGGTGAACTGCACACCCTCGGCGAACTCACCGAAATCGCCTGGAAACACGACGTCCAAACCATGATCGAAGGCCCCGGCCACGTGCCCATGCACAAGATCAAACAAAACATGGACGAACAGCTGGAGCACTGTCACGGCGCACCTTTCTATACCCTCGGCCCATTGACCACCGACATAGCCCCAGGCTACGACCACATCACCTCCGGCATCGGTGCCGCCATGATCGGCAGCATGGGCTGCGCCATGCTCTGCTACGTAACCCCCAAAGAGCACCTCGGCCTGCCGAATAAAGAAGACGTAAAAGAAGGCCTAATGGCCTACAAAATCGCCGCCCACGCCGCCGACCTCGCCAAAGGCCATCCAAGAGCCTACAAACGCGACGACGCCCTCTCCAAAGCCCGCTTCGAATTCCGCTGGGAAGACCAATTCAACCTCGGCCTCGACCCCGAACGCGCGCGCATGTACCACGATGAAACCCTGCCAAAAGAATCCGGCAAGGTCGCCCACTTCTGCTCCATGTGTGGCCCGAAATTCTGTTCAATGAAAATCACCCAAGACGTACGGGATTACGCAGCGAAGCAGGAAGCAGAGGCCAACAAAGGAATGGAAGAAATGTCGATCAAGTTTAAAGAACTAGGCGCAGAGATCTATCACAAGGGGTAACCCCCAAATTAATAGAAACTGCTTAGTGAAACGAGCAGGTAGTGGTACGGGTAATTGTTTGCCAGACCTTCCGCGAGAGGGACCTCGCGGAAGAGCCCCCATGGATGGGTTCACGGCGTGTCTGGCAAACAATTACCCGTAGCACTGCCGCCCCGAACCTCCCAAATACCTACCCCGGAACCCTAAAGTGGCAGAGCGGAAAATAAATATCGCAGTAGCGGGAGCCGGCCTGATGGGCCGCCTTCTAGCCTGGCGCTTGTCTGAAAAAGGCCACCAAGTAACCCTGTTCGAATCCGGTAGCCTAGAAAAGCCTGCGGGTGCCTGTCACGCCGCCGCCGGCATGATCTCGCCACTCTCCGAACTGTTCCACTGCCCACTCCCCATCTATCAGCTCGGCATGCAAAGCCTGCAATACTGGCCATATTGGGCAAAACAGCTGGAACAGGCGACTGGCACTAAAGTCGATTATCGCGAAAAAGGCAGCATCCTCATCGCCCACCCACAAGACCGCAGCGAACTCCTGCAATTCCAACAGGAGCTCAACGCCAAACTGGGCTCGGATAACCGCGACCAACTGCAATGGCTAGACAACAACGCCCTGCGAGACCTAGAGCCTGAACTCGACCGCTTCGACCAGGGCCTTTACCTGGCATCCGAAGCCGACATCGACAACCGAAAACTACTGCCGGCGCTGCTCAAAGCGCTCAAGCAATACGAAATCGAAATCCGCGAAAACACCCCGGTAGATTGCGGCTCCGAAACAATCCAGACCGAAAACGGCAACGAATACTTCGACCTGGTCATCGACACCCGCGGCCTCGGTGCAAAAAATCAGATCAATGGCCTGCGCGGCGTCCGCGGCGAAGTCATGGTCGTAGAAACCCCGGAAGTGCAATTAAACCGCCCCGTTCGCCTGCTGCACCCCAGATACCAACTCTACGCCGTACCCAGAGCCAACAACCAGACCGTCATCGGTGCCACCGAAATCGAAAGCGAAGACAGGAGCCCCATATCCCTGCGCTCCACCATGGAACTCTCCAGCGCACTCTATTCGATTCACCCCGCATTCGCCGAAGCCCGAGTCATTGAAACCCGCGTTAACTGCCGCCCCGCCACCATGGATAACTTACCGGTAGTGGAAAGCGAGCCGGGTCTTATCCGCATCAACGGCCTTTTCCGCCACGGCTACCTGCTGGCCCCCGCGCTGGTAGCCCAGGCCGAAAGCGAAATTTCCAAATTCATCCAAACGACTGAACAGGTGACCTGATGCAATTACTGGTCAACGGCAAACAACACAATTTTGAAAGTGAAAAATCATTGTCGGAATTGTTGCAACAACTGGGCTACAGCGGCGAGACTTTCGCTGTTGCCTTAAACGGCGACTTCGTGCCCCGTGCCACCTACGAGCAAACATTGCTGAATGCGGGTGATAGCCTGGATATCGTCGCCCCGGTTGTAGGAGGCTGAAAGGAGAGAGCAGATGGCCGATAAACTGAAACTCTACGGCAAAGAATTCGATAGCCGTTTACTGGTAGGCACCGCACTCTACCCGTCACCAGCGATCATGCGCGAATCCGTCGCCGCCTCCGGATCGGAAATCATTACCCTGTCCCTGCGCCGGCAAAGCCCGGCTCAGCAGCAGGGAAAAATGATCTGGGACTATATCCAGGAATCCGGTTGCCAGTTGTTGCCCAACACCGCCGGCTGCAAAACCCCGAAAGAAGTCATCGCCCTGGCGGAAATGAGCCGGGAAATATTCGGCACCGACTGGCTCAAGCTGGAAGTGATCGGCGATGACTACAACTTGCAACCGGATCCTTTCGGACTGATCGAGGCCGCGCGGGAGCTGATAAATCGGGGTTTCAAGGTATTACCTTATTGCACCGACGACCTGGTGGTATGCCGCAAATTGCTGGATGTGGGTTGCCAAGTACTGATGCCCTGGGGTTCCCCCATCGGCACCGGTCGCGGCCTGATGAACAAATACAATTTGCAGACGCTACGCGAGCGGCTGCCGGATACGCCGCTGATTATCGATGCGGGTATCGGTGCACCGTCCCAGGCGTGTGAAGCCATGGAAATGGGCTTCGATGCCGTACTGCTCAACACCGCCATCGCCAAGGCCCAGAACCCGGTGCTGATGGCCGAATCTTTCAAGCTTGCTGTACAGTCCGGCCGCGCCGCACGCAATGCAGGCCTGATGCTCAAGCGCCAGACCGCCAGCCCCAGTACTCCGACACTGGATATGCCGTTCTGGCAGCAGACTCTCAGCGCCGAACGTATCGAGAAAAATGGTGAGGGGGAGAAAGTCGAGGGGGAAAAAGGCGAGGGCGAAAAGATATGAACGATACAGAACACCAGCGCCCAATTGTCTGGACCATCGCAGGCAGTGATTCCGGTGGCGGTGCGGGTATTCAGGCGGACCTGCTCACCATGCACTATCTCGGCGTCCACGGGTGTAGTGCCATCACCGCAAATACCGCCCAGAACACCCTCGGGGTGCCAGCGATCAATGCGGTATCCGATGAAGTGCTGCAATCGCAGCTGGATGCGCTGCTCGCCGATCTCAAACCCGCAGCCATCAAGATCGGCTTGCTTGCAAATGCCGGACAGGTTCGTCTGGTGGCCGAATTCCTGCGCGCGTTGAAACCCCGTGGTGAGACAATCCCGGTGATCTACGACCCGGTCGCTGTCGCTACCAGCGGCGCACAGTTGACCGAAGACAGCACTGGCGCTGCCGTACTGAGCGAGCTGCTGCCCCTGTGCGACCTGATCACACCCAACAGTATTGAGTTGGAATGGCTGGCCGGAACTGGTGCTGACAGCGCAGAAGCCATTCTCAAGGCTGCACACAAGGTGCGAGGCAATCGACACGCGGCTCTGCTGGTGACCGGCGGCCACTTTGAGTTTGAACCGGGTACTACGGCAGACCTGCTGTGCTCAGGGGCCGGTGAGAATGTCAGCAACGACTGGTTGATCGGCAAAAAGATCGACACCCGCAATGCCCACGGCACTGGTTGTACCCTGTCTTCCGCAATCGCGGCGTTATTGGCGCTGGGCTACCCACTGAAAGACGCCTGTGTGGTGGCCAATGCCTATGTGCGCCGCGGACTGCGGTTGGGCAACAGCGATCACATTGGCGCGGGCGCTGGCCCTGTGGGGCACTGTGGCTGGCCCACAGAGTTGCAGGACTTTCCGGAGGTGCTGGTTGCCGGCAGCGAGCGTGCAAAGTCCTTCGGAACGTATAGTGAAACGGCGGCAGCGAATTTTGCCGCCGAATTCGCGCAGCCAGACTCCAATCAGCTAGGACTCTACCCGGTGGTGGAAACCGTGGAGTGGATCGAGAAACTGGCAGCAGAGGGGGTGCGTACCCTGCAACTGCGTATCAAGCACCCGGGCAGCGACCTGAAAGCGCAGATTGAGCAGGCCGTGGCTATCGGCCGCCGCTACGACCTGCGCCTGTTTATCAACGACCACTGGCAGCTCGCCATCGAGTGCGGCGCCTACGGGGTACACCTCGGACAGGAAGACCTGCAAACCGCCGACCTGAAGGCGATCCAGCAGGCGGGACTCAAACTTGGCATCAGTACGCACGGCTTTTTCGAGCTGCTGTACGCCCACCAATATCGTCCCAGCTACCTGGCCATCGGCGCCATCTACGCCACCAATACCAAGGATATGAGCGGCCAGTTGCAGGGTTCGCAAAAGCTTGCCCGAATGGCGGCACTGCTGCCGGATTACCCGCTGGTCGCCATTGGTGGTATCAATCTTGAGCGGGCGCCGGCGGTGGCCGCCAGCGGTGTGGGCAGTATCGCGGTAGTTACTGCCATTACCCGGGCCCCCGACTATCGCGAGGCTGTGGCACAATTGCGAGCAGTCATTGAATAGCCGAAACGTACCGAGAGAAGCCGAGCCGTGTTGAGTCGTAAACAGCTACAGCGTTACAGCCGCCAGATCATGTTGCCGCAGATTGGAGAGGCGGGGCAGGAGAAACTGGGTGCTGCGCGGGTGCTGATTGTCGGCCTCGGTGGTTTGGGTAGCCCGGCGGCACTGTATCTGGCCGCTGCCGGTATTGGCGAACTGCATCTGGTAGACGGCGACAAGGTGGAAATCTCTAACCTGCAGCGCCAGGTGCTCTACAGGACCAATCACCGTGATAAGGACAAGGCTCAGGTGGCGGCACAGCAGCTGACCGCTGCCAATCCGGAGATCCGCATTCACGCCCACTGCCGGATGGCCGACGAAGGTTGGCTCACGGATTTGCTATCCAAGCAGTCATTCGATCTGGTACTGGACTGCACCGACAATCTCAATATCCGCCACACGATCAATCGCGTCTGTCGTACCCAAAAGGTACCAGTAGTAATGGCTTCGGTACGCGGTTTCTCCGGACAGCTGGTGAGCTTTGATTTTCGAGCAGAAGATAGCCCCTGTTACGCCTGCCTGTTCCCACCGGCAGCCGAGCAGAGCGATTTGCCAGAGGCGGAGAACTGTTCCACCGTAGGTGTGATTGGTCCCGCGCTGGGCATGATGGGCAGCGCCCAGGCGCTTGAAGCGATCAAGCTGATCGCGGGCTTGCCGGTGAGCAGTCTGAACAAACTACAGCTGTTCGAGGCTGGAAGCCTCGAGTGGCGAGCCCTGGCCCTGGCTAGTAACAGCACTTGTCCCGTATGCGGATAACCAGTACAACGGGACTTAACGAATAAACAAGTAAATAAAAAGAGGGCGTATCTTGTCTGCACACACTTTTTCCCACGCGGTCGCCGCGTTTGCATTTAGCGCACTGCTTTTCGGCTGCAGCGAAAAATCTTCCGAAGTGACGGCGCCCGAAGCGCCTGCGCAGGATGTCGCCGTTCAGGAAATGACGGATCAGAAAGTGGAGACGCAACCAGTCACTGAAGTGGATGCTGTGCATATTTCACCGAAACTACTGGAGACCTACCAGCAAACCTGTGGCGGTTGTCACGAGAAAGGTCTGGTGGGGGCGCCGGCTACGGGTGATGTCGGAGCCTGGAAGCCGCGCCTGGCCAAAGGCATGGATACTATGGTCAAGCACGCCCGCGACGGCTTCAATGCGATGCCACCGGCCGGGCTCTGCTTCCATTGCTCCGATGAGGACTACGTGGCGCTGATCACCTATATGTCCACCGCCAAGTAGCCTTGTAGGACGCGGCCTGAAGCGCACATCTGCTGCGCCTGCTTGGGAATGACGGAGCAAGTCCGTTATCAGCGGGCTGCAACCTCTACCGCGTTCAGTAACTGCGCATACTGACCGGTGATGACGTTCATATTCCGCAACATGATGTCGGTAGTTCCGGTCACTACGTGAATTTGCCGGGCTTCCGACATTTGCATTTCTCCATCAAAACCACGGCTTGCGTAGCTCAGGTGTCCTTGCGTTTTCAGCAGGTTGCGGGTGATCTCCGGCGTATTCAGGGGGCTTTCCATAAGAAAGCCCAGCATCTGCTCGAACTCAGCCAGGTCTTCGTACAAAAGCCGGGTGCCATCGTTTCCGGCCACGCCCCAGAATTGCGCCACATAATTTTTGGCGATGCGTTGTGACAACATACGCTGACGACCTGAGACGTTTACCAGTTCCGCGCTGCTGTGCTTGGCAAGTGCCTGCAGGCGCATGACGTAAGTGTGGGCAGCGGGAAGCAGGCTATTGCTGAGTTTGAACAGCTCTGCCGCGGTAAATTTATTCACCGGCTGGCGCGCGATCGCAGAAAATGCCTGCCATTCTTTCTGTACCAGAGACAAGGTACTGCGGACTGGCGCTGCCGCTTCGAATGCAGCCAGTTGCTTCAGGTTGCGCTCAAACTCATTCATCGACCGCTCGAATACTTGCTGGTGCTTTTCGGTACCGGGTTGGATTCCCTGCAAAATATAGGACTGGGTAATCCTCTGGGACAGCATTCTCTGGCGTCCGGCGATGTTGATGGCATCTCCCATACTGAAATCTTGCAATTCGCTATTTGCGAGGGCATCGCCCCAGATCAGCAGAAAAATCAGGCAGAAGGCGTATCTCATTTTCACGTTCCTGAATTGAGTGGGTTGGGAAAAGGTGGAGGTTTGTTGGTAATTGCTTACCCGTGAGAACAGACAGGGCAAAGAAAAAACCCCGGCCTTGCGGCCGGGTAAGACTCAACGAGTGTGGTTGGGTTGCTTTGATCTCGGGTTACTTTGATCTCGGGTTACTTTGGTCTGTGCCGGAACACTTTCAGAATTGTGCTTGCGCTGTCAGCCACAGTTTGTCGGTATCAGCGCTAAAGTCATCGGCTGTGTAAGCACTGTATTTCATGCTGAGGTTTACCCCGGCCAATTTTCCGGCCACCAGAAAGCCCGCCTCGCTGCCTAGCTTGTCCATGCCGGATACATCACTGTCGTCGGAGCTCAGCTGGTGGTAGTTGAGCGCGAGTTTTACGCCGGACAGGCTGGTGCCCACCGAAAGGTAGACATCTTCGATTCCGCCAGAGATGTTGCCGGTACCGCCACCCAGGAACTTGTCAGACCAGCCTTGAAATTTGTGCAGGGTTGCCAGTGGAGTGATGAACTGCCCATCGGCGCCGTCTGCACCGAGCAATTCATAGCCCGCAGCCAGCGTAATACCTCCTACCTTGTAGCTACCCTCAGCCAGCAGGTAGTCCGCGTCGTAGCTGGCCGGATTGTTGGCCGCAGCGGATTGCATGGCATATTCCAGGGTGTAACCGAGATTGGCCTGGCTGCCTGCGAAGCGCGCACCATAGGTGTCAGTAGAGAAGGCCGCGGCATCTTCGTTGTCGATCAGGTAGGCGTAACCGCTGAGAGTGCCCGCGGAAAGGCCCGCGTATTTGCCGTTGAGCAGATAGGTATCATTGGTGTGATCACCTACCGGGCTGTCCTCACCAAAAATGCGATTGACGTTACTGACGCGAGCCAGGAACAGCGTGGTATCGGCGAGGCTGGTATTGGTAACGCTGAAGGCATCGTAGGTCTGTTCGTTCTGGCGGAAGCCGACGCCGCCGACGAAACGCTGGTTGTCCAGCAGGATACGCTGGCGTCCGTATTTGAAGGTGGTGGCACCGCTGGCATAAGCGAGGTAGGCCTGGTTGACTTCGGTACCTTCCGGGTCACTGACGCCGCCCTCAAATTCGGTGATGTGGGTAACATCGTCCATTTCGATCAGGGTGCTGAGGCCTTCGTAGGCCGCAGAGGTGAAGGTCAGACGGGTCTGCAGGCTGGTGAGATCCACGTCGCTGCCATCTACGTCGACAAATTCAGAGCGGGCACGGAAGCCGAGGGTTACATCACCCTGCGACAACGCATCGGCAATGCTGGTGACTTCCGGCGCTTGCTGCTCGGCCATTTCCTGTGCGAAGGCCGGTGCCACAGCCATGGCGCCAACGGCGAGGCACAGCAGGTTTTTGCGAAGTGAAGACTGGGAAAATTGTTTCTGGTTTTTCATAAGGTTTTCCTGTTAAGGAGATTAAAAACAAGTTAATAATTTTCCCCTTTTGCCCGAAATACGCGATTTCCGGCAAAGGGAGGGCCTGCCGATACGGAAACTGGTATCGGGAGGTAAAACTAAAGAGGTACAGCTAAAATCGAAAAGTAATACGCTAAACGGTCAGGCCGCGTCTTCCACCGCTTCTTTCTGTACGTGGTGTTCCTTAGCTTTTGGGACTGCCGTTTTAGATTTCGCGAATTTTTTCAATGGCACGTCGGGTTTGCTGTGGCGTTCATGCAGGAACTTCAGAACCTTGGCTCGATACTGGTTGTAAAGTGGATCGTCCGCAAGCTCCAGGCGGTGGCGAGGGCGCTCCAGGTCGACATCCAGAATTTCGCCGATAGTGGCTGCAGGGCCGTTGGTCATCATCACGATGCGATCTGACAGCAGTACGGCTTCATCCACGTCGTGGGTGATCATAATGACGGTGTTGTTCAGCTCCGCCTGAATCTCCATCAGGGAGTCCTGCATATGAGCGCGGGTCAGTGCGTCCAGTGCACCGAAGGGTTCATCCATCAGTAGTACTTTGGGTTGCATGGCGAGTGCCCGGGCGATACCCACACGCTGTTTCATGCCACCGGAAATTTCGTCCGGGCGTTTATGCATGGCATGGCTCATGTGTACCAGGTCGAGATTGTGCTCGATCCACTCGCGCATTTCTGCTTTGGATTTACTGCGACCAAAAACCTGTTTGACCGCCAGCTCCACATTTTCATAAGCACTCAGCCAGGGCAGCAGGGAGTGATTCTGGAATACTACCGCACGTTCCGGACCCGGTTCGGTGACTTCCTTGCCGCTCAGGATAACGCCACCGCGGGTGGCCTGATAGAGGCCGGCAACTACATTCAGCACGGTGGATTTACCACAGCCGGAGTGGCCGATCAGTGAGACAAATTCGCCCTGGGCAATTTTCAGGTCCACGTCCCGCAGGGCGGTAAACGGGCCCTTTGGGGTTGGGAATTCCATATCGATATGGCTGATGTCGAGAAGTACGCTCATTGGTTCTTTCTCCGTATCTTGTTCCGTTTCTTTGCTTGTTGCTTTGTTTGTTTCTTTCCGTGTGCCTTATTGGTTTGCCGATTTATCCCAGGAAACCAGTTTCTGTAGGGCGAGCATGCCGCGATCGAGCAGGAAGCCGATAAGGCCGATCACCAGTACGGCGGCCATAATGCGGGCCAGAGAGTCGGAACTGCCATTCTGGAACTCATCCCACACGAATTTTCCGAGTCCGGGGTTTTGCGCCAGCATCTCTGCGGCAATCAGTACCATCCAGGCCACACCCAGAGACAGGCGCATGCCGGTAAAAATCATCGGTACCGAAGCCGGCAATACGATTTTCTGTACATGGCGCAGGGCCGGCAGGCGCAGTACCTTGCTCACGTTCACCAGGTCCTTGTCGATACCGGCAACACCGACTGCGGTGTTGATTACCATGGGCCACAGGCAACACAGGGTGACGGTGATCAGCGAATTCAAGAACGACTTGGCAACCACCGGGTCTGGCGAGGTGTAGAGCGCGGAGACCACCATGGTGACCAGGGGCAACCAGGCCAGCGGTGACACCGGCTTGAATATCTGGATGATCGGGTTGATCGCATTGTTCAGGGTTTTACTGAGGCCGATAGCGATACCCAGGGGAATGGCAATGGCTACCGCCAGCAGGAAGCCACTCATCACGGTCACCAGGCTGGTCACGATCTGGTCGAGGAAGGTTTCTTTGCCGGTGTAGGCGCGGATCTTCGGCTCGTAGCTGGGGACTTTTGCCAGGCGCTCCGCATTGCGCTTTTCCTGACGCTCGTAAAACGCCTGTTCCTTCTCCCGTGACCGTTGATGCTCACCGTAGAGGGAATTGAATTGCTCCATCACTGCGGCGGGGCCAGGGAATTTACCCAGGGATGTATCGATATTCTGTGCGGTAATGGACCACAACAACAGGAAAGCGAGGATGCCGGCCAGTGGCAGGGCGACCAGTCGAATTGCGCCGCTGACAAGGGTTCCGTTGAAGACGTCGCTCAGTTGCGGCAGTTTGAAGCGCGGTAATTTTTCGGCATTCACAGTGGTGGTATTCATTCCTGTTACCTCTGCACACGGGTTGAGTATGTTAGACGAGCGTATTGTTTTTTTGTGGAGGCGCTGACCGCGATTCCTGGTCAGCGCCTTGCTCGTATGGGATTAAGGGCTTTGGTTTACAGTTTCTGTCCGGACTTCAGGCCAATGGAAAATTTCTCGATGTAAGCATTGGGTTCCTGGCCGTTGTAAACGATACCGTCGATGAAATGGGTTTGCGGGCTGCGGAAGCCGTCTTCAGTCGCGAAGTCCGGGAATTGCTCAGCCGAGGCCAATTTTTCGTCAATCAGGGATTTGGCGGCCGCGGCATAGATGTCCGGGCGATAAACCTTGGCTGCCAGTTCCTTGTACCACTCGTCCGGCTTGTCTTCGGAGATCTGGCCCCAGCGACGCATCTGGGTGAGGTACCAGATGGCATCGGAGTAGTAGGGGTAGGTGGCGTTGTAGCGGAAGAAGACGTTGAAGTCGGGTACTTCACGCTTGTCGCCTTTTTCATACTCGAAGGTACCGGTCATGCTGTTGGCGATCACGTCGTAGTCGGCGCCCACATAGTTTGACTGGGACAGGATTTTCACCGCTTCCGGGCGGTTCGCGTTGCTGTTCTCATCCAGCCACATGGCGGCGCGGATCAGGGCGCGGGTGATACGCACGGTGGTGTTGGGGTACTTCTCCGAGAATTCTTTGGTGATGCCGAACACTTTTTCCGGGTTGTCTTTCCAGATTTCGTAGTCAGTCACTACCGGAACGCCGATATCTTTAAATACCGCCTGCTGGTTCCAGGGTTCACCGACGCAGTAGCCGTAGATGGTGCCCGCTTCCAGGGTCGCCGGCATCTGCGGCGGCGGGGTTACCGAGAGCAGGGCATCCGCATCGATCTGACCGGAGGTGTCGCCCTTGTGCGGGGCGTAGTAACCGGGGTGTATGCCGCCAGCGGCAAGCCAGTAGCGCAACTCGTAGTTGTGCGTGGATACCGGGAATACCATACCCATATTGAACGGCTTGCCATCGGCCTTGTATTTTTCCACCACCGGTTTCAGAGCATCGGCCTTGATGGGATGGACGGGCTTACCATCCGCCTGTTTCGGAATGTTGGGCTTCATCTGTTCCCAGATGGCATTGGAAACCGTGATGCCGTTGCCGTTCAGGTCCATCGAGAAGGGGGTAATGATGTCCGCTTTGGTGCCGAATCCCATGGTCGCTGCAATTGGCTGACCGGCCAGCATGTGTGCACCGTCGAGGCGACCGTCGATAACGCCGTCCAGCAGCACTTTCCAGTTCGCCTGTGCCTCGATGGTGACGTACAGACCTTCGTCTTCAAAAAAGCCTTTTTCATAGGCAATGGCGATGGGGGCCATATCCGTAAGTTTGATAAAGCCAAACGTCAGCTCTTCTTTTTCTGGGTAACCGAGTTCTTCTGCGGTTGCTGGTGCCATACCGGTAAGAAAACCGATTGAAAGGGTGAGTGATGCGGCAATTGCTTTTATCGGGCCTTTATTGAAAAGCGTGCGTGTGAAGACATTTTTCCTGGTCATGATGTTAATTCTCCAAGTTTTCAGATGTGTATAAAAAATTCGGACGAAAAAAAAGGCGCTCACCGGTCGCTTGCCATTCGGGGCAAGATCGGTGAGCGCCTCTGCTCAAGGGCAAACGCCTGGGCGTTGCCTAACTGTTTTTATCTGGGCTTTGCAAAATGGAGCGGCCCAGTTGGTCAACGGAAATGAGGTGCCGGTGTCAGCGGGTCACTTCTGGGGCGGAACTATTAGTGTGTTTTCCTGCGTGTTTTCTTTCCGCGTTTAGCAGCTGCATTGCAGAGTCTGTGCCAACTTTTTCTAGTTCGACTGCAGATAGGCGATTGATGGAGGGTTGGTGGCGGGGGTTGTTGGTTCGCCGGAGTAGCCGTGAGTTGCCTATAAGTCTTTGTAACATATGTGAATTTCTTCACGGCTCAGGAAGCGCTCATCGAGATTGCTGGCGCTCGTTGGAGGGAGATACGTTATTTTTCTGCGTGTTGAATAGTGTGCCAGTTGTGTTCGACAAGAGAAGTGTGTTGCTGATAACCGCTGGCTATTTCAGTGCAGGAGTCTCATGAAACGGAAAAATTGGTGCGGGTGTGAACACTCGTGGGGGACATTCATGGTGCATTGATAGTGCACTGATAGTGCAGTGATGGGGCTGAAATAGTGCACGGCCAAAATGTGCGGAACAAAAAAAGGCCGGACGCAAGCGCCCGGCCTTAACCGAAAATCGGTTACGAAAGTTGATCAGAAGCTGTAGTTCAGCGATGCGCCGACCAGCCAGGCTTCGAGGTTGGTGGTGCCACCGTCGAAGTAGGTACCCAAGGCCACGTCGTTGGTCAGTGGCAGTGCCTGGAATTCCTGGATCACCTCATCGTCGCCCCACAGGTAGGCCAGGCCAGCATCCACACTCAATTGATTGTTGAATTTGAAGGTACCGCCAAAAGTAACCCACTGGCGATCCGCGTCAGGAATGGAAAGGGTGCGCCAGGTTACCGGCAATCCAGCGCCACCGCCCAATCCAAAGGATGCCGTTTCTTCGACCGCATCTTGGTAGAGGCCGTTACGAGCTGCGCCATTGTCAAACGCATAGCCCACACGCCAGGTCACCTCATCACAGGGGTAGTACTCCACGCCCAGACTGTAGCGCCAGCCGCTCTTGAAGTTCTCTTCCTTGATGTCCAGCGGGTTGTAGCCGGGGAAGGGCTCGCCGTTAACACGCTGATCCGGGAAGAAGGCCTCCAGGCGCTCAAAGTCATCCCAGTCCGTCCACATGGCGCCCAGTGCTATGCCCCAGTTGTCATTGAAGCGGTGGTAGAAACCAATTTCTGCCGTGTCGGGCAGGTCAAGGGTCAAATTGGCGGGCTCGTTGTCGAACGGCAACCCGGTATTCACGGAGGTCAGGAGGTCGGAATTCACGTCGGCCTCAATTTCGGGGTCCAGCTCCGACTGGTAGGAAATACCAATACGGGTTCGGCCATCAACACTGCGCCACAGCGCACCGATGCTCCAGCCATAGTCCCAGTCGTCGCCATCCGCGTCGAGAATACGCGCGTTGGAGACCGAGGTGCCCAGTAACTGTTCCGCCAGTGGATCCAGTACAAAGTTGTTCGGCACTTTGCTCTTGAGGGTGGCGTCGGCGTAGAGAATGTTGGCCGACACACCCACGCTGAACTGGTTGTTCCAGTCAAAGGCAACGGACGGCGCGATATTGACACTGAGCAATTCGGTTTTGTCGGCGATGTGGGTGACCGGCCAGGAGGATCTAAAATCGGTTTCCAGACCGTAGTCGGTATTCATCGCCAAGCCGAAGGACCAGCAGTCGTCAAAGGGAACCGCCAGGTAGGCGTTGGGTACCCAAGCGCTGCTCGCGTAGTCATTCGCTTCTGCGAAAACGGACGCCGCCAGCTGAGGGCCTGCTGGCGTAAGCAGGTAGTAGTCAGTGAAACCTGCGGCATCGATTTCCGGGTTTACGTAGGTGACACCACCTGAAAGCGAGATGCTGCTGAACAAGGCGGAGCCAGCGGGGTTACGCGCCAGAATTGCGGCGTTGTCACCGATTGTATTTTCAGCGGCAAAGGCTCGGCCGAGGCCGGAGCTGCTGGATTCCTGAAGGGCGAAGCCCGCAGCCAGCGCGCCACTGGAAAAAGTGCCGCCAGCTGCGGTGCAGATTGCTGCGGCCAGTGCGGCCTTGCGCAGAGTTTTGATAGTCATGAGGTCCCACTCTATTGCTGAAATGATGCCTGCGGGTCAAAACTGCGCCCGCTTTAGGCCGAGAATCTTTTCCAGAAACATTTGCTTCTGGCAAACAAATTCCTAGTAGAAGGAGTCTAGCAGTGCGAATTTCACGCACGGGGAGAAAGCGACGACTTTATAAAGACGCAGAGCGGAAAAATCTACGGTTTGACGTAAATTTTTTGGAGAATGTGATTAATTTTTTTAAGTTATTTTTTTACGCTGACGGCATTTCCGTTAATGGATAATTTGGTCAGGGTGATTTGGTAGCTTTTGCCATTATCTTCCTGCTGCATCAGCTTTATTAGAGCGTAGTTCCATTCGGGGGCAAACCAGATGTTGGTGACGCGCTCGGCATCCTGGCCACGGACCCGCTGTACCTTGACGGTATCGATCAAGCCCATTGGCGTTTGCAATGTTTCCTTGCCGGTAATTTCGAATTCGTATTCCCGGATTTTTTTGCCGTCGGCAACCTGGTATTTCAATGGCGTTTTGCCGTTAGCGACATCGATGGCCAACTGCAGTTGATAGCTTATTTTGTCCTGAATATTGGCTGGCGCATTTTCGATGCTATGGGCCTTGTCATACACGTTCACCACACGGCGGGCACCGTCTTCAAAGCTGAGTGCGGTGTGGCGGTCTTTTCCCAGTCCGGATTTTTGATAGTCGTAATGCTGTGGGATCAGGCGCAGGTCTTGTTGCGCAAACCGTGAATACTCTTCGATCTTGGCAAACATGGAGTGTGCGGAAAAATCCAGGCGCCAACTTGAGGGAGATCCGCTCAGGGTGCGTTCAGCGGTGACGCCAAAACCACTGAATTTGGCTTCGTAGGTGGCGGAGAAAGGTGTGAGAACGACGGGCGCTTGAGACGAAGCGGTTTGCTCAGCCTGGGCCAAAGCAGACACGCCGAGGGCAATCGCAATAAAGAAAGAGGAGAAGTGTTTACTGAGAAAAGCGTATCGAGACAAGGTCTCACCTCCGGCCTGAAATTCTAGTTCCATGATTCAGGCCGAAAGTGTAGACGGCCTGTCAGTCGAGGCGTTTACCACCGCGGGGTAGTAGTTCGCCATCCAGTTCCGCGCGGTCGCCGACCATCTGCAGTCGCCCTTCGGCAAACCAGCGGGCAACCAGCGGATACATTTTATGTTCCTGCACCTGAACACGCTGTGCAAGGGTCTCGGCGGTATCGCCGGATTCTACCGGCACGGCGGCCTGTAGAATGGGGGGGCCCCCATCCAGCTCTTCGGTTACAAAATGTACAGTGGCGCCGTGTTCGCTGTCGCCGGCGTCCAGTGCACGCTGGTGGGTGTGCAATCCCTGGTACTTGGGCAACAGCGATGGGTGAATGTTCAACATCCGGCCGCTGTAATGGCGTACGAAGTCCGGGGTGAGGATACGCATAAAGCCGGCGAGGATCACCAGATCCGGCTGATAGGCGTCGATCACCTTGATCATCGCCTGGTCGAAACTGTCGCGGTCACTGAAGTCTTTGTGGCTCAAAACTTCGGTGGCGACGCCGGCATTCTGTGCCCGAACCAGACCGTAAGCGTCGGCTTTGTTGCTGACGACTGCGGCTACGGTGTAGCCGCAGTCGTCGCCGGCATCCAGGAAGGCTTGCAGGTTGCTGCCGCTGCCAGAGATGAGGACAACGGCGCGGCAACCCTTAGCAGCAGAATTGCCAGAGGAGTCGTCGGATTGGGGGTTGTTCGAAGAATTCGTCATGGACGGCTTACAGTCCCGCCAGTTCTACGGCTTCGCCACCGTTGGCGGCTTCGATGCTGCCCACGATGAAGGCGTCTTCGCCCATGTCCTTGAGCGCAGCGACGGCCTTGTCGGCATCCGCCGCGGGCACACAGATCACCATGCCCACACCGCAGTTGAAGGTGCGGTACATTTCGCGGCCCTCGATGTTGCCGGCTTCCTGGAGCCAGCGGAATACCGGGGGCAGTTCCCAGCTCTTGGTGTCGATCACGGCGCGGGCATTGTCCGGCAGTACCCGCGGCAGGTTTTCCAGCAGGCCGCCGCCGGTAATGTGGCTCATGGCGTTGACCTGTACGGTCTTCATCAGGGCCAGCAGGTTCTTCACATAGATGCGGGTCGGGGCCATCAGCGCGTCGGCCAGGGTTTTGCCTTCCATGTCTTTCTGCAGGTCGGCACCGCTGATTTCCAGTACCTTGCGGATCAGCGAGTAGCCGTTGGAGTGGGGGCCAGAGGAAGCCAGGCCAATCAGCTTGTCGCCGGTCTGTACCTTGCTGCCATCGATGATCTCGGATTTTTCGACCACGCCAACGCAGAAGCCGGCCAGGTCGTAATCGTCGCCTTCATACATGCCGGGCATTTCTGCGGTCTCACCGCCCACCAGCGCAGCACCCGCCAGCTCACAGCCCTTGCCGATTCCGCTCACCACGTCCGCGGCGATGTCCACATTGAGCTTGCCGGTGGCGTAGTAGTCGAGGAAGAACAGCGGCTCGGCGCCAGCGACAATCAGGTCGTTTACGCACATGGCAACCAGGTCGATACCGATGGAATCGTGGATGCCCAGGTCCATGGCCAGGCGCAACTTGGTGCCGACGCCGTCGGTACCACTGACCAGTACCGGCTCTTTATAACCGCTGGGCAGCTGGCACAGGGCTCCAAAACCGCCCAATCCGCCCATGACTTCCGGGCGCTGGGTGCGCTTGGCGACATGTTTGATACGCTCAACCAGGGCATTACCTGCATCGATATCGACGCCGGCATCTTTATAACTGAGGGAGGGGCTGGCGGAAGGAGTGTTAGGCTTGGAGTCGCTCATGGTTCAACCTGTTAAGGGCCTGTTTGGCAATTTGGAAGGGCGCGTATTCTAGTGGAAAAATGCCCGATTGTGCGAACTGAAGGCTGGGAGAAACAGCCGACACTGATACAATAGCCGCTAATTGACGTCCGGGGGCCCAACTCCGGCGCTTGAGCGCACCGCGGAATGCTGCCAGAGACCCGCGCAACCCGGTGCAAAAACATAAAGAGGTAAGGGGCAAAGAGCTAATGCCATTGACGATGAATTCCCGCGTGGTGCTCTGTTTCTCGCTGCTACTGGCAGCACTGATGCTGGCGATACCGGCTTCGGCCCGGGTAATGCCGGACCTGTACGAAGTGCGAGAGGCGGTACCGAGCCGCGGCGCCACCGATCGTACAGCGGCGACCAGCCGTGGCCTGGAGCGCGTTTTTATTCGGGTGACCGGCGATCAGCAGATCGCCAGCAATCCCAAGCTGGCCCCAGTTTTGGGGCAGGCCAATAAATATGTACAGGGTTACCGCTACGACAGCGACAACAACCAGCTGTACGTGCACCTGACCTATGACCCCAAGGCGGTCAATGATTTGGTGCACCAGCTGCAGTTGCCGCTATGGCCCAACAACCGCCCCGGCACCCTGGTGTGGATGGCGGTGGACACCCTGCAGGGGGGCCGTGACACCCTGCGCCAGGAAGATTACCCGGAGCTGTTCGGTCTGCTGGACGGCCTGGCGCTGGAGCGCGGCTTGCCTCTTGACTTTCCGGTCATGGATTTGAACGACCAGCGCAACATGCCGCTCGGCAGTCTCTGGGCGCAGGACGAAGGGGCGGCCGAACGCGCTGGTGTGCGCTATCGTCCGGACGCCACCTTGATGGGGCGCCTGTTGCAGACCTCTGGCCAGCGCTGGCAGGCCAATTGGCTGTTGATTCACGGCGGTCGCAGTTACGCGTTTGATGCCAGTGGCGAATCCCTAGAGGAAGTGGCTCTGCGCGGGGTCAATGAAGCGACCAATATGCTGGCCGAGCGCTATGCAGTGCGCACCGGCGATACTGGTGTCGCCAGTGCCGTGTTGGTGGAAATCTCCGGCATTCGCAACTTCGCGGCCTATTCGCAAGCGACCAATTATTTACAGGGGCTGGCCCAGGTGAGCAGTGCGGATGTCCTTGCGGTGAATGGCGACCGTCTAACCCTGTCGCTGACCACCAGCACCCAGCTGGAGTCCCTGCGGGATGTGCTGGCACTGAACCGTAATCTTCAACTGGCAGGTGACGACGGACCGGTGGATCTATCCGGGTACCGCGCACCACTGGGCAGTGCCCAGAACCCGTTGCGCTACAACTGGCACTGATCCGTGAGCGGTAGTAGTCATACCGGTGGCGTTCCACAGCAGCTCTCGCTGGGGGTATCCCTGCGGGACGACGCCACTTTCGCCAATTTCTTTCAGTCACCGGACGCGGTCAACCGTCAGGTGGCCGGCATGCTGCAGGCCTTTGCCAGTGGTGACAATGCCGAGCAGGCCATTTACCTGTGGGGCGAGTCTGGTAGTGGGGTGACCCATTTATTGCAGTCCGTGTGTCAGGTGGCCGAGACTGCCGGGCGCAGTTTTCAGTATCTGCCATTGGCGGATCTGATTGAGGCGGACCCCCAGGTCATTCTCGAGGGGCTCGAATTTCTGGATCTGGTGTGCATCGATGACCTGCACCTGATCGAAGGGCGCGCAAATTGGCAGACCGCCTTGTTCCACCTGTACAACCGTCTGCGGGACAGTGGTCGTCAGCTGTTACTGGGTTCTCGCAAGTCTCCCCGGGGACTGGAACTGGGTCTGGCGGACCTGCAATCTCGTTTGCAGTGGGGCCTGACATTTCAGCTGCATCCCCTGAGCGATACCGACAAACTGGCGGCCTTGCGCCAGCGCAGCCGCCTGCGTGGGTTTGACTTGCCGGAAGATGTCGCTCATTACATCCTGCATAGGGCGCCGCGGGATACCCGTGCACTTTTCGCTTTGCTCGAGCAGCTGGACCGGGCCTCGTTGCAGGCCCAGCGCAAAATCACCATTCCCTTCGTCAAACAGGTTCTGAACATCTAGAACCGTTGATAGTAATTCGGAGACGCGGGCCGCTGGCGGCTCGCGTGATTTCCGGTATATCTCTTCCGCCTTCCTGCCAGTCGTCCTATCTGCCGTCCTACCATTCTTTCTGTCGGTCTTCCTACCGGTTTTCCTGGCATTTACTTCTACACTGTATTCGATAGCGTGAATTTAGCCGCCGGTACCCCCTAATGGTCGCCGGCGCGCTATAGAGGAGTGTTAGATGTCCCCTTTGTTGAAATTCTGTGCTGCCGGCGCCATTTCCGGGTGCCTGGCAATGTCCGCCAGCGCGGAGACTGTGGTCAGTATTCTCAAGCTCGACAGCAATGGTGTCGGCACCATGCTGGGTACCGTCACCATTCGTGAAACGCCCTATGGCCTGGTGTTCGCGCCCGACCTCAAAGGGTTGCCGCGGGGGTTACACGGCTTCCATCTGCACGAAAATGGCAGCTGTGAGTCGGCAATGAAGGAAGGGAAATCGGTTCCGGGGCTGGCCGCGGGCAGCCACTATGACCCCAAAAAGACGGGCAAGCACGGCACGCCCTGGGGCGATGGCCACCTGGGAGACCTGCCGGCGCTCTATGTGGACAACGATGGCAAGGCCTACGAGCCCGTACTGGCCCCCCGCTTGAAGGTCTCTGACCTCAAGGGCCGGGCGCTGATGGTACACGCCGGTGGTGACAACTTTTCCGACCAGCCCAAGCCCCTCGGCGGGGGCGGTGCACGCATTGCCTGTGGCGTAATTCAGTAACGGTCGGCAACGGCGGGGCCCTGTGGCTCACTGATACTCGGTTTGGCTCGAGCGTGCACTGTACTGGCGACTGCCACAGTCGCTGCTGACAGCAGTGCCGTCCATCGGCTGGTAAAGGCCGTCAAAGCAGCGTGGCAAGGGCCACCGGGGTTTGCGGATGTTCAGGCCCTGCTGCGGGCCACACGATTCGGCGGCGCCCGGAATACACCAGTCTGCGGGTACCTCTCGGGGTGCCCGGTTTTGCGTGTGCCGGAACTCTGATACCGCGTGATACACCAAACGCCGCGCCCGGTTCAGGCTACCCAGCGGTTGCCAGTCGCCCACCCCATGCCAGGGGTTCATCGACAGGTTTTCACAGAACTGCCGCTGTGTATCACCGGTGATCGTCTGCGGGGGTATATGGATACGGGCTACGGGAATGAACGGGGATTCGCTTTCTTCCCAGATCACCGTGGCGTCATCCAGTGGCATGTTTCCGGTTTCCACCCTCGGTTGCACCAGAAAATCGAAGCAGGCAGAACCGGACTCCAGTGTGCTTGCCATTTGCCGGGTGAGAAAATCGTCCGCGCTTTTATCGGCGACGCTCGTGTAGCTTGCGCCGGCGCAGGGGCGGCTGGAAAACTTCAGTGCGGTTTCGCCCAGTTGATAGGGCAGCATGGAAAAGTACTGGGCGGCAAAGGGAGTTTCGATTTTGGAAGAGATGGTCTGCTGTGCCCGCAGCATCTCCTTTAAATGCAGTCGCGGTGGCCAGAGGTTGATAAACCAGCCGGTTTTATCCAGCTTGGCCAGGTACTGCATATTCTCGGCGTAATCGTAGATATTCCGATTAAAAAACGCCGGGGTATTGGTCATGATGAAATCCTGGGTGCCGGTGCTACCCAGTTCCGCCGCAATGGGTTGCCCCTGCGCCTCTGCGGCATCGATGCCCAGCACCTTGACCGCCATACCGCGGGCATCCGGCTCTTTGTCCGGCTGGACCAGCATGTCGCCATTGGAAAACCGGATCCAGGCTTTGTAATCCTGTCCCGGCTTGCTGAAAATTCCGTAGCGAAAGCGTTCAGGAATATCCCCGTTTATCTCGAAGGTCGCACGCACACAGCCCGTCGCTTTGGCGTGGGCATCCCGGCGGTACAGGTTGCCGTAGCGTTTGCTGTTTTCGGCATGTGCGATCCGGGATATTTCCCGGGCCGAATGGATGGCGGATTGAATGGCTGCGCGCTCTTCCGCGGAAATTTCCATACCCAGGTCGTCAAAAGGCGCCTGCGGTTGGCCGGTGGCCTGCGCAAGGCTGGCGAAAAACCAGGGCAGTAAACAAGCCGGTGGGAAGTAACCCCGAAGGCGCTTCAGGTTAAATGTACGGTTCAACATGCGCGTATCTCCTTATCGCTGCCCGGAAGGCTGCGTGCCACGCTGGGCCAGCTGTCCGTGGGGATGACGAAAGCCCTGGCAGGCCTGCTCGCCAATGGCGCTCGCCGGCGGCTTGGAATACTGCGCCCAGTTTTGCGGGTCGCCATTCAGCGCCTCGGAAAAGTCCGGGTTACCCATCACCTTGAGGTATTCGATCAACGCCATGCGCTCGCTTTCCCTAAAGCGTCTGCCGATGCGCCCCGGCATCTCGACATCTGTAAACAGGTGGCCGCGGTTGCTGTTGCCGGTCTGCGTTGTATCAAACGCGAAGTTGCCCTGGCGCATATCGGTGACATAGCCCAGTTTCTGCGGGTTGTACTCCCGGTGACCCACACCAAATTTGACCGGCCGCGCTTCCAGTGGCGACAGCAGGTCGTAAATCGTCGGTACCGAACCGTTGTGCAGGAAGGGTGGGGTGGCCCAGACCCCGTGCAGTGGGCGGGCTTTGTAGGCCAGTTTGTTGACGATACGGAAGGGCACATTGAGCCCGTCGTAATCGGCAATGCCGTTGTTGTCGCTGGAGATACCACTGTTGTCATAGAGAACCGGTACCAGCTTGTTCATTAGCAGCTGCAGACCATCCCCGGCGTTTACGCGCCGGTCGATATCATCGTCGGGGTTGTTCGGGTTTTTCGCGACCAGGGGGCCCGGATCAAAGGTGTGATTGACGAAGTTCTCCGCTGCTTTAGGATCGGTACCGATCACCTCGATATCAATCCAGGGCAGGGCCCAGAGCGTTTTTCGCCAGTCTTCCCGCAGCGGTTGGTTTTGTTCATCGTAGGAAATCTGTCCGGACATATCCCACTGCCAGTTCACGTCCCGTTGATGATTCGGGTTGTCATTGGGGCCGCCCGCTACTTTCCAGACGTAGGGCTTGGAAATATGTGGGCCGTGGCAGTGGACACACTGGTCGGCAAACAGATTTTTACCTTGTTGTGCTTTGGCGATATCGATTTCACCCAGAATCTCCTGAGGCCATTTGGGTGGGCGCAGTTTGCGTAGCGTGGTTTCAATACACTGCATGCCGTCGATATTGATGGTGGATCGGCCGAACTCGCCTTCCGGCAGTAGTTCACCCTGTTCGTCCACCAGTTTGACCGGCGCCATTACCCCGAGGCTTTCACCGACGTTGCGCGCCATGGCCTGATTGGTGAATCCGGTATATTGCACCCAGTCGAAGCGCCAGATATCCCAAAGAAACGGATAACTTACCGGCGCATCGGCGACTTTATAGTTCTCTTCAATACCCAGGTTGTAGCCGAAAACGACATTGCCGATACGCCCTACCGCGTCGGTGCGGCCGCGCCCCTCGGTGGTGGGGAAGTTATCGGGGTTGCCCGGGCCCTTGGCGAAATCAAAAAAGCGCTCGCTGAATGCGTTGAAGTCCTGCTTCAGTTGTTCGCGTTTGTCGCGATCTTCACCGGCCACTGCATCGGCAAAGCGCGCCCATTTGAAGGGATTGAACTTCATCTCGAATGTCGCGGCGCCCAGTGAGTGAATAAACTCACCGGGGTTACCCGTGGACATGCCGTGAATTGCCTGGCCGCCATCGACCCGCAGGGCCACACCCTTGTAGTGCAATTCGCCGGTGTGGCAGAGGGCACAGCCGAGGTCGATGCGGGTAGAGTTGTCGTCCGGATTCAAATGGCTGCCCATGCCCACCGGATACACACCGGATTCACCGGCAGAGTCCGCTTGTTGCGGCTCTACAATAAATCCCCAGCCGCGCATATTGTCTGCACTGGCTAGCTTTTCCTTACTGAACGGTAGCTCCAGTGCCGGTAACCACCGATAGTGGAGGCCTTGCAGTTCTGTTCCCTGGGGAGTTGAGTAGAACAGCTGTCGATCTTTCGCGCTCCAGCCCTGATCCAGGTAGCGGACTTCTGTGATTGTTTCGTGGGTGATATTGGGGGCGAAAAATTTGTGGGCAATTGAGCAACCGGTCAGTGTCAGCCCGGAAACGATGGCGGCGGTGGTCAGCCCACGGCGCAGGTGGCGGTTAAAATCCATTTTGTCGACTTTTGGTTGTATACATTGAGCGTTGCACGAGCCTGCCAGATACATCCTGTATTCCGTGCGTTGCAGGGGGATTGTAAAGGGTGAAGCTACAAAAAATAAGGCCGGACATGTTCACACATGTCCGGCCTTTGCTCGGTGATGGGAACTTCTGCCCGGTTTAGCGGATAGAAGTTCTATTTAACACCGTGTGAATTCCAGGGCTCAGTTACCCGCTTGCTTGGATTCCACCCAGTCACCTACCAATTCTTCCAGCACATCCAGCGGTACCGCGCCATTGGCCAGCACCACGTCGTGGAATTCGCGAATATCAAACTTATCCCCAAGTTCTTTTTTCGCATTTTCCCGCAGCTCTACGATTTTCATCATGCCGATCTTGTAGGCGGTAGCCTGGCCGGGCATGACGATATAGCGCTCGATGGCCTTGACCACATCGCCTTTGGGGTTGGGGCTATTGGTTGCCAACCAGTCAATGGTTTCCTCTCGGGTCCACTTCTTGCTGTGCATGCCGGTGTCGACTACGAGGCGGCAGGCGCGCCACAACTCCATGGCCAGGCGGCCGAAGTCGGAGTAGGGGTCCTGGTAGAAACCGATTTCCTTTGGCACCAGCTCGGAGTAGAGGCCCCAACCTTCGGTGTAGGCGGTGTAGCCGCCGAATTTGCGGAAGGAGGGCACGTTTTCCAGTTCCTGCATGATGGAGAGCTGCATATGGTGGCCGGGAATACCCTCATGGTAGGCCAGCGCCTCCATCTGGTAGGTGGGCATGCTGCTCATTTTGTACAGGTTGGCGTAGTAGATGCCGGGGCGGGAGCCGTCCGGTGCCGGGCGCTGGTAGAACGCTTTACCGGCAGATTTCTCGCGGAAGGGTTCTACCGCCTTAACGATCAGGTCCGCCTTGGGCTTGGTGATAAACAGCTCGTCCAGTCGACCTTTCATGGTGTCGATCATCGCGGTCGCTTCTTTCAGGTAGCGCTGTTTACCTTCCTCGGTCTCGGGGTAGTAGAACTGCTTGTCGGTACGCATGAACTCGAAGAATTCTTGCAGGCTGCCTTCGAACTTCACCTGTTTCATGATCGCGCGCATCTCGTCATGGATACGCTTCACTTCTGACAGACCCACTTCATGAATCTCGTCGGCCGTCATGTCGGTGGTGGTGTAGACGTTCAGGCGATGCTGGTAGTACTTGTCACCGTCGGGGAATTTCCAGGCGCCGTCGTCGGTGGTGGCCTGTTTTTCCAGCTCCGCCAGATACACGTTGAGGTTTTCGTACGCCGGTTTCACGCTTTCCAGCATCGCGGTTTTGGCTTTCTCGATCAGCGCGGCTTTTTCTTCGTCACTGATGCTGAGCTTGTCTACCTTGCCCTTGAAGTCCGCGTACAGGGTGCTGTCTTTGCCGTCGTCGTATGGCGCACCGGTAATCAGGTTTTCACCATCGCTGATGACATAGGGGAAAACGAACTTGGGGATGATGATACCGGCTTCGGCGCGCGCCTTCAGGTTTTCGATGACCTGATCAAAATGGGCTGGCAGTCCGTTGAGGCGGGAAATATAGGCCTCGGCATCCGACACATCGTCAACGCGGTGCTGGTTAATCAGCAATGAAGCGACGCCGGTGTGTGCGGCGTACATCTGGTTCACCGGGTAGGTGTGCAGGCGCCACTGGTAGCCTTCAATATCCTGCTCCAGATTGCGGATTGCCAGTTCCAGTGACAGGCGTGTTGCGTCGTCCAGTTGCGTCGGGTCGATCTTTTTCAGGGCTTCCAGCTGACGCTTGTGGATTTCATGGGTTTCCTTGGCGAACTCCGGGGAGAGGTTGTCCCACTTGCCGTAATCCTCTTTCATCCCCAGGAATGTTTTGAATTCCGGGCTGCGACTGACGTGTGTCTGGAACTGCTCTTCGAACAACTGGTTCGTTTTTTCGATGACTTCGGCATTCCCTTCGGATGAGGCGTTAGCGGTAGTGTCTACGCCCTGAGGGGAGGCTTGGGTGGCTTCTGCGCCCGCAGGGGACTGCTGTTCGGTATCGTTTTTGGGGGTGGCCGGTTCGCGGTCGCAACCTGCCAAGGCCAGCGCGCTTATGGCGGCCGCCAGCAGAGTCATCTTGAGCTTCATGGTGTTATCTCAATGTCAGTGAATGGTTGGTGAAAGAGGGATTGTCGGTCCAGTGTTTTAACCAGAAGTGGCAGAGGTTGCAAATTTTAACGACGGTCTGGTCATTTTATCGCGGTTTGGATTTATCGCGGGCACAAAAAAACGGGCCGCTTGGGCCCGCTTTCGCATCACTAGACCAGGTCCGTAATCAGGCAAAATTCTGATTTACGAACTCCCAGTTCAGCAGTGCCCAGAACGCTTCCATGTACTTCGGACGCGCATTGCGGTAGTCGATGTAGTAAGCGTGTTCCCAAACGTCGCAAGTCAGCAACGGAGTAACGCTGCTGTCGGTCAGCGGGGTTTCAGCATTGGAGGTGTTAACGATGGCTACGGTGCCGTCGGATTTTTTCACCAGCCAGGTCCAGCCAGAGCCGAAGTTGTTGACGGCGCTGTTGGTGAACTCTTCCTTGAACTTGTCGAAGGAACCGAAAGCGGCGTTGATCGCCTCGGCTACTGCACCGGTAGCGGCGCCGCCGCCGTTGGGGCTCAGGCAGTTCCAGTAAAAAGTGTGGTTCCAGATTTGAGCGGCGTTGTTGAATACGCCACCGGAGGAGGACTTGATGACGTCTTCCAGAGACTTGTCTGCTTCCGGAGTGCCTTCCAGCAGGCCGTTCAGCTTGTCTACGTAGGTTTTGTGGTGCTTGCCGTAGTGGAATTCCAGGGTTTCCTGGGAGATGTGCGGCTGCAGCGCGTCCATAGCATAGGGAAGTTCGGGGAGAACGTGTGCCATGTTGTATTCCTTCCTTTGTCTGAGACCTGTACCGACCCAAGAGTGGTAGCAGGTCAGTTATTGGTGGCAGGCATTCTACACCCGCTTGATGTCATTATTAAGCCATTGGACAGGCCAAAAAGGTTTCAATTGCCGCTAAGTTCAGGGTCATCTGCGAATGATTATCGATGACGGAGCAGTCTGTGCTTTCTATTGTCCTATTCTGATAACTGGAACCGCTTACTTTTTCGTCAGTTTTTGGTATAACTGCCGCAGATTTCTACCAATGACGGTCATATGGCCGTACAGCAACGCAGGACTACAGCATGCAACGCAGAGAGCCCACACTTGATGGCAGCAGCCCATCCGCTATGGACCCTCAGATTCCTAACGGCCCGATAGGTGGTAAGCGCTACGCTGCGCCCCAGGCGCCGGTTTCTGCCCCGGAACCCACCAGTTCTGGCGGTGGTTCTTCCTTCCTGGCCATTGTCGCACTGATGCTGGCACTTGCCGGCCTGGGCGCCGCGGGCTTTTTGTACCAGCAGTGGCAACTGACCCGGACTGTGCTGATTGATGCGGAGGCCCGTATCGTGCAGCTGGAGAAGCGCTTTGAAATGTCTGGCGAAGAGTCGGCGGCCTCGGTCGAAGTGCTCAATGCCAAAGTGAAGGAGAACGCTTCGGAGATTCGCAAGCTGTGGGGTGTTTCTTACGATACCAACCGCAAGAATATCGCCGCTAACCAGGCTGCCGCAGACGCTGCGAAGAAAGACGTCGCTGCACTGTCCAAAAAGGTCAGTGGCTTTGAGAGCAGCCTGAAGAAAGTGGCCGCTCTCGAGTCGGATATCGCGAAGCTGAAAGAGTCCACTGCGAGTGCTTCACGGGATACCAAAGATAAGGTTGCCAGCTTGGAGCGCCAGCTGTCTTCCGTACGCGCGGACCTGACGGCACGCGTGGGTGCCAACGAAGAAGCGGTACAGTCGATCGACAGCTACCGTCGCACCGTAAACAAGGACCTGGTGCAACTGCGCGATGCCATCCGCAGCCTGCAGTCCAGCTCCACCACTGCTTCCGCGCCCTGATCTGGTGCGCAAGTAGGGAAATATGAAGGTTAGCGGCAACTGGTTTTGTCGCTAACCATTCTCATTTTCACTTGCCCCTTGCTTTTTCAAAATTCCCACCTCTCCTCACTTCGTCCAATCCAACACCCGCCGACATTTCGTGTAAAATCGCCGCCTTCGAGACGAGACGACAACACCGGAGCCGGCAATGACCATTATCCGCCAGGACGACCTGATCGACAGCGTGGCCGACGCGCTGCAGTTCATCTCTTATTACCATCCCCAGGATTTCATCCAGGCCCTCAACAAGGCCTATGAAAAAGAAGCCAACCCGGCGGCGAAAGACGCCATGGCCCAGATCCTGATCAACTCCCGCATGTGTGCCCAGGGCCATCGCCCCATCTGTCAGGATACCGGCATTGTGACCGTGAAACTGAAAGTGGGCATGAACGTGCAGTGGGACGCGGAAATGAGCGTGACCGACATGGTCAACGAAGGTGTTCGCCGCGCCTACAACAACCCGGATAACGTACTGCGTGCGTCCATTCTGGCGGACCCCGACGGCGCCCGTAAAAACACCGGCGACAACACCCCGGCGGTCATTCACTACGAAATCGTTCCCGGCGACAATGTCGACGTCTATGTCGCAGCCAAGGGCGGCGGTAGTGAGGCCAAAAGCAAATTTGCCATGCTCAACCCCTCCGACTCCGTAGTAGATTGGGTACTGGACATGGTGCCGAAAATGGGCGCTGGCTGGTGCCCGCCTGGCATGCTGGGAATCGGTGTTGGTGGCACTGCCGAGAAGGCCATGCTGCTGGCGAAAGAGTCCCTGCTGGACCCCATCGACATTCAGGACCTGCAGGAACGCGGCGCTTCCAACCGAGCCGAAGAACTGCGCCTGGAGCTGTTCGACAAGGTCAACAAACTGGGCATCGGTGCCCAGGGCCTGGGTGGCCTCACCACCGTGCTGGACGTGAAGGTAAAGGACTTCCCGACCCACGCCGCCAACAAGGCCGTAGCGATCATCCCGAACTGTGCAGCTACCCGTCACACCCATTTCACCCTCGACGGTTCCGGCGCCGCGCGCCAGACCCCTCCGAAGCTGGAAGACTGGCCGGAAATCACCCGTGAAGCGGGCGGCAACACTCGCCGCGTGAACCTGGATGAAGTTTCTGCGGAAGACGTACTGAGCTGGCAGCCCGGCGACACCCTGCTGCTAAATGGCAAAATGCTTACCGGCCGCGACGCCGCTCACAAGAAAATGGTCGACATCCTGGCCAAGGGCGAGAAACTGCCAGTGGACCTGACCGGTCGCTTCATCTACTACGTGGGCCCGGTTGATCCCGTGCGTGAAGAAGTGGTTGGCCCTGCTGGCCCCACCACCGCTACCCGCATGGACAAGTTCACCCGCACAATGCTGGAAGAAACTGGCCTGCTGGGCATGATCGGCAAGGCAGAACGCGGCCCGACTGCGATCGAAGCCATCCGTGACAATAAAGCCGTCTACCTGATGGCGGTTGGCGGCGCCGCTTACCTGGTAGCGCAGGCCATCAAAGATGCCAAGGTCATCGCCTTCCCGGAACTGGGGATGGAAGCCATCTACGAATTCGACGTGGAAGACATGCCGGTAACGGTGGCGGTAGACAGCAACGGTGAATCGGTGCACAACACCGGCCCAGTAATTTGGAAGCACAAGATCGAAGAGGGCGCGGTGTAAAAAGCGCGCTTTATTCACATGAAGCCTAAAAGCCGGTTCCAGTTTTGGAACCGGCTTTTTTTTATCTGTACTTCAGGCAGCGAGTCCGATTGTCGAGTTTTTAGACGTCGAGACGATGTGCGATGTATTTCAGATCAGTAGCTGAAGTATTGGAGAAAACGTAACTGAATGAAATTAAAGGAATTTTTGTAAATTATGGTACAGCTATATCAAGGGATATATAGCTCGCCTGCCATATATTTACGGTACTCAAAGATCGTATAGTGAGGTAACCTGCTGAATTAACTAGGTTTTCCGTCAAACATAAACATTAGTACCAACTTGGATATGTGGCAGCGTGATATATGACCTGGGCTTTTGAATAAACTGTTAGTGTTTTTTACAGCGGTGGCATTTTGAGCTTTGGCTTTCGGAAAGTCTGGTGCAACAAACGGTGGTACCGGCACCTGGTGTAGCCAGATTTGGCAACGTGAAATCGTGGCTCCACTATTGGGCATCGGAGAGTCGGCTTCTGAACATTTGCGGGCAACTCTATTTGTGCCGTGCCGCAAAAGGCTAATCGTCGGCTTTGCCCACGATTTGGGTAGAGCCGGAAAGTGTGTGCCAAGTTGGCGGCACCGCACCGGGGTATTTTCAGGTATTGTAGGGGCTAAACCGTTCGTTCTTGTCAGTGGTTGCGTCGAACTGGTGCGTACAAAATATAGTCAGGCAGAGGCCCGAAACACTAACAAGCAGCGGCAGAGCGACAGCCAACACTACGCGCCTTTTTTGTTACTCGCTGCCGCTCAAACATTAACACAAAAGGCGCTCCGCGTTGGCTGCGCCTGCGCTGGGCGTTAGCCCTATGAGTAGAACATGACACTTAATGATTTAACTGTGAATTTTTCCCACCTTGAAAGAGAAAAAATCCTTTCTGACTGGCGGTGGCTAATCGGAGATGAAAAGCTTCCAATATTGATTACGGCGTTTGGCGAAGCCTTCCTACAAGATGTAAACGATAACAGTGTACATTTTCTAAATGTCGCGGATGGTGTTGTTTCTCATATTGCAGACTCTCCAGAGGAATTGAAGGCAAAGCTATCTGACAAAGAATTTGTGTCGGAGTTTTTAGCTGTCCAAGCTGTCGGAGATTTAAGGCAAGTGGGCAAGTTGCTTGAACATGGTCAGGTTTATAGCTTTAAGCTGGCGCCTGCTCTAGGCGGAGATATCACAGCTGACAATCTGGAACCGTCAGATATAGAAGTTCATTTTTCGGTTCTGGGGCAGATTCAGGAACAGGTCAAAAATTTACCTAATGGAACTGAAGTCGAAAGGGTGGAGTTTCAGCCCTCCAAAAAGCCTTGGTGGAAGCCCTGGGGCTAACAAAGTGCTGCAGCTGACGTCTTACTTTGTGCACTTTTTGCACGGTCGCTGCGCTCCTATTTTCGTGCAAAAAGCACACAAAGTAAGCCGCCGCTGAGCACGGCGTTTAGCGCTACGAGGCTATGAAAAAGATTTTATTCATTTTGTATTTTTTCACGTCTTTAGCAGTTGCCGAGGAAAGCACCTGCTATGGGACCACCTCCAATGGAAGACTAGAGAACGGGGTTCAACTGCCCACATCGGGCGTAAATTTTGAAGGGTATAGCATAGTTGCGAGATTAGCTGGGCGAACTTATGTTCACTCTCAGGTAAGTAAAATTATTTTAGCAGCGTACAAAAACCTAGAATCTACGAATCCTGAGAAAGTATTTAAATATGCTGAGACGGGGTTTGAAAAGGGTGGGCAATTTAAGCCACATAAAACTCACAGAAACGGCCTGTCTGTAGATTTTATGGTTCCAGTCTTAGATAAATCTGGGAAGTCAGTCCACCTGCCGACTAACCCAGTTAACAAATTTGGCTACGACATTGAGTTTGACAATTACGGGGCTTATGAAGAATTCACGATAGATTACGAGGCCATGGCCGCTCATATAGTCGCGCTGCATAAAGAGTCGGTAAATCGAGGTTTTGATTTGTGGCGTGTAATTTTTGATCCAAAGTTGCAGCCTAATCTTCTAAAAACAAAATATGGAGAATATTTGTCTAAGAATATCCAGTTTTCAAAAAAGCGTTCATGGGTGCGACATGACGAACATTACCATGTTGATTTCAAAATTCCGTGCGAGTAGCGGCGCTAACAATGCAATGCAGCCGACGTCTTACTTTGTGCACTTTTTGCACGGTCGCTGCGCTCCCATTTTCGTGCAAAAAATACACAAAGTAAGCCGCGTCTGATTGCGGCGTTAAGCACTATGAGCATATCCGAGACAGTTCAGAAAAATTTGGCTTCACTCTGTTTGATTCTAGGGGTGGCCTCGGCAGTATTTACAGCTTACTTCGCACCATTTTTCGGTTTGGTTTTTGATTCCGTATCGACTTCAGTGCTTGTCGAGCAATCAAAATACTTATTTGTATTCTTGATCTCTAAGCATGCTTATCTGGTTGCGTTATCCGTTGTCGGGTTCCTGATAGCAGGTTTCCGTAGGAAGGTCACTGGGGCACTATTTTTCGCAAGTATTCCTATTGCCAATTTGTGTGTCATCTTTATATTGGGGCAGCTAATTGGCGGTTGGTGAGTACTCAGGGGCGCATCATGCTTAACAAAGTGCGGCAGACCGACGTCTTACTTTGCGCACTTTTTGCGCAGTCGCTACGCTCCTATTTTCGCGCAAAAAATCCACAAAGTAAGCCGCTGCTGCGCACGGCGTTATGCGTAAGAACGAGAAATGTCGTACTTAGCAAAAATTGAATTTCTAAAGGTAAGTGACCCGAATTGCAGGGTTAAGTACATTACCGGAATCAGGCCCACTCTCAGTTATCAAGATAATGAGTTGTGGGATTGCAGTTTACGGTTATTGGCATGTAATGAGGCCGAACCTGGAGTATCCGTCGACGCCGAGGTCCACTTTTTAAGCCCTCATGCTCATGCCGGTAAAATCGAGCATGGCCTAGCGTTCAATTTGTATGCAGGTTACTGGCACATTGCACGCGGTAAATTTATAGAGCGGAGCTAGGCACGCATAACAAGGCCGGGCAATTTGCTCCGGGCCTGCGGCCCTCCGCGGGACAGCTTACCTTGTGCACATTTTGCGCGGGTCGCTGCGCTCCCATTATCGCCCAAAAAGCGCACAAGGTAAGCTGCCCCTGCCGGCGGCGTTATGTGTAAGTAGTCATGGAAGAAAAGTACGAAGCAATTTGGCTTAACATAGAAGAAGATGATTCATCTAGAGTGGTGCATGAAAGCTATAGTAAGAAGCTGGGTCGCCTAGAAATAATTTATCAAAGAGCGGATGGTTGCTATCTACCTTATTCATATAGAAAGCAACGAGATCATCAGTGGCGTCTTCCAGTTTGGTGTCCGGAAAATGAGAAGGCGATTCTCCCAACTCTTGAGGATGCCAGAGAGTATTTATCGAACTTTGTCGCAAGCAACACATAACAATCACAGGCAGTGAAGCTCCGGCCCTTCGGGCCTCCGCGGGACGGCTTACCTTATGCACGTTTTGCGCGGTCGCTTCGCTCCCATTTTCGCACAAAACGCGCATAAGGTAAGCCGCCCCTGCTGTGGGCGTTAGTGTTCAGGCATGAAAACGATCATCTTGTATCTATCAATGTTTTACTCGGCAGTAGCAATGGGTGCGCCTAGCGAAAAACCACCGGTTGGAATGAGTAAGGAAATCTGGGATAAGCATCTAGAACGACAAGCTAAGGCTGAAAAAGATCGGCAAGATAGGTTCCAAAAGGAGCTCAAAGATAACCCACCTGAGCCACCTTGGGTAAGATATCCGGAATATCATAGTAACGATATATTCTGGCGTATGGGGGAAGGTGAAACGTACTTAATGGAGTATGTACTCCCTTACTTAAAGTACGCCTCAGAGGTTGAGCTCAAAAGCTATAAAGAAAAGTATCCTGAGCCAAAAAGTTGGCATGGCTGGTACGCAGAGTAAAAACACTAACAAGGCCAGGCAGTTTGCTACGGGCCTCCGGCCCTCCGCGGGACAGCTTACCTTGTGCGCGTTTTGCGCGGGTCGCTACGCTCCCATTTTCGCACAAAACGCGCACAAGGTAAGCTGCCCCTGCTGGCGGCGTTAAGCATCCACAATGAATGGACTAGAAGAACTTCAAAATTGGTATGTTTCTCAATGCAATGATGATTGGGAGCATACGTATGGTATTGAAATTGGCAATATCGATAATCCGGGTTGGGAATTAAGAATCGATCTAAATGACACCAACCTAGAGAATGTACCTTTTGAGGAGTATTCGTACGGTGTAGAAGGCGAAGCGGGGGAAAGTGGGGGTAATTGGCTTGTCACTCGCATTGAGGAGGGTAGGTTCGTTGGATACGGTGGGCCGCATAAACTTCAGGAGCTTATTTCGGTTTTTGTAGCCTGGGCAAACTCCAATGCTTAACAATCAGCGGCAGAGCGACAGCCAACGCTACGCACCTTTTGTGTTACTCGCTGGCGCTCAAACATTAACACAAAAAGTGCTCCGCGCTGGCTGCGCCTGCGCTGGGCGTTAGCAATTGGTCAGTATGAAATTATTTAGATTGCTCATGTTACTTGTCTTTTCAAGCGCGGTTTATGCTGAAAACTTTGATGCAAGAATTCTCTTCGCTGAAGCGGCAATGCAATCTGAGGAAGGAAAGGAATACGAAAAATTGGTAAGGGAAAGCACATGGGATGCGGATCACGAGTGCTTTCTTGAGTCGGCAAAAGTTAGGGCAACCCCAGGGTACTATCAGCTAGTAGCCACTATTGATCGAGAGGGTAATGCAAAAATGGTCGAGGTGCGCCCTATACATCATTACTCATCATGCGTGGCAATCTGGTTTGCGAACAACAGGTATCCTAAACCACCACGACACAGTTGGCCCATTCGCCTGGAGGTAAATGCCCAGCCATAGTGGGCGCTTCATGCTAACAATCACAGGCAGTATGCTACGGCCCTTCGGGCCTCCGCGGGACGCCCAACGCTATGCACATGTTCTGCGGGTCGCTGCGCTCCCATTATCGCACAACATGTGCATAGCATTGGTCGCCCCTGCTGTGGGCGTTAGGCCCACTAGGAGAAAATAATGTTCGGATGGTTTAAGAAAAAAGAGACAGGGCCAGATTTTTCTAGCGTAGACTCAAGAGAAAAGGCCGAGGCTCTGGTTCAAAAAGGAGTGCTTAAAAAGCTCTTACTCCTGCCTTCCGAGTTCGGTGGCGAAGACGTTCCACCAAACGTCGTGTATGTACCGGAATTTGCAGTTGAGCTCAAAGCCAGAACCGATCATAACGTAGTTTTGCCTCTTGCTCAGGAGGGTAAGGTAACTCGTTACAACGCGACTCCTGAGTATCAAGGCAAGAGTTTTATTCCCTCTGCAATTAACATTGTTGCTAGCGAACCTGGTTCTTTTACATACCGAGTAGCAATCTGGGGCAAGCCGCTGAGTGAATCCAACGCAACGGCCTAACAAACAGCGGCAGAGCGACAGCCAACGCTATGCACCTTTTGTGTTACTCGCTGGCGCTCAAACATTAACACAAAATGTGCTCCGCGCTGGCTGCGCCTGCGCTGGGCGTTAAGCATCACAAGTAATGAAATTCTTACCAATCATATTTGGAATTTTTCCTGGCCTGATACTAGCTAGTACGATCCCTTTAGATAAGGAAGTTGTCCAAGTAAGAGAATGTGGTATGGAACAAAGAGATGGCCGTGGGCAGTTGCTTCCAATAGCTGTTTCTACTCCGCTTGAGTTAAATTGCCTCAATTGCAAAATTGAGTTCAATTTTGATGTGGCTGTAGGTGGAGGCTATCCAACCAATGTGAGTGCCAAATCCAGCGGCATCTCAAAACAGCAGGAAAATTGGTATAAAAATACATTTTCTCGTGGCTGGGTATTTCCAGGTTGTAGCCATAAAGGCAAAGCGAGAGGCTTTCAGGGGGAGCGCAGGGCCTTCAATGCTTAACAAACGCAGGCAGTTTGCTCCGGCCCTTCGGGCCTCCGCGGGATGCCCAACGCTATGCACATTTTGTGCGGGTCGCTACGCTCCCAGTTTCGCACAAAATGTGCATAGCATTGGTCGCCCCTGCTGCGGGCGTTAACATTCCGAGTTACCCACAAAAAGTAGACACCCTGTATAGTTATATTCAACGACTATGGAGGTGTCTAAATGGCACGCAAAAAACACCAGAATTACACCGAAGAATTCCGTAAAGAAGCTGTTAAACGATCGGAGCAGCCGGGTGTGACTCAGGCCCAGGTAGCTAAAGAGCTCGGTATCAGCGCGCAGCAAATCTCGAACTGGAAGCGTCAATTTACTCGCCTCTCAGACAAGCAATTTAACTCTGTCGATGGTGTGGACTATTCCAAGCAGGAGAGCGAAGAGCTCCGTAAGCTAAAGCGCGAGAATAAGCGTCTTAGGGAGGAGATGGAATTCCTAAAAAAGGTTTCTGCGTACTTCGCGAAAGACCAAGAGTGAAGTACGAGCTGATAGACCAGCATGTAGGGCAATTCGATATACGGTTGATGTGCAGAGTGATGGATGTTCATCCATCAGGTTTCTATCGGTGGCGAAGGCGCCCCGTTAGCCGAACTGAGCAGCGTCGAGAACAGATTACCACTCTGGTAAGAGATACCTATGAGGAGTTTGAGGCGTCGTACGGAGCCCCCAGGATTGCCCGGGAGCTGAACGAACTCGGTCATGAGTGTTCGGTCAACTATATAGCCAAAATCATGCAGGAGCAGGGAATCATTGCTCGTAACGGTAAAGCGTTCAAATTATGGCAGTCACGCTCTGACTATGCATAACGTCGCCGAGAACCTGTTATGGAGAGATTTTTCCACTGAGAGGCCCAATCAAAAGTGGGTAACGGATATTACCTATATCTGGGTTGAAAGGCGTTGGCTCTACTTGGCAACCGTTATGGATCTCTATTCACGAAAGATCGTCGGCTGGAGTTTTGGAGACAGCATGACAGAGCAGCTCGTTACCGAGGCCATGCAAATGGCCATAGACGCTCGGGGAGTAAGCCCTGGCCTTATCGTTCATTCGGATAGAGGGACGCAATACCGCTCCAACGAATATGTAGGCTTTCTTGAGCGACACGGCATTAAACGCAGTATGAGTCGAAAGGGGAACTGTTGGGATAATGCGGTGATGGAATCGTTTTACGCTAGATTGAAAGTGGAGTTGATCTACGCAAAGAACTTCCAGTCGATAGAAACAGCGCGTTCGGGTATATTTAGCTACATTGAAATATTCTACAACCGTAAGAGAAGACATTCTGCAAACGACGGGGTTAGCCCTGTCGAATTTGAGGAAAACGCAGCTGTTGCTGCATAAGTAAGGTGTCTACTTTTTGTGGGGAACACCAGGCCGTGAGTAATGAATAAAGTATTTCTCTTTTTTTTAGCCATTTTGTTTAGCTCTTGCAGTAATCTGGATGGGAATTTCAGCCAACGGAATGGTATCAAGTCGAGTTTGTTTGGCGAGTGGACTTATGAAACCGGACCTGAAAATTGTAAAGAGTATGGAAACATTGGATTTAAACGCTCAGGAAAATACACAAGATCTTCCGAAAATTGCCACATTGCAGATGACGCGTTTGGAAACTATTTCTATGGCTGGTACCAGGTAGAAGATTTTGTTTGTTTCGTAGATTCAAAGGAAGATTTGCGAGAAAGCCTTGAAAAAGGCTATTCACGTGAAAAGTGCACATGGAGAATACAGGATTTTAGCCCTAATCGCATAGTTGTGCGCAATCTTTTAAGTGCCAGTGATTATAGTACTATTGTGCTATCCCGAGCTGAATAGCCATACAGACGCAGTCAGCTTGGTAAACTCGACGCTTCGCTTCAAGTTTGACCGTTGCCGCCCACGTTATGAAAAATAAAATGTAGAGAAAGTTAAATGAATAATAAAATATTGATTAGGTTTATTTTGATGTGTTTGTCTATCTGTATACAGGCGTGTGGGACTACGGTTGAGGTGCCGATGTATCCTGATGAATATGATGTAAAAGCAGAAAAGCTTCCGTATTCTATTTTGGTCATATACGCGCCAGAATTTGAGCAAAACACCTATAAAACCTCCCAGTTAGCTAGCACTTGGAGCTATCCACTATCTAGAACAACTAAAAACCTCATAAATAACTCTCTAGAGACATATTTTGAGACGGTTGGAAGTGCTAGCTCTGAAGATGCTGATAGAAGTGGTTATGATGTCGTCGTATTTCCTGTGATTGAACAGTTTGAAGCCGAAGTTCCTTCAACAATTTTTTCACCTACCAAAACTAAAATTATTCTCTCATATGAATATCTAACTTCCTACGCGTCGAATAATGAGTCCGTCAGAAGTGTCGGCACTAACGAAATATCTGGAGGCGTTGGAAAGCTTGCTTATGATGATATGTCAGAGAAAATTAAAAGTCTGTCAGCATACTCCTCCGGTGTGTTTATAGGCGCCCCAAAGTATGAATACTTGGCAGCAAGAGATGGAGTAGTTGCTATAGCTCAGGCTGCCTATAACTTATCCAAAGATCTTGCAAGCCAGTTAAGTCATGATAATTTACTACAGCCGACTGTGAACACGTCGGCTGAGTAAGACGTTATGAGTCAGGAGAGTCGTATGGAATGGCCTAGCAATGAAGAATGCCTAGAAGCCATGACAAAGATAACGGAATATTATATGACGGGAGAGCAGAAAGTGTTTTGGCAGGAGCTCATTAAAGAATGTGAAGACACTGGTAGATTCCCTCCCGGAAAAGGTTTTCTTCATGACATAAATAAGGTTACTAAAGCCTCAGACAAACCCGATATGCCTGATTTTTCTGAGCTGTATCAATTGATTTGTACAGTATGCATTTAAAAGTGCATAACAAGGCTGAGTGAATATTGTTCGCTATGCTCACTGGGCAGCCTAGCGTTCGCGACTTTTGAGCATGGCTACTCCATTTTTGGACAAAATCTACAGTCACAGGTCTGCCGTTGTTGGCAGTGTTATGAAGCTATATTGGATCAAGAAGCAGCTCATGAAAGTTGTTGAATATGAACGTTCGCTACAATGGGTTGGTGATATTAAATGTCCAAGTTGTAGTGGATTGACGCCAGCGTGGCGATCGAGTGGTATGAGTGAATGTTTCCCTCATTTCTTTTGTGATAGATGCTCAAATGTAATTCATCGAGAGGAGGATAAGCGGCTCGTTTGGTATGAAAAGTCTCAAGAGCTTCTCAATCAAATTGCCAAAACATTACCCAGTTGCAATTGTGGTGGCCATTTTAGGCCAGGTTGCGGTCCTAAGTGCAAACATTGCGGTAAAGAAATACCCATTGTTTCTGATCCGGTAGAATATTTGCATAATCCAAATATGATCGTCGCCGATGGTGCATGTGCATATAGTGACAAGCGCGAACCATACGTGGTTCACATAGTCGAAACAAAACAGAACACAATGTAGCAATGCGCTGTCCCTGCCGGCAGCGTAAAGGTTTCTGATGCATCAGTGTCCTAAATGTAAGAAAAACGGCTTTAGTTTCTGGTGTAAGTTACGAGCAACCAGGTTGTTCCCCAAATCCTGTGAAATTTGCGGTTGTAATTGTCATATACCTGTAAAGTATGGGTTCTTATCATTGCTGTTTATGCTCATTCTATTCTGGGACATTTTAGTGGCTGCCTACATGTTGAGCGCTAATTTTGTTTTATGGGTAGTTGTGCCTTTATTAGTTGCAGTTTTTGTATCGTACGTAAGATGGTCGCCACTAAGGTGCAGCGACTAAACGTTAACAATCTAGGTAGTTTGTGGCAGCTCCCGGTGTGGCCTCTGCGCGGCGCTATGAATTTGAGTTGCACAACTCGAAAGGGACGCCGCGGATAAATAGCTCGGTACGCTGGATCAGCTCTTGCCCGAAATTTTGGCCAGCATTAATTCCCGAATGACCGGAACCGGCGCATTGCCGTAGCTCAAAAAGTCCTCGTGAAACTGCTTGAGGTTAAATTTGTCGCCGAGTTTCTCTTTGATTTCATCCCGCAGGGCCATAATGTCCATATAGCCTGCGAAATAGCTGGTCAGCTGGACCTGGCTCAGGGTGGCGCGACGCCATTTTCCTGCGGCTTCTGTTTTCTGCTGGAAGCCTTGTTTCATCAGCAAGTCCATAGCTTGTGGCTCGGTCATACCTTTCACCTGAATGGAATAGTCCAGGATCGTGTTGACAACAGTGCGCAGGTTCCACTTGTAATACATCATCCAGAGCTCGGGTGAGAAGTCGCCGTAGCCGGCCTCCAGCATCATGCGTTCTGTATAAACCGCCCAGCCCTCAATCATGGCGCCGTTGCCGAGAATGTTTTTGATTAGGCTGGGGGACTGGTTGGCGTAGACCAGTTGAGTGTAATGGCCGGGGATGGCTTCATGAATATTCAGAATCTGCATTAAATAGCTGTTGTATTCCCGCAGGAAGCTGTCGGCACGGTCATCCGGTAGCTCATCTACCGGCATAACGTTGTAGTAAGTGTTCGCGTTTTTGTCGTAAGGGCCGGGCGCATTGATGGAGGCAACGGCAAATCCGCGCATGTAGGGCGGGGTGGTTCGTACGACTAGTGGCTTTTCCGGGTCCAGTGTAAGCAGATCTTTTTCGTTGACGAAGGCCACCAGTTCCGGGATCTGCTCTTCTACCGCGGCTTTGAAGGTTTCTTTGGTGGCATGGTGTTCTGACAGTTTTTCCAATACCTGGGATATTTTTTCAAGAATGTCTTTGGGGCGCTTTTCATCCGGGAAGTATTTGGGCCAGAGTTTATCGGCCAGTTCATCCATTTCTAAATGCAGGCGGTCTTTTTCCCGCATGGCACGGTCATAGAGCTCCCGGCCATTCATGCCAATCTGGATGTCGTAGCGGAATTTTTCTTCATACAGCTTTTCACCGATTCGAAAATCGTGAAAGCTATCTGCCTTTTCCATTTTCGCGTGCAGGGTTTGCAGGTAGGTGATGTAGTCGTCGATCGCAGCGCGACTGCTTTTCAGTCTCGATAGGAATAGTTCCTTTTCATTGTCGGACAAACTGCTTTCCTGCAGCTTTTTCTCTAGCTCCGGTCCGAATACCGACTGGGCGCCCTCGTTCTGCTGAATCGCCAGTATCAGCTGGGGCGAGGCAGGATTCTTCAGGGATTTAGAGGCGGCGCTGTAGTAGGCGGGGATAGACTGCATCCGATTACTGAAGCTGCGCAGGCGGTCTTCGAGTGGTGCGTATTCCGTGTTGAGTATCAGGGCGAATCCGTGGGACACGTTGTAATTGGCTGGGTCCCACTCGTGCGATTTGAACTCGTTGATTTTCCAGATGGTTTCATTCAGAAAATTGTTGATCAGCGCCAGGTCGGACCGGGCGCTGCTATCGAGCTTCTCTGGATTGATACGTGAGAACTGGTTGAGGTAGTCCCGAGCGAAGCTGACGACCCGCCGGCGGTAATTGGTGTCCGGGGCTTCCAGTATCTCAGCGACCTGGTAGTAACCGTTGCTGATCGCCCACGAGGGGAACAGGTGCCACATGCGCTCGACCATCTGATTGCTCAGGCCCTGGAACGTTTTCTGTTCTGCGGTCACTTTTCCAGCTGTGCCGGCGGTAGCCTTTGTTGCTGCACTATTGGTGGTATTTGCGCCAGCCGTGGCGGGAGAGGAAGACAGGCTGTTGATACTGGAATCTTGGGCTGGGGAATCGCCGGGTTCCGGGTTTTTCTCGCCGCAGCCGCTCAGGGCTATCGACGCTACCAGCACGGTCAGCAGTTGCTTCATTTTCACTCTCAAATTTGTAAGGGGATATGGCCAAAAACTAGCACAGTCGACTTATAGTTATCGCTTGATCCGGCAATTATTTTGTGTGATCCACGTCGCCTTGTTTCACATCCGGGTGGCCGCTAAAGTGGCAAAACCGGAATTTGTGGCCGAGTGCCACGATTCAATCCACTGAAATCTGTATGTTAGAGGAGTCAGGTATGACAGAACTCGCAGCTCAGGCCTGTGAAGCCTGCAGGGCCGATGCACCACTGGTTTCCGATGAGGAACTGGCGGAGCTGATCCGGGAAATCCCCGACTGGACCCCGGAGGTCCGTGATGGCGTCATGCAGCTTGAGCGGGTCTTCAAGTTCCGCAATTTCAAGCTGGCGCTGGCGTTTACCAATCGCGTGGGTGAAATCGCGGAAGAAGTAGGGCATCACCCGGCGCTGCTCACTGAGTGGGGCAAGGTGACGGTCACCTGGTGGAGTCACGAGGCGGGCGGCCTGCACAAGAATGACTTCATTATGGCTGCGCGTACCGACAAGCAGGTAGACGCAGAATAAGCTGACAACTTCTGGCATTGTATTCCCAGATTTCGTCAAAACGCACGCCGTACCCTTGCGGTTTAATGGATGCGGTGTAGCGCTTGTTCAGAAGTCGCTTGTTTGTGGATCGCTTGCTTTTGGGAGTAAGTACCTGGCAGTCGGTGTGAGATGTTGAATGCCAAGAGGTCATTGGCGGTTCAGCTCACACGCAGAGTTTTCGACCCCCAGAGTTATCAAGCCCCCAGAGTTATCTGGTAAGTAGTCTAGAAGGATCAAAATGCTGAAGATGAAATCTGCCTGCGAACGTTGCAGCGCAAAGCTCGGCCTTTCCGATCAAGCCTTTATCTGCTCTTACGAGTGCACCTTCTGTCCAAGCTGTGTAGAAGAGGTGCGTTCTATCTGCCCGAACTGCCAGGGCAACTTGGTTCTGCGACCAATGCGTCGTACGTCACCCACAGAGGTCGCCAGAACGGGCTTTAAAGCCAAGCTGGAAACGATCCTGTAGGCCATTTTTCCGCCACTTATTTCTGTGCCCAGAGCAGAAACTCCCTGTTGCCGTCGCCGCCTTTGATGGGGCTTTCGATGTAGTCTCTGATGGTCAGCCCCAGTTGCGCACAGAGCGCGCAAATTTTTTCCTGCACCCCCTGATACAGCGCCGGGTCACGTACCAGTCCGCCCTTGCCGATACCTTCGGGTCCCACTTCAAACTGTGGCTTTACCAGGCTCAATAAATGACCGCCACTTTTCAGCAGGGTAGGGAGCTGGGGGAGTATCAGTGCCTGGGATATAAACGAAACATCCATGACAATGGCGTCAAAGCCGCGATCGGCGAAGGGCGAAATCTGTTCTGCGGTCAGGTGGCGGGCGTTAATGCCTTCAAACAAATGCATGCGCGGGTCCAGGCGCAGGGACTTGGCCAGCTGGTCGTGGCCCACGTCGATTCCCACAACCTGCTCCGCGCCGCGCTGCAGAAGACAGTCGCTAAATCCGCCGGTAGAGCAGCCTACATCCAGTGCGTTCCACCCTGCAGGGCTCAGCCCGGTGTGATCGAGAATGCCCGCCAGTTTCAGGCCGGCGCGGGAAACATACTGGTCTTCCGGTAGTGGCTCGACCTTGAGCTGGGTATCTTCACTGAGCGACTGGCTGGCCTTGGTTGCCGGGCGCCAGCTGTGGCCGTCACTCAGCAGCACCCGGCCGGCATCCACCAGTTTGCGGGCGTGGGTGCGGGAACTGGCCAGTTGTTGCTGGACTAATAACAGGTCGAGACGGGTCATGGTTGGCACTATAGTTTACGGTCGAGGGTTTGACGGTCGTGGAGGTGGGAATGGCTGCCATGCTAACCTCTGGCCTCCAAACAGGGAAGATTCCGCGACCGGCGGTGCAAATCTTCCCCCCGGGGGTCGGGAATTGGAAAATTTCATAGCCGAAGTGAATAACAGGAGTTGGGGTTAGATGGCAAAAAATGTGCTGAGCAAGTTCAGGATACGCAAGGGCAAGGTATTTGAAGCCCCGCTGGAAAACGCGTTTGGCCGTCTGGTTACGCCCTTCGAAGAATTCATACACCGCCAGAGCAGCAGTGGCCTGCTGCTGATGGCGTGCGCCGTGCTGGCGATGATCATTGCCAACTCCCCCTGGCAGGAGTGGTACAAGCACCTGCTGCACCTGCCGGTCAGTTACAACTTTGGCGACTGGTCGCTGTCGATGACCTTTCACCACTGGATCAACGATGGCCTGATGGCCATCTTCTTCCTGTTGGTGGGACTTGAGCTCAAGCGAGAGTTCCTGGTGGGGGAGCTGTCGGAGCTGAAACACGCGGTTTTACCGGTGATGGCCGCCATTGGCGGTATGGTGGTGCCGGCGTTTATTTTCTTTTTGCTGAATGGCGGCACGCCGTCAGAGCGTGGCTGGGGTATTCCCATGGCCACGGATATCGCCTTCGCGGTGGGTTGTATCGCCATCCTGGGGAATCGGGTACCGCGAGCGGTAGTGACTTTTCTGGTGGCGCTGGCGATCGTGGACGACCTCGGAGCGATTATCGTGATCGCGGTGTGGTATACCGAGAGCGTCAATACGACGGCCCTGATTGCCGCCTGCGCCTTGGTAGGTGTGCTCTGGCTGCTCAAGGTTGCCGGTGTGCGCCGGGCGGCTGGTTATATCTTTGTGGGGATCCTGCTCTGGTACGCGCTCTACGTCACTGGCGTCCATGCCACGCTGGCGGGGGTGATTACCGCCATGGCCATTCCCGCGCGGCCGAAATACGATCCAGTTGCGTTCAGTACCTTTGTGAAAGACATCATCCGCAGCTTCGACCGCTGTTTCCGTCCCGGTGACAAGATCATCGCCAACGATGCTCTGCGGGCGCGGGTGACCGCGTTGGACAATGGTATTCACCTGGTGCAGTCGCCGCTGCAGCGGATGGAGACACGGCTGCACACGCCGGTGGCATTTATCGTGGTACCGATATTTGCCCTGGCCAATGCCGGGCTGCCCATCGACAGCTTTACCAGTACGGAGGCGGTGTTCAACCCGTTAACCCTGGGTGTGATCTGTGGCCTGGTGTTTGGCAAGCTGATTGGTATTGTGGGTGCGACCTGGATTGGCTGGAAGATGGGCTGGGGCGAACTGCCCAAATCGGCAACCTTTCACCACATTATCGGTGTGGCTTTTCTGGGTGGTATCGGCTTCACCATGTCGATCTTTATCGCCGAGCTGGCCTTTGAAGGTGAGCTGGAGATGTTGGTTCAGGCCAAGGCCGGTGTGCTCCTGGCGTCGATTATTGCTGGCTTTTCAGGGTTTATGATTCTGCGGCGGGCGCCGATTGAGGAGTCGCTCCAGACGGACAAGGGCGAGGCGGACAAGGGCGAGGCGGAGCACTGACTCACATGGCTGGCAAGTGCTTTCAACCGGGCAGTGCCAGCCAGCCGATCACCAGCAGTGAGACCCACGCGAGCAGGGCGCAGCCGAGTTGCCAGTTGCGCGGGGTCTTGCTGAGTATTCCGGAACCGTAAACGACGCCGACACAGAGCCCCAGCAGTAACAGACTGGTCAGGCTGTGGCTCGGTGCCTGGCCGTTTTTGTACAGCAGTGGCGGCCAGAAAGTGATCAGCAAGCTGACCAATAATGCCGCAATAAACGTGGCGATTCTCAGCGCTTTCATGGATGGTGGAGCGGCGGTTTTTTCCGCGGGATTCCATTCCTCGTTTTTGAACTTATTCGGATTCAAATTCTGTCTCGCGGCGATCCATATCTTCGGTCACCTCCAGCCACAGGGCGTTCACCACGGCAAACGAGCAGGCCAGCATAACCCCCAGTATCCACGCGAAATACCACATGTGATTCTCTCCTCGATGCGCTTGTCGCGCGATTCTCTGTTCAATAGCTGCTGTGAGAGTTGTCTTCGATATATTCCCTGGTGACCCGCCCGAACATTTTGCGGTAGCACCAGATGTTGTAGAGCAGAATGATGGGGATAAAGATGACCGCGGCCGCAAACATCAGCCCCAGAGTGAGCTCACTGGAGGTGGCATCCCACATGGTGAGGCTCACATTGGGGTCACGGGAAGAGGGCATGACAAAGGGAAACAGGGCAATACCGGCGGTGAGGATGATGCAGGTAATGCTCAGGGCGCTGGCAACAAACGCCAGCGGACTTTCACGGCGGGAGCAAAGCCAGGTGGCGGCGGCCATCAGAACGCCCAGCACGGGAATCATCCAAAGCAGCGGGAACGCCTGATAGTTGGCTTGCCAGCCGCTGTTCCCGTAAGCCACGGTTTTCATCAACGGGTTGATTTTATCCCCCAGGGGTTTGCTGTCGACGATGTGCATACCGTCGATACCGAGCAGCAGCCAGATACCGGCCAGCAGGAACAATACGATCACCGCGAGGGCGCAAAGCTGGGTCACTCTCTGGGCTCGAGTGTGCAGCAGGCCGCGGGTTTTCATCTGCAGCCAGGTGCCGCCGTGCATCGCCAGCATAGCCACCGACAGCAGGCCGCAAATCAGAGCAAAGGGCGTCAGCAATGCCCAGAAGGAACCGTGATAACTGGGGCGCAGCAGGCTATCCAGTTCAAAGGGCAAACCCAGCATCAGGTTGCCGAAAGCGACGCCAAAAATCAGTGGTGGTACCAGGCCGCCAATGGTCAGCCCCCAGTCCCACATATTGCGCCAGCGCGGGTCGTCGACCTTGGAGCGGTAATCAAAGCCTACTGGTCGAAAGAAGAGCGCGCACAAGGTAATGATCAGTGCGGTATAGAGCCCTGAAAACGCGGCCGCATACACCATTGGCCAAGCGGCGAAAATGGCGCCGCCGGCGGTGACAAACCACACCTGGTTGCCTTCCCAATGCGGGCCTACGGTATTGATCATCACCCGCCGGTCCATGTCGGTTTTGCCGATCACCCGCAGTAGCATGCCCACACCCATGTCGAATCCGTCGGTGACCGCGAAGCCGATCAGCAATACCCCGATCAGTGCCCACCAGATGAGTTTCAGCGTCTCGTAATCCATGGCGAATCCCCTTGCTGCGTCAGGCCTGTAGCGGCGGCTCTTTTGCCGGTGTTTCAAAGTGGTATTTGCCGGTACCAAGGCTCGACGGGCCGAGCCGGGTAAAGCGCAGCATCAGGTAGACCTCCACCACGGCCAGGGCCGTGTAGAACGCAATGATTGCCGTGAGGCTGCCGATCACTTCGCCGCGGCTGATGGACGATGCCGACATATAGGTGGGCAACACCTCGGCGATGGACCAGGGTTGGCGCCCGTATTCCGCTACTATCCAGCCGCACTCCGCGGCAATCCAGGGCAGCGGCAGTGACCAGAGGCAGGCGTAGAGCACCGCACGGCTGCCGGCGCTGCGGTGGCGGGCGGATTGAATAAAGGCGGCGATAAACACGAACAGCATGACAAACCCGGCCCCCACCATAATGCGGAAGGTCCAGAACATCGGTGCCACTCTGGGGATTGAGTGCTCGGCGGCCTGCTGGATTTGTTCGTCGGTGGCGTCGGTAATATTTTCGGTATAGCGTTTTAACAGCAGGCCATAGCCGAGGTCGTACTGCAGGTCGGCAAAGGCATTTCTGGTTTCCTGGCTGGTGTCGCCGCCGCGCAATTGCTCGAGCAGGGCATAGGCCTGCATGCCGCGGCGAATCCGTTGTTCATTTTCCGGAATGATGCGGTCGAAGCCGACCACTTCCTCATTCAGGGAGCGGGTGGCGATCAGGCCCAGCGCCCAGGGAATTTTGATTTCCCAGTGGTTTTTCTTTTCCTCCTGGTCCGGAAGGGCAAACAGGGTGAAGGACGCCGGCGGAGTCTGTGTTTCCCATTCGGCTTCTACCGCGGCGAGTTTGACCTTCTGTACATCCCCCACGGTATAGCCACTCTCATCACCCAGCACGATCACCGACAGATTGGATGCCAGCCCGAAGCTGGCCGCCACCGCGAAGGAGCGGCGGGCGAAGGGAATGTCCCGTTTTCTCAGTAGATAGTAAGAAGACACGCTGAGCACGAACATGGCGCCAGTGACATAACCCGCGGCCACCGTATGCACAAACTTCACCTGTGCCACCGGGTTGAACAGCACATCGCTGAAGCTCGCCAGTTCCATACGCATGGATTCGAAATTGAACTCCGCGCCGATGGGGTGCTGCATCCAGCCATTGGCGATCAGTATCCACAGCGCCGACAGATTGGAGCCGATGGCCACCAGCCAGGTGCAGATCAGGTGTTGCACCTTGGTTAATCGATCCCAGCCAAAAAAGAACAGGCCGATAAAGGTGGATTCCAGGAAAAAGGCCATCAGTCCTTCAATGGCCAGCGGAACCCCGAAAATATCCCCCACATAGTGGGAGTAATAACTCCAGTTGGTCCCGAACTGGAATTCCATGGTCAGCCCGGTGGTGACGCCCAGCGCAAAGTTGATGCCGAACAGCTTGCCCCAGAACTTGGTCATGTCCCTGTAGATGGTTTTACCCGTCAGGACATAGCAGGATTCCATGATGGCCAGCAGGAAGGACAGCCCGAGGGTGAGGGGCACAAAGAGAAAGTGGTACAGGGCCGTGAGGGCAAACTGCAGCCGGGATAAGTCGACAACGGCTTCATCGATCACTTAACGCTCCTTGTCATGGCGATCCGTGTTTTGGCCTTGGGTATTGCTGTTGCTTGTTTTGGTCGTCGTTTCGATAACCGGTACTGTGGACTCTGCAGGCTCTTCAATCGATCGGGGGAAAAAATGCGCCGGGACGGGGGCCGCCTGCTCGGGATCCGGACTGAAGTAATGGATTTTGATCAAGGTGATCAGAGCAAGCTTGATGATCAGAACCGCGCCGAGTTCGATCACCAGGCGACGGTCGGAGAGCGTCATGGTGTACCCGCCAGATTAACCATTAATTAACCATTAAAAGAGGCGCCGCGGCGTAATAGTAGCAGTGGCGCCCAGTGGCAATGGGGGCGGGCAGCGATTTGGCGCGATAGTGGCGGTCTTTGCGGCGCTTTTGCTGTGTTAGTATCGGCGTTTTCGTGTTTTTGGTAAGGCCGGTATTTTTCGTGGTTTACCGCTTTCTGGTCGTTGAGCGCTCCGCCGATAGCGGCGGCGCTATAGGTAGCTATAGGTAGAAGGAGGGCGAGTCTTGTCTGAATCCAGTCTGAGAGCCAATTCCCGGGGGCATTGCCCGGTAGAACCGCCGGTACTGCAGCAGTCCCCTTTTTGCTGGAGGCTCGTGCTTCAGTGGAGCACCCTGCCGGTGATTGCCCTGCTGCTGGTTCTGCTCCTGCTGCCGCCTGTGGCGAGCGCCGGGAAGCGCTTTCCGGTAGATGATTCGTTCAACGTAAATTCGGCCTTGGCAAAGGCGCGCAAACAGTACCCGGCGATTGAGATCGCCCGGGTAGAGCCGGCAGCAGGCACTCAGGTACGGCGCAACCTGGTATACCGGCGGATTGAATCCGATGAGCGGGCCTTGCACCTGGATCTGTTCCTGCCTTCGGCGGGGGCGGCCTTGAGGCCGGCGGTATTGCTGGTCCATGGCGGTGGCTGGCGCTCGGGCAATCGCACCTTGCAGGAGCCCATGGCGATCTACCTGGCAAATCGGGGCTTCGTTACCGCCACGGTGGAGTACCGCCTTTCCCTGGAGGCCCAATATCCGGCTGGCATGCAGGACCTGAAATCTGCCCTTGGCTGGCTGCGCCTCAACGCCGACAAGTACGGCATTGATCCCGCGCGGATTGCGGTGCTCGGGGCTTCGTCCGGGGCGCAGATGGCGACTCTGGTGGGGGTGACGCCGGGGATGGAGGTCTTCGCCACCGTACCGAGCCGGGGCCGTGATTCCGTGCAGGCGATCGTCAACCTGGATGGCGTTGTCAGCTTCACTACGCCCATGGCGCTAAAGTTCGAAAATGACCCGCGTAAAAACCCGTCAGCGGCTGGCGCCTGGTTTGGCGGGCGCTTTGAAGACGTGCCGGATTTGTGGCGGCAGGCATCGCCGCTGGAATACGCCGGCGCGGACTCGCCACCGACGCTGTTTATCAATAGCAGTCATCCGCGCTTTCACGCCGGTCGGGACCAGTACATCGCGCGGCTTGCTGCGCATGATATCCCCAGCGAAGTGATGACACACGACGACTCGCCGCACCCCTTCTGGTTGTTCCAGCCCTGGTTCAATCCCACGGCCGAGCGGGTCGCGGATTTTCTGCAGCGCCAGCTCAAATAACAGTCGCAGGCAGTGGTTTTTGCTGGCTATACTCGCGCCGAAACCGCCGGCGGTTCGGCGTGGAGAAATGCACAGCTATGCAACAGTCTGAACAGTTTATCGATTTGCTCAAACTGCTGGTGCGCAGCCCCAGTGTGGTGGGCGCCGAGCACTCTTTTTTCCGAGTATTGCAGCGGGAGCTGGAGGAGCGCGGCGCGCACGTCACCTGGTACGAGGGGCTTCTGGTGGCCCAGGGTCAGCGCCCGCACAGTGCCAAATTCTCTGCGCATATCGATCGCCACGGCCTGATCTGCACCGGCCCCAATGAATTCCAGTACGCCGCCTTTGTGTCTGGGCGCCGTTCGGACCTGCTGGGCAACTCCGTATCTGAAAAGCTGATGACGAAAATTGTCGACCGCTTTCAGGGCGTGTCGGTGACCGCCTATGAGCCCTGGTCCGGTTCCTACTTCGGTTCCGGCACCATCCGCCGCGCTTACGTGTGCGGTTACCGCAACAACCTGATTTTTGAAGTGGCGGGGCTGGAACATGTGGTTGCGGGTACCCCCGTGGCCTTTACCGACCGCCTTAAGATTGCCGACGGCATCCTGAGCGCGCAACTGGATAACGTGCTGACCGCCGCGCACCTGGTGCATCTCTACGCCCTCGGTTTCCAGGGCACCGCGTTTTTTACCGCTCAGGAAGAGTCCGGCAGTAGCTGGCGTTATCTGCTGGAATGGTTCCGGCGCTTTAACGGCGGTACCGAAAAACTGATCGTGGTGGATACCAGCCCCTACCCGGATCGGGACAGCGCGGACGAGCAGCAGGTGGTTCTTCGCCGGCGGGACGCCAACGCGACTTTCCACACAGAGACCACCGAGCGCCTGGCGGCCCTGTGCGAATCGCGGGGTATCAGTTACAGCTACAAAGACACCTATATCGAGGCGCAAAACCGCCTGGCGGTGGCCGAGGGGCAGGAGCCGCAATCCCTCGGCAGTACCGAATTGGGGCGGATCGTTTCCGCATCTGCCGGGTTTGTGCAGGGCACCACGTTGCAGATTCCCACCACCGGCTACCACACCATGCAGGAGTCGGCGTCCATTGCGGCCAACAGTGCCTTCAGCGATCTGCTGGTGGCTATTGCCGCGGACGGCTAGTGGCCTGATTGCTACTCAGAACTCGTCACTGATCTGGTAGCGGTTACAGCGGTTGTTGCAGTAGGGTTTGTCGGAACGCAAAACGCCAGTTTCCGGGTGCACCGTAAGCTGGCGTTTTTTATTGCCGTGGTAGGCGACCACATTCCAGTAGCCGTTGCGGAAGTAGATGTTGCTGAACGAGTGAAAGCCCAGTTTTTGCAGGCGTGTGCGGACCATACCCGCGCTGAGGGCGATTTCCGACGGGGTGCCGCCGTCCAGGTCGGGGCCGTACAGGTGAGGGGGGATTTGCCGCTGCCCCGATGGGCTCGAAAACTGAAAGTCGTTGGCCGTGAAGGGCCCCGGTTGCTGGGCCAGTGCACTGCCCGCGGCGAGTGCTGCGATAAGGGCCAGTAGCTGGCGCTTTCTGTGATTTCCGGGTTTCTGAATGCCGGGTATCAGACTCCTGCTGGCAAACCGCATGGTATTCCCCAAATTGCCTTTATCAGGCCATTGATAGGGTGGAAGTACCCGGATTCCAAATGGGGTGGGTTCGGCCGTTAGCGGCGATCTCGGTGTGATAGTTGGCGCCATGGTCAATGGGACAAGGTGAGCCCCTGGTACGTTGACCTGCGGGTGACTGAATCGACGGTCACGGCTTGGCTGCTAAAATGGCGCGCTATTTATCATTATAAGTGTGAATGGCGCCACCTCATGAACGTAATTTCGATCTGCCGCCGCCTTGGAGCGGTCTTCGTCAATGTCGGTATCGGCATCAGTGTCAGCACTGTGGCACTGGCCGCTGACCCCCTCAATGTCACCGGTGACAAGTTCCGTCAGCTGGAAGAGCTGCTGCCTACCCCGAATACCTACCGCGCCGCGTCCGGTGCCCCGGGCCACGCCTACTGGCAGCAGCAGGCAGACTACGACATCAAAGTCTCCCTGGACGATGACAAGCAGCGCATCACCGCGTCCGAGACCATCACTTACCAGAACAACTCCCCGGATACCCTGCGCTACCTGTGGCTGCAGCTGGACCAGAACCGCTTCAAGCCGAATTCTTCCGGCAACCTGGCGGCACCGGTAGATGTGGAGTCTATTGCCCCGGATACCATTCCTTTCGGCAGCTTCCGTCGCGAAGTGGTTTCCGCAGAATTTGATGGTGGCTACCAGATCACCAAAGTTGCGGATGCCAAGGGCCGCGACCTGCGCCACACCATCGTCGATACCGGAATGCGCATCGACCTGCCGCAACCGCTGAAGTCCGGCGAAAGTGTGTCTTTCCGGGTGGACTGGGAATACAACATCATCGAGCAGAAGGCCCTGGGTGGCCGTTCCGGCTACGAGTTCTTCGAGCGCGATGGCAACTACCTGTATGAGATTGCGCAGTGGTTCCCGCGCATGGCCGCCTACAACGATGTCAGCGGCTGGCAGAACAAGCAGTTCCTCGGTCGCGGCGAGTTTGCGCTGGAGTTTGGCGACTACCGCGTGGCCATCGAGGTCCCCGCAGACCATATTGTTGCCTCCACCGGTGTACTGCAGAACCCGGGCGATGTACTGACCCGCCAGCAGCGTGCGCGCCTGGAAAAAGCGCGTACCGCGAAGAAGCCGGTGATGATCGTCACCAAAGAAGAAGCGCTGGAAAACGAAAAAGATCGCGCCAGCGGCCGCAAGACCTGGGTGTTTGAAGCGGAAAATGTGCGTGACTTCGCCTGGGCTTCCTCGCGTAAGTTCCTGTGGGATGCCCAGGGTTACAAGAAGGGCGGCACCGATACCATTGCGATGTCCTTCTACCCGGAAGAAGGCACGCCCCTGTGGGACAAGTATTCCACCGAGTCCATCATCCACACCATGGATGTGTACAACCGCTACAGCTTCGATTACCCCTATCCGACCTCCATTTCCGTAAACGGCCCTGTGGGCGGTATGGAATACCCGATGATCACCTTCAACGGTCCGCGTCCGGAGATCGATGAAGAGGATCGCGAGAAGCGCACCTATTCCCGCCGCACCAAATACGGCCTGATCTCCGTCATCATTCACGAGGTAGGCCACAACTACTACCCGATGATTGTGAACTCCGATGAGCGCCAGTGGACCTGGATGGACGAAGGCCTGAACACCTACGTACAGTTCCTGGCGGAGCAGGAGTGGGAAGAAAAATATCCTTCCCGTCGCGGCGATGCGCGCAAGATTGTGGATTACATGAAGAGCGAGAACCAGGTTCCGATCATGACCAATTCGGAATCCATTCTGCAGTTCGGCAATAACGCCTACGGCAAGCCTGCTACTGCGCTGAATATCCTGCGCGAATCTATCATGGGCCGTGAGCTGTTCGATTTCGCCTTCCGTGAATACGCCCAGCGTTGGAAGTTCAAACGCCCGATGCCGGCGGATTTCTTCCGCACCATGGAAGATGCGTCCGGCATGGATCTGGACTGGTTCTGGCGCGGCTGGTTCTACACCACTGACCACGTGGATATCAGCCTGGACGGAGTGAAGCACTACAACGTAGGCACCAAGAACCCGGAAATCGAAAATCCGTGGAAACGTGACCAGTTCGAGCAGGAGCCGGAGACGGTCACCAAGCGTAAAAACCGTGCGAATAACCTGACCCGGATCGTGGACGGCAAGCCGGAACTGTCGGATTTCTATAACGAGCACGACGAGTTCGATGTATCCAATGCCGACCGCAACAAGTACCAGGGTATGGTCGAAGGTCTCAAGGATTGGGAAAAAGACCTGCTGAAGGTGGAGAGCAACGTTTACGTGCTGGACTTCAGCAATATCGGTGGCCTGGTGATGCCGCTGATCCTGAAGCTGGACTATGAGGACGGCAGCAGCGAAACCCTGCGTATCCCGGCAGAAATCTGGACGCGCAATGCCCAGAAGACGTCCAAAATGCTGGTGCGCGGCAAAGACAAAGTATTGAAGTCCGTGGTGCTGGATCCCAACTGGGAAACGGCGGATACCGATGTGGAAAACAATTATTTCCCGCGCCGTATCATCAAGTCCCGCCTGGAGCTGTTCAAGGATGAAGAAGCCCGCAACCTGATGAAGGACTGGGAAGTCGAGCTTAAAGAAGACTGATTCCCGTCGTTCGACAATTCGGGGTGGCCGTTCCGGTCACCCCATGCTCTCCTTAAACTCCTAATCCATCGCACAGACCGTGTCCTTTCCGCGCCTGTGGAATTTTGAGGTATCAATCATGCCATACGGAAATAGCCGCTTGCTGCACTTTGGCTTTTGGGTGTTGTCGCTGTTACTGCTGACGGCCAATGCCGAGGCCCACCGTTACCATTTCGGGATAACCGAGCTTTCGGTCAATGAGCGCACCCAATCCCTGGAAATCTCTCACCGCTTTTTCGTGGCGGATATCGAGCGCGCCCTGTCCCTCAGTGCCAGCAAGGAGATGAAGGATGCCCAGAAGCAAATGGAAGCCTATGTGAATGCGCGCTTCCAGCTGGGGACCGCGGAGGGCACAAACCTGAAACCCAAGTGGGTGGGTATGGAATCCGATGTACACGATGTGTGGGTGTACCAGGAAATTCCCCTGGCGGAAGTGCAGGGGAAAACCTTGAAACTGTCGCAATCCATGCTGATGGAAATCGAACGGGATCAGGTGAATACGGTAAACGTGACCCGCGATGGCAAAACGGAAAGCTATACGCTGAAGCCGGGTTCCAGCCAAGTTACTTTTGAGCTGTAGCAAACGCTCAGGCTGGGGCTAGCCGCAGTTGCAGCAACGCCGGGTTTTATCGGTCTTGCCGATGCCCGGGTTGAAAGTGTTGGTGGGGTCCAGTCGCTCAAAAAAATGCCGCTGGGCATCCGGCGCCTGATACAGGTGCCCCACATTGTGTTCTGCCGGATAGCAGGCGCCGCGCTGGTCCAGTAGCGCCAGCATGGCCTGCTTGACTGCCTTCGGGTCTGCGTCTTTCTTCAGGACGTAATCCTGGTGGAACACATGGCAGAGGAAGTGGCCGTAGTAGAGCCGCTGTTCCAGCTGATCGGCAATGTCCGCAGGCAGTTGCTCCTGCCAGTGCAAATCATTGCGTCGCAGGGCGATGTCCAGCGGCAGCAACTCCCCCACGGTTTTCTCGTGAATCGACTGATAGCGCATGGCGGCACCGGCAGAGACAAAACGGTGCAGCATGGCCTTGCGCGCCTCTTCCTCACTGCAATTGAAAAAGGCTCCTGAGTTTTCACTCCCGGCAAAGAAATTCTGCAGCCACTGTTGCGTACTTTCGATACCCGGATCCGCCACCTTCAGGATCAGGTGATGCTCGTATTCTTCGCGATACGCCAGCATGCGCTCTGGCAGATGCTGGGGTAGCAGGCGGCTGAGCTTCTGCAAAAGGCGGTCACTGAAAAAGCGCGGCAGGAAACGGCGCTTTTCCAGCCAGGCATCCATACGCCCCTTGATGCTGAAAAACTGCGGCATTCTTCCGGTGCCGAGTTTCTCGATGATGTAGAAGCTGTCTTTGCCGTAAGTCGCCGCCAGGTCAAACATGTCCCGGTGCAGGTATTCACCGAGTATTGGTAGCTGTGGTAATTCACTGAGTAACCCGCGACGCAGGCGGGCGAAGACCGCCGGGCTGTTGCTGCCGATATAAAACGTCTGGGTACGTTCGGGTACCGGAAACGTATCCAGACGTACGGCGAACACCGCCAGCTTGCCGGCGCAGCCGCTGGCTTCAAACAATCGCCGCGGGTCGGCATTGAAGCGCGCGGGGGTGTCTGCATCAATATTGCGGATGCGCTCAATGTACTCCCCATCCGACGCCATGCGCGGCTTCGGGTTTGTTTCAGAGTAGGGCGGCACTGTGTCGGGCGTTACTGCAGTAGAAAAAGTGCCGCGTTCGAGGTTAGTGAGTATTTCCTGCGGGGAATTTCCCAATGCAATCCCGAGGTTATTGACGAGTTGCAGTTGCCCGGATTTGTCCACCTGCGCATAGACGGCCAGTTCGGTGTATGCCGGTCCGCGCTGGCACAGGGCGCCGCCAGAATTGTTCGCAATACCGCCAACAATGGAAGCGCCGATACAGGAAGAGCCGATTTCCGAGTGGGGGGCGCGTTTAAGAGGTGCGAGGCGTTTTTCCAGACCGTGCAGCGTGGCGCCGGGAAGGGCGACAATCTGCTCACCTCTGTGGTTGCCTTCGCCCAGCAGGTGGATGGCGTTCATCTGCAGCGTGTTGATGATCACCAGGTTGCGGTCGTAATCGGAACCGCTGGGGGTGGAGCCCTCGGTCAAGCCGGTGTTGGCGGCTTGCATGATGATGATTGCACCGGCATCCACGCAGGCCTGCAATACCTGCCACAGGTCAAACAAATGCCGCGGAAATACCACAGCCAGTGCCGGCCCCTCACCGGAGCGGAAACCTTTGCGGTAGTGCTCGTTGCGTTGCGGGTCGGTGACGACTGCGTCGCTACCGATCAGCTGCTCCAGGGTCTGGAGCAGCGCGCGGCTTTCAGTTTTGATCTGGGTGGATTGCGTCATGCATCGTATTGTTGTCGGTCAGTCTTTGTCGATTTTTGATTCAAGGATTTCCCCGCTATTGGGGTCTACCTCCAGCTCCCACTTTTTGCCTTCTTTATAGGCTTCAATCTCCCAGCGCCCCTTGTCCAGGGAGGCGTCGACGATTGGGGTAAAGCCCTGTTGCTCCAGCTTAGTCAGCAGCACCGAGAGGGCCATCGCACCGGGTGGCGGCAATTCATCTTTGGCGCTGGCCTGTCCGGCACCCACCATGGCGAAGCTGCTGAGGGTGACGGCGAGCAGTGAATTTTTGACGTTCTTCATGCTATTCACTCTTGTATTCAATGAAACAAAACGCAACTGCTATTGGCGTTAGTCGCTGCTTCCCAGGCGCTGTTGCATCATAAAGCACCATTCGTCGCTGCCGCCGTCGGGGCCGTGGGCGCCGTCGCCACCGGTGAGCTTGTCAGCGGCGATAAACCATTCCTGGCTACCTACCGAGGGCATGCCATCCGGATACTGCTCAGCGATTGCTTCGCTGTAGCGGGTCATCAGCTGGCCATTCACCCACTCGAACCATTCCGCATTGCAGATTAACTGGCCTTCGCTGTTCGGGCTTTCACCGCTCAGGTTCTCGCTCGTCTCGGGGGATGTTGCCGGAGGGGCGGTGGTCTCGTCCACGATGACTTCCTCGCGCACCTCGGTTTGCGGTGCCTTGTCCGTCGAGTGGTCCGGGTCATGGGTGTCGGATTGTCGGCTGCAGCCGGTCGACAGAAGAGAGGACATGAAAGTGGACAGAACAGCGGCGATCAAAAGGGGACGAACCATAAATACTCCGGGTGATGTTTTGCTGCTGGCGCGGAATTGATTGGGCCAATGGAAATAAGCATAGGAGGAATTGCGCGACTTGCACGCTCTCTGTAGCGGGGTGAGCGGGCGCAATCGGGTAAGTGATACCAGAGCGAGGCATGGCTGTCGCGCCGGCGTCACAGGATTGGGGGCTGGGTCGCAATTACAGCTTGCTGCGGATGGGAAGTGAATACGTCGTTTGTCTATTAAGTGATATTGTATTATAAAACTGCTCGCTGGCTCCGAGGCCGTCTGTAGGCCCGGTGTCGAGCAGGTACACAACAATAAAAAATACGCCATTTCCGGGATGATATTCATCGTGGTTCCCACCTGGCTCCCCTGTGGCCAAGCGTCGATTCCCGACGTGCAGTCTGGTCCAAATAATAAATAGCGACGAGGCTTATATGTCTTTAAAACAACTGTGGCGAGCATGCTCGCTTCTGGTCGTATTCGGCCTGGGTATCAGTACCAGTGCCAACGCGATGATCGAAAACGGTACCTATTCCATTGTTTCCAAACACAGCGGCAAGCTGGTTGAGGTGGGAAATGGCGACACCGCCAACGGTGCCAACATCAACCAGTGGCCGGGCAACGGCCATGCCACCCAGCAATGGGTGATTACCCATATCAGCGGTGACGATTACTCGGTGATCAATGCCCACAGCGGCCTGGCGATGGAGGTGTACAACTTTGATACCAGCGATGGTGCCAATATCGCCCAGTGGGCCTACTGGGGCGGAAACACCCAGACCTGGACCATCATTGACCGGGGCAACGGGTATTTTTCGCTGATCAACAAGCATTCCGGCAAGGCACTGGATTTGCTCAACTGGGATACCAGTGATGGCGCCAATATCGGTCAGTGGTCCTGGTGGGGAGGCGATGCCCAGCTGTGGTCCCTGAATCTGCTCAAATCCAGCCAACCTGAGTCCATCAATTACGTCAGCCCCAGTTTCGGCAATATTGCGGTGCACGATCCATCGGTGATCCGCGCCAATAACCAGTACTACGTATTTGGCTCGCACCTGAGTGCTGCGCGCTCCAGTTATCTCACCAGTTGGGAGCGGGTGGCCGACGGGGTGTTTGCAAATAACCCGCTGTTCAACGATGTCACCTCTGAGCTTTCCGAGGCGCTGAGCTGGGCGCAGACGAGCACACTGTGGGCACCGGATGTGATCCAGATGAACGGCGAGTACCTGATGTTCTACAACGCCTGCCGCGGCGATTCTCCCCGCTCTGCCATGGGTATTGCGGCGTCGTCCAGTATCGAGGGGCCCTACAGTGACCGCGGTATTTTCCTGAAGTCGGGTATGTGGGGCGAGGCCAGCGAGGACGGCGCGGTTTACGATGCGACGGTGCACCCCAATGTGGTGGACCCGGTGGTGTTTCGCAGTGCTGACAATCGTTTGTGGATGACGTACGGCTCTTATTCCGGCGGCATTTTTATCATGGAACTGAATCCTGCCACCGGTTTTCCCTATGCCGGGCAGGGTTACGGCAAGCACCTGATGGGGGGCAATCACGCCCGTATTGAGGCGGCCTACACCCTGTATGCCCCGGAAACCGGTTACTACTACATGTTTGTAAGCTACGGCGGCCTGGCGGCGGACGGCGGTTACAACATCCGGGTTGCCCGTGCTACCAGTCCTGACGGCCCCTACTACGACGCCAGCGGGACCGATATGGCCAGCGTCAAAGGTGCCCCGGGGAGCATATTTGACGATGCCAGTATTGCGCCGCACGGGGTCAAGCTGATGGGCAACTACCTGTTTGCCAACAGTAATAACCAGCTGGGGTACGTTTCCCCGGGGCACAATTCTGCCTATCGCAAGGAGGACACGGGGCAGTACTTTATCTTCTTCCACACCCGCTTCCCCAACCGTGGCGAAGAGCACGAGGTGCGGGTGCATGAGTTCTTTATCAATGATGCGGGCTGGCCGGTGGTGGCGCCGCTGCGCTATGCGGAAAAGGTCGATGGCAGTAATCCGGGCCGCTCCCGGGAACAGCTTGAGGCGGTATACGCGAGCGAAATTCCCGGCAGCTATCAGCTGGTCAATCACGGCAAGGACATTACCGCCAGTATCAAAGGGTCCAGCAATATCCAGTTGAATGCAGGTGGCAGCGTCAGCGGTGCCCAGTCTGGCAGCTGGATTTACAACGAAGTGACCCGAGCCGTCACCCTGACTCTGAACGGCGTCAGCTATCAGGGAGTGGTATCCAGGCAGTGGAACCAGGTGCGATACCGCTATGAGGTCACTTTCTCTGCCCTGTCCGGGGATGGCACGGCGGTATGGGGGATCAATTCCGACTGAATTTCTGTGGGAGTTAAAAGTAAAACAGGCGGCTAAGGCCGCCTGTTTTTGTAGGTAGGGTAGCTGTACGGATCAGAGCGCCGGGGCAGATCCGCTGGCCTCGGCCAGGGGCGCATCCGCCAGGGATTCACCGTCATCGTTGGCGGCGGCGGCTGCGAGGCGCTGCTCCTCAATCCGGCTGGTCCAGGTCAGGAGCGCCTGATAGTGGCGGATATTCTGCACGTAGGTGACCGGTTCCCAGCCGCGGGCATAGCCGTGTTTCAGGTGTTTGTAGTGCTGGCGCTTGGCCAGCAGCGGCAGGTTGTCGCGCACGTCGGACCAGCGATCGGCGTTTCCACCCAGCTTCTGGGTCAGCACCCGCGCGTCTTCAAGGTGACCGTAGCCGATGTTGTAGGCGGCCAGCGCCATCCAGGTGCGGTCCGGTTCGCGGATACGCTCGGGGATCTTGTCGCGTACCTGTACAAAGTAGCGCGCGCCGCCGTCGATACTTTCGATGGGGTCGAGACGATTGACGCCCATCTCCCGCGCGGTAGCCCGGGTCAGCATCATCAGGCCGCGCACCCCGGTGGGGGATTTGGCGCGGGGGTTCCAGTGGGACTCCTGGTAGCTCAGGGCCGCCAGCAGCTCCCAGTCCAGTTCATACTTGTCGGCGGCCTTTTGCAGCTCTTCGCGCCAGTTGGGCAGGCGGTCCCGGGTCAGCTGGGCAAAGGTCTGGGCGCCGCCCACATTCATTTTGCTCACATGGCCGAAATACAGCTCCCGCAGCTCGGCGACCAGGCCACTGGTATTGGCGCGCAGCATGAAATTGCGCGCCGCACGGTAGAGGCTGTCGTCGTCGCCCCGGGGGAAAGCCCAGGAGACCGGCTGGAACTGGGTCAGGTTAAAGGCGATGTGGGTGTTTGGGTAGAGACCGCGATGCACCGCATAGGCGTTGGAGTCTACGATCGCGTAGTGGTATTTGCCCTCGTGCACCATTTCCACCAGTTCCATGGCGTCCACATCGGAAATTTCTTCCCAGGTCAGGTCCGGGTAGCGGTGCGAGAGTTTGCGCAGCTGTTCCGCGTGGGCACTGCCGGCAATCACCGCGATATTTTTATCTGCCAGGTCGGCAACACTGCGCGGACGAGACTCGCCCAGGCGGTAGATAACCTGCTGGCGAATTTCAAAATAGGAGGGGGCAAAACGCACCTGGGCCCGGCGCTCCGGGGTAACCGTCAGGCCGGCGGCGGCCAGGTGGGCGCCGGATTCGGGGTTTTCTAGTTCCCGGAACAGGTGGCTCAGGTCATGGACGTCGCGGATTTCCAGCTTTACGCCCAGTTCCTTGGCAAAGGCCTTGAGCATGCCGTATTCAAAACCGGTGTAATTGCCGTTGGCGTCTTCGAAGTAGGTCGTTGGACCGTTCTGCGAAAGTACCACCAGCTTACCGGATACTTTGACCTGTTCCAGCAGGCTAGGCGCCTTGCTGGCCACCAACAGAGAAGCACAACAGGCCAGCGCCGCACCTTTCAGCAGGCGGCGGCTGTATCGCAACAGTCGGCTTTTCATGATCATAAGTTGGTCCCTTGAGTCCGTTCTTTGCTTTATTGTCATTGCCCCAGCGAAGAGGAAGTTCGGCTACAGGCGTTGTTTCCCGTGGGTTGCGGCTCCATTGCCACCCCCGGCTAAAGCTGCGCTGTCTATTATTTGCGCAGGCTTGGGTCAAAAGCGCTGCAATTTTACCTTAAACCCCGTTGCTCTGACTAATTTCTTGTTAATGTCGTCTGATACTTTGTGAACGGTCGGCTTGTTTTGACCAGTTAAGTGTAGTAGATCGCGCCTGTTTTGCTTCGGGCCCAGGGCATTCTCCACCTTGTCTCAGGGGTGTCTCAGGGGAAAACCGCGACAGCGAAATAGTCCCAGGAGGTGGCCAGTGGGAGCGCCTTCATCTTTACTGCACTTATGGCAGTGTTGGAGCGGCGGTGCTTCAGGTACAATGCGCGCGCTCACGATACCCTTCAGTCCCTGTGCGGTACTCTCTAGACCTTTTTCTAGACCTTGCATTGATCGGCCATAGCCCGAATGCTGCCGCCCCACAGGTGCTCAAATCCAGAGAAGAGGCCTACTCCCGCGATGCTAGTTCTGCGTGGTGCTCCTGCACTGTCGAAATTTCGCCATCAAAAACTCCTTACTCAACTTCGCGCGCTGCAGCCTGCCATTGCTGACGTGTACGCCGAATTCGTGCACTTTGCCGACAGTGAAAAACTCGGCAAAAAAGATCAGGTGCTGCTGGAGCGCCTGCTGCAGTACGGCCCCACCGAGGAGAAGCACCAGCCGGAAGGCGCGCTGCTGCTGGTCGTGCCCCGTCCGGGCACCATTTCACCCTGGTCCTCCAAGGCCACGGATATTGCGCACAACGCGGGCCTGACCCAGATCCACCGCTTGGAGCGGGGTCTTGCCTACTACATTACCGGTGTCAAATTAACCGAGGCTGAATGGGGCGAGCTGGCGGCTGCATTGCACGACCGCATGGTGGAGAGCGTTTACGGTAAGCTCGAACAGGCGGAACAGCTGTTCCAGGTGGAAGATGCACGCCCCATGGGCAGTGTGGACATCCTGGAAGGCGGCCGCGAGGCGCTGGAAGGCGCCAATGTCAGCCTGGGCCTGGCTCTGGCCGACGACGAAATCGATTACCTGATGACCAGCTTTGAAGAGCTGGAGCGCAACCCCACCGACGTGGAGTTGATGATGTTCGCCCAGGCGAACTCCGAGCACTGCCGTCACAAGATCTTCAATGCCAGCTGGACTATCGACGGCGAAGAGATGCCGCACTCCCTGTTCGGCATGATCAAGAACACCTACCGCCTGGGTGGCGAGGACGTGCTGTCTGCCTACGCGGATAACGCCGCGGTGGTGGTCGGTCACGAGGCCGGGCGCTTCTATCCCGATCCGGAAACCAAAGAGTACGGATTCAGCCAGGAAGCCATCCATCTATTAATGAAGGTGGAAACCCACAACCACCCGACCGCCATTGCGCCATTCTCTGGTGCTGGCACCGGTGCCGGCGGTGAAATCCGCGACGAGGGCGCCGTGGGCCGTGGCTCCAAGCCCAAAGTGGGCCTGACAGGCTTTACCGTGTCTAACCTGCAGATCCCGGGCTACCTGCAGCCCTGGGAAGTGAACTACGGCAAGCCCGAGCGCATTGTGACCGCGCTGGACATCATGATCGAAGGCCCTATCGGTGGTGCCGCTTTCAACAATGAATTCGGTCGCCCCAACATTTGCGGTTATTTCCGAACCTTTGAAGAAGACTTCAATGGCGAACGTCGCGGCTACCACAAGCCGATCATGCTGGCCGGTGGCTACGGCAACATCCGCGAAGAGCATGTCGACAAGCCTGAATTCCAGCCCGGTGCCAAGCTGATTGTGCTGGGTGGCCCGGCGATGCTGATCGGCCTGGGCGGCGGTGCCGCTTCCAGTATGGCCAGCGGCTCCAGCTCGGAAGATCTGGACTTTGCCTCGGTACAGCGCCAGAACCCGGAAATCGAGCGCCGTTGTCAGGAGGTCATCGACCAGTGCTGGCAGCTGGGTGCCAAGAACCCGATCGCGTTTATTCACGACGTGGGCGCCGGCGGCCTGTCCAATGCCTTCCCGGAGCTGGTAAAAGACGGCGGCACCGGCGGCAACTTCGAGCTGCGCAATGTGCCTTCCGACGAGCCGGGCATGAGCCCGCTGGAAATCTGGTGTAACGAATCCCAGGAGCGCTACGTTCTGGCCGTGATGCCGGGCGACCTGGAGCGCTTCCAGCAGATCTGCGAGCGCGAGCGCGCGCCTTTCGCTGTGGTGGGTGAGGCCACCAGCGAGAAACACCTGACCCTGAATGACAAGCAGCTGGATGCCAAGCCGGTAGACCTGCCGATGTCCGTGCTGTTCGGCAAGCCACCGAAAATGCACCGCGAGGCGAGCAAGGTAGAGGTAGCGACCACGGCGTTTGATACCAGCAACATCGACCTCGCTGAGGCCGCCGAGCGCGTACTGCGCCTGCCCACCGTGGCCAGCAAGAACTTCCTGATCACCATTGGCGACCGTACCGTAACCGGCCAGGTAAGCCGCGATCAGATGGTTGGCCCCTGGCAGGTGCCGGTAGCAGACTGTGCCGTGACCACCGTGGCCTACGACAGCACCAAGGGCGAAGCCATGTCCATGGGCGAGCGCACCCCGGTAGCGCTGCTGGATGCCCCCGCGTCTGGTCGCTTGGCGGTGGGTGAAGCCATCACCAACATCGCCTGTACCCCGATCAAGCAGCTGTCTGACATCAAACTTTCCGCCAACTGGATGTGCGCCGCCGGCCACCCGGGCGAGGAAGAAAAACTGTACCGCACCGTGGAAGCGGTCGGTATGGAGCTGTGCCCGGACCTGAACATCACCATCCCGGTCGGCAAGGATTCCATGTCCATGCGTACCGCCTGGAACGACGGCGGTGCAGACAAGGCCGTTACCGCGCCTATGTCGCTGGTGATCTCTGCCTTCTCGCCGGTATCGGATGTGCGCAAAGTGGTGACCCCGCAACTGCGCCGCACCAAGAAAGGCGAGAGCGAGCTGATCCTGGTGGACCTGGGTGCGGGTAAAAACCGCCTCGGCGCCTCCTGCCTGGCGCAGGTGTACAACGAGCTGGGCGACAAGCCCGCCGACCTGGACGATGCCAAGCGCTTAAAAGCCTTCTTCGAAGTCATGCAGCAGTTACTGGAAGAAGAAAAAGTCATTGCCTACCACGACCGTGCCGACGGCGGTCTTTTCGCCACCCTGGCGGAAATGAGCTTCGCCGGCCGTGTGGGTATCGATGTGGAAGTCTTCGACCTGGGTGACGACCCCATTGCCGCGCTGTTTAACGAAGAACTGGGGGCGGTACTGCAGGTACCGGCGTCGGAAGCGGAAATGCTGGTAATGCGTTTTGCGGCGGTGGGTGTTCCCGCCCACCAGATCGGTGAGCTGAACGACAAAGAGCAGCTGCGCATTACCCGTAACGGCAAGCAGATCTTCAATCGCAAGCGCGCCGAGCTGCAGCAGATCTGGTCCGAGACCAGCTACCGCATCCAGTCCCTGCGCGATAACGCCGACTGTGCCAAGCAGGAGTTCGATGCCATCGCCAAGACGGCACAGCAGGACCCGGGCCTGTCGGTAAGCCTGAGCTACGACATCAACGAAGACATCGCGGCACCTTATATCAAGAAAGGTGTTCGTCCGAAGATTGCGATCCTGCGCGAGCAGGGCGTCAACAGTCAGGTGGAAATGGCACACTCCTTCCACCGCGCCGGCTTCAATGCCGTCGACGTGCACATGAGCGATATCCTCAGTGGCCGTGTCGAACTGGATCAGTTTAAAGGCCTGGTGGGTTGTGGTGGCTTCTCTTACGGTGACGTGCTGGGTGCCGGTGAAGGCTGGGCCAAAACCATCCTGTTTAACGACCGCGCTCGCGATCAGTTTGAAGGCTTCTTCAACCGCAAGGACACCTTCGGTCTCGGCGTGTGTAACGGCTGCCAGATGTTCTCCGTGATCAAGGAATTGATTCCGGGTGCCGATCACTGGCCGCGCTTTGTGCGCAACCTGTCCGAGCAGTACGAAGCGCGCTTTGCGTTAGTGGGCGTGGAAGAATCCCCGTCGGTACTGTTCAAGGGCATGGCCGGTTCCTACATGCCGGTGGCGGTGGCCCACGGTGAAGGCCGAGTGGAATTTGCAGATCAGAAAGCGCTGGAGGCCTGTGAAAAATCCGGCACCATCGCCATGCGTTTCCTGAACAACAACCAGCAGATTACCGAAACCTACCCGGCCAACCCCAACGGCTCGGTCAACGGTATTACCTCTTTGTGTTCCGATGACGGTCGCGTCACCATCATGATGCCGCACCCGGAGCGTGTCGCCCGCGCGGTCAGCAACAGCTGGCACCCGGACGACTGGCAGGAGGATTCCGGCTGGATGCGCCTGTTCCGCAACGCGCGGGTATTTGTCGATTGATCACTGATCCGTGTCGGCATAAAACAAAAAAACCGCTCTGATGAGCGGTTTTTTTGTATCTGCAGAAATGTTTGCCAGATTTCAGTTTGTGAGTTCGATCAATCGTCTTTATTCAATGACGAAAGGATGGTCGCAATATCGCGACGATTTAGCTTGCCGGTGGGCGGCATAAACCCGGAGTCGCTGGTCAGTTTCTGCTCCAGCAGCGTCGCGCCGTTTTTTTTCTGCAGCCAACCGTCAACCCGGTTGAGCAGTTCTCCCGGGTTGCCCTGCAGCTCCAGGTGGCAACCGGTGCAATTGTTCAGCAGCAGCTGCCGTGTCGCCCCATCGAAATGTAGTCCGTCGATCTGTGTAACCTGCTGTTGCTGGCTGACTCCCGTATAGGCTTCCCCGCGGGAAAGGCGCAATAGCGCCGCGTTTTTGTCATCGACGATCAGCAGCGAGCCGTCTTTCAGTTGCAGCAAGCCGACGGGCGCGCCCTCCGGTCGCAATCCATCGACCTTGTTCCATTGGCCAATCACTTCCTGGTGCTGCGCATCGGCACTGGAGCCGCCGCGGGGGGCCATGGTGTGTGAGGTGAAAACCTGGGCGGGCGCAATTGGGTCCCGGTTGAAGGTAACCCGCTCCGTCAGTTGCGGCAGCCCATCGGAGGAAGTCGCATAGCTGACCAGTCTGTTACCCACCACCCGATAGCCGTGCCAGCTGACCAGTAATTGATTTTTTAACGTCGGCAGTAAATCACCGTCGTAATACAACATATCCAGCGGAGCTACGTGGGGAGGCATCAGACTGTAGGGCTCGACGTAGTCCGGGCGATCACAGTGCGCGCTGTCTTTACCGACGCTCAACCGCCGGTTGAAGCAGTAAGGCCAGCCGTAGAAGCCGCCAGGCTGGATTACATTGATTTCTTCGTAGGGCTCCTCGGCGTCTTTAAAGTCGGTGCTGTTTTCTCCCTGCAGCACGGTACCGCTGGCGTGTACCACCAGAGCCATGGAATTGCGCAGGCCGGTGGCGAGCAGTGTGAAGTCATCGGCCCACTGGTTAAGTTCTGCCTGGTAGCGATAGCGGCGAAGACCTGTGGTGTTGAGCTCGCTACAGGTTTGTTGTTCGGAACTCAGACCGCAGTCATCGGTTTTCGAACCCGCGTTTACCAGAAGGTCGCCGCCGGGCAGGAAGACAAAACTGGTCAGTGGGTGCAGGTGGTCGCCGGCGGTGTAGGGCAGGCCATCGATTACTGTTTCCCGCTGGATCACTTGGTCACCCTGAAGCTGGAAGCGGGTAATTTGATTGGCTTCACCTACGTAAATCAGTCCGTCAGGGCCGAGCTTGATGTCGTGGGGCAGGTTCATTCCGGTAATGAGTTTGCGCGTGTGTGTCCGCTGTGTATAGCCGCCTTCTTTGTATTCAAGCAGCCAGAGGATGCCTTTACCCCCGCCCCAGCCGCCCATGTCAGTAACCAGAATTCGGTTACCTTCGGGGAGCTCCAGTGCCTTGCGGGGCTTGATAAAGGCATCTCCGGAGTCGGTGCCTGCCAGTAGCCCGAGGCAGGTGCCCGGCATGGTGCCAACGGGGAGTTTGGGCAACCCATCGCACGTCTGGCCTAGCGGTTGATAGCCGGTGGCGAATGCGGCCGCAGCCGTGAGGGGAAGTGCCAGGATGCTAAGTAACATAGCGCCCAGGCGAATTGCCTGGCTGCTGGTGCAAAATCGGGGCGTGTTCATACGGCGGGCTACTCAATCATTCTTGTCGAACTATCAGGGGGGGCAGAACTTAAACCATCTTCCGGTGGCTGTTAAGTAGCAAACTGGTATCGCATCACAGCTCGGTAGTACTATCTCGCGCAATTCGAAAAGTCATATTCAAACAGGGACGTCTGATGGAAGCAGAATATCAATACCGGAAGCGGCGGGTTCCACTGGATCGAAGCAGTGAATTTCGCTGGGGGGAAGGAAAAATCAGTGGATACCTGTCAGTAACACTCGGAGTTTTGAGTTTGCTGGCGGTGCTGGCCTACCGCTACCCGGCCTATCTCACCACGATTGAAGTGCGGCAGGTCTACGATGCGGCCTTTCTTCAGCAGCTCCTCAAGTACGGGATGTATTTTTCCCTGTTTTTCGGTTTGCTGACTTTATTCCTGAATCGTCACAAGCGCTTGGGGCTTGCGGGCATCGCGCTGACTTCGCTGGGCTTTTTGTTCGGTGGCTACGATATTCCCGTGGGGCCGGTGGAACCGGTGCGTCTGTCACTGGGGATTGACTGGCTGATACTTGCCTTTCTCGGTTCGGTTGCGGTGTTCATGACACTGGAGAAGCTGTTTCCCAAATACCGCAACCAGGTAATTTTGCGGGACGAGTGGGGGCTGGATCTTTTCTATTTCTGTTTCAATCACCTGATGATTTCCGCCATCCTGATTTATGGCAACTACCATGCCAGTCATTTTCAGTGGGCGGTGAGTGAGAGCGTGCAACAAGCGGTGCAGTCGGTGCCGGTATTGCTGCAGGTGTGTTTGATCATCGTCTGCGCCGATTTTGTACTCTACTGGGAGCACCGCCTGTATCACGAGGTGCGCGTGCTCTGGCCGGTGCACGCGGTACACCACTCGGTGGAAAGCATGGACTGGCTGGCCGGATCGCGAGGGCATTTTATCCAGGTCTTTTCCGAGCGCGCGATGGTGATGGTACCGCTGTACCTGTTGGGCTCTGACCAGGCTGCACTGGATATCTACGTTGCCTTTGCGGCACTGCAGGCGATTTTGATTCACAGCAACCTGCGGTTTTCCTTCGGCCCCCTGAAATACATATTCGTAACGCCGCAATTCCACCATTGGCACCACAGCTCGGAAAAGCCCGCCATCGATACCAATTACTCCGCACATACGGTGCTGTTTGATCGCCTTTTCAATACCTACCACATGCCCGAGCAGCACTGGCCCGCGGAGTACGGAACCACCGTGCGCTTGCCCCGCAGCTATCTCGGCCAATTGCTGCACCCATTGCGGGCGTTGTTCACGTCTCGCGGAGCTGATGGCTGAGACAAGTTCCGTGAGCGGGTCTCATTGACGCCAAAATCGTCTACGCTCAAAGGAGTGCCGCCGAGGCCGGTAACATCCTTCTTTGTAGACGAGCTTTGTAGACGAGGCGAAGTATGAACAGTAAACCCACGGACCCGCATGCCTGCCAGTCGCCGGATACGTCGCGACGGGGCCTGTTAAAAGCCGCGCTCGGCGCTGGTGCAGTGGGGATGGTTGGAGGTGTCGGGCTTGCGGGCTTTTCTGGAGTGAGCTATGCCGCGGCGCTGAGTAAAGAAGCGCGCGATGCCATGAGTCCGGACGATGTGATTCAAATGCTGGAGCAGGGTAACGAACGTTTCCGCAATGGCCAAATGCAGCAACACGATTATTTGGCCCAGAAGCGCGCCAGTGCCACCGGACAATATCCGGCCGCGGCCATTCTCAGCTGTATCGATTCGCGGACGCCGGCTGAAATACTGCTGGATATGGGGCTGGGTGAATCCTTCAATACCCGGGTGGCCGGCAATATCTGTAATGACGATGTGGTCGGCAGCCTGGAGTTTGCCTGCGCGGCCGCTGGCGCGAAAGTGATTCTGGTGATGGGGCATACCGCCTGTGGTGCGGTGAAGGGCGCTATTGATGGCGTGAAAATGGGCAAGCTCACTGATCTGCTGGATGAAATCAAGCCTGCGGTAAAGGCCACTACTTATGACGGTGACCGCAGCAGCAAGAATGAGGAGTTTGTCGACCTGGTAGCGGCCAGTAATGTCCGCCGGGCGATGAATGAAATCCGCGATGAGAGCGAAATCCTCTCTGCGTTGGAGAAAGAGGGCAAGCTCAAGATTGTCGGCGCCATGTACCACCTCAATGGCGGCCGCCTGGAAATGCTCGATTGACCGCCGATAGCGGTTTATAACCCCGCCAATGACCTGGCCGGATAGCGGGTAGGGGAGAAAATCTCCTGCCAGCCGGCGCCTTTCATATTCTTTGCTACACTTACAACGATAATGGCAAAAAATTTTCTCGCATGGCGCAGATTCCGCAACTACTTGCTGAGTATATTAGCCTGCTCCCTCCCAAGCGTAGTGAGCGTATTCAGGCGTTGCACAATGATACTGCCAGCCAGAAGAATTACATCTCCCTTTACACCTGCTACACCTGCTACACCTGCGCACGCGAATATATCCAAGCCTATTTGAACCTGCACCCGAAAACCCGGTGCGGCACCGGCTGCCTGAATTTCCACGACAGAATTTATAAAGGAAGGAGTGAGTAATGGCTTACAACGAAGAGTTGGCGAAGAAAGTGCGCTACCTGCTGAAAGAGAGCGATGGCCTGAGTGAAAAGCAGATGTTCGGTGGCCTGGCCTTTATGCTCAACGGCAATATGGCCTGTGGTGTGGTGGGGGAAGAACTGATGGTCCGGGTGGGGCCAGACAACTACCAGGATGCACTGGGTGAGCGCTACACACGTCCCATGGATTACACCGGCAGACCCCTCAAAGGCATGGTCTATGTAGAAGAAGATGCGATCGTCGAAGACCTGAATGGTTGGGTAAATAAAGGCGTGGAATTTGCCGGCTCGCTGCCGCCGAAATAGTGCCGGTGTGAAGCCGGCACTGTCATTTTATTGAGGCATCCGTCGAGTATCGGTGGAGCCTCACAGTCCCTCGTTTAATTGCTGCGGGTTGTCCAGTTTCGACGGCGGCGCTATGCCGTCAATTTCAATCGTGAGATGGAAAACCCTGGGGCAGCGCTGTTTCAATTCGGTCTCCAGTTCATCAATCAGCTCTTCGGTTGCCTCCAGTGTCGCCTGCACAATTGCGCGGGTCTCCGCGTATTCCAGTACGGCCTCGGTGCGCCGGTGCTCTGGCACCCGCTCCAATAGCTGGCGCGCGTGATTGCTAATCCGCTCCCGCATATCCCGCATCAATACTTCTTCCCGAAGTTCAACTTCCGCCACGACCACGGTGTGGGTGTCGTCGACGATCACTGAACGCAGGTCGTGATAGCGCTCTACCTCGCGATGATGTTTGACGATGTCATGGAAGGCGCGCTCGGCGTCCTTATCGCGAATATTGGTGAGGTAGCGCATATTGATCTTGCCGAGAAAGATCGCGGTAAACCCGAGCATCAGGGCAATCAATACGGAGAAGCCGATATCCCACATGGGGTTGCCGGTAGACTGGGTCATGCCAATACCGGTGGCGGCAAGAATCACCCCGGTCACTGCGATGGAATCCTCCAACAGTACGGCAATCAGTGTCGGGTCATCGGCATCGGTAAGGTAGCGAAAGGGATTGCGCTTGCCTTCCGCACGCATGCGCGAGAGAAATTCTTTCCCTGCCACGATTAACACATAACCTTCCAGCAGGAAGGCGATGATCAGCACCACCGCCGAAATCCAGATAGGGGCAATTTCCAGGCCGAACACGGAGATGGCTTCGGGGCGCTGGATGTGTCCCAGATTGTGCCAGGCGTGCCAGGCATGGGCGAGACCGAGGCCGCAGCCAATGGAAAACAAGCCAATGGCACTCCACAGGTTCCACAGGTATTTCTTCTGGCCGTGCCCGAAGGCGTACTGCGTATCCGCCGGTTGGCTGCCGCGTTTGAGGCCGATCAGCAGGAAAACCTGATTCAGCGTATCCATCAGGCTGTGAACGGCTTCGTTCATCATTGCCGCTGAGTGGGTGGCCATTGCGGCAATCCCTTTCAAGACGGTGATAATCGCATTGACACAAATGGCGTATAGAACGGCTTTCTTTGAACCCTGAGCCATGGTTTCCCCTTAATGCTGGCTGAGTGGTGATCACTGATGTTCGAAAACAGCGCCCAAATTACCGTATTTATCGGTCTCTTGGCGACAGCTGATTATAGAAGCTGTGAAACTTTATCCTATTTTCACAAGGAGAGCCTTCGCCGCCATTTCTACAGCGCGGAAATATTCGCTGCCTATACTTGCCTCAGCCGGATTCCAGTAAATTTTCGCAAAACTGTTGGTTTTCTCTGAGGTAATAATGAAAACATTGTACAAGTGCGCAGCCGCGCTCTACTTGTGTCTCGCGTCCCTGGTCACGAGTGCTGCAGACAAGCCCAATATTCTCATTATCTGGGGCGATGATATTGGCATGTGGAATGTCAGTGCCTATCACCGCGGCATGATGGGCGGCTCCACGCCCAATATCGATCGCATCGCCAAAGACGGCATGATTTTCATGGATCACTATGCGCATGCCTCCTGTACTGCGGGCCGCGCATCGTTTATCACAGGCCAGTACCCCATGCGTATCGGCCTCAGTACCGTTGGGCTGCCTGGCGCCGAGCAGGGGATAAAGGCAGAGACGCCGACGCTGGCCGAACTGCTCAAGCCGCACGGTTATGTCACCGGGCAGTTTGGTAAAAACCACCTGGGCGACCGGGATGAGCATCTGCCAACGGCGCACGGGTTTGATGAGTTCTTTGGCATTCTCTATCACCTGAACGCCGGTGAATATCCCGAGCAATACGATTACCCGAAAGACCCGGCAATACAGAAGCAGTTCGGGCTGAAAATGCGTGGGGTTGTGCATTCCAGGGCACAGTCCGATGGCAAGCAACAAATCGAGGACATGGGCGCCTGGGGTCAGGAGCGCCAGCGCAACCTCGACTGGGAAGTGCTCGAACAATCCAAGCGCTTTATTACCGAGTCGGTCAAAGCCGGAAAGCCATTTTTTGTGTGGCACAACACCACCCGCATGCACTACCGCACAAATTTGAATAAAAAGTACATGGGCAAAAGCGGTTACGGTATTTATGCGGATGGCATGATGGAGCTGGACGATATTGTCGGCGAACTGCTCGATTTACTGGATGAGCTTGGCGTGGCAGATAACACCCTGGTGATGTTCTCCACCGACAATGGCGCCGCATCCAATTCCTGGCCGGATGGCGGCAATCAGCCGTTTCACGGTGAAAAGGGCGTTGGTGGTTGGGAAGGCGGTTTTCGGGTTCCCATGCTCGTGAGCTGGAAAGGACATATTCCGGCCGGTGTTTCCACCGGCGAATTCATGGCCATGGAAGACTGGGTCCCCACCATCCTGTCCATTGTTGGTGAAAAAGACATCAAAGGAAAACTGCTGTCGGGTGCCAAGATCGGCGACAAGAGCTTCAAGGTGCATCTCGATGGCTACGACCAGACCGACTTACTGCTGAATCAGGGTAAAACCAAGCGCAAGGAGTTCTATTACTTCACCGAAACCACGTTTCATGGCATGCGCCATGGCGACTGGAAGTTCCTGTTTATCGATCAGGAAGAGTGGTTCCGTGCCAGCCAGATACCGTTGACCACGCCCTATATCATCAACCTGAAACTGGATCCGTTTGAGCGCTTCATCGACGCGCGCGGATACGACGAATGGGCGGAAAACCGCAGTTGGACTTTGGGCCCGGCGGGCGCACAGATCGAGCAGTTTGTGAAAAGCTTTCAGGAATTTCCGCCTGTGCAGAAGAGTTTTTCTGCGCAGGTAGGTGAGGTCAGTACGTTGATCAACTCACTGGCAATAAAGGCGAGGTGATGTTGTCAAAATTGTGCTGCGATTATTAAAAGGCGCAGCTGCTACCCCGTCTCTATTGGCTCCCCCGTGAAAGAAGGTGGCCCGAATAGAGCGGGGTAGTTTCGTTTCAATACCTAAGTACCGGGAAGGAAGATATGGATAAGCAGAGATTGGCTCTATCGATTCTGGTGGTCGCAATTGCACTGTCTGCCTGTAGTGGCGATCACGATCGAGAGAAGCAAGAAGCGAGCGAATCGGCCGGCGGAAAAGGTGAGGCCCTAGTCGAGGAAGAATACGGTACAGCGGATGGCCCCGTATCGGATGTAACAGGCAAGGCCCCCATGCCCGACGCGACGCCATCGTCCCAGTCATCGCAGCCTGCCGGTACCGCTTACCCGACTCAGGCGTATTTTGGTGATACCCACGTACACACCGGCTGGTCTGCCGATGCGGGAATGGATGGTGCCATTCTCACGCCGGAAGATGCTTACCGATTTGCCCTGGGCGAAGAAGTGAAATCCAATACCGGGCTTCCGGCCAGGCTCAGTCGACCGTATGACTGGTTCATGATTACCGACCATTCCGATGGTATGGGCGTAATCAATGAGCTCATTGCCGGCAATCCGGAAATGATGGCGGACCCGACGCTGAAGCGCTGGAACGAGGCCCTCAATTCCGGGGATGAAAAAAAGGCGGCGGATGCCAAAAGTGAACTGATTGTGCTGCAATCGGAAGGCAAACTGCCCAAGGTCGTGATGGATCCCAAGTGGATGAAATCCGCCTGGGAACAAACAGTGGATGCCGCCGAGAAATACAATAAGCCGGGTGAGTTCACTACGTTCATTGCCTACGAGTGGACCGTAAACGCCGATGGCGGCGACAATCTGCACCGCAACGTGATCTTCCGCGACGATGCCAGTAAAACCCGCAGTCTGCTGCCTCTGACCACCTTCGAAACCCAGGATCCGGAAAAGCTCTGGGCCTGGATGAAAGCCTACGAAGACAAAACCGGTGGCCAGGTACTGGCCATTCCCCACAACGGCAATATGTCCAATGGCCGCATGTTCGAGGAAAAGCGTTTCGACGGCTCGCCCATGACCAAAGAGTGGGCGGAAATGCGCGCGCGCTACGAGCCACTGTATGAAGTCACTCAGATCAAAGGGCAGAGTGAATCCCATCCCAGCCTGTCACCGGAAGACGAGTTTTCCGACTGGGATCTGTGGGACCGCGGTAACCTGATTTTAAAGCCCAAACCACCGGGCTCGTTCAAATATGAATACTGGCGCCCGGCCCTGAAGGCCGGTATGCGGCTTGAAGATAAACTCGGAACCAACCCCTTCCAGTACGGTGCCAACGGCGGGACAGACACCCACACGGGTTTGTCCACACCGGACGACGACAACTTCTTTGGCAAGTTCAAAACCCTGGAACCCAGTAACAAGACCCGTTGGGACTTTCCCCTGTTAAGTGGGCCGACCGACGTCTACATGGGCTGGGAAATGGCCGCTTCCGGCAGCATGGGGGTCTGGGCGGTTGAAAATACCCGTGAAGCCATCTGGGATGCCATGATGCGCAAGGAAACCTTTGCCACCACTGGACCACGTATGACCCTGCGCTTTTTCGGTGGCTTCGATTTCAGCCCGGAAGATGCCGAAGCGGATATGGTCAAACGCGGTTATGAAAAAGGCGTCCCCATGGGGGGCAAGCTGAAAGGCGATAAAGGTACCAAGGGAATCAAATTCCTCGTTGCCGCCATGAAAGACCCGCAAGGCGCCAACCTGGATCGTATCCAAATTATCAAAGGGTGGGTGGATGGCAGCGGAAACACCCACGAAAAAGTGTACAACGTGAAGTGGTCGGGCAATCGCAAGCTGGATAGTCAGGGACATATCCAACATGTGGGTACTACGGTAGACACGAAAACCGCCAAGTACACCAACGATATCGGCGATGCCCAGCTAATCGGTTACTTTGAGGACAAGGAATTCAATCCCGCGCATAAAGCTGTGTATTACGTGCGGGTACTACAGATTCCTACGCCCCGCTGGACCCTGTACGACAAGGTAAGAAACAAGATCGAGATGGATAAGAAGGTTCCTATGGTTCAGCAGGAACGTGCCTTCTCCAGTCCCATTTGGTATACGCCGTGAGCTTTCTTGGAAAAATCACAGAGAGCTAGCTTTGCTTAGGACGCTCCACGGAAGGAGAGCCGGAATGAAGACTATTGGTGTCGCTTTGTCGGTATTGGCGTTGTCTCTCGCAGTAGTCGGCTGCTCTCGAGAAGCTGCGCCGCCGGCATCAGGTACGGAGACCTCCAATAACGCGATCAGCAACGAAGAAAAATCGACGGTCGTTGTTGACGATCAATCAGCGACCAGTTCGGTGGGGTCCGACAGTGCTTCCTGGCCGGACCGGAAAAATCTGCCCAATGACCTGTCGCCGTTTGAAGGCAAGATCGGCAAGACCTACAAGGAATCCGAATCCAGTTGGCAACAGGTACCCACCGCGCCGAAGGGTGCCCCGAATGTGATCGTCATTCTGTTGGACGATGTGGGCTTCGGTCAGACGTCCACCTTCGGTGGCCTGATCCCCACGCCGAATCTGGATGAACTGGCCAACGAAGGGCTGCGCTATAACCGTTTCCATACCACCGCTATCTGCGGCCCATCGCGCGCGGCGCTGTTGACCGGACGCAACCATCACCAGTCGGGCAGCGGTTTCCTGATGGAGTGGGCAACGGGCTTTCCCAGCTATTCCTCCTATATCCCGAAAAGCACCGCCACCATTGCTGAAATCTTGAAAGACAACGGTTACAGCACCTGGTGGTATGGAAAGAACCACAATACCCCGGACTGGGAGGCAACGGTATCCGGCCCCTTCGACCGATGGCCCACGGGCCTCGGCTTTGATTACTTCTACGGATTTAATGCCGGGGAAACGCACCAGTACTATCCGGTGTTGTTCGAGAACACGGTGCCGGTGGAACCGGACAAGTCCCCGGAAGAGGGCTACCACTTCATGACGGACATGACCGACCGCGCCATCGCCCGTATGAAGTTTGCCAAGTCTGTGGCACCGGACAAACCTTTCTTTATGTACTTCGCCCCGGGGGCCATGCACGCGCCCCATCACGTCACTGCCGAGTGGCGCGAAAAGTTCAAGGGCAAGTTCGATATGGGCTGGGACAAGTATCGTGAGCAGGTGTTCGAACGTCAGAAGAAAATGGGCATAGTGCCGTCCGATACCAAACTGACGGATCGCCCGGAGTGGGTGCCCGCGTGGGACAGCCTGAGCGATGATCAGAAAAAAGCCTACAACGCGCTGTTTGAAAACTTTGCCGGCTACTTTGCCTTTACCGATCACGAAGTCGGGCGTCTTATAGACGCGGTGGATGAATTGCCCGATACCGACAATACGCTGGTGATCTACATCGTTGGCGACAATGGTGCATCCGCGGAGGGCGGGCCGGACGGCACAATGAATGAGATTAAAAACCTCAACGGCCTGCCGACGACACTGGACGAAATCCTGGAAAATCTCGACAAACTGGGTGGTCCGGAATCGGAGCCCCATTATCCGGTTGGCTGGGCCTGGGCCGGCAATACGCCGTTCCAGTGGGTAAAACAGGTTGCGTCACACCTGGGGGGTACCCGCAACCCCATGGTGATCCGTTGGCCCGCCAAGATCAAACACGATGACGCGCCACGGGATGCCTTCCTGCATCTGGTAGATGTGGTACCCACCATTCTGGAAGCCGCCAATATACCTATGCCGGAAACGGTGAACGGCATCGAGCAGAAGCCACTGGTGGGCAAGTCGTTCCTTGCGAGTTTCAGCGACCCGCAGTTTAGTGGGCGCGACGAGCAGTACTTCGAGGTATTCAGTAACCGTTCCATGTATGCGGATGGATGGAAGGCCAATGCCCAGCACACGCTGCCGTGGCGCCAAGATCTGGCGCCGGGCAATTGGGACAAAGACGAGTGGGAGCTCTATAACCTCAACGAGGATTTTTCTGAGGCCAATAACCTCGCCGCAGAAAATCCCGACAAACTTGCCGAACTGAAGAAAAAATTTGACCAGGCTGCAAAGGACAACGAGGTGTATCCAATGGACGACCGCGGTGCGGGCCGGTTGGGTATGCCCAAGCCGCCGGTGCCAGGGGCTAATCCTGATTCCAAGGTCTACACCTATTATCCGGGCGCTGTGCGTATTCCCGAAGTGGCCGGCCCTTCCATGAAGAACGCTTCCTGGACACTGACTGCGAATGTGAACGCCGAGGGTGCCAAGACTGAAGGGGTGATCCTGGCCGTAGGTGGTGTGGCCGCCGGACTGGTGTTGTATCTGGATAGCGGCGTACCGGTATTTGATTACAACTTTTTTGAAAAGCACACCACTTTGAAAGGTACCAAAGCTGTTTCCGGTGACGCGACTATTGAAGTGGACTTCGATTACCAGGGCGATAAGCCCGGCGGCGCGGCGAAGCTGGCGCTCAAGGTCAACGGCGAGACGGTCGCCACCGGAGAAGTACCCGAGACCGTTGCCGGACGTTTTGGTATCGATACCTTCGGAATTGGCGAAGACACCGGGCAGCCTGTGACCCATGAATATGAGCCGTCACATGCGTTTACCGGTGAGATTCAAAAGGTCGTGGTGGAAATGAAGTAGCGGAATAGTTCGGAAGATTTGAAAAACACTAAGAGGTCATCATGCGTTTCCAATTTGCAGGGTTCCTGGTACTTCTCGCTTTGGCGGGGTGCAGCGAGGACGATTCACAGATTGCAGTAAGTCTGCCGGTCGTAGCACAGGCGGTTGCCGATCCCCAGCAGGATCAGACACCGCCTCCTGTCGTCATATCGCCAAATCCTGACGAGACGAGTCAACAGGTGCCGAGTCAGGCTGTGCCAAGTCAGACAGTTCCAAGCCAATCAGTACCAATCACGACAAGCACGAATTCCAGCAGTGGCAAGCCCAATATTCTGCTGATCGTTTCTGACGATACCGGTTACGGTGATCTTGGCCCCTATGGTGGCGGAGAGGGGCGGGGAATGCCGACCCCGAATATTGACCGCATGGCAGCTGAAGGCATGACCTTCTTTTCATTTTATGCGCAACCCAGCTGTACACCCGGCCGCGCAGCCATTCAGACGGGTCGTATTCCCAATCGCAGCGGTATGACGACAGTGGCATTCCAGGGGCAGGGTGGCGGTCTCCCCAAGGCGGAATGGACCTTGGCGTCTGTGTTGAAAACTGCTGGTTACAAAACGTATTTCACCGGTAAGTGGCACCTTGGGGAATCTGATTACGCCCTGCCCAATGCCCAGGGTTACGACGTGATGAAGCATGCGTTTCTGTATCACGCGAACGCCTACACCTACGCTGACCCCACCTGGTTCCCGGACATGGATCCAAAACTGAGGGCGATGTTCAAACAGGTTACCAAGGGATCTCTTTCCGGTAATGCGGGAGAAACCGCCAGGGAAGACTGGAAAGTAAATGGCCAGTACGACAATACGCCGGGTAAAGGTGTGGTTGGGTTGCCGTTCGTTGATGGCTATGTAGAAAAATCCGGCCTTGAGTTTCTGGAAGATGCGGCGAAAGACCCGGGCACGCCGTTCTTTATCAATATCAACTTCATGAAGAACCATCAGCCGAATATGCCGGCACCGGAGTTCAAGCACACATCCATGTCCAAGTCCAAGTACGCCGACGCGGTTGTGGAGCTGGATACCCGTATCGGCCATGTCATGGACAAGCTTCGGGAACTGGGACTGGATCAAAATACCCTAGTGTTTTACACCGTGGACAACGGTGCCTGGCAGGACGTTTTCCCGGATGCGGGTTATACGCCATTTCGCGGCACCAAAGGTACGGTGCGTGAGGGCGGCAACCGGGTGCCGGCCATCGCGGTCTGGCCGGGGAAAATCAAGGCCAACGTGCGAAACCATGATATTGCTGGCGGTCTCGACCTGATGGCTACCTTCGCCTCGGTCGCAGGTGTGCAGCTGCCGAGTCAGGACCGCGAGGGTCAGCCCATTATCTTCGACAGCGTTGATATGACGCCGATATTGACTGGAAGCGGCAAGAGCGCGCGTACATCCTGGTTCTACTTTACCGAGGATGAGCTGTCGCCAGGTGCCGCGCGCGTGGGCAATTACAAGGCGGTGTTCAATCTGCGTGGTGACGATGGCGCGCACACCGGTGGTATGGCGGTAGACACTAACCTCGGCTGGAAAGGCGAGTCCAAGTATGTTGCCACTGTGCCTCAGGTGTTCGATCTGTGGCAGGATCCTCAGGAGCGGTACGACCTGTTCATGAATAACTTTACCGAACGTACCTGGACCATGGTGACGATCAGTAAAGAGGTCGAAGACCTCGTCAAGACCTACGTCAAATACCCACCACGTAAACTCCAGAGTGAAACTTACACCGGGCCAATCACTATTAGCGGTTACCAGCGCTTTAAATGGGTGCGGGAGCAGCTTGAGAAGGAGGGCGTTAAGATTCCGTTACCCACCGGGAATTGATCGATAACGGGAAGCTGGTCGGTGAGTAGAATAAAAAGGCCCGTGAATTTGCGGGCCTTTCTTTTTTTGCACTATGGGAAAATAGTGGACTGTCGTCAGGCTTCGGGTTTCCATTCCAGATTCTCCAACGGGTAGCCGGAAAACCACTTAGGGCGTTCCATAACGATATTGGAAATGATTCGGTTGACACCGATGTCCGCTCCTAGCAATTGATTGGCCAGCGTATTCAGGGCTTCAATATTGGAGCTGACAACAAACGCCACAAAATCCACATCACCACTGACTTTCAGGCAGTCGACGATTTCAGGCGTCTGGTTGACGAAATCATAGAACCGCTTAGTCGTGATTGGCTCATGGCTCTGCATGGTGATATTGAAGTATGCCTGGACGTTGTAACAGATCTTGTCCAGGTCCGCGGCCATTACGTAATCGCGGATACAGCCGCTGTTTTCCAGTTGCTTGGTGCGCTTGAGGCAGGCGCTGGGGGACAGGGCGACCTTTTCGGCGAGTTCCAGGTTACTGATACGCGCGTTCTTTTGCAGCTCAGTCAGGATTCGACGATTGATGTTGTCGATTTTGACAGTTTTCTTCATGTCAGGGTCCCCAGGGCCGCGCGGTACCAATAATTTCCCCGCAGTGTGCCGAAGCGCATGAAGTTTCGCAAGCCGCCGGCACTTTGATCATTTATGCACAGCGCTCCCGTTTAGACTGGATGGCCTATTTGCAAAGGTATGGTCATGACAACATCTATAAGAATGTCCAGCGACGTCGGGGGAACCTTTACCGATCTGGTCTGCGTAAAAGATGGACACATAAGCGTAGTCAAAAGTGATACCACGGTTGGCAATTTTGAGCAGGGCGTGCTGAACGCGATCGGCAAGAGCGGGGCCAATTTGCATGACGTGGTCTTTTTCGCCCACGGCTCCACCGTGGTCATCAATGCCATCACCGAGCGCAAGGGCGTCAAAACCGCGCTGATTACCACCCGGGGATTTCGCGATGTGCTGGAAATCGCCCGCGGTAATAACCCCGATATCTACAATGCCTGTTACCAGAAGCCGCGTCCCTTTGTGGAGCGTGCGTTGCGCTTTGAGCTGACCGAGCGACTGGATAGCCAGGGGCAGGTCATTACCGCACCGGTGTTGTCGGAACTGGACGACATCATTGCGCAACTCAAGGCCGAGGGCGTTGAAGCCATAGCTGTGGCCTTTCTGCATGCCTACCTGAATCCGTCCCACGAGCGCGAGGCGGTACAACACATCAAGGCCCTGTGGCCGCAGGTGGATGTGATTGCCTCCCATGAAGTGTGCAACGAGTGGCGCGAATACGAGCGCACCAATACCGCGGTGCTGTCCGCCTATGTACTGCCGCCCACCAAGGCTTACTTGCAGCGATTGCAGGGGGCCCTGCAGCAGGAAGGCCTCCAGTCATCCCCGTTTATCATGCAGTCTAACGGCGGTATCGAGACGGTGTCTGCGGTGATTCGCAACCCGGTCACCCTGATCGAGTCTGGTCCGGTGGGCGGTATGCTGGCCGCCGCCACCTATGGCGCACTGGTCGGTGAGAACGACATTCTGGCACTGGACATCGGCGGTACCACCGCCAAGTGCACCCTGATTCGCGATGGCAAGGTGCCGGTCAATACCGACTACATCATCGAAAAAAGCCCGAAAACCGCCGGTTACCCGATCAAGACCCCGGTGGTGGATATCGTTGAAATTGGCAATGGCGGTGGCAGCCAGGCGTGGGTGGATGCGGCGGGGTCGCTGCATGTGGGCCCGCAAAGTGCCGGGTCTTATCCCGGGCCGGTGGCCTATGGGCGCGGCGGTGTGCAGCCTACTACCACCGATGCCAACCTGCTCACCGGGCGTATCAATCCCGACCTGTTTGTGGGCGGCACGGTCACCCCGGATATCGATGCGGCCAGGCAGGCCTGTGCGCTGGTGGGTGAATCCCTGGGTGGCCTGGACAGCCAGCAGGTGGCGCGGGGCATCCTGCGCATTGCCAACGCGAATATGAGCAACGCGCTGAAACTGGTCTCCGTGAGCCGCGGCCACGATCCCCGCCGGTTGTCGCTGATGGCCTTTGGCGGTGGCGGGGCCATGCACGCGGTGTCCCTGGCGCGCGAGCTGAATATTCCCAAAGTCATTATTCCCCCGCACTCCGCGGTGTTTTCCGCCTGGGGCATGCTGATGATCGATCTGCGCCGGGATTACCTGCAAACCCGATTGCTGGACTCCACAGTGGCGCACGCCGCTGAACTGTCTCAGGCGTTCCACCTTCTGGCTGCTAATGCCGTTGCAGACTTCGCCAATGAAGGCTACGGCGAGGAGCAGGTGCGTCTGGAATGCTACGCGGAACTGCGTTACCAGGGGCAGGAACACACCGTAAAAGTTGCCTACTCGCATGTTGCTTACGCCCAGCACAGCGAAGACGCCGCGACAAAACACCGTGTTGCGCTGGAAACCATGAACGTCGATTTTCATAAAGCCCACGAACGGGAGTACAGCTTCGAGCTGGATTTGCCGATCGAGATTGTTAGCCTGCATCTGGTGGCGTTTGCCGAAGTGGAAAAATCCCCCATCAATGCCCTGCCCAACTGTGGCGAGGACGCGTCGCCGGCCTTGAAAGGGGAGCGCGAGGTGGATTTCGACGAGTGCGGAATTCACCTGGCGAAAACCTATTACCGGGAAGAGCTTTGTGCGGGAATGAAGTTGACCGGACCGGCGATCATCGAGGAATCCGGTACCACCACGCCGGTGTATCCCGGCAACAGGGTAACCGTGGACGCCTATGGCGGTTTGCATATTGAACTGACTGCCGCGGAGGCCAACCCATGAGCGTCGATCTGTTTACCCTGGAAGTCATCAAGAGTGGCCTGGTAGCACTGGGCGAGGAAATGTTTGAAGCGCTCCGTCGCTCAAGTATGAGCCCGATTATTTATGAGGCGCTGGATTACGGTATCGGCATCACCGACGCCGAGGGCCGGCTGATTTCCCAGGGCAATGGTATCCCTGGTTTTGTCGGCACTCTGGACGGTGCCGTGCAGGAGGTCCTGAAAAAGTTTGGCGCGGACCGGATTCACCCCGGCGACATATTCATGACCAACACGCCGTACATTGGCGGCGGCACCCATTTGTCGGATGTCGCCATGGTGATGCCGGTTTTCTGTGACGGTGTATTGATGGCGTTCGCGGCCAACAAGGCGCACTGGACGGAAGTGGGTGGCGCCTACGCGGGAAGCTTCAGCTCCGGCGCCACTGAGGTGTATCAGGAAGGCCTGCAGTTTCCGGTCATCAAAATTTCCGAGCGCGGCCACATCGTTCAGTCGGTGGTGGATATGATCGAGGCCAATGTCCGTTTGCCGGATATGACCCTGGGAGATATGTGGTCCGGCATCGCGGCCCTGAAGATGGGCGGTAAGCGCTTTCAGGAACTGGTCGCGCGCTATGGCGCAACGGTGGTGAATGAAGCGATTGCTTATTTGTTGGACCACGGCGAGAAAATGGTACGCGACCGCTTTCGCAGTCTGCCCAAGGGCGTATTCGTTGCCGAGGATGTGATCGATCACGACGGGCAGGGCAATGGTCCCTTCCCGGTAAAGGTCAAAATCACCATCACGGAAAGTGAGTTTATTGCGGACTTCACCGGCAGCGCGCCCATGGCGCCCGGTTCGATCAACTGCACGCGCTGTGCGCTGGAATCTTCTGCCCGCGAAGTGTTTATGGGGGTAGTGGACCCTGGCGTATCGGCTACCGAGGGATGCTTCCGGCCGCTTCGGGTCATCTGCCCGGAGGGCACGGTATTCACGGCGACGCGGCCGGCGCCGGTCTCCAATTATTTCGAAGCGATGGTGGGCGCGGCGGACCTGATGCGCAAAGCCCTGGTAAACGCGGTACCGGACAAGTTGATTGCCGGCCAGTTTGGTTCCATCTGTGCGTTCACACTGAATGGCACGGCGCCCACAACCGGAGAGCCGTTTATCCTGGTACAGCCATTGGTGGGCGGCTGGGGCGCCGGGGCCAACAAGGCCGGGGAAAGCGCCCAGTTTTGTGTTGGCAACGGTGAGACCTCCAATATTCCCGTAGAAATTCAGGAGTCCCGTTACGGGGTCCGGGTCGAACGATACAGCCTGAGCGATGATCCATCGGGTCGCGGTCGCTTCAGTGGCGGCCGCGGCGCGGTCATTGAATATCGGATCCTCGGAGAGGATACCTGCCTGTCCATGCATCTGGGCCGCAGCGATACGCCGCCGGCCGGTGTGAACGGTGGCGAACAGGGTTCCTGTAACTATGCGGAGATTGTCAGCAATGGAAAGGTTTCAGAACGTTTTTCCACCGCTGTCTCACGCCCATTGCAAAAGGGCGACCTGGTGCGCGTTGTGACCGGCAACGGTGGCGGCTGGGGAGCCGTGGAAAGTGATTCATCTGGCCAGGCAGTCACTCCTCCGCTCGATGGCGGCTGTTTGGAGCTTCAGGAAATTTAATTCTCTTTTTTACAAAAATAAGAAATTTATGTGAGAGTTTGAGCGCAGTCCGACATTTCATTCACGCGGTTTCGTGACCTAATTAGGTCAATAAATTCCAAGAAACCACCTTCGCCCATGCGAAGTCCAGGACGTCAGGAGCAATAATGAACAAGCACGAAGTGACAGCCGAAGAGATACCGGTAGCGGCAGGTGGAAATACCGTCAGAAATCAGGGCATGCAAAAAACATCGATGCTGGGAACTTTGTTGTCTGCTGCCATCGCTGCAACGGGCCTGACGATTCCTGTCGTCGGCAACGCCCAGGCCAGCGAAACGGTTCTGGAAGAGGTGATGGTCACGTCGCGCAAGCGGCCGGAAAACCTGCAGGATATTTCCGACTCGGTGACCGTATTCAATGCGCAGCAAATTCAGGACGCGCGCATCACTACCATCAAGGATTTCTCTGCGCTGACACCCAACCTGACTGTGGCATCGAACTTCCGCAGCGGCCTTAACTTCGTCACTATTCGCGGCCTGATTACTCCCCAGGTGGGGGAGGCACCACTGGCGTTTGTGGTTGACGGCGTGACCGTGCCCAGTATCGAGTTTATCAACCAGGGCCTGCAACAGATTGAGCGCATTGAAGTACTGCGCGGACCGCAGGGCGCCCTGTACGGCAAGAACGCTATCGGCGGTGCGGTGAATATCGTCACCAGGCAGCCATCGGATGTGTTTGAAGGCTCAGTGCAAACCTCTTATGGACAGGGTGGTGATGAGCGCATCTCCGCAGCCATCAGCGGGCCGCTGAGCGATCGCGTGCGCTATCGTCTTTCCGGTAATTACCGCAGTTTCGACGGCCTGATCGAAAACGACTTCCTCAATGAAGAAGTGGATTATGTGGACGGGGAATATGGTGTCCAGGGCCTGATCAGCATTGATGTGTCGGATAGAACCAACCTGGAACTGCAGGGGCGCTATTCGGATGTGACCCAGGGCAGCAACTATATGGCCTTTATCACCAAGGACCAGCTGGAAGATTTTTCCATCAAAAATGATGGCAATGCCCTGGGCCGGGACGAGTCTACCCTGTGGAATCTGACCACTAAACTGGAGCACGAGACCGAATACGGTGATTTGACCGTAATTGCCGGCTACAACGATGCGGATGTGCTGTTCTTCTCCGATGGCGACTTCACCCATTTGCCCGAGTCCGAGGAAAACTTCTACTTCCCGATTACCCAGAACAACCCCATCAGGGAAGACTCCACCAACCTGGAAGTGCGCTTCGCATCTGATGCCCACGACACGCTGGAGTGGCTGGTGGGGGGCTTCTACGAACGCCGCGATCGCCGTGTTGAGTTCGACCAGATCTGGGATATGACACCGGAAGAGCGGGTGACCTACGCAGACCTGAACGGTATTGATCCCTCGCTGGTGTTCGTTGGTGAGAGAACGGTACAGGACTCCGAATCCTTCGCGCTGTTTGGCAATCTCGGTTATGCCCTGAGCGATACCCTGACGCTGACCAGTGCCCTGCGTTACGACGAGGAGCGACGCGAAGCCTATGATAAGCGCGCACCGCAGGAATCCGCCGCGGACGATACCTACAGCGAGCTGCAGCCAAAGCTGTCCCTGGCCTGGGATGCCTACGACAATGTGCTGTTGTCGGCCACCTATTCCCGTGGTTTCCGCTCCGGCGGTTTCAACGAGTATGCGCCTACCGTACAGCGTGACTACGCCGAAGAAATTTCCGATACCTTCGAGCTGGGTGCCAAAACCAGCTGGCTGGGAGGGCGTTTGTTGCTCAATAGTGCGCTGTTCTATATCGAGCAGGAAAATGCGCAGTTTACCCGACTCAATCCGAGCACCTTCACCCTGGAAAACCTGAACGTGCCGGAAGTGCAGATTCGCGGTTTCGAGGCGGAGATGACTGCGCGCGCGAGCGATAACCTTTCCCTGAGTTTGGGCGTTGGTGTGATCGATAACGAAATCACCAAAAATGCCGGGTTCGATGCCTATACCGGGCTGGATCTGGCGGGTACCGTGGGCGACTCCATGCCCTATGTTTCCGATTACAACCTCAATGGCTCCATCGATTACACCCGGCCGCTGTCGGGTCTGTTTACCATGACTTCCCGCCTGGCGTTCAACACGCTGGGGCCGAGATCCTTCGATCTGTTTGAGGAGGTCAGTGGCCGCTCCGATACCCACACCTTCGTGAACGGCAGTATTGGCCTGGAAACCGAGGACTGGGGCGTGTCATTCTATGGCAATAACCTTTTCGATGAGGCGTCCCCGGAAACGGTGTTCCTGTTCAATCCACTTATCCGCCTGCGCAATCAGCCGCGTCAGTTTGGTATTCAGGGCACTGTCAATTTCTGACAATTGCTGATAATTGGTTTGGCGATTGACTGCAAGCCCGCTCACGCCTGGTCGTGAGCGGGCGTTTATGTTTTAAGGGCCCGGATTCAAGGCTTCCCGCGGATGGGAAGCGGGGGCCAATAGTTAGCAGCCGTCCGTGGAGGACAAACAGATGTCAGAGCAGAATGATTATGCGCGCACGCCGGTGCCGGATACGGCGACGGTGGGCTGGTACAACATCGCTCTGATTATTCTCGGTATTGGTATTACGCTGCCGGTGTTTCTTGTCGGTTCCGAACTGACCCTGGCCCAGGGAATTCCAGGTGCACTCGGCGTTTTCGCGCTCAGTGGCGCGGTGGTGGGGGTTCTGCTGGCGCTCACATCTCTGGTCGGCGCACGCACGCGCCTGTCCACCTACATGATCCTGGAGTTCTGCTTCGGTCGCACTGGTGCCAAACTGGTCAACCTGATAATGGCGGTTGTACTGGTGGCCTGGTTTGCGTTCACCGCAGAAATTCTGGGGGTAGCCGTTGCCGATGCGTTGCGAGCAAACTTCGCGATTGACCTGCCGGTGCCGCTGTATACGTTGAGCGGTGGTGTACTGATGACGTTGACCGCGATTTTCGGCTTCCACGTGATGGAGCGATTTTCACAGATTGCGGTGCCGCTGCTGGCGCTGTTTATGCTCTACGTGCTCTATCTGGCACTGCAGCAAGGTGATGTAACGGAGCTGCTCGCCAAACCCGGTAATGGCTCCATGAGTTTTGGGGTGGCGGTGTCCACGGTGATCGGCACCAATATCCTGATGGCGGTCATGGCCCCGGACCTGACCCGCTTTGCCCGCACCGATCGCGATGCGTTGCTGTCCATCAGCGGTCTGGTGATTGGTTATCCGCTGGTCATGCTGGCCTCGGGGTTGCCATCGCTGGTGCTGGGTGAGGTAGACATCATGAAGATCATGATGGGGCTGGGACTGAGCGCCGTGGCCCTGGTGATTCTGGTGTTGTCCACCTGGACTACAAATACCGTGAATCTGTATTCCTCCATTCTCACGCTTTCCACCATTGCCACCCGCGCGCGCGGATGGGTACTTGGGGTGGTTGCCGCCGCTGCGGGACTGGCGGCGACGCTCGGTGGGGTGATGGAACACTTTTTTGAATTTGTGATTCTGATGGGGGTGGCGGCCACGCCGGTGGCCGGCATCTACATTGCAGACTTTTTTCTGATCCGCCGCCAGAGCTACCAGCTTGCGGATCTGGAGCGCGAGCCGGCGATCAAGCCGGCGGCGTTTATTGCCTGGGGACTGGGGACACTGATCGGCTATCTCGGTTCAGCAGATCTGCTGACGTTGAGCAGTATTCCCGCGCTGGATTCCGTTACCGTGGCTTTCCTCGCCTATTGGGGCCTGGCGCGTATCGGCCATTTCAGTCGCGGACCAGCGTTGCCCCGGTAATGGGGATGGGTGTCTGCAAATAATCTTTGGTTTCCGCCAGAGCAAACACCTGCTGCAACACTTCCATGCCGCTGGTGACTTCGGCAAACGCTGCAAACCCCTGGCCATCGGGATGCCGCGTGCCGCCGAAGTCGAGGCTCGGGCAATCTTCCATACAAATAAACACACTGTGGTACACCGCACCGGGTGCGTAGCGCGCGAGTGAAACGGTGCCGCGGCGGTGACGTAATCCGGTTTGTTCTGTGGTTTCGTGGGCGATGGACGGGGCAATGTCTTCGCTGGTGTGAATATGCCCCAGTTGCACCACGGCAATCGGCGGGCTGGCCTCGGGCGTATCATTCTGATGGTTGACAATGCGGAACACGTTGCCGCTGGCGAAGCGCCCGGACTCGATATCCTCGATAAAGTATTGACAGGAAGCCGGCGCCTGTTCGGAAAATAACTTAAGTTTTATGGTTCCCTGGGGAAGGGAGAATTTAACGTGCATATACACAACCATTGGCGATGGACGGACAGCGATTTTTCGCGGAGCTGCATTGTATTAGTAGGTGCAGATTAGCGCTATCACACTGAGCCAATTAATACTGTCGGTGGGATTGAAGCGGTCGTGGTGGAATTGACGTGGGCGGATTATTCCTGGGTTATAAACGAAAATGCCCGCACTGGTGTACGGGCATTTTTTTTCGGTTGAATGTTTAGTTACTGTGCGTAGCGCCTGATCTCAATTGTTCCTCGATTTTCTTGAGGTTAAACGCACCGGGTGTTTGGCTCGGCGGGTAGTCTTCCATCGTCTTGAGGAAGTCTGCGGCCATCTTCTGCAGGGGTACCAGCGCAAAGCCGCGGTCGATCAGCCAGTTGTAGTAGCCGTTGGCATTGTGCTGGGCGCGCTCCATAGGGTCCCGCCGCAGGTTGAACATCAGCGGTATACGGAGTTCGGTGAAGGGTTCCATCCACACACCGAAGGCCTTGCCGCGGTTTTCCAGGAAGACCGCTTTCCAGGCATCGTAGCGCATGGCGACAATCTGGCCGTCATCATTGACGTAGATGAACTGCATGCGTGGCGCTTCCTCGGTTTTGCCGCTGAAATAGTCGAGCATATTCGTGCCGTCGATATAGTTGCGGTACTTGCGGCCATTCAGGTTTACGCCTTTTGATAACTGTTCCTTGATGTTGGGATTGCCCGCCACCGCGGCAAAGGTGGGTAGCCAGTCTTCATGGCCCACAATACCGTTCAGGGTTTTGCCCGCTGGGAACTTGCCCGGCCAGCGTACGAAGGCAGGTACGCGATAGGCACCCTCCCAGTTTGAATTCTTCTCACCGCGGAAAATGGTGGTGCCGGCGTCGGGCCAGGTGTTGAAGTGCGGGCCATTATCCGTAGAGTAAAAGACGATGGTGTTGTCGGCGATCTTCAACTCATCGAGGAGGTCCAGCAGCTTCCCTACATGCTGGTCATGTTCGACCATACCATCCGCATACTCGTTACTTTGCGGGCCGGCCAGGTTTTTGTGGCTTTCTTTCACATAGGTGGGAAAGTGCATCCGGGTGGCATTCCACCATACAAAGAAGGGTTTGCCGGCGCTTGCCTGCTGTTTGATAAAGTCCATGGCCGCGGCGAGGGTCTCCTCATCCACGGTTTCCATGCGCTTCATGGTCAGTGGGCCAGTATCTTCTATCTTGCCGTCGGCGGTCGATTTGATAACACCGCGCGGTCCAAAATTCTTGCGGAATTCCGGGTCTTTCGGATAGTCGCGGTTTTCTGGTTCCTGCTCCGCGTTCAGGTGGTATAGGTTACCGAAGAACACGTCGAAGCCGTGGTTGGTTGGCAGATGTTCATCCCGGTCGCCGAAGTGGTTCTTGCCAAACTGGCCGGTAGCGTAACCCTGGCTTTTCATCACCGTGGCAACGGTGACATCCGTCTCTTGCCAGCCCTCTTTGGCACCTGGCATACCCACCTTGGTCATTCCGGTACGAATCGGGACGTTACCGCCGACAAATGCGGCCCGGCCCGCGGTGCAGGACTGCTGGCCGTAGTAGTCGGTAAACGACAGCCCCTCTTTGGCGATACGATCGATGTTCGGGGTTTTGTAACCCATCATGCCGCGGTTGTTGTAGCTGATATTCCACATGCCGATGTCATCGCCCCAGATCACCAGAATATTGGGTTTATCCTGTGCCTGGGCGACGCCGTGGAATACGGTCAGTATTGCCGCGGCCGTGAGTGAAATGGGCACTTTGAATAATCGGCGTATTGAAAGTCGCTTCATAGATTCCTCCGGGGCTTTCGGTAGGTGGTGGTACAGCGTTGGTGTTGGGTACTGGATCAGGGCTTTTCGTGAGGAAACACCATGTTCCAGTCCTTTTGCATGTCGATAACGGTCCAGCCTCTTTTGCCGGCGTCATCGAGTCCTTTATTCAGTTGACCGATATGGGAGTCGCGATCGTAGGCCCATTCCCGTTTGGCATCGGTGTGATGCAGTATCAGGCCGAAGCGAGGGCCTTCGCCGGCGGTGGTCCACTCCAGCATTTGGTAGTCGCCGTCGGAATTACCCGAGGCAAAGATGGGGCGCTGGCCGATGTACTGGTGAATACCGACGGGCTTGCCTTCCTTGTCGTCCACCAGGTTGATTTCCGGCAGCTTGATAATTACCGGTTTTCCATCGCGCACCTCGTATTTGGCTTTCAGGCTGGACCCCACTACTTGATCCGGTGGAATACCGTAAGCCTGTTCTGCGAATACCCGCATAAAATCCACACCGCCGCCGGAAACGATAAACGTTTTGAAGCCATTCGCGCGCAGGTAGTCCAGCAGCTCCAGCATGGGCTGGTAAATCATTTCGTTGAACGGACGATTGGTTTTCGGGTGGCGAGCGGTCTTCAGCCAATCACTGACATTGGACTGGAATTCTTCCGCGGTCATGTTGGCGTGGGTGGCGGCGAGGATTTTCATCAAACCTTCTTTGCCACTGGCCATCACTTTTTTCGTGTCGCCCTTGAGTACAGAGGCAAAGGGTTCCTGAGTCTTCCACTCGGGATGCTGGGGGGCCATTTTCTTGACCTGATCCAGCGCATAGATCAATTGGAAATAAACGGGCTGCTCCGCCCATAAATTGCCGTCGTTGTCGAAGGTGGCAATACGCTGGTTTTCGGGCACGAAGTCTGGGGATCCTTTTTTCGTGACCTTTTCTACAAAGCTGACAACAGCCTCTTTGGTAGGGCCGTCATTCCAGGAGGGTAATGGGTCTGCGGAAGCGGATGTGGCTATCGCCAGTGAACAAAACAGAATGAACAGAAAGCGCTGAGTCATTGGAAACTGCATGGTTACATCTCGCAGTATCTGTGCCGCCAGTGGCGGGCAGGTAAATCTACATCTCTAATCACCTTAGACGGATTTTCTCGATGTTGCCTATGGCGTAGGAAAATTTGTGATGTGTATCCGTCGAAGCGAATCGAGAGCGGCATTGGAGGCGCCTCTAGCACCGTGTCAGGGGTTCAGCGGTGGCAGCGGGGCCTGGCGTATGTGCGCGGCATCGGGCCTCAATGCCTCGATGGCCTGGGTTAATTGTTGCCAGGCGGCGGCGCTGGAAACACTGGCTGGAGTGTCGCCGTACTGGATGGCACCGAGGGTGAACAGTGCCGGCTGCAGGGACTGTGCTGCCGAGGGCGCTCGACGCCGATATTCCCCTGCTGCCTGTAGTACCGCAGAGTAATCCTGGGCATTACAGGCGGAGTACAAACGCTGCCAGGCGGCGAGCCCGCTGGCTTCGGCCCGCTTTGTGCGCTCGCTCTGGAACTGGTGGATCCTGGGTACAGCCCATTGCCAGAGCAGCCAGAAGAGCAGGGCTGCGCCCGCGAGTATGAGAAGTTTTTCCCATAGGCTGGTGCCTGAGAATGCGCCGGGTCCACGGGCGTGTACTTTTATGGCGTCCACACTGCTGGTTTTGATCTGGCCGTCGTCCAGGTCGTACCAGCGCAGGGTGATCGCGGGCAGGGTACCGCGCACGCCGCTCTCGGCCACGTAGGTCATGCGCTCGTTGCGGGTTCCGGTGGTTTCGTCGGTGCGTGGGTCGGTTTTATCTTCGGCCTTGTGGGTGTCAGGGTAGGCAGCGAGGCCCTCGGGGGCGCGGCTATCCAGTAGCTGCGGAATAAACATCACCGTGGAACCTTCGATGGTAGCGGTGACATTACGGGAAAAGGCATCGCCCGCGTGCAGCGCTTCAGGCTCGCCTTCGATCTCCTGAGAGAGCGTCAGCTCACGGGCGGCAATAAACGGGTTCAGGCCCGCGGCCCCCTCGGGTGTGGTGACCTCGATCGGGGGCGGCGCGAGTTTGAGTGTGGCTTGCAGGTCGTCACCGTCATCCGGATTTTTGTAGGCCAGCTTGACCTGCCCTGCAGGCAGCCGATAGGTACCGGGTGCCAGGGGAATGATCAGATATTCCCGGGCGACCCCGGACCAGGTGTTGCCGTCGATGACCTGACTGATTGCTTGGGATGAGCGTCCTGGCAGGGTGACAGAGAGGTTGGGCTGGTCGAACTCGGGAAAGTCCGGTGGCTGGGTCATCCAGGTGGGTACCAGAATGGTGACAAACAGGGAGATGGACTGGCCGGGAACCGCCTTTTCTTCCGACAACTTGTACTTGATTATCGGCTTGTCGGCGGCTGCGGCCTGAGCACCGCATAGCAGCCCGAGGATGAAACACAGGAGCCATCGCTTCATGGACGATTCTCCTCACTGTTTTGGTCATCGCGATTGGTATTGCCGCTGCCACCGGCTGCCTCGGCGGCAAAGCGTTGTTTCAGGTATTCACTGGTGCCGGTGTCGAGAGTGGACATCCACTGGTCGGGGCTGACCGGGTTGTCTTTTTTCGCCACCTCCTGCTCCTGAGGAACCTGCTCCTGTTCGAAGTCGGATTCTTCTCCCTCTTCGTCGGACTGCTCCAGCTTTTCTTCCTCCTCGCCGCGAGATGCCTCCATATACGCGAGTATTTTTTTCGTAATCTCCAGATTTTCTCGTGCCCCGGGAAATTCCGGATCGAACTGCAACACCTGCTGAAAGGCGGCAATGGCGCCCTCGTATTGCCCGGTCTTGGTCATTGCCATAGCGCGGGTAAAGATGGCTTCCGGGGTATTGACCTCGGCAAGTACATTGGCGGCGTCTTCGAACTGACCGGCCTGGTACAGCGCGTAACCTTTTCGGTACGGGTCCAGAAAACTGGCTGCAGCGCGGCGGTAATTCTCCCGGTAGCTGAACCACTGCCCCTGTTGGTCTGGTGTCAGCAGCAGGCCCAGAATTCCACCCGCGGTGGTCGGTTCAGCTTCCTCGCTACCTTGAGCCCTCGCCGTATCGGGGATAAAGGGCAGCAGCACGAGAATCACAATGGCGCCGGTACTTTTTACGGCGGCCCCGTTGGGGTTGATCCTGCCTCTCAGGGCCCAGCCGCGGCGAAACCACAACAGCGCCAGCAGCGCGGCGGGCCAGGCCAGCCACCAGCCGCGGTCTTCCCACTGCAGGTTTTTGTCCGAGGCCAGTGCCTGGCGGAAGGCGCTGTCGAAATAGCGATTGAGCGCGCGCAGGTCGCTCTTGTCCGGTGTCACGCGTTCCACTTTCGCATTGCGTACTTTGGAAACCGCACCGCCGTTTTCATTGCCCGGTGCTACCAGCAGCAAACCGAGTCCGTTTGTGTCCGTACGTTGGGATAAGGCGCTCGCATCGCCATCGCTGAGACTGTCGAGCAGGAACAGGATGCCACCGGGTGTTTCGTCCTTGGCCAGTATCTGTTCTGCCAGTTTCAGCGCGGTTGCGGCGTTTTCGCCCGGTACCGGCATCACCTCGGGGTTGAGGCCTTCCAGATAGGGGCGCAGCAGGTCCTGGTCTTCGGTCAGCGGCACTACGCGGTGGGCACTGCCGGCGTAGGCTACGAGTGCGGTGGGGGCACCGTCGCGGGTTTCCAGCAGGTCCAGCACTTTCTGTTTGGCGCGGGCCAGGCGCTCTGGCGGCACGTCTTTTTCTGTCATGCTGTCGCTGACTTTCAACACCACCACCAGCGGCGTGGTTTTGGCCATCAGCGGATCCGGCAGGCGCGTCCAGCTGGGGCCGGCGGTGCCGAGGGTCAGCAGTGTGAGCAGGAGGGCGATCAGGTCAATGGGCCTGAAACGGCGTCGGCTGTGATCCCCCACAGCGAGGGCCCGTGCAAGGTGTGGCGCAATCTGGCCACTGGTCGCGGCATCGCTGCGCTGGTCGCGGCGCAAGGACCACCACAGCAACAAAATTGGCACCAACAACAGCAGCCACGCCGGGCGCAGGAAGTGGAATACGGAGAAGGCATCGAGCAGGCTACTCATGAGTTAGCCCTGCGAAGATCTGTTTTGGCGAAAGTGCCGCTACCGACCAAACGACTGGCGAGGGCCAGCAGCCCCAGTAGCAGCGCCAGGCCCAATGGCCAGTGGGCCAGGGAGTGGTGGGGTCGGTAGGTTTCGCTGTCGACCATTTTCGGTGCCAGTTTGTCGATTTGGTCGTAGACCGCAGCCAGGGCTTTTTCGTCGTTGGCGAAATAGAATTCGCCACCGGTGCGTTTGGCGATGGCTTGGAGCGTATCCACGTCCACGCGGTTTTCTTTTTCTTCACTGTCGGGGTCACCCACGCCGATGGTGAGAATTTTCACTTTGCGCTGGGCCGCAATGGCGGCGGCATTGACCGGGCTCATGGTACTGGCGGTATCACTGCCGTCACTCAATAGAATCAGCAGGCGCTGCTCCACTTCACTGCTCTCAAACTGGCGGATGGCGAGGCCAATAGCATCACCCAATGCGGTGTGTGGGCCGGCCATGCCCACGTCGGTTTGCTGCAGCAGTTCGAGTAACGTATCCAGGTCGGTGGTCAGCGGTGCCTGCACAAATGCCTTGGTGCCGAATACGATCAAGGCCACACGCTCGCCTTCGCGACCTTCCAGAAATGGTTTGAGAACCCGTTTGACGCCTTCAAGGCGCTCCATTTTTTCACCGTTACCGGCGATAAAATCCACCTGTTCCATGGAGCCGGAAATATCCACCGCGACAATCAAGTCCCGCGCCGGATTTTGCAGCGTCACGGCATTGCCCTCGTATTCCGGGCGCGCCATGGCGGTGACGATCAGCGCCCAGATCACGCAGCCAAGTAGCCACTGCCACCAGCTGCGGTCGAGCACTATGGCACCGGAACCGGGTTTGATGCCGATGGCTTCCACCAGTTGCTGGAAGAAGGGCACCCGCAGGGCACGCACACGCTCGCGGTGGGCCGGTGCGAATTTCCACACCAGGAATGGCAGCGGCAACAGTAAAAAGGCCCAGGGTGCAGCAAAGTCAATCACTTGGCGACCTCGGGTTTTTTTAGGGGCGAGTTTCTGTGAGAGTTTCTGTGAGAGTTTCTGTGAGAGCTTCGGTGTGAGTTTCGAGGTAAACGCAACCAGCCCACACTTGGTTTTTCGATTTTGTGCTGGCGGATCCAGTCGCGCGCGGCCTGGGCCAGGGTATTGGATTGGTCTGTGGCGGTTTTTCGGTAAGGGCTTTCCAGCAGGGTGCGGCCCACCTCGCCATCGAAGGCATTGCCGGGGTAATGCTGATTGAGAAACTGGAGCCAGTCGTCTCCGGTAAGCGCGGCTACTTGTTCGCGCGGGTAGGCGGCGAGCGCCGTGCGACGGAGTATTTCGGCGATCTGAGCGGCATCACCCTCGACCTGGTGCAGTTCGGCGAGGGCGGCGCGGCGATAGGCGTTGGCGCGGTAGATCTGAATCTGTCGCCAGATAAAGAACAACAGCAGCAGTAACAACAGTGCACAGAGTCCTTTGGCCGCGGGCGTTGCCGGCCACATGGAAACGGTCGGCGGCTCTGGCGGCGGTACCAGCTGCGCGATCATATCCGGCAGGGTTTCTTCGCCCGCAGCGGGGTTTGTATTTGCCGGGCTTGTGTTTACCGGATCTATAGTTTGCGCTTGCGGATTCGGGCTCGGTTTAACGTTGGTTTCCTGCATCGGCGCTTACTCCTCCCCTGCTTGCTCAGGAGGCAATTTCGCCGATTGTGGAACCAGGCCCAGCAATCGCTGCAGTTGCGGCAGAGTGTCTTCACCGGTGGAAAGCTGGGCGACCGGGAGGCCGTAGCGCAATCGCCAGTCGTTGATCACCTGGCGGCGCTGGCGGTTGAACTGGTCCATGGCCTCCACGGTGTCGCCACTGCGGGTATCCAGGGTAGCCTGCAGGTCGCCATCGGAAATGGCACTGACCAGGGATTCGGGTACCGACTCACCGGTAGGGTCGACCACCGGTACCAGAATCACATCGTTGTGCCGCGCAATGCCGCTCAGCAAGCGCTCGGTGGCGGGGCCCACCACATCGAAATCACTGATCAGCAGTACCAGGTGATCGCGGCGGGCGATATTCGCCACGGCCTGGAGCACGGTGTCCAGGGAAGTGGGATCGGCCGGAGGCGCGTCCGCATGCAGTTGTTGATTGGCGAGTGCGAGTTCGCTGAGAAAGCGGGTGAGGGCGCGGCGGTTGCGTTTGGGGCGCTGGGTATAGAGCCCATCATCGCGCACTACGATACCGCCCACGCGGTCGTCCTGGTCCAGTACGGCGAAGGCGGCGAGTGCGGCTGCCTCGGCGGCGGTGGTGGATTTCATCGCGTGGCGGGTGCCGAAGAACATGGACATGCGCTGGTCCACCACAATCAATGCCGGGCGATCGCGCTCTTCGGTGTAAACACGCACGTGGGGTTCGCCGGTGCGCGCGGTTACCTTCCAGTCGATCGCGCGCACATCATCGGAGGGCCAGTATTCGCGTAGCTCTTCAAAATTCAGTCCGCGCCCGCGCAATCGGGAAGCGTGCCGTCCGGCAAGTACGCTGCGGGCGGGTTGGCGTGGCAATAGATTCAGGGTGTGTGCCGGACCTTCCAGTGCCTGCAAATGGGCCAGATCCACGTGGATACGCGGATCTGTTGCCGTTTCCGGGGCGGCGACGGTGGCGACCCCGGCTCGAGTCCGATTGCGACTGCGAATCTGAAAGTTGAACATGGTGGCCTGATCTTCCGGGCTCAGGGCAGAGCGACGAGTTTTAGCAGTTCGTCGATCACCCGATCGGCACTGATGCCTTCCCCCTGGGCCTCGAAGCTCAACCCCAGGCGGTGGCGCAGGCAGTCGTGAATCACCGCGTGAATATCCTGCGGGTCCACATAATCGCGCCCTTCCAGCCAGGCGTTGGTGCGTCCGGCCTTGTCCAGGGCAATAGAGCCTCGCGGACTGGCGCCAATCTCTATCCAGCGTGCCAGTTCTTCGGACAGTTTGGTCGGGTGGCGGCTGGCTTCGATCAGGTCGGCCATATAGCGTGCCATGGCATCGGATACGTGGATGGCGGCAATTTCGCGGCGGGCGTCGAACACTGCCTGTTGGGGAATCACGTCTGCGGGTTGATGGGATTCTTCCGCGGCCGCTTCAGTGCTCGCTGCATTGGCGGCTGCAATCTCTTCACTGCGAACCAGTTCGATTACTTCCACCTCGTCTTCCACTGGCGGGTAGGTGATCAACACATGCATCAGAAAGCGGTCCATCTGCGCTTCCGGCAGTGGGTAAGTACCTTCCTGTTCGATGGGGTTCTGGGTGGCCATCACCATAAACAGCGGCGGCATCTTGTGGGTCTTGCCGGCCACGGTGACCTGGCGCTCTTCCATGGCTTCTAGCAGTGCCGACTGTACTTTTGCAGGCGCGCGGTTGATTTCGTCTGCTAGCACGATGTTGGCGAATATGGGGCCAGGGTGAAAGCGGAACTCGGACTTCTGCTCGTCGCGATAGAGCATATCGGTGCCGGTGACATCCGCCGGCAGCAAGTCGGGGGTGAACTGGATACGGCTGAAATCCGCCTCCAGGTTTTTCGCCAACGCTTTGATGGCGCGGGTTTTGGCAAGCCCCGGCAGGCCTTCCACCAGCAGGTTGCCGTTTGCCAGCAAACCGATAATCAAGCGCCGGATGACATCCCGCTGGCCCACAATGGCGTGGCCCATTCCCTCTTCCAGTGCTGCGATCTGTTCCCGTGCGGACATGGCGCTTCCTTTTCTGCCATCGATTCAGAGTTCCTCATTAACGCTAGCAGATGGAAGGCTGAGGAAGAGGGCGCAAGAGGCTATACTCTGTGCCAATTAAAAACATAATCCGGAGACAAGATGCGGACGCTGATTATTCTTCTGCTCGCGGCGGTGTTGGTAAGCGCCTGTGATAAAAACGCAGAAGGGGGGGATGCCGAAGTTCATAAGGCGCCAGTTGCGAAGTCGATGACGCAATCCGACGCACCCGGCTCTCCTGAATCGAAACCGACGCCAAAACCGAAAGCGCAACCGGTTTCCGGTATGTCTCCACAAGCCGATGGCAGCGCGGAATATGTCGGCGTGGAGCAGTGTGCCAGTTGCCATCAACAGGCATTTGACGACTGGCAGAAATCCCACCACGACCTGGCGATGAAAACCCCGGACGCGGAAACCGTGGTGGGTAACTTCGATAACGCAACATTCGACTACTTTGGCACCGAGTCAGCCTTTTATCAGCGCGATGGCAAGTACTTCGTGCGCACCGATAACACCGAAGGTGAGTTGCAGGAGTTTCCCATCGCTTACACTTTCGGCGTTTACCCGTTACAGCAATACCTGATCGAAATGCCCGGAGGCCGGTTACAGGCACTGAGCCTGTCATGGGATTCCCGCACAAAAGAAGAGGGCGGTCAGCGCTGGTTTCACCTCTACCCGGATGAAGACATCAAACCCGGCGATCCGCTGCATTGGACCGGTATCAACCAGAACTGGAACTTTCAGTGCGCCGACTGCCACTCCACCAATCTGCACAAAAACTACGACGCAACATCACAGACCTTTGCCACCCAGTGGTCCGAGATCAATGTGGGCTGTGAATCCTGCCACGGCCCCGGGCGCAAGCACGTAGAGTGGGCGGGATTGCCCGAAGCGGAACGCGCCTCGGTGAAAGATCAGGGGTTTGATGTCCGGTTTGATGGCCGCCGCCAGGCGCGCTGGACCATGGATGCCAACACCGGCATTGCGGATATTGCCAATGCGGTGGGCACCCAGACGGAGATCCCCGTGTGCGCCCAGTGCCATTCCCGTCGCGGCACCCAGCACCCCGGAGTAAAACCGGACGACGACTTTCTGGATTTCTTCCAACCCGCGCTGCTGAGCGGTGGCCTGTATCACGCCGATGGCCAGATCAATGATGAGGTTTATGTGTGGGGCTCGTTTATGCAGAGCAAGATGCACGCCGCCGGTGTCACCTGCAGCAACTGCCACAACCCCCACAGTCTGGAATTGCGCGCGAAAGGCAACGATGTATGCGCCCAGTGCCACCTGCCGACAAAATTCGATACCGTAGAACATCACTTCCATCCCACGGGTAGCGAAGGCGCCCAGTGTGTGAACTGCCATATGACCGACAAGGTATATATGCAGGTGGATGCCCGCCGCGACCATAGCTTCCGCGTGCCGCGCCCGGACCTGTCGGAAAAAATCGGCTCCCCCAATGCCTGTATCGCCTGTCACACGGATCAGTCCAATACCTGGGCGGCACAGGTTCTAGAGAAAAAATTTGGTGCGCCGGATCCCCACTATGGCGAGGCGCTGTTCGCAGGTCGCATTGGCGCACCGGATGCGGAAAGTCGGTTGCTGAAACTGATAATGGACGACACCCAGCCGGAAATTGTGCGGGCAACCGCGGTTTCCCTGTTACCGCGCTATCTGTCGCAGACCAGTGCGCAGGTGCTGCAGGTAATCGCCCAGGGTGACGATGCGCTGCTACACCTCGGATTGGCACAATCCCTGGATCAGGTACCGCAACAGGTGCGCCCGGCACTGGCGATTCCGCTGCTGTATGAAGACGAGCGGGTAACCGCATCCCTCGCCGCCAGTGCCATGGCCGGCGCACCTCTGGGGCAGTACCCGGAAGAAGTGCGCAAACGCTATGAACAGGGGCTGGCAGACGTTGTGGCAACGGCGGAGTTCAACGGCGATCGGCCCGAAAGCCTGGTCAACCTGGCATCGCTACGGGGGCGTGAGGGCGATGCAGCCTCCGCAGAGCGGCTGCTGAAACAGGCGGTGGCGCTCGCTCCTTATTACACCCCTGCGGTGATCAACCTTGCAGACCTCTACCGTGCCAATGGTCGCGAGGCGGACAGCGAGGGCCTGTTGCGCAATGCCATGGCCAACGCATTCGACAAGGCACCGATTCAACATACCCTGGGACTGAATCTGGTTCGGCAGAAAAAAATGTCGGAGGCGGTGGAAATGTTACAGGTGTCGGCCCACGCCGATTCGGCAACGCCGCGCTATGTGTATGTGTACGGCATAGCGCTGAATTCTCAGGGCAGGCCCAAAGAGGCGATCAAGGAGCTGGAAAAAGGGCTGGAGCGATTCCCCGGCGACCGGCAGATTTTGTCGGCCCTGGCGTCCATTCATCATGAACAGGGCAATGACGCAGCGGCGCAGAAATATCAGCAGCAACTGCAATAGCAGGCCAAAGATGTAAGACAAAAAAGCGCGGCCGAAACTGGCCGCGCTTCTTTTTAGAGGGTGGATTGGGCGATTAATGGTTTTCCTGAGTTTCCATCGCGGCTTCAATCGCTTTGTTGATATTCAGTGATGCGGATTTATGTCGCGGCGGGAACTTCTTAAAGGTGGCCAGATGCTCGTTCAGGATCTGGATCGCCGGCTGGAACACCCAGCTTTTGCGCATGATCTGATGAAAGCCGGTGACACCGTCGTAGTGTTCCAGCGGGTCTTTGCGCAGGTTGAACAGCTTGGGCATGGTGTGAAAAACCAGATCGCCGTAATAGAGGCCATCGGGTTTGGTCGCGAAGTGCATCTTCCAGGGGCCGACGCGCAGTGCCGTTAGCTGTGATTCGTAGTAATAGAAAATTTTGTTACGCGCGGATTCCTTGCTCTTGCCGGTCCAGTAATCGAGGTTGTTCTCACCGTCGATATACACCTTGTCCGATTTCATCAGCTTGCCACGCAGATCCGGCTCGCCCAGCGCCGCGGCAATCGTCGGGAACACATCCTCGTGGGAGGAAATGCCGTTTAGCGCGAGACCGGGGGGAATGTGTCCGGGCCAGCGCACCAGGAAAGGTACCCGCACACCGCCTTCCCAGGTCGTCATTTTCTCCCCGCGGAACCCGGTGGTGCCGGCATCGGGCCAGGTACTTTGCTCGGGGCCGTTATCGGTGGTGTAGATGACAATGGTGTTGTCAGCGACTCCCAGCTCATCCAGCTTGTCCAGCAACTTGCCGATTTGCGCGTCGTGCTCAATCAGGCCGCTGCCGAACAGGTCGTCTTCGGAGCTGATCTGGGTTGCTAGGTGACGACTTTCCGGCTTCAGGTGTGTGTACACGTGCATGCGGCTGGTGTTGTGCCAGATAAAAAACGGCTTGCCCGCCTTTTGTGCCTTCTCCATAAAGTTCAGACTGCGCTCGAGGACTTCCTCGTCGAAAGTTTCCATGCGCTTGCGGGTCAGCGGACCGGTGTCGGTAATCTTTCCGTCGGCGTAGGACTCGATCACCCCGCGCGGGCCAAATTTCTTTTTGAACTCCGCGTCTTTCGGATAATCCTCCTGCTCCGGTTCCTCGGAAACGTTCAGGTGGTAGAGGTTGCCGTAAAACTCATCGAAGCCATGTTTGGTGGGCAGGTGCTGATCCAGGTCACCAAGGTGGTTTTTGCCGTATTGGGCCGTCATATAACCCTGTGCCTTCAGGAACTCTGCCATGGTGGGATCTTTTTCATCGATCCCCAGCGGGTTGCCCGGCTGGCCTACGGTGGCCAGGCCGGAGCGCACCGGCAACTGCCCGAGGAAGAATGCGGCGCGGCCGGCGGTGCAACTCGGCTGTGCGTAGTGATCGGTGAACAGCGCGCCTTCGTTGGCAATGCGATCAATATTGGGGGTGGGGTAAGTCATGCCGTGGGAGTATGCGCTGAGTGATAGCGACGCCACGTCATCCACCATGATGGCGAGAATATTGGGTTTCTCCGCAGCTTCTACTGCGGCAGTTGCGACAAGTCCAACCAGCAGACTGACGAAAGCAAATGAATTACGTAAATGGCCCAAGAGATACCCTCCTTAGTGCGCGAATGTGTTTTTTCCACAATGTGCCATTAAGCCTAGACGGAGTTTGCTGAAGAGCGCCGAGGATTGGATGGGCAGTCGAAGATTTTCGCTGACGGTAAACCGGTGTTCGATTACTTGCCGCGCCGGGATTCTGCGGCGGAGGGAGGAAAGCCAAACCAGCGTTTGAAACTGCGACTGAATACGGCGAGGTCTGCGTAGCCTAGATTCAGCGCGATATTCGTCAGCGGCATATTACTGTTGAATACCGCGTTTTCGGCAATTTCCCTGCGGGTTTCTTCCAGCAATGCGCGAAAACTGGTGTGACTGGCATCCAGGGCGCGCTGCAGCTTTTTGGGATGTATGTCGAGAGCGAGTGCGACATTGGTCTTGTTGCAGTCTCCGGTCGGGAGGAGTCCGTGGATCGCGTGTTTTACCAGCGGCGTCAAATCCTCGTCGATTTTCAACTGTTCAAATTGCGAGAAGATCACCTGGTTTACTAGCCCTTCTGGCGTCATGGGTTTTTGCGCCAGGGTGGCCTGGTCAATGGTGATGGCGTCGCGGTCGCTATTGAATTCCACAGCACAGGCAAAGAAGTCCTTGTAGTTGTCCCGTGTTTTCTGGTGTGCTGGGTGGCGAAACTTGATGCGACGGGCATGCCAGTGATCGCCGGCCATATCGCGCAGTATCTGAATAACCATGCCGATACTCAGGTCCACCAGTTGTGGAAATTCACCGCCATGTATAAAGGTAATGTTCAGGCGCAGCTCAAGATTCCCATTTTCTGCCGGCTCTATTGCCAGCACCACACCCTGAGCGTGTAGATGGGCGTAGCGGCTACCGATGTTCAAGGCTTCCGCGATTGTTCCCTGGCGCGACATATAGGCGCCAAATAATCCCAATACATGCAGTCCGTTACTCTCAGCCAGTTGCAGACCGAACGTCGGCGTACCGGATTCCAGTGCGGCTAATTCAAGAACCTTACCCACTTTTCGATAGGGAATGAGGTTGTCCGGATTGCGTAACTGGCTTGCGGGTAACCCGGCAGCTTTGAGCAACTTCAGTGGGTTCACACCGAGCCGGCGCGCAAGATCGTCGAAGCCGTAGAGGGCTCCGGCTCTAAGGAGATCCGTCATATTTTCCTGATGCGTCGATATTCTATTCTTTTCTGTCGCTGCAGATCTGACTTCTGAAGAGTAAACGGGGTGTCCTAAATTGCAAAGCCCTTGTCCCAAAAAGTCAAACAGGGGATCGGTGGCTCCAGTAATCTGGCTGTAATCGGAACAGGCTTGAGTCCTTGGGTACGGATCGATGTTTGCCGGACTCAGCTGGCTCCGTAAGGCCAGTCCGATCGCCAGCACTTAATCCTGTGCTGGGAATGATGAGCTGAAAACCAGTCCGAACTGGACACACATAATAACGATGCCCAAAGCCGGCAGATTATCCGCGAGGCCCCTATGGTGACCCCTACCCGTGAAAGCATTTCCACAGAATCCTTCGCTACCGAAAATACGCCACAAAACATGAAGTCCATTGTGATGCGCGATGGCAGCATTCATCTGGAAACCCAACCTGTTCCTGAGCCTGGACCCGGGCAGGTGCTGGTGAAAACCCTGGCCTGTGGTATCTGTGGCTCCGACCTTCACCTCACCAACCACAGCGATGAAGTCTTCGACCTGTACAAAAAGCTGGGCATGATGCCAGCGGATGACAGCGTCAAACCCGAGATTATGCTCGGGCACGAATACAGCGCGGAAGTGGTGGCCTACGGACCGGAAACCAAGGCGACACTCCCGGTGGGGAGTCGGGTGACCAGTATTCCTGTTTTGATGTCTCAACAGGGCGCTGCCATCGGCGTTACCCCCGAGGTGCCGGGAGCCTACTCCGAATATTTCCTGCTCGACGAGGCGTTGATGCTGGCACTGCCAGAGCATCTACCCGCCCAGGCCGCTGCGGTTACCGAGCCACTGGCCGTCGGTCTCCACTCGGTCAAGCGCTCTGGAATTTCTGCGGATGAAGTCGCGCTGGTCGCCGGCTGTGGCCCGATCGGATTGTCGGTGATTGCCGCGCTGCGCGCGCGTGGGGTAGGCCATATCATAGCGTCTGACCCCAGGGCGTCTGGCCGCGCACGTGCACTCGCTATGGGCGCACACGAGGCAGTTGACCCGACTGCGGAAGATGAAGTGGCTAAAGCCGCGAGTGTGGCCGGTGCGAGCCGCCTGGTGATTTTTGAGTGTGTGGGTATTCACCAGTTACTGAATGGGTTTATTCAGCGCGCCCCGGTCAATGCATGTCTGGTGGTCACCGGTGTGCACACCGCCGAGAGCAAAGTGAATTTTGCCTATGGACTGGTGAAAGAGCTGGATATCAAATTTTCGTATATGTGCACGGCAGAAGATTTTGCCGAGTGCCTGCAGCAGCTTGCCAGCGGAGAGATCAACTGGCGTGTACTGTGGACGGGCAAGGTGGGGATTGATGGCGTCTCTGCCGCCTTTGAAACCCTTACGCAACCAAACTCGCACGTCAAAGTACTTGTGGAGCCCTGGCGCACCGGCGCTCTGGAAGCTGTGGAATAAAGATCCGCGGAACAAAAAGCCGGGGAACAAAGAAAGCCGCGGGTCCGTTAATCGTCGGGTTTATTCAGCCCCTTACTTTTAGCCCGCCACTCCCGCGGCGACAGTTGCGTCCAGCGCTTGAAATTGCGACTGAAAATGGCCACATCGGCATAGCCCAGGTTAAGAGCCAGGTCGGTGATGCTGAGCTGGCCGTGTTGCAGATTGCGCTGGGCGATTTCCATGCGGGTCTGTTGCAGCAGTGCGCGGAAACTGGTGCCGTCCTGCTGCAATTTTTTCTGCAGTACCCGCGGGTGCAGGTTGAGCGCGGCGGAGACGCGCTCGATACCGCATTCGCCGCTCGGCAGCAGGTTGCCGATGATGTGACAGACCTGTGCCTGCAGGTTGCCAGGATAAATGGACTCCAGCAGATGAATGCGCTGTTGAAAATGTTCGCGTAACAGTTGTTCATCGTACTGCGGCTTGCGCGAGAGCCAGCTCAGTGGAAATCCGACGCCGCCAAAATTGCTGTTGTAGTAGATGTGTTCCCCGTAGGCCGCAGGTACCACGGACTCGGCTTTGGGAGCAGGCTGCGGCAGGTGCAGTTTCAGGGCATTGCCGGTACTGCCGAGCATTTGCGACACTAGGTTGAATGCTTGCCCGGCACTGAGCTGCATCAACTGAGCGAGCCCACTGGCGTTGGAAAAATCAAACGTCAGTTGTAGTTCCAGTATGTCCCCACGGGGCTCCTGCTGCAGGTGCACGCCATGGGCGTGCAGACTGATATGTTGTCTTGAATAGGTCAGGGCATCCGCCAGCGAAGGCTGCTGGCGAATGGATAGGCCGATTTCACCCAGCGCCAGCAGACTCTGCCCCGCAGCCAGGTTCAGGCCAAACAGTGGGTCGCCGCAGGCGAGGGCCGTGTCATCCAAAAGGGCGGCGAGGCGGGTATAGGACACGTAGGTATTCGGGTCCCGCAGTTGCGCGCTGCTGAATCCAAATTGCTGCAATAGACTGGCTGGGTTCTGCCCATGCAGTGTGACCAATTGTTCATAGCCTTCGATGGCACCGCTGCGAATCAGGAACATGGCGTGCTCGACGTTTGTCTAGGTTGGCTGTTCGCAAATAGTCAAATTCTGTTCGCAAAAAGTCAAGTTGGGTTTGTGCCATCTTCCCTAGACTGGGTGAATTCCTTCGCGCCTGCGACCAGGTTCTGAAGGCAGGGGGAAAACACAATAACAAACACCAACCCAACTACTGGAGATGCGCGATGAGTGACACGAAAACCCCGATTCTTGAGATGCTGGCGGCAATGCAAACCGGCGGCGTAGTTTCCCGCGACCACGCTCGCGAAGCGATCCTGATCCAGGAAGCCGACCTGCCATGGGTTGCCCTGCCGGATGGTTCTCTGTTACAGGTGCTGCACGTAGACCTGAACCAGAACCTCTGGGTGATCAAGAACAAATTCAAACCCGGCTTCTGTGTCGATACGCACTATCACACTGGCCCGGTGTTCGCCGTGACCACCAAGGGTGAATGGTTCTATAAAGAATACCCGGACAAGGTGAACAAGGCTGGCTCCTACCTGTTCGAGCCTGCGCACTCCGTACACACCCTGACCGTATCTGAAGATTGCACTGAAGATGCCGAAGTCTGGTTCGCGGTCTTCGGCAGTAACGTCAACATCGACGACGACGGCAATGTTACCAGCGTGCTCGACGCCAAAATGGTCATGACCGTCTATCGCGCGCTGTGCGAAGCCGAAGGCAAAACCTGCGAAAACATGATCGTGGTTGGCGAGTAAGCCTCTCTTACATCTGAAAAGAGCCCGGAGAGGTCTGTATGAGCCAGTTGAACTCGGCCTTCGTGACTGGTGCTGGCGGCTTTATCGGCCGCCACCTGGTGCGCCAGCTATTAACGGAAAAAGTAAACGTCGTCGCCTTGATGGTGCCCGGGGAACCTGTGCCCGAAGAGTGGGCAGCCTGGGGTGACCAGCTGCGTATGGTCATTGGCGATGTACGCACGCTTACCAACCTGGCAGACGAAATCGGTCCGGTGGATGCGATTTTCCACCTGGCCGCGATTGTCGGCGACTGGGGTGCGCTTCAGTCCCACGTGGACATTACCGTGCACGGTACTGAGCAGGCCATTGCGCTGGCCCAGCGCTGGGGTTCCCACTTTGTGGTGACCACCAGTGTCTGCGCTTATGCCAGTGCGCTGGCCAAGGGCAGGCTGGATGAAGAGAGCCCACTGGGCAAGCCCTGTTCCCCCTATGAGTTCTGCAAGCAGGAACAGGAGCGGGTCACTCTGGAAGCCGTGAAGCACGGTGGACTCAAGGCTACGATCGTGCGTCCGGCCAATGTGTTCGGTGTCGGCAGCGGCCCCTGGGTAAACACCATGCTGGAGCTGTTACGCAGTGGTCAACCCTGTCTGCTGGGCAAGGGCGACTGGGATGCCGGGCTGGTGCACGTGGAAAACCTCGTGGCCATTCTGATCGGCGCTGCGCGTTCAGATTGTAAAAACGGTGACATTTTTATTGCCGCGGATGGATATGATGTGACCTGGCAGCAGTATTTGCAGCGCCTGGCCGATCTGGCCGGTGCGCCTGCGCCCAAGTCTGTCCCCAACGGCCTGGCCCGTACACTGGCCCCCGTGCTGGAGTTTATCGGTCACCTGTTGCGCCAGAAAGAGCGCCCCATGATCACCCGGCAGTCCTATCGCCTGATGGGCGGGCCGAACGAATTTTCCAATGAAAAAGCACGCCGTCTGCTGGGCTATACACCCGTGGTCACCTTCGACCAGGCAATGGACGAATTGCAAGCACACTTCAACAAGTCTGCCGCTGCGGCGACCGCTTAAAAGGTTTTAAACGTTATGAGCAATTGGAAACACGGCGCGCCCAAAGTGGCGTTTGTCTCGGGTGGTGGCAGCGGTATCGGTTTGAACCTGACCCGCGCCCTGTTGGCGGACGGTGCTTCGGTGGCGATCTTCGACCTCAAGGTCGACGATGCGCTGCTGAATGAATTGCAGGGACTGTCACCGCAAAACGCGCGGGTCGAGCGGTATCTGGTGGATATCACCGATCCGGACGCAGTGGAAAAAGCGATGGACGAAGCCGCTGGCACTTTGGGCGCCCCGGACTTTGCCATCAATTGTGCCGGTATCCTGCGCACAGCGGTATTTACGGAAATGTCCTACGCCATGTTTGATCAGAGCATGCGCGTCAATCTATACGGAAGCCGCAATTTTGCCGCCGGTGTACTGAAGCATATGCAACCCGGTGGCCACCTGGCCCTGATCGCGTCCCTGGCTGGCATGTGTGGTAGCTATACCCACGGTGCCTATGCCACATCAAAATTCGGCGTTGTTGGCCTGGCGGAAGTACTGCGTACAGAGATGAAACCGAGGGGCATCGATGTGTCGGTGGTTTGCCCGGGTGAAATCTCCACGCCGATGCTGGCAGAAGAGCGCCGGGTTGGCAGCAAGGTAACGGAGATTGTGAATGAGTTTGCCGGTGTGCTTCCGGTGGACGTGGCAGTGCAGGGGATTCTCGATGGACTGCGCAAGCGCACCTTTATGATTACCCCGGGCTTCAAGGCAAAACTGACCCGTTATCTGGCGCGCAGCCACACCGGGCTTTTCCGCTGGATTGTGGACAAGAAAGTGGCCAAGGCCCTGAAACTCTTTGGCGATAAGACTGCCGTATAACCTGTGGTACATTGAATCGTACCGTAACCGGTAAAGGTGTAGTTCCCAAAACGACTATTAGTAACTTGAGTAGTACCCGAAAAATAAAACAATAATTCTGGAGCGCAAATGAGAGAGCAAACTATGAATGCACGCGATCTGAGCCAGGCTTCTGCCAACCTTGCAGAATATATCGGCCAATGCCTGAAACGCTTTCACGACAAGCCGGCCTACCACTGCCTCGGCCAGACGCTGACCTTCGGCGAGATCGACGAAAAGTCCCGCTATCTTGCCCAGTGGCTGCGCCATGAGTGCGGCCTTGAGGCTGGCGACCGGATCGCCATTCAATTGCCCAATATCACCCAGTACCCCATTGCCGCCTACGCGGCGTTGCGTGCGGGCCTGGTGGTGGTGAATACCAACCCGCTGTATACGCCGCGGGAAATGCAGCACCAGTTTTCCGATTCCGGTGCCAAGGCGCTGGTGATCCTGGCGGACTTTGTCGGCAAGTACGAGGAAATTAAAGCTTCTACCGGCATCGAGCACGTACTGGTCACCGCGCCCGCCGATCTGCTGGGCAAGATTGCTCCTGCACCCGAGGGCTACCACGGTTTTGTCGATGCGCTGGAGCGCGGAGCCAACTGCCCGGAAGTTGAGGCAAGTACCGCGGCACTCGAGGACATTGCGGTATTGCAGTACACCGGTGGCACTACCGGTGTGGCCAAGGGCGCGAGCCTCACCCATGCCAACCTGCTGGCGAATACCGACCAGATGCTGCAACGTATCCTGCAGCGCGGTAACGAAGGCGAGGAGATTTTCGTCTGCCCACTGCCGCTGTATCACATCTATGCATTTACCGTGAACATGCTGACCTTCTTCGGCATGGGCAGCATGAACATACTGATTCCGAATCCGCGGGATATCGACGGCTTCGTGAAAATGATTGCGCCATTCCGCTTTACCGGTCTCGCGGGCCTCAACACCCTGTTTGTCGGCCTGTGCCGTCACCCGGAGTTCAAGAAGCTGGATTTCAGCGCGCTGAAAATGACTTTCTCCGGTGGCACCGCACTGACCAGCAGCGCTGCCGAGCTGTGGCATCAGGTGACCGGTTGCCCGGTGACCGAGGGCTGGGGGTTGTCGGAAACCTCACCGGTTATCTGCCTGAACGCATTCGACCGCGAAGAAATCGGCACCGTGGGCCCGGTATTGGAAAATACCGAGGTGCAGGTGTGGGATGAGCAGGGCAACCCGGTGCCCCAGGGGGAGAGTGGTGAACTGGTGGTGCGCGGCCCGCAGGTAATGCAGGGTTACTGGAAGCGCCCGGAAGCGACCGCCGAGGTGATGCACAACGGCTTCTTCCGTACTGGTGATGTGGGCCTGATCCAGGACAACGGCAACATCCGCATCGTTGATCGCCTCAAGGACATGATCATCGTGTCCGGTTTCAATGTGTACCCGAACGAGGTCGAAGACGTACTCTGCCGTTACCCGCAGGTGGTTGAGGCCGCGGTCATCGGTGTTCCCAGCGAGCAGACCGGTGAAGCGGTGTGTGCGCACCTGGTCGTAGACGGGGAAATCGATGAGGCGGCGTTGATCGAGTTCTGTCGCACCCAGCTGACCGCCTACAAGGTGCCCAAGCAGATCGTTATTCAAAGCGAGCTGCCGAAGTCCACCGTCGGCAAGATCCTGCGCAGGGAGCTGCGCACAGCGCCAGTTTCTGAATCCGCATAAGCTCAGTTCGAACCTTAAAAAACGCAGCCATTGGCTGCGTTTTTTTTCGCCTGTGCACAGCGGCTTGGCACTATGTGCTTGTGAATTGCGGGTATAAAAAAGCCGCCGGTGCTTTCGCACTGGCGGCTTGCAGTTACGCTACTGGCTGAAGATTAATTCAGCTTGTAGCTGCGCAGGGTCGTCTGCTCGGAGTGGCTGCCTTGTTGGCTGCTCATTTCTACTCGCAGGTGTACAAAGTCGCCGGCGGGCGCGTCATTGGGAACTACCGCTACCCATTCGCCATCGATCTTTTTCACTTCTGCATCCATCCAGCCACTGGCAGAGAACTTGGTCGTTACCGGGCAATATGCATAGGCGGAAATGTAGTCGGTTACACACTCTTGTCCGTAGCCGTATTGCAGGGATACTGAAGCCAGTTCCTCTTCACCCAGGTCGGTGATACCGGAGAGTTTGACCTCCATCGGCTCGCCGGCGGGCGCGGTGTTTTCGACACTGACCGGCAGATCAATGACCGGCATCAGCACCGACTGCGCACCTTGCTGGCTGTTGTCGGTGTTGAAGGTATAGAGCCCCTGGAAGAAGGAGCCCAGCTCGTCACGGATGGGAGAGCGCTCGCCCACGCCGCGGGAGTAGTATCGGGTTTCCAGAGTGATCTGGGTTGCACCGTGGGGCACGGTGAGCATGCCGCCGTCCAGATACTGCGCTTCGCCATTCACCCGGATACCGTACGCGGAAGAGCCGTTGTAGCCACCGGTGCCATCGTGTCCGGACGCGTCGCCGAAGGGCGCGAAGTTGAACTGGATGGCGTTGGTGTTGCGGTAGGCAATCGGCGAGCCGCTGGTTAACAGGGTGCTGCTGCGGGGCGTCTTGAACCAGGTGGTTTCTTCTTTGGCGCCGGCGGTCATCAAGCGCGGACCATCGAAGTAGCCACCGTTGGGGCCAAGCTGTTGGTACGGCATGACGATGTTGGTCCAGGCATTTCTGCTGGTCGCGGTGTAGTACTCATCGCGCTTCACCGGAGTCATCACCAGTTGCGGGCTGCCGGTTGAGTAAAACTCGCCGGTGCTGTTGGTCATCGCCATCACATCGGTCCAGGCGGGTCTGTCGCCGTTCTGGGAATGGTATTGGGCAGTGATCTTGTGCATCTGGTCGTCGTGGATGCGTACCTGGCCGCCGTCAATCTGACCCAGGGTGATGTGGTTGATGGAGTAGGCGTAGGGGCTGCGCTCCGGCGCGATACCGGACCAGCTGACCTTGTTGTTACCCGCTTCCACTTCGGCGTGCAGACGCGCGCCCTGTTCTGCGCTCAATGCCACCACAGGGATTTTCGGCGTGCCGGAAATGATGCCCTTGTAGCGGCCATTGGTATTTGGACGGTAGGCGATCACCCCGATGGCGCCGGCGCTCATGGCGTTACCGACCATGTACGACGTGAGGTAATAAGGGTTGGAAATGAGGGCAATCTTGCCTTCCAGGTCAAACTGGGACCAGTCTGTGCTGTAGCCGGCATCACCCACAGGGACGATTTCGGCACTGCCTTCACCGTGGTAACTCAGAGCGAGGCCCTGGTTTACATACTCGAGCACTTCGCCATTTTCCATGGTCATAACGGTTTCCGGCGCTACCGCACGGGTCGTCACAAAGGAGCGGAAACGATCGTCGTGGCCCTGGGACCAGGCATAGAAGTTGTTGACGTAGTCCGGAGCCAGTTCGATGGCTGCGAGTTTGGCAACTTTGGCGTCGTCCAAGGCGTAGGTAAAGCCGAAGGAGTAGCCCTGGGGTGCCAGTGGCTGGTCTGCCTTGAACTCCAGCTTCTGAGCATTGCGCGCGTCGAAATCGATATGCGTATCCGCGCTGACCTTGCGACGCAGTACCGCCATTTGCGCCGCGGATTCGACCAGTCCACCGACGTCGGCGTCGTTATCGTAGGTCATGATGTTGGCGACAATGCTGTATTCGCCTTCCGGTACCGCAACGGTAGCCGTACCATTTTGCAGGCTTACATAGCGGCCCCAGTCGTCCTCATCGTTCATCAGGTAGACTTTGGACGGAGAAGCTGCTGGCTTGCCGCGGTTGTCGGTGACGTTGAAGCTAAGCTCGACGGTCGGCTGGTCGATCCAGAAGGACACGGGCACGGTGATGCGTTCGTCGCTGTTACCCGTGCTGGTTCCGGTAATGCGGCCGGTGATGGTGCCGTAAGCGCCACTGCGCAGGGACACTTCCGGGTCTATCCAAACCGGTACTGCGGCGGTGCTGTTGGCCGGCACGGTGACGGATTTGATACCCAGGCCTGCAATGGTGGCCGGCAGTTGGGTGGAGCCGTCTTCACCGATCAGGTCCAGTTTCAGCTTGAAGGTTTTGTCTTCGCCGGACAGGTTTTCCAGGGTGATGGAGGTCTCTGTCAGTTCGTAGGCTTGGCCGTAGGCGAAACGTCCGAGTTCGCGGTTCGGCTCGGCGACGACTGCCTGTACTACTGCTGCATTGACGTCCATCGGTCCGGCGCCTTGTTCCAGCACGTGTGCGTCACTGAGGGCTACGGAGGAGGTCAGGACTTTTTTCAGCTGGCGCGGGGTCAGGTCCGGGCGCGATTGTTTGAGAATGGCGGCGCCACCGGATACGTGGGGCGCGGACATGGAAGTACCGGACAGGGAAACATAACCGGTATCACCAAAACCACCGGAAGCGGCGGCGACCACATCCACACCCTGGGAAGTAATATCCGGCTTGGCGGAATGGCCATCCGGAGAAGGACCGCGCGAGGAAAAGACCGCAGTCTGGTTTTCCCGGTCGACCGCACCCACCGTCAGTGCGCTCGGTGCGCAGCCTGGAGAGCCGACGGTTTCACGGGTGAAGTTATTGCCCGCAGAGATCACGAACAGGGCCTGGTCGCTCAGGGCTTCTACCAGATCCACCATTGGACCGTCACAGGAAGTAGCGCTGCCGCCGAGGGACATGCTGACAATGTCGGCGCCCTGGTTAACTGCCCAGATCATGCCGTTCATAATGCCGTAAGTGGAGCCACCGCCGGTGTTGCCGAGTACTTTTCCGACCACAAGGTCTGCACCGGGTGCCATGCCTGCCCAGAGGCCATTTGACTCGGCGCCGGTACCGGCAATGGTTGAAGCGGTGTGGGTACCGTGGCCGTTCAAATCATCCACGCCGTTGCGGGAGTAGGTGAAGTCCATGGAGGCGATAACCTGGCCCGCGAGGTCGGTGTGCTCCACATCATAGCCAGTGTCCAGCACCGCGACGGTTACGCCTTCACCATTGAACTGCGCGGCAAATTCACCCTTGGCGCCAGTGAGAGGTACCGTGGGCGTCAAGGTTTGCGCGCTGGAAACCTTGTGCGCGTGCACAAACGCATCCAGCCATACGCCTTCCACATTGCCTTTGCTGGTCAGCTTTGCCCAGACTTCGGCGGCTTGCGACTTATCGATACCAAAAGCCGCGCTGTCGATGATTTCGATTTCGCCGGTCAATGACATACCGTTGAGCACTTCCGGAGTGGCAGCACCCGCAAGGGCGCCATCGGTATATTCGACGATCACCGGCAATTTGCTGGTAGACGCGTCGTCGTAACCGCTTTCGTGCAGCTTGCTGATGTTGAACAGCTCCAGGTCTACGGCTTTCGCATCCACCAGCGGTTGCGCTTTCGGAGGGATTACATAGGTGCCCTTGCCGTACTGGAAAATACTGGTAATGACTTCATTGCCGTCTTCACCAAGAAGCCGGATGCCGGCGAGCGCACCGTCATTTTTAACAACGGCAGTAACCTTGTCACCGGTAATTAATGTGAATGTCAGTTCGCCGCCGGCAGGTACTTCACTGAGTGTCTCTTCTTGAGCAAGTGCGGGAACTGTTGCCAGTCCACTTGAAGCGGCAATGATTGCCGCGGCAATACGACGCACTCCGAAAAATTGTTTCATTTTATTAGCCTTATCTTTCGAAATTTATTTTACCAACGAACCTTTCAACCAATTGCAAGTTGGCGCATGCGGCAGTTGCACGGTCTGAGCAGGTATTCAATTTCACGAGCATATAGCAATATCGCTGCACTATACCGGTGCTTGCGCGGTCGGGTTTGGTGCAAGAAATATTGGGGTGGCTGATGTGCTTTCAGGTCACAACGAAACTGCTCGGATAGTGCATAACTACTTCAAAACCTTTAGCACTGAGGCTGGCGCCCATATGCGGGATAGTCAGAAAACTAGGTGTTGGTATTAACCTACCCGATCGATTCTATGTACGAGCGTTTTTTCTTGTCTACCGGTCATTTGTAATATTTTTGGATTTTTTAAGTGGTTCAAACATTTTGAGGAATTTGTTTTTTCTGGTGTGGTTTTTTGACCGGGTTGTCGATTTTATATTGGTGGTTTTATGTTGATGGAGTTAACAAATAGGAGAGAAACTCGATGAGTTTTTTAACCCGGCTTGTGGATTCGTGAAGGGCAGCACTCAGCTTTCAAAGAGGAAAAGATTCCATATAGGTACTTTTTATTTTTTATTTTTTGAATAAATCTCAGGTTTTATGAGAATACGTTTTAAAAGTGCCGCTATTGCAGTGTTGGGAGCAAAGGAGATAAATATCTTCTTTAGAAGGGGCGGTATTTTTTACTGTTATTCGCGGACGCCATTAAAAACCGGTGGCCTTAAATAACCTTAATCGAGGTGGTGGAGTGTGCCTGGGTTCTGCACTGCCGGCGGCTGGCGTTGGTAGAGGTGTTGGTAGAGGTGTAGGTGGCGGCACTGAAGTAGTAGTTGCCAACTTCAGAAGCAGGAGGCCATTCACCCTTGTCGAGGGTTCTCGAGTACCAGAAATGGGCTTCACAAGTGCTGGAAAAGTGGCGACACTGGACGCAAAACAATAATCAATCCCAGCGAGGAAGCGATAGTAAGCGATGTCTGTGCACCATATTGAGACCCTGATCATCGGCGCCGGTCTGTCCGGCATCGGCACCGCCTGCCACCTGATGCGCGACTGCCCCGAACGGCAGTTCGCTATTCTGGAGCGCCGCCAGCGCATCGGCGGCACCTGGGACCTGTTCCGTTACCCGGGGATTCGTTCGGACTCCGACATGTTCACCTTCGGGTACAGCTTTCGCCCCTGGAACGGCGACCAGGTTCTGGCCGACGGCCCATCCATTCGCCAGTACCTGGCGGAAACCGCTGAGGCTTATAACGTCAGTGAGCGCATTCATTTTGGCGTCGACCTGATATCCGCCAACTGGGACAGCGCCAAGCAGCGTTGGGAGTTGGTTGCTCAGTGTGACGGTGCAGAAGTGCGCTACCGCTGTTCGGTACTCATCTCATGCACCGGATACTATGACTATGCCGGGGGTCACGCACCGGCGTTTCCCGGGCAGGAAACATATGCGGGCCAGCTGGTGCACCCGCAGCACTGGCCGGAGGACCTGGATTACCGCGGCAAGAAGGTCATTGTGATTGGCAGTGGTGCCACCGCGGTGACCCTGGTGCCGGCGCTGGCGGAGCAGGCTGCGCAGGTCACCATGCTGCAGCGGTCGCCGACTTATATCCTGTCGATGCCGGGCCGCGATCATCTGCTGGCTCTACTGAACAAGCTACTTCCGGAATCCTGGGTATACCGCTTTGCCCGGCGCCGCAACCTGACACTGCACCGACTGTTGTTCAAGCTTTCCAAACGCTGGCCAAATCTCATCCGTCGGCTGATGCTGCGCGGCGTCAGGAAGTCTCTGGCGGGCAGCGCGGACATGCGCCACTTTACTCCGAGCTACCAACCCTGGGACCAGCGCCTGTGCGCCGTGCCGGACGGCGATCTGTTCGAAGCCATCAAGTCCGGGCGCGCGGCGGTGGTGACCGACGAAATTGACCGTTTTACGGAAGATGGCATTCGCCTGAAATCCGGTACCGAGCTGGCGGCGGATCTGGTGGTCACCGCGACCGGGTTGAAGCTGCAACTACTTGGAGGCATGTCGCTCACGGTGGATGGCCAGGCGGTGGATATGCGCAACCGCCTGACTTACAAGGGCGTGCTGATGGAGGGGGTGCCCAATATGGCCTGGGTGTTTGGTTACACCAATGCCGCCTGGACACTGAAGTCGGATCTGTCCGGCGCCTATATCGGCCGCTTGCTCAAGCACATGCGGGCATCAGGCTACGGCGTCTTCCTGCCGGTTGATCGCGAAGGCTGTCTTGCAGAAGAGTCGGTAATGGCGGCCCTGCAGTCCGGCTACGTGGCCAGGGCCGACCACCTGCTGCCCCGCCAGGGCACCAGTTACCCTTGGCGACTGCTGAATGATTACGAGCGGGATAAAGCGATACTGCTGGAAGCACCTATCGAGGATGGCGTCCTCAACTTTTATTCCGCGCTGACCGAACAAGGGGGAAAAGAGGAACATCAACTCGCAAAGGATCACGCGGCAGTGGAATAGCCGCAGTGCCGACAGGGGATAGCTGCGAGTGAGCGACTAGACTGTATTCTGAAGACCCGGCGAGACACTTGTGAATCCCCGTGACGCTCGGGCGCGTTGTGTTACCAGGTCGAATTCTTCAGCATCATGATTCCAGTTCCCGCAACTCGTTTACTGAACCTGGCCTTATTGGTGGCGTTATTGGTGGCGCTGCTGTCGGGTTGTGGGGACTCCTCGGATACCGGTACCGGGATGACTGCAAAACAGCGAACCGTGACAACCAGCCTGAAACCCGCCATCGATTCCCGGCTTGCCGTCGGTATCCACGACGCCCTGGCGACACAGTCCGCGAGTGAGTCCGGGTTTTACCTCTTGTCCGATGGCCTGTCAGCCTTTGTGGCCCGCGCGGTGCTGGTCGAAGAGGCGACGGTGTCCCTCGATCTCAAGTACTACATCTACGAAGACGACAGCGTCGGCCACCTGCTCACCAGCCTGTTGTTGAAGGCGGCAGATCGCGGTGTACGTGTACGCCTGCTGGTGGACGATCTCGGCACCCGCGTCGTCAATCCCTGGATCCTGGCCCTGGATCGGCACCCGAATATGCAAATCCGGGTGTTCAATCCGGTGGAGGGGCGCAGCGGTCCCAAGCGTGTGTTGGAGCAGGCGTTGAATCTGGGGCGCATCAATCACCGCATGCACAACAAACTGCTGGTGGCCGATGGTCTGGCGATGATTACCGGCGGGCGCAATATTGCCGATGGGTACTTTTCCAAATCCACCGTCGAGTTTCTCGATGTGGATTTGCTGGCCATTGGCGAAGTGTTACCGCAGGCGGGGAAAATCTTCGATAACTACTGGAACAATCAGGTTTCGGTCCCTGTGTCTGAGTTGCTGATTGCGAATGACGAGACACATACCCTGGATGAACTGCGCAAGCGCACCCGCAAGCTGCTGGCGGAGGAAAAGGGCAGTGAATTTTCCCGCGCGCTGGAGCAAAGCCGCTTGGCCGCGGAGTTGTCCGATGGTGACCTGCCTTTCCAATGGGGAAAAGCGCGGCTGTTGGCCGACCCTCCGGAAAAAGCACTGGGTGAAGACAATATTCCCCGCGAGGAATATCCGGGATTCCAGTTGGAGGAAATCATTCAAAGCGCGAGCGAGCGGCTCAATATCAGCGCCGCGTATTTTATTCCCGGTGTTATCGGTACCGATCTGTTTACTGGGCTGGAGAAGCGGGGGGTGAATGTCGGCATTCTCACCAATTCGTTGAGCAGTAACGATGTGGCTATTGTGCACGGCGCTTACGCGCGCTATCGCAAACGCCTGTTGCAAGCGGGGGTTGGCCTGTGGGAGTTGCGCACGGTAGCGGGACAAGAGCGACGCAAGAAATGGTTCCGAGGAGAGTCCCGGGCAACGCTGCATGCAAAAACCTTTGTGGTCGATCGCAATCTCGGATTTGTCGGCTCGATCAATCTCGATGGTCGTTCACTGTTGCTCAACACCGAGATCGGCTTGTTGATGGAAAATGCGGAGATCAACCAACAGCTTCAGGACTTATTTGAAGATTGGGTAGCGGCAGACTCGGCCTGGGCGGTGAAACTGTCAGACGCCAATCAGCTTGAATGGCACGCGCAGGATGATGAAGGAAATCCTCTGGTAATGCACAAAGACCCGGAAACTACCTGGTGGCAGCGGACGCTATCCTGGCTGCTTTCCTGGTTGCCGGTTGAGTCGCAAATCTGACGAGTGGACTTTGAATGGCAGATCGCGCTTGGTGCCGGTTCAGGGCGCGGGCACCACTTCGTAGACGACCTGGGTACCGGCATAGCTAGGGCGATACCAGGTACCGCCACAGTTCTTGTAAGTGACATCGTTGACGACCCGCTCTACGCACTCTCCCGGCAGGCTGTACACCATGCCTCCGACTGCCGCGCCGGTGGCGACACCGGCCCAGTATCCGGGGGCGGGGTAGGGCCAGTAGTGGCCGTGGTGGTGGTCATTGTGATGATGATCTCCGCCGCCGCCATGGGGTGGGAGATGCTCCGGGCGCGGGCCATGGTAGGGCGGTACCCGGTGAATTCCCCCTTCCATTGGCCGCATCGGCCGCATTGGTCGCATGGTGCGAATTCCCACTCCACCGCCGAACCCGGGGTGAATATTCATCATTGGCCCGCCAAAGTGTCCACCGCCGAATCCCGGACGTGCCAGTGCCACACTGGCGCCCCACAGCAGGACACTCGTCGTGGCCAGTGTGGCAAGGACTCTGGTCAGTGCCGAGGGTTTGAAATACGAGGGGCTATTCACTGCCTGCCTCCTTGCGTCCGCTGTTTTCTTCCATCGTGTTCGCATCCGCGGCGTTCGCTGGCTGCAGTTTTTTAAACGGAATTTTGCGAAAGTCTTTGTCCATCTTCGGGGTAAACAGGCTGTCCCGGATAGACGCGCGCTCGTTCCATTTGATGATGGCGGTAAATCGCGGCTGACTGGGGTCGTGGTAGCTGACGGTGGAAATTTTTAATGGCAGTGGGTCTTCCCCCTGGGTTACCCAAACTTCCCAGTCCAGTCTGGGGCCGCGAAACGCCCAGTGATCCACGGCTTTACCCTGTACCCGGGTTTCGCCGATATAAACAGCAGAATCGACCTTCAGTGACTCAGTCCCTTTTGCGCCCCAGGCGATCAGGTCTACCAGCGGAACCTGGAGACCGTAGTCATTGGCGGCGCTCATCATGGCTTCGATGCTGGAGGAGTCTGCATCGATGATGCCGTAATATTTTTCGTTCGGCGCGATCACCGTCAGCTGTTTGCCATCGTGATAAATCTGTCGACGGATGCTGTCGGTTTCCAGTTCCACCATCAGCTGGTTGGGGCGCTTGAAGTACACCTGAGTGGTGCCGGCGATCTGGATTTTCTGCCCGTTGTCGAGCACAACATCGGAGGTGAGTTGGGTTTCGTAAGTGAGGCGGGGCTTACCCGACAGATGTTCTTCAAGGGAGCGCACAATTTTTCTGGCTTCCGTTGCCGCTTCGTTAATGGCGGTATTCGGTGATTCGTGCGGCGATGTATCCGGTTTCGCATCTTGCTGCGCCCAGAGCGCGAAGCTGGCGAGCGCAAGGCAGAAAAATAGAAGTGTCGGCGTCTTCATATTGTGCCCTCCTGGCGATCCATGAATTTCTCAGAATTCAAATTGAATGGAGCCGCCGAGGAAGTGAAGTACGGTGTCTTCAAAGGTGCCCTGCAGGCGTGGACTGAAGGGCGGGCGTCCCTGCTGGTTGATGTCGATATCACCCAGGGAAACATAGTTGTAGCCCATGTCCATGGTAACTCCCGGGCACAATTTCTTGCCCGCTCCCAACCCAAATGTTACGGATTCGTTGGTCACGGTATCGGCGGTAATGGCATAGGTTTCCGCCATGGTGCTTTCCAGGGCAATACCCGTAGACAGGTACCAGCCTTCCAGCATGCCCCGATTGAATTCATGGCGTACTCCCAGCGCGAAAGCACCGGTGTCTTTATAGCCACGGTCGACTTTAACGGAGGTCTGGGCGGGGTTGTCCAGGGCCAGGCTGACACCGGCGTATTCGGACCAGTCCTGCCACGCCAGGTTCACATATAGTGTGGTGGCGTCGGTCAGCTCCTGTTGCAGGCTGGCGGTGACCGTTGCCGGCACGTTGATATCAATGGTGGTGCGGGTGCCGTCAAAGCGGCCAACGGCAAGCTCGAACAGCGGGCCGAAATCCCGCAGTTTCAGGTCATCTTTGAATTCAAACTCCACCTTGGAGGTGTAGGTAATACCGAAGGTGGTGCCACTCACCGGGCGGTAGATGATACCGAGGTTACCACCGTACCCCATATCCAGATCCTTGAAGCGCAGGTAGGCGTCTTCATCAATCAATCCTGCGCGGGGCGCCGACTGGAAACTGAAATAGCTGGCCATGGCATTCAGGCCGAGGCCAACGGACAGGCAGTCGTTTACCTGCCAGCTGAGGGAGGGAATCAGGCTCATGCCCAGCAGGTCCACGTTCTGAACAAAGCGCCGCCCTTCCCAGTTGTCGTGGTAATCGAGTCCCAGGCCAAAGTTGCCGGCCATGGCAAAACCCCAGCCGATGTTGTCCGTCAATTTGCCCGCGGCGAAGGCGCCCATGCCGGGAAACCACTCGATGGGGTTGCCACCGTCATTGCCGGGTACATTACTCAGGCCGCCATCGGTGAATCCCACATCGCCGTAAAGTGCCTGTCCAGCAGCACGTATTTCCGTACTGTCACGCCATGCGGTGCCTGCAGGATTGGTAAATGCCGTGGATGCATCTTCGGGCATTGCCGCCCAGCCAGCGCTGGCCGTGCCGAGGGTGGGTGTACCTATCTGCCACAACATGATGCCACCCGCCTGTGCTGCGGGTGCCGCGAGTGCGACGATGAACAGCGGCAGCATTTTTTTTGCGGTGCACAATTTTCTCGGTTGCTGTTGTTGCATAACCTGTTCCCTCAGGGAATGACGCTGGCAGAAAATTTCAATACTAACGAAACGGGATCTTGGCTATTTCGATTTGGGGAACAGCATTACCCAGGCGAGCCGGAAGCCCCAGTCCTGGGCACCGCCGTCGGGGCTTTCCGCGTAATACCGCGGTCCAGCAGTCACCTGATAGGTTTGCTTGCCCACTTTGAACACTTTCCCCACCAGAAAGTGCACCGGCACATTCCATTGCTCGGTTTCCCAATCGTAGGTGGACTCGGTTTGCACGGTGAAGGTCCAGGATGTGGGGGTGTTGTAGGCGAGGAATGGTTGGATGAAGGTGCTGTTGACGTCGGCGCGGTTGTCGTCTCCCGCAAAAGACCAGATATGGTTGGCGAGGGTGCCAATGGTCCAGGGGCCTGCCTGTTTCAGTACCACGCCGGTGGGACCTGCACCCCATTTTTCAGTACCCAGTAGCGGCTCTGTCCCTGTGGGTAGTAAAAAGGCCGGGCCTGCGCCCCAGGTGATACCGCCGGCGGTTGGTTGCTTTGGGGAAAAAAAGAGGCTTTGCACCGTATCGCCGAGGCCGGTCTGGTCTCCGCTGCCGGGAAAAATGGCTTCCTGGCTGATCACCGGCAGAATAGTGCGGCTGATCAGATTCCAGTTTTCACTGATGGAGATAGGAATGACCGGTTGGATATTCAGGGTGTACTTGCGTCCGCCCTCAATGGGGCCGACGCGGTTATCCCAGTTGTGCTGGAAGGGAACACTGATCAGATCCGAGACCGGGTTACTGAGTTGTTTGGCAAGGTCGGAATCAGCGACTGCGTTGACACTGCACAGGGCGAGAATCAGGGCAAAGATCGCGGCGAAACGTTGATACATCTTTTTCACCTATGGGGAAAGGTCGTGAAACAGCTTTCCTCAGTCTAGATGGATCAGGTGTATTTTGTTTTTCTGCGTCGCTCTGCTCGACATCGATGTTGGGGGGGGAGCAATCAGGCGACGACATCTAACGTCGCCTGATCTGAACGACGAAATTTATTTGGCCGCGATGGCCAGTGCCACGGTGCCGGGGCCGAGGTTGATGCCGCCGGACAGACTCATCACCGAGCGGTAGATTTTTACCTTGTGCTCGGCGGCCTTTTTTTCAAACGCCTTGAATCCGGGTACCTTTTCAAGGTCTTTGAGAGGGCCGGCGATACTGACCACCACGGCAGGCATCAGTAATTCATCGGCCGCCATTTTTTCTTCGGCCAGTTCAAACAGGCGGTGGGTACAGCCGTCGTAGGTTTTTACCGTGTCGGCTACCGCGGATCCCTGGTAGGTCATGGAGAGGATCGGGTGCAGGTCGAGGGAGCGGGCCATAAATGCCTTCAGCCAGCTCACACTTTTTTCATTTTTCTGGCGGCCGCGTTCACGCAGGTAGTAAACATCCTGAATGGCTGCATAACCCACCATTTTGCGTCCGAACTCTTCCGCACGGGATTTGATTTGTGCGCCGGTAAGTCCCTTTTGGATCAGCGACAGGGTGTAGAGCGCCAGTAGCCCCTGGCCGGAGAAGAGGGTGTGGGAATCCACGGTGTTGATGTTCACCGTGTCACTACCCAGTTTGCGCGCCACATTGACCGCGTTGGTGTAGGTGGGACTGTTGGCGGCATTGATGGTCTGGACCAGGATGTCCGTCTGCCCCTGTCGGATCAGTCTGGAAATGACCTTTTCGATCTCGGGTTCACCGGCGGGGCCGGAATTGACCTGGCGGGAGCGGTCAACCAGGGAGCGAGCGTAGAAGTGGCTCATCTGTGCGGGGTTACGCTGGTCACCAAAAGAGTCTTTGCCCACGCTGACACTGTGCGGCAAAACCGCAACATTGTATTTGCGCAAAAATTCATCAGGTAAATCGCAGCCGGAATCGACGACTAACTGAACCATGGGGGTACCTCTTATTGTCTGGTCCACTGCCGGAGGCATTTGGCGTCAAATTTAGCACTTTGTCATAAGCGGTGACAGTTGAGGTGAGGAAGTTTGACCTAACGATTTGTGACTGGCTGGTGCCGCGTGGGAATGCGGGGCAAAAAAAACCGCGGTAATTACCGCGGCACAAGCGAGTCAAGGTGCTGACTGTATTCGGGTGAATTGCGGATTTGGCGCCGGGGAATTCACTGGGATGCTGGATACTGGGGTACTGGATACAGGACGCTCGGCCAGCTGCACCTGGTCGCGGGCGAATTGCATCAGGGCGTGGGAACCACTGTGTATCGCCACCGTCTCGGGAATCGGGACCAAACGCCACAGCACGGACCAGTTGAGTGCCTCGCCCGATTTCAGTGGTTGCGCGGCACTCTGCACTTCCAGCTCCAGATACGGCAGCTCACCACTGAGGTACAGCTCGATATCGCCCTCGCCGGTGGCCATGTCGTCCATCGCCACCGGGGGATAAATCTTCAAATACAGCAGGCGGTCCACCGCGTAGGCCAGCCAGCCCTCGGTGCTGTTGGCAATGACCTTGCCTTCGACCAGCGGCGCGCTGTCGTCCAGCGTCAGCCACAGGGTGTCGCGATTCAGTGTGTAGGCGACCTTGCCACGCACGGTTTTCACGCTGTCGGTGGTCACCGGGGCAAAGGCCAGGCCCCGGTTCGGAACGCGGGTTATTTCCCAGGCCGCTATTTCCGGGAAGTCTCTGTCGGCATCGATACGGTAGTGCACGCGGGCGTCGTTGCCGTTGTCCAGGGTTACGGTTTTGCTCACCCGGGCGCCGTGGCCAAAGGCGCTGGTGAGCGTGGCCGAATCCGCCGTTTTTGCGGACACGGCATAGGGCGCGGTGTCGTGCTCCGGAATCGGCGGCCAGTCCCACAGGGTCTGCGGGCTCAGCCAGAAGGTGGAGCCGAAGCTGTTTTCGCCCGGCTCCGGTACTGCCAGCAGGTCGCGGTTGCCGTACCAGAGTTCGGTAATGCGGCCGCCGTAATGTGGGTCCAGTGCCAGCTTCAGGGAATCCTTTGTCAGCTGGATAGAGGCGTTTTCCGCCGCACTGGCAGACGTTGCCAGCAGCGCGGATACCCCCAGAATGGCGGCGATTCTGGTAACCCCTCCCTTGATCATCACGCCTCAGCTCCCACAGCGAATCTGGGCCTGGTCGCCCGCGCCGGGGACAAACTTGATATTGGCCACGGCCATCGCCAGTTTGCCCTCACTGTGCAACGACAGGCCCTGGGAGACGTTGGAAAAATCGGCACCGGCGTCGGCGAAGCAGCGCAGGTCAATGGACACGTGCGACCAGTCGCCCAGAGGCAGGGCTTCCAGCGTAGGTTGCAGGGGCAGGGCGCCGCGACAATTTTTTCCTTCGCAGGAAATCTGTGCGTACACCGGCGCCTGCGGTGCCTGATCAACGCGAATATCCATGGTCAGAGCGGCGCCTTCATCCAGGTAACGGCTGAGGTCTTGGGGCTTTTGCGTCTGCAATACCACACTGCCGGCGCGCAGGCCTTTCCAGGTCAGTGCGCGGGCGTCTTCCTGGGACAGCATATCGATGGAAGCCACGGTGATATTGTCGTCGGCACTGCGGGCCATATTGCCGTTCACCCAGACCGGTTGCTGTTCGCCATCGGCAATGAACAGCTTCCACGGCGCCTGTGGACGAGAGACCATCAGCCAGGCGTCTTCCAGCTTGCCGTCCACATAGGATTCGCCATCTTCGTTCAGCGTATTGGCCAGTTGTACGTCGCTTGAATAATCCAGACCGAAGCCGTAGGAAAACAGGGGTGTTTTGTTTTCGTCGCGCTCTTCATCGCCGCGGTTGATAACCGTCTGGTGCACCAGCTCCGGCCAGCTGAAGGAAAGGCGGCCGGTAAAGTCGTAGCGTTGGTTGCCATCACCGTCAGTGAGCAGCACATCCGCAACTCCGGCGCCTTCCGAACCAGGCAGCCAGGCAGCGACGAAGGCGTCGGAAAGGTTCAGTTCTTTATTCACCCACAGTGGGCGGCCGGACAGGAATACGCTGACCACCGGAATATTCTGAGCATTGAGTTTCTGCAGCAATTCCAGGTCTTCCTTACTGCCGAGCTGGAATTCGATACTGGCCAGGTCGCCGTGCCACTCCGCGTAGGGATCTTCGCCGAAGACCACGATGGCCACATCGGGCTTTTTGCCATTGAATGAACTGGCGTCCAGCTTGCCGTTTTCACTCAGCACCACCTTGCCGCCGGCGGCGTCCACCGCCTGTTTGATACCGGTGTAGATGGAAGTTGCGCCCGGGAAATCTTCGGCAGTATTGCCGGTGCCCTGCCAGGAAATGGTCCAGCCGCCGCTTTGCTTGGAAATGCTGTCGGCGCCGTTACCGGCCACCAGAATGTTTTTGCGTGCGTCTACCGGCAGCAGCTGGTCGTTGTTTTTCAGCAGTACCAGGGATTTGCGCACCGCTTCGCGGGCAATGGCGCGGTGCTCGGTGCTGCCGAGAATACCGTTCTTGCCTGCCAGCGGGCGGTCGCGCTCAAACAGCCCCGCGCGGATTTTGACCCGCAGGATACGGCTCACCGCATCGTCGATACGGCTCATGGGAATTTCGCCACTGTTTACCTGGGCGATGGTGTTTTTGATTAGGGCCTTCCACTCGGCGGTGATCATAAACATATCCAGACCGGCGTTAACCGCCGCGGCACAGCTGTCCACGGTGCAGCCGTCCACAAAGCGGTGGCCGTTCCAGTCGCCCACTACGAAGCCGTCAAAGCCCAGGCGATTTTTCAGTACCGCTGTGAGCAGGTATTGATGGCCGTGCAGGCGTTTGCCATTCCAGCTGTTGAAGGAGGCCATCACCGATTGCACACCGGATTCCAGCGCGGTGATGTAGCCGGCGGCGTGGATCTCTGCCAGTTCTTTTTCGCTTACCTGGGTGTCGCCACGATCGATACCGCGGGTAGTGCCGCCGTCGCCAACAAAGTGTTTGGCGGCGGATACCAGATGGCGGCCATCGAGGAATTCGTCGGAAGATTTATCGCCCTGGATACCCTTGATCATTTCCCGGGCGTAGGCGGCGACGATTTCCGGATCTTCGGAATAGCTTTCAAAGGTGCGGCCCCAGCGGTCGTCGCGCACTACTGCAATGGTGGGAGCGAAAGTCCAGTCCACACCGGTAACGGCAACTTCACGGGCCGTGGCTTCGCCGATGCGGCGAATCAGCTCCGGGTCGCGAGCAGCACCGAGGCCAATGTTGTGGGGGAAGAGGGTCGCGCCGATCACATTGTTATGACCGTGTACCGCGTCTGATCCCCAGATAATCGGGATGGCCACGCCGCCGTCACTGGTGTCCATGGATGCGGCAAAGTAGTCGTCCGCCAGCTGGCGCCAGTCGTCCGGGGTTGCGAACTTGTCGTTGTTGGGGAAGGTGCCGCCGCCGTTGAGGATGGAACCGATGTGGTATTGCTTCACTTCTTCCGGCGTTATCGACTTGATCTCTGCCTGCATCATCTGCCCGACTTTTTCTTCCAGGGTCATCTTCCCAAGAAGGCCGGCGATACGGGCTTCGAGCTTTTCATCCCGGGGCAAAGCGGGTTTGAGCGCGGGCCAGTTATCCAGGGAAAAATTTGCTTCGGTGTTTGCAGCGCTGGGTTCCGGAGAGGAAGCTGCTGTGACGTTCGATACTTGCTGTCCTGCGTCGCCACACGCGCTGAGACCGATCGCGATAGCGATGGAGCCGGCCAGGCGTTTGGCGGAGCGGTAGTTGGATATGTGGTTGGAACGGCAGGAGGGGCGACGGGTCTTCTGAATCATGGTGACTCCGGAGGTGAAGCTGAATCTGACTGGGGGAATGCGTGTAAAAAAAGCCGGGCGCCCCGCTAAAGGGTGAAGGCGGGAGCGCCCGGTCAGGCCTGGGGTGGTGAGCTAGCTGGGAGTGCAGGCTCACTTCTCCGTTGATAAGACGCACAATGCGCCGGAAACGGCCCCGTTTAGGCTTTCATTTAGCCTTTCATTTGTTCCAGTTCGAGGCCCTTGGTCTCGTGCACCATGTAGAGCACAAAAGCGACAGACAACAGGGCGAACAGGGTGTAAATGCCGTAGGCGCCCGCCAGGCCGATACTGGTCAACATGATCGGGAAGGTCATGGTGATGCCGAAGTTGGCTACCCACTGGGCCAGGCCGGAGACCGCAAGACCAGAGCCGCGGATCTGGTTGGGGAACATTTCACCGAGCATGGTCCACATGGCTGGGCCCCAGGAACCGTTGAAGAAGAAGACGTAAGCATTAGCGGCAATCAGTGCCAGCATGCCCATGCTCTGGGACAGTTGCAGTTTGCCGTCCACCACGGAAGAGTTGGCGAAGGCAAAGGCCACCAGACCGAGAGTCACCGCCATACCGATGGAGCCTACCAGCAGCAACGGTTTGCGGCCGATTTTGTCGATCAGGACCATGGTGATCAGGCAGGCCGCAATACTCACGCCGCCAGAGATGATGTTGATCAGCAGGGCATCGGACTCGGAGAAGCCCACCGCCTGCCACAGCACCGCGCCGTAATAGAACACTACGTTGATGCCGACCAACTGCTGGAATACCGCCAGGCCGATGCCGACCCACACGATCTTGCGCACTTTGCCTACGCGCTGGCCAGCGTTTTCCAGAAGGTCCGACATGCGCGGGCGGTGATCGCCGGCCACAGATTCGCGGATGCTTTTCAGCTTTTCCTCAACCGCTGCTTCGCCGTACAGCTTGCGCAGCACCTCGGTGGCGCGGGAGGTTTGTTTGGACAGCACCAGATAGCGGGGGCTCTCCGGAATCAGCAGCAGGGCGAGGAAGAACAGGGTGGCCGGAGCGATTTCGATCCAGAACATCCAGCGCCAGGCGCTGTAGCCCATCCACCACTCATTCACTGCGGAGCCGGCGGTATTGGCCAGCCAGTAGTTGCTGACAAAAGCAGTGAAAAGGCCAGAAATGATCGCGATCTGGTTGATGGTGATCAGACGCCCACGAATCGCCGCCGGGGCAATCTCACTGATGTACGCCGGTGACATCACGCTGGCCGCACCCACCGCGAGGCCGCCCAGAATGCGATAAAACACGAACTCCGGCGAACTGCTGGCGATACCTGAGCCCCAGGCACTGATCACAAACAAAACGGCGGAGATCAGTAGCAGGGTTTTGCGGCCCCAAAGGTCCGCCAGGCGTCCGGCAAAGAAGGCGCCCACGGCGCAACCGAGCAACATGGAGGCCACATTGAATCCGGTACCGGCGGTGTTGGAGTTAAACGCCTGCTGTAGCCCGGTGACGGTCCCGTTGATCACGCCGCTGTCAAAACCGAACAGGAAGCCGCCAATGGTGGCAACACCACAGATCAGCAGGATAAAGGGGAGTGGAGGGGCGTCTTGACGGCTTTGGGCACTGCCCTGAAGTCCGTCGATGGAGTTCTCAATCGCTTGCATGGGTGGTTACCTGCATTTTTATTGTTGTTACTTTACTTAGACTCGCGGGCAACAGGGTACCCACTTGCCTTGTTGTATTTTTATAGGCTCCCGTTTGGGGGAGTCGCTATGTTGACGTGTATACCGGCGAAAAGCGTCCTACTTTGCGATAAAACTTAAAATCGGACGCCCCAATTGATCCACTTTGTCACTTATTCCGGAATGAAGTGGGACAGTCACCACTTTCAGGGGACTTTGGCGGCCTCCAGCCAGTTCAGATTCCAGCCGCCGTCTGTGGCATCCAGCCGCAACACGGATTCACCGGCCGGTAACTCCACCGTGGCCTCCACGGTGGTCCAGGCCTGCCAGTCCCCGGTGTCCGGTACCGCCACCGCATGTGCAATGTCGCCGCCATCCACCGACAGACTGAAGCCGTTGCTGCCACCACCGCTCGCCAATCGATAGTGGATGGTATAGGTGCTCGCGGTGGGGGAGGAGACTCGGTATTCCAGCCAGTCACCCGGGTCCAGCCAGGCGACATTAAGACCGCCTCCGTTATCGGTGCAGTTTTCCAGCTGGATGCCGGACATGGCGCTGAAGGTTTCCGCCTCGATACGTCCGGGTAGGTTCTGGGCCACCACGGCGGTTGCCACCTCGTTGCCCGGGTAGCTCTCGGCATATCCGCGCACCGCGGTCACCCGGTAGTAATAGGTCACTGCGGCACTCTCATCGGTATAGGTGGTACCGGCAACGGGGCCTGCAATCTGCGTATATCCGCTGCCCGATGTGGTGGAGCGGTAGATGTTGTAGCCATCAATGTCCGCGGTGTCACTGGCGCTCCAGCTGAGTTCAGTGCCCGCTGTGGTCTCTGCCAGCACCAGCTGCGTCGGTGCCGCAGGCAGGTCGAAGAGGTCCGGGCCGGTCTCCGCCGTCAATGCTTCCCGGGCGGTCTCGTGGATGTCATAGGGGACGCTACCGAAAGCCCGGAACAGGGCCTCAATCTCTTCCTTGGGGGCGCTGTTGAAGTCCAGCGAGGCAAAAGGCCCCTCCGCCAGTACATCGGTGCCATCTACCGGTTGGCTCGCGACCAGATAGATTTCGGCCCAGGCATTGGTACTGCCATTGTCCCTGAACACCCCGGAGAATTGGTAATTCCTGCCGGACTCCAGGGTAACCGGCTGGTAGATGCCGCCATTGACGTCCGCCGCGCCGCTCATGTGCAGTACCGGCCCATCGCTGCCGGTGGGGGTGAGGGCGGCATCGGTGGCGTTGAAGTTCAGGGTCGGCGGCGCGCTCTGGTACCAGCTTGTCCAGCCGCTTTCGCTGCCGAAGCCGCCATTGGCGAGCAGTTCATTACCGGTCTCGGTGTCGACAATACTGAGGCTGTCGATACTGGCATCCAGCGCGCCGTCGCAGCAGCTGCCGAATTTCACCACCAGAAAATAGGTCTGCGCGCCGGCGCGATCCGGAGTGAAGTTGCTGCGTGCACTGCCGCAGGCACTTTCCAGGGCGCTATCCCAGCCGGGGCAGGCCCAGGTATCCGCTTTGGCCAGTAGGCCGAGCCCCTGCTCATTGGTGACCAGGCCCCAGGTGCCATTACCCTCGCCCCCCTGATGGGTGATCAGTTTGTAGGACCAGGCGGTGGAGGCCCAGCCAAAGCTGGCATAGGTGTCGTAGGTGGCACGGGTGATCTGGGCGCCGAGTTCTGGGCCGAGGCCGGTCCAGGGCTGGAATTCGCCAATCAGGAAGGGGGCGTCCAGTTGTCGGAGTTTTTCGTCCCACGCGCAGACGCCGCCGCTGCCGTCTTCACCGCAGGTCAGCCAGTCGCGGTTTACCGGGTAGCCGATTTCGCCCCAGCCGAAAATGCCGGGATAGAAGTGCATTTCAAAGGCCACATTGGTCTGTCCGGCATCGGCGGGTTTGGGGTAGGCGTCGAGTCCGGCGGAGTGGCCCGGAAGAATGACGATGGTGGTGCCGTCGACTTCGCGAATGGCATCGTAGAGTTCGCCGGCTTCCATTGCGAGATTATCCGGCGTGGTTCCCCAGGGTTCATTCAATACACCGTAGCCGGCAACCGCAGGGCGATCGGCGTAGCGGCTGGCGACCTGCTGCCACAACCACTCGGTCCGTGCCTGGTATTCCGGGGTGTCCCAGTAGAGGTTTTTCCCGGCACAGCCGCTGTGGTGCTCCCAGCCCTGGGCGCCCACTGCGCCGTGCAGGTCGAGGATCACGTAGATGCCGCGAGCTTCCGCTTGTGCGATGGCACTGTCGAGATACTGCCAGGCATCGTCGCGCAGGTGCATGGGGTTCTGTTCGTCCTCGATCAGGTTCCAGATAAATGGCAGGCGTACCACATTGAAGCCGAAAGACTCGATCAGGTCCCAGTCTCGCTCGCCAATCCAGTTGTCCCGGAACAGGTCCATAAGGCGCTCGCGTTCGGCGAAACCGAAACGGCTATCGAAGATGCCTTCGAGCGTACACTGATCGTTCACGGCCTCCGAACTCTGGCCCATCATCCAGAACTCCTGCAATAACCAGTTGCCGAGGTTGACGCCCTTCAGCAGTACCTGCTCGCCGTCGGCATTGATCCAGCGGGTCCCCTCGGTTTGCAGGCGGGTAAAGCTGGGGGGCTCGGGTTCCGGTTGGGGTTGCGGCTCTGGTTGCGGTTCTGGCAGAGGCTCAGGTTCTGGTGTGGAAGTGTCGCTGTCACTGCTGCCGCAGGCAGTGAGGAGTAGTGTGGTAAATACTGCGGCCAATATCGGCAACAGTAATCGGTGAGCGCGCGCCAGCGGCGCAGCGGGTGAATGCACTCGCATGGTTTTCTCTCCTTGGCAGCGCCACCCCGCGAGCCGCGCGGAGTGGCACTGCGAATGCCGGAATTATTGTTTTATGTTTTTTTGGTGTTTCGGTCAGCGCAGGGTAAAGCCGCCTTCCAGGCCGGATTCCGCGTCCGGGGCGACCCACACGCGGAACTCCCCCGGTTCGATCACCGGCTGCATCTGTGCGTTGTGGAACGCCAACTGGCTGGCCTTCAGGGTGAAGTCCACTTCGCGGGATTCGCCGGGGGCGAGGGTGATGCGCTCAAAGCCTTTCAGTTCACGCACCGGCCGCGACACGCTGCCCACCAGATCGCGCACATACAGCTGCGCGGTTTCTGTGGCGGAGACCTTGCCGGCATTGGTGAGGGTGGCGGAAATGGTGAGCTGGCCATCACCGTCCAGCTCGCGACTGCTGAGCACTAGATTGCTGTATTCGAAGGTACTGTAGGTAAGTCCATATCCGAACGGGAATTGCGGTTTGTGTCCGTAGTCCAGCTGGTTGGAGGAGTTGCCCGGCTGGTGCTGGAAAACCTCGCGGCCTATCTTGTCGATACGGGTGTAGTTATCGTCCGTTGCCGGTCGACCGGTGGCCAGGTGGTTGTAGTAAATCGGAATCTGCCCCGCGCCTACCGGCCAGCTGAGCGGGAGCCGGCCAGATGGGGAGGTCTCGCCATAGAGTACATCCGCCAGCGCTGGCCCGGCCATGGTGCCCGGGTGCCAGGCCATCATCACCGCGTCGGCCTGCTCCAGGGTTTGATCCAGTTGCAGCGGGCGGCCCGCCATCAACACCATCGCCAGGGGTTTACCGGTTTTCGCCAGTTCCGCCACCAGCTCGGCCTGGGCACCGGGCAGGCGGATGTCGCCACGGCTGTGGCCTTCGCCGGAGAGGATCGCCTCTTCGCCGCCCACAAATAGAATCACATCGGCTTTCTTCGCGGCTTTGAGCGCGGCCCTGAATCCGCGTGTGCTGATGTCGCGGCTGTAGTCGAGGCCAGCGGCAAACAGGATTTCACCATCGTCACCCACCATGTCGCGCAGGGCTGGCAGGAGGGTGTGGGAGTACTTCTTGTCACCGTTATAGATCCAGGTGCCCAGCTGGTCGTGGGCGGCATCCGCCAGGGGGCCGATCACCGCGACACTCTGCCCTTTCTTCAGCGGCAGTACCTGGTTGTCATTCTTGAGCAGTACGAAAGTTTCCTTGGCGGCGGCTTTGGCGGTGTTCAGGAATTGGTCATTGCGGATGATCTGGTCGCGCTCCGCTTTGGATGTGGCGCGGGGGTAGGGGTGGTTCCACAGGTCCAGGCGCAGCTTGACTCGTAGGATATTGGCTACCGCTGTATCGAGTTGGGCTTCCGAGAATTTCCCTTCATCCATCAGCTGCGGCAGGAACTTCTCGTAGGTATCGGTGTGCATCTCCATATCGATACCGGCGTTGGCGGCGAGGGTGGCCGCGTGTTTGGCATCGCGGGCGAAGCCGTGGGGCACCATCTCCATCACCGCGTTCCAGTCGCTCACCACAAAGCCGTCAAAGCCCCATTCGTCGCGCAGTATCTGTTTGAACAGGAAAGGGCTACCGGTACCGGGCACATCGTTCAGGGTGCTGTAGGTGCTCATGATGCTCTGCATGCCCGCGTCGATACTGGCCTTGAACGGCGGCAGGTAGATATCGCGCAGCAGGCGCTCGGGAATATAGGCACTGTTGTAATCGCGACCGCCCTCGGCAGCACCGTAGCCGGCAAAGTGTTTGCCGCAGGCGGCGAGGCTGGTGGGGTCGGCGAGATTGTCGCTCTGGAAACCTTCGACCATTGCCACGCCCAAGGTAGAGGTCAGATAGGGGTCTTCACCCAGGGTTTCGGCGATACGGCCCCAGCGCGGGTCGCGGCTGATGTCGATCATGGGGGCGAAAGTCCAGCGGATACCGTCGGCACTGGCTTCCTGGGCGGCGACACGTGCACCGTCTTTGATCAGCTGCGGGTTCCAGCTGGCGGCCTGGCCCAGTGGGATCGGGAAGATGGTTTCGTAACCGTGGATGACGTCCTGACCAAACAGCAGCGGAACGCCCAGCGGGCTTTCTTCCACGGCGATGCGTTGCAGCTCCTCAAATGCGTTTTGGTCGACGGAACTGAAATTGACGTTCAGGAATCCACCCACGCGCCCCTCGCGCACCGCCTGTTTGATGACCTTCATATCAGCGGCGCCAAAGGTGCCCCAGTCCCGCAGGGCCAGCTGGCCGATTTTTTCCTGGGTGGACATCTGCGTGAGCAGCTGTTGAATTTGGGACTCGATGGCGTCTTGTTGCTGGCTTTGCGCAACTGCCGTTGGCGCCACGGATTCATTGGCGGCTTGCAAGGGCAGGGTGGTGGCGAGCGAAAGAAGCCCGGCCATAACGCCGACATAAAGGGGATGCTTTTTCATGGTATTCACTCTGGTACTTTTGTCTCTCGGATACTGCTGTGCCGACATCGGTTCGCTTGTACGCTTCCTGATGACTTCCCGTTTTTAAGGGAGACGTAGGAAAAAGGCCCCCACCGCGTAGGGTGGAGGCAAGAGAGACAAGCGAAGATGACGATCGCTTTTTGGGTTAGCGCTTTTTGCGCTTAGATATTGTCGCGGTTAGAAGTTGTAATTACCGCGTACGCCGTAGAAGCGCGGCATGGAAACCGGGCCCTTGATCAGGCCATCGCCGCCACCGGCCCAGTAGGTTTCTCGCTGGTCGGTGAGGTTGTAGACGAAGGCTTCCACATTCCATTTGTTATCCGGCGCTTCCAGCTTGAGAGTGCTGTTCACACTGTGGAATGCCGGGCGCACATCGCTGAACGCATCGGGGGTTTCCGTGGCAAAAGCGTCGTAGTGTTTATCCACGTTCTGGAAGGTGTGGTACGACTTGTCGCGCCAGAAGTAGCTGAGGTGCGGGACAATCGCGAAGCCGTTGTTGAAACGGAAGGTATGGGTGTAGTTCAGCTTGGCACTGAGTTTTGGTGACGCCGCCAGCTCGTTGCCTTTCAGGTTGACCTTCATGGCGTCGTTGTCTGGATTGGTGGCCGCACCGTGATCCACTTCGAACAGGTCGGTGGCGGCGAAATCCCAGTGGTAGATAAAATCGCTGGTGATTTCGGTATCCAGCCAGGTCACGTAACCGTCGAAGCGACCGTTCTCGATCGGCGCCCAGTCAAACTCGATCTCCAGGCCTTTGATGGCGGCGCTGCCGATGTTGGCGGTCTGGAAAACGGTCTGGGTTTCGGTGGTGATTTCGCCAGTCAGTTCACCGCTCTGGTCATCCCGCTCTTCCACGTAATAGGGGAAGATGCCCTTGGCGGAGGCCGCCTGCATATCCTCATAGTCGCTGTAGAAGAGGGTGGCCATCAGGTTCAGGCTGCCATCGAGATAGGTGCCCTTGGTACCTAGCTCGTACGTCGTTACTACCTCCGGATCGTAGGTATTCTGGTGACGCTGCTTGACGATACGATCGCCATTGGCATCCAGGTCGTATTCCGCGGTGAGCGGGTCCTGCTCGTATTGCACAAAGACGTCGCCTATACCGCCGGACTTGAAGCCGTTGGCCACGTAGCCGAACACCATCAGTTCGTCGTTGACGATGTAGTCCAGGCCTACGCGGTAGTTGGTGAAGTCCCAGCTGCCCTTGGTCTGGTTGTCGCTGACGGTGGTGTAAATGGACGGATCGTAGAAGTAGTCTGGGGGCAACTGGTTAAACGCATTGCGGTCCCAGGCCGGGAAACAAGCTTCGCCGGTTTGCGGATTGATGGTGTCACCGTTACAGGTCATGTTGTGGCCGCCCACATCCTGCTTGGTGTCTTCGGTGTAGCGTACACCCAAGGTCAGGTTCAGCTGGTCGGTGACCGCGTAGGTACCCTGGGTGAAAAAGGCCTGGGACTTGAGGGTGCGGTTGGGCTGGTTCCAGTAGTCCGCATTCTGGCCACTGTTGATCCAGCCACCCTGCATGTTGTTGTCTTCTTCAAAATAGAAGGCGCCGGCGATCCACTGCAGCGGGCCGGAACCGGTGGATTGCAGCTGGATCTCGTGGGACTGGGAGGTAAAGGTCGCATCGCGGAAGAAGATGGACATATCCCAGCCGGTGATACCGCGGTCCTGGTCAGAGTGTTGTGAGCGCACCTGCTCGGCCCAGCCTGCGTTGTACACCAGGGCGATTTCGTCAGAGACGTCCCAGCTCATGTTGGAGCGCACCGAGTCGATGCTCAGGTCGAGGAACCCGGGCACACTGACGTTCACGGTGTAGTCATCGGCACCGGGGCCGTACACGCTTTCACAACCCAGCTGGCCGGGCACCGGCACACCGGAGATATTGCCGTCGGCATCGAGATAGTTGCCGTCGCCGTCTTTGCGGATGCGCTTCGCCGCCATGTCACAGTTGAGGGTGTCGGCACCACCGGCGCTGTTATCCTGGAATTGCTCGTAGGCCAGCATCCACGACAGGGACTCGGAGGGTTCCCACAGGGCGCTGACGCGGAAGGCGTACTGGTCGGAATTGTTGTAGAAGTCGGAGGGATCGGCTTTTACCAGCTCCTGCACGTCACCATCTCCCCAGCGTTCGCGCTGGCGCAGGCTGCGGTCTTCGTCGGCACCGGTATAGACCGGAGCGTTCTGGACTTCTTCCGGCAGGTAGCGCACGTCCCACTGGTTGGGGTCGTAATAGCCGTCGAGATAGGAGTCGCGGGTTTCCTGCATAAAGGAGGCGCGCAGGGCGAAGGTTTCGCTCACCGGGATATTGATCATGCCGCGGGTCTGCTGGTGATTCCAGCGGCCGGCCTCGATGCCGACAGACGCATCGAACTCGTTGAAGTCCGGGCGTTTGGAAATGATGTTGACGTTACCCACGGTGGAGTTGCGCCCGAACAGCGTGCCCTGGGGGCCGCGCATGGCTTCCACCCGCTCCACGTCGAACATCAACGCCATGGCGCCCTGGGGGCGGGGTGAGTAAATACCGTCCAGGTGCAGGCCTACGGAAGGATCGCCCAGTTCGGTGATGTTGGTGGAGCGCACGCCGCGCATGGCAACCACCGGGGCAGTCTGGGACGAGTCCATGGAAATCTCCATGTTCGGCACCATCTGCGCCATGTCCTTGACGTTGGTCAGTCCCTCGCGGTCGAGTTTTTCCTGGCTAAAGGCGGTAATGGAAATCGGGGTTTCCATCAGGTTGGTTTCGCGCTTGGTGGCGGTGACGGTCACTTCTTCCAGGGCGGTGGTGGCGTACGCACTCTGAGTTTCTTCTGGCGCGTCTTGTTGCGCCTCTTCTTGAGCAAAGGCGAAGCCGGAGTTCACCAGCGCTATGGAGAGCGCCAGAGGCTTGTGCAGTCTCTTCATCGGTATTCCTCTCATGTTTATTGTTTTCGGTCGCCAATGTGGGCGACGGAGGAAATTTGCCAAATGCCGTGGGGGTGGGCGTCCGGATGCGGTTATTCGAACGCAAAAAACGGGATTTTTTTGGCGTTCGACTATCCTACGTCTACTCGAACGTCTCGTAAATGTCGGAAAATCAATGGCTTAGATGTTTTTCTCGGGTGGGATGGGTGTCGGCGAGAATATCGAAAAAAAGGGCCGCGGGAGGGGTTCCTGCGGCCCAAAAAAGAGCGGATTAAGAGAGAGTTGGTAGCGGCTGGTTAGTTTTCAAACAGCCACAGCTGGTTGTCATTACCGTGATAGGTCCACTGCTGGATATTGCCGCCGGCGCTGGTGGAGCCATCCTGAACATCGAGGGATTTTCCGCTCATGGCGGACAAGATACGGAACTGGTTGCCGGAAACCGGCTCAATGATCCAGTGCTGGTTGTCACCACCGCCGTACTCCCACTGTTGGATATTGGCGCCGTTGCTGGAGGACACATCCTGCACGTCCAGAGCCAGTCCGCTGTAGCTGTTTTCGATCCGGTAGTTGCCGTCGCTGAGCAGGGTGACCTGCCAGGACTGGTTACCCCCCTGAATCACATTGCCGCCGTTGCTGGTGGCATTGTTGGCAACGCCCAGAAACAGGCCACTGGCCAGGTTGCGGATCTGGTATTCGCCATCGGCAATGTCGCCAGATGGCGGTGGGGTGGGGTCCACGGGTTCTTCCTCCCCGCCGTTCACTGCCAGCTCAAACCAGTTGAGATTGAAACCGGGGCCCGCCACCTGCAGGCGCAGAGTCTGGACGCCAGCGCTCAGGCTCGCGGTGGTGGAAACGGACTGCCAGTTCTGCCAGCCACCGGTGTTGGGCAGGCTGGTGTCGGCGACCTGAGTACCACCGGCTAGTAGTCGTAATTGCCCGGTATTGGCGGTGCTGGCAACGCGGTAGGTCAGTGTGTATTCACCACTTTCGGGCAGGTTTACTCGATAATCGAGCCAGTCGCCGCTATCGGTCCAACCGACATTCTGACCGCCGCCATTATCGCTGGTGTCCTCCGTTTGGATACCAGACATGGCGCAGTAGCTCTCTGCTTCGATGCGCTCACTACTCTGCGGATTGGCTGTATCACAGCCGGCAGGAGGTGGGGTGCTGCCACCACTAGTTTTGATGGCATCGTAAAAACCCTGGTGCCAGCTCACGTTGCTCGCGCCGTTGCCGATATGGTTCTGGGCAAAATCGATCATGCCCGCATAGGCGTTGGCCGGCGGTGTGCCGCCATGATTGATGTAGTTCACTACCTGGCTGTAGATGCTGTTGGGGGCAATGGTCCACAGGGTGCGGTCGTGGCTCATCTTCTTGAACGACCATGGGAATTGGCCGGCGATATTGTTGACGGACCAATCGGTGAGCTGGCGGATGATGTCGTTTGTGTCCTCCCCGTATTCCCCAAGGATCATTGGAACGCCCATATTGTTGGTGCGGTCCGCGCGAGGGTACAGGTCCGGGATCCAGCCCGTATTGCCGAATACATAGTGGTGGGTCTGGTATACCAGATTGTCATCCCAGCGAGTGCTGATGCCGGTATTGGTCTGGGTATCGGCATCGGTCCAGTCGATCTTCTGCATATCCGATCCCCACCAGCTGCCCTCGGCGATGATCGCGTGGTTGGTATCAACTTCGCGGATGGCGTCGCGCATGGCGATCAGCGATGGCAGCAGCTCGTACTCGCGCCCTGCCTGGGGCACGGGCTCGTTGATCAGGTCGTAACCCCAGATCACTGGCTCATTTTTGTAGCGGTTGGCAATGTGTCGCCACACCTGGCTGGCAATCTGAACATTGTTGCCATCCCAGAATTTCACCGAATCCCGCGGCTGGCCGGCGTTGGAGTCGATATTATCGCTGTGGTCACCGGGGTTCTGGTAACCGGGGGCGGCGTGCATATCCAGCAGCACATAAATGTCGTGGGTGCGGCAGAAGTCGATCAGGCGGTCGAAGTACCGGAAGCCGTGGTCCGACAATTGCCCGTTTTCCCAGAACAGGTTGTAGTGGAAGGGCACCCGCACGGTGTTGAAGCCGAGACTTTTCAGGTCTGCGATCTCCCGCTCGGTCACGTAATTGAGCCGCCATTGGTGCTCAAACTCCTTCGCCTGTGCCATGCTGCCAAAAGTGTTGGCGAGGCTATTGAGGAACTGGGTATGGGTGCGGTAGTTGAAGTCACCCATCATCAGGTAGCCTTCCCACAGCAGCCAGTTGCCGAGGTTGATACCGTTCAGATGAATGGGATTGCCGTCACCGTCCACAATCTGGGTTCCGTCGGTGTGGACATACTGGGCCTGCGCCTTGTCGGCGGCGGTAAACGAGGACAATAAGACCAGCAGTATCAATAGACTGCCGAGCCTGTTTGCGGAGTTAAATCTCATCATGCTTTCCTTTATTATGCGTTGAGATGTTGAGAGATAAAGGCGAATAAATCGCCATCCGCACCCTAAGAGGGGAGCGCACCCTGCGTCGTTCTGACGGCGTGAAATGTGCGGTATGCGATCAGTCGAACCCGTTCGGCTGCCGCGCGGCATTCAAACGTCCCCGATTCACTGGATAAAAATCATAAAAATGAGCCAGGTTCTGTTTAATTTTCACGATGTCGTTCTGCTGATGACGGCCATGCAGTGCCTATTTTTTGCGGTGCTGCTGCTGGCTACCAATACCAGCAAACAGATAAGTACCTACTTTCTTGCAGCATTCCTTTTTGCCCACGCCTTTATTCCGTTGCACGAACTGGTGCTTTGGGGCGCCGAGTTCAAATTTGCCGTACGCGAGTGGTTGCCGCAGGTGTATTTCCTCGGTGGTTTCGCCTATTACCTGGATGGCATGTTGCTGTTCTTTTGTGTGAAATCCTTGATCTTCCGCGACTTTTCCCTGCGCCCGCGCGATGGAGTGCACCTGCTACCGTTTGTGTTTGCGCTGGTGTATATGAGTGTTGTGTTCTTCCGTTTACCACTGGATGAACGCCTGATTCTGATCAATAGCGAAACCCTAGTGTACGGCTGGCATTACGTGTTGGTGGAGTTTTTGTGCAAGGGGCTGCGTGTGGCTTACTGCCTGTGGTCGCTGCTGTTGATCGTGAAATACACCCAGCGTCTGAAAAGCACCCACTCCAATGTGGAAAAAGTCGACGTGACCTGGATTCGTACCCAGGTGCTCGGGTTTATGCTGGTGATGCTGATGGAGGTGGTGCTGAGCATCGCCAAGATGTTCAGCCTGTATCAGCATTACGACCTGGGGGTGTTCGAGAAGATCGGACTCACCGGGTACTACACCGTATTCGTACTGGTGAACCTGCTGGTGTTTACCGGTGTGCGCTATTTCGCCAGTTTTGAGTCACTACGCGAGCCGGAAAAGCCGCGCAAAGCCGCGGGTGAGCAGGTGTGCAATCCGGCGCTGGCGGAAGAGATTGATCGCAAGATGCACGAAGGCAAGCTCTATCTTCAGCCGGATGTGACCATCGACCTGCTGGCGGAGAGCTTGCAAGTGCCTACCCGGGATCTGTCGATGATTATCAACCGGCACTTCGAGGTGAACTTTTACGAGTTCATCAATCGCTACCGCATTCAGGAAGCCATGCGCCTGCTGCGGAGTGCCGATGGGGAGGGTAAGACGATTACCGATATCTATCTGGAAGTTGGCTTTAACAGCAAGTCGGTTTTCAATACCTTCTTTAAAAAGGCCGCTGGTATGACACCGTCACAGTACCGACGGGCTGATGCGACTCCCCTGGGGGCTTAGGGTTCAGCGGGAATAGAGGAAGAGGCGAGCGCCCATCAGCCCTGATGGGCGGTTATAATCTGCGCTTTCCTCTTTTACTGGCCCCTTCTTTACTGGCCCCTTTTTTACCGGACCCCTCGTAAGCCCCATGTCTGAATTGTCCTCCAAGCTCACCGAACTGCTGCGCAGCAGTTTGCTGCGTCACCCCTCTGCGGGGAAGCTGTGGCTGGGGTATTCCGGTGGGCTGGACTCCGCGGTGCTATTGCATCTGTTGGCGCGCGCCGGGATCCCGGTCACAGCGCTGTATATTCATCATGGATTGAGCGAGCGGGCGGCGGAGTGGCAAGTCCACTGTGAATCGCAGGCGCTGAAGCTCGGTGTTGCTTTTGTTTCCCGCGAAGTGCGTGTGGATCGGTCAGATGGCGGTCTGGAGCAGGGCGCGCGGAACGCCCGCTACCTGGCATTCGAGCAGTGTATGGCGCCGGGCGACCAGATCCTGTTGGCCCATCATGGCGATGATCAGGCGGAGACCTTTTTTTTACGATTATTGCGTGGCGCTGGAGTACTCGGGCTTGGCGCAATGCCCGAGTGTCGCCCTGTTGGGCGTAAGCGTGATGGCAGGAGCCTGTTGCGGCCTTTGTTGAGGGCAACTCGGTCGGAACTGGAGTCTTACGCCCGCGAGCACGAGCTGGCCTGGGTTGAGGACGAGAGCAACGCGGATCTCTCGATCGACCGAAACTACCTTCGCAGTCAGGTGCTTTCTTCTTTGACGGAACGTTGGCCGCTGCAGGTTCGGGTGGAACAGGCGTCAGAGAATCTGCGCGAAGCGGCAGACCTGTTAAATGAACTGGCAAGTGAAGACCTGCAGCGGTGTGGGTGCCGGCAGGAGCGATTTGGCCACAGTATTGATCTGGTTAACTTCTCTGTGCTTACCAAGGCGCGTCGCAAGAACTTACTGCGCGGTTGGTTGGGGCGAGTAGGTTCCGTAATGCCGGAAGCCGCACATCTGGATCAGGCGCTGCGGCAGGCAGAAGCCGCCGATGATGCCGTGCCTGAAGTAACCCTGGGTGAGCGGGTATTGCGCCGCTATCGCGATCGCTTGTTTCTCACACCACAATTGCAGCCTCTCAACGGGTTTGATGGGGGTGAGGCCAAGTGGAATGGGAAGTGGAATGGCCAGTGGGATGGATCTGGCGAACTGATATTACCGGGGAGCTGGGCGCTGGCACCCAGCCAGGGTTGGCCTGTGGCCGACTACCAGGTCCGCTTCCGTGTCGGTGGCGAACGGGCCAAACCGCGAGAGCGTCATCACTCCCAGACCCTGAAAAAGCTGCTTCAGGAGTATGGTCTTCCTCCCTGGCTGCGGGACCGGGTACCGCTGGTCTACCGGGGCGAGGCCCTGGTGGCAGTGGGCGATCTCTTCACTACACCGGATGGGCCGTCACAGCCGCCAATCTGGCGGTTTTTAGATTGAGCAGAAAACTGCTTTCTGGTAGTCTGGCGTCCCATCTCAAAGGCACTAGGAAGCGCGACTTCGCGCCCCTGAGCCAGTCCCGCACGCCCGTACTCGTCGGGCATTCAACTGACCAAGGTTTTGCATGACGCGCTATATATTTGTCACTGGCGGCGTGGTTTCCTCATTGGGGAAAGGTATCGCCTCCGCTTCTCTGGCCGCAATCCTCGAAGCCCGTGGCCTCAAAGTCACGATTCTGAAGCTTGACCCTTATATCAACGTTGACCCGGGCACCATGAGCCCCTTCCAGCACGGCGAGGTCTATGTGACCGAAGATGGCGCCGAGACGGATCTGGACCTGGGCCACTATGAGCGCTTCATCCGTACGCGCATGTCCAAGCGCAACAACTTCACCACCGGCCGCGTCTACGAGACCGTACTGCGCAAAGAGCGTCGTGGTGATTACCTGGGCGGTACCGTTCAGGTTATTCCGCATATCACCGACGAGATCAAGCGTCGTGTGATCGAAGGCGGCCGCGATGTGGACGTCGCCATCGTCGAGATCGGCGGCACCGTGGGTGACATCGAATCCCAACCGTTCCTGGAATCCGTACGCCAATTGCGTGTGGAGATGGGCACCAATCGCGCCCTGCTTATTCACCTGAGCTATGTGCCTTACCTGGGCACTGCCGGTGAAACGAAAACCAAGCCCACCCAGCACTCGGTAAAAGAGCTGCGCTCCATTGGCTTGCAGCCGGACATCCTGTTGTGCCGTTCCGAACGCGCCATTGATGATGATTCCCGCCGCAAGATTGCGTTGTTCACCAACGTCGAAGAGCGTGCGGTAGTGCCGCTGCCCGATGCCAAAACCATCTACGGCGTGCCGCGCATGCTGCACGGCTACGGTCTCGATGCCATTGTGGTGGAAAAGCTGCAGCTGGAGTGTGAAGCCCCGGACCTGTCTGAATGGGATGCGGTGGTTGATGGCAAGCTGAACCCGCAGCACGAAATCAAGATTGCCATGGTCGGCAAGTACATGGAGCTGCTGGACGCCTACAAATCCCTGATTGAATCCCTGGTGCACGCGGGCATCAAGAACCGCACCAAGGTCAATATTGATTACATCAACGCCGAAGATGTGGAAGGCGAGAATGGCCTCGACCTGATCAAGGGTGCCGATGCCATTCTGGTTCCTGGCGGTTTCGGTGAACGCGGCTTGGAAGGCAAGCTGGAATCGGTGCGCTACGCCCGTGAAAACAATATCCCCTTCCTGGGCATCTGCCTGGGCCTGCAGTCTGTCGTGATCGAATACGCGCGCAACGTATTGGGACTCGAGGGTGCCAACAGCACCGAGTTCAACGCCAAGACCCCACACCCGGTCATCGGTCTGATTACCGAGTGGATCGACAGTGAAGGCAATATCGAGAAGCGCGATGAAAAATCCGATCTCGGCGGCACCATGCGCCTTGGTGGTCAGGAGTGTCGACTGGCGAAAGACTCCAAAGCCCGGGAAATTTACGGTAAAGACGTCATCGTAGAGCGCCACCGCCATCGCTACGAAGTCAACAACAACTACGTTGACCGCCTGCAGCAGGCCGGCCTGAAAATTGGTGGCTGGTCAGCGGACGACACCCTGGTGGAAATGGTTGAACTGCCCGAGCACAACTGGTTTGTGGCCTGTCAGTTCCACCCGGAATTCACCTCCACCCCGCGTGACGGCCACCCTCTGTTTGAAAGCTTCGTGGCGGCGGCGCTGGCTCACAAGAAATCGTAACGTACAGATAGCGACAAGCGAGCTGTTAAGTTGCAAATAGAGTGGGCGGCAAGCGCGTGTGACCAAGCAGCGCCTGCCGCTCACTTGAATAAATGATTTGACGCGATGACCAGAGGCAATCTGGCTCAGGATGAGAAAGAATGAAAACAATCGCAGTGGGTAACCTGCAGGTTGCCAACGACAGACCGTTCACCCTGTTTGGCGGCATGAACGTGTTGGAATCCCGCGACATGGCCATGAAAGTGGCTGAGCACTATGTCAATGTGACCGATAAACTCGGTATTCCCTACGTTTTCAAAGCCTCTTTCGACAAAGCCAACCGCTCCTCGATCCACTCCTACCGCGGTCCGGGTATGGAAGAGGGATTGAAAATTTTTGAAGAAATCAAAAAAACCTTCGGCGTCCCCCTGATCACCGACGTGCATGAGCCACACCAGGCCGCGCCCGTGGCCGAAGTGGTAGATGTGATCCAGCTGCCCGCATTCCTCGCCCGCCAGACCGACCTGGTTGCCGCTATGGCCGCCACCGGTGCGGTAATCAACGTGAAAAAGCCGCAGTTCATGAGCCCGCCGCAGATGAAAAATGTGGTGGAGAAGTTCGCGGAAGGTGGTAACGAAAAGATCATCCTGTGCGAGCGCGGTGCCTGCTTCGGCTACGACAACCTCGTCGTGGATATGCTCGGCTTCCGCACCATGATCGATTCCACTGGCGGTGCCCCGCTGATCTTCGACGTGACCCACTCGCTGCAGATGCGCGACCCCGGTGGCGCCGCTTCCGGAGGCCGCCGCTCCCAGGTGACAGAGCTCGGACGTGCCGGCCTGGCGATCGGCATCGCCGGCCTATTCCTGGAAGCGCACCCGAACCCGGAAAAAGCCCTGTGCGATGGCCCCAGTGCATTGCCGCTGGAAAAACTGGAGCCGTTCCTGGCACAGATGAAAGCCGTCGACGACCTGGTGAAGAATTTCGAACCGCTGGATACCAAGTAAGCAGCGATTCAATAATCATTAATCGAGTACCGAATAACTAAAACGAGTGGCCCCCACAAGGCGGCCTCCAAGTCCAAACCTCACAGAAATATTATTTCCTAATTTAACAAGGAGCCCGTTGTAGAAATGAGCAAGATTGTTGCTGTAAAAGCGTTTGAAGTTTTAGATTCCCGCGGTAACCCCACCGTTAATGCCGATGTCATCCTGGAATGCGGCGCGGTAGGTTCTGCCTGCGCACCCTCTGGCGCTTCCACCGGTTCCCGCGAAGCCCTCGAGCTGCGCGACGGCGACAAAAGCCGTTACCTGGGTAAAGGCGTACTGAAAGCGGTTGAAAACATCAACGGCGAAATCGCCAGTCTGCTGGTAGGCAAAGACGCTACCGATCAACGGGCACTCGACCAGGTCATGATCGACGCCGACGGCACCGAGAACAAATCCAAGCTGGGCGCCAACGCCATCCTGGCTGTCTCCCTCGCCGCCGCCAAAGCTGCCGCCATCTCCAAGGGCGTCCCCCTGTACCAGCACATTGCCGAAGTAAACGGCACCCCTGGCCAGTACACCCTGCCGGTGCCGATGATGAACATCATCAATGGTGGTGAGCACGCCGACAACAACGTCGACATCCAGGAATTCATGATTCAGCCGGTGAAAGCCAAAACCTTCGCCGAAGCCCTGCGTCAGGGTGCTGAAATCTTCCACGCCCTGAAAAAAGTCCTGTCTTCCCAGGGCCTGAACACCGCCGTAGGTGACGAAGGTGGCTTCGCCCCCAACCTGCCGTCCAACGAAGGTGCCTTGAAGGTAATCGCTGAAGCTGTCGAAGCCGCCGGTTACAAACTGGGCGACGACATCACCCTCGCCCTGGACTGCGCCTCTTCCGAATTCTACAAAGACGGCAAGTACAACCTGTCTGGCGAAGGCAAAGAATTCGACAGCGAAGGCTTCGCGTCCTACCTGCAGGAACTTTCTGAAAACTACCCGATCATCTCCATCGAAGACGGCATGGACGAGAGCGACTGGGACGGCTGGAAAATTCTGACCGACAAAATCGGCAAGAAAGTACAGCTGGTCGGCGACGACCTGTTCGTCACCAACACCAAGATCCTGAAAGAAGGCATCGAAAAAGGCGTTGGCAACTCCATCCTGATCAAGTTCAACCAGATCGGCTCTTTGTCCGAAACCCTGGACGCGATCAAAATGGCCAAAGACGCTGGCTTCACCGCGGTTATCTCCCACCGCTCCGGTGAAACCGAAGACACCACCATCGCCGACCTGGCCGTTGCCACCGCTGCTGGCCAGATCAAAACCGGCTCCCTGTGCCGCTCCGACCGCGTAGCCAAGTACAACCGTCTGCTGCGCATCGAAGCCGAGCTGGAAGGCCAAGCGCCTTACCGCGGCATTGCTGAGTTCAAGTAAGAACTGAAGCCCGGTAAACTGGCTAGATCTTGCATCGAAGCTCGATTTTACGCGCTTTGATGCGAAGGCTTCGCCGCCGGAAGTTGTTTGCGAGACCGTCTGCGGCCAGGACGGCCGCAGCCGAGCCCCCATGGATGGGTTTACGGCGTGTCTCGCAAACAACTTCCGGCGGCGGAGCCGCCACAAGATCCGAAAACATCGGACCACTTTAGCCAGAAGAGAACGCAATAGATGAAATGGCTGCTGGCAATCCTCACCGTAATGCTGCTGGTCACCCAATACCGACTTTGGGTGGGCGAGGGCAGTTTTGCAGAAGTGACCCGACTGGAACGCCAACTCGGCGAACAGCAGCAGAAAAACGCCGCGCTTGAGCGTGAAAACCGCCAACTGCTGCGCGAAGTCCGAAGCCTCAAACAGGGCACCGACGGCGTAGAAGCCAAAGCCCGTTACGATCTCGGCCTTATCAAAGAAGGCGAAACCCTCTTTATTTTTCTCGACCCCGACAAAAAAGCACCATCGCGAGAAAAACAATGACCGCCACCGAATACAGCGCCCCCGAAGTTATCGGGACGCCCTATTGGGTCATAGTACCCGCCGCCGGCTCCGGCAAACGTATGGGTGCCGATAAACCCAAGCAATACCTGCCACTCAACGGCAAACCCCTTATCGCCCACACACTGGAAAATATTCTTAGCTGGCCTGGTCTGGCCGGCATCATCGTCGCCATCGCCGCCGACGACCAGGAATTCCAGACCCTGACCCAGGCCCGCGATGCAAAAATCCAAATCGTCATCGGCGGCAAAGAGCGTGCAGACTCCGTACTCGCAGGCCTCGACTACCTGATCGGAAAGGTTCCGCCAGAAACACCCATACTGGTGCACGACGCCGCGCGCCCCCTGGTAAGCGTCAGCGATATTCAAAAACTCCTCAACGCTGACCCCATAGCACTACTCGCCCAGCCCGCCAGCGACACCGTAAAACAGGCCGGGCAACAGATTGGGAATAAGGGGAGCGGACAGGGCAAAGTACTGGTATCCCAGACCCTGCCGCGAGAACAGATCTGGCTCGCCCAGACCCCACAAAAAGCGCCGCTGCAACTATTGCACGAGTGCCTGCGCCAGGGCCTCACACAAACACCGCAGGCCATCACCGATGAAGCCAGTGCACTGGAACTGGCCGGGTATCAGCCGGAACTCGTTGCCGCTTGCCGCAGTAACTTTAAAGTCACTCACCCGGCGGACCTGATCCTCGCCGAGGCACTGCTGCGGCACCCATCAGAGCAATTTCAGACAGGAACACCTTCATGAGTCTCAGAATCGGCCAGGGCATTGATGTCCACGCCTTCGGCCCCGGTGATCACGTCGTCCTCGGTGGCGTCACCATTCCCTACGAACAGGGGCTGGTCGCCCACTCCGATGGTGACGTACTCCTGCACGCGCTGGCCGATGCCTTGCTCGGCGCGCTGGCCCTAGGGGATATCGGCAAGCATTTTCCTGATACCGATGCTGTCTACGCCGGTGCCGACAGTCGCGCGCTGCTGCGCCACGTGATCGGGCTGATTCACGAACGCGGCTATCGCCTGGTCAACGCCGATACCACCCTGATTGCCCAGGCCCCGAAGATGGCCCCGCATATTGTCGCCATGCGTGAAAATATCGCTGCCGACTGCCAGGTAGTGGCCGATGCCATCAGCGTCAAAGCCACTACCAGTGAGAAACTCGGCTTCACTGGCCGCAAAGAAGGTATCGCCGCACAGGCGGTCGTACTACTGGAATCGCTCCGTGACTGAACCTGGTAAAGAAAGCCCAAACGAAAACTGGAATCTGGACTGGCCCCGGGCCCTCGGTGGCAGTGCCATTGCGGGCGACTTCCGTTGCGAGCCGGAAGATTTTGTCGTCGACGAATTGGCCGCTCCGCAGGCGGGGGAGGGGGAGCATGTCTATCTCCTGATCCGTAAGCGCGGCGCGAACACTGGTTATGTGGCGCAGCAGCTGGCACAACTGGCAGGCGTACAAAGCAACGACGCTGGGTACTACGGGCTCAAGGATCGCCACGCCGTGACCACCCAATGGTTCAGTGTATGGCTGGCGCAAAAGCCGGAACCGGATTGGGCGCAGATCCAGAATGATGAAATACAGGTTCTCCAGCATTTTCGCGGGCCGCGCAAATTGCGCCGGGGCGAACATATTGGCAATCGCTTCCGGATTTGCCTGCGCAATGTCAGCGGTGACCGGGAAGCGGCCGAGCAGGTATTGCAGCAGATACCCCGGGGTGTACCCAACTATTTTGGTGAACAGCGTTTTGGCCACAGCGGCGGTAACCTGGACCTGGTAGAAAGGTTCGTTGCCGATGAAGCGGCGGGGAAACGTCGGAAAGTTAACCGCAATCAAAAGGCGTTCGCCATGTCGGCAGGGCGCAGCTGGCTGTTCAATCATGTGTTGGCAGCCCGGGTAGAACAGGGCAATTGGCAGCAGGTGCTCGAAGGGGAGCCCGAGACCGCGGCGACAGGCCCGCTCTGGGGCCGAGGGCGCAATCCAGCCACCGCCGCCCAATTGGCGCTCGAGGATGCGGCAATGGCGCAGTGGAAACCCTGGTGTGACTGGCTGGAGCACTGCGGTCTCAGCCAGGAGCGGCGCCCGCTGGTATTGGTGCCCGAAGGCTTTCGCCATCAGTGGCAGGACGATCAACTGATCCTGGAATTTGCCCTGCCGCCGGGTGCGTTTGCCACTGCGGTAGTGCGGGAGCTTGCGGAGCTGGCCAATCTGTCGGCTCCCACAATAAAATAAACGACAACAAAAATGTGACCGGTGGCACAGTGGTGACCCCGGCCAGTCGTCGAAGGCGTCATCACCTTATTATTGGAACCATCTAGATGTTGGAGCTTTCTAGGGGTTGCTTGGGGAATGGGCAACGGCGCTTCGCTTGCAGGGAGACTGTGCGTTCTTATGGACCGATTTAAACACGAAGGCCTGGGCATGACCTCCCAGCGCACTCGCAATCGCCTGATTCAGCGGTTGCGAGACGAAGGTATCAGCAATGAAGAGGTGTTGGATGTTATGGCATCCACCCCCCGGCACCTGTTTCTGGACGAGGCCCTGGCGATTCGCGCCTACGAAGACACGGCGCTGCCCATCGGTTACGGTCAGACCATCTCCCAACCCTATATCGTGGCCCGCATGACCGAACTCCTGATGAGCCGGGCGCGCTCACGTGCACGCGTGCTGGAAGTGGGAGCGGGTTCCGGTTACCAGACCGCCATTCTTGCCCGCCTGGTGGATAAGCTCTATTCGGTAGAACGGGTCGAGCCACTGTTGATCAAGGCCCGTCAGCGAATGCGCGAGCTGGGTATCTTCAATGTGGAAATGCGCCTCAGCAGCGGCGGTTTCGGGTGGCCGGAGCAGGGCCCCTATGATGCGATTCTGTGCGCCGCAGCCCCGGCCAGTATTCCCGATGAGTTACGCGAGCAACTGGCCCCGGGTGGCGTGCTGGTGATTCCGGTAGGCAGTGACCGCCAGTACCTGACGATTGTCACTCGCAGTGAGGACGGTAGTCGCTTTGATGTGGAAAAGGCTGAGCCAGTGCGCTTCGTGCCCTTGTTGAGTGGGGTAGTACGCTGATGTCTCTGTTTCGAAGCCGTTACTGGGGTGTCGCGGCCCGGGGGTTGGCGATGGGCGCTGCCGATGTCGTGCCCGGTGTGTCCGGCGGCACGATTGCTTTTATCACCGGTATTTACCAAGAGTTGCTGGATTCCCTCAGTCGTATCGGCCCCCACACCCTGACCACCCTGCTGCGCGAGGGATTCGCGGCGGCCTGGCGGCAGGTGAACGGCAGCTTCCTGCTGGCGCTGTTTGCGGGCATCCTAGTCAGCATCTTCAGTCTCGCCAAATTGATCAGTTTCCTGCTGGCGAATTACCCCATTGTGGTTTGGAGTTTCTTTTTCGGATTGATCCTGGCCTCGGTAGTGCCCATTGCCCGGCGGGTTCCGCAGTGGACCTGGCAATGTGGCCTGGCGGTAGTGCTGGGCATCGCGCTCGCTATTCTGGTGAGTGAAATGCGTCCCACCGAGATAACCGCTACGCCGACAACACTCTTTGTTTCCGGTGCAGTGGCGATCTGCGCCATGATCCTGCCTGGAATCTCCGGTTCCTTTATTTTGCTGATGATCGGGATCTACCCCCAGGTGATTGCGGCTGTGCATCAGTTGCAGCTGGGCGCGCTTGTATGGTTTGGCGCCGGCGCAGCCAGTGGTTTGTTACTGTTCAGTCGTCTGCTGTCCTGGTTGATGCACCGCTTTCCCTCAATAACTCTGTCGTTTCTGGTGGGAGTGTTGCTGGGTAGCCTGAAAATTGTTTGGCCCTGGAAATTACCTACGGACGCCATGGCAGGGGAGCTGGCGAGTGGAAAGCTGGCACCGATGATGTCTAACGCGCTTCCGGCAGATTTCGCCGCGGTGGCTGGCCAGCCTTCCTATATAGTGGGTGCGACACTGGCCGCGCTTTCCGCAGTGGCGCTGGTTCTGGCCATCGAGTGGTTGCACTGGCGCAATGTAGGAAAAGTCGTACAAGCGTCGTGACTGAAATCTGACATCCTGGTTGCCGCTGGATTACCGGGAATTTCCGGCTGACTTGCAGGTCTGTTACCAGGGATTTCCCCCGAAAATACGATTGGTCGTTTTCCGGGGAAAGTGCCAATTTTTCTATCGCTTGCAAGTGCGAAAAAAGCAGTTTTCTTTAGACACTTTTTCCATAAATGCACCCCTTTGATGTAAAAAGAGAATAATGAAACGGCGTATTAATCGACACTCTGGAGGCTCTAAATCGGAAAGTTGGCCACGCAATGTGCGCCATTTGTCCCTTTTGGCGCGTAAGGTTTTTGTCATTCTTACCCTGAGTGTCGGCGTCGTATCCTGTGCCAGTAATCTGGCGCCCACCTCATCTTTAAATCAACCGCCCAGTCAGAGAATCCAGCATCACACTGTCAGCAAAGGCGAGACGCTTTATTCGATCGCTTGGAGATATAGTAAGGATTTCAAAGACTTAGCGGCGATCAATCGCATTCCTTCGCCCTATCGCATTTTCCCTGGGCAACGTCTGCAGCTCACCGGGCGTGTACCTGTAGCGGCTACAGCAGCGCCAAAGGTTGCGGCGAAGCAGCCGGTAAAAGTGACCAGAAAGCCTCCGCCTAAAGTAGTAAAACAGCCGGTCAAGGTGGCAAAAAAATCGTCAAATTCGGCCAGAAACAAATTTGACATAAATTGGCACTGGCCAGTGCGGGGCCGGGTGCTTGCCCGCTTCCAGCCCAACGACCCCCTGCGAAAGGGTGTTGATATCGCCGGGAAAAAGGGGGAATCTGTTCAGGCAGCAGCGGATGGCACAGTGATTTACGCCGGAAGCGCACTGAGAGGTTACGGCAAGCTTCTGATCATCAAGCACAGCGAGGAGTTCCTCAGTGCTTATGCCCACAACGACAAGTTGCTTGTTGGCGAGGGTACGGCGGTCAAGGCGGGGCAACGGATAGCGGAACTGGGTTCAAGTGGTACCGACCGCGATATGCTCCACTTTGAAATTCGTCGGAATGGTCAGCCGGTAGACCCCATGGCCTACCTACCTTGATTTGCTCAGTGTTGGTTAGTCGGTGCGAGTATCTGCCTGTCTTTACGCTGTTGTGTAATAAAAATGGACTTTTATTGATAACCACTTGAGGTAGTCACCGGGATCGGCAGTAACTGCCCTGCAGTGACAAGACTCACCAACGGAGGTGAGTTGCCAGGAACGGAGGCTGTCGCGTCGACAGCGACCGGTTGTTCAGCGATCGCAAGCTTTAGATGCGGCTGATACAGGCAAAGTACAAGGAGTTGGGGAAATGGAAGCACAACGTCACGATCATCTGGAATTTGGCTCCAGAGCCGATCTTTCACCCGAACCGATGGATTGCGAAAAATCCACATCGGGATCCGAAACTAAAGCAAGCCGCTCTCGGAGTAAGGCTTCAAAAAAAAACTCTGAAACAATCTCGCAGAAAGCAAATACTCAAACAACAAAAACCTCCTCCCAGAAAACATCTGTTCGTAAATTAGATGATGCCCACGGGGCAAAGAACCTAGACGCCACTCAGTTATATCTCAACGAAATCGGTTTCTCTCCTCTGCTGACGGCAGAAGAAGAAGTTTACTATGCACGCAAAGCCCTGCGAGGTGACGCGGCAGCGCGTAAGCGCATGATTGAAAGCAACCTGAGACTGGTTGTAAAAATCGCCCGCCGTTATGTCAGCCGTGGCCTGGCTTTGCTGGACCTGATTGAAGAGGGCAACCTCGGCCTTATCCGCGCCGTAGAAAAGTTTGATCCTGAGCGCGGTTTCCGTTTCTCCACCTATGCCACCTGGTGGATTCGCCAGACGATAGAACGTGCGATCATGAATCAGACGCGTACGATTCGCCTGCCCATTCACGTGGTGAAAGAACTCAACGTTTACCTGCGCGCTTCCCGCGAACTGGCACAGAAGCTGGATCATGAACCGTCAGCGGAAGAAATAGCCAATCTGCTGGAAAAGCCGGTTGAAGACGTTGAACGTATGCTGGGCCTTAACGAGCGTGTGACGTCGGTAGACACACCAATAGGCCCATCTTCTGAAAAGACGTTAGTCGATACTATTCCGGATCAACAGGAATCTGATCCGGCGGAATTGCTGCAAGACAAGGACTTGTTTGACAGTATCAACCGCTGGCTTGGCGAGCTTCCGGACAAGCAGTGTGAAGTGGTTTCCCGCCGCTTTGGCCTGCGCGGCTACGAAGCCAGTACACTGGAAGAAGTTGGCCGCGAAATCGGGCTTACCCGGGAGCGCGTGCGGCAAATCCAGGTAGATGCCCTGAAGCGTCTGCGTGAAGTGATGGAGAGTCAGGGACTGGATGGCATGTCTCTGTTTGCCAACCTGTAACGGTTACCAGGCAATCAGCGATTAATCATTTCCCTGATTAAACCCCGCAATCCAGATTTGGGTTGCGGGGTTTTTTAATGGCTGAACGATTATTTCTGCTTCCAGCGCCCCAGGTTGTCCTGGTAATACTCGCCCTTGGCGAGGCGTGCTTCCAGTTTCTCTGCAGCCCGTGCCGCCACCTGGCTGATATCAATATTGTTACGCTTGGCAATTGCTGCGTATTCCGCTTTGCGCTTGTTGTTGACCTCTGCAACAAGCTTTTCAATTTCCGGGGATCCGCCCTGTACTGGCGCGATATAGCCACTGTTGGCTTCACCCACCAGCCCCTGGCTTTGTGCCTCTTTCAGGGTGATGGCACTGGCTGGGACGGCAAGGAAAAGGCTTAACGAAAACAGGCCAGCGATCAATTTTTTAAACGATGCTTTGGTTGGCATGGCATTGGGTTCCTTGGCAAATTCAGTATTGGTTCAACATTCTGATGGGGTATCAACGGATTGATGGGCCGGCAATCAGAAGATTCCTTCTTTATCTTCGAACAGGTTATCCAGCTCTTTGTCCACCTTGACGCGGATTTCATGTTCGATTTTGACATTCAGATTGACGGTGATTGGCTCACTGGGGGCCTGTACCGCGACGGTTGGCGTGCAGGCGGACGTCACCGCTGCCCCCAATATCAGCGCGAGCACAATGCTCGAGCGCTTTTTGATGCCTGTTGGATTCACTGAATACTCCTGTGTTTCTCAGCCTTTAGGGTCTGCAATGGCCGGGTAAATACCACTCCTGGACGGCAGCCTGGGGAGAGTTGATGGTTACTATAGATGGTGCAAAATTAACCGCGACTGAACACCAGCCAAATTGGTCAAATTCTGCGTATATCGCTCGATTTCACATTGTTGTTGGTTGTTCGTGTGGTTCCACCAGTTTCTGTTGTCCTGTTCAGTACGCTTATCTATTGTACCTGTTGCTCCAGCACATCCGTAAGGTCGCGGCTGGCTTGCAGGGAACGCAACATGGTCGGGATATTGTTTTCCAGATTGAGGTTGATGATCAGATCCCGGTTGGCATCAATGGCGGCGCTGCGTCCGGTCAATTTGAGGTTGAGTGTCAGGTCGCCGCTCAAGGGATAAGTGATGGTGCCACGAATGTCCTGGTAGTTGTAATCCTCCAGGGCGCCCGCCAGCAGTTTCAGCTGGGGGTTACTGCCCAGCATACTGGGGGAAAATGCGCCGTAATACCGCAGCCGCCCGCCGGGCGCCCGGGATTGTAGAGTACCGTTTTCAACGGTGATGCCCTGGGCATCGGCAGTGATGGGAATGGTGGCGTCCAGAAGCCCACTGGCGGCAAAGTTCTGGGATTCCATTTCTTTCGCCAGCGCACCCATCGAAATGCCCGTGAACTGCAGGAGCGATTGCCGCTCCTCACCTTTCAGGCTCCAGGTCAGCGCATCGGAGGTCAGCACGCCGTCCAGAAGCTCGGCGGCAAAGCGCTGGAGTGTTACATCCCCAGAGTTGGCAGCGGAAAGGGAAAAATGCAGGTTTTCGATCGCGACACCCGCGTCGACTTTCTGTATCGATACCGGTGCTGGTGTGGGGGTTACCCAGTTGCCGGATTGCTGTAGCAAGGTGGTCGACAGGTTGATGCCGACCGCGACCGTATCCCCGTACTGGATCGCGGCGTTCTCCATCGACAGGGTTACCTGATCCCGGTCTGATTGCGGCCAGTGTACCTTTGCATCGGCGCTCAATGTGCCGTCGACGATATCCGCGGGCAATCCCTGGATAGCGTGGCTGAGTGGGCTGACCGGCGTGAATGTGGCCTGTGGCAGATTCAACTGACTGCTGCCCTGGCCGGTCTTCAGATTGTGCTTCCAACTGGTCTCGATACTCAGCGGACCACTGGTAACCTGTCCGCTCCCGGTGACGAGATCATTGCTTAGCCTGAGTTGCCCTTTTGAAGCGAAGGTAGTCTTGTACTGCCCGAGTGCCGTCAGGTTGAGCGAGTCGGTGTGAAACTTGGCGGCAGCACTGATTGATGGTGTTCCCTCGTTATCCTGGCTATTGCGCGTGCCCGCAGGCGTTGTGCTATTTGCTTGTGGGAGTGGCTTCAGAGACCGTTTCTCCCCAGATTTTTTCTCCCAGGGTTTTTTCTCAATAGTGAGCTCCTCAAGGAACAGTACCCCGCTGAGTTGATTGTCCACTAGCGCCAGGGGTGCCAGACTGAGCGCCAGCTGTGGGCTGTTACAGCGAAGGGTGTCCGGTTCCATGTCACAGCCAGCCCTTTCCGCGAACACTTCTGGCGAGTCGATGGTTACAGCACCGGACTTCAGCTGGTCGGCGGTAATGTTCAAAGCCTGGAATACCAGGCGCGTTTGGGTGTTTTCTGATGGTCTGTCCAAGGTCAGTGAGGACTCTACGCTCAGGTCTTTCAATGACATGGCGGCATCCTCCACGGCTAGTGCCGGAAGTTCTGCCTTCAATTGCAGCTGGCAGTGCATACCCGGTAACCCGGAGCATTGCACGGCTTGCAGTCGGCCGTTCAATGAGGGGCTATCGGAAGAAAGTGGTTCTGAGCCGGCGCCCGCGGTTGACGCAATTTGCAGGTCGGCTGCTTTCAGTGTGACGCTGCCGGGCAACGCCGCAGCTGAAATTTCAATACCACTCTCGGTGGAAAGGCGAGTGTGGATGCGTTGCCATTGCGCGAACGCCAGTGGGTTGTTTTTTTCCGGTAGCGTGACAGTGAGCTCGGTACTTTGACCTTGCGCGGGGTGGATTGTCGCGGAAAAATCGTGAATTAGACCGTTTTTTATCCGGTTGGAAATCTCCTCGACTTTTGGCAATGAGAAGCGGCCCGTAATGCGATGGAGGCCACTGAGTTGACCTATACGATAGGGAGAGAGCACTTTTTGCCATTTCGGACTGCGAAGCAAATCGTTTGCCTGGGCCAGGTCGTACTCTCCATTAAATTCCACCAGGGGTATCTGTTCTTCAGTAGCCAGGGCGATATCGCTTTTCAATATTGTCGCCGGCCTTGATACATTGACGGCATTCGAGCCCGGGTTGGAGACCGCAACGGAGAATTCGCCGGCCAGTGATTCCACCTGAAATGGCGCCAGTGAAGGTACCTTTGCCGCGAGCGGTCGGATTGAATTTACCGAAATGGCCAGGGGGATTCCCCCGATCGTTTCCGGCAATTCTATGTGCAAAGCATCGGCGCCAAGCTCCAGTGTGATGTCTTTAAGGCCATTCAGCCGCTCAATCTGATCGGGCAATTCGCTCAGGGTTCTGGCATTCAGCGTTCCCGACAACGCTGTTCCCTCGGTCAAGGGTGAGGTGGGCATTGAAATAGCGGCCGCATTGAGTAGATTGAGCAAGGGTTGCGCAGCGGCTTCCAGTTTGGCTTCGGCATCCCAAACCACGCTGTTTTGGGGCACTGCATTCTGCCGCCGGGTGAGCGCGGCAGAGAGCTCGGCTACGGAGATATTCTGGTGGAAGAGTTGCAGCTGACTATTGGCCCTGGATATCTGGTTTACGAGTGACCAGGAAATACGGCACTCGCTACAGCGGCTACTGGTCAATTCCGCAGAAATCAGTTGGCGGCCAGTAGCATTCGCGGTTTTATCCTGAGAGGTTTCGGTCCGGAAGGTCGCCACTAGAGAAAGAGGCGTATCGATATGGTCGAGCCAGATGAGTCGATGGATAAGCAACTTCTGCAAAGGTAAGCCATACAGGGTGGCGAGCCCACGGCTGATACTGACTTGTTCCGGCCTTTTATCCCGAGCGGATGAATTGCTGGAAGAGGGTGCAGATACTGTGGGCGATAAACGTCCGCTGTCAGTATCGGCAGAGCCTGACGTAGAGGATTGATTTCCCGGGTTGGCCAACGCCGTAGCTTCCGAGGCGATTTCCATGCGCCCGAGGGTCAGTACCGCGCGATTTATCCTGTCGCCATTCTGGTCAGCGCTCGGCCTGAAAAGTGCCATGAGCTTATCGAGACGCAACTCCTGTACGCGGACGGTCAGCCGGTTTTCATTGACCAGTTCGAGTGCCTGTATCGATAGTCCCAGCCCCGGTTCTGTGCGAGAAATAGTCAAACCGTTGATCCGGCGCACTTCTATGCCATCCAGAAACTGATTGGCGAGTGGCGGGATCCAGTGATGCCGCGAAAGCCAGCCGGTGGTCCCCAGCAGCAGGAGTAGGAGCAGGGTGCTAGCTACTATCTTGAGAGTACGCTTGAGGGCGCGCGGGAAAGGGGGCACAGAAACCTCGGTTGACCGACTTGAGTATCGGGTACTAAATGTAGAGACTTGCTCTGAGAATAACGATTGAGGCAGAAATTGTGAAATTCGTGATGACACTTTTGAAATCTGGTCTTGCCCGGGGCCTTGCGACCGCCGTATCGGCCTTACTCGGCACTTGTTTGCTCGGGATAGGGTTGCTCGGGATTGGGTTGATGACCGCCAGTGTTCACGCTTATGACCGCGTCAACGGTGAAGGGTTCGCCAGTCGCTCGCCGGTACTGGCGACGGAAGGCATGGCCGCAACCAGCCAACCATTGGCTACTCAAGTGGCACTGGATATCCTCAAGCAGGGTGGGTCTGCAGTCGATGCCGCAATTGCAGCGAATGCGGTACAGGGGCTGATGGAACCCACGGGCAACGGTATTGGCGGCGACTTGTTTGCCATTGTCTGGAGTGCCAAAGACAAAAAACTGCACGGTTTGAACGCCAGTGGCCGTTCGCCAAAATCTCTCCCTTTCCGCTACTTTGCGGACAACAACCTCGACAAAATTCCCTCCCATGGCCCTCTGCCGGTTTCGGTGCCAGGTGCGGTGGATGGCTGGTTTGAATTACATGAAAAGTTCGGCAAGCTGCCGATGAAGGATATTCTGGCGCCGGCAATCGCTTACGCCAATAACGGTTTTCCCGTCACCCAACTGGTGGCCTACTACTGGAACCGCTCGGTACCATTGCTGGAAAAGTACCCCGGCTTTCGGGAAACCTATATGCCCGGCGGAAAAGCGCCCCAGGAGGGCGACCTTTTCCGCAATGAGCGCCTCGCCAACACGCTGCAGAAAATTGCTGACGGCGGTCGCGATGCCTTTTACAAAGGTGACATAGCGCGGGAGATTGGCCGATACATGAAAGCCAACGGCGGCTTTCTTTCCTATGAGGATCTGGCCAGCCATCAATCAGATTGGGTAGATCCGGTCTCCACCAATTACCGCGGCTACGATGTGTGGGAGCTGCCACCCAACGGCCAGGGCATTGCCGCGCTGCAAATCCTGAACATTCTGGAAGGTTACGATCTGGCAAAGCTCGGTCGTGAAAGCCCGGAATATGTGCACCTGTTTACCGAAGCAAAAAAACTCGCATTCGAAGATCGCGCCAAGTACTACGCGGACCCGGCGTTTAATAAGCTGCCGGTTCAGGAGCTGATCTCCAAGGGCTATGCCGAAAAACGCCGCAAACTGATCAACCCGGAGCGCGCGGCCAAGCGTTACGATGCGGGCACGGTGGCATTGCGCCATGGGGACACCATTTATCTCACCACCGCCGACAAAGACGGCAATATGGTCTCGCTGATTCAGAGCAACTACCGCGGTATGGGTTCCGGAATGACACCGGGAGACCTGGGTTTTATTCTGCAGGACCGCGGCGAAATGTTCAGTCTGACAGAGGGGCATTTCAACCAGTACCAGCCTGGTAAGCGTCCTTTTCACACCATTATCCCGGCGTTTGTGACCAAAGATGGTAAACCCTGGATGAGCTTTGGTGTTATGGGCGGCGCTACTCAGCCGCAAATGCATGCCCAAATCGTCATCAATATGGTGGACTTCGGGCTCAATGTGCAGGAAGCGGGCGATGCGCCCAGAATTTTGCACAGTGGCTCAAGCCAGCCTACGGATGAATTGATGGAAGACGGCGGATACCTGAGCCTTGAAGATGGCTTCCCGATGGAAACCCGGCGCACGCTGGTCCAGATGGGGCACCAGATTCGCTTCGAGAGCGGGCCCTACGGCGGCTACCAGGCGATTATGAAAGCGGATAATGGCGTATACCACGGCGCCAGCGAAAGCCGCAAAGACGGGAACGCGGCGGGGTACTAACTCCTATTTTCCGGCCCATGACCAAGCCTGGTTTGAGTGCTTTTTGCCGCTCGCCGGGTGAAATAGGGCAGCCCGCAGGCTGCCCCGACGTTAAAAGAGATTGCATTGAATGAAAGACACCCAGGCGCGCACGATTTTCCTGAAAGACTATCAGGTTCCCGAGTACCTGATTGATCGCACGGACCTGACCTTTGACCTGGATCCGCATGCGACCCTGGTGAAATCCAAATTGCGCGTAAGGCGAAACCCGGCGGCGGAGGTGAAAGAGTCGGATGCGTTGCCGGCACTGTGGCTGGATGGCGTGGATCTGGATTTACTCTCGATCGCCGTAAATGGCGAGTTACTACCGGCTCAGCGGTATCAAGAGAAACCGGGTGGCTTGTTACTGCAGGTCGATCAAGCGGAATTTGAGCTGGAGGTGCAGACCCGGATTGCCCCCGAAGCCAATACCTCCCTCGAGGGGCTTTACCTTTCCAATGGTATGTACTGCACCCAATGTGAGGCAGAGGGATTTCGCAAAATAACGTTTTACCCGGATCGCCCGGATATCATGTCGGTATTTACCACGACGATCATCGCGCCGGCAAAATATCCAGTGTTGCTGTCCAATGGTAATAAAGTGGACAGTGGTACCACAGAGGATGGTCGCTTGCGGGTGACCTGGGAAGACCCCTTTGCCAAACCCTCCTACTTGTTTGCACTGGTTGGCGGCGATCTCCAGTATGTGGAGGACAGTTTTACCACCGCCAGTGGGCGTACCGTAAAGCTGCAACTGTTTACTGAAGCCCGCAACATCGGCAAGTGTGAACACGCGATGATCTCCCTCAAGCACTCCATGGCCTGGGACGAAAAAGTCTATGGGCGGGAGTACGACCTGGATATTTTCATGATTGTCGCCGTGGACCATTTCAATATGGGTGCCATGGAAAACAAAGGGCTGAACATCTTTAACTCCGCCTGTGTACTGGCGAGCCCTGAAACGGCCACCGATGCCGCTTTCCAGCGTATTGAATCTATTGTTGCCCATGAGTATTTCCACAATTGGTCTGGTAACCGGGTGACCTGTCGTGACTGGTTCCAGCTCAGCCTCAAAGAGGGCTTTACTGTATTCCGCGACGCTGAATTTTCGGCAGATATGAACTCTCGTGCGGTAAAACGTATTGAAGACGTAACCCTGCTGCGCACCGCACAGTTTGCCGAAGACGCCGGGCCCATGTCGCACCCGGTGCGCCCGGATTCCTATATGGAAATCTCCAATTTCTACACTCTAACTATTTATGAAAAGGGTGCAGAAGTGGTGCGCATGATTCACACCATTCTCGGCCCCGAGGCATTTCGCAAGGGAAGTGACCTGTATTTTGAACGGCATGATGGTTGCGCGGTGACCTGCGAGGATTTTGTGGCGGCCATGGAAGATGCCAATGGTGCGGATCTGACGCAGTTCCGCCGCTGGTACAGCCAGGCGGGAACGCCGGTATTGGATGTGACCGATAGCTATGATCCGGCTACGTCGGAATACACCCTCACCATTCGCCAGCACACACCAGATACCCCCGGGCAGAAAGACAAGTTGCCGCTTCACATTCCCGTAGCTATCGGTTTGCTGGGAGCGAATGGGGAATCACTCGCCGTCGACGATTTCGGTGCGACGGAAGTAGTGCTACATCTCACCGAAGCGGAGCAGAGTTTTACGTTTTCCAATATTACAGAGCGGCCTCTGCCATCACTACTTCGCGGATTCTCGGCGCCGGTGAAAGTGCGCTATGGCTATTCCAGTGAACAGCTGCAATTCCTGATGCAGCACGATAGTGATTCGTTCAACCGCTGGGATGCCTGCCAACGTCTGGCCCTGAATACCTTGCAGGCGCTGCAACAACAATTCCGTGCGGGCGCAACCCTGACGGAGCCCCGGGCATTGATTGATGGTTATGCGGCGCTTCTGGAAAACACGGATCTGGACCCGGCGCTGGTGGCCAAAATGCTGGCGCTGCCCAGTGCCCAGGAACTGGCAGAGCAGGATGGAGAGGTAGATGCCGGGGCAATCGTTGCGGCGCGGGATTTTGTGCGGTCGGCCATAGCCCGCGCGCTAAAGCCCCGCTTTGTCACCCGATTCCAGCAATTGGATCTTCACAAACCCTATAGCCCTACCGCTGATGATATTGCCGAACGCAGTCTGAAGAACACCTGTCTGGCTTACCTGTGTATGACTCGGGATGACGATGCGTTACAACTGGCGCGAACACAGTTTGAGCGGGATGAAAACATGACCGACACTGCAGCAGCACTGGCCGCGTTGGTTGAGTACGGTGCAGGATCCGAGGCAGATACGGTTCTGCAGTCATTCTACGAGAAGTGGCAGCAGGATACCCAGGTCGTTGAAACCTGGCTGGGCTTGCAAAGTAGTAGCGCCGGTTATGGTTCTCTTGAGCGCGTCCGCCAGTTGATGGAACACCGCGCATTTGAAATGACTAACCCGAACAAGGTGCGCGCCGTTATTGGTGGTTTTGCCATGCGCAACTTTGCCCAGTTCCATAAAGAGGACGGCAGTGGTTTTGAGTTTCTGGCGGAACAGGTGATTGCACTGGATAAACTCAATCCACAGATTTCAGCCCGCTTGGTTACCCCTCTGACGCGCTGGAAGAAATACCGCACACAAGATTCCATTCTGATGCATGCGGCGCTGCAGAAAATATCGGACAGTGGTGAATTGTCCCGGGACCTTTACGAAGTTGTCAGCAAGAGCCTGGAGGTTCGTTGACGGGTAAGTAGCAGTTGCCGTGCAGAGCCTGCGTGTAGATGCTATGTGTAGATGCTATGTGTAGATGCTAAAAGGGGCCCAATATTGGGCCCCTTTTTTTGTTTGGATTATCCAGTAATCCTAGCGGTCACTATTGAATCAGGTTATCGATCGCCTTTTGCTGCCCGAGTTCTTCCACCGTTAATTTTCCCTGTTGCAGGTTCAGGCGTGTCTGCGAGGTGTAGTTCGGGTGGAACTGCACCACATTCAGATCATTGCGAATATGCGCCACAACGGAATTGATGACCATGAAATGGCAGAAGATGAGCGTGGTGTGGTATTCGTCACCTGGTTCTTCCAGCTGCAGCAAATAATCGATCATTTCACGACGCCACAGGCGTTGTGTGTTCGTCAGTTGGTCCCATTGCTGGTTGAGCAGTGCTCGAATCCAGTCGAGGCGCGCTGCCAGTGGCAGTCCCTCCGGGGAGGGGATCTCGATGGATCGCGGTTCTTGCACGATTTCCTTGTTCCATTGGACAGCGACCGGCATGGCGGTCTGCAGAGCTCTCGATTTGGGGCTACTGATCAGGCGCACACCTCGGCCGTCAGGGAATTGTTGCTGCAGGTGCTCGGCGAGTAATTGGGCCTGCTGCTGCCCAAGATTGGTCAATCCCGGATCAGCGTGATTCGGTGACTTGGCGGCTTCTCCGTGACGGATAAGAATGATCTGATGCAATGAACTGGGTTCCTGTTATCCGGTGTCTGATCCAATCATTCTAACCTCAGCGCAATCGGGATTGAAAACAGCGGCGATTGAAATCGATGGATGCACAATAGTTTTACCAGTATTCAGCCTGGCTACCTATAAGAACCCACGCAGTTGTTTGTCATCCAGGATTTCCCAGAGTGCATGTAATGCATCGGCATCGAGTGTTCTGTTTTCCTGATTGCCAAAGCATCGACTGTGCCCCTGCTCGAATCCGGGCCAATCGTCTCCCGGACTACCGCTTTCTGCAAAACTGAGCCAGGCGCTGCGCATGGATTCACTGAGTCGGTGCGGCTCTATCTCGCCACCGTAAAGGTGCTGAAGGGATTGGTCACCGTGAGTACCAAACACATACCCCAGTTCTGATGCGTGACAGGCGCCAAGCAGGGGTTGCGCACTCAGCGGCTGGGCAAAATGGTAGTGAAAGCGTTTGCCACTGTGGGCGCGCAGTAATCGCAGGCCGGGTACAGTGAATACCATGTCTGTCAGCATGAGGTTCCAGGCCCGGCTCCACATAGGCCATGGGTTATCTGGGATGGCCTCTGCGCGTGATCGATAGTGCTCCAGTAGGCTGCTAACGATGTGATCCGGGAGCAATCTTCCCAGGTGTCCCCGAATCTGTTGGTCGTCGAGGGTATAGCTTTCGGGGCGTGCGGCACTGAACAGATTCCATTCATCACAATTACTTCCCACCATCATGGCAACTTTGTCGCCGATACCGCGGCGCAATGCTTCTACCGGACGGTGTTTGATGAGCGCACCGTCTAGCACTGGTTTGAACGGGAGGTGACCCCAGTGCTGGTCCGTTGCCGGATCGTTAACCAGCGCCGCCTGCGTTTGCAGGATTTCCTGGGTGCTGGGCATCTGTTGCAGTGACTTGCCTTTGCGCAATGCTTCCAGCCGTTCACAGAACTTTTCTGCCAGTAGGGCGGCCTTCGTTTTGGAGTGGAACACGCTCGGGTTACCACTTTGTACTATGGCCTTGTGAAACAGCTGCCCGGCCAGCGATGACCCGGAGTCATCCCGGGCTCCAAATAAGCTGGCGATCGACATGGCACCGGCAGACTCTCCGAACAGGGTTACATTTTCCGGGTCGCCCCCGAATGCTGCGATGTTTTCCTGTATCCAGTGCAGCGCTGCAATCTGGTCCTGTAAACCCTCGTTACCGGTGGCCGGAATATCGCAAATGTCTTTTAGTCGCAAGAAACCCAATGCGCCCAGACGGTAGTTCAGTGTTACTACAATTGCCCGGCCACTTGCCGCCAGGTATTTGCCGTCATACAGGGCCTGGCAGCCGGAACCCATATAGAAGGAGCCGCCATGTATCCACACCATGACCGGCAGCGCAGCCTGCGCATCCGCTGCCTGCTTGTAAAAGGTCGGGGTATAGATATTCAGGTACAGGCAGTCTTCGTTCTCGGGCATTTCCCCATCGGGTCCGCGGATCTCAAATAAAGGCGAGGGGTTCTGTGGCGCCGGCATACCAAATCTGGTGGCCTGGTATATCCCGGTCCAGGGGGCAATTGGCTGCGGCGGGCGCCAGCGCAATTCGCCGGTAGGTGGAGTGGCGTAGGGTATGCCTAAAAATTGCCGCACCGTCCCCTGATCGTCAAGCTTGCCTGCTACGGCGCCACAGGGAGCTTCGACGAGCAATGACTCTTGGGCAGACGCCCGCCCGGCGGTGGCGTGACGATGCGGACGAGCTTTAGGGTTCTTGTCGGGCACAGACAACTTCCTTTGCGGTGAAAACTTTCCAACTCATTTTTCGATCGTTGGCGCACCGTGAGTCAGGTGAGGCTGTGACTGGCAGCCTATGACTGTTTCTCGGTGATTGAATTGAGTATAGAAGCTGTCATATTCGACGGTTTCCGTTGAGTCATTACGACATGACGAAAAAGTTACCGCGTTAAAAAATACGATATTTCTTGCGTTTTCGGTTGCATCGAGATTGAAGTCGGATATTATCTAACGTTCAAAAGTCAAGTAGTCCTGAAACGGCGAATTGCACGCAAGTCGCTCGCCGCCGATCGAAATTAAAAACCAGAGATATCAAAGAAGCCGCTCGCACATGAAACTCCTGAAGAACCTGACCACCAAGGCCATCTGGCAGAATCATTCTGATTCCATGCCAGTGCGCGCGGCTATTGGTATGGCGGTTTATTTGAAGGCAGTTTGTTGGCAAGCGGTTTGCTGGAACGCATCTGGCCTGCGAGTTTCTCTATCTAAACATACCGCTGCTACCACTCTGACTTCTGTCATTGTCGTTCGAGTACGTAGCATGATTACCTGACAGTTTGCTTTAAATAAGTGCTGGAGGGTTTTCGCAAGACCCTTCAGGAAAAAACCCGGAGGGCCTTGGCCTCCGGGTTTTTTTTTGCCGTTAATTAGGAGAAACCGGCGATGGACAGGCAATGGTGGCAATCACTGTATGGCTTACCGCCACTGATATGGATTGTTTTAATCGGGAGTTTTCTGGGGCGCGGAACCTATTTTATGGTTTGGCCTTTCCTTGCGATTTTACTCTACGAAAAATTTGCGTTGGGTCCGGCGACAATTGGGCTGATCCTGAGCCTCTCAGCCGTGGTGGCTGCGGTACTCGGGTTTTACGTGGGAACCCTGTCCGATCGCTTTGGGCGGCGAAATATTCTGGTGCTGGGTACGGCGATCAATACCCTGGCATTTGCGTACCTGGCCATGGCAGAGACCTTGGCGGCCTTTATCGTCTCAATCACCTTTTGTGCCATTGGTCGATCCATATGGGAGCCGCCAGCCAGTGCCCTGTTTGGCGATTTGATCCGGGATAAATCCGCTCGGGAACTGGCGCTGCAATTTCGCTATTTTCTGATTAATGTCGGAGCGGCGCTGGGTCCCATCGTGGGTGTCTGGGCGGGAATCAGCGCGCAACAATCAACCTTCGGTTTGACGGCTGCCAGTTATCTTTTACTGTGTATTGCATTTATTTTGGCATTCCGGTTTTCACAGGCGGGTAGGGCGTCATTAGCGCGAGGCTCTTCGGTGACGAGCTTCCGAAGCACTCTGGAGGTATTGGCGCGCGACAAAGTATTTCTGGTTGTGATTTTCGCCAATGTTTTGACGTTGTTTATCTATGCGCAC
>NZ_JALNMG010000003.1:0-402500 GCF_023156515.1 Microbulbifer sp. CAU 1566 | reverse complement strand
CAGTATTCGGCTCTGGGTACGCGCACATTGGTGGAGTTATTGAACTCTGAAGAAGAAGTTCAGCAAGCGCGCGTCGAGAAAAGTAACACTCAGTATGACCTTTATCGGTTACACGTTGACTGTCTTTATACCGTAGGGCAAATCCGTAACGCGTTTGACCTGGAGGGGCGCGCCATTCAGGGCGTCGAAGTGCTGCCATGATAGAAACCGATCAGCAAACATCTGCGCCACAAGGACAGAAACAACCTATTCAAGGTGATCCAACTGAGCCTCGAGAATACAAGCTGTGGCTGAGCGCCATTGTAACCGTGGCAAAATTCTACCGGCTTGAGTTTTCTGAGGAAAATGCCCGTATTGCTTCCGACAGGGGAGGGGATGAGCCGGTAGAAAATGTGGTGCGCAGTATGGCCCGTCAGGCTGGCCTGGTCGCAAAATTCTGTGATTTTGAACCGGATATGCTGAGTCCCTGGCGGTTGCCGATTGTGGTGCAACTTCGCGACGGTCAAATCGGTGTAATCGAAACCACGGATAATAAAGGTTTGTTATCAGTATCTTTCAGCGGCGATCGAGGTGCTGCATCGCAGGTTAAGGCGGAGATACTGGTCCGCCATGTGACTTCCGCGGTCATTTTACGCCCTGCGCATAATGTGGCGGATGCGCGGGTTGATGACTACGTAAAACCACAACAAAAGCACTGGTTCCGCTCCATCATCCTGCGAGATCTCAGGCCTTATGGCCATGTGATGATCGCCACTGTCGTTGCAAATATTCTCGCCCTCGCCGGCATCTTATTTTCAAAGCAGGTCTATGATCGGGTAATTCCCGCAGAGTCATTGCCGACGCTCTATGTACTGTTCAGTGGTGTCATGATTGCGGTGCTGTTTGATTTTTTCATGCGTATTAATCGCATTCGGGTGACCGATCTACTAGGCAAGCGCGCAGACATTCGCGTATCTGACCTCGTATATGGGCACGCGGTTCGCTTGCGTAACAGTGCACGTCCGAAGTCGACTGGCGCATTTATATCCCAGATCCGCGAGCTGGAACGTGTGCGGGAAATGGTAACTTCCAGCACCATTCTGGCCCTGGCAGATCTACCATTCTTTTTTCTCTTCCTGTTTGTTATGTGGTACATCGCCGGACCCTTGGCTCTGGTACCGCTGGGTGCGCTTGCTGCACTGATTATCCCGGGACTGCTTGCCCAGCAAAAACTGGCGCGATTAGCCGGGGAGTCCATCCGCGAGTCCTCGCTGCGCAATGCGATGCTGGTGGAAACAATACAAGGTATGGAAGATATCAAGACACTTCAGGCAGAACAGCGCTTCCAGCAGCAATGGAATCACTACAACGCCGTTACTGCGGAGTCCAATTTGCGTCTTCGTGGCCTGATCGGTCGGCTTGTAACCTGGACACACAACGTGCAGTCATCGGTATTCGCACTGATTGTATTGTTTGGCGCCCCGATGGTGATGGCTGGGGATATGACAACTGGTGCATTGGTGGCTGCCTCCATTCTTGGTTCCCGAATGATGGCGCCAATGTCGCAGATCACGCAGGTTCTGAGTCGCTGGCAGCAGGCTAAATATGCTCTAAAGGGGTTGGATCAGATAATGCAGCTGCCTGTTGATCACCCCGAGGGACGACGCCGGGTACATCTGTCCTCCATTGATGGTAACTACCAGCTCCGACAAACCGCGTTCAAGTACGCTGGATGCGATGGATCGCCCGCGCTGCAGGTGGAATCCCTGGACATCCGCGCAGGGGAAAAGATTGCAGTACTCGGCCGTAATGGTGCGGGCAAGTCAACGTTGCTGCAGGCCCTGTCTGGATTTATGGAGGCTAGTGAGGGAGAGATCACCCTGGACGGGGTGAGTATGGAGCATATCGATCCCGCGGATACACGCCGGGACATCGGCTTACTCACCCAGAATGCCAATCTCTTTCACGGTACCTTACGTGAAAACGTAACGTTGGGCGCGCCCGGTGCTACCGATCGGGAAATTATTGCCGCGTTGGATATGTCTGGTGCGATGGAATTTGTACGCAAGCTACCGAAAGGTATGGATCACCTGATATTGGAAGGCGGCCTGGGATTGTCCGGTGGTCAGCGACAATCACTGATGCTGGCTCGTCTATTTATCCGCAACCCCCAGATCATTCTGCTGGACGAGCCGACCGCATCCCTGGATGACCTCACAGAAAAACGATTTATCGGAAAGCTAAAGCGCTGGGCGACAGGGAGAACACTGATCGTAGCCACCCATCGCAGCAGTACTCTGCAGCTGGCGGACCGTATTCTGGTGGTTGAGAACGGAAAGCTGATTCTGGATGAACCCAAGAACATAGCGCTAGAGAAACTGGCGCAAGCCAGCTCCAGGGCCAACACGGGTACTAGCGAGAGTGCGGGCGAGAGTGCGGGCGAGAGTGTCGGTCAGGCAGCGGCGTCCGCGCGGGATGTCAGTAAAGATGAACGGGTGAACTAATGGCAGATTCACAGCAGCATCGGAATAATCTCTTGGCCCTTCAGGAATCGGCCATCTCTCGGAGAGCGCGTGCACCGAAAGTCGCGGCTAACGTGGCTATTCTGGAAGCAGATTTTCACAATGCTGGAGCCTACTACAGTGAGGACTCGGACGACAGTGAGCTGACCAAGTCGAGACGTGTTATCTGGATTTTCTTCATGCTGCTGGTGTGCTTTATCGCCTGGTCTTACTTCGCCAAGGTAGATGAGGTTTCAAAGGGGGCTGGAAAGGTTGTTCCCACTTCGCGCGCACAGATTATTCAATCTCTTGAAGGTGGTATTTTGGCGCGTCTCAATGTGTCAGAAGGGGATATTGTTGAGCGCGGGCAGATCATCGCCCAACTGGATCCCACTAAAATACGCTCCAATGTGGAAGAGAGCGAAGCGCGGTATCGGGCGGCGTTAGCCAGTGTCGCGCGTTTGAGTGCAGAAGTGAACGGCACCGCTCTTGAGTTTCCCACGACACTTGATAAATACGAAGAGCTGCTGGCAAAAGAACGCAAGCTGTACCAGACCCGTCGTAAGGGCCTGCAGGATTCTCTAAGCAGTCTTGAAGAAGCGAGGGAGCTGGTACAAAGAGAGCTATCAATTACCCGATCTCTTGTGAACTCCGGAGCGGCGAGTAATGTCGAAGTACTACGTCTCAGTCGTCAGAAGTCCGAGCTGGATCTGAAAATCAAGGATGTACGCTCCGAGTATATGGTGCGCGCACGTGAAGAGCTTGCCTCCGTGAGCTCGGAAGTAGAAGCGCTGCGCTCGGTCATTGAGGGGCGTGCGGATTCCCTGACAAGGCTTACTCTGAAATCACCGGTACGCGGTATTGTCAAGGATATTGAAATAACGACGATCGGTGGTGTGCTGCCGCCCAATGGCCGTTTGATGGAGATAGTCCCTCTGGATGATCGTCTGCTGATTGAAGCAAAAATTTCCCCGAGAGACATTGCATTTATTCACCCTGGACAAGAAGCCAAAGTAAAAATTACTGCGTATGAATATTCGGTCTATGGAGGGCTGGATGGCAAGGTCACAACAATTTCACCTGACACCATCCAGGATGAAACTCAACCTGGTGAGTACTTCTATCACGTGATGATTTTGACGGAATCTGATGCCCTCATCAATCGTGCAGGTAAACAGTTTCCCATTGTGCCAGGGATGGTAGCTACCGTGGATGTTCGCACTGGTTCGAAAACCGTATTTGACTATCTGGTAAAACCTTTTAATCAGGCCGGTGAGGCTTTGCGCGAACGTTAAGTAATATTTTGGTTGGCCATCGATCAGGTCCTTTGCGTTGTCCTTTGGGCTGGTGGAATATTTGACGCAGTCCTTATCGAGGCTTCTCTATAATTGTGATTTGTAAAACGGCCTTGCTTAGTAAAAAGGAATAATCGATGGCTAGAAAAATTTATGATGTAGAAATACCACTCGGGACCTACTCTGATCGTGAAGGTCGGCAAAAAACGCGCTGGCAAAATGTTGGCGCGGTAATGGAAGGAGATAAGGGGCCCTATCTTTTGCTAGATCGCTGGTTCAACCCTGCCGGGATGCCCAATCCAGACGATCGTACCAGCGTAATTCTCTCGCTCATAGAACCAAAGCGCTGAAGCTTCACTGTTTATAGGTGGCTCATTTCATGACGGCCAATTTTGATGCTCTCGCTGTCGCTCAATCTGGTGCATTGCGCTTGGCAGCACTTACCGGAAAGGATGGTCGACTCCGGTACCGTTACGACTCAGAGTCAGATAGAGATCGGACTGGTTATAACGTACTTCGCCATGCTGGAACGATCTGGGCAATGCTGGATGTTTACTGTACGACTCGGGATTCGGCGTTACTCACCTCGGCAGAACGAGCCACTGCGTTTCTGCTTGACGAGTATCTTCGATTTTACAAGGATGCGCGGGGAGCATGCATCTGTGAAGACAATAAGATAAAGCTCGGCGGAAATGCACTGTCTGCGCTTGCACTACTAGAAGTCCATAGGCTGACAGGTGACAATTTTTTGTTCGCTGTTGCAGAAAGGCTCTGTCATTTTATGCTTGATCAGAGGCGTGAGCATGGAGACTTCGTACACAAGCGATATTATAAATCGGGAAAAATTTCGGATTTCACTTCTGAGTACTACGTGGGAGAAGCATTACTGGCATTAATTTCCTGTTATGAATTGACGGGAAATGCTGAAATTTTGAATGAGGTGAAGTCGGTTGAAGCGGAATTGGCGAAACAGGATTATGGGGTAAAGGAGCATTCTCACTGGATGCTCTATTCATTGGAGAAGCTTCAGCGCCATGATGACTCCCCGCACATTTATCATCATGCCGCCAAAATTGCTCACGAGATCATTTTCGACCCCAAGTATATTCATTGGGGCCGAAGTACTCCTACCGCCTGTCGCTCTGAAGGTTTACTCGCCTTTCTGCGAATGGATCACGAAAGCAACCATGATGGCGAACTTGTTCGAGCAGCGAGAGAAAGAGTCGAGGCGAACCTAGTTGAGCAAATGAACTTCTTTCTGGAAGATGGCAGCTTCGTTCGGGGTGGTGGTGATCGCAGGGATAGGGAAGTTAGAATCGACTATATACAGCATAATATTTCGTCTTTCTTGCACTACGCGAGAATGGCGCCAGCAGAAAAGCTTGGTTGTAAGGTTGAGGTTGATTCTGCCAGTGGTGGCTACTCGAGTAATAAGTATGTGTTAACTATTTGTGGTGATACCAATCCAGGAGATAGCTATCAAGAGCGCCAAGCACTTAAGGGAAAAAGTAATATTCTTGCCGATCATGGGCACGCATATAGCTTCACAAATTTCAGAAGAATGCTCGCGGATTCAAATTATTGTGTCTTGAACCTGGAAGTTAGCATGACCCAGCAAAGAGAGTCATGTTTGTCTGGGATTAAGCCCTACTTAGATTGGACTGATCCCGATGAAACGATAACCGTGCTGAGCGATCTTTCGGTGGATGCGGTATGCCTATCGAATAACCATACGATGGATTTCGGCGAATATGGCCTCGTAGACACGCTGGAATACCTTGATCGAGCGGGAATCGGTCGCTTTGGCGCCGGAAGAAGCCCGGAAGAGGCATTGGCAGTACAACATATATACCCGGACGACGACTCGCAGTTGGAACACATCATATTCGTTGGTGGTTTCGAGTACAGGGCTAATCATGTTGAATGGGGCTATTACGCAACTGCCGAAAATCCGGGTGTCAATTGCTGGTCAAGCCAGAAAGCATTTGATCAGATAAGTTCACTTAGAGCGCAATATCCCAAGGCATTCATCGTGGCATTTCCTCATTGGGGGAGTAACTATGCCCATGTAAAAGACAAGCAGCGACGGATAGCCGAGAAAATTGTAGAGGCTGGCGCCAATTTGATTTTGGGGCATGGATCCCATGCATTGCAGGAGGTTTCCCGGTGTCGCGATGTTTGGGTTTGTTACAGTCTTGGAAACTTTGTTTTCAATTCTCCGGGGCGTTTCTCGCGAAGTGATGTGCTGCCCTATGGGCTAATTTCACAGCTTTGCGTGCCAAAGGAGCTGGGCGAAAGCGTGCAACTCAAGTTATACCCAATACAATCGAACAATCTCAAGACGAATTATTTGCCGGACTTTGTTGAGGAGAGCGAGTTTCGGTCAGTGATCGAGTACCTATTGGCCGCCTCCCGCGAACAGGAATTGGCTGATATATCTTTTTCGAAAGACCAATACGGATATTTTTGTGCGATCGATTTAACCTGAATTAATTGATCGCTATGAAGTGCATGTGAATTAAACGTATTTAATTGAAAATTGATGCTTTTTTTAAATTAGTTTGTATCGGATATCGAATAGTCGAAGCGTATTCCGGAAGGTGAATGCATATGACGGAGCTAGTAAGAAACGAATTTCCAGCGGGTGACTATCTTTCACAAGCACAACTGTTCCGTAAGTACTTCAAGAGCAAGGGTTGTTCTGTAAAGCGAATTGGCCGTCTTCTCGAGGTTGAGTATAACGGTAGGGTCTGCCACATGCTTGAGACAGAAACCACGAATACCTCTCTTCTCGCTTACAGGATGCTCAAAGACAAGCGTGTAGCAAGGTCGTTGTTTGAGCGAATTCGTGTAAATACCGCGGTTGGTGCGGCATTCAGTTCGCAAGACCGTTCTGCCGCGCTAGAAAAGGTAAAGGAGCTGGGACTTGCGGTAATAAAGCCGGCTGATGGAAATAAGGGGCGTGGTGTATCCGTCGGGGTAACCACTGAAAATTTTGATGATGCCTGGCGATCTGCCCTGGCGGCTACGCATTCACAGATCTTGGTGGAGCAGTGTTTTGAAAATGGTGTCGAGGCCAGATACTGCGTGATCGATGGAGAGTGTGTCGCGGTGCATTCTAGGATGCCTCCGTCTGTGACAGGTGATGGCGTAAGCTCTATACAGGAGCTTAATGACAGGCGCAACGAATTGCTGTTGAAGCTGAATCCCAGCAGGCGCAACACTGAAGCAATAATCGATGAACACCGAAAGAATCTACTAGCTGGTCTGGGTTTTAGTCTCGATAGTGTGCCGGCTTTTGGTGAGAAGGTTATATTGGACTGGAAGGCTGGTATTTCTACCGGTGGTGATGCTCAGAATATCACGAGTCAAGTACACCCTGAAATGATTCGGATCGCTGAATCGATCGCGCTTGCCATTCCGGGATTGGACATTTGCGGCGTAGATATTCTCGCAAGAGATCATGCGATTAAACCCTCAGACGAAAATTACATTGTATTGGAGGCTAACACGCGTCCAGGTCTTAGTGGTCATCAGTACCCTGACTTTGGAGAGCCGATTGACGTAAGCAAACTGGTTGTGGAGTCGGTGATGCGTCGCATGCGTATCGGATAGATCATGCGTATCGGATAAATATAGCCGCTTTGATTATCTAGGCAACATAAGTGATTTTTATCCGGATTGTTTTAAAATGCTGTGAAATTGGTTTGTGTTGGCGATTATTGGAGGTCTCTTCGATTGATTAGATGTTGGGCGGCGAAGTTTTTCATTACGGGACCGATCCTTACGCTACTTTCGTTAGCATCCTATGCCGATACTGCATCCGGCGCGGCGACTGAATGGTTAGAAAACTATGATGCGGCTAAGCACTATTATCCTGGAGAGCGCTGGCAGCAGCTGCGCGATCCAGGTTTGGCCGGGTGGAATGGTGCACACCTTGCAGAGATCCGGAATATACACAAACAAATAGGTACCGATGCCGCCTTGATTGTACATCGCGGTATCATTATCTACAGCTTCGGTGAAATAAGCAGTAAATATCAGTTGTATTCCATTAGAAAAAGTCTAATGAGTCTCTTGATTGGTACTGAAGTTGACGCCGGCCGACTGAGAATTACTCAAACTATTGAGGACCTGGGAATAGAAGATAAACCAGCGCTGACTGCTTCAGAGAGGTCGGCATCGGTTGAACATTTACTGACTTCGCGTTCCGGTGTGTATCACCCCGCCGCTTTTGAGACCCCTAGGATGCGTGAGAGGCGGCCTAAGCGTAGCTCTGCAAAGCCAGGCGAAAGATGGTATTACAATAATTGGGACTTTAATGCGCTGGTGACAGTATTCAATCGGAGTAGTCCGCAAGATTTTTTTGAGGCTTTTGAAGCTAGAGTTGCTGATTCTTTAGGTATGGAATACTTTTCGGTAAAAGATACTGAATACCGTTATGAACTCGAAAAGTCTCAGCACCCCGCGTATCTTTTCAAGATGTCAGCTCTCGATTTGGCTCGAATAGGGTTGCTTTATTTGAGAGGCGGTGATTGGCTTGAAGATACCGTTGTATCTAAGCGTTGGATCATAGACAGTACTCGCGTATCTCATGCTTGGAATAATAGCGATCCTCGCTTTGGATATGGTTATATGTGGCACGTGAAAGATTATGGTTACTATGCTGCGGGGAATGGTGGCCAACGAATTTACGTATTTCCGGATTACGATCTAGTGCTCGTTCATCTGGTGGACAGATCTTCAGGAAAAAGAGTGGATGGCAAACAGTTGCGCCGCATCAATGGTTTGCTTCTTCGGGCACATCCGGATAGGTCATGCACTGAAATTTCTGTGTGTAGAAAGGTCCAATAAAATTTCAGTAGGTCGGGTGCAAGTATTATGGCATTTCGACAGGCTCTTCTTTATTCACCAATAAGAGAGGTTTGATCTGTTCGAGCTTTGGTGGTTCGATAAGTCCCATCAAGAGGTGCACCCGATTTGTGTTGTCGGGGTCTAAATTGGTTGCCCTGTGCTCTACGTCCACCCTGACCAGCCATGCTGAGCCGTCAGCCGGCAAGTGTACGCGCTCTATGCTTCCATCTTTTCTGCGCCACTCAAAATAGGATTCTGGGTTGGTGTTGATTGGAATGTGTAATCTCCAGGCCTCTTTCTTCTCATCCACGTGAAATGGCATTTCTTTACCGTTACTTTTCAGTTGCATTATTCTCGCACGGTAAGGTTGTAGGTTCTTGCTTTTTAGCGATTGTAAAACTTCATTGAGATATCCATTGCAAATTTTGGTTTTTTCTTTTCCGCGCTTGTTGTTTTTGTCATTCGATGATATGCGCCTGACACCGTCATTTAGTGACCCGTCTCTGCTGGTTACTGCCCAGCCGATATATTCAATGTTGTTATCCCGATAAGGTGTCGATGGTTCATTGGAAATGTTATCGTTAAATTGTTGTTGTAATTTTTTTATATCAACATGTAAATCCTTTACTTTTGCAAACATTATTTCATTTGTTTCGCTTTCAATGTATGGGAGATTTTTACCTTCACTCTTCGATATTTTTTGTTCATTTTCTAGAAGGTACTTCCTGTAGGCCACAAATCCAGACAGGTAGTGCTCCACATCGTCAATGCGTACCCGAAAGGCGTGGTGGCGAATATAAAAGCTGCCGACAATTTTTTCCGGGTTTTTAAAGTACATGGCATACTCGGGCCAGAAGTAGCCGTTGAGTAGATACATGGCCCGCGTGTGTAGTGCTCGGTAGAATTTTGGTAGGTCCAGCTGATTCAGAAGATAGGAAAATGCCTTTTCTTGGCGCAGACGGCTGACCATCCGCTCTGCGGCCATCATCAACTCCAGCAGAGTAGGGAAGGTGGTGATACGTTCAATGATGAAATCCAGATGGCCCACCACATTCTGAATGCCAAACTGGTAATAGCGCGCCGAAGGTCTGTACAGAGTCAGCTCGTTGACACAGTAGCTCAGCCAGTGGTCGTGCGCTTGCCAATGGTTGTTGGTAATAAAGTACTCGAAGGCTTTCTCAACAATGTTTAGCCAACGCTCATCCTTTGTCAGTCCGTACAGCCGCATCAGGCCGAACGCGGCTTCGCCATCGTAATAGATGATCCGGAACTCCTCTTTCAGAGTGAGCTCCGGGTACTGCAGGACGTGTACAAATTTTCCACTCGCCTGATCCTGCATAAAGCGGATGCCGAGCGCCAGTTGCTCCATCAACCCATCGTATTTGTTGCTGCCGGTGAGCTCGCAATATTTCACCAGTGCCAACAGACAGACGGCGTTACCTCCGAGTTTTATTTCACCGTTGGCCTCCACCAGGAAAGCGGCTTCCTCGCCGGAGGGGAGTTGCACCTTTTTGATCAGCTTTTCTGTGAGGTGTGCGAGTGCCCGATCGATAGCGCGTTTGGTGGGTTCGTCACGGGTCACTTCCCAGCCTTCGGCCATGGCGTAGGTGGAGCTTGCGTGGCGCAGGGTGTTGTAGGTGCCAATGGCGCGGTCGAAACAGCAGTGCCAGCCGTACTCGAAACGCCCATTCTTCAGTACTTGAGAAGCCAGGTAGCGGCTGCTGGTGTCTACCAGGTGGAAGGCTGTCGGCTCATCCAGTGCCTCGATGACACGACGTCCTGCATTTCGCCCGGGTCCGTAGAGTAGCTGTGGATTCGTTTTTCTATCGAGGAAAATGCCTTTTGTGTGCAGTACCTCCACCGTGGCTTCTTCCGTAAAATTTAGTGGTGTATTGGGGCCGAATCGACGGTCGGTGTAACTGCGAAACTGACTCTCATTGACCACAACATGGGCAACAGTGCTGCCACCATAGAGCATGGCGTTGCCATTCAATTCCTGTTCGAGGAAGGCGACTTTCCGTTGGCTGTCGAGGGCGAGTCCGTAGCGGAAGTATCCGCGCTTGGTATTTTTGAATCGCTCGAGCAACGCTGCCCAGTTCATGGGCTCGCTGTCGGTGACCCAGTCGATCCGCAACCACTGGCCTTGTATTTTTGCGCCGGTCAGTAATTTTCGGGACTGATTAGCAAGTTTCAGCCACAGGGCGCGCAGGTCTTGTCCACTCGCGTGGCATACCTTTGCACGCTGTTTACCGTCGCTGACGGAAAAAAACAGAGTATAGGGCGGCGTCAGGTTTTGCAGTTCCCGTTCCACCATGGGACGCGCGCGCGAAAATAGATCAGACAGCGGGTTGGAGTTGGCCATGGCGCTAGAGCTTTCCTGTCGGTCATTATTGTGACGTGCAGGGAAGGCGGGGATGTGGCGTGAAAACGCTGGAAAACGAGGTATCGACGCACTTCCCTGGCAGGCGATTCCGTACCAAAGAGTATAGATCTGTGATGGGGTTATGGTGGGCTAGCAGCGGGGGAATCTGCGCCATGGGTGGCCCGTGAAGAGCCACCCGTGAACACTGACTTGGGTGTTAGGCCGGAGTGATACCCGGTCTATTTACAGTTCTGCCGCCAGGCGTGATCCCTGGTCAATCGCGCGTTTGGCGTCCAGCTCTGCCGCCTCGAAGGCGCCACCGATCAAGTGACTGGATTGACCGCGTGCCTGAAGCTGGTCGTGGAGAGCGCGCAGTGGCTCCTGACCGGCACAGATGATCACATTGTCCACTTCCAGCAGCTTCTGCTCGTCGCCCAGGCGGATGTGCAGGCCCTGGTCGTCGATCTTCTCGTAGGTCACTCCCGCCAGGTTCTGGACCTTGCGGTGCTTCAGGCTGGTGCGGTGAATCCAGCCGGTGGTTTTGCCGAGACCAGCGCCCACTTTGGAGGCTTTACGCTGTAGCAGGAATATCTGGCGCGGGCTGGTGACCGCCTGTTGCGGCTTGAGTCCCGCGCGGTGTTCCAGGGCAATATCAACCCCCCACTCATCGAAGAACTCCTGCTTGCTACTGGCGATCAATTCGCTGGCGTGGTCATCGCTGTGGGTGAGGTACTCGGCTACGTCGAAGCCAATGCCTCCAGCACCGATGATGGCCACGGTTTTACCAACGGGTTTCTTGTGTTTCAGCACATCCAGGTAGGTGAGTACCTTGGCGTGCTCGATACCCTCGATGGGCGGGGTGCGCGGAGAAATTCCGGTAGCAATGATTACCTCATCGAAATCCGCGAGGTTCTCTTCTGTCGCTGTGGTATTCAGGCGTACTTCCACGCCAGTGAGTTCCAGCTTGCGCTTGAAGTAGCGCAGGGTCTCTTCAAACTCTGCCTTGCCCGGAATTTGCTTGGCGATATTGAACTGGCCGCCCACCTTGTCGCCGGCTTCAAACAGGGTCACCTGATGGCCGCGTTCTGCGGCGACGGTAGAGGCGGCGAGGCCGGCGGGGCCAGCACCGACAACTGCAATTTTCTTGGTCGCTGATACCGGCAGGTAGTTCAGTTCCGTCTCATGACAGGCGCGCGGGTTCACCAGACAGGAAGTGAGTTTGAGCTCGAAGGTGTGGTCCAGGCACGCCTGGTTACAGCCGATACAGGTATTGATTTCATCTGCGCGGTTTTCTGCGGCCTTGTTGACGAACTCCGCATCTGCCAGAAACGGGCGCGCCATGGACACCATGTCGGCCTTGCCTGCCGCCAGTACGTCTTCGCCCACCTGGGGCATATTGATACGGTTACTGGTAATGACCGGCACGCTCAGGTGCTGTTTGACCTTGGCGGTGATATCCGCAAACGCCGCGCGTGGGACACTGGTGGCGATGGTGGGCACCCGTGCTTCGTGCCAGCCGATACCGGTATTGATGATGGTGGCGCCGGCCTTTTCGATCGCCTGGCCGAGGGCGACAACTTCGTCAAAGTCGCTACCGCCCTCTACCAGGTCCAGCATCGACAGGCGATAAATGATGATGAAGTCCTCGCCCACCGCTTCGCGGATGCGGCGCACGATTTCAATTGGCAGGCGGGTGCGGTTTTCAAAACTGCCGCCCCAGCGGTCTTCCCGGTGGTTGGTACGGGAGACAATGAACTGGTTGATGAAATAACCCTCGGAGCCCATGACCTCGACACCGTCGTAACCGGCCTCGCGGGCCAGGGTGGCGCAGCGCACATAGTCATCGATCTGTTGCTCGACTTCCGCGTCGCTCAGCTCTTTTGGAGTAAACGGGTTGATGGGCGCCTGAATGGCCGAGGGGGCGACCAGAGCTGGGTTATAGGCGTAGCGACCAGCGTGCAGTATCTGCATGCAGATCTTACCGCCCTCCTTGTGCACCGCATCCGTAATTGCACGGTGCTCCAGAGCTTCTTCTGCAGTAGTCATCTTCGACGACCCCTGAAAAACCCCGCCTTCCTCGTTCGGCGCAATACCACCGGTGACGATCAGGCCCACGCCACCTTTGGCACGCTCGCCGTAAAACGCGGCCAAACGGTCAAAACCGCCAGGATGCTCTTCCAGATTGGTGTGCATGGAGCCCATCAGAACGCGGTTCTTGAGGGTGGTAAAGCCCAGATCCAGTGGGGCCAGGAGGTTGGGGTAGGCGTGTGTCATGGTGGTCATTCTCTTTCTGTCCGACTCTTGTGTGCCGACGGGGCCTGATAATGCGTCTTGTATGCAATCTCATATGCAAAAAGTTGCATATCGTTGTCCAAGGATAGCAATTGCCCGAAGGAACCTGCAGTGACCAATTCGACCGATTCCTCTGGCTTTCAGTGCGCCGGAGCTGACGAGAAGGTGGCGATACCCTTACCCGGTAGCGGCCCCGTTACAAAGCCCGCTTCAACCAAACAAGTTGAGCACTTGCTCCCGCAACCACCGATTGGCCCCTTCCTCATCCTGGCTGCGGTGCCACAGCAGGTGCCAGTCCATCTGGGGAATCTGAAAGGGTAGTTCGAAACACTTCGCCGGGTACTGTCGTGCCAGACTTACCGGTACCGTCAGCGCCAGATCCGTCTTCAGCACCACCAGTGGCGCCACCCGGTAATGCTGCACCCGCAACTTCACCTTGCGCCGGCGTCCCAGCTTGTTAAGGGCCATATCCGCGATACCCGGGCCGCTGCGACGGCTGGAGACATGGATATGCTCCAGCTCCAGATACTGCTCCAGTGTCAGGCTGGTTTCCCCGGCCAGGGGGTGGTCCGGGCGCAACATACACTGGTAGCGGTCCGCCGAGAGGCGGTGCTGGTTCAGCTGGGTGGCGGAAACCATCGGCACATCCAGCGCAAAATCCAGGCTGTTGGCCGCCAGCTCCTTCACCAGCTGATCCCGCGGCACATAGTAAGACTCCACACTGATCCCCGGCGCCACCTGCTGTAAATGCTCCAGCAACCGCGGTAATACCAGTGTCTCCGCCATATCGTTCATGGAAACCCGCAGGGTCTTCTGCGCGCTGGCGGGTTCAAACCGGTGGTGCTCCGTCACACTGCTCCCCAGTAACGCCAACGCCTGCTGCACCTTGGGCATGATGCCTTCGGTCAGGGGCGTGGGGCTCATACCGTTGGGTGTGCGGATAAACAGCTGATCGTCCATAGCCCGGCGCAAGCGGGCCAGGGCATTGCTCACCGCGGGTTGGGTGATGTGCAGGCGCTCGGCAGCGCGGGTCAGGTTGCGGGTGTTGTAGATGGCATCGAGTACCGGGAAGAGATTCATGTCGATCTGTTGTAACTGCACGGTCACGTCGCTCCTGATCCGGGTCCCCCCGATTGGTATCACTGCTGTGAATGTTTGGATATTTACATAATAAACTTTGATGATCCACACGGAATCGCTAGCTTTATCTCCCAGCAAAGGGCGCGAGTGAATAACCCGCGACGTAATTCGAAACCTTTCCGGCATCGTTTACTGTGCCGTCAACGGGAGAGAGGCCGTGCCAGAAATATTCGTTGTGCGCCACGGGCAGGCGTCATTTGGCAGTGACAACTACGACCAGCTGTCAGAGCTCGGCTGGCAGCAGGCACGCTGGTTAGGGGAGCACTGGGCGCAGGAGGCGGCGCAGTTCGACCATATCGTCAGCGGCGATCTGCAGCGCCATCGGGAAACCGCCCAGGGTATTCGCGAAGGCCTGGGACTGGATCGCCACCGTGTGGAAGAGCTGCCGCAGCTGAATGAATTTGACTTCAAGCGGGTGATGACCGCCTACGGTGAAAAAAATCCGCAGGCAGCCCCGCAAACCGGCGCCACACGAGCGGATTATTACCGGTTTCTGAAAATGGCCATGCACGCCTGGTCCGCGGGCGAAATTGCTGGCGCGGAAAGTTGGCAGCAGTTCGAGCAGCGCATTGAAGAAGTGTTGGGCGTACTGGCCGCCGGTGCCAAGGGTGGAAAAACCCTGGTGGTGAGTTCCGGTGGCGCCATTGCCATGATGGTGCGGCAGATACTGGGGGCGCCGTCCCACAGCGTGACGCAGCTGAACATGCAGATAAAAAACACCGCAGTCAGTCATTTCTTTGCCGGCCGCAGCGGTGTCAGTCTGCACAGCTTCAATCACGTTCCGCACCTGGATAATACCAAGCGCCGCGAATTCATTACCTACAGTTAACGCAAGATAATAAAACGGGAAAGCAACATGAATTTTGAATATTCCCCGAAGGTACAGGACCTGCTCTCACGCCTGAAACAGTTTATGGCGGAAGAGGTCATTCCTGTCGAGCAGACCTACTACGAGCAGCTCGAACAGGATCGCTGGGGCGAGCCGCCGATCATGGAAACCCTCAAGCGCAAGGCCAAGGATGCCGGCCTGTGGAATCTGTTTTTGCCGGACACCAAATGGGGCGCCGGCCTCTCCAATCTCGAATACGCACCGCTGGCCGAAGAGATGGGGCGAGTCGGCTTTTCTTCCGAGGTCTTCAATTGTAGCGCGCCGGATACCGGCAATATGGAAGTGTTGACCCAGTACGGGTCACCGGAGCAACAAGAGCGCTGGTTGAAGCCTCTGCTGGAAGGCGAGATCCGCTCTGCCTTCGCCATGACCGAGCCCAAAGTGGCCTCCAGCGATGCCACCAATATTGAAACCGAAATCGTGCGCGATGGTGATGACTACGTTATCAACGGCCACAAGTTTTATATCAGTGGTGCCCTAAACAAGCGCTGCGAAATCCTGATCGTGATGGGCAAGACGGCACCGGACAGTGAAGACCGCTACCGCCAGCAATCTCAGATTCTGGTACCGATGAACACGCCGGGAGTAAAGGTCGTCCGCCCAATGACCGTATTTGGTTATGACGACGCGCCGGAAGGCCACGCGGAAATTATTTTCGACAATGTCCGGGTACCGAAAGACAACCTGATTCTCGGCGAGGGTCGCGGATTTGAAATTGCCCAGGGCCGCCTCGGCCCGGGTCGCATCCACCACTGTATGCGCCTGATTGGCCAAGCCCAGCGCGCGCTGGAAATGATGTCGGCGCGGGCGGAAAATCGGGTGGTCTTTGGCCGCCCGATGATCAAACAGGGCTCCGTGCGCGAGGACATCGCCAGGTCCGCCTGTGAAATCGAGCAGGCACGTCTGCTGACGCTCAAGGCCGCGGACCAGATGGATCGCCATGGTAATAAAGCCGCGCGAGACCTGATTGCGATGATCAAAATTGTCGCACCGCAAATGGCGTGTAATGTCATCGACCGCGCCATCCAGATTCACGGTGCCGCCGGCCTCGGCCAGGATTTCCACCTGGCCCGCGCCTACAGTTACGCGCGCACTATCCGTCTCGCGGATGGCCCGGACCAGGTGCATATGATGCAACTGGGGCGCAACCTGGCGGCGGCCTACGCTGCGGAGGAGGGCTGAATGTCGGCAGTAGATAGTCCCTCTCATGTAAACCTGCTGGATACAGAAAAACTCTCCCGCTACCTGAATGGCAAAGTGGCCGGGTTTGACGGCGAGGTACGCGCGAGCAAATTCTCCGGTGGCCAGTCCAACCCCACTTTCAAAGTGGAAACCAGCGCGGGCACTTACGTGCTGCGCCGCCAGCCGCCGGGAAAATTGCTGAAGTCTGCACACGCGGTAGACCGGGAATATCGTGTGATGCAGGCACTGGCCGGCAGCGATGTACCGGTACCCAAAGTGCTGCACCTGTGCGAAGACCGCGAAGTGATCGGCTCCATGTTCTATTTGATGGAGTATTGCGAGGGGCGGATTTTCTGGGATGCAGCGCTACCGGAATTGAATAACGGTGAGCGGAGTGCCTTTTACGAAGAAATGAACCGGGTACTGGCCGCATTGCACAGTGTGGATCTGGACGCGGCCGGGCTTACCGATTACGGGCGCCCGGGCAACTATTTCGAACGCCAGTTCGAGCGCTGGCAGGGACAGTATCGGGCTTCGGAGCTGCAGGCGATCACGGCCATGGATCAGTTGATCTTGTGGTTGGGTGAGAATCTGCCGGAAGACGATGGCCGCGTATCCCTGGTGCACGGTGATTACCGTCTCGACAACATCATGTTTCACCCGACAGAGTCGCGTGCGATCGCGGTGTTGGATTGGGAGCTTTCCACCCTGGGGCATCCATTTGCAGATCTCGCTTACCAGTGCATGCAGCTGCGTATGCCCGCAGATAGCGGCAATATTTCCGGATTGATGGGAGTAGATCGCCGCAGCCTGGGAATCCCGAGTGAGCAGGAATACGTGGCGCGCTACTGCGAGCGGATGGGAATAGACCGTATTGATAATTGGGCGTTCTATCTCGCGTTCAGCTTTTTCCGCCTCGCCGCCATTATCCAGGGCGTCGCCAAGCGCGCCCATGATGGCAATGCATCCAGTAAAGATGCGGCCAAACTCGGGGCCTTTGTGGGGCCACTGGCGATGTTGGCCCTGGATGTCATCGAAAAAGAATCGAATTAAACGTCTACATAAACATCCACATAAATATCGACATAAACAACGATATAAATAACGACATAAACAGCGACAAAAACGACTGTTGGGAGAACACTATGGCGACCAATCTTTTTGATCTGAGTGGAAAAATTGCCCTGGTTACCGGGGCCAGCCGCGGAATCGGTGAGGCCATTGCCAGGTTGCTGGCGGAGCAGGGGGCCCATGTTCTGGTTTCCAGTCGCAAAATTGAGGGCTGCCAGGCCGTAGCCGATGCCATCAATGAGGCCGGAGGCAAGGCCGAAGCCTTGCCCTGTCATATCGGCAATATGGAAGATATTACGCAGGTGTTCAGCCATATCCGCGATCAGTACGGCAAGCTGGATATCCTGGTGAACAACGCCGCGACCAATCCCTATTTCGGACACATCCTGGACACGGATCTCGGTGCCTTTGAAAAAACCGTAGCGGTAAACATCCGTGGCTATTTCTTTATGTCGGTGGAAGCGGGCAAGCTGATGCGGGAAAACGGCGGAGGTTGCATCGTCAATACCGCCTCCATTAATGCACTGCAGCCGGGTGTGGGGCAGGGTATCTATTCCATTACCAAGGCAGCAGTGGTCAACATGACCAAGGCGTTTGCCAAGGAGTGCGCCCAATTCAATATCCGCGTCAATGCGCTGTTGCCCGGTCTGACCAAAACCAAATTTGCCGGTGCGCTCTTTTCCCACGAGGAAATCTACAAAACCGCGGTCAGCCATATTCCCATGCACCGCCACGCGGAGCCGGAAGAAATGGCCGGTACCGTGTTGTATCTGGTTTCCGATGCCGGTAGCTACACCAACGGCGAATGCGTGGTGGTAGATGGCGGCCTGACTTCCTGCGGGGGGCTGTGATCATGGTGGAATCTAACAAAGACCCGATGCTGGATTTCACTGGCAAAGTCGCTTTGGTCACCGGTGCCGCAAGTGGCTTCGGTGCGCTGATTTCCGAAGAACTGGGCCGCCGCGGTGCGCGCCTGGTACTGGGCGATATCAACGAAGCGGGCCTCGAGCCAGTTGTGGACAAACTGACGGCACTGGGCGTGGAAGTGCAGGCCGTGGCCTGTGATGTGTCCTCGGAAACCGACTGTGCCGCCATGGTGGCACTGGCTCGGGAGAATTTTGGTGGGCTGGATATCGCCATCAACAACGCCGGCATCGCGCCGCCGTTGCAATATTTCGAAGAGGTGGATGAAGAAACCTTTGATCTGCAACACCGGGTGAATGTGAAAGGTGTTTTCTTCGGTATGAAGCACCAGCTGAAAATGATGCGCACCCAGGGCAGTGGTGTGATCCTCAATGTCAGTTCCATGGCCGGCCTCGGCGGTGCGCCCAAGGCCTCGTCATACTCTGCCGCCAAGCACTCGGTGGTTGGTCTGACCCGCACTGCAGCAGTGGAGTATGCCCGTCACAACGTGCGTGTTAACGCCATCTGTCCTTTTTACACCCTGACACCGATGGTCGCGGATATGCAGGCGCCGGAAGGTGCCACAGTGGAACAGGTACATTCCATCTTTGCCGCAGGTTGCCCGATGAAACGCTTGGGTAAACCGGAAGAAGTGGTCAGTGCCATGTTGATGCTGTGCTCTCCGGCGCTGACTTATGTTACCGGACAGGCACTGGCAGTAGACGGTGGTGTGTCCGCATTCTGATTTTGAATGGAAGAATAAATTTAACGATTTGCGATAGGGAGCTCCCATGCCAACCATTATTTCCCCCAGCGATTACGCGCGTGCCATCGGCAGTGAAACCCAGGCTACCGACTGGTTCCAGATTGACCAGGAACGTATTAACGCCTTTGCCGACTGCACCCTGGACCACCAGTTTATCCACGTGGACCCGGAAGCTGCAGCCAAGTCGCCCTTTGGTAGCACCATCGCCCACGGTTTCCTGTCCCTGTCCATGTTGTCCTACTTCGCCGAGCAACTGGAAGTGGTGCTGGAAGGGGTAAAAATGGGCGTGAACTATGGTCTGGACAAGGTGCGCTTTATCAACCCGGTAAAGGTGGATCAGCGTGTGCGGGCCCGCGCCAAAGTACTGGATATTCTCGAAAAAAATCCGGGCCAGTTCCAGTTGAAACTGGAGGTCACCGTGGAGATTGAAGGCCAGGAAAAGCCGGCGCTGATCGCCGAGTGGCTGGTGATGCAATTTGTATAAGTAGTATTCCAATCAAAATTTCGCATTCAAATAACAAGCGTTAACGGAGAGAACCATGTCTATTTCATTTGACGGCAAGGTGGCGATTGTCACCGGTGCGGGTAACGGCCTCGGCCGCTCCCACGCACTGGAGCTGGCGCGTCGGGGTGCCAAAGTAGTGGTGAACGATCTCGGCGGTGCCCGTGACGGTTCCGGCGGGTCCCTGAGTGCTGCAGAAACCGTGGTGCAGGAAATTATCGCTGCCGGGGGCGAAGCCATTGCCAATGGCGCCAACGTTACCGATTACCTGCAAGTACAGGAAATGGTAAGGGAAGCGGCAGAGCGCTGGGGGCGAGTGGATATTCTGGTAAATAACGCCGGTATCCTGCGCGACAAATCTTTCGCCAAGGCACCCATGGACGATTTCAAACTGGTCGTCGATGTACACCTGATGGGCAGCGTCAACTGTACCAAGGCGGTGTGGGAAATCATGCGCGAGCAGCATTACGGTCGCATTGTCATGACTACCTCATCTTCCGGGTTGTACGGCAACTTCGGGCAGTCCAATTATGGCGCGGCCAAAACCGGCGTGGTGGGTTTTATGAATACCCTGTGTCTGGAAGGCGAAAAATACGGTATCAAGGTCAACTGCCTGTCGCCCACTGCGGCCACGCGTATGACCGAAGACGTTATTCCCGACCCGAAAGCACTGGAACTGCTGACACCGGAGTCTGTAACCGCGGGACTGATTGCACTGGTGGCAGAAGACGCGCCCAATCGTTTTATCCTTTGCGCTGGTGCCGGCGCTTACGCCAAGGCCCGCATTCTCGAAACTGAGGGCATTTATCTGCCGCCGGAACAGCAGACGGCAGAAAACGTGCTTTCCAATCTCGATGCAATTGCCGATGAGCGGGGCCAGCAAGAACTGGTGGGTGGTTTGAACCAGACCGTGAAATTTATCCAGAAGGCGGCCCAGGGTATGGGCGTCAAGCTGGACGGTTGATCGAAAGGATATTCGGGAGAATTTTTATGAAAGAAGCAGTGATTGTTTCCACCGCGCGTACACCAATCGGAAAGGCGTATCGCGGCGCATTCAATAATCTGGAAGGCGCCAGCCTCGGCGCCCACGCGGTACGCGCAGCGGTAGAGCGCGCGGGTATTGCGCCGGGTGAAGCGGACGATTGTATTTTCGGGGTAGCGTTGCAACAGGGTACTACCGGTACCAACGTTGCCCGCCAGGTCGCGCTGCGTGCGGGGCTTTCCCCCGCGGTTGCGGGTATGACCATCGATCGCCAGTGTTCTTCCGGTTTGATGGCAGTGGCGACCGCGGCCAAGCAGATCACTCAGGACGGGAGCCCAATCGCCATTGCCGGTGGCATGGAGTCTATCTCGCTGGTACAGAACCAGACGATGAACAGCTTCCGTGTGGCTGATCCGGCATTGTTGGACATGCATCCGGCGGTGTATATGCCAATGATCGATACCGCGGAGATTGTCGCAAAGCGCTATGGTATCAGCCGCGACCTGCAGGATGAGTACTCCCTGCAATCACAGATGCGAACGGCTGCGGCCCAGAAAGCTGGCTTGTTTGCCGATGAAATTATCCCGGTCACTACCCGAAAAATTGTGGTGAACAAGGAAACCGGCGAGCAATCGGAAGAAGAAGTTACTCTGTCGCTCGACGAAGGCAACCGTCCGTCAACCACCATTGACGGTCTGCGCGGCTTGAACCCGGTACGCGAAGAGGGCTTGATTACCGCAGGTAATGCCTCGCAACTTTCTGACGGCGCCGCTGCCATGGTACTGATGGACAGCAAACTGGCGGAACAGCGCAATCTCAACCCGCTGGGTATTTACCGTGGCATGGCGGTGGCCGGTTGTGAGCCGGATGAAATGGGTATTGGTCCGGTATTTGCCATTCCCAAGCTACTGCAGCGCACCGGTCTCAGTATCGACGACATTGGCTTGTGGGAGCTGAACGAAGCTTTCGCGGTACAGGTGCTTTATTGCCGCGACAAGCTTGGTATCGATAACGAAAAACTCAACGTCAACGGCGGAGCCATTTCCATTGGTCACCCTTACGGCATGAGTGGCGCGCGCATGGTGGGCCACGCCTTGCTGGAAGGTAAACGTCGGGGCGTAAAGTATGTGGTGGTCACCATGTGCGTGGGTGGCGGAATGGGCGCAGCCGGCCTGTTTGAAGTCGTTTGATCCATTGATTCGGTAACAGGAGGGCAGCGATGCAAGCTCTGGTATGTGAGGCCTTTGGCCCGGTAGAAAATCTGAAAATCCGCGATTGGCAACTGCCTGCTCTGCAGCCTCACGAGGTGCGGCTGGAAGTGCACGCCGCGGGCGTGAACTTTCCCGATGGCCTGATGGTGCAGGGCAAGTACCAGGTGAAGCCCGAGCTACCGTTTGTGGCGGGAGGCGAATGCGCCGGTATCATTCGCGAAGTGGGCGAATCGGTGAAGGGCTTCAAGGCTGGTGATCGGGTGATTGCGATGCCGGGGCTTGCGGCCTTTGCGGAACTGGTCAACGTGGATCATAAGTTGCTGATGCCGATGCCCGAGCAGCTGGACTTTCCGCAGGCGGCGGGATTCTGCATTACCTACGCCACTTCCTACTATGCGTTTAAACAGCGTGCGCAGCTGCAAGAGGGCGAAACCCTGGTGGTGCTGGGTGCAGCCGGTGGTGTCGGTGTAACCGCGATCCAACTGGGTAAACTGATGGGGGCTCGGGTTATCGCCTGTGCTTCCAGCGCTGAAAAGCTGGCTTTTTGCCGCGATGTGGGCGCCGATGAGGTAATCAATTACAGCGATGAAAACCTGAAGGACCGTATTCGCGAGTTGACGGATGGCAAGGGTGCCGATGTGATCTACGATCCGGTGGGGGGCGCCTTCACGGAAGAGGCCTATCGTTCAATAGCCTGGGGTGGTCGCTATCTGGTGATCGGTTTTGCGGCCGGGGATATCCCCAAACTGCCGTTGAACCTGCCCCTGCTGAAGGCCGGTGATATTCTCGGAATTTACTGGGGCGGCTGGGCTGCGCGGGATCCCAAGGGGAATATGCAAAACTTTGCCGAACTATTGGGATTTGTCGCGGAGGGACGCCTTCAACCGATGACCACGGAAGTCTACGCATTGAGCGAATTTTCCCGTGCCTTCTCCGCCATTGGGGAACGCAAGGCTCGGGGCAAGGTCGTACTTACCATGGATCACGCTTAAGCGGTTGTTGTTGTTGTAAACATCGGTGGAGTTTTCCCGGAAGGGAATATCCGGTAAACGAGAAAGGGGATACTGTCCGCGACAGTATCCCCTTTTTTAATCTGGTAACTAATCTGGTAACTACCTTAAAGGATTTAAGGCAAAATTCGACAGTGTTGCCGTGCTTTTGCGGTTAGATCTGCAGGTAGTTGCTCGCTGCCACTGGATCTCTGTACACGGCGCCATTGGGCGCAGAGCTCGATATAATTTCCCGCCTCGACCTCTGTTCTCAACCCGTGCCATGCATCCGTTTTCGGCGTGATCAGGCTCGGCTTGGGCCGGTATCGATCCAGTCCGGATGCCTTGTCCTGTGGAGTCAATTGCCCCGGTGCGGCACCGATATACTGGGCGGGGTGTAGCAGCACAATGGCGAGTGCTACGGCACTGAATCCGGATGCCACTTTCGACAGCAGGCGATTACCTGGCGCTGCAGAAGGCTTGATGGGTTTTATCCCTTTTAATCCGGATAGAACTTTTTCGTCCAGTGGCTTTGGCGAGTGGATTCGCCCGGCGGCCCGCCGGTACGAAGATTCCCAATGATTGCTGTTCATGCTTGTGCTACCTCAACAGAACCTTGTGCAGTCGCGGGCTTTGCCGCCGAAATCGTTGGACGCGTTTCCCGATGGCCCCAGGGTCGCACCGGCTTGGGTGCGTCTGTGGTTTGCGGCGCAACCACTGTTGTGCCAGTTTCTGTCTCTGCTGCTGCCTGTGCCGCTGCAGCCTCGGCCGCGCGGGTTGCTGCAGATTTCCAGGGTTTGCGGGCACTGCCGTTCAGCGTGAATTCTATCGCTTGTCTGCTTCCGTCGAGTGCCTGTCGGCACTGAGCCAGTGTCAGCCTTTCGATATCGGCCACTGTCGCCAGGGAAAGACCGCACTCCGTGAACAGCAAAAACACGTTGCGTTGCTGACGCGGAAGCTGCTGGATGGCACTTAGCGTATCGGAGCCTTCCAGCGCGGAACGCAGTTCAATACCCGGTTCTACTCCAGACGTGCTGGAGCCCGGACCTGAGGTCGGGGGAGCAGGGTTCCGGAGCAATTTATTGATCTGGATGTAGAGCCAGTTTTTCAGTTGGCGCCCGTGCAGTGTTGGTGGCTGCTCCAGTAGCAACCCCCAGAGTGTCTCCATAACCTGGATGCAATCACGGGGAGTCATTTGCGCACAGTAGCGAAACAGCGCGTCTTTGTAGCGCTGATAGATTTCCCGAAAGGCTTTTTGACTGCGCGTCTGACAATAGAGACTGAGTAAGTCTTCATCACTGAGACTGCACAACTTGTCCGCAAACATGGGATTTGCCTCCTTGGCCTTAATTCCCATTGTCACTTACCCGGTTGCACACCCTCCTGGAAATTCCTTTCCCGAGGTAATTCGTTGAACGAGTAAATTGTCTGTTAACGTTATTTCGCTGAATACTGCCGAGCGAATACCACTCTCTGACTCAGTGTTTACCGTGTCCGGCTTGGGAGCCCGGATGTTTTTCTGTATCGACCACTTTTTCCGCGTGGCCGGTTACCACTTTTTCCTGCCTGGTTTGATTGTCCTCAGGGGAATCCGGTACTGCCTTGGCGTGTTTTTTCCATGCCGCCAGGAATAATGTGGCGAGCCCCAACAAAATTTCATCCACAAAGGGAACCAGGTCGGGAATGAGCAGGTCAATCAAGAAGAGGGCGCAGATCCACTTGAACAGCTGTGGGTGTTTTAGCCGGCGGGCATAGTTCAGAAACCAGCCAACCAGGGCGCTGGGGAGTACGCGCTTCATAATCTCGCTTGAAAACCGCTTTCAGTACCGTGTTGGGAGTATAGTCCGCGGCGTAAAACCCGAGTGTCAGGCCGCTGGGCTTTGGGTGTGTTTTGGGCGTGAAAAGGCGCTCTCACAGTGGATGCTGTCGCTTAAATTTTGATCTGTTTTGGGGCGCTCGGCGCGGTTGTAGTCCGAAAAGTGAGCAATTATCGAGGGGTGGAGCGTGTTTTGCCCTTGAAGGGAAGAGGGAGTTGTTCTGGGCCCAATTCGGCGCGTAAATCCCTGAGTTTGACCCCAACCCCCAGCAATCGAATGGGGTCTCTGCGCTTTTCCCAACACTGTTCAAGCAGTTGTTTGAATTCACTGATGCGGGCGGCTTTACTTCCCCGCTCCTGGGTGGACTGAGTGAAATCTGCGTACTTGATTTTGATGACAGCGCTACTAATCGCATAGCGGTCTCCCAATTGCTCCAGGCGCTCGTGCAGCCGACCGTAGAGTGTTGTCATTTCTTCCAGCCATTTTTCCTTTTCGTGCAGATCCTGGGTAAAGGTGTGTTCCACACTGACACTTTTGCGGGAGCCGTCGCCACTGACGGGCCGGTTGTCGATACCCCGGCACAATTGATACAGCCGTTCGCCAAACTTTCCGTATTTTTGCACTAGCTCGATTAAGCTAAAACGCCGCAGGTCACTGCAGGTCCGGATACCCTGGCGGTGCATTTTTTCTGCGGTCACCCGCCCCACGCCATGTATCTTGTGAACCGGCAGGCGCAGGGTGAAATCTTCCACCGCGTCAGGGTTTATGACTGTCAGTCCATTGGGTTTTTGCCAGTCGCTGGCAATTTTGGCCAGGAACTTGTTCGGGGCGACCCCGGCAGAAATGGTGATCTGGAGCTCTTTCTCAACACGGGCGCGAATTTCGCGAGCGATCAGGGTTGCACTGCCATTGCAGTGGGGGCTGTCAGTGACATCGAGAAAGGCCTCGTCAAGGGATAAAGGCTCTATAAAATCGGTGTACGATAGAAAAATTTCCCGGATTTGCGCGCTGACCTCCCGATATTTTTTCATGTTACCCGGTACTACAATCAGGTCAGGGCAGAGCTTCTTTGCCTGCGCTGTGGGCATGGCCGAGCGCACGCCAAAACTGCGCGCTTCGTAGTTACAGGTGGAAATCACCCCGCGCCGGTCACTGGCGCCGCCCACGGCGATGGGCCGCCCCCGCAAGTTGGGGTCGTCCCGCATTTCTACCGAGGCGTAGAAACAATCGCAGTCGCAGTGGATGATTTTTCGCATGCTGGGATTATATCCAGTATTTTGGGTGGCCAACCACATTTGATTGGTCTCGATATAAGCCAAGGCCGGCTCCGCAACGCTGGAGGTCAATATGAGCAGAATCCCCCTGGTAGAAGTACCTTCCGATGAAGCGGTCGTCACTACATTGAGCGAAGTCCGTACCCAGCTGGGGTTTGTTCCGGCGATCTTTCGGGCTTTTGCGAATAATCCGACGCTTCTTACCCAGCTGTGGAACAGGTATCAGCACGTGATGTTGACCGGCTATTTGAGACCTCAATTAAAAGAAGGAATTGCGCTGATGGTTGCCGCTGATGAGCACAGTGATTACGGCATCCGCCTGCACAGTAATGCCCTGGAGAAATTGGGGGTAGATCCTCACGAGGTGCTGAAGATCCGCACGGATCCGGATCATGCGCACTACAATCCAAAAGATCATGCCCTGTTGGAAGTGGCTCGTCATGGCAACAGCACACCTTACGATCACGGTGACAAAGTTCTGGACGCGGCTAGAGGTGCCGGCGCGGAGGATGCCGAGATTATAGAGGCGCTGGCGGTGGCTGGATTGGCGTCGGAGATTAGTCATATCTCGGCCATTCTGAATCTTCCCGGTGACTGACGCCGAATTGCCGTGTCACTGTGACTTGATTCACTTCCGTTAGCAGCATGCCCCCTGAGCGGTTGCGATCTGCGGTATCCGACTTGCAGCCGCAGACGTAATCCATTTGAATAAATGCCATCGTAGAAAACGGTATTTCAGGCTTTCGGCTCAGGCGAGGATTGCGTGCTAACGCGGACATTACCCCCAAACTCTTTTAACCGTGCACTGCTGTGGCTGGTGTATTGCTGCGCGGCATTTTTATTGAGTCAGGCTCAGGCTTACGCTCAGGAAACCGCCAGCGGGGATCATGTCCGCGTGCGCTGGCTGGCACCGGAGCAATTTGGCCCGGCAACCGAAACCATCGGTTTCTATTTTGAAGTCGACCCCGGTTGGCATGTGTACTGGCGCAATGCGGGTGATTCCGGTGCCGCACCGCGTTTCGATTTCGTTGGTGCCAGTGGTGAGGTCGGGGAAATCCTGTGGCCGTCGCCCGTGCGCCTGCCCATCGAGCATCTCACCAACCTCGGCTACGAAGGTGACGTCGCCTACCTGTTCCAGGTAACACCCGATGCACCGCGCATGGAGCTGGTGGTGAATCTGGAATGGCTGGTGTGCAAGGTGGATTGCATACCGGGCTACGGCAATATGTCCTTGTCCCGCGCAGTTGCAGACGTTGCAGACAATGTGCAGTGGTTGCCAAAGGATCTCGCGCTGCGCGACCGGTTTGCGGCGCAGGTACCACAAACCGCAACTTCCGCCAGCTTTCCCTGGTCGGTGCAGCGGGTTACTGCGGCTGCCGAGCAGGACACGCTGCAACTGGAATTGGCCGCGGGCAGCGACGGCACAGAACCGACGCCTCCGGAAATATTCCCTCTCGATGGCGCTCTGCTGACCGCAAAGGCGCCGCAGATAGAACAATCGGGTAACACCCTTCGCTATACATTCGAGCGCGTGCCCGGGGCACCGCTCCTGCCAGCAGCGTTGCCGACCACCGGGTTTGTCGTCAGCGACGGCACACGCGCCTGGCAGCTGGACGACCTCGAAATCCAGTCCGTCGCCAGCGCACCACTGGCGGTCGACGGCGGTCAGCCTCTCTGGTTATTGATACTTGCCGCCATTGCCGGCGGCGCCATTCTGAATCTGATGCCCTGCGTATTCCCGGTGCTGTCGATCAAACTGTTCGGCCTGATGGGGCCCGGCACAGGCCCGCAGGAGCGGATGAAAGCGGGTGCGCTCTACGGTGCGGGTGTGCTGGTGACCTTTGCTTTGCTGGGCGGTTTGCTGCTGGCGCTGCGCGCCGGTGGTGCGGCCATCGGCTGGGGTTTTCAGTTGCAGTCGGCGCCGGTGGTGTTAGCGCTGATCCTGCTGTTCTGGCTGATGGCGTTGTCGTTCAGCGGGGTTTATGAATTCGGTCACCGGCTGATGAATCTCGCCGGGCACAGTCGCGGCGGCAGTTTTGCCACCGGTGTGCTGGCGGTGTTTGTCGCTGCGCCCTGTACGGGGCCGTTTATGGGCGCTGCGTTGGGTGCGGCAACCCTGTTGCCAACCCTTTCGGCCATGGCGATTTTTATCGGCTTGGGTATCGGCCTGGCTCTGCCGTTTGTGCTGTTGTGTGTTTTCCCCGCACTGCTCCGGCGCCTGCCACAGCCGGGCACCTGGATGGAAACCCTGCGCCAGTTTCTCGCTTTTCCGTTGTATGCCACGGTGATCTGGCTGCTGTGGGTACTGGGTCGCCTGGTGGGTGAGGATGGCTGGCTGCTGGGCAGTCTGGTTATGCTGGCCGTGGTGCTGGCCCTGTGGCTGGCACAACACCTGCACCGGTTTGGCAAACTGTTCGCCTGGCTATCGGTGCTGGCGGTAATTGTCCTGGGGTTGTTTGGCGCCAGATATCTGCAAGATCACCAGTCACCGCCAGAGGCCAAGGTCAGTTCCGCGGCGGGTGCTTGGCAACCCTACGACAAGACCGCCATCAACCAAGCGTTCGCGCAGGGGCAGGGCGTGTTTATTGATTTCACCGCCGCCTGGTGCATCACCTGTCAGGTGAACAAGAAGCTGGTGCTGGATACCGATGCGGCGGCTGCACTGTTTGCAAAGAATAATGTCTACCTTGTACGGGCGGATTGGACCGATCAGGATCCGGCGATCACCGCGGCGCTGGCCCAGCTTGGACGCAATTCGGTTCCGGTGTACGCCTGGTACGCGCCGGGAGAGAAAACCCCGGTGTTGTTGCCGCAGATTTTACAGCTGAGCATGATCGAGGCGCTGTTTGCCAGCAATTTAGGCTCAGACGTTGAGTAGTCCATTGACAGGTAAGTGATCGCAAACAAGAAATAACAGGAAAGAGGACGGTTTTATGAAGATGCAAAAAGTTCGAGTAAAACGGCTGTTGAATACCCTGGGCGCATTGTTGATTACCGCCCCGGCACTGGTCATGGCCGCGGCCACCCCGGGCGAAAAAGCCCCGGCTTTCTCCGAGATAGATGCGGTCGGTAAAACCCACAGCCTGGAGGATTACAAGGGCCAGTGGCTGGTGCTGGAGTGGTTCAATAAAGATTGTCCCTATGTGAAGAAACACTACGGTAGCGGCAATATGCAGGCGCTGCAGGAAAAGTACACCGGCCAGGACATTAACTGGCTGACGGTGATCTCTTCCGCGAAAGGCAAGCAGGGTTACCTGGAGCCAGCGCAGGCGGTGGCCGTGGCGGAGAGCCACAAACTGAAGGCCAGCGCGCCTTTCCTGCTGGATGTCGATGGCAGCATGGGCCGAGCTTACGGGGCTAAGACCACTCCGCATATGTTTATTATCAACCCCGAAGGGCAGGTGGTTTACGCGGGTGCGATCGACGATAACGATTCGGCCAACCCCGCGGTCATCCCCAACTCTGCCAATTACGTGGCTGCGGCACTGGATGCCTCACTGACCGGCGGTGCGGTTGAGGTGGCTTCTTCCCGCGCTTACGGTTGCAGCGTTAAGTACTGATTTTCTTAGCAAAGGGTCGCCACTTAATATTTGAGCGGTGACCTTTCTCCCTACGCACCTCCTGCGCCTTTCTTGTGCTCTATTCAAACCTCTTCTTTCTTGGATTCCGCATCTTTCCCGGAACCTGCATCGCGTTGACATTGGAATTTTGGCCTGACCAAAGATAAGATGGTTGACCAATTTCTGCGGCCGCCTTGGCCCAGCTCTCCAGCATAAATAGCGATAAGAAGACGGAAAGACCATGAAGTTTGATGTGAGCCTTGTGCGGCCGGCGCTCTCGACGTTGCTCTTAGTTTTTACACTCAGCGGTTGTGATAACAACGAAAAAGCCGGAGGTCACGAATCTGATCTGGCCAGTGAGCGCAGCGCTCCGTGGCAGGCGGATCTTGGCAATGGCCGCTATAAAAACCCGGTGTTGTACGCGGACTATTCCGACCCGGATGTGGTGGCGGTGGGGGACGATTTTTATATGACCGCGTCTAGCTTTAATGCCTCACCGGGCCTGCCGATACTGCACTCAACAGATCTGGTGAACTGGGAGCTGACCGGGTACGCGGTGGACAAAAATGTGCCGGCCGACGTATTTGCCAAGCCACAACATGGCAACGGTATCTGGGCACCAAATATCCGCTACCACAATGGAAAAGTGTGGATCTTCTTTCCCGACCCGGATTTCGGCATTTACATGATCAATACCACGGATCCCAAGCTGGGCTGGAGTGTGCCGGAACTGATCCTGCCCGGTGAGGGACTTATCGATCCTACACCGCTGTGGGACGACGATGGCCAGGCTTATCTATTGCACGGTTGGGCCAAGAGCCGCGCGGGCAAGAACAATATTCTGACGCTGCACAAGATGTCCGCGGACGCCACCGAAGTGGAGCCGGAAGGACAGGTCGTGATCAATGGCCACGAACTGGAGGGTTACCGCACTCTGGAGGGCCCGAAGTTTTACAAGCGCGGAGAATACTATTACGTGTTTGCGCCGGCCGGCGGTGTGCCGGTGGGCTGGCAGTCGGTTTTCCGTGCCAAGAATATTTACGGTCCCTACGAGGATCGCATTGTGATGGAGCAGGGCGACAGCATCACCAATGGACCGCACCAGGGTTCCTGGGTGCACACCCCGGCCGGTGAGGACTGGTTTGTGCATTTCCAGGCTCGGGGACCTTACGGACGTATCGTGCACCTGCAACCGATGCAGTGGCAAGATGGTTGGCCGGTGATCGGCGCGGACGAAGATGGCGATGGCGTGGGTAACCCGGTGGCCAGCTATCGCAAACCCGAAACGGCCAAGCCCGGCCCGGTAAAAACTCTCCCATTCGCGGATGATTTCTCGGGTGAGGAACTGTCATTGCCGTGGCAGTGGAATGCCAACTACGAGGATCACTGGTATTCCCTCAGTGCGCGCGAAGGCTATCTGCGACTGTTTGCACAACAGAATATAGCCCCGGATACCGACAATCTCTGGATGCAGCCGTCACTGCTGTTGCAGAAGCTTCCGGCACCGGAGTTTATCCTGCAGGCCACACTGGAAATTCCCGCAACTTTGGGTGAAGTGGAGGGTGGTCTGTTGATGTTTGGCGAGGACTACGCCTGGATTGGTTTCAGAAACCTGCCGGCGACGGGCGAAATCGAAATTGGCGAAGTGAGCTGCCGCGATGCCCGCAAGGGCTGTAGTGAGCACTTTCAGCCGCATACCCGGATCAGAGCTGAGAAGTTAACGCTGCGCATGACGGTGAGCCAGGGCGGGCAAACGGTGTTCAGCTATCAAAAGCCCGACGGGCGCTTCCGTGCACTCGGGGAGTTATTTCAGGCTCGTGCCGGCCGCTGGGTGGGCGCCAAGGTCGGCCTCTTCCTGCGTACCGATGACGCCAGCCAGGTGAATGCGGAAAACTTTATCGATGTCGATGAGTTCCGTTTCATTTCTCCTGCAGGCTGATTAGGGGCAGCTTCAGAGTCGCTGCAAGGTTTCCACCATGGCCCCTGTCAGGCAGCTGAGATCATCGGGCTCGATGATGTAGGGGGGCATGGTGTAAACCAGTTTGCCAAAGGGGCGCAGCCAGATTCCGCGCTCGATCAGGCTTTCCTGCAGGGTTTTGTTGTCCACTGGCTGCTTCATTTCCACAACGCCAATCGCACCCAGTACGCGCACGTCGGCAACACCGCTGGCGTCTTGCAGTGGTGCCAGTTCTCTCTTCAGTTGCTGCTCGATGTTGTTGACCTGCTGTTGCCAGTCGCGCTTCATCAACAAGTCAATGCTGGCGTTGGCCACGGCGCAGGCCATGGGATTACCCATGAACGTGGGGCCATGCATGAACACGCCCGCTTCGCCGCTACAGATACCATTCGCGACTTTGTCCGTGCACAGCGTAGCGGCAAGGGTCATGGTGCCGCCGGTGAGTGCTTTGCCGAGAGTGAGGATGTCAGGGGAAATTCCGGCGTGTTCACAGGCGAACATTTTGCCACTGCGGCCGAAGCCGGTGGCGATCTCGTCGGCGATTAACAGCAGGTCGTATTGATCGCAGAGTTCGCGTACACGAGTTAAATATTCGGGGGAATAAAAGCGCATGCCGCCGGCGCCCTGGACGATGGGTTCAAGGATGACGGCGGCCAGTTGCTGGTGATTCTGCTCGATCAATTGTTGCAGTTCGGCGGTGTCCTGTTCGCTGCACGGCTCGTTGAATTTGGGCGTTGGCGCCGGGGCGAACAGGTGTTGAGTAAGCTGGCTGGCGAACAGGTGGTGCATGCCGGTGACGGGGTCGCAGGTGGCCATGGCGCCGAAGGTGTCGCCATGGTAGCCGTTGCGCAGTGCCAGCAGTTTGTTTTTTTCCGGTTTGCCCTGGGAGTGCCAGTATTGCAGGGCCATTTTGATGGCGACTTCTACGGAGACGGAGCCGGAGTCGGCGAGGAAGACTTTTTGCAATGGTTCGGGGGTGAGGGCGACGAGCTTTTTGCACAGTTCGATGGCGGGCTCGTGGGTGAGGCCGCCGAACATGACGTGACTCATTTTTTCCATCTGGCTTTGCATGGCGGCGTTCAGTTCGGGAACTTTGTAGCCGTGCAGGGTGCTCCACCAGGAACTCATGCCGTCGATCAGTGCGCGGCTGTCTTCCAGATAAATTCTTACACCCTCGGCTCTTTCGATGGGGTAAACCGGGGGAGGGTTAATCAGGGAGGAGTAGGGGTGCCAGATGTGGTCTTTGTCGAACTGTAAATCCATCATTCGGTATTGTGCTTTGGTCTTGTTTGGTGGCGGCAAAGCACCGGGTATGGGGTTTCAGGACCGCTGTAAACCCATCCCTGGGCGCTGCGGCGCAAACGTCCTGTTTGCGACGCTCCTGAAACCCCATCCCCGGCGCTCTGCCTTCGCTTCGTACTTTTGTACTTCGTAAGCGGGTTTCTAAATCGCATTGTCGCCATTTCGGCGAAGCCGAGAATCAGGCCAATTCCCGCAGGACTTTCAACGGTGGCTGGCTAACCGCACTGCGACACGCCAGTGTCCCCGCAGTACCGACCAGCAGCGCGCCCGCGAGTGGGCCAAGCAGCCACAGTCCCGGGTGGAAGCTAAACGGCATATCGAACACTTTTTGGGTGAGCACTGTCAGTGTGGCCTCGGTACCAAAGGCCGCAAGCAGTCCCGCGGCAATACCCAGTAATCCGAATTCAATCATCAGACTGTTGATCAGCAGCTGTCGGCGGCCGCCCAGTGTGCGGATGACGGCGGCTTCCTGCAAGCGTTCGGCGATGCTGGCGCGGACGCCGGCGATCAGTACCAGGATGCCGGCGACCAGCATGAGGGCGAGTACGGATTCCACGGCGATGGCGACCTGGCCGATGGTTTCGCGGATGTTTTCGAGGATTTTATCCAGTTCGATGATGCTGACGCTGGGGAAGTTTTTTACCAGTTCGTTGACGAACAGTTTGTCTTTCGGCGGCAGGTAGAAGCTCTGGATGTAGGTGGCGGGGAAGGTGTCGAGGCTGCCGGGGGCAAACAGCATGAAGAAGTTGGGGCGCATGCTGTTCCAGTCGAGGGTGCGCAGGCTGGTGACGGTGGCTTCGGTTTCCAGCCCGCCGATGGAGAAGCGCAGGACGTCGCCAAGGTTGAGGCCTAGGCGTGCGGCGACTTCGACCTCGACGGAAACGCCTTCGTTGAGTTCTTCATTCCACCATTTGCCGGCGACGATTTTGTTGTCGGCGGGGAGGGTGTCGGTCCAGCTGAGGTTGAGCTCGCGGCGGATGGCGCCGTCTTTCTGTTCCCGTTCTTCTACTGGGGTGCCGTTTACGGCGATGAGGCGGCCGCGGACCATGGGGTAAAACTCGGTACCTTCGAGGTTTTTACCCTCAATCTTCTGTTTGACACCGTCGAGTTCGTAGGGCGCGATGTTGACGAGGAAGTGGTTGGGGGCGTTTTCCGGTAGTTGCATCTGCCATTCGTCGATCAGCGCGGTGCGCGCGTAGTACATGGCGAGCATGGCGAGCAGGCCGGTGCCGAAGGCGGCGATCAGCAGGGTATTGAAGCCGGCGCGGCGCTGCAGGCTGCCGAGGGCGATGCGCCAGCTGCCGCCGAGGGTGGCGAGGCGGCCGCGTACCAGCAGGCGATTGATCACCGCAGCGCCGGCCACCAGCAGGCCGAGGCCGGCGAGCAGGGCGAGGGTGATGGCGATGCTTCCGGAGAGCCACCAGATCAGCAGCAGCATGGACAGTGGGCCGGGGATCAGTCCCAGCCATTCGCGTTTGTCCGGGTTACTCCAGTCCTGGCGAAGGGTCTGCATGGGGTCGGTCTGGGCGAGGCGGAACAGGGGTGGCAGGGCAAAGCCAATGACACAGGCGATGCCGGTGGCGAGGCCCACCAGCAGCGGCTGCAGGCCGCTCGGGGGTGGGGTGACCGGGAAGAAGCCTTGCAGCAGGTTTACCGCCTGAGACTGGATCAGTGAGCCGATGGCGAGCCCGAGGGCTGTCGCGATCAGTGCCAGCGCGGTCATCTGGCCGATATAGATACCGAGGATTTTGTTTTTGCCGGCGCCGAGGCTTTTCATGACGGCGACGTAGTTGGCGTGGCGCAGGCCGTAGCGGCGGGCAGCGAGACCGACGGCGACACTGGCGAGTAGTACCGCCAGGCTGGCGGCCAGAAACAGGAAACTCTCGGCGCGATCCAGGGTGCGGGCAACCCGCGGCTGGCCTTCCTCGAGGTCGATGACTCGCTGGTGGTCGGTGAGCTGGGGCTTGAGCCAGTCGAAGTATTGTTTGAGCGCGGCGTCGTCGCCGGCAAACAGGTAGCGGTAGGTGACGCGGCTACCGGGCTGCAGAATGTTGGTGGCGGCCAGGTCGGACTGGTGCATCATCAGTCGCGCACCCATGGAGAAGAGGTTGGCGCCGCGGTCCGGCTCGTGGTCGAGAATGCCGGCCACGGTGAAATCGCTGTCACCCAGTTGCAGGCTGTCGCCAATCGCCAGATTCATCAGTGGCAACAGGCGGGCTTCCAGCCATACCTGGCCGGGTGCGGGTCCCTGCTGGACCTCGCGGGATTCATCGCCGGCGTTAGCGCGCATTTCCAGGTGGCCCACCAGGGGGTAACCCGCCGTCACGGCTTTTACCGAGGCAAACTGGAACTCGTCCCCGGCGGAGAGCATGGAGGCGAAGGCGGTGGTCTGCGCCTGCTTCAGGCCCAGTTCATCGGCTTTGGTCAACCATGCCTGCGGCACTTCCTTGCTGCTTTGTACCACGCGTTCTGCCGCGAGAAAGCTCTGGGACTGGATGTGCATGGCGCGGGTCAGGCGGTCTGAGAAGTGGGCGATGGCGGTTACGCAGCTCACGGCCAGCACCAGAGCGGTGGCGATCAGTGCCAGTTCGCCGCCGCGCCAGTCGCGGCTCAGCAGTTTCAGCGGCAGCATCAGGCGGATACCTCCGGCTGATTTCCGAAGTAGCTGTCGGGGATGTCTGCAGTGGTGATTTCGCCGGCGGCCATTCGCAGGTGGGCACCGCAACGTTCGGCGAGGCGGTGTTCGTGGGTCACCAGGACCAGGGTGGTGCCGGTCTCGGCATTGAGGTTGAACAACAAGTCGATGACCTTTTCGCCATTGTTGGCGTCGAGGCTGCCCGTGGGTTCGTCGGCGAACAGAATACCGTTATTTGCCCCTGAAGCGGTGTCTGAGCCCTGGTTGGCAATGCTGCAAAATGCACGAGCAATGGCGACCCGTTGCTGCTCGCCGCCAGAGAGCTGGCGCGGGTAGTGGTGCAGGCGATGACCCAGGCCAACGCGCTCAAGGAACTCTTCTGCGCGTTTGCCGGCATTGCGCTCGCCGCGCAGCTCACTGGGGAGCATGACGTTTTCCTGGGCCGTGAGGCCGGGCAGCAGCTGGAAGGTCTGGAACACGAAGCCGACGCAGCGGGCGCGCAGCGCCGCGCGCTGTTCTTCGTCCATGGCGGTGATTTCTTCACCGGCGAGCCAGATTCTGCCCTCGGTGGGGCGGTCGAGGCCCGCCAGCAGGCCGAGCAGTGTGGATTTGCCGGAGCCCGAGGCTCCGGTGATGGCAAGGCTCTGGCCTGCGGGCAGCTGCAGTGAGATGTCGTTGAGGAGTGTCAGGGGGCCCTCACTGGTGCTGACCCGGTGGTGAAGGTTTTCGGCTTTGAGCATCACTGACATGGCAAGTCCCTGTAATTCCTGCAAAATGTGCGCATTAAGAAGTGGAGAGTATGACATGGCGGCAGTTTTTTTCCGGTATCTCGCCCCCGGTTTTATCGCGCGTGGTTTGCTGTTGATCGTGTTGTTATACGCAGCGGCGCTTAAGGCGGATGAACACAGGGCGGATCAACAGAATGCGGGTGGGCAGAAGACGCTGCTGGTGCTGGGGGACAGTATCAGTGCGGCTTACGGTATTGATGAGCGCGAGGGCTGGGTTCAGCTGTTGCGCGACCGGCTGGCGGAGCAGAAGCTGGCGGTGAAGGTGGTGAATGCCAGTATCAGTGGGGAGACGTCGGCCGGTGGTTTGGCCCGTTTGCCGCGGCTGTTGAGTGAGCATGGGCCTGACTGGCTGGTGGTGGAGTTGGGTGGTAACGATGGCCTGCGGGGCTATCCGCCGCGGGCGTTGCAGCAGAATCTGGTGCGGATGGTGCAGTTGGCCCGGGAGGGCGGCGCTGAGGTGCTGTTGTTGGGGATGCAGATGCCGCCGAATTACGGCAAGGCGTATACCCGGGCGTTTGCGGCGGTGTATCCGAAGGTGGCTGAGGAGCAGGGGGTGCCGCTGGTGCCTTTCTTCCTGGAGACGGTGGCGCTGGTGGAGGGTGCGATTCAGCGGGATGGGATTCACCCTACGGCGAAGGCCCAGCCGGCGCTGCTGGATCATGTGTGGCCCTGTCTGGAGACGATATTGAAAGGCAATGTGGACACTCGGTCCGATAGCTTGTGCACTTCTTGAGCGGAAAGCGTACAATCGCCGCCTGAATTTTGGGGTCTCATCTGGTGGTGGGGCCCCGTAGATGGTTCCGGGGCGGCACTGCCACCGGGGAAGCCATTGCGGGACACGCTACGAGTTCATCCCTGAACGCTCGGCTGTGGCCATCCATGGCCACAGACGGTCCCGCAATGGCTTCCCCGGTGTCAGCGCCTTCGCATGGTAGATTTCTCTACTACCTGACCCGCGCGTAATACCTCAAGTTTTTTTCGAGATTTACCCATGTCTGATCTGGAAAACCGCCGCGAGCGGCTGGAATTCAACAAGCTGCAAAAACGTCTGCGCCGCAATGTGGGCAAGGCGATCGCTGACTTCAATATGATTGAAGAGGGCGACAAGGTGATGGTGTGCCTGTCCGGGGGCAAGGATTCCTACGCGATGCTGGAAATCCTGATGAACCTGCAGAAGACCGCTCCGGTGCACTTTGAGCTGGTGGCGGTGAATATGGATCAGAAGCAGCCGGGTTTCCCGGAGCACATTCTGCCGGAGTACCTGCAGTCCATCGGGGTGCCTTACCACATTGTGAATAAGGATACTTACAGTGTGGTGAAGGAGGTGGTGCCGGAGGGTAAGACGACGTGTGCCCTGTGCTCGCGCCTGCGCCGCGGAACCCTGTATGGTTTTGCGGAGGAGATCGGGGCGACCAAGGTGGCGCTGGGCCATCACAAGGATGATATCGTTGAGACGTTATTCCTGAATATGTTTTACGGCGGTCGCCTGAAGGCGATGCCGCCGAAATTGCGTGCGGATGATGGGCGCAATATCGTGATTCGCCCGTTGGCCTATTGCCGCGAGACGGATCTGATTGCGTTTGCGGATCACAAGCAGTTCCCGATTATTCCGTGCAATCTGTGCGGTAGTCAGGAGAACCTGCAGCGGCAGGCGATCAAGGGGATGTTGAACGAGTGGGATCGTAAGTTTCCCGGTCGCAGCGACAATATTTTTGCCGCGCTGACACGGGTGTCACCGTCACAGTTGGCTGACCGGGATCTGTACGATTTCGAGAGTCTGGAGCTGGATCGTTCTAAACCCGCGCCTGAGGTGGACGCGCGTGCGATCGAGCAGTACGTGGATTCCTGGATTCCGGAAGATGCTCGCGAGGAGAGTCCGGACGTTGAGGAGAAGGCTGCGCAGCCGATGTATATCGAGGCGCGCAATCTGTAGCCCCGTCATCCCCATCCTCGATCAGTAGCGTGTCGGTTTTCGCGCTGCTGACATCTTTGACAGCCGCCGTTTTTACTGCGGCTGTTTCGTTTTCGGCCGGGGTGTTTTCGAGCGGGTTGATCAGTTTGCAGTAGCTGTCGACAAAGTCCCGCAGCTTGGCGCTGGGGCCGTGGTGGAAGTGTTTTTTCCAGAGTTTGGCCATGCGCGGTAGGTCACCGCTCTCCACTTTCTCTACGCCGGCGGCGCGGTATACCAGCCAGGCGATGGCGGTGGCGTAGCGCAGGTTGGTGGCAAGTTCGGCGTGGGGGTGTTGCAGGAAGTCGCGCTGGCTGGCGAGTCCGCGCACTTTGGAGGCGAGCGGGGGGAAATTGATCAGATATTTATCCCAGATCTGTCGGTGGGTACTGGGCAGTATCTGGAAGATGCCCATGCCGTGGCGGCGGCCCTGCTTGAGGTGGAATCCCAGTTCGGATTCCTGGGCTGCGGTACCCAGCAGCAGGGCTTCCATCCCCGGTGACCAGGCGCGCAATTGCTTTAACGTGGGACGAATCACCAGTACCCGGAGTTCGTCTAAACAAATACCCATAATGTCTCGATATTCCCTTACTGCTTGGTATGGATACGCCGATCCGTGGCATCTTCCAATATCTGTACTCTCACCCTTGGTTTAGTTTGCCGATTGAGCAAACGCCAGCAAATGGGTAGATTTACGCGCAATAAAGACCAATAACGACGGATTCAGCCTATTCTTTGGCCAAAGAGGGCTTTATCTGCCAAATCTGACGGGGAATCCCACATGCCTGGACAATGGCTTGTCGCTCTTACTTTCATCGCCTATCTGGCACTTATTCTGGCGATTGGTGTTTACGCTTACCAGCGCACCAAGAATGCCAGTGATTATTTTCTCGGTGGCCGTTCACTGCCACCGGCGGTAGCGGCGCTGAGTGCTGGCGCTTCTGACATGAGCGGTTGGCTGCTGCTGGGGCTGCCGGGCGCGGCTTATGCGACCGGGTTGTCGTCCGGGTGGATTGCGATTGGCCTGTTCAGCGGCATTGTGCTCAGCTGGACTACCATGGCGCGGCGTTTGCGCATTTACACCTATGCGCTGGATGACGCCCTTACCGTGCCGGCCTACCTGCATCGACGGTTTAATCTGGCGCACCCCTATCTGCGCACGGTGTGCGCCATCTTCATTTTGCTGTTCTTCCTGTTCTATGTGGCGTCCGGCCTGATCGCCGGTGGCAAGCTGTTTGAGACGGTATTTGGCTGGGATTACCAGTGGGCGGTTGTTATCGGCGCCATCGCGGTGATTTCCTACACACTGTTTGGGGGCTTTCTTGCGGTTTCCTGGACGGACGTTTTCCAGGGGCTGTTGATGAGTTTGGCGCTGGTCATTGTTCCCGTGATGGTGATTTCCGATGAGGGAGGATTCAGCACCGCCTGGGCCTCCATGGAGCAGCAGCACCCGGAGCTGATGCACTGGATGTCGGACAATACTGGCAAGGCGCTCTCTGTCGCGGCCATTCTCAGTTCCCTGGCGTGGGGGCTTGGCTACTTCGGTCAGCCGCATATCCTGGCGCGCTTCAAGGCCCTGCGTCACCCGGATGATATGCCGGCCGCGGCAACGGTTGCTGCGGTCTGGTCTTTGGCGGGCTTTCTTGGCGCCATGGCGGTTGGGCTCTTTGGGCACCTGGAGCTCGCGCAGACGATTCCGGATGGTGAGCGTATTTTCATGGCGCTGGTAGAGGCGCTGTTCCACCCGCTGGTGGCGGGAATTCTGCTGGCGGCCATCCTGTCCGCCATTATGAGTACTGCGGATTCACAGTTGCTGGTGTCGTCCGCTGCCCTGGCGGAGGATATCTATCACGTTTGGTTCGGCCGCGCCGTTTCTTCCGAGAGCCTGGTGCAGGTGGGTCGCTGGGCAGTCGTGGCGTTGTCGCTGATTGCGGTAGGCGTGGCCATGGACCCGGGCTCCAAAGTGCTGGATGTGGTGGCCTATGCCTGGGCGGGATTGGGTGCCGCTTTTGGCCCGACGATTCTGATCAGCCTCTACTGGTCGCGAATGACTGGCGCCGGAGCCATCGCCGGAGTCCTGGTGGGGGGTATAACCGTTGTGATCTGGAAACAGCTGTCAGGTGGCATCTTTGATCTATACGAGCTGTTACCGGGCTTTGTGCTCTCCGCAGCTGCTATTGTTTTAGTAAGTGCTGTGACGCATTGCCCTGAGGAAATATCAACGCGCCACCGTCAGTTGCTGGGGCAAAAGCAGTAGCCTGATCACAGTGCGTGCGCAAAGTTGCGCAATTGAACGGTGGTGCCGCGGCTGGAGTAAATAGAGTGATCGAAGTACACCTCGGTGATATCACTCGGTTGCACGTAGATGTAATCGTCAACGCAGCCAACCAAAGGCTCCTGGGCGGTGGTGGTGTAGATGGCGCCATACACCGCGCCGCCGGCCCCGAATTGCTCGAAGCCTGCCGCCAGATCGGCGGCTGCCCCGTAGGAGATGTGCGCAGCACCCCTGGATTCCGTTTACCGGTCAAACGTATCTATCACACCGTTGGCCCGGTGTGGCGAGGCGGCAATCTGGGGGAACCCGAATTGCTTGCCACTTGCTACCGTCAATGCCTGGCCCTGGCCCGCCGAGAGAATGTTCATTCAATTGCGTTTCCTGCCATCAGTTGCGGTGTCTACGATTACCCCCCTGAACTTGCTGTTGAGATTGCGGTAGAACAGGTGCAGAACCACCTGGATCGCGAAGGCGGGCCCCGACACGTTATTTTCTGCTGTATGGACGAAGACATGGCAGAGCTCTACCGGATGCAGCTGGACGCCTGCGTGCGCCGCTAAGGCGTACCAATTAGCGGGTGTCGATCGCGCAGATTTTTGTCGGCTGCCCTGAAAAACGGACCGCTAATTGGCACTGCCGTAACAGTCAGCAAGCGCGCACCGCGTTTTTCCAGAAAAATTCCCGAATTAACGCAATTCATCACAGCCCTTGGCTTTGCCGGGCTGTGCACTTCTTTTAGAATTTCCCTCTTAAGGATTCACGCCAGTGGTACTCACCGGGCCACGGCGTACTGTGCGTTATGAAAGGGAAAATTCATGCAGATTTACGTTGAGAACCAGCGCGGCGACCGCTATCGGGTAAGTGCTGGTTGGTCCAGTGCACCGACCATTTTTGAAAACGATCTGTCCGCAGAGCTGCTTGCCTCATTTCCCACCACCGCGCTCGACCAGATTTTTGAGCAATTTCTGGCGAAAGCTACCCTCAGCCAATCGCTTGATCAGGCATTCTCTGGCCAGGATCTGCTGCACACCCACCAGTACCCCGGCGCGCCCGGGCATTTTAGCGACGAGCACCGGGCGGTATATCTCGCCGTCAAACAGCACCGGCTACTGATCGAAGAAGCCCCCCACGGAGAGGGTGTACTCGACGAGCGGCAGACAAACCTGCGCGGCCGTATTCGCATGGGGCTGCAGAAAATTATTGCCGAAGAGCGGGCAGAAGCCGCGCGAATTGAGGCGGTACACAGCAAGCGCACCAGTCTGGAAAAGGCCGGCGCTTATGTGGGGAAATTTGGCAGTGCACTCGGGCAGGGCGCGTGGGACTTGGCGGTGTGGACCAAGGACATTGCCGAAGTGGCAATGCTGGTGAATCCCATTCGCCAGCAGACCCAAATGCTGAGCGCCACCTACGACTATTACGTTCACGACAAAAGCTTCGAACAGTCCTCGAAAGAATATCTCGGCAAAGTTAAAAAAGAGTTGGTGGATGTTCTGGGGTTTGATCCAAGCACTATTACAGCAGAGCAGCTGCAGCAGGCTTTTGAAGTCGCGCACCTGATATACGACGACAGCGCATTGCGCAGCGATATAACCCGCTTTGCCAAAGACTACGTCAAGGCACAACACAGCCTGGAAATGACTGAATTTGCCGGTGGTGGTGTATTCGAAATCATCCTAACCATCGTCCTGGCCGCCTTCACTGGCGGTGTCGGTGGCGTTGCGGCCATGGCGAAGAATGGCCGCTTACTGGCCCGTTTCAAAGACGTTGGCGATTTGATGCTGGATTTTGCCAAATACCAGAAGCGTCGCAATGCGTTGAAGAAGGCGCGCGGAGCAAAGTCAAAAGCTGCATCATTCTCGGATCTTGAGTCGAGTGAAAATCATGAGTCCGGCAGGAATGAGGAGTTCTCACAGAAAAATGAAAATTCTCGCCCCCGTCGAAGGTCTCCACCCACTTCGTTGGCTGAAGCTGAAAGTCGTCTTAAAGAAGCAAGGGAAAGAATCGTGCGTGGTGGGTACAAACCGAAATATTCCGATGCTGAGTTGTTGGATAGAGTGAGTCGAGGAGATCTAAACGACCGTTTTTATTTGAGGTTAGTTTTCGACGACGCGGAATCTGCGAAGGGCAAAGGTATAGGGTTCCGGAGAGATACTGGACGTGCACCGTACTGGGCGACCACATTTGATATGGCCGAGGCTGCAGATTCTGATCCTGAGATATTGGCGGGGCTATTTGGGATTGAGGATTTTAATCCGAATAGAGCCTACAGCGTAGTCATTATAGATATGGATAAAATGCCCCCTAGCACGGAAAGAGAAAGTTTTATTCCAACATATGAAAATATGGCATTGTTCGGAAGTCGAGAGCTTTCGGAGGAATTGTATAATCTCGATGTTGATATGGACTCCCTGATGAATCTTGAAACTACTGAAAAGTATGAAAAGTTCATTTCGGAATATAAAAAAATTGGCGGGAATCTATATGACGGCGAGGAAGTTAGGAAGTTTTCTGAAAGAATAATCGAAAACTCTGATGAACAAAGGCTCATGATTGCTAGGAATTTAGTGGAAGTAGAGTTTGGGGCGAATTCTACTTTTTCAGGGAATGGATTGACTAGAGTTACACCAGATTCTAAATACGCTAAAAGTATAGGTCAGGAATATGGTGTTATTGAAACCTTTACATTTGAGAGGGACCCTTTGACCATAGGTGAGTTAGAGGGTAAGAAAATTGGTGCGGTAAAAGTTATACCTGCAACTTTGATTAATGGCGGATAAGATGCTAAATACTAATAGTCTACCTGAGGGTTATAGGCTGGTTTCTAAGCTTCCTAATTTGGGGTTTGATGGCCAAGAGTTATTTGTAATAGTTTCAGAGAATATACTTTATTTAATTTCAAAAAAACCAGCTTTAATTCCGGATATGGCAGATGAGCCCGGGTTTGATGTGTATCAATCAGAATATCCGTTAAGTTCTGTTTCCTGGTTTGTTGACGTGGTGGAGAATTCGATCTGGAGGTCTTCTGCAGAGGGGGGGCTTCCCGCGGGAAAATATCATGTTGTCGATAGATTTGGTGGCGAAGAATTAAAGGTGTCTCGAGATATGAACTGTGGAGCTAGATATCAGAAAGGAATTTCATGGAAAAATTTAAGTCGAAAGCCGACTGGTAGTACGTTCGGATATCAAGAAAAGCAGCTTACGGATCAAGTTCTTCGTGAAGGTGGTCTGTTGAACATCCTTCGCAGCATAAGCTGATTCTCTTGATTTGGATTTTCTGCTGTTTCTGGAGTGAGGTACTTACAGTTTTTCAGGTTAGGCACTGGGTAAATGCAGCCGTGAGCTCAAAAGAGTTAAATGGCTTTTATTCGTGCTTGTATAAACAGAACTAGAATTCAGTTGGTGCTATGAGAGACGAAAAAATCTATTTTAATCGGTATCTTGTGTTCTAGAGAATTTCCTAGACTTGAAGAAGTGTTAAGAAGGGGAAAGGTCGAATTAAGTAGCCGGGCCTTTCATAAAAGTGCACATGCGGACGGTTACTTTCTCCGGCAGTCTAGCTTTGTGACTGTTTGGTCTGGGCTGGTTCTACTGTACCATCCCAAAAGCCAATCCAATAACAACCAAGGCGAGATCAAACCATGCGTACAGCAGACCAATGGTTCAGCGAATACGGTGAGAGCCACCAGAATTCCACCAACAAGGCCATCCACTGGGTGGCGGTTCCTCTTATTTACCTCACCGTTGTCGGTCTTTTCTGGTCCATTCCACAGCCCGGGTGGATGGCGTCCTTGCCCTGGCTGAACTGGGCAATCGTTGCGCTGATCCCGACCATTCTGTTCTATATGGTGATGTCCTTCCCGCTGGCGCTGGCGCTGGGGATGGTCGCGCTCTCCCTGCTTTGCCTCGGGGCTTGCAGTTGGCTGGAGCGGGCGGGGCAGAGTGTGCTCTGGTGGTCTGTGGGGGTTTTTGTGGTGATGTGGGTGTTCCAGTTTGTTGGGCACCATATTGAGGGCAAGAAGCCTTCGTTTTTTAAAGACCTGCAGTTCCTGTTGATTGGCCCAGCCTGGGTGATCGGCTTCCTGTACCGCAAGCTGGGTATCAAGTACTGAGTTTGCCTGGCGTCTGTATCTGACAGTTTCGCCTAGTCGCTATTCCGCAGCCTTGCCGTGGCTGTGCTCAGGATTGTCCCGGGGCGGCTGCGAGCCGGATGATCCTGTCTCTCCCCTGTGTACCTTTTCACGCAGCCCCTGCACGATTTTGAAGAAAATGGGCACCAGCAGTGTGCCCGCGATACACGCCATGATGGTGCCTCCCATCACGGCCGTTCCCAGGGATACCCGGCTGGCTGCGCCGGCGCCGGAAGCGATGACCAGCGGAATGGTTCCTACCACGAAGGAGAGGGTGGTCATGATGACGGGGCGGAAGCGCAGTTTTGCTGCGGTTATTGTCGAGTCGTGCAGTGACAGTCTCTCCACTTCCCTCTGTGTTTTCCCAAATTCCACGATCAGAATTGCCGTTTTCGCCGCCAGGGCGACCAGCAGCACCAGGCCAATCTGGCCGTACAGGCTGAGGGGTTCCTTTGCGATGAGCAGTGCGGCGATGGCGCCGACGATGGCAATCGGTACCGACAGGATGATCGCAAACGGCGTCATAAAGGATTCGTAAAGGGCAGCCAGGAACAGGAAGGTAAATATCAGTGAGAGTACCAGGGCGATGGTGGATGCATTGCCGGCTTTGCGCTCTTCATAGCTGGAATCGGACCAGTCGTATTTAAAGCCGTCGGGTAGTGTTTCCCTGGCCACGCGTTCGAGCGCATCCATGGCATCGCCAGAGCTGAATCCCCCGGCGGCGTTGGGGCCGCCGCTGATCTTGGCGGCATCATAGGTGTTGTAGCGCTTGAGGGTAACGGCGCCCAGGACCGGTTTGGTACTCAGGATGGCCGGTAGCGGTATCGGTTCGCCTTTGTTGTTGGTGATATAGATTTTTTCCAGGTCGCGTTCCTGTTGCCGGAATCTGGATTCGGCCTGCACCATGACCTTGAAGGTCTTGTTGTACAGGTTGAAGTCGTTGACATAGATGGCGCCGAGCTGGGTCTGGAGGGTGAGGAAGATATCGCTGATTTTTACACCCAGGGTCTTGGCTTTTACGCGGTCGATACCCAGCCGGATCTGGGGCGAGCCGGCTTTGAATATTGAGAAGGCGCGGGCAATTTCAGGCTGTTCGGTGGCGGCTGCGGAGAAGTCCTGAACTACCTTGAACAGTTCCTGCGCACCGACGCCCTGGGTGTCTTCCAGCATGAAGGAGAATCCGGCCATGGTTCCGAGGCCGGGAATGGCGGGTGCACCGAACACCAGAATCTGCGCTTCGGGCAACTGGGCGAATTGTGCCTGGTATTTTTGTTGCAGCGCCTGCTGTGAAACATCCGGTGACTTGCGTTCGTGCCAGGGTTTGAGTTTGGCAATCACCATGCCGGCATTCGATTGCAGCATCACATTGAGCAGGCTGAAACCATTTACCGAAAGCACTTTGTCGACGGCTGGGTCTTGCATCAGGGTTTCATTAATCTGGTCGATTACGCTCTCGGTGCGCGCCAGTGCCGCCGCCTCAGGCAGTTGGACATCCACCATAAAGTACCCTTTGTCTTCATCGGGAATGAAGCTTTTGGGTACGGACTGGAATAGTAAAAAGAGGCAGGCGAACAGGCCGGCAATGATGACGAGACTGAGCAGTATATGGCGCGCGAGCCAGTCCACGATTTTAAGATAACCGCTGGCTACTTTTTCAAAGCCCCAGTTGAACCCGCGGATCACTACGTTGGGTTTGCTGTGGCCTTCCTTCAATACGGTAGAGCAGAGTGCCGGGCTCAATGTCAGTGCGTTGATCATGGAGATCAGTACGGCCACGGTAATGGTGGTGCCGAACTGCCCGAACATGCGACCAGTCATGCCCGGCAGCAGCATCGTCGGCCCGAATACCGCGAGCAGCACCATTGATGTGGCAACAATGGGGCCCGATACCTCTTGCATGGCTTTGGCCGTGGCGGCGCGCTTGTCCAGGCCTTCTTCGTGCATGATGCGCTCGACATCCTCAACGACAATGATGGCATCATCGACGACCACCCCAATGGCAAGAATCAGGCCGAACAGGGTGACCGTATTGATGGTCATTCCCATGGCGTAGAGGACGCCGAGAGTGCCGATAATGGACACGGGTACTGCGAGGGTGGGGACCAGGGCGGCGCGTACATTGCCGAGAAAAAGGTAGGTTACGATGATGACCAGAATGATCGTTGCGATCAGGGTGAAAATCGTTTCTTCGAGGGATACCGCGATAAACTCGGTGGTGTCATGACCAATGACCGCCTCAACACCTTCGGGAAAATATTGCGAAAGTTCTTCTACTTTGGCTTTTACGTTTTCGGCAACCTCCAATGCATTGGCGTCCGACAATTTGTAAATCGCCAATAGCACGCCGGGGCCATTGTTGTATTCACCATAGCCTTTGTAAATCTGGGCTCCCAGTTCCACCCGTGCAATATCCTTCACGCGGATGACGCCACCTCTTTCATCGGCGCGCAGCACGATTTCCCCGAACTCTTCTTCCGAAGTCAGACGACCTTTGGTAGTGAGTACATATTGGAACTGGGTGGAGTCGGGCGATGGTGGGGAGCCCAGTTGCCCAACGGCTGCCTGAATATTCTGTTCCTGTATTGCCCCGAGTACTTCCGGTACGGAAATCTCGAGGTTGGCCATTTTCACCGGATCCAGCCAGATCCGCATACCGTAATCCAGCGGGCCGATGATTTTGGCTTCACCGACACCGGGTACCCGCGCCAGTTCATTGAGCAAATTCAGTGAGGCGAAGTTGGACAGAAAGACGCCGTCAAATCGCTCATCCGGGGAAAACAGGTTCACCACCATCAGCATGTCGGACGAGCGCTTGCGAACCTTGATACCGCGCTTCAGCACTTCCGGAGGCAGGGATGGCTCCGCCAGTGCCACCCGGTTTTGTACATCCACCTGCGCCATGTCGTCATCGGTGTTCATGTCAAACGTCATGAACAGCGTGTAGGTGCCATCGCTGCCGGAATTGGAGGTCATGTAGACCATGCCTTCTGCACCGTTCACCTGCTCTTCAATGGGGATGGCAACGGCGTTTTTTACGGTCTCGGCATCGGCACCCGGGTAGGTGGCAACCACGGAAATTTTGGGTGCGGCAATGTCCGGGTACTGATCCACCGGCATGACGATAGCGGCAAGCGCGCCCATAAAGGTGATCAATATGGCGATCACAAAAGCAAAGCGCGGGCGGCGGATAAACAGGTGGCTGTCACTGCTCACGGTTTAACAGTCCGTGCTACTTGCCGGTGTCATAGGGGGTGTAGACATCCCCCGGCTGGTTCTGCTGCCGTATTTCCATGGTCGACCTCTGGTATTCCTGGAAGGCTTCCCGCTCCCTGCGGAGCTGTTCGCGCAGCGAGTGGGGTGCCGGGCGCAGGTTTGGTGGCGTGGGGTCTTCGAGCTGCTCGATTTTGACGGGCGTGACTTCAACGGCATCGCCCGGGCTCACTTTCTGTAGTCCTTCCACCAGTACCCTGTCGCCCACTTTGAGGCCTTTGGGTACCGCCCAGTTGGCGCCGATACGCATGCCCACTTCAATATTGGCCCGCTTGACCTTGCTGTCTTTATCCAGCAGGTAGACAAAGTGGCCCTGCTGGTCCTGGGAAACCGCCTTCTGTGGAATGACGATGCGTTCCACTTCTTCCAGAAGCTTGCCGTGCAGGGTGACATTTTCTTCGGGCAACAGCAGGCCGTCCGGATTGTGGAACAGGATGCGGGCGGCAACCGTGCCGCGGGTGGCCGCAGCCGTGGCGTCCCAGGAGAAAAATTCCCCTTTGAATGGGTACACGGTGTCGCCCGGCAGCACGATGTAAAGCTCCATGTTCGGGATGGCGCGGCCCTGTTGCTTCAGCTTTTCGATTGCGCCGTAGAACTCGTTGTAGGCTTTCTGGCCAATATGGGCGAGGACATACACCGGGTCGACTTTGACGAGTTGGGTAATCGGCACCGAGTTGGGGAGGATGAAAAAGTCACCCACCGCGTAGTTGGGGTGGCCTACGCGCCCGGAAAAGGGCGCGACGATCGAGGTGTGGGACAGGTCCTGCCTGGCCTGTTGTAGTGCGGTCTGGGCGGTGTTGAGCTGGGCTTCTGCCGCCTGCATGGCGGATTTTGCAGTGTCGAAGTCTTTTGCCGAAATGTATCCCTGTGGCCTCAGGTTTCTGGCGCGGTCAAAGTTGGCCTTCGTCTGCTCGTAAGTGGACATGGCTTCCGCGATGCTGGACTCCGCCGTGGCCACTTTGGTTTCGAAGGGGTAGGGGTCGAGCCTTACGAGTTCTTCGCCTTGCTTGAAATACTTCCCCGGTGCGATGTTCTGGTAGAGGATCCTTGAAGCGACCAGGGGGAAAATCTGCGCGGTCTCTACGGCTTCTACCACGGCGGGCACTTCAAAGCTGGGTCTGAAGCGCATGCGCTGGGCTTCAACCACCTCCACTTTTTTCGGTGGCGGTGCCGGTTTGGCAGCTTCTTTTTCCCCGCAGCCAAGCGGCAGCAGGCAGGCTGCGACAACAAGATTCCGCCAGCGAAGAAGGTTACGAAGAGTTTGGTACATCATTTCCCGCAACTTGAGTGAATAGACCTATCTTCCTTAATCCTAGAGGGCTGGGTGGCAGCTGGCGAAGGACGGGCCAATTGTTGGCGCGAAATTAATGTAGCTCGTTATATTTGATCCTTTTGAGACTGTTCTTTCCGATGGATTTACCGGTTGTAGTGCACCGGTACCTCAAGGGTTTCTTTCACCTGTTCCATCACCACATAGCTGGTGCATTCCTGTACTTCCGGCAGGGTCAGCAGTGTTTCTCCGTAAAACTTCCGGTAAGCGCTCATATCCGCCACCCGGGCCTTGATCAGGTAGTCGAAACTCCCGGACACCAGATAGCACTCCTGTACCTCTGGCAGTTCCGATACCGCACTGCGGAAGGCTTCAAAAGCGTCCTGTGCCGAGCGGTTGAGTCGAATCTGTACGAACACCACCAGCGCGGCGTCGAGGTACTCGGGGTTGATCAGGGCGGTGTAGCCCTGGATTACCCCGTCGGACTCCATTTTCTTGACCCGCTCGACACAGGGGGTGGCGGTAAGGCCGACCTGGCGAGCGAGCTCGGCGTAGCTGGTGCGACCGTTTTTTTGCAGTACGCGGAGGATATTGCGGTCGATGGTACTGAGTTCGCTGGCGCGTCTTTTCATTGGTTTAACTCACTCCGTGGTCGGTCGGCACTCGGTAATCTGCGGGCGCTGAATGCACCTGCAGATCACCGACTGGGCGGGCTTGACTTGTCCGTGGCACAAAATTTGGTCTCGAATGGCTGAAAAACGTACTCTGAGCCACATTGCTAGTGGATTCCACTAATCATATTTAAAAACATGAAGAAATCCACTTGAAATTGCTGCTTATACTGCAGGAATCCAACAAGAGAAGGGGCGCGAAAAGCTGTGCTCAATACAGTTGCGCTCAATACAGAGTATCGAGGAGAAATCGTTATGTTGATCGGTGTCCCAAAAGAGATTAAGAACCACGAGTACCGCATCGGCCTGACTCCAGCGAGCGTTCGCGAGCTGATTGGTAATGGCCATGACGTAATCGTGCAAAAAGACGGCGGTTCTGCCATTGGCTTTACCGACGAAATGTATGAGCAGGCTGGTGCCAAGATCATCGAGAGTGCCGAAGAAATCTTCGCCACCGCCGATATGATCGTAAAGGTGAAAGAGCCCCAGCCTCATGAATGCGAAATGCTGCGCCCGGGCCAGCTGCTGTACACCTACCTGCACCTGGCGCCCGATCCCAAGCAGACTGAACTGCTGGTGAAATCCGGTGCAACCTGTATCGCTTATGAAACCGTAACTGATCGCTTCGGTGGCCTGCCGCTGCTGGCGCCGATGTCTGAAGTTGCCGGCCGCATGTCTGTACAGTGTGGCGCACACCACCTGGAAAAAGCCCAAGGCGGCCTTGGCGTGCTGCTGGGCGGCGTGCCGGGCGTAGCACCGGCCAAAGTACTGATTATCGGCGGTGGTGTCGTAGGTACCCAAGCGGCCAAGATGGCGCTGGGTATGGGTGCCGACGTGACCATTCTGGATCGCTCCCTGCCGCGTCTGCGTCAGCTGGACGATATCTTCGGTGGCGCGGTACGCACCGAGTACTCCACCAACGATGCCATCGAGTCCCACGCACTGGCGGCAGACCTGGTTGTAGGTGCGGTACTGATTCCGGGCGCTGCGGCTCCGAAGCTGCTGACCCGCGACCATATCAGCCGCATGAAGAAGGGCGCTGTGGTTGTGGACGTTGCGATCGACCAGGGTGGTTGTTTCGAAACCTCCAAGGCGACCACTCACCAGGAGCCTACTTACGTTGTTGACGGTGTAGTGCACTACTGTGTAGCGAACATGCCCGGTGGTGTTGCCCGTACTTCCACTATGGCCCTGAACAACGCCACTCTGCCGTTTGCGGTAGCCCTGGCGAACAAAGGTGCCAAACAGGCTCTGCTGGACGACGCTAACCTGCTGGAAGGTCTGAACGTACACGCCGGTATGGTGACTTACAAAGCGGTTGCCGATGTACTGGGCTACGAGTACGTAGATCCCAAGCTGGCCCTGCAGAAATCTGCAGTGGAATCTGATGTAGCTGCTTAAAAGCCATTGCTTTTGAGTAGCAGAACTGAATTTTATCAGTTCTCTTCCGGGGCTACCCCAAGCCCCGCTCTGTGAGACCCGGCAGTGTCTTCTACTGCCTTTGCAGCCGCGCTTTTTAGCGCGGCTTTTTTATGGGCGACAGAAATAGGTTTGTGGGCGGTAGAAGTAGGGCTGCCAGTTAGCTTGCCGGAAAAAGCCGGCTGAGCAGCACTGGCAGTGCGGTTTCTACCCGCAGAATTCTCGGCCCAAGGTGTACCGATTCAAAACCGGCTTCCTGCAGTTTTTCCACCTCGTAGGGGATAAAGCCACCTTCGGGGCCCACTGCCAGGGTGGTTTGCTGCTGAATGTCTATCGGGCAGGCGGAGGTGGTTACCGGGTGCGCTACCAGCTTGAGGGAGTCGCGGGCGAGTTCCGGCAGTTCATCTTCGACGAAGGGTTTGAAGCGCTTGCGTAATTCAATCTGCGGCATGGCGGTGTCGACTGCTTGTTCCAGTCCCAGCAGGCACTGCTCGCGCAGTTTGTCTTCGGCGAGCCAGGGGCTTTGCCAGTAGGATTTTTCTACCCGGTAGGCGTTAATCAGATACAGTTTTTTTACCCCCAGGGCAGTGGCGTGCTGAATGGTGCGCTTGAGCATTTTCGGCCGCGGAAGCGCCAGCAGCAGGGTAAGCGGCAGCCCGGGTGGTGGACTGCGGTGCAGGCTTACCTTGAGGGTGATGTGCCGCTCGCCGCGCTCAATGACCTCGCCATCGCCAATGTCGCCGTTGATCAAGCCGACTTTCATGGTGTCGCCGACCTGGGCGCGGTGGACTTCCGCAATGTGCTGAAATCGGCGGTCTTCCAGGCGGGCAATAATGGGAGCGGGTTCGGGCGTGTTGCTCGGCAACGGCGAGTTGGAGGAAAGACTGCCCGGCGCAAAGTCTGTCGGGCTTAGCAGTATCAGGTTCATGGCAGCTTAGCGTTTGGCGCTGGCAACGGCACCCTTGCCGATGCCCTCGTAAGCGCGCACCTGTATGTGTTTGCCGGGGTGATCCGAAGCGAGGACATCGGCGATGTACTGGGCCAGCTGTTCGACGGTGGTGTCGCAATCCAGCAGTTCGCAGCGCTCTGCAGGGATGCTGAGTGCAAACTGTCCCTGGCGGGCGCTGTAGGCAAAGCGCAGTAGCTGGCCGTCTTGCGCCAGCAGGTCTTCCCGGGTGCCCAGATAAATATCGGCCCAGCGTGTCGCCCACAGGGATTCCAGTTCACGGCTGCGCTCGCCGTCTACATCAATACGAATACGGGAGCGGTGGCCGTGGGCAATGCGTTGGCAGTTGCCGTCGTGTTTTTTCAGGCCGTGGCTGTAGTGGTAAAAGGGGGTATCGATGACTTCACTGATGAAGTCGAGACTCAGCTGGTCCACGCTGGTGGGGAAAATGCCGTCCAGTTGCTGCACACACCACTTTGCAACCGACGCCGGGGTGATCTCGTCTGCGGTTACCAGCGCAAAGGCTTGGGAGGGGCCGCTGACCGTAATGGTGTCGCCATTGCCGAGCTTCCAGTCCAGTTCCACCCGGTCGCCACTCTGTTGCAGGGTCAGCCCCGGGGCGAGGGTGGGGACCAGCAGGCGGTGATCCAGCTCGGTATCCAGCCAATTGCGCAGGGTCTTTTTGACGATGCCAAAGTCACACACCATGCCCTGGTGATCCAGGGCGCCGTCCAGTGCAGCATTGGCGAGCCAGGTTTCACCAACGATACCGCGGGTCTGGTGGAGGTAACTGAAGTCCACGTTGGTGAGGCTGTCGACAAACAGGTGCATAGGTTTTCCGGCTAGAAATTGGCTGAAAAGTAAGTGAATGCCCGGATTCGGGCGCGGCACAGTATAGCTTTTTGGCGTTGTAAATTGTGGCCCTGTTACAGGGATTTTGCTGAGGGTTCTTTCCTCAAGTAAATCGAGCAGAAATTGGGGGTGGCACCTGGCGCCTGGAGTCTCTATAATCGCGCCCTCTTCGAGTGCAGCCGGCTTCTCATTTTGAGTTGCAGTGCTAATCTGATTGCTCGAAGCGTTGTGGCGGCCCTTCCGGTCTCCTCGCAATGATCAGCTGTGAACCCCGCCAGGCCCGGAAGGGAGCAACGGTAGCAGTGACATCATGTGCCGGGGGTGTGCTGGTTGGGCTGCCTCCAATCTCTTCCTTCCTCTTCTATTTTTATCGCTCTTCCGCTCTTCGTTTGTTTTCCGTTTCCATAAATTTCCGAACGCCGTCTGTTCATTTGTCGATTTTGTCTGAATTCTGAGCACTCCGTATCTGGGCTGCTTACATCGCTTTGCTTCAGTTTCGAAATTTTTGCCCAAATAAAGCGGGATACGGGGAATATTGTGCCGATGTGCCTGGGGGATCCCCTGCAGCATCTCGGCAGCGGGAAACCATGTGCTATAAATCGCGACAGTTCCTTTTTTTCTTTTTGCCCGGTTTCGGGTGCCGCTCACCAGATAATTCGAAAAATTGACCAGAGGATGTCGATGAAAAATCTAGCATGGGTAATTGCCGCCGCCACTTTGGCTCTGGCGGGCTGTGATGGTGGAAACAACCAGTCAGAGTCAGCGAAGGGCGCGGCGCCATCATCTGCCGAAGCAGTTTCCTATGGTGCGGATACCACTGCTGCCGGCACGGTGGCGCAAGCCGACAGCGCCAGCGGCACCCTCGATGCGCAAGACGCCAAGGCATTTCTCGATAGTGCGCAGGCGCGGCTGGAGAAAATTGCCGAAGAGGTGAGCCATGCCAGTTGGCTCGCATCAACCTATATCAATGTCGACTCTCAATATACAGAGGCACTGGCGGTCGAGCGCTATACCTCACTGGCGGTTGAGCTGGCCCAGCAGGCGGCAAAATTTGACGACGTCAAACTGGACCCGGAAACCCGGCGCATGCTCACCATGCTGAAGCAGGGGTTGGTATTTCCTTCGCCGAACGACCCCAAGTTGACGGCGGAGCTGGCGCAGATCGGCTCAAAAATGCAGGGAATGTATGGCGCAGGCAAGTATTGTCCGGGCCAGAAAACGGGTGATGATGAGCCGGCCGGTGATGGCGAAGAAACCTGCTACACCCTGACGGAAATGGGCCAGAAGATGGCCAACAGCCGCGATCCCAAGTTGCTGAAAGAACTGTGGGTGGGGTGGCGCAAGGTATCTCCGCCGATGAAGCCACTGTACGAACGCCAGGTCGAGATCGGCAATGCCGGGGCCAAGGAGCTGGGGTATGACAATCTCAGTGTAATGTGGCGCTCTAAATACGATATGCCTGCCGATGCCTTTGCTACGGATATGGACAACCAGTGGAGCAAGGTAAAACCCCTGTATGAAGCGCTGCACTGTCACGTGCGCGCCAAACTGAACGAGCACTACGGTGATGATGTGGCGCCGGCTTCGGGCAAAATCCCCGCGCACCTCCTCGGTAATATGTGGGCACAGGAGTGGGGCAATATTTACGATATCGTCAAAGACGACGATATGGAGGCGCCTTACGACCTCACCCAGCTGGTGGTGGATTCCGGCATGAGTGAGAAGGATATGGTGAAGGTTGGGGAAAAGTTCTTTACTTCCCTGGGCTTCAAGCCGCTGCCGAAAACCTTCTGGGAGCGTTCGCAGTTCGTGCAACCTCGCGACCGCGATGTGGTCTGCCATGCCAGTGCGTGGAACCTAGATGGTAAAGACGATATCCGCATCAAGATGTGTATCAACAAAACCGGTGAAGACCTGATCACGGTGCATCACGAGTTGGGGCACAATTTTTACCAGCGCATCTACAACGATCAGCCGTTTCTCTACAAAGAGGGAGCCAATGACGGTTTCCACGAAGCGGTTGGCGATACCATCGCGCTTTCCATCACACCGAAATACCTGAAGGAAATCGGGCTGATGGATGAAATTCCCGGTGAAGAAAAAGACCTGGGTTACCTGATGCAGCAGGCACTGGACAAGATTGCCTTCCTGCCATTTGGCCTGCTGGTGGACAAGTGGCGCTGGCAGGTATTCAACGGTGAAGTAGCGCCGGGGGATTACAACAAAGCCTGGTGGAAACTGCGGGAGGAATACCAGGGAATTCAGGCGCCGGTTGAGCGTTCCGAGGCCAACTTCGATCCGGGTGCCAAATACCATATCCCCGGCAATACCCCGTACGCGCGCTATTTCCTGGCCCGTATCCAGCAGTTCCAGTTCCATCGCGCGCTGTGTGACGCAGCCGGTGAAACAGGACCACTACACCGCTGTTCCATCTTCAAGAATCAGGCCGCCGGAAAAAAACTGCGTGACATGCTGGCGATGGGTGCGAGCAAACCCTGGCCGGATGCCATGGAAGCCCTGACCGGCCAGCGCGAACTGGATGCCTCGGCCATCGTGGATTATTTCCAGCCCCTGATGGTGTACCTGCAGGAGCAGAACAAGGATCGCGAGTGCGGCTGGTAGGTGGTACTTGATAGGTGGTACGTGGTAAGCGGCACCTGGTTAGCGACACTCGGGAAGCTGTCAGGTGCGGCCAGTTGATTGGTTTTGGCTATGGGCTGGATATGGAGGGGCAATTTTGAATTGCCCTGCGTGAGCTTATCATGACGATCAGTGGCCGTTTTATCGATGCCGTAAAACACAGCATATTTTTACGGCAGCTCTTGAAAACGTAGGATAAGGCGGCATTAAAAGTTCTGAACCCTAGCAAAAAGAGGTTGCGAATGAGCGATATTGATATCGGTATTGGTGCCAAGGACCGCGAAACGGTCGCCAAAAGTCTGAAGAAGCTGTTGGCAGATTCCTACACCCTGTATTTGCAAACGCACAACTTTCACTGGAATGTGACCGGGCGACTGTTTCGGGAACTGCACCTGATGTTTGAAGAGCAGTACACCGAGCTGGCGACCGCCGTGGACGATATTGCCGAGCGAATCCGCACCCTGGATGTTGTCGCCCCGGGTACCTACAAAGCCTTTGCTGAGCTGAGCTCCATCAAAGAGGTAGAGGACGTTCCGGCTGCTGAGGAAATGGTGCGTATCCTGACCCAGGGGCATGAAGCGGTAGTGAAAACTTGCCGCGAAGCGCTCAAGGCCGCTCAGGAAGCCGATGACGAATCCTCGGTGGCGCTGGTGTCGGACCGTATGCGGGTCCATGAGAAAACCGCCTGGATGCTGCGGGCCACTACCCAGTAATAACGTATCTGACCGCGTATAAAACCGGCCCCGTGCCGGTTTTATTTTGCCCTTAGCTTTCGTTTTATGTTGTTCCCTGTTTTTCTCCTGACTCTCTACCTTCTGACTCTCTACCTTCTGACCCTCTTCCTCCTGGCTCTCTCCCGCATTTCTTCCATCGTACCCCCGTTATTTTCTGCGCCAGATTGACGTATTTCGCTCGCGGCGGCTTGCAAATAACTACTGTGTACTGCACAGTAAATACTGTGTGTGACACAGTATGCATATCAGCTTGGGGCGTAGATGACGAAAGCACCGGAAAAACTCGACAGGCTGGTAATGGAAGTGCGGCGAGGGGCCTTGACCCTCGCGGTGCTGTTGGCATTGCGGGAGCCGCACTACGGCTACTCCCTGCGCAAGGGTTTGCTTGCAAAGGGACTGGAAATTGATGAAGGCACTCTCTATCCACTGCTGAGGCGGCTGGAAGATCAGGGGCTATTGCGCAGTGAGTGGCAGCAGGAAGATGGGCGCAAGCGACGCTTTTATCAGATCGATGCCGGGGGGGAAATCGCCCTCGCGGAAATGCAAAGTGAATGGCAAAGCCTGAATGATGTAATCGGACAACTCGCGGAGAAAGACTGATGGATTGGTTGCAGCGCTACGTGGAAAACGTCAAAACCTATTTGCCGGCTCGATTGCGGGAGGATGTGGGCAGCGAATTGTATTCGGGGCTGCAGGACCAGTGCGATGAGCTGGCGGATCGCCTGGGACGTGCACCTACCGAGCAGGAAGTCTTGGCGCTGTTGCAGGAACGCGGGCATCCGATGGCGGTGGCGGCGGCTTATCAACCTCGGCGCACCCTGGTCAGCGAGCCGCTATTTCCCTTGTATTTACAAGTGTTGAAATGGACCCTGCTAATACTTGCCGTGGTCAGCGCGGTGGGAGTGGTGGCGTCCCTGTATGGCCAGGAAACCCCCAGTTTACTCAAGGCGGTCATTGGTTGGCTGGCCGGCGTCTACGAAGGGGCGATTCACGCTTTCGCCTGGGTGACTCTGGTGTTTTACCTCGCTGGCGAGGGTCTCGGTTATCGCAAAGTCTTTGCCCGCTGGAACCCGCGCTCGCTGCCGAGAATTGTAAACACCGGTAACCGGGTTCCGCGCTTTGATTCTGCGGTGGAGTTTGTTGTCACCTTGTTGGCGATGGCGTGGTTGAACGACCTGTGGCGATTGCCCGGCGCAGACGGTGGGTCGTCACTGGTGTTGTCGCCAGCGCTGGGCGCCATGTTGCCCTGGCTGAATATTGCCCTTGGCCTGAGTGTGATTACATCACTGGTCAAATTGTTCGCGCCTTTTTGGACGCGCAACCGTCTGCTGATCGACGCGGCGCTGAATAGTTACTGGTTATTGCTGCTGGCGATGCTGTTGCGGGTCTATCCGCCGTTCTCCATCGAGTGGCGCAGTGGCGATTTCTGGCAGCCGGAGCAGGGTGCCTGGCAGGTTTCGGTGGGCATCGTGATCGCCATTACTGCCTGGGATCTACTGGGTAATCTGCGGGGGTTAATTCGCGCGCGTATAGCGAGTTAAGCGCCGGTGGCGGCAGTTGCCGTGGTGGTGGTTGTTCTAGTCGGCGCTATCGATGGATTTACCCGTGGACAGCGCCAGGAATGCCTGAGCTGGGGTCGAGAGGGCGCCGATACTTTTGGTCAAAACGCCCACTTCGTGCGCCACGATGGGCGCTGATAGCGGGCGGCAGATCAGCCCGTAAGATTCCATCTGTGCCCTGCATAAACTGGGGACTGCACTGACACCGAGACCGGACTGCACCAAACGCCCGATGGTGCTGAGCTGATTGGCTTCACACAATAGCCGCGGTTTGGCCCCCGGGTCCAGGGCCTGAGCAAACGCGGCATCGGTCCAGCGCCGTACCGCGGAACCGCGGTTCATGGCGATAAACGGTTCTGCCCCCAATTCCTGCCAACGCACTTCCTTGCGTTTACCCTGTTTGTGCCCGGCCGGAAGCACCGCAACAAAACGGTCTGTGGCGATAGGGTGAAATACCAGGTTGCCGAGATCATCTGGCCGAAAGCTGAACCCCAATTCCGCGCGCCCCTCCTGTACTGCATTTACTACCCGTTCCATCACAATGTCTTCCAGCACGATATTGATGGCGGGGTGCTGCCGGTGAAATTCACGCAGTAAATCGGGGAGCTGATTCATGGCGAAGGCGGGGATGGCGGCGAGAGAAAGCTGTCCCTGTTGCAGCTGGAAGCGCTGCTGCACGGCATCCAGGGTGTTGTCCCAGTTGTGGAGTAGCTGTTGTGCGCGGTCCACAAACTGCGCGCCCTCCGGCGTCAGCACCAGCTGGCGGCCGTCGCGACTGAACAGGGCGCCCCCGAGAGACTCTTCCAGGCTGCGGACAGCAATGGAGATGGCGGGCTGGGAGACGTGCAGCTGGGCACTGGCCTCCGCCAGACTCTGGGTTCTGGCGACCGCCACAAAGGCGCGCAGCTGCTTGACGGTGGTGCTCATGTGTGGGGGCTGGCTCTTGATGAATGTTAAGTAAAATTTAACATTGGTTAATAAGTTTAAAATAGTCTTAAGTGTTAGACCAAGGCATGATTGTTCGCAGTGCGTTAAGGCCAATAATGGCTAGTATCCAAAATAAATGGCAAAGCACCGCTCGTAGAGAGTTCTGGTAAAGAGTTACAGACGGTGCCTTCAGCAGAGAGAGTCAGCATCCATGAGCAATCCCGCGCAGCCCCTGTGGCAACCCAGCCCCGAAGCGATCGCCGCTACTCAGGTGGATCAGTTCCGCCGTCTGGTCAATGAGAATCACCAGCAGACGCTGGCGGACTATCCGGCGCTGTATCAGTGGTCTGTTGAAAACCGGGAGGCCTTCTGGGGGCAGCTGTGGGATTTCGGAGAAGTGATTGCCAGTGAGCGCGGCGAGCGCGTGCTGGGTAAGGATGTGATGCCGGGCGCCGAATGGTTTCCCGATGCGCGCCTGAACTTTGCGGAAAACCTGCTGCGCTATCGCGACGACAAGATCGCCTTGGTGGAGCGGCTGGAAAATGGTCGTCGTCGACAGCTCAGTTACGCTGAGCTGTTTGCAAAAACCGAGCAGTTGGCTTCGGCGCTGGCTGGTGCCGGCGTGGGTAAAGGTGACCGGGTTGCGGGCTTTATGCCCAATGTCATGGATACCGTGGTGGCCATGCTGGCAACCGCCAGCCTTGGCGCCGTGTGGACTTCCTGCTCTCCGGACTTTGGCATCAATGGTGTGCTGGACCGCTTTGGGCAGGTGGAGCCGAAAGTGCTGTTTGCCTGCGAGGGCTACTTTTACAACGGCAAGACCATCGATTCGCTGCCGCGACTGCAGCAGATCGTGGAACAGATCAGTTCCATATCCCAACTGGTAGTGGTGCCCGTTGCGCGGAGTGCTGAGCAGACTGCGGACGATATTGCCGGGCTGGATCGCGCAGTCACGCTGGACGCGTTTGTGGGCGCGGCACCGGAGCGGGCGCTCACCTTTGAGCAAACGGAATTCAATCACCCCCTCTATATCATGTACTCCTCCGGCACCACTGGCGTGCCCAAGTGCATCGTGCATGGTGTTGGCGGCACCCTGTTGCAACACCTGAAAGAGCACCGCCTGCATACGGATATTTCCCGCGACGATACCCTGTTTTACTTCACCACCTGTGGCTGGATGATGTGGAACTGGTTGGTGAGTGGTCTCGCCTGTGGTGCCACCCTGGTGCTTTACGATGGCTCACCGTTTTATCCGGCGGCCCAGTGCCTATGGGATATGGCGGACGAAGAGGAAATCAGTGTTTTTGGCACCAGTGCTAAATACATTGCCGCGCTGGAAAAAGCGGGCTGCAAACCGCGGGAAAGCCATAAGCTCAACCGTCTGCGCGCGGTGTTGTCCACCGGCTCCCCTCTGGCCCATGAAGGTTTCCGCTATGTGTACCGGGATGTGAAGGCCGATGTCTGTCTGTCGTCCATTTCTGGAGGCACGGATATCATTTCCTGCTTTGCCCTGGGTAACCCTGCGTTACCGGTATATCCCGGAGAGTTGCAGTGCCGCGGCTTGGGAATGGCGGTGGAAGTGTGGAATGATGACGGCAAGCCGGTGCAAGAGGAAAAAGGTGAGCTGGTCTGTGCCAGTTCCTTCCCGTGTATGCCGATCGGCTTCTGGAATGATCCCGACGGCAGTAAATACCAAGGGGCTTATTTCGACAGTTGGCCCGGTGTCTGGGCCCACGGCGATTACGCGGAAATCACAGAGCACGGCGGGGTGATCATCTATGGCCGTTCCGACGCCGTACTGAACCCGGGCGGTGTGCGTATCGGCACTGCGGAAATCTATCGCCAGGTGGAGAAGGTCGAGGAAGTGCTGGACAGTATCTGTATCGGGCAGGATTGGCGGGATGACGTCCGGGTGGTGTTGTTTGTGGTGCTGCGTGAGGGCGTGACACTTGACGACGAACTGATCCAGAAGATTCGCACCACAATTCGCGCCAATACCACGCCGCGTCATGTTCCCGCCAAAGTGATCCAGGTACGGGATATTCCGCGTACTATCAGCGGTAAGATTGTCGAGTTGGCGGTGCGCAATGTGGTGCACGGCAAGCCGGTGAAGAATCAGGAGGCCCTGGCCAATCCAGAGGCGCTGACGTTGTTCGAAAACCTGCCGGAGCTGTCCGGCGAGTGACTTTGTGACGGCGCTGCATTGTCGGCGCTGCATAGAGGGTGCTGTATTGAAGCCCTAATTAAAGCCCCACAGGTAACCATTCATCGATCCTGGGGGCTGACATGCTGAAGGCCGGAGCGAGTGATCGCCCGGCCTTTTATCCGCTTCCCCTGACTAGTCGCTTTTGTTAGCCGTCCGTTCTCCGCGGTCTATTGCAGGGGTTCAATCGACCTCCTGCTATCTACTGGTTTATATCTACTGGCTCAGTCGAGCCTGCTCTTCATCCATTTTGCGCAACGCCATTCGGGTAAAGTAACCGCCCATCAGGCATACAAAGCCAATGATGCCGAGGCTGAGCAGGCCAGAAAAACTGGTGAAAAGGTCGATCATTGCATCCATGGTTGCCTCCGGGCTTTGTCTGCAGCGGGCACCTGAGCGGGTCCCGAGGGTTTGTCATTTCCGGTTGTCTTTCACTGAGCTCAGTGTAAAGTGGCGCGCCCTGGGACCCTTGATCCAGATCAAGGGTGGCGACGAATGATGCGCTATGCCGCGCCAGCCAATCTGCGCTACCCTGTGGGTAATAAGATTTCTCAGTTCCTGTTTTAAACCGACGGCCGCAAACCAATAATTTCTAACCAATAACGTCACGGAAGATCAGCATGATTACATATCTGTATTGGGCCGCAGTCATTGCGCTGGTGGTGTTATGCCTGTTCGCCGGCAGCCGGCTGGGCAGCCTGGGCAAAGGCGCGATTGTCGCCGCCATCATCTTTCTCGCGGGTTGGCTCGCCTATTACTTCCACTTTGAGCAGGTGTTCGTAAAACGCTTTGGCGGTGTGATGCGGATCTCGGTGCCGGAGGGGCACAGGCATCTGGGGTCTACCTGGAAGGACGACAATCTCTGGGTTGAAAACTACGATCCGCGGACGAATGAGTGCATCTTCAGTGAGTATTCCAAGGGCAACCTGCTGGAAGGCCGGGTGATTATCAAGAACTGCAATCCGCTGATGGAGCGGGCTGGTAACCCGGCGGTGCCGCCACGCTAGTGATCAATGGGTGGCAGCCCTTGTGATTCGTCAGTAAATCACCGGTGTGGGCAGGGCAGAGCACCGTTTTTAAGTGTTGGGTGTAAAGACGGGTAAAGTTCACACTCCCCCGGCAACTTTCACCGATGTTCAGCATCGCAGTAGTGAAGATTGGCAAACGGATTTTGGTCTTGCACGATTCTCGTTTCGCTCCCAGAGCAAAATTTTTCTCCTTACTTATCGTCGCATTGCTGGCAGCGCCCGTGCTGCTGTGGCCGCAATCCGGCTTCGCGCTGCCGTTTTTTGACAAACTGCCCAAGTTCAAAGTGCGAGTCTCCGAAAACAAGGAACTGCAGAATTGGCTGCGGGACAAGCTCGGTGAACAGCGTAAATCCAGCAGTGTGTTGAAGTCCTACGACGATCCTCTCGATGTTGCCCGCTATGAGCGCGGCACTCTGGAGAAACTGCTCCGTTCTCGCGGTTACTACGACGGCCGGGTGCGTCAGTCGGTTACCGATGGCGAGATCGAATACAGGGTGGTGCCCGGCCCTGTTTATCGCATCAAGGCACTGGATGTGAATATGCCGCCGCGGGTGAAAGGTGGCTTTCCCGGCGTGGGGCTGAAGGTCGGAGATCCGTTGGAGGCCGAGAAGGTCACCGAGGGCGTCAAGCGCATTGAAAGCTACCTGGCGGACAACGCCTGCCTGCTGAATGTCGATGTGGATTACCAGGCAACGGTCATTCACAGCGAGCAGGCGGCCAAGCTGGAATACCGGGTCGCGAACAGCCCTGAAGTGCACATCGGGCAGGTCCACGTGCAGGGCCTGTCGACGGTGGATGAAGACTTTCTGCGCAAGCGACTGAAAATACAGCCCGGGGACTGCTTTAACCGCAGCAAGTTGGACGCGGCCAAGCTGCGACTGTTGCGCACCAACCTGATTGCCGGCGCCAACGCCGAAGTGTCGGATCCTGAGTCGGGTATTGTCGATATCACCTTCACGGTCATCGAACGCAAGCATCGCACCATCCGCCTCGGGGTCGGTTACACCTCCGATGATGGCGGCGGTATTGCCGCAGGCTGGGAGCACCGCAATATTCTCGGTCGTGGCGAAAAAATCGAAGTCGAGACTCGGGTTTACGAGGCCAAGCAGTCCCTGAAGGGCGAACTGCGGGTGCCGAGATTCTTCCGCGATGATCAGGAATTTTCCGCCACAGCGGAAGCCTCCAATGAAGAGCGCGACGCCTACGATGCGGACTCGGTGACCGTTGGTGGCATCATTTCCCGGCACCACACCAAGCACCGGACATTCAGTGTCGGCAGTGAGCTGAAGTTCAGTAAGGTGCAGGAAGAGGGCGAGGAGAGTGAAAACTATAACCTGTTGTCCTTTCCCCTCGGCATCAAGATCGATACCACCGACAACCTGCTGGATGCCCGGCGCGGCGCGACCGTTGCGATGGAAGTGAAGCCGTACTTTGACCTGCGCAGCAGTGGCACCCAGTTCACCAAAAATACCCTGGTAATGACCGGTTACCATACCTTCGATGAGGTTCGTTTCGACCCGACCCTGGCGCTGCGTATCAAAGCGGGTGTGATCAGCGGTGCAGACAACCTGGAAATTCCTGCGGACGAGCGATATTACGCCGGCGGTGGCGGTTCTGTGCGTGGTTATGCTTATCAGGCACTCGGGCCCCGACGCCTGATTCCGTCGACGGTTGCCGGTGAGCCGCCCACCCTGTCGGACCCCATCGGCGGGCGCGGCTTGAGTGAAATTTCTTTTGAGGGACGTTTCCGGTTTACCGAATCCTGGGGCGGTGTCCTCTTTGTGGATGGCGGCAACGCCTACGCCGACCCGCAACCCAGTTTTGACGACTTGTACTGGGGGGCAGGTTTCGGGGTGCGCTATATCACCTCCTTTGCCCCGGTGCGGTTCGATATCGGTTTCCCGCTGGAAAGGCGCGAAGACGTCAATGACAGCGCCTATCAGATTTATGTGAGCCTGGGGCAGGCGTTCTGATATGCAGCGTGAGTCACCAGCCAACCCTTCTCATCCGAATACCGGGCCTCGCAAGCGCCGGCTCCGTGCGCCTCGCCTGGCCCTGTACGCCGTAATCCTGCTGTTGCCATTGTTACTGGCAATTTTTCTGCTGGGGTCCGAGGGCGGCCGCGAGGCCTTGACCCGCGGTGGACTTTCCATTGCCCGGTATTATTTGCCGGATCTGGACATCACCGCGGAAGGGCTGCGCAGTCCCGAACTCGGGCGCTGGTATTTCGAGTTGTTGCGGGTGCGCTACAAGGAGCAGCCCCTGGCAGAAGCGCGCAAGCTCACTGTCCATGTGGATTTGCAGCGCCTGTGGCGCAATCAGATCCATATGCCTGAGCTGAGTGCCGATTCGCTGCTGTTTGATAACACCGTGCTGGGGGAATACCTCCAGGCGCATGTAACCGAAGAAGAAGTGGAAGATGCCGCGGAAGAAGTCGACGATGCCACCATGCCGGCCATTTGGGTTGAGCGTTTATCTGTTGGCCAACTTACGGTAATCGACCAGGGACTGAACGGCTTTCCTCAGGTATCGGTCAATGGGCACGGCAGCTACCGCTGGCCGGACCGGGAATCGGAATTGTCGCTGAAGGTCGCAGAAGTGCAGGGCAAGCAGCTGCGCATACAGCTGGATGGCAGCATGCTGGATCAGGACAATTACCGGCTGACCCTCTCTGCCGATGAGCAGCCCGGTGGCTTCCTCGGCAAGATGCTGCAGTTACCTGAAGGCGAGCGCCTGGATGCAGATGGCCAGCTGTTGGTCAAACTGACTGGCGAGAACCAGTTACACCTTGCGATTGAGCGATTCACCCTGCCACTGGTGCACCATAGCTTCGGTCTCAGCGGCCGTACGGATGTGGTGCTGTCTCCCTGGTCCGTGGCAACGGACGACCTGGTGCTGACGGTGGACGATAGCCGCAACACCGTCAGCGGCAATATCAATGGCGAGGAAATGGCATTGCAGCTGCAGCTGAATAAACTGCCGCTCGCCATTTCCCAGCCCTGGCAGGACTACCTGCAGGGTGGTTGGCTGTCGGCGGATCTGGATATCCAGGGGCCACTGAAACAGCCCAGTGCCAACGGTAGCCTGGAACTGCGGTCCAGCTACCAGCAGCAACCACTTCACCTTACCGGGGAAGTGGAAACGCTCGCCGATGATATTCATATCCGCACCGCGCGTTTGAAACTGGCCGACACACAGCTGGATGTCAGCGGCAGTGTGGATATCGGTGGTGAGTCCATTGACCTCAAAGGGCTTGTGGAACAGCTGTCGCTGGCGGAAATCCGAAAAATACTCGCCGCCCTGGAAGAAACCCGGGAAGTGGAGATACCCGCAGAGCTGGATGGCACCATTGAGCGGTTGCAGGTTACTGCGGCTGGCCCCTGGGCTAATCCGAAGCTGACCGTACAGCTGGCCAGTGATGTGCAATACCAGGAACTGGAAACCCGGCTCGAAGGGCAGGCTGCGGGTGACCTGAAGAGGTTTGCCATCAGCCATCTGCTGCTCGAGGGGGAGAACCTGAGAGTTGGTGGTAGCGGCGAAATCAATATCGAGGGCAAAGCCCTGCAGTTTCAACTGGATGTCGCCGCGCGGGGATTCGAGCCGGAGCAGTTCGGTGTACCGGTGGATCCCGGCACCACGGTAGATCTGGATGCGGTGGTTTCGGTCAAGGGGCCGTGGGATAACCCGAAAATGTCCGCGCGCCTGTCTTCGGACGGTCGCTACCGCGAGTACCGCTATCGCCTGCGTGGTGGCGCCGCCGGAAACGCCGAACAACTGACTTTCGATCGCCTGCGGCTGGATCTGTACACCGGTACCGCAGCCGCAGCCGAGGCGGCGCCAGAGGGGGACCGCTCACTGGTTCCCGATGAAGTCGTTGATCCCGGCCAGGATTACCCGCTGGCGCAGTCCCGCGAACGCGTGGCTGGAACCGGAGCCCTGGCGCTCGACGCCGAGCAGGCCCGCGAGCGCGGCAACGCCTGGTTGGAACTGAATGGTGTGGTTGAACCAAAGGCACAGCGCGCCAATGGCAGTATCGCCGCGCGCAATATTCCCATCCGCATGGCAACACTTGCCGGGGTGTCACTGCCACCGTCGCTGATGGGGGAAATCAGTATCGACGGCCAATTCTCCGGCCCGTTCAAATCGCCGCAAGCCAGTGCCAATATCCTGGGTAGCGGCGAATTCCGCGGCGAACCCTGGCACGTGCAGGGCGACGTGAGTTACGGCAGTGCGCAAGTGATGCTGTCGGAAGTCAAACTGTTGTGGGCCAACCGCAACCAGCTGACCGCCGACGGCAGCCTGAGTGAACAGGCGCTGGATCTGGAGGTGCGGGCGCAAGCGGTACTGGCGGACTTTGAGGAGTGGATCAACGCCGATATCAGTGACAGTGGCGAGCTCAGTCTGTGGGCGACCGCCAAGGGAACGCCCCGGGAACCTGACCTGGCCGGGGAGCTGAAAGTTCTGGGCCGGGCCCCGGCGCTGCGCGACGATGCACTGGTGCAATCTCCGCTGACGTTGTTGCTCGAGTGGCAAACCCGCGCTGGCAGTTTGGAGGCCAATCTGGATGCCAGCCACGGTAGCCGCAGTGCGGCGGATGCCCGGGCAACTTTGGCGATCGCCCCCATTCTGGAGCAGCTATTCCGGGAAAAACCAGAAGGGGAGGAGCTGCCGCCGATGCCGGTGGATCTGGATGCGACCGGCACCGCGGATCTGGCGGCGCTGGGTGCATTCTTCGACCCGGAAATTCACACCATGCGCGGGCGCCTGGATTTCAATCTGCGAGCCGATGGCACCAGTGTCGCACCCAACGCCCGCGGCAAGATCCAGTTGCAAGAGGGTTACTACGAGCACCGCCCCAGTAACACCCGTTTGCGCAAAGTGGTGTTTGTGGGGGAATTGACGCCAGATGCCTGGCGTATCGTGGAAGCGAGTGCCAGGGATAGTGATCGCGGGCGGGTGGACCTTGAAGGCGCGGTTACCTTCAACGCGCCGCAGCCGCCCAGCCTGAACTTTTCTCTTACCGCGAAGAAGGCGCACCTGTTGAATATGCCTGGCGCCAAGGGAGCCTTCAGCGGTGAAATTCGTCTTACTGGTACCACCGACGACGCCCTGCTTGCCGGCTCGCTCAACCTGCGACCACTGGCGGTACAGGTCGAGCATTTTATCGGTAGCAGCGTGCCGGAAATCGACGTGATAGAGGTGGAGATGGACAGCGGTGAGCGGGATATGGGACCGCCATTGATGGAACATATTCGCCTGGCGCTGGAAGTCGTACTGGATCAGCAATCTTACGTGCGCGGGCTCGGGCTCGATTCAGAGCTCAAGGGCAAGGTGGAGATTGCCGGCACCGCAGCCGATCCCCAGGCCTCCGGAACCCTGACCATCGTGCGTGGCAAATTCGACCTGTTGGGTAAAAAGTTCGACCTGCAGGACGGGCAGGTGCAGTTCGAGAACAACGTAGCGGCCATCTACGTGAAGGGGGTGCACACCTATGCCGAGGGGGAGATTACCGCGGAGATTTCCGGCACGACCGACGACCCAAAAATCGAGTTCAGTTCCAACCCCGCCGCCGCCCAGGATGAAATTTTCGCCCAGCTGTTGTTCGGCAAATCCCTGACGGATATTTCCCCGTTACAGGCGGTGCGCCTGGTCAGCGTGGTACGCACCCTGCAAACCGGCAATACCGGGTTTGATCCGCTGGCCAGCACCCGTGACCTGGTCGGGCTGGATACTCTGGACTTTGAGTCTGAGGCCACCGATGAAGGAGACCAATATTCTCTCAGCCTGGGGAAATACATCACCAGCCGTATCTACCTGGAGCTGCAGCGTAGTACAGACCCTCTGAACCCCTGGCAGGCGGAGATGCAGATAGAGTTACGTAAAAATTTGCGCCTGGATATCAAATCGTCTGAGAACAACGAAAGCGGCGGCGGAAGTGTCGAATTGCAGTGGAAGAAGGATTATTGACCGACTATAAAAACTGAACACTATTAAAAATGATGGGAGCAATCGAAATGGAATATTCAATTGTGATTCTGGCCGCCGGTTACTCTCATCGATTTGGCAGCGATAAACGCCTGGCCAGTATCCAGGGCGAACCCATGTTGCTGCGCACACTCCAGACCGCCCTGGAAGCCGCGTCCAGTCTTGAAGATACCCAGGTCCAAGTAGTATTGCGCGCCCGTGATCCGGTCATCGGCAACGGTCTTAGCAATTTTCCCGTACAAGTTCTGCACGCACCGGTCTGGCCGGTAGGAATTGGCGCCAGCCTGGCATCGTCCGTGGAACAGATGCAGCGACAGGGGGCCAATCCCAAAGCGGTGCTGGTCTGCCTGGGGGATATGCCTTTTGTCGAACCTGAAACACTGGTGACCCTACTGCAGTCCGCGGAAGAAGATCGCATCTGTGTGCCCGTCTGTGCCGGAACCCGCGGTTACCCGATCGCCATAGGGCGGCGTTTCCTGTCAGCGCTCTCGCGCCTGCGCAGAACCGGGGTGGAAAAGGTGCTGCGTATCTACAGCGATGCGGTCATCGATGTTGAAGTGGCGGACCCCGCGATCAATTGCGACATCAACCGCCCGGACGACTTCCACGCAGCAGTGCGGCAGGATCTGTTCGGTAAAATTTTTGCATCTCCCGATACAGTACCGGGTGAGCCGCTTCCATCGCCGTTGGAATAACAAAATAGGCCTCCGTCGCCACCGCAAAAAACTCTGCCGGGGACTGGGCACCGTAGGTATCCAGAACCGAGGGCTTCTCTACTGACAGCGCGTCTGTAGCTGGTGAACTCGCTGTTTCACCATGCAGGGCGTGAATCCTCTGCCGCAACTCCGCAAATGCCTCCCGCATCACCGGAGCCCAATTCTTCCCATCCGCACTGTTTTCAAATGGTGGTCGTCCGTCCACATAGCCGTCCTCTTCATCCAGCTTGTGCGCAAATTCGTGAATCGCCACATTGTGCCCCTGCTCGGGATGGGCAAGCCCCTGTCGAAGGTCGTCCCAGGAAAGTACCACCGGACCGCGGTAATGGGCCTCGCCCGCACGGGCGCTCAGGTGCGTGGATTGCACATGCCCCTGGTGGCGGGTTTCCTGCGCGACATAGGCATCGGGGTAGACCAGCACCGTTTGCAGGTCGGGATAGCAATTGTTGACCCGTTGTAACAGCAGCAGGCAGGCGTGAGCGGCAATTACCACCCGGATCTCTTCGGTAATGACCTGCCCATTGCAGCCGACAAACTCCTTATCCCGCAGAAACAGGCTGATGTTCTGTGCCAGCACCTGTTGCTGCTCCTTAGGCAGATAGGAATAGAGCGCCAGCCGGGATTTAAGGATGGAGTACTGTTCCGCGGTCAGCTGGCGGCTGCGCAAATACTGCCGTCGCCAGCGTTGCCACAAAATAGGCACTACCCAAACCAGAACCGCGAGCAGGATCACGGCGAGAAAAGTCTTCAATACGATATTCCTTGTTTGCTAACAGGGTTTGCTTTCAGGGTTTGCTTACATGCCGCGATATCACGATTACACGATTTTGCCTGACACTGCCGGACTTTTAGTTTTGCATGGTAGAGACTCGAGGTCGCCCAGTGTAGTGCCAATGTTGACGTCGAGTCAGATTCTGCGACCATATTCGCCGCGCCCGTCAGGTGGGACTCAATAAAAATGACTGTGGCTGAACTATTTTCGGCCGTTTTTGGGTTAGTTTTTGGGTTAGTTTTTGGGATAGTTTTTGGGATAGTTTTTGGGAATAGGGGTGGGGTATGGATACATCGGCAGCGACGCGGCAATTTGGCGCAGACGAAACACACAGGACGAGCACCGGGCTCAGTAAACCGGTGGCGCCGGGCGCGGTTTGTGACAGCGATTTTATGCTTGTACCACACGGATTCGATGGTGCGCGTCGCGCGCAGGTGTGGCTGGGAGCATTTGTTGAATCGTTACCCGAGAGGCTTTGGCTGCGCTGTGAGCCGCTACTCGGTAATGGTGGCGACCTGCCCGCGCACGAGTCCATCTGCCGTGATATCCCGGTTACATTGGGGCAGCGGGTATCGGGGCTCCGCTATGGGGTGATATCCATTCCAACCCTGCCGGCTTGTCGCTACCGGCTCTCACTTTGGCAAATGGGTACCGATTCGAACGGTAATACCCGCCCAATCAAATTGGCCGAGGCGGATCTTCGCGGGCAGCCGAACGGCTTGGGTGACGGCTTCAATGTCTGGTATGGCACCTGTTTTTATCGCCACGGGGATCACGGTGCGATGGCAGAAGCACTGGATGCGTTGCCGCAAACACATCGCCCGGATGTTTCTTTTCTCGGCGGGGATCAGGTCTACCTGGATACCGCGTTTTCCAATACCGGTTTCACCCTGGTACCCGGTTTCAGTACCCGCAACTTCTCGCTGATGGCGCTGCGCTCCCGCAGGCGAATTCGCCGCACTTTGAATGGCATTTTCAGCAAGGAATATCGTGCGACCTGGCGCGGCGGGCTGCGTCGCTTGCTGGCGAGCGGTAATCACTATTTCCTCGCGGGTGATCACGAGTTCTGGAATGATTACCCCAATCCTCCGGGCTTTTTACCAGTGCTCTGGTCGCGCAAAGTGCGCGATATTTGGAAGGATACTGCGCGTAGCCTGTTCGATGCCTATCAGTTGCCCCAGGGGCAGCCCTCCAGTCAGTTTGATATTGGTTCGGATCTCAGCTTCTTTGTACTGGACACCCGACTGCAGCGGGAACCTGGTCGGGATGGCCGCTTTACCGACAACAAAACGTTTACCCGTATGCAGCAGTGGCTGGAGGGGCTTCGGACGCCCGGGGTTCTGGTTCTGCCGGCCCCCATTCTCACCCGCTGGCAATTCCAGACTCCCGGGCGCGGCAAAGCCTTGAAAGTGGCACTGGGGTTCGGCGATCACTCTCTCGCTGACACTGGCCAATACCAGGACCTGGTACGTGCACTGAATGCCTGCACTCAGGATGTGTTGGTGCTGGCGGGGGATGTGCATTTCAGCCGATTGGCGCAGTTTGAACTGAACGGCAAACAGGTGGTGGAGGTCGTATCGTCGCCGTTGTCCTGCCTGCCCAGCGCTGCGGCGGTGCCCGATCAGGAGCCGGGACATTTTCCGCATCGACCCACCGACGACATTCGTGCACAAGTGCGCTACCGGCATTCCGGTAGCACGCGCAACGAAAGACAGGGCGAAATCAGCAATAACAATTTCGTAACCGTGCGATTTACTTCGGTAGATGACGGTGTCAGTGCAGAAGTGCTGTGCTGGGATTTCAAAGCCCGGGATGCACAGGGTGCACCCAAAATTGATTGGGAAGAACGACACATTTTGCTGCGCCAGCGGTTAGCAGAGTCAACCTCTCTGGCTTGTACCTAATTTTTACTAAATGGAGAGTCTTGTGCATTCCGCCTCACCCCCGGTCGCTCTGATTCCCGGCTTTATGCTGGATGCGACGCTCTGGAATGATTTCAAAAATTACCTCCCGGAAGACTGGTCCATCGCTGATGCCTCCCTCGGCGACGGGCCGACCATTCGCGATATGGCTCACCAAATTGCCGAAAATCTTCCGCAGCGGTTTGTCCTGATCGGTTTCTCACTCGGTGGCTATATCGCCAGACAGCTGGCTGCGGATTATCCGGAGCGGGTGGAAGCGCTGATCCTTGTCGCCAGCTCGCTTCGCGAAGACACCGCACAGCAGAAGAAAACGAAAATGCAGGCGGTAGAGGCGTTGACCCCGGAGAGGTTCCGGGGCCTGAGCAATAGCACCATTGCCCATTCGCTGCACCCGGAAAACGCGGCGGATAAGGCGCTGGTGGCTTATATCAAGGAGATGAGCCGCCGATTGGGGTATCGGGCGCTGGCGACGCAATCGGCTCTGGATCGCTCCCAGGTCCCGGCTTCGACCATAGCCTGCCCGACGCTGGTGATCGCGAGTCCAAACGATGCCTTGCGCTCACTGGAAGAAGCAGAAGAACTGGCGGCGGCGATTCCCAATGCCGAGCTGCGGCTGATTGAAGACTGCGGCCACATGATCCCGTTAGAGCAGCCGCAGGCGCTTGCGGAATCCATTGTGTGCTGGCTGGAGCAGCTCCGATAGCGAATTAGCTTTTGACCGCGGTTGCTTTTCCACTAAACAGTCCGGTGACAATAGAAATCAGCGCACTGATCCCCAGCAACCAGCAGTAGTGGATACTGCCCGCCAAAGCCAGCGGCGAAACTTTTGCCAGGGACGATGCCAATAGAATCTGTGCGCCGTAAGGCAGCAGTCCCTGGACTGTGCAGGAGTAAATATCCAGCAGGCTGGCGCTGCGCCGCGGGTCTACGCCGTAACGCTCCGCCATATCTTTGGCCAGTTGCCCGGTAAGCAGGATCGCAACGGTATTGTTGGCTGTGCAGACATTGGTCAGCGCTACCGCGGTGCTGATCCCCAGCTCGCCGGTTTTGCGCCCGGGCCGGCCGCGGCTACCGATCTGGCTGATGCGGTCAATCTGCTGCCCCAGCCACGCCAGTCCGCCACCGGCGCGCATCAGGGCGCCGAGGCCGCCGATCATCAGCGACAGAATCAGAATCTCCTGCATGCCGGTGTAGCCCGCATAAATATCCTTGGACAGGTCTGCGATGGCGTAGTCCGGCTGCAGGCCCAGCCCGATCGCGCCGGCGAGAAGAATGCCGATAAACAGCACCAGCAAAACATTCACGCCGCTCACCGCCAACACTAGCACCACGATATAGGGCAGCACCCGAATCAGCTCGTAGTCGCCGGGCGCGCTGACCTGTGCGGTAGTGCCGGAGAAATACAGCCAGATCAACGCAATGACAGCGGCGGGCAGGGCGATGAGCAGGTTCATGCGGAACTTGTCCCGCATTTTTACTCCCTGGGTGCGGGTGGCCGCGATGGTGGTGTCGGAAATGATCGACAGGTTGTCGCCGAACATGGCCCCACCCACCACGGTGCCGATGGTGAGTAGCATCGGTAATTCCGTCGCCTCGCTGAGGCCCACCGTGATGGGGGCGATAGCGGCGATGGTGCCCATGGAAGTACCCATTGCGGTTGCCACAAAGGCAGTGATCAAAAACAGTCCGGGTAATACCAGCGTCGGAGGTATCAGGCTAAGGCCGAGATTGACTGTCGCATCCACGCCGCCAACGGCCTTGGCGACACTGGCGAAGGCGCCCGCGAGCAGGTAGATCATCACCATGGTGATGATGGTCGGATCCCCAACCCCGTGAATGAAGGTATCGATGCGCCGGCTGAGTGGGCCATGGGCAAGTAGAATAGCCAGGGCGATGGCGGGCAGAATCGCGACCGGAGCCGATACCTGGTAAAAGGCCATGTCTTTGCCCTGGGTTTGATACCACAGGCCAGCGCCTACAAAGAGCGAGAGAAACAAAAGCAGGGGGAGAAGGGCGCGCGCTGAGGGCGCAGGGGATTGTTGTGCCATGGATACTACTGGACCGTACAATTCGCTTTCAGCTGCCGACAGCAAACGCCGGCAAATTTTGAAGGGCGCGGATTCTAAAGAGTATAGGTAACACTGGCTAATAATTTGTTGTGCGCATCGGGGATGTCGTCGTTATATCCGCAATATGGTTGGGAAGTGGCTGGAAAATGGCCGAATAGTTGCAGGTATTATGAAAATTCGTCACGGCCGCCTATCATCGGGCGCAGTCATGAGTGTGGAGAATAAAAATAAATGTTGAACCGGCGTTCCTTTATTGTTGTGGGACCATTGTTGTCATTGCTGTTTTACGGGCTGCTTAGTCATCTGGGGATGGCCTACCTGCCGGCGGTGACTGCCGCAATTACGTTGTTGACCGTAATCTGGTGGATTACCGAAGCGCTGCCCATTCCCGCAACCTCCATTGTCCCCTTTGTATTGCTACCGCTTTTCGGAGTGGGGGACCACAAGCTGGTGGCGTCCTCCCTGGGTAGTCATGTGATTCTGCTGTTGATGGGGGCGTTCATGCTTTCCAAGGCGTTGGAAAAAAGCGGCGCGCACGAGCGGCTTGCGCTCTACATGCTAAAGCTGGTGGGTGTTTCCAGCGGGCGCCGGCTGGTTCTGGGGTTCATGCTTGCGGCGGGGCTGCTCAGTATGTGGATCTCCAACACCGCGACGACACTGATGATGCTGCCCATTGCTCTCGCAATTCTTTCTCGGGCGGATAACCATCGCCTGACCATTGCGTTGATTTTGGGGATCGCCTATGCCGCCAGTCTCGGCGGCGTGGGCAGCCCATTGGGTACTCCGCCCAACGTGATTTTCATGGGTATTTATGAAGAGGTCACCGGGCGCGAGTTCAGCTTCCTGAGCTGGATGAAGATCGGTCTGCCTGTGGTTTTGCTTACCCTGCCATTAATGGCGTTGTGGCTGACGCGCAGTATCCAGCTGCAGAAGCCATTGGAATCACCGGCCGTGGGTGACTGGCGCCCAGAAGAGGTCAGGACCCTGGCAGTCTTTGGGCTGGCGATTGTGTTCTGGGTGACTCGCAATGAGCCCTTTGGTGGCTGGAGCCAGTGGTTGAACGTGCCGGGCGCCGGTGACAGTACGGTTGCGCTGGCGGCGGTAGTACTGATGTTTATGGTGCCCAATGGCAAGGGCGGGCGATTGCTGGACTGGCCCACGGCAGAAAGCATTCCCTGGGGCATGTTATTGCTGTTTGCCGGTGGTATCGCCATCGCCAAGGGGTTTGTGGAATCCGGTCTCAGCGACATGATGGGGCAGGCGCTGACGTTCCTGACCGCGATGCCCCTGTGGGTGATGCTGGTACTGCTGTGCCTGTCCGTTACGTTTCTCACCGAAATTACCAGCAATACCGCGACGGCCACTCTGCTGATGCCGATTCTGGCCGTTGTCGCGACCAGTGCCGGCTTCGACCCCATGGTGCTAATGATCCCGGCGGCCATGTGTGCAAGTTGCGCCTTTATGCTGCCCGTAGCGACCGCGCCCAATGCGATTGCCTACGGTACCGGTAAAGTGCGAATTCAGGAGATGGTACGAGAGGGGGCGGTACTCAGCGTGCTGGCTTCTCTCGTTATTGCCGCCGTCTGCTGGGTGATGCTGGTGTAGTTAGGTATCTGGCAGATTAATGATCTTTTAAGTTGCTATTTTTCGGTCAAATATATTGCAAATTGCGCCAGTGTCCACCGAATGCTTCTCTCTGTTGTGGCGGGGCGCTATTCCTTGATCTGCTCCGCTGAATTGGGTTTCCTATGGGGTTTCCATTCAAGCCGGAGGCAACCCAATAATGAAGAAAATATCCCTGCTCGCAGTGGCCAGCGTACTGGCGGCCTGCTCGGGAGAATCCCCGGAGACGACCAAGTCCATGAGTGAAGCCGAGACGGTGAAACCCGCGGTATCGCAACAAGCCGCGGCGCTGACCTATCCGCAGACCCGCAAAGATTCCGTGGTAGATACCTACTTCGGTACCGAGATTGCCGACCCTTACCGCTGGCTCGAAGATGATCGCAGCGCGGAAACGGAAGCCTGGGTGAAAGCCCAGAACAAGGTCACCTTCAATTATCTGGACCAGATCGGTTACCGCGATACCCTGAAGCAGCGCCTGGAAGCCCTGTGGAACTACGAAAAAGTCGGTTCTCCTTTCAAAGAGGGTGACTACACCTACTTCTATCGCAACGATGGCCTGCAGAACCAGTACGTCGTCTGGCGCAAGAAAGGAGAGGGAGAAGCCGAGATTTTCCTGGATCCGAATAACTTCAGTGAAGATGGCACTACCTCACTGGCGAGCCTGAAGTTTTCCAAAGATGGTTCCATTGCGGCTTACTCCATTTCTGAAGGTGGCAGCGACTGGCGCAAGATCTTCATTATCAATGCCGAGACCAAAGAAATACTCGAAGAACCGCTGGTCGACGTTAAGTTTTCCGGTATTTCCTGGAAAGGAAACGAGGGCTTCTACTATTCCAGCTACGACAAGCCGGAAGGCAGTGAGCTCTCTGCCAAGACCGATCAGCACAAACTCTATTACCACAAGTTGGGCCAGGCGCAGTCTGAAGACCAGCTGATTTTTGGTGGCACTGCGGAAGAGAAACGCCGCTACGTTTCCGGTTATGTGACCGAAGACGATCGCTTCCTGGTGATTTCCGGCGCAACCTCGACTTCCGGTAACGACCTCTTTATTCAGGATCTCACCAAAGCGGATGCACCGCTGGTACCAGTACTGACCGATTTCGATTCCGATACCAGCGTGATCGATACCCAGGGCAGCAAGCTGTTCCTCGCGACCAACCGCGATGCGCCGAACAAGAAAGTGGTTACCGTGGACGCGGCCAAGCCGACCCCGGAAAACTGGCAGGACTTTATCCCGGAAACGGAAAACGTGCTCACCGTGTCCACCGGTGGTGGCTATATCTTCGCGGAGTATATGGTCGATGCCCTGTCCAAGGTGTATCAGTACGATTACCAGGGCAAACGCGTGCGTGAAATTGCGTTGCCAGGTCCGGGCAGTGCTTCATCACTCGGCGGCAAGTACGACGATGAAACCTTGTACTATTCCTTCACCAACTACAAAACGCCTTCCACCATTTTCGCATTCGATGTGAAAAAGGGTGAATCCAGTGTGTATCGTGAGTCCGGTGCGGAGTTTGATCCGGCGGGTTACGAGTCCAAGCAGGTGTTCTACACCTCCAAGGATGGCACCAAGGTGCCAATGATGATCACCTACAAAAAAGGCCTGAAGCTGAACGGTAAAAACCCGACCATTCTCTATGGCTACGGTGGCTTCAATATCAGCCTGACGCCTTCTTTCAGTATTGCTAATGCGGTATGGCTGGAGCTGGGTGGCGTTTACGCAGTGCCCAACCTGCGCGGTGGCGGCGAGTACGGTAAAAGCTGGCACGATGCCGGGACCAAACTGCAGAAGCAGAATGTGTTCGACGACTTTATCGCCGCCGGCGAGTACCTGACGGAACAGGGCTACACCTCCAGTGATTACCTGGCCATCCGCGGCGGTTCCAACGGCGGTCTGCTGGTGGGCGCGGTGATGACCCAGCGCCCGGATCTGGTGAAGGTGGCGCTGCCGGCGGTTGGTGTGATGGACATGCTGCGCTACCACACCTTCACGGCCGGTGCGGGCTGGGCCTACGACTATGGCACCGCCGAGCAGAGCGAGGAGATGTTCGAGTACCTCAAGGGCTATTCGCCGGTACATAACGTCAAAGTGGGCGTGAACTATCCGGCAACCCTGGTCACTACAGCCGATCACGACGATCGTGTGGTACCGGCGCACTCCTTCAAGTTTGCGGCCGAGCTGCAGTCCAAACAGCAGGGCGCCGCACCGACCCTGATCCGTATTGAAACCAATGCGGGCCACGGTGCAGGTACGCCGGTGTCCAAGACCATCGAGCAGTACGCGGATATTTTCGGTTTCACCCTGTACAACATGGGAATTACCGAATTGCCGCAGAGCTAATCGGATACAGATCTGGTACAGATCTGGCACTTTGGATACGTTCCAACAAAACCCGGCAATCGCCGGGTTTTGTCATTTTATCGGCATCATTGGCATGGAGAATTCTCCGGGATGCGGGGCTACCTGCTTGTCGCCATTCGAATTATTATGCGGAGCCTATTATTACCCATGCTCAGGATTGCCACTGCCTCTGGTGCAGCACAGAAGCCTATGCCGTTACAGATTGAACTCGATTCGCGCCCGGCGATACTGCCGCTCTATTTTCGCGCCCTTACGGCCCGCAAATCCGGCTGCCCGGGACCCGCACAGGAGTCGGTGCTTGCCAGCGTCAGTCTGTGCGATCAGGCCATCGATCCCCAGCACTTGAATGGTTACCGCGACGTCTGTGGTTTCGCCCCTGGCCACCAGGTGCCGGCGACTTACCCTTTTGTACTGGCGATGCCTTTACAGTTGAAACTACTGGTGTCCGAGGCTTTCCCCTTCCCGGTGCTGGGCGTGGTGCATACACGCAATCGCATAGTGCAGCACCGTCCAATGCGGGAAAGCGAACGCCTGGATATCCGTTGTGAACTGGGTGCCCCGGTTCCCGTCAAGCGAGGATACGAGTTTGAGCTGGTGACCCGGGTGCATGTTGGAGAGGCACTTGTTTGGGAATGTATCAGCACCTTGCTGAGTCGGGTTAAGCATCCGGACGGAAAGAAAGCGCGTCCAGCTGTAGAGGTGAAGGGTGTCAATCGCGCGTTGGATTTCAATATGGATACCGCGGAAAAGTGGCTGGTGCCTGCAGATACTGGTCGGCGCTATGGACGTATTTCCGGCGACCGTAATCCCATTCACCTGAGCGCGCCCACCGCAAAAATATTCGGTTTTCCCCGCGCCATTGCGCACGGCATGTGGACCAAGGCGCGCTGCCTAGCCGCGCTGGAGCAGGGCACCTATGCCGGAAAATTACCGGATCAGTTCGCTCTGGATGTGAAGTTCATCAAGCCGGTATTTCTGCCCGCAGAGGTGCATTTCCAGTGGGCAACTGGTGACGATGTCACCGGATTTGCCGTCAGTAGCGGCGCGGGCAAGCGGGTGCATCTGTCCGGCCAGATAGCGCACGACTGATTTTCGGTTAATCCCGATTACCGAAAGTTAACCCTTCTTAACGAGGCTTTTAACACGGCCTGCGGCATTCTATGGTCATTCCAAGAATGACTCTCATTACGCCGTGAATAAAAAAACGACCCGCTCCCGTGCACTACTATCTCTGGTGGTGATTCTTACGACCGGCACGGCCTTGTGCGTGGCGCCGGTATTTGCTGCCGGCAGCAGTGGCGCTGCCGATAGCAGCGTACCTTCCCCCGCTGAGGCCCCCGCTGAGACCTCCGCTGAGACCTCCGCTGAGACCTCCGCAATTGCGCCGGACTGGTGGCAGCGGTTTGACGATCCACTGATGGTGGATCTGATTGCCGAGGCGCTGCAGGCCAACCCGGATATGCGCAGCGCCCAGGCCTCGCTGCGGGCCGTGCGCGCGCAGGGCGCGATCGCCGGAGCGTCGCTGAAGCCTGAGTTGAGTGGCAGCAGTTCGGCGGCGCGCAACGACGATCGCAGCAGTTATGGTGCCGGTCTCTCCGCGGGCTGGGAGCTGGATATTTTTGGCGGCAACCGCGCCAGTGCCCGTGCCGCTGAAGAGGATGTTCAGGCGACCACGGCCAACCTGCAGGACGTACAGATTTCCCTGGCTGCAGAGGTGGCCACCAGTTACATCAACCTGCGTCGCGCCCAGGCCCTGGCGGATATCCTGCAACGCAATCTTGCCGCGCAGCGGGAAACCGCAGAATTGATCGAAGCGCGCTATCAGGTGGGGCTCGACAGCGAACTGGAACTGAACCAGTCGCGCCTGAGTCTCGGCCAGCTGTTGGCACAAATGCCAGAACAGGAGCGCAGCGTCAGCCAGTCCATGCACGCACTGGCGATTTTGTCCGGTGAAGCGCCGGAAGCCCTCAACGCCCGCCTGCAATTACCCGCCGGTGTGCCCTATACCGCGGAACCCCTGATCGGCGCGGATCAGGATATCGCCGCGGATCTGGTGCGCCGCCGCCCGGATCTGCGCGCGGCGGAACACAATGTCACCGCCGCCGGTTTCCGTCGCGATGCCGCCGAGGCTGCGCGCTACCCCAGTTTCCGTCTGGGCGGCGGGCTGAATTTCAGCAGTCTGGACGCCGCAGGCCTGTTCGACTCTGCCAGCATGGCGCGCTCGCTACTGGGCTCCCTCAGTGTGCCTCTGTTCAATGGCGGCCGCCTCAAACAGCAGGTCACGGTACGCGACGCCCAGTACGACCAGGCGGTTAACAGCTACCAGAAAACCTTGCTCGCCGCCCTGGCCGAAGTCGCCGACGCCTTTGTCACCCTGGAGAGCAGCGAACGCCGCATTCCGCAATTGACGGAAAACCTCAATCTCGCCCGCAGCACCCAGGAACTTGCCTTTTCCCGCTACCAGGTAGGGGCGGTGAACTTCCAGACGGTGCTGGACGCGCAGCGCCAGGTGCTGAGTGCAGAGCAGAATTTATTGCAGGTACGTGCGGAAAACTCCCTTGCTGCCATTGGTCTCTACCGTGCCCTCGGCGGTAGCTGGTAACTGCGGCCTGTAGTGGGGGAATAAGGAATCATGGAGAACAAAACAATGAGCAACGAATCCGTGCGCGAGATGCTGGACAAGTCTGGCAGTCGCGGCTTTATGTCCGGGCTGTTCCGGCAGGACGGCAAGGGAAAAAATGCGGGTAAGTCTGGCGTTTCCAGCCGCTTTCCGCGTAAAACCTGGATCGCCGCTGCCGTTGGGATCCTTGCCTTGGGGAGCTGGGCGCTGAGCGGTTTTACCGGTGGTAAAGGCGCGCCGCAATTCACCACCGCAACAGTTGATCGCGGGGACCTCGAGGTGACCATCACCGCCACTGGCAACCTGCAGCCGTTGAATCAGGTAGATATTGGCACCGAGGTTTCCGGTACCGTAGAAACGGTTTCCGTGGACTACAACGATCACGTCAAAAAGGGCCAGGAGCTGGCGCGGCTGATTACCGTGCAGTGGCAGGATCAGGTGCGCAAGAGCAAGGCCGCGTTCAATTCCGCCAAGTCCCGTCGCCAGCAGGCGGAGGCCTCGCAGATTGAAGCCGCTCAGAACCTGAAGCGCCTGCAGGATTTGAAAGCAGCCACCGAGGGCCGCCTGCCAGCGCAGTCGGAGCTGGAGTCTGCGGAAGCTGCCAACCGCCGCGCGCGCGCTGATCTCGCTGTAGCAGAAGCGAATGTGGAATCTGCACAAGCGGATCTTGCCACCGCGGAAACCAACCTGGCCAAGGCCATCATCATTTCTCCCATCGACGGCGTGGTGCTGTCACGGGTGGTGGAACCAGGGCAGACGGTGGCGGCTTCTCTGTCCGCACCGACCCTGTTCACCCTGGCAGAAGACCTGTCAAAAATGGAACTGGAAGTGAGCGTGGACGAGGCGGATATCGGACAGATGGACAAGGGGCTGACCGCACGCTTTACCGTGGATGCCTGGCCCGGGCGCGAATACCCCGCGGCGGTGACCAGAGTGAGCCTGGGTTCGAGTATTGTCGATAACGTGGTTTCCTATTCCACCCTGTTGTCCGTGGAAAACCCGGACCAGACCCTGCGCCCGGGAATGACCGCCACCGCGACCATAACCACCCAATCGCGTGAAAACGCCTTGCTAGTGCCGAACGCGGCGCTGCGTTTTACGCCACCGGCGGAACTGATGCCGGAAATGCCCGAGGGTATGGAGCGCCGTCCCCGTGGCGAGCGGCCGGAAGGCATGGGGCCGGGTATGCGTTCCGGTGGCACGGGTGAGGGGCGTGGTGATCGAGGTCCTGGAGCGAGTGGCGGGCCGAGTGCAAACCGCAGTAATCAAAGCGGCGGTTTTCTTTCACAGCTGATGCATTCGCGCCCACGATTTGGGCCCCGCAACCGCAACCAGCGCGGTGCGGCATCCCCGGCGGCGTCGCTGAAAGGGCCGCGTCGTATCTGGGTGCTGGAAGAGGGCAAGTTGAAGCCGATGCGGGTGCGCGCTGGAATCAGCGACAGCCGTTATACCGAAATTGTTGGCGGTGACCTGACGGAAGGTATGCAGGTAGTGACCGGTATTGCGGGGGCGCGCGGATGAGTGCGCTGCTGGAATTTTCCGGCGTGACCAAGCGCTACGGCCAGGGCAGCGCCGCGTTTCAGGCGCTACAGGGCGTTGACCTGAAAGTGGCAGAAGGGGATTTTGTCGCGGTAATGGGCCCCAGTGGTTCCGGCAAATCCACGGTGATGAACATCATCGGCTGCCTGGATATTCCCACCACCGGCAGCTATCGCTTTCGCGACGTGAATGTGGAGGACCTGACTCGTAATGAACGGGCGCTGCTGCGCCGGCATTTTCTCGGGTTTGTGTTTCAGGGATTCAACCTGCTGGCGCGGACCTCGGCGCAGGAAAATGTCGAGCTGCCTTTGCTGTATCGCGGTGAACCCGCGGAGGTGCGCGCGGCTGCGGCCAAGCGCGCACTGGCTCAGGTTGGCCTGGCGGGATGGGAACACCACACGCCGGCAGAGCTGTCTGGTGGCCAGCAGCAGCGGGTAGCCATTGCCCGCGCCATCGTCACCAATCCCACGCTGCTACTGGCAGACGAACCCACCGGCAACCTGGACACCCGCCGCAGTCACGAAATCATGGAATTGCTGGTGTCACTCAATCGCGACAGCGGCATCACTATTTTGATGGTTACCCACGAGGAAGATATGGCGGCCTACGCCCGCCGCACGGTGCACTTTGTGGATGGACGAGTCGCGCGCGATGAAGCCCGCGAAACCAAGGAGCCTGCCAGTGCTGTGGAGTAGCCTGTTACTGGCGGTGCGCGAAGTGCGCCGCAATATCCTGCGTTCTTTCCTGACCGTGCTCGGCATTGTCATCGGTGTGTCCGCGGTGATCACCATGGTGACACTGGGCAATGGTGCCACCGAGTCGGTGCGCCAGCAGGTAGAGAGCCTCGGCAGTAATTTGCTGATGTTGCGCCAGGCCCGTTTTCGCCGCGGCCCACCCGGCAGTGCCGGTGCCAGCGGCCCGCCACCATTTCGTATGAGTGATATTGAGGCGATACAGGAGAGAATTCCGGGGATCGCTGCAGTAGCACCGGAAATTGAAGTGGGCACCACCGTAGTGGCCTATTCCAAAAACTGGAATACCGAAGTGGTGGGCTCCACCAGTGAGTATTTTATTGCGGCCAACTGGGAGCTGGCGAACGGACGCTTTTTTAACGCGCAGGAAGCGAGTGCTGGTTCCACCCTGTGTGTAATCGGCGAAACCATTCGTCGAGAGCTGTTCGGTACCGAGTATATGCCCGTGGGCGATGTGCTGCGGGTGAAGAATTTTTCCTGCGAAATTATCGGTGTGCTCCAATCCAAAGGGCAGTCGGCCATGGGTGACCAGGATGACAAGATCATCATGCCGCTCGGGGCAGTACAGCGTCGTCTGGCTGGCAGCCGCCGCAGTATTTCCGACATCATGGTCTCGGTAGAAAATGCAGAGAACATCGACAGTGTAAAAGAGCAACTGACGCAGTTGATGCGCGAACGCCGGCGCCTGGCAGATAACGAGGACAATGATTTCAACGTGCTGGATACCCGGCAGATTGCCGATGCCCTCTCCGGTACCACGCAGGTGCTCACCGGCCTGCTGGGCGCGGTGGCCTCGGTGAGCTTGCTGGTGGGCGGTATCGGTATCATGAATATCATGCTGGTGTCGGTAACCGAGCGTACCCGGGAAATCGGCATCCGCCTCGCCATCGGCGCCCTGGAGCGAGAAGTGCTGCTGCAGTTCCTGATTGAAGCGGTAGTGCTGGCGGCCCTGGGGGGATTGATGGGCATTGTGCTGGCAACCATTGCCTCTGTCTCGCTGGCGGCACTCATGGGCTTGCCCTATCACTTTGATGTGGCGATCAACCTGATTTCGTTCCTGTTCTCTGCGGGCATCGGTGTGCTGTTCGGTTATATGCCGGCGAGGCGAGCCGCGCAGCTGGATCCGATTGATGCATTGCGTCACGAATGAGAACGAGGGGGGCTAGTTATCTTTCCCGTGTCGGGACTAGCTGGCTGAAAAATGTACTTTGGCGAGGGAACCTTCTGGTCACCTGGAATTTTTTGTGAACCAGGTTTGGGATCCAGGAATAAGGTCCCAATTTTGATCACCACCTCATACAGCAATTGCCAGTCAGCAGGAGGCTACACATAATCGCCCGTTAACAAAAAAATAAGTTAGTTCGGGGGATTCATGAAGCTGGTTAAATTTAGTGCAATTTTGCTGTCGAGCGTGATTGTTACTGCCTGCGGTGGCGGTGGCGGAGGTGATAGCGCTGGGTCCTCCAGCAGTAGTTCTTCCAGTAGCAGCTCGTCCAGCAGTTCTTCTTCCAGTTCGTCATCCAGCAGTTCGTCGAGCAGTTCCTCATCCAGCAGTTCTTCTGGCGGTAGCTCTTCCAGCAGCTCATCCGGCAGCAGTTCTTCCAGTAGTTCATCCGGCGGCAGTGAAAACCCGGTGGTGCAATTTACCCTGACCACCGAAGTGGGTGAGGGCGGCAGCATCGAGCCGACAGAACTGCTCGTTGACAGTGGGGCTACAGGCGTCTTTACCCTGACAGCCGACGAAGGCTATGTGATTGATTCCGTTTCCGGCTGTGACGGTGCGCTGGAGGAGGATCAGTATGAAACCGGCGCGATTGCTGGTGACTGTATCGTCAGTGCTAGCTTCAAGATCGCGGATGCGGGGGCGGATGCAGAAGCACCTGTGGCAAGTATCCTCTTCCCCTGGAAAGTCTCCCGCACTGAGGAAGGCAGTGTTCTGGTCAAGGGCGTCGCCTCGGATAAGAACGGCATTACATCAATCAAGGTGAATGGGGTTGAAGCAAATATTTTGCCCCTATCTTCCGAGGTTTCTCCGTTGGAAGTTCATCGCTCGGCGCCTGCTGCATTCACTTCCTACAGCGGCACGGAAAGTGAAGTAACAGAAAGTGAAGTAACGGAAGAGGACAGCACTGCAGAGGCCGAGTCGGAAGTAACCTGGGAGGTTACCCTGCCTCTGGAAGATGCCGACAGTACCCTGCTGGTGGTGAGCACCGAAGACGATCAGGGCAACGTTGAGGAATCCGCCAGTGTTGCCGAGGTAATCTCGAGAAAAGTGCCTACCCGGTTTGTGGTGGACGCGACGAATCGCCGTTTGCTCGGTCAGGCATCACTCGACCAGCTGATTGCCTTTGGGTTGGACGATGCGAGTTACAGCCCGCTCAGTGTCTCGGGTCTGGGTTACTGTGATGGTCTGGCCTATCGCGCCAGCAGCAACAGTGTGCTCTGCGGCCAGCTCAGTGACAATTGGTTAAGGTTGACCAGTGTGGACATGGCTTCCGGCGGAAAAACCCAGCTCAAATTCCAGAACCTGGATTTGGACACTGACAAATGGCTGTATGTCCATCTCTATGGCGCACAGCTGACCGCGGATGAAGCCTCGCTGTATTTGCTGTTCAAATATTTCTCGGTCGACGGCTATGACTTCAGTAAAACCGTGGTGCAGCGCTACGACTTTGTCGGTGACAGTATCACCACCGTGATCGATGGCGAAACCGCCGATGGCCAGGTAATTAAGTCTGATCGCTTCGCGTTGGCGGCCGATGGGCTGTTACTGTTTAGTGACTATTGGGGTAATGAAAATGCCGATGGTGTGCGCAAGGTTTCTCTTGATGGCGCCACCGCAACGGACCTTTTGCCGGTTTCCGACCTTTTATTGGCCGGGATTGCGGTGAATGCGGCGAATACAACTGCTTATTTGGCGGGCTACGAAGGCATTGTTAAAGGTGACCTTGCATCGGGTGAGATAACTACACTGTCGCTGGAATCAGAGGAGGCGTTGTACAACATTGCCCAGGTTCGCTCGGTAGGGCTGGATGAAGCCAATAGCCGTATCCTGGTGGCAGATTCCAGCTTCGAATATGTGATGGCGATTGATACTGAATCCGGAGCACGCTCCGAATTTGCCGGCAATGGCGTGGGTAGTGGCAAACGGATGGTAGCTCCCCGCGGTGTCGCGCTGGATGAGACGGCAAATAAAGCGTATCTGCTGGATGATGGCGGTAATGCGGCGGAGTATCTGATTGAAGTCGATTTGGAAAGTGGCGACCGCACTGTGGTGACCGGTTTCGACTTTGAATGTAATCACACGGCTCAGGACCTGCTGCTGGATTCCGCCAATAATCGTCTTTATGCGGTGTTCCCCAATACTATTTTCAGTATCAATCCTGCCGATGGCAGCTGGTCGAAACTCGTAGAGGGAACGCCTTCCGGCTATGACTGTGGCGCAGGTATTTTTAGCTTTGTCGGCGCGACACTGGATACTGTCAATAAACAGCTGCTGGTAACCGATGCCGAATTGAACGGGGTCTGGTCGGTGGATCTGGCAACCGGGGCGTTAGATGCACTGGTACAGTCTGAAGAACTTTTTGATGTACCCATGGATGTTGAGCTGGATACCGAAAAGGGCTTGTTGTATATCCTGATGCAGGCGGCAGATGGCCTGTATAGCTACGATATGGCAACCGGTGAAACCACGGGGCTTTTGCAAAACTGCACTACTGCGCCCATCAACAATGCACTCAACCCTGAGTTCGAAGCTGCCACGAGCCTGAAACTGGATTTCGAGCGGGGTTATATGTGGGTGGCTGGTAGCGTGATGGCAAAGATCGATATGAATGCCGATGCCTGCGCTGCAGAAGTGAAGCACAATGCACCGGTATTTAATATGGTACTGACCAGCAAGCAGCAACTGCTAGGTACGACGTTCAATCAGCTGATGCAGCTGGACTTCGAAAGTGGTAAGCATGTGATCATTTCTAAATAATGATTCTGCCAAAAAAAGAGGCCGCAATTGCGGCCTCTTTTTTTGTGTGTATCGAACTGGTAGTGGTCGCGCTATTCTGCCGGCGTCACTGGCTGGCGCTGCTGCCCAAAGAGCCGTGAACCGATCCAGGATTTAACCTGGCCAGTCGCTGTCGCAATATCGAGTCCAATGGAGTAGAGCGCCGGTACCAGTAGCAGGGTGACGAAGAAGGCCACAAACACCCCGAACGCCAGTGCCACAACAATGGGTTGCAGGAAGGCTGCCTGGATACTGCGCTCCAGCATCATCGGCACCAGGCCGACAATGGTGGTGACGGTGGTCAGCAGGATCGGGCGGAAGCGGGAGACACCGGCTTCCACAATGGCTTTGATGGGCTCCATGCCCTGATCCCGCAGCCGGTTGCAGCGGTCCATCAACACCAGGTTGTCATTCACCACCACCCCCGCGGCCGCGGCAATGCCGAAGTAACTGAAGATGGCCATGGTCATGCCCATCACGCCGTGGCCGAAAATGGCACCGACGAAGGCGAAGGGAATGGCGACCAGGATCAGGATAGGCTGGGAGTAGCTGCGGAAAGCCACGGCCAGCAGGCTGTACATGCCGAAGAAGGCCATGATGTAGAGCCCCAGTACTTCCTGGATAAAACGCTTCTCACCCTCGGCCTGACCCACGGCGCCGCGAATAATGCCGGGGTAACGTTTTTCCCATTCGGGGAAAAAGTTTTCGTTCAGGTCCTTCATGATGTCGCCGCGCACATCGTCTTTCAGGTCTGCCATTACCCGCGCTGCGCGATTGCCGTTCCAGCGCTGGATACGCTTGATACCCGGTGCGTATTCCAGATCTGCGACCGCCAGCAGGGGGACCTCACGGCCGTCACTGGTGCGCACGCGGAAGTCTTTCAGGCTCTCGATGGAGCGACGGGACTCCAGCGGGTAGCGCACCATGACTTTGACATCTTGTCCGGCACGGGGCAGCCGCTGCACTTCTTCACCGAAATAGGCCTGACGTACCTGGCGGTTGACATCGGCCAGGGTCAGCCCAAGCTTGGTGGCGCCGGGCTTGAGGTCGATACGGATTTCTTCCGAGGCACCTTCGAGGTTGTTGCGCACGTCATACAGGCTTTCATAACTGCGCAGCTGGGTTTCCAGGTCGGCGGTGGCTGCGCGCAGAATATCCAGGTCCGGGTGGCGGATGGAGAGCTCGAACCCCGGGCCGTTATTGTTGAGGGAGTACTGTACGGACACCTCTTTTGCGTCCGGCACATCACCGAGCAGCTCCCGCAGACGCAGTGCGGCGTCCTTGGCGGACATGTCGCGGGTTTCCGGTGGCGCCAGTTGCACAATGGCCATAACGCTGTCGCGACGGGAGCGGGTATACCAGTTTTCGATCAGCACGCCTTCGCCATTGGTGCGCTGGTTTACTTCTTCTTCCAGCTGCTTTTCCGCATCCTGTAACTGCGCCAGTACTTCCAGTGCGCGGCTGTAAGGGGCGCCCTCCGGCATGATGACGTTGACGATGACCTGATCGGATTCAATATCCGGCATAAAGCCTTTCTTTACCCAGCCACTGCCGAACAGGCCGAAACCGATCATGATGACGGCAATAAAGATACTCAGGGTCAGGTAGCGCCGATCCACGGCCCACTGGCCGATACGGCGATAGTGGTTCTGGGCGAAGTAAATGATGCTGTCGGCGATGCGCTGTTGCACGCGTCCGAAGCGGCCGGGTTCGGTGATCGGTTTCAGCTTGCTGAGGTGGGCCGGCAGAATGAACAGGGACTCAATCAGCGAGAAGAGCAGGGCGAGGATCACCACCCAGGTGATGTGACGGGTGAACTCACTGGTGGAACCGCTGATAAAAATCCAGGGTAAAAACGCCAGGATGGTGGTCACTACCGCAAAGATCACCGGCTTCGCCACCAGCTGGGTCCCGAGGACCGCCGCGTTCAGGCCGCCGCCGGGGTGCTGGTTTTCCGGGTTGTGGGATTCCGAGTGAATGGATTCCCCAACCACAATGGCGTCGTCCACCACGATGCCCAGTACCAGCAGGAAGGCAAAGGTGGAGAGCATATTCAGGGATACCCCCACGCTCGGCAACAGTACAAAGGCACCGGCGTAGGCGGTGGCGATACCGGTTGCCACCCAGAAGGCCACTTTCGGGCGCAGGCTGAAGACCAGCACCAGTAGCACCAGCAGCAAACCCTGGAACGCAGAGCTGCTGATGGTTTCCATGCGGCCTTTGAAATCCTCAGCGTTGTCGGTCCACAGGGTGAGCTTGGCACCGGCGGGCAGGGTTTTGCTGCGCTCGTCGATCCATTTGCGGATGGCGTCTGAAGCGGTGACGATATCCATGGTTTCCGTGCTCATGACCTGCAGCAACACGGCCGGTTCGCCGTTCAGGGTGGCCAGGATTTCGTTGTCTTCAAAACCGTCGATGACCTCGGCCACATCGCCCACACGAATGGTGCCGCCGTCGGCGGTCTGGCGCACGATGATATTGGCAAATTCCTGCTCGCTGTCGGCCTGGTTGCGTACCTTCAGCTGATAGGCGCCCACTTCGGTGCGCACGGTACCGGCCGACTGGTTGATCGAGCTGTTGCGGATGGCATCTGCCAGTTCCTGAAAGGTCATGCCGTAGCGGCGCAGGGCCTGTTCGCTGACCTCGATGGAAACCTCTTCCATGCGGGTGCCGAACAGCTCCACCACGGAAATTGCCGGCAGGGTGGTGGCCTCGCGGCGCAACTGCTCTGCCAGTCGTTTGAGTTCCCGCTCGCTCAGGTCACCGTGCACGGCCACGCGGATAAATTCCTGGCGGTTGACCCACTGGTGTACCTGCGGCGGTTCTATGTCACGGGGGAAAGATGAGATGCCGTCCACGCGGATCTTCACGTCGTTCATAAAACGGGCAAAATCCACGGTGGTTTCCGCGAGGATGTAAACCTCACCCTGGCCTTCAGAAGAGGTAGAGCGCACCCAATCGATGTTGTCGAGGTCACTGACCGCCTCCTCGATACGGGAGACGATTTGTTCTTCCACTTCCTGTGGGGCGGCGCCGGGCCAGTTCACCCGGATCTCCAGACCGGGGAAGCGCACCTGGGGATCCATTTCCCGTTCCATACTGGAAAAACCAATCAGACCGGCGACAAAAATACCGATCATCGCGAGATTGGCGGCGACACTATTGCGCGCCCACCAGGCAATCAGACTATTCATGTGTGCGCTCCGTTAGTTCTGCGAAAGGTTGCGAGCCAGGTGGGTAATGGGTTGTACCGCCATGCCGTCGACCGCATTGGCCACGGTGGAGGTCACTACCCGCTCGCCATCGCGGATGCCGGAGGCAATCACCACGCGGTTCTCGGAGGTCGACAGTACATTCACAGTGCGGATGCTGAGGCGATCGTTTTTATCGACTACATACACCTTGTCGGCGTTGCGCAGGGCTTCCCGTGGCATGACCACCGCCTGGCGCTCCTGCACACCTTCCGCTTCGGCAGATACGAATAACCCGACCGCCAGTGGCGTAGCGCTGTCGCCAACGCGGCTGGCGCCTTTGCCGTAGGGGTCATTGACCTCTGCCACGGCGTAGATCAGGCGGGTTTGCTGGTCGATGTTTGCCTGGGTGCGCACAATGCGCCCCTGCCACTGGTGTTCCTGGCTGCCGACCAAAGCAGACAGGGTGACCTCTGGGCCGCGGTGATTCGCGGTGGCGACAAAGCCCATGGGCAGACCCAATTCCTGCAGCTGTGAATCGGTCAGGGGAAGGCGTACTTCCACCCGATCGGTGGCAAATACACGACCGAGCGCGGTGCTGGGCGTTACATACTGGCCAACACCGACATTGCGCGCCATCACACGACCGCGGAAGGGCAAATTGATCTTGGTGCGGGAGAGGTTCAGTTTGGCATCTGCCAATTCGGCCTGGGCCGAACGCAATTTGCTTTCCGCCTCTGCGACCTGGGGCTGGTTGACCTGCAAGGGGGTGGGTTCTTTATTCGGATTCAGGTTGAGCCACTGCTGTCGCTTCACCGTCGCTGCTGCTTTGGCCTGCAGTAGCAGGACCTCCGCCTGGGCGACACCGGCTTCTGCCTGCGCGACCGCCAGCTGGTAGTCCGCATCGTCCAATTGGATCAGCGTTTCGCCGGACTCAAAACCGGCGCCCTCGGCAAAGCGGTCGGCAATGGCGACAATGCGGCCGGAGATTTGTGGTGTCAGGTCGATTTCCGTATGGGCGCGTACTTCACCCTGGGTGGACACCGACAGGTGTACGGCTTCTTCTCTGGCCTCGGAGTAGACCAGTGAAACCAGACGCTGCTCCTCTTCCTTCTTTTCCGGCTCTGGTTTCGCCGCCGACATGAGTTGTACCGCCCCAAATGCGACTGCCAGCACCGCGACCGGTGCTGCCGCTTTCCAGTATTTGTTATTCATTTTTCCCATTTGCCTGTAATTTTTCCGTGTTCGCCTGGCCGAGTTAGCGCCAGGGGCGGCCTCCGTAGTGGAACACTCCGATAACATCACGAAAGGCCAAGGTTTGCCTATCCACCGGAAGCCGGGATGAGCTGGATTGTCGGTGAATGCCTGTAAAGTTCTTTTTTATGACTGCTTGGAGTGGCCGTTTGGATGCGGGCGCAAAAAAAATAGTTGGGGAGGTCGAAGGTGGCGGGTTAGATGTCGAGTGAGCTGCCGATGAGGTGAAGTATTTGGGATATTCAAGTGGGCAGTTGTTAAACGTTTGTCCTTTAATGGGTTGCCCGGGGGAATGGCCAGCGCAAATCCCTGCGCTGGGTAACCGGGGTCTTTCTGCGAGTTCTTTCTGCGGGCTAAATGCGGGCTAAAAGGGGCGAGTGATGCAGGTCACGCCTGCAACAGTTCGGAAAGTGTTGTGACCTCATAGCCGGCATCGCGCAGTCGCGAGCTGATAATTGGCAATGCCCTGAGTACCGGATCGTGCGTAGTGGTTAAAGGGCGCAGCAGTAGCACTGCACCGGGAGAGGCATTTTCTAATACGAAATCGGCAATTTCCGCAGGGTCTTCCTCATGCTGCTGGTGTGACAACAAGTCCCAGTGAGGTATCGCATTGGTGGTGGATTTTCCCGGGATATCGGGCAGCGCCATATTGAAATCCATTGGTTGTCGGCGTTTCAGGTTGGCGAGTAGTTGTTGGGCGCGGCTAACGTGCTGGAACGTTTGCAGAGAGGCGCGCTTGCTAAGCGGGGGACGCTCGGGCTGGATCAGCGTTGCTCTGAGGTCGAGTTCTTCCAGGGCATTTTGTAGTAACTCGGAGGCACCCGGAGACAGGGTGTCATCCAGAGCCAGAACAATACGACGGTCGTCACTACAAAGGACTTCCATCGGCAGGCTGAGCAGGGCGATGGCCATGGTACGACGCAACAGGATGCGAAGGGATTTTATGGTCGACATACCGGTAAGGGTTCTTTCTTAATGATTCTGTAGATGGGGTTCTTTAGGTGGTTTTCTAACAGGATTTCTAACAGGATTTCGAGATGGTTTTCAAGAAGGTTTCTGGTGGGGCAATCAATAGCGCCTGAGAGTTTGTAGAGCCCCTGAAACGAAAAAAGCCGTCTGGACCAGACGGCTTTTTAAATCTGTAGCGGTGTTTCAGCGCTCAAGCAATTCCAATTTGCCCGTTTTGCCATCCCACTCTGCTGCATCCGGTAGCGGATCTTTTTTCTCGGTGATGTTTGGCCACACTTCGGCAAGTTCGGCGTTTAGCTCGATATATTCTTGCTGATCATCCGGCACTTCGTCTTCCGAGAAGATGGCGTTAGCCGGACACTCAGGCTCGCACAGGGCGCAGTCGATGCACTCGTCGGGGTGGATCACCAGGAAGTTGGGGCCTTCGTAGAAGCAGTCTACCGGGCACACTTCCACACAGTCGGTGTACTTGCACTTGATGCAGTTTTCCCCAATTACGAATGTCATTTTTGTCCCTCGATGATGCTATGGCGTGGCCGCTGCCCGGCCAGCTCCCCACAAGGAGCTGTGCCTAATTCTGAAAGCAGCGGATTTTAGCAAGTAATGGCGCGAATTGTAGTGGCTTTTGAGTCGAATTGGTTGGGTGCTTATAACAATTTGCGCAGGGCGTAGAGTTGTTCCAGCGCTTGGCGCGGGGTCAGGTCGTCCGGATCCAGGGACTCCAGTGCCTCAACCGCCGGGTGCGGGGCGCTGCCAAACAGGTCGACCTGTGCAGGGGCGGCAGGCTTTGCTGGCGCAGCGGGGGATTTTGCCGCTTGTGATGGCTCTTGTGATGGCGTTGGTGCCGGTTCTGGCGCTGCTGGTTGCACGGTTTTCTGCGCTGGTGCGCCGGGGCCAGAGTCGCGGGTGGTGTGGCCTGCTTCCAGGGCGGCGAGCCGCGCCTTGGCTTCGTCCAGTACTTCCTGTGGAATACCGGCCAGCTTGGCAACCTGCAATCCGTAGCTCTTGGACGCGGGGCCCTCCTGAATACGGTGCAGAAACACGATGGAATCCCCGTGCTCGGTGGCGTTCAGGTGGATGTTGGCCGCCTCCGAGCACTGCTGCGGCAGTTCGGTCAGCTCGAAATAGTGGGTGGCGAACAGGGTAAAGGCGCGCACCCGGTCCGCCAGAAACTGGGCGCAGGCCCAGGCCAGTGACAGCCCGTCGTAGGTACTGGTACCACGGCCGATCTCGTCCATCAGGATCAGGCTGTGTTCGCTGGCGTTGCGCAGGATATTCGCCGTTTCGGTCATCTCCACCATGAATGTGGAGCGTCCACCGGCGAGGTCGTCGGCACTGCCGATGCGGGTGAATATACGGTCCAGCAGGCCGATACGGGCGCTGTCGGCGGGCACGAAACTGCCGCAGTGGGCGAGCAGGGCGATCAGCGCGGTCTGGCGCATATAGGTCGACTTACCACCCATGTTCGGGCCGGTGATTACCAGCATGCGGCGGGATGCGTGCAGGTCGATGTCGTTGGCCACAAACGGGTCGTCGAGTACCTGTTCCACCACCGGGTGGCGACCGCCCTCGACATGGATACCCGGTTTTTCCGACAGCTCCGGTTGGGTCAAACGCAGCTGGTCCGCGCGCTCGGCCATATTGGCGAGGACGTCCAGCTGGGAGACTGCCGCGGCCGCGGTCTGAAGCTCAGCGAGGTGTTCGTTCAGAGTGGTGATCAGTTCCTCGTACAGGAACTTTTCCCGGGCCAGGGCGCGGCTCTTGGCCGACAGTGCCTTGTCTTCAAACTCCTTCAGCTCGGGCGTGATAAAGCGCTCGGCATTTTTCAGGGTCTGGCGCCGGATATAGTCCGCGGGGGCTTTGTCACTCTGGCCGCGGCTGATTTCGATAAAGTAACCGTGCACCCGGTTGTAGCCCACTTTTAACGTCGGGATACCGGTGCGCTCTTTCTCGCGCACTTCCAGCTGCACTAAATAGTCCCCGGCGTTTTCGCTGATGCCGCGCAGCTCGTCCAGTTCCTCGTCATAGCCGTCGGCGATCACGCCGCCCTCGCGGATGACTACCGGCGGGTTCTCCACCAACGCGCGCTGCAGCAACTCGACCGTTTGTGGCCACTCACCCATCTCCCGACTCAACTGACCGAGTAATGGTGCACCGGTCTCACTGAGCTGGCTCTGCAGCTCGGGAAACTGGGCCAGGGACATACCCAGGCGCGACAGGTCGCGGGGGCGGGCGGAGCGCAGGGCCAGGCGGCCGAGGATGCGCTCCATATCGCCAATGGGCTTGAGCGCATCGCGCAGTGGCTCGAAGCGGTAGTCGCCAATCAGCGCGGCAATCGCCTGTTGGCGTTGCTGCAGCGTGGAGAGGTTGCGCAGGGGATTGTTCAGCCAGCGGCGCAACAGGCGACTGCCCATGGCGGTTTTGCAGGCATCGAAAACCGACAGCAGGGTATTGTCATCGCCGCCGTTGAGGTTGCTGTCGATTTCCAGGTTGCGGCGGCTGGCGGGGTCCAGGGCCACGGTATCTTCACTGCGTTCGGTGCGCAGGGTGCGAATGTGGGGTAGTTCGGTGCGCTGGGTATCGCGCGCGTATTGCAACAGGCAACCCGCGGCACACAGGGCCGCGTGCATATGGCTGCAGCCGAAGGCCTCGAGGTCCATGGTGCCGAACTGGCGATTCAACAGACGCAGGGCGCTTTCCAGGTCGAATTCCCAGGGCGCGCGGCGGCGCATACCCGGACGGCGCTCGATTTCCGCCGGCAGGGTCAGGTCTTCAGAGACCAGCAACTCGGTGGGGCTGTAGCGCTGTACCTGTTCGGTTAACGCTTCCAGGGATTCCACTTCCTGCACCGCAAAATGTCCGGTGCCCACGTCCAATAGCGCCAGGCCAAATTTGTCGCTCACCAGTACGGTCGCGGCCAGCAGGTTGTCCCGGCGTTCGTTCAGCAGCGCCTCGTCGGTCACGGTGCCCGGGGTAACGATGCGCACTACCTTGCGCTCTACCGGTCCTTTTGTCGTGGCCGGGTCGCCAAACTGCTCGGCAATGGCCACCGACACACCGGCTTTGATCAACCGCGCCAGGTAGCCCTCCGCCGCATGGTAGGGAATTCCCGCCATGGGGATCGGCTGTCCCCCGGACTTGCCGCGGGCGGTGAGGGTCACATCCAGCAGTTCCGCCGCCCGCTTGGCGTCGTCGTAGAACAGCTCGTAGAAGTCACCCATGCGGTAAAACACCAGCTCCTGGGGGTGCTCGGCCTTGATCCGCAAATACTGGACCATCATTGGCGTATGTTCGGGTTTCTGGTTCTTATTGGCAGCGGCAGTTGCGGGCATTGGATTTGATAATTCTTTTAAAATCAGGGGGTTGTGGTCTTGTCTGGGAGGCGCACCGAACGGGCATCGGCACTGCTCAAGCTGGCGCAGAGGATACCAAACGTGGGGGTAAACCACTATTGGCGCGTGAGTGTGGCGGGTTTAGCTGGTGGGTAAGGGCGGCGAAGAAGGTGACGGATAAGGTGACGGATAAGGTGACGGATAAGGTGACGGATAAGGTGATGAAGAAGGGACCGTTGGGTCGGGATGAGGTGCATCCGTATAATGGTGGACTTTCCATATCCTCAGGAATCGCAATCAGCATATGAAATATATCTTAGGTGCCTACGCCACAGCTCCCGTATCGGACAGCTGGCAACCGGAGTTGCAGGAGTCCTATCTGAATGGCATCAAGCAGATAGAGAATATCCGGGGTATCGAGCATCCGTTTACCGGCCAGTTGCATGCCCACGATGACGAATGGTTCCTCCGCAATATTGATCCCGACTGGAGCTTTGTGTTCACCGGCGTCCCGGGCGTCATGGGGCGGCTGGCTAAGGACGGTACCTTTGGTATCGCCTCTGATGTCGAGTCAGGGCGTACTGCCGGAATCGATTTTTACCGGCAAATGCATGCCGCGGTGATCAAACTCAATGGCCACCTGGGACGAAAAGCCGTTGAAACTATCCAGTTGCATACCAGCCCCAACCGCACAGGGGCCCCGTCGTCCTCCGATGCGCTCAAGCGCTCTCTGGAAGAAATCGTATCCTGGGACTGGGATGGCGCCGGCTTGGTGATTGAGCACTGCGATGCGTTTGTTGAAGGCTTGAAACCCGAAAAGGGCTTTTTGACGCTTGAGGAAGAAATAGAATCCATTCTTGCGGTTAATCAACAGTGCGGTAGTAACCTGGGGCTTTCTATTAACTGGGGGCGCTCGGCCCTGGAAACGCGCAGCATCGAGGGCCCGCTGGAGCATCTTCGACTTGCGCGCGAGGCCGGGCTACTGCGTGGTCTGATGTTCTCTGGGATTTCCGATTGTGAAACACCCTACGGTGCCTGGCGTGATACCCATATGCCACCGGCCGAAATTTTTCCCGGTGGGCATTTTGCAAATGGATCATTACTCACTCGTGATCAAATGGCTTTGAGCCTGGAAGCTGCAGAGTGGCAAAGGCTCGATTTTATTGGAGCGAAAATCGGCGTGCGCCCGCAAGCGTTGGATGGGGCCACCCGGGTAGCCTACAACCGGGACTGCCTGGCCGCGCTGGATTTACTGATATCTGGGCGGTGATGTACAGGGCCGGCCATTGACCGGCCCTTTTTTTTTGTGTTTTTGATCACGCTTCAGGTTGAAGTACCCAATGCTATTTGCTGGCTTTCTGTCTCCCGTCTTTACAGTAATTAACCGCTTTTCCGCCCTCCGTCACTTTAGCTTACAAATGAGATGCATTATCATCTCGTTCTTTGACTATTCAGACTCGGGAACAGGAATCCGGCATCCGTGGCAATTTCTTTCGGAACCGTGCGTCAGTGGCACTGGATCAGCTCTGCGATGTGCCTGGTCGGGATGCTGCTGTTTGCCATTACTGGCATCACCCTCAATCACGCCGGCGAGATACCGGCCACACCAAAGCTGGTGAGCCATGAGCTGGTTGTGCCCGAGGCGCTGATTCAGGATTGGCGGCCTGGCGAACTCGCTGAACCGTATTTGCCCGCGGATTTGATCGAGTGGCTGGCCGAGGAGCATCGCATCCTCGTCCCTCGTCGGCATCGTGGCGACTGGGATGACGGGGAGTTCTATCTGGCCATGCCGAAACCCGGCGGCGATGCCTGGCTGTCGCTGGTTCCGGAGACTGGCGAACTGATTTTTGAAAGTACCGATCGCGGTTGGATCGCGTATTTCAATGACCTGCACAAGGGCCGGGATACCGGCAGCGCCTGGCGCTGGTACCTGGATGTCTTTGCGGTCGCCTGCGTAGTCTTCTGTCTGACGGGCTTCTGGCTGCTTTGGCAGCAGTCCAGCAGAAGGGTTTCCACCTGGCCGATTACGGCACTGGGGGTGTTGATTCCGCTGGTGATCGCCCTCGTATTTATTCACTAACTCTATCGACGATCGGGAAAAGACATGGAAATGAAGTTGTTCAAAAAGCTGGTGGCCGTTGCGCTGTTTGGCCTGGGTGCGGCGAGCGCAGTTCAGGCTGAGAGCCTGAAAGTGAGCATCGAAATCCCGCGCCTCAATGTAGCGGAATACCACAACCCCTATGTGGCGGTATGGCTGGAGGATGAATCCCGCAAAGCGACCCAGATTGCCGTGTGGTATGACCTGGAGATGCGCAACAACGAAGGCGAAAAATGGCTCAAGGATTTGCGCCAGTGGTGGCGCCGTGGCGGGCGCGGACTGGATGTTCCGGTGGACGGTATCACCTCCGCCACCTACGGCCCCGGTGAACACGCGCTGGAAGTGGCTATCGCCGACAGCGATCTCGCCAAGTTGGCGCCGGGCAAATATCGCCTGCGTATTGAGGCTGCACGGGAAGTGGGCGGTCGTGAGCTGATCGAAATCCCCCTTACCTGGCCACTGGAAAAATCCAGCTTGCCACTGTCTGCCAAAGGAAAAGAAGAGCTGGGCAGCATTCAGGTTGCCCTGCTGCCCTAAACAAGTTACTCGATAGCTATTTGCCCGACTGCCAATCCGTATAAAAGAAAGGACATTCTGATGAAACACTCCTCCCTCGGTAAAGTTTTACTGGCCGGCCTCATGACTGCCGGCGTCGCCATGCAGGCGCAAGCACACCGCGCCTGGATTCTGCCCAGCTCCACGGTACTTTCTGGTGAGGCGCCCTACGTTACGTTTGATGCGGCCGTATCCAATACGATTTTCTTCCCGGATCACGTTGCCATGGGAATTGAATCTGTGACCGCAACTGCGCCCAACGGCGAATCGGTTGCACTGGAAAATAGCGCCAGAGGCAAATACCGCAGTACGTTTGATCTGCAGTTGAACGGTGAGGGTACTTACCGGGTTGGACTGGCTTCTTCCGGCCTCCGCGCAGTGTGGAAAGATGAAGACGGCAAGCGCCATATGTGGCCGGGCCGCGGTCAACAGGCAAACGATGCGGACTTCGCAACGGCCGTCCCCAAAAATGCCAAAGAGCTGCGGGTTACCCAGAGCTCCCGCCGTATAGAAACCTTCGTTACCTTGGGTGCGCCTTCGGACGCTGTACTCAAGCCCCAGGGTGTTGGCCTGGAACTGGTGCCGGTGACCCACCCGAACGACCTCTACGCCGGAGAGAGCGCAAACTTTAAATTGCTGATTGATGGCGAGCCGGCAAAAAATGCCGAAGTCATGTTGATCCCCGGTGGCAGCCGTTACCGTGACAGCCAGGATGAAATCAAGGTGAAGGCGGATGCCGCTGGTCAGTTCAGCGTCACCTGGCCGAGTGCGGGGCAGTACTTTATGGAAGCAGAATACGAAGACGGTAAAGCCAAAGCGCCGGCGACCAGTCGCCGCGGTTCCTACACCGCTACCTTCGAAGTACTGCCACTGTAACCATTGAAAATCCGTCGCAAACCGGGAGTCAGCGGGTGACAGAATTCCAGCGCCTAGCAATCGCATTGAGCTGCACCTTGCTCTGGCTCCTGTGGGTGCTGATTCTTGTGTTGCGCCACCGCCGCACGCTGCAGGCGACGCGTCGCCAGCAGCTGTCGCAAAAGGCCGGCGGTGTACTCATCGCCTATGCCAGCCAGAGCGGTACAGCCGCTACGCTGGCTCGCCAGAGCGCAGCCCACCTGGAGCCTTCGCAGCCGGTGACGGTGCTGCCGTTGAGCCAGGTATCTTCTGAGGCACTGCAAGCCGCGAAAAAAGCGCTGTTTGTTGTTGCCACATATGGGGAAGGGGAGGCGCCGGACAACGGTCAGCGTTTCGCCAGAAATTACCTCAGTGGCGGCAGCGCTGCCGGACTGGACCTCTCCCACCTTTCTTATGCCGTTGTCGCCCTGGGTGACAGTACCTACGAGCGCTTCTGTGCCTTTGGGCAACTGCTGTTCGACGGCATGGCGCAACTGGGTGCGAAAGCGCTGGAGCCAATACACAAGGTCGACGGTGCCCGCGGTGATACCAGTGGTGTTGCCAGTGCCATGCCAGCCTGGTTCAGCGCGCCCCAGCCTGAGGAAGTCGGCAATGCAATCAGCAGGTCCAGTATCTGGTGGCGACTGGCGGGGCGGCGTTTGCTTAACCCCGGCAGTCCAGGGGCGCCTCTGTTTGAGTTGACGCTGCGGGCGGTGAACGACTGGCCCAAGTGGCGCGCGGGCGATGTGTTTGTTCTGCAGCCCCGCCAGGAGCGGGCGCAGGTGTCCCGCTGGCTTGCGCGGCAGCAATTGGATGGCAGCCAGTGGATTGTCGTCGGTGGTCGCGGCCAGACGCTACAGGCCTGGTTGCGCGATCGCGCACTGCCGGAAGCGGTGTTTGACCGGGACAAGCTGCTGCGGGGGGACTTTTCCGAGTTCCCCCTGTTGCCCGCGCGCGAGTATTCCGTGGCTTCCTGCGGCGAAGAGCGCGCTGTGAAATTGATCGTGCGGCAGCAATTCAGCAAGGATGGGCAACTGGGGCTGGGTTCCGGCTGGTTGACGGAGTTCTGCGAAACCGGCGAGCTGTTTGCCGGCAGTCTGCGGGAAAACGGTAATTGCCACACCCCGGATCACCAGCGTCCCTTACTGCTGATCGGTGCCGGTAGTGGCCTTGCCGGGCTGCGGGCGCAGCTGGCAGAGCGCGTCGCACAGGTAAATCCAGGGCCGGCCTGGCTGCTTTTTGGCGAGCGCTGCCCGCAAGCTGACCGGCCACTGGCTGCGGAGCTGGAGGCCTGGCACAAGCGTGGAACCCTGGTCCGCTGTGACCGGGTCTTTTCCCGCGGCGGGAAATCCGAATATCGCTATGTGCAGGAATTTCTCGCAGCACAAGAAGAGTCATTGCACGCCTTTATTGCTCGCGGCGCGGACATCTATGTGTGTGGCAATCGCGCCGGCATGGGTGAGGGTGTGCACAAAGTTCTCCAGCAATTACTGGGCGAGCGGGAGCTTGAAGCACTGCTGGAATCCGGGCGCTACCGGCGAGACCTGTACTGAATCCGGCTTTTCCTTTAGGGTCTGGAAAATAGGGTCTTGAAAAACCAATAACAGGAGTGGGCCATGTGTGACGAGCTGAACAGTAAGGATGCGGAAACCTATTTTCTGCAGCGTGGACTCGGTAAGGGCGTGAGTCGCCGGGGTTTCGGGCGTTTGGGCGTCGGCGCTGGCCTGTTGGCCATCTTGCCCTGGTCTGTTTCTGCGCAAAGTGCGGCAGAGAGCGGGGTTAAGGTAACTGAGGGCAAGGTAATGGTGCCCACCCCGGATGGCGAGGCCGACTGTTATTTTGTTCACCCCGCGGAAGGGCGCCACCCGGCCGTAATTCTATGGCCAGATATTTTCGGCATGCGCCGCGCCTTCCGTGACATGGGCAAGCGCTTGGCTCAGTCCGGGTACGCGGTGCTGGTAGTAAACCCCTATTACCGAACCATGCAGGGCCAGCTGGTACCGGACGATGCCAAAATTATCGGGCCGGAATTGCGCAAAACCATCTTCCCGAAAGGCCGCGAGCTGGCGGGCACCTTGTCCCCGGAAACCTGCGTGACGGACGGAAAAGCATTTGTTGCCTGGCTCGACAAGCAGGCAGCGGTAGACCCTGCGAAGAAGGTCGGTACTGCCGGATACTGTATGACGGGCTCCTATACGTTCCGCCTGGCTGCGGCCATGCCGGAGCGCATTGGTGCCGGTGCCTCTTTTCATGGTGGTGGCCTGGTGACGGACGCCGGCGACAGCCCGCATAAACTGGTGCCGGACATCAAAGCCGGATTTCTGGTTGCCATTGCCGAAAACGACGACGAACGTCAGCCGGAAGCGAAAGACGAATTGCGTAAAGCCTTCAAAGCGGCAGATGTAGATGCCACGGTGGAAGTCTATGAGGGCGCCATGCATGGCTGGTGCCCGCCGGATTCCATGGCCTACAACCAGGCCCAGGCGGAGCGCGCCTGGGGCGAAATGCTCGGCTTATTCGGCAAGCGCCTGACCTGAGCGCGAACTTGCTACGGCCAGATCGCGGTCCGCGCCCAGAATCAATTCTGCGGCGCGCTCGGCCACTGCGATCACCGGTGCGTTGGTGTTGCCGCTGATAATATTCGGCATCACTGACGCATCCACTACCCGCAATCCCTCTACACCGTGTACCCGCAGGGTGTTATCAACGACCGCCAGATCATCATTCCCCATGCGGCAGCTGCCCACCGGGTGGTAAACACTTTCTCCGTGCTGGCGAATAAATTCTTCAATCTCTTTGCGATTGTTCAATCGGGATTTCGGCAGCCACCAGTCTTTGTGGTACTGCTGCAGCGCCGGCTGCTCGATGATTTCCCGCGCCTGTTCCACCCCTTCGATCAGTACTTCCAGGTCTTCCTGCTCGTCCAGATAGTTTGCATCCACTAGCGGCAAGTCCGTCGGGTCGGCAGAGCGCAGTCGCACATTGCCACGACTGAGTGGGCGCAGACCGCACACGTGCAGTGAATAGCCATAGCCACCGGGGCGCTCACGGCCGTGATCAAACAGTGGCGCCGATGTCAGGTGAAACTGCAGATCTGCATAGCCCCTGGCAAAAGTAGAGCGGGAGAAGCCACCGGCCTCGGCGCCGTTACTGGTGAGCTGGCCGCGATTACGCCACAAAAATTCCGGCAGGCTGGCAGCGGCTTTCAGGGTCGGCCAGAGGGAATTGGAAAAGGTAATGGGACGATTGACTTTGACCACCTGGGTAACGTCCAGATGATCCTGCAGGTTTTCACCCACACCGGGTAAATGCACTTTTGTTTCGATACCCAGCGCTTGTAGCTGCTGCTGATTGCCAATGCCGGAAAGTTGTAACAACTGTGGTGATTGCAGTGCGCCGCCGCAAAGAGTGACTTCTCGATTGGCAAAAATTTTCTTTCCGTCCAGTAACTCGACGCCTTTTGCACTGGTTTGATCCAGCAAAATTTTTGCCGCGCGGGCGTTGGTGAGCACCGTCAGGTTTTCGCGAATCTGTGCGGGTTTTAAGTAAGCGCGGGCCGTGGAGCAACGGCGACCGTTGCGCTGGGTTACCTGATAGAAACCAAAACCAAACTGGCTTGGGCCGTTGAAGTCATTGTTGGACTGGTGCCCGGCATTGATCGCCGCATCCACAAAGGCGGCGCCGGCACGGGTCTTCCAACGCAGGTCGGAAACGGTCAGGGGGCCGGTGTCGTTGTGCAGTGGGCCGCGGCCGCGCTGGTTGCCTTCGGATTTCAGGAAGTAGGGCAGCAGGTTTTTCCAGTTCCAGCCCGGGTTGCCGGCTTTTTCCCAATCGTCGTAATCCCCGGGGTTGCCGCGGATATACACCATGGCATTGATGGAACTGCAACCACCGAGGGTTTTGCCTCTGGGCCAGTAGAGGCTGCGGTTGTTCAGGTGTTTTTGCGGGGTGGTGTGGTGCGGCAGATTGTACTTGTCACCGGCGACGAGAAAGCCAATGCCAATGGGCATATGGATCAACAGGCTGTCATCCGGTGGGCCCGCCTCCAGCAGGCAAACACTGAAGCGGCCGTCGGCACTCAGGCGATTGGCCAGCACGCAGCCGGCGGAACCACCGCCGACGATGACGTAGTCGAACGTATCCTGGTCTATGACACCCTGGTTCGATTTTTCCTTGCCACGTGTTTTTGTCATTACCGCTTCCTTCCCGTTTTTTATTGTTTGGAGTTTGTTCGCGGGCGGGCAATGTTGAGCATTATCCGCCGGTAATCATTCTCAGGCTGTATTTGCTGTGTTCCAGCAATCGATCCAGATCAATCTCTTCCGGGCTGACAAGCCACTGGTAAATGCCGCCGAATATCAGCGCACAGTACTGTTCCGCAAACGCATCTGGCGAAAGCGGGCTGCCGGAAAAATCCGCGCACTCGCCAATCCAGCGTACCGCTTGTTTACGCTGGTTGAGGTGAATTTCCTGCAGCTTTTGAGTGATTTCCGAGTGGTGGTCGATGGTGTGGTAGTACAGCTTGTACATGGCCCGCAGGTGGTCGGGGTTGGAGCGCACAAAATTCTGTAGCGCGGTCACGGCGGCAATGATGGTATCGAAGCCACTGGTGCCCGCGGTGGCGCTTTCCAGTTCCTCGCACCACAGGTGGTGCAGGTGTTCGATCAGTGCCGAATAGAACACATCCTTGGTCTTGTAGCGGTAGGCGGCAAGGCCGCGACTGTAGCCGGCACTGGTGCCAATTTCTGCCAGGGTGGCCCGCTGTGGGCCCTGGTCGACAATCAGGCGAATGGCGGCGTCGAACATCTGGCTGTCGGACTGGGCGCTGCGCTCTGCCTGGGTCATGCGCGCTGGCTTGCTGGCGGTGGAGCTGCTCATTGGGGGTTCCTGTGTGTGGTTGTCCGGCGGTCTGGTTTGGGGACCTATTGTCCGCCAATCGCGGCCCGAATCACATGTTGCCGCCAGTCTAACCAACAAACAAACTTGTCACAAGCAAGTATGTGTGTGTATGCTGCCAACAGCTGAATAAAAACAGGAGAGCCGAGTCGTGATAGCGAGACCCTTGGAAAGTGAGCACGAAATGTTCCGGGATTCCGTGCGCAAATTCCTGCAGGCGGAAGCCGTGCCAGAGATGGAGGAATGGCGCCGGCAGGGTGTGGTGGATCGCGAGATCTTTCGCAAGGCCGGGGACAGCGGCTTTCTGTTCATGTGGGCGGAAGAGCGCTTTGGTGGCCTCGGCCTGGAAGATTTCCGCTACGAGCAGGTGCTGATTGAAGAGCTGTACCGGGCCGGTTGTGGCGATATTTTCATTCCCACCCACAACCGCCTTGTGGGTCGTTACCTCGGTAATCTGGCATCGGAAGAGCAGAAAGACCGCTTTTATCCCGGTTGTATCAGCGGTGAGACGATTCTGGGGATCGCCATGACGGAGCCGGATACCGGTTCTGACCTGGCAGCTATGAAAACCCGGGCCGTGGATTGCGGTGATCACTGGCTTTTGAATGGGGCCAAGACCTATATCTCCAACGGCATTATTGGCGACCTGTTTGTGGTGGCGGCGCGTACCAGCGATGCCAGGTACGGGGTCGGGTTGTTTCTGGTCGAGCGGGGTATGGAGGGGTTCAGCCGCGGGCGCAACCTCGACAAGCTGGGGATGAAGGCCCAGGACACCGCGGAATTGTTTTTCGACAATGTGCGAATTCCCAAGACCAACCAGTTGGGGGAGCCGGATAAAGGATTCTATTACCTGATGCAGAACCTGGCGGAAGAGCGCCTGCAGAGTGCGACCTGTTCGCTGGCCAATGCCAATGCTGCTCTGGATGAAACCCTTGGATTCACCCGCGAACGCAAAGTGTTCGGAAACCCGGTAGCGAGTTTCCAGAACAACCGTTTCCAGTTTGCCAGCATGCGCACCGAGCTGGATGTGGCGCAGGTGTTTGTAGATCGCAGTGTACAGGCGCAAAACGCCGGTGAACTGAGTGGTGCGGACGCGGCCAAGGTAAAACTGTTTTGCTCGGAACTGGAAGGGCGGGTGGTCGACCAGTGTCTGCAGTTTCACGGCAGCGCTGGCTATATGGACGAATATCGAATTTCCCGGCGCTACGCGGATGCGCGAATTTCGCGGATTTACGCCGGCACCAGCGAGGTGATGCGCGAAATTATCTCGCGGGACATGGGGTTGGATTACCGCACCAAGAATGCTTGATTTGGGTCGATAAGTTCTCGATTTTTCTGATGCCGGAGGGCGCACTGTGAAAACAAAAATTACTGAAATGCTGGGTATTGATTACCCGATTGTTCAGGGCGGCATGATGTGGGTTGGACGCGCGGAGCTGGCGTCGGCGGTTTCCAACGCCGGTGGCCTCGGGATCCTGACGGCGCTCACCCAGCCCACCCCGGAAAATCTGTACCGGGAAGTTCAGCGCTGCCGGGAAATGACCGATAAGCCTTTCGGGGTAAACCTCACCATACTGCCAACGATCAAGCCGGTGCCTTACACCGAGTACGCGCAGGCGGCTATCGACGGTGGCGTTAAGGTGATTGAAACAGCGGGCCGCAATCCGGAAGAGTTTATTCCGCTGTTTCGCAAACACGGGGTCAAGGTCATCCACAAGTGTACCTCGGTGCGCCATGCGCTCAAGGCGGAAGCTATCGGCTGTGATGCGGTCAGTGTGGACGGCTTCGAATGTGCCGGTCACCCGGGTGAGGACGATGTAACCAATCTGGTATTGCTGCCGGTAGCGGCATCAAAGCTGTCCATTCCCATGATTGCCTCCGGTGGTATCGGCAATGGCTATCAGCTGGCGGCGGCACTGATGCTGGGGGCGGAAGGGGTGAATATGGGGACCCGCTTTGTCGCCACCCGGGAAGCACCGGTGCACGAGAATGTAAAGCAGGCCATGGTGGCAGCCGACGAGCGCCAGACCACACTGATTTTCCGCACCCTGCGCAATACCGCACGGGTATTTCGCAACTCCATCGCCTCCGAGGTGGTTTCCATCGAGTCACGTCCGGGAGATACCGACTTCGCTGACCTGCAACCGCTGGTCGCGGGGGTGCGCGGACGCGAGCAGGTATTGGAAGCGGGTGATGTGGAGGGGGGCATCTGGACCGCTGGGCAGGTGATCGGCCTGATCAATGACATCCCCAGTTGTGCCGAGTTGCTGTCGCGTATGGTGGAAGAGGCCAGATCGGTGATACGAACCCGGGCGGAGCTGCTCGGATAGTCCGGTTTTTGACTGTTTCCTTACGGGCGTCCGGGATTGCGGTTGACAGGGTCCGGCGCCCCACTTATTTTCGAATCAAATAATAAATACTACTCGGCCGATGATTGAGTCTGTAGGCAAGCCGCCCGAACCATCGCGTCCGTCCACCGCGCCTGAGCACCGCCAGCGCCGGGTGATGGCGCAACCCGCCAAGCTGTGCTGTCCCCAGGCACCGCCTTTCCAGATATTTCGTTCCGCACTGACGGAACAGCTGACCCGAAGCAATGGCTTCGACAAAAGCGCGCGCGTCTCCCTGATCCGGGCACCCGCGGGCTTCGGCAAGTCCACGCTTATGCGCCAACTGTTCGAGCAGCTTTCCGCCCAGGGGGTAGCGACTGCCTGGATGCGCCTAGATTTGGCGGACAACGACAGTGCCCGCCTGCTGCATTTTCTCGCCCGCGCTCTCGATAGTCTGTCTGCGGATACCGTGGAACACGGTGACGATGCACCGGGTGCGGCGGCGATGGATCTGCTGGATCGGGTGGAGTTGTTGCCGGTGCCCTTCGCACTGTTCCTCGACGATCTTGAGGTGCTGCAAAACAGCGTCGCTCTCGCCTTTGTGCGTCAGCTGGCGGAGCGGCTGCCGGAAGGTGGCCGCCTGATCATTGGTTCCCGTACTCAACCCGATATCGGATTGGCACGGTTGCGTGCCCGCGGACAGTTGCAGGAAGTGGATGCCAACAGCCTGCGCTTCAGCACCGAGGAAACCGCGCAATTTCTGCTGCGGGAATGCGGGCTGGAAATCGCCCCGGAAGATATTGCCACTCTCCACCAGACCACCGAGGGGTGGGCCGCGGCCCTGTGGCTGGCCTATCTCGCGCTGGAGCAGAGTCGCGATCCGGCCGGGCTGGTGGCCGGCTTTTCCGGCTCCAGTGCACTGGTGGCGGATTATCTGGGGGAGGAGGTGCTGGCCAATCAGCCACAAGAGCTCCGGGACTTTATGCTCAGCACCAGTGTGCTGCCGCAACTTTCCGCCGAGCTGTGCGATGCGGTCTGCGAGGCCGTCGGTGTTCGCGGCAGTAGCCAGGAGCGACTGCTGGCCCTGTCCCGCAACCGCTTTTTGCTGGAGCCAATGGACGAGGAGGGGCGCTGGTTCCGCTACCACAGCATGTTCGCCGGTTTCCTGCAGGGGCAACTGCAGCAGCGTTACCCGCAAAAAGTCACCGCCTTGCACCGTGCCGCGGCGCAGGCCTACCTGGCCCAGGGGCGGGTGGTGCCCGCCATTGAGCAGGCGCTCAAGTCCGGTGATATGGACTATGCGCTGCCCCTGTTTGCCGGTCACGCCGAGCGGCTTCTGGGGGATGGCCGTGGCCTGTTGCTTATCCGCCTGATGACGCTGGTACCCGCCGGCAAGCTGCAGCAGTGGCCGGGTTTGCAGGTGGTGCATGTATGGGCGATCGCCTTTACCCGCGGTGCCGCGGAAGCCATGGCGCAATTGAGTGAATACGAGCAGGAGGCGCCGGCCCTATCCCTGGTGCACCGGCATGGTATGGCCCTCAGGCCCATGCTGCTGTCGATGCTGGACCGCCACGATGAGGCCTACCGAATTGCTTCCGACAATCTTTCCCGGTTGCCGGTCACCGAGACCTTTCCCCATGCGATTCTGCGCACCTCACTCGCCTATGTGGCGCTGGTGGTGGGCAACTATCGCGAGGCCCAGGATCTGCTGGACGAAGGCCGTCGACTGCAGGTGATCGATTGCACGCCGTTTACCCATATCTATGCCCAGTGCGTGGAGGGCGCCATCGAGCTGCTGCAGGGGCGCCTGCGCCAAGGTACGGCGCGCTTCCGTCTCGCGGCCGGTGTCAGCGAGCGCAATGGTCGCCCGGTCACTAACGGCAATGCGATGGCAGCGGTGCTGCTCTCGGAGGTCTGGTACGAAAGCGGGCAGTTCGCCGACGCCGAGCGCCTGCTGCAGGTGTATGTGCCGCTGGTGCAGGAGCAGGGGGTGCCGGACCACCTGATCTGCGGTCATCGCAACCTGGCGCGGATTCTCTATGCCCGCGGTGATCACGACGGCGCCTTCCAGACCATTACCGAGCTGGAATATTTCGGGTACCGCAATGAACTGCCACGTCTGGTGGCCAGTGCCCGTCTGGAGCGCAGCCGGATCTTTCTATTGGAGGGCGATAAACAGTCTGCCCGCGATGAATTGAAGCGCGCTCAGTCTGCCGGAGACTGGGATAAGTTCGCGCACTGGTCCCTGTTCGGCAGTGACCTGGATACCCCGGCCGATGCGGAGCTGCGCTGGAAGATTCACTTCGCCGATAGCGACGCTGCGGCGCGTAGTCTCAAGCCGCAGATTTCACTGGCCGAGGCCGCCGGGCGCGGGCGTCGGGCACTCAAACTCCGGTTGCTGTATGCGCTCGCCCTGTACCGCGCGGGCAATGAAAAGGCCGCGTTGCGGCAACTGCGCGATGTATTGCGCATCGCGGCCTCTGAACACTATGTGCGTTTGATTCTCGACGAGGGCGAGCTGGCGGTACAGCTGCTGCAGCGCCTCGCCAGCCAGCAGGGGGTGCCGTTTGACCAGGCGCAACTTGCGCGCGACCCGCAAACGATTTTCCGGCAACTGGTGCGGGAGCTGGCGGTGGCCGCCGGCAGTGGTATCAGTGGCGATACTGCCGGTGGAGGGCCCACCGCAGCCGCACCCACGGCGCAGCCCGTGCAAACCCCGGATGGCAAGCCGGTAGAAAAACTCACCCGCAAGGAATTTCAGGTGCTTTGCCTGCTGGGGGAGGGGCTTTCCAACGGCGCTATCGGCGAGCGTATGTTCGTCTCGGAAAATACCGTGCGCACTCACTTGCGCAACATCAACGCCAAACTCCACACCCAGAGCCGCACCGAAGCGGTCGCGGTTGCGCGCAAACTGAATCTTATCGGTTGAATCACTTCCATTGAGCTGGTGCTGCACCAGCCCGGTTCACCGCCAGCCGGATGGGGGTGAAATTTCATCGGAATGGACGAGTTTTTTTCGCTGTCGCCTTCGCATACTGCCTCCAGTCCAATCAATAACTGGATGTAGTGTGAGGTTAAGGCGCGGCCAGGCCGTACAAGTGCCGCCATATCAATAAAGATAATGATTGAGGAGAGATCTCCCATGGCGATGAATAGCAAACCAACCCGAATTTCCGGCAATCCCCTGTTCCGGGCCAGTGCCCTGGCTTCTGCCATTGTTGCGGCAGCGCCGGCGATGGCGCAGCAGAGTGAGGGGCGCCAGCTGGAGGAAGTTGTGGTTACCGCCCAGCGTCGCGCCGAGAGCATGCAGGACGTACCGGTGGCCGTGACCGCGGCGACCGCTGAAGACCTGGCCATGGCCCAGGTGGACAGTATCGCGAACATTCAGCAGATCTCGTCCAGCATCAAGTTTGATGTCACCAACAGTGCGGCCAACAGTGCCAATATCATGATTCGCGGCATTGGCACCGTGGGTAATAGCCGGGCCTTCGAAGGCGCGGTGGGCGTGTTTGTCGATGGTGTTTACCGCACCCGTGCCGGTCAGGCGATGCAGAACTGGCTGGATATCGGTGGCCTGGAAATCCTGCGCGGCCCCCAGGGTACCCTGTTTGGCAAGAACACCTCCGCCGGCGCCCTGATTCTCAACAGCGTGGCCCCTGACACCGAGGCGGTGACCATGGATTACGAAGTGACCGCGGGGAGCTACGGCAAGCAGATGGCCCGTGGTGCAGCGAATATCCCGCTGAGCGACGACTTTGCCGTGCGCATTGCCGGCCTCTGGGGGCAGCAGGATGGCTTTATCGAAGATCCCAATGGTGGCAACTATAACGAGCGTTCGCCCCGCGCATTGAAAGCGCAGTTCCTGTACGAGCCTTCGGACACCTTTTCCGCACAGCTTATCGCCGACTGGTCCGATGAAGAAAACAACTGCTGTTACGGCCAGATCGACGTCGTAGACGGCCCCCTGCAACCATTCATTAGCAATGTCCTGATACCGGCTCGCGGCCTCAAGGCACCCTCGGAAGATTTCGACGATTACCAGCAGGTGCTGAGCGGCGATACCGATCAGAACATCAAGGACCAGGGCGCGGTCTTGAAGCTGAAGTGGGAACTGGCGAGCGGGCAGACGCTCAACTCCGTGACCAGTTATCGCGACTGGACTATTTCCCAGTGGAATATGGATGCGGACTTCACCGGTGCCAATATCCTGATCATCAATGAAGCCCTCAACACCGAAATGGTGTCCCAGGAATTTACCCTGAACGGCGTGTTCGACAGCTTCGGTCCCTTTATCGGCGCTGACTATGTGGCCGGAGTCTACGTGGCCCAGGAAGATATTGCCGCGCACCACGAACTGGGTTGGGGCGACCAGGCGCAGATATATTTTGATGCCTACCTAGGGGCTGCCGGAATCCCGGCAGGATACGCCGACGCCAGTGCGGGTATCTGGAGCGATATTGATATGCCGGCAGACAGCAACACCTTTGCGGCCTTTACCCACTGGAACCTGGACGTCACCGAAAAGTTAGGCCTGACCCTGGGAGCCCGTTATTCCAGGGATGAAAAAGAAGGGGCGATGATTCGCAATTACTTCTCGCCCGCACCTACCGCGGTATTCCGCCTGCTCCGCGTACAGCCCGGGCCCGAATATACCGATACCTTCAAAGACAGTGCGGTGAGCGGCACCCTTGCTGCCCGCTACCAGATCGATGACGCCATGATGGCCTATGCCTCCTACAGTCGCGGCTACAAATCAGGCGGGGTCAATATCGACAACACCGCGGCCGGTACACTGGATAACAACCCGGCGGAAGTACCCGGTGCGGTACCGCTGGATCCCACCTACAAATCCGAGTTTGTTGACGGTTACGAGCTGGGCCTGAAAAGTGAATACGCCGGCGGGCGTGCGCGCACCAACGTGGCGCTGTTCTACAACGACATCAGTGACCTGCAGATCGCACAGTTTATCGGTACCCAGTTCACCATCGACAATGCCCCGGAAGCCACGGCTTACGGCCTGGAGGTGGAAAACCAATTCCTGTTGAGCGATGCCTTCAGTCTTAATTTTGATGTCACCCATATCGCTGACGCCAGCTTTGGTCGCGATCCGGTACTGGGGAATCTGGCCGATCGCGAGTTCGCCCATGCACCGGAGTGGGCGGGCAACCTGGCGCTGAGTGTCGACCAGCCCCTGTCCAGTGCGTTCAGCCTGTTCGGGCGTGTCGGAATCAACTATTCCACCGAACTCTATACAAACACTTCGAATGACTTGATGCGTGGTAATCAGGGCGAAGTGGCAGCCAATGTTGGCGTGCGTTCGGAAGCATCGGGCTGGACTCTGGCGGCCTGGTGCCAGAACTGCACCGATGAGCGCTATGTCACCCAGCACTTCAACTCCCCGCTGCAGGGAGATGATGCCAACGGATATGTATCCGCGCCGCGCACCTATGGAGTGACCCTGCGCGGCACTTTCTGATCGAAAGGCGTGAAACAGGTGCGCGGTTTCGGTAGCCATTTCGAGACCGCGCATCGGAGTGCAGTGAAGGTTGAACTGCAGGGATTTGAATTGTCAGGTACAGGGTATCAGGTGGTGTTATGAGCCAGACGCTAACCACACACATCGAGAATACGGCAGGCGAACGCTCTGGGGCCGGCGCGGGGAGTGTTATTTTTCCCGATCTTCGCGGGTCGCGAGAGGGGAGTGCGGACCTGGCGGCGCTCCAGTCTCCAGAAGCGCTTACCGAGTCCTGGCTGAGCGCTGCGCTGCAGCTGTGCAATCCACAGTGGCCGGAGCTCGTCGGATTCAGTTGTGAACCTTTGTCTTCCAATGACTTTGATATTCTGGTTCGTCTGCATCTGCGCTTTGCAGATACCAGCGGTGCGGCACCGGCAACGGTGCTGGCCAAATTTTCCCGTCCGCTGCCTACCCCGCAGTGGGAGGCGTTTATCCGGCAGTCATTTGCGCGAGAGGCCTCCGCCTATCAGGAACTGAACTCCCATTACGCTTGCCGGGTGCCCGGTTTGATTTTTGCGGCAGCAGATGGACAGCAATTCAACTTATTGCTGGAAGACTGTGGTGGAGAGTTTTATGCCTCGGATGCGAGTCCCGATGAACACCAGCCGGAGCATGAAGCTGTACTGCAGGAGCTTGCGCAACTGCACGGTTGTTTCGTGCGCACATCACCGGCTTCCGCACCCCAATGGCAATTACGGCAACGCGATAATGCCCGGTTTATTGCCCATCGCTATCGGGTGGGTGTGGATGCCTTACGGGAAGTGTACGCGGGTACCCTGGCCCAGGGACATTTTGGACTGGTAGAAAAATTTGCCGACTACGTAGCGGACTGGCATCGCTACGAGCGGCATATCCTCACCCTGAGTCACGGCGATGCGCGTCTGGAGAATGTTCTGTTCCAGCGCGACGGCGCTACTTGCCGGGCCAGCCTGGTCGGCTGGAAACTCGCCGGTGTACGCAATCCGATGTACGACGTGGCCAGCCTGCTTTCCAATGACCTGTCCTATGTTGCGCGCAACAACAGCGAAGCCACCCTGTTGCAACGCTACTGCCGGGTATTCGAACAGAGCGGAACCCAGTATCCCTTCCGCGAGGCCTGTGAAGATTACCGGTTTAACCTGTTTGGTCCCCTGATCTTCAATATCTGCGCGACGGGTTTCCTGAAGGATAGCCTCGCGCAGAACACCGAACTGATGAAACGTATTCGCAGAAACTGTATGGCGATCTTTGATTGGGATGCCATGTCTCTGATGCAGAAACGGCGCAATGTCATTGCGTGAATAAATGAACACTGAAAAAACGACGCAGTAAGGAGTTCGCATGATCCCGAGAACCCTGTTCCAGCCGGAACACGAAGAATTTCGCCGCATGGTCAAGCGGTTTCTGGAATCGGAAGTGATGCCCCATCACGAGCGCTGGGAAGAGCAGCAGCATGTGGACCGGGAGCTCTGGTACCGCGCCGGTGAGCTCGGCCTGCTGTGCATGACGATCCCGGAAGAGTACGGCGGCATGGGCGGCGACCGTGTCTACAGCACCGTACTGATGGAGGAGCAAAGTTACGTTGGCGCTACCGGGCCCGGGTTTACCGTGCATTCGGATATCGTTGCCAACTATATCTATAACTTCGGTACCGAAAGCCAGAAGCAACAGTGGTTGCCGCGGATGGCTTCCGGTGAGGCCGTCGGTGCCGTCGCCATGAGTGAGCCGGGCACCGGCTCGGACCTGCAGGCGATCACGACCCGTGCGGAAAAAGACGGCGATGACTATGTCATCAACGGTTCCAAAATCTTTATCACCAACGGATATCTCGCGGATATCGTGGTGGTGGTAGCCAAGACCGGCAATAGTGGCGATGGGGTAAAAGATACCTCGCTGATCCTGGTCGAGGCGGACCGCGCCGGTTTCAGCAAGGCGCAGCCCCTGAAAAAAGTCGGCATGAAGGCGCAGGACACCTGTGAGCTGTATTTTGAGAATGTGCGCGTGCCCCAGTCAAATTTGCTGGGAGAAGTGGAAGGGCAGGGCTTTATCCAGTTGATGCGTGAACTTTCCTGGGAGCGCCTGATCATTGCCATTCTGTCTGTCAGCGGCGCCCGTGCGGCCCTGCAGAATACCCTTGAATATACCCGTGATCGCAAGGTGTTCGGGCAGCCGGTGGCCAACTATCAGAATACCCGTTTCAAACTGGCGGAGATGAAAACCGAAATTGAAATCGGCCAAGTATTTGTGGATCGCTGTATCGAGGAAGTGCTGGAGAACAAGCTGGCACCGGAAGCGGCGGCCGCGGCAAAACTCTGGACTTCGGAGCTGCTGTGCCGGGTAGTGGACGAGGGGGTACAGCTGCATGGTGGCTATGGCTATATGCTCGAATATCCCATTGCCAAAGCCTATATCGATTCCCGTGCGGGGCGTATCTACGGCGGCACCAACGAGATTATGAAGGAGTTGATTGCGCGGTCGCTATAACAACGTCGCTGTGACAAAAAAAGTGACAGTGTGCTTAGTTCCAGTCGCGGATTTCCCGCCCAATGGCTGATTGACAGCCGTTGGGTGGGCGATTAGCTTGAGTCAAAACAATAAAACGATGAGAGAAGGTAGGTCACCTATGAGCCAGGTTGTTGAATTCGCCGAGCCTCTTGAATATGTGCTTCGCTGGGAAAAAGAAAAACCCAACGAAATTTACCTTACTCAGCCACTCCCGAACGGTGAGGTGGAAACCTACACCTGGGGCCAGGTCGCTGAACAGGCGCGGCGGGCAGCCGCCTATCTCACATCACTGAACCTGCCGGAAGGCAGCAATATTGCGCTGATCGGAAAAAACAGTGCCCACTGGATCATTGCCGACTTAGCTATCTGGATGGCTGGTCATGTGCCGGTACCGCTGTATCCCACATTGGGTGCCGATGCCTGTACCTATGTACTGGAGCACAGTGAAGCCAAACTGATGGTGGTGGGACGTTTGGACGGAGTCACCGACAGCTGGGGTGAACTGGCCCCGGTACTGCCGGAGAGCCTTCCGCTGCTGTGCCTGCCCATGTCGCCTTCGGTACGCGCGGAAAAGTCAGTGCACTGGGATCAGGTGCAAAAGAATTTTGCGCCGCTAAAAGATGTGGTTCTGCGCGGCCGCGAAGCGCTGGCGACGATTATCTATACCTCCGGCACGACCGGACGCCCCAAGGGGGTGATGCATAACTTTCGCTCCCTGACCGCACCGGCGGGCTGTTCGGTAAACCTGTGGCTGCCGGATGCCAGTGACCGCATGCTTTCTTATCTGCCCCTGGCCCACGTTGCGGAACGGGTCGCCGTGGAAATTCCGTCGCTCATCTTGGGCTTCCAGATATTTTTCAACGACAGCCTGGAAACATTTCCGGCGGATCTGAAACGGGCAAGGCCCACGCGTTTCTTTTCGGTGCCCCGTTTGTGGACCAAGTTTTACCAGGCAGTCAACGCCAAAATTCCTCCGGCGAAGCAGAAAATGCTGTTCGCTATTCCGTTTCTGTCCTCGAAGATCAAGAAGAAAATTCTGCAGGAACTGGGGCTCGACAGCGTCAAGGTGGGCCTTACCGGTGCTGCGCCTTTGTCGGCGGAAATCATCCGCTGGTATCGCAAACTGGGGCTGGATTTACTGGAAGTATTCGGTATGACCGAAAACTGTGCTGCCTCCCATGCGGCGCGAATTGGTGAAGTGCGCCCGGGTTACGTAGGTACACCACTGGAGGGTGTCCAGTGCCGCATCGATGAAACCGGTGAAGTGCTGGTAAAAAGCCCGGGACAGATGATGGGCTATTACAAAATGCCCGAGGAAACCCAGGCTTGTCTCACCGCAGATGGTTTCTTTCATACCGGTGACCGCGGTGAGCTGGACGAAAAAGGGCGCCTGCGCATAACCGGGCGCACCAAGGATCTGTTTAAAACCAGCAAAGGTAAATACGTTGCGCCGGTACCCATTGAAAATATGCTCGGTGCGCACCCGGGTATCGAAGTGATCTGCGCTACCGGTCCCGGTCAGCCGCAGCCATTCGCCCTGGCGGTTCTCTCCCCCGGCGCGCTGAACCCATCCTGTGACGAAGACAAACATCGCTTCGCACGGGAATTTTCATCCCACCTGGATGAAATCAATCAACAGCTGGAAGATCACGAGCGCTTGAATTATGTGGTGATCGTCAAGGAACCCTGGACCATCGAAAGTGGCCTGTTGACACCGACCATGAAGCTGAAGCGCAACGAGATCGAAGAACGCTATATGCAGTTTGCGGATCAGTGGCGGGCCCAGAATCAGAAAGTTATCTGGGAAGGCTGAATTTAATTATGAGGACTCAGGCTGCAGTTGCGCGCACTGGTGCGATCGTTGATATAGAAACCTGTGAGTTGTCTGATCCAGGACCGGGGGAGGCGAGGGTAAGGCTCGAAGCCTGTGGTATCTGCCACACCGATTTGCTCGCCATGGGCGGACAGCTGGGGACGCCGCTGCCCGCGGTACTGGGGCACGAGGGCGTGGGCATTATCGAGGCCCTGGGCGAGGGCGTTAGTGGCTTTGCCCCCGGTGATCGGGTGCTCATGAGTTTCGGTGCCTGTGGTGGCTGTCGCGCCTGTCGTGAAGCGGCTCCAGCCTATTGCCAGTCGGCACTGGCCCTGAATTTTGCCGGCCGCCGGATTGACGGCAGCGCTCCCATGTCGCTCGGCAATTCGCCAATTACCAGTCACTTTTTTGCACAGTCATCCTTTACCACACACACGGTGGCAAGCACCCACAATATGGTGCGGCTGGATGCTGCCCTGCCACCGGCGTTGATGGCGCCGCTGGCCTGTGGCGTTCAGACCGGAATGTCGGCGGTACTGAATGTGTTGCAACCGGGCAGCCGTGACCGGGTAGCTATTTTTGGCTGCGGTACCGTGGGGCTTGCCGCTGTAATGGCGGCTGCGATTGCGGGCTGCCGGGAAATTATCGCGGTGGACCTGAATCCTGCGCGCACCGAACTGGCGCTGGAACTGGGCGCAACGGCGGCGATCGTCAGCCGGGATGTTGACCTGGCTGCGGCATTGAAACATCACGGTTGGCTGAACGGCGCAGTCGATGCCACTGGCAGTATCCCGGTTATCGAAACGGCGTTTCGCGCACTGGCCCAGCGCGGCCAACTGGTGTGTGCCGGTGTCAGTGCCCCCGGGCGCAATCTGTCTCTTTCACCGCGGGAACTGGTGTTTGGCGGCCGTACCCTGCGGGGAACCGTGGAAGGGGATGCAGATCCGAAATCGTTTATCCCACAGATGATCGAGTATTTTCAGGCGGGCAGGTTGCCGCTGGAAAAACTGGTGCGCACTTACCCCTTTGCCGAAATCAACCAGGCGCTTGCGGACCTGTCTGCCGGTGTCACCATCAAGCCAGTCCTGATGATGTCAGGTGAGGGGAACTAGTATGGATACCATCTTGAATACTGCGAAGTCGGGTGCTGCGAGCAATTGTCTGAAAACGCAATTTCAGAATCTGAAAGAGGGTGCACCACAGGACATCGCGCTGTTTGAATTTTTCGATAGCCTGCCGGCGATGCCTGCGTCGCGGATGCTGGGAGACTGGACTGGAGGTATCCTGAGCCACAACCACCCGGTTGAACAGCAACTGGCGGCAATGAACTGGCATGGCAAACGCTTTAGCAGTGCCAACGAGGTCAACCCCATTATTAGCCTGGACGCGGCGGGTAATCGTATCGTGAACGATATATTGGGTACGGCTTCACTGCGGGAGGTGGTGTTTCGCGGTGTAGCCACGGCCACCATGATTTACGACAAGAGTCCGGTATTTGATCATTTCCGCAAAGTCACCGAGGACCTGGTGGTGGGCGTGATGGATCAGAAAGGTAACGACCGCCCTCTGATATTTTTCCTGTCTCGACTAGCCGCATAACGCAACTATCCGTATAACGCAACTATCCGCATAACGCATCTACTCGCATAACACAACGACCCGCAAAAACGTGAACTGTTACTGCTGCGCAGCGGTGAATGACCCTGCGCACGTTTCTTGAAACGCCAACTCTGCCGCTCTTTTTCCAAAATTCATCCATTCAGACGAAGTAAAAAAATCGCAGATTTCATATCGTAAATCACGATGGTGAGATGCTGCGTTCAACGCGTTTGCGCGTTAGTGCATCCAAAAGCATAAAGATAACAACTTTTGGAGATACTCCGATGATTCGTCAGAAAGCGAAGGGCTTGGGCTTGCCCGCCGTTTTACTGGCGGTGTCAGGACTGGCTGTGACCGGTCCCGCCGTTAGTGAAGAACTACCGCTGCTGGACCAGCAGTCGATCCGCGCGCCTTTGGCGGCGGGTTGTGAAGGCCAGCCAGACAATACGCCAATTCCTCTGGATCCTCGTACCCTGGTGGTAGAAGGGGTCAATAATCCAAATTCCGCGGTGCAGTTCAATGCGTTCTGGGTTGATCTACATAACCCGCCGGAACCCTTTATTCAGGATCCGGAAAAACTTCCCCCCAATCCGACCACCTGTGGTGAATACCGCGCGAGTGTGGCGCGGGGCAAGGAAAATCTGGAACGACGCGATTATTTCCAGTTTTTCAGTACTTCAGAAGCCTATTACAAACTTTATAAAACCTGGGGCTATTTACTCCGTCCATCGGATTTCGACGATCAGGTAATGAAGCGCTATGGGCTCACCAAGGCGCCGTACAATAACCCTTATCCGTACCCTTGGGAGAACCCCAAGTGGACCAACGGTGGTAGTGGCCAGTTGCCAATGGGGCTGGTGCAGGTCAAGGATGAAGATGGCCAGTATACCGGCATGATCGCCTCCACCTGTTCCGGCTGTCACGACTCCAAAATTGGTGGCGATGGCGAATCCTATTTTAAATGGGGGCGTGCCAACGGCTCCATTGATGCGGGCCTGATTCAGTCGGATCTGTTCCGCGCAAATGTGATTACCCAGCCGTTGCAACTGGCACCCATTCCCTGGAGTGTGAACCGCGGCAACACCGATGCCATTGGTATCATCGACTACCTGCCGGCGCTGTTTGACATGGACACCATGCTGCTGGCTCCCAGCCTGCTCGAGTACTTCCCGAGCCACGCCGGCGGCCAGAGCAAGGCGCCACACTGGTATCACCGCGCGTTTAAAACCCGCCAGTTCTGGGACGGTGCATTGACCTCGGACAATGTGCGTTCGGAAGCGGCCTTCGGTATGGCGAACCTCACCCGCAATGCGGAAGAGCGTCGTGCGCTGACACCGGAGTTTGAGGATATCGATAACTTCCTGATTTCCATGTCGCCGCCCGCATACCCGGGAGAAGTTGACACGGCGCTGGCAGAGCAGGGTGCGGTTATTTTCCACGAGCGGGATCTGTGGGCGGATGGTGCAAACGCGGAAATACCAAAGACGCCGGGTAACGGTTCCTGTGCCAGCTGTCACGGTGTTTACTCGCCGCGCCACGCTGCGAATACCGATTACCTGCCGGATCCTCGACTGAAAGGGGTGGCTGGTGTGATCACTCCACTGGAGACCATCGGTACCGATCCGCAGCGCGCGAACCTGATGGCGGACGAGAAGAAGCGCCGCGCCTGGAATACTTCTTTCCTCGCGTATAACGATCTCAGCCCGGATCACACCGGTTTCGTGGACAGCCTGGTGGTCAGTGAGCTGAATCGCGTTCCGCGCTCCCAGTATGACCGCGGTGAAGGTCCGCTGTTCTCGCCGCTGGGACCGAACGAGTGGATTGATCCCTTCGGCTATATCGCGCCGCCGCTGTACGGGGTGTGGGGCGGGGCACCTTTCTTCCACAACGGCAGTGTGCCGGATATGTGGGGTGTACTGAAACCGTCCGCCCGCTCCAGAATCTGGAAGCGTCAGCAGACGGATCCGGGTATTTTCGGCAAAAACCGCGGCCTGGATATGACCTTTGCGGCGTTTGATTTCGACAAGCTAGGCTGGAAATACGAGTCGCTGGAGTGCAGTAACAGCATGCTGACTTCGCCCTTCCTGCCCTGTACCAACGATATGGCGACGCCGGATATTCTGTTCGCCAACGTGGCCAACAAGGTGGCGGAATTCAATTCACTGGCCTACCAGTCTCCGCCACCGATTACCGATAAGCAGATCAAGTCGCGCATGATCTTTAACAGCTATCTTTACGGTATGGGTAACCAGGGTCATGAATTTACCCAGTCCCTGAGCGATGCAGAGCGTTACGCACTGATCGAGTATATGAAGACCCTGTAACTGTTTTCTCAACAGTCGTTATTGTGGATTTTGGCCGCTCCTTGTGAGCGGCCCTTTTTTTGAGTCGTAGTTTTAATAGTACTTTTTGCGGTAGGCATGGGGGGTGTACCCGGTCCACTTGCGGAATGCGCGAATAAACGTAGCGGACTCCGCAAAGCCGGTCAGGAAGGCGACCTGCTCGACAGACATCTCATTATCGGCCAGGTGTTGCATGGCAACGTCGCGGCGCAGTTGTTCTTTCAGTTCGCCGTAGCGAATGCCTTCATCCCCAAGCTGCTGGCGCAGTTTTTTCGGACTGGTGCCCAGATTCTCGGCCACCTCAACCAGGGTGGGCATCTCGATCATGTTCTGTCGCAGCAGCGAGCGGGTGCGGCCAATCCAGCTTTGCAGGTTGTAATTGCCCAGCAGCAGATTGCGCTGCGGGTGGCGCAAAAACTCGTCGAGGGTTTCCTGGGTCTGGCGGATGGGCTTTTGCAGCAGGTCGCGGCGGAATTGCAGCTCGCAGTGTTCTGCGGAAAAGGTGATCGGTGCACCGAGGAAGATCGCCCGGTACTCGCGGGCGTGGTCGGGCTCCGGGTAATTGAGCGTGACCTGGCTAATACGCAGATTATGCCGAGTTAGCCACGAGGCGAAACGGTGCAGGCCAAACATGACCATTTCAAAGGCATAGGGTTCCGGTTGTTGCTGGCCTTCCCACAGGGAAAAGCGCAGGTGTGCCATTTCCCGAGTCAGTAGTAACTGTGGTTTTAGGCCGCGCTCAATCATGCCGTAGAAGTGGCAGTAGCGTTTGAGTGCCTGACCAAGATTGTGGGTGTGGATCATCCAGTGCGACATGGCTGCGCCGGTGCCGAGTTTCATTGGTGGTTGGGTGTAGCCGAGGATTTCGTCACCCATTTCGCGCATGGCGAGCGTCTGCAGATCGGCGTACTGGCGGGCACTGACCCGGGCGCTTTCGTCCAGCAAAATTTTGGGCGGGATACCGCAGCGGTGAAGCAGTTTTTCCGGGCTTATTCCCTGTTCTGGGGCAAAGCGTAACACCGCGTGTAAAAACGAAACCGGAATAGAAAAGTCCTGCATCGGTGTGCCCTTTTTGCTTTCCCGTCATTTTGCGCACTGGGAATAAAATGTCAATTTATGGGGCGGTATGTTCTTGTTGAGGCCCATTTGTACACACCATAATGCATAAAAGGTTCATATTTCGAGTTGTACAAACTATTTCGAGCTATTCGACATAACAGGAATCAGCGATGACTCATACCGCATATATTTACGACGCCATTCGCACCCCGCGAGGCAAGGGCAAAAAAGATGGTTCGCTCCACGAGGTCAAGCCGGTAGCGCTCGGCGCCGGTCTGTTGCGCGAGTTGCAGCAGCGCTTCGACCTGGATACCAGCCGCGTGGACGATGTGGTCATGGGCTGTGTTTCTCCGGTTGGCGAGCAGGGCGGGGACATCGCCAAAACCATCGTGCAATTTGCGGACTGGGATGAAAGTGTTGCCGGTGTGCAACTCGACCGCTTTTGCGCCTCCGGACTCGAAGCAGTGAATATTGCGGCGATGAAAATCGCCTCCGGTTGGGAAGAACTGGTGGTCGCCGGTGGTGTGGAATCCATGTCTCGCGTGCCAATGGGTGTCGCCGGTGGAGCCTGGTTAAATGACCCGGAAGTGAATGTACACGACGGCGCAGTCCCCCAGGGTATCGGTGCCGACACCATCGCCACCATTGAAGGTTGGAGCCGCACGGATGTCGACAGCTACGCACTGGCTTCCCAGCAGCGTGCGGCCAAGGCGCAGAGTGAAGGTTACTTTGACCGCTCCGTAGTGCCGGTAAAAGACCTGAACGGTATGACCATTCTGGCCAGAGATGAATTTATTAAACCGAATACCACCCTGGAAGTGCTCGGGCAGTTGAAGCCGTCTTTTGCGCCCATGGGTAGCATCGGTTTTGACGACCTGATGCTGCGCAAATACCCACAGCTGCCGGCGATCAATCACGTGCATACGCCCGGTAATTCCTCCGGCATTGTCGATGGCGCTTCTGCGGTGCTGCTCGGCAGTGAACAGGCCGGCAAGGATCTGGGGTTGAAGCCCCGCGGTCGTATCGTCGCAACCGCAGTACTCGCCACCGATCCCACCATTATGCTGGTAGGCCCGGGCCCTGCGGCGAAAAAGGCACTGGCCAAGGCGGGTATGACCACTGCCGATATCGACCTGTTTGAAATTAACGAAGCCTTCGCCGCGGTTGCCCTGCGGTTTATGAAGGACCTGGATATCTCCCACGAAATCACCAACGTCAATGGCGGTGCCATCGCCATGGGGCACCCACTGGGCGCTACCGGCGCCATGCTGGTGGGCACCATGCTCGACGAACTGGAGCGCCGCAATTTGAAACGCGGCTTGGTCGCACTTTGCGTGGGCGGCGGTCAGGGTATCGCCACCATTATCGAGCGTGTGTAACAGATTTCGGTTAACGAACAAATTTAAACGGTGAGAACAATGGCTGATAAATTCCACGGATTTATTTACGACAAAGACAGCAATGGCGTAGTGACCGTCACTATGGATATGGATGGCCCGGTCAATGCCATGAACGAACAGTACCGTGCTGGTATGGCGGAGACTCTCGACCGCTTGGAAAAAGAAGAGGGCCTGACCGGTGTGGTATTGGCCTCTGCGAAAAGCACCTTCTTTGCCGGCGGCGATCTCAAGGCGCTGTCCAGTGTGGCTCCGGGCGGTGAACCAGAACAGTTTGAAATGATCGAGAGCGGCGTCAAGGCGCCCCTGCGCCGCTTGGAAAAATTGCCGGTACCGGTAGTGGCGGCCATTAACGGTGCTGCCCTGGGCGGCGGTCTGGAGATCTGCTTTGCGTGTAATCACCGGATTGCCTGGAATTCCCCTAAAGTGTCCATTGGCTTGCCGGAAGTGACTCTTGGCTTACTCCCCGGTGGTGGCGGTGTGGTGCGCTCTATTCATATGCTGGGGCTGGAAAAGGCGTTACCAATCCTTCTCGAAGGCAAACACATGAAGGCCCGCGACGCACAGAAAGCTGGCCTTGTGGATCAGCTGATCGAGGTTACCGAAGACCTGGTCAGCGCAGCGAAAAAATGGATTGCGGAAAACCCACAGTCCGCACAGCAGCCCTGGGATCAGAAAGGCCACAAGGTACCCGGTGGTGATATCTGGAGCCCGAAGGTGAATATGGTACTTTCGAGTGCTCCGGCCATGCTGTTCAAGAAAACCCGCGGCCTGCTGCCGGCACCGGAAAAAATTCTCGACGTGGCCGCACAGGCGGTCACCGTAGATATCGATACCGCTCTGCGCTATGAATCCCGCGCGTTGGCTTATCTGATCACCACGCCGCAGGCGGTGAATATGATCACCACCGGCTTCTTCCAGATGAACAGTGTCAAGAGTGGCGCCAGCCGCCCGAAGGGCATTGAAAAGTCTCAGGTGAAGAAGGTCGGTATTCTCGGTGCTGGCATGATGGGTCAGGGCATCGCCTATTCCTCCGCGCGCAGTGGTATCGAAGTGGTGCTCAAAGACATCAGCGTGGAAGCGGCGGAGAAGGGTAAGGCCTATTCCGCAAAACTGCTGGATAAACAGATCGAGCGCGGTCGCGCCACCGAGCAGGACAAGCAACAGTTGCTCAGGCTGATCAAGGCCACCGACCGTTACGAAGACCTGCAGGGCTGCGATCTGATTGTCGAAGCGGTATTTGAAAATATCGAACTGAAGGCAAAGGTCACCCAGGAAGCAGAGCCTTTCCTCGCGGAGGGCGGTGTGTTTGGTTCCAATACCTCAACCCTGCCCATCAGCCAGCTGGCGGAAGTGAGCAAGAAACCGGAAAACTTTATCGGTATCCACTTCTTCTCACCGGTGGACAAGATGCCGCTGATCGAAATCATCTGCGGTGAACAGACCAGCGACGAGACTCTGGCCAAGGCCTTCGATTACGCCCAGCAGATTCGTAAAACCCCTATTGTGGTCAATGATTCCCTGGGCTTCTTCACCTCCCGCGTATTCAGTACCTTCCTCGACGAGGGCGCGCGTTTACTGGTGGAAGGCGTGGACCCGGTATTGATCGATGCCATGGGCACGCAGGTAGGCATGCCAGTGGGCCCGCTTACCATCCAGGATGAAGTGAGCCAGGAGCTGACCCGCAAGGCTGCAGAAACCCATCGCGAAATGGGCGTACTCGGCAGCAAGGGTGACAATAGCTGTAACATCGAGGTGTGTGAGCGTCTGATCAGCGAGTTCAATCGCGGTGGCCGATACCACGGCGGCGGCTACTACGAGTACGCCGAGGATGGCAGCAAACAGGTTTGGCCGAAACTTTACGAGCTGTATTTCAATGCCGATGTGGCCATGCCCAACGAGGATATCAAGGATCGCCTGTTGTTCCGCCAGGTGGTGGAAAGCCTGAAATGCCTGCAGGAAGGTGTACTGCGCAGTGTGGCCGACGGCAACGTGGGTTCACTGCTGGGTATCGGCGCACCCATGTGGACCGGTGGTTTTATCCAGTTTGTAAACACCTACGGCTTGCAGAAATTTATCGACCGCGCCAACGCACTGGCAGCGGAATACGGTGACCGCTTCCTGCCACCGGCCATTGTTCAGGAAACCCTGGATAAAGGGCAGAGTTTCCGCTGAGGGCTTTTGTAGAGCGTACCAATATGCTGAAGAGAAATTTCACCGAAGAACAGGTCATGTTCCGGGATGCCTACCGCAAGTTCCTGCAGGAAGAAATTGTGCCGTATATGGAAGGGTGGCGAGAGGCGGGCATCGTCGATCGCCAGGCTTTCCGTAAAGCCGGGGAAATGGGCTTCCTGATGGTGTGGCCGGACGAGCAGTATGGCGGCCTCGGGGATGATGACTTCCGCTTCGAGCAGATCATCATCGAGGAAAACCAGTACGCCCTCACCGGCGACTGGTACACCACTTTGCACAGTCGCTTGGTCGGTCCCTACCTGAAGCGCTTCGGTACCGAAGCGCAGTTGCAGCGTTTCCTGCCCGGTTGTGTCAGTGGCGATACCATTCTCGCCATTGCCATGACCGAGCCGGATGCAGGTAGCGATCTTGCGGGCATGCGCGCGACGGCTGTCGATCAGGGGGATCACTTTCTGCTGAACGGCAGCAAGACGTTTATCTCCAATGGTATCAACGCGGACCTGATTATCGTCGCGGCGAAAACCGATCCGGTCAACAACCCGCGGCAGATCGGGTTGTTTCTGGTAGAGCGGGGCATGGAAGGTTTTGAGCGCGGTCGCAACCTGAAAAAGATGGGCAAGAAGGCCCAGGATACCGCGGAGCTGTTTTTCAACAATGTACGGATTCCCAAGGGAAATGTGCTGGGCGATCCAACCAAAGGCTTTTCTCATTTAATGGAAGCATTGGCGGAAGAGCGCCTGATCGCCGCCACGGAGTTTATCGCCGCCGCTCAGAAGGCATTTGATATCACCCTGGAATTTGTGCGCGAGCGCAAGATGTTCGGACGCACCCTGGCCGACTTCCAGAACACCCAGTTCAAGCTGGCGGAGTTGCGTGCGGACCTGGATATGCAACAGGTGTATATCGACCAGTGCGTTGTAGCGGTGAACGCCGGTGAGTTGAGTGCGGTGGATGCGGCAAAGGCCAAGCTGGTGACCAGTGAACTCCTGTGCCGGGTAGTGGATGAGGGCGTGCAACTGCACGGCGGTTCCGGCTATATGGATGAATACCCGATTTCCCGCATGTACACGGATGCACGCATCACCCGTATTTACGCGGGCACCTCGGAAGTCATGAAGCTGCTGATCAGCCGCGAATTTATGCAGCCGGACTACAAACCGTTTATCGACCGAATTTAAGATTCGTTAAGGTAATTACTATGGATATCAAGAATAAAACAGCCATCGTAACCGGCGGGGCCTCTGGCCTCGGCAAAGCCACCGTGGAGCGCTATATCGCAGACGGCGCGAATGTGGCGATCTTTGATCTGGACGAAAAGGGCGGTCTGGCACTGGCAGAATCCCTTGGCGAGCGCGCCCTGTTCTGCAAGGTCAATGTGGCCGACGAAGAATCCGTTGCCGCCGCCATCACCCGGGTGATCGAAACCTTCGGTGCCCTGCATATTCTGAACAACTACGCGGGTATCGGTTCCGCCTGTAAAACCTACGGCAAGAACGGCCCCCATCCCCTGGACAGCTATATGAAAGTGGTGATGGTCAACCAGGTGGGCACCTTCAACACGGCGCGCCTCGCCGCCGAGCGCATGGCCGCAAACGAGCCGGTGAATGAGGACGGTGTGCGCGGAGTCATCATCAACACCGCCTCCGTTGCTGCCTATGAAGGCCAGATTGGCCAGGTTGCTTACAGCGCAACCAAAGGTGCGGTGGTCGGTATGACCCTGCCTATGGCGCGCGAACTGGCGAGTTACGGTATTCGTGTAAACACTATTGTTCCCGGCCTGATTCACACGCCACTGTTCGAAACGGTGGAAGAGTCTTATTACAAATCCCTGGAAGCCTCCACGGTATTCCCACAGCGCCTGGGTAAAACCAGCGAAATTGCGGCACTGGCGGCGCATATCGTGGAGAACGACTATATCAACGGCGAGTGCATCCGTATGGATGCCGGCATCCGCATGCAGCCGCGTTGATCGATACGGGTAACAGGAGACGGTCATGGGCGTATTGAGTGGATTTCGGGTGATTGAACTGGCAGGTATGGGGCCTTGCCCCATGGCCGGTATGTTACTGGCGGATATGGGGGCGGAAGTGATCTGTGTGGATCGCGGTGTAAACGCCGATCCCATGTATGCCAAAGACATGAGCCGCCGGGGCAAAAAATCTGTGGTGCTGGATCTGAAAAGTGATCGTGGTCGGGAACTGTTTCTCAAGTTGGTTTCAACCGCCGATGTACTGATCGAAGGTTTTCGCCCCGGTGTAATGGAAAAGCTCGGCATTGGTCCCGAGCCCTGTTTCGAGATCAACCCCGAGTTGATTTACGGTCGTATGACCGGTTGGGGGCAGGATGGCCCGCTGGCAAAAAACGCCGGCCACGATATCAACTACATCGCCCTGACCGGCGCCCTGCACGCCATCGGCCCGAAAGGTGAAAAGCCGGTATTGCCATTGAACCTGGTCGGTGACTTTGGCGGTGGTTCCATGTTCCTGGTGATGGGGATCCTCGGGGCCCTGCTGGAAACCGGTCGCTCCGGAAAAGGGCAGGTCGTGGATGCGGCCATGGTCGATGGCGTCGCCAATCTGATGTGGATGTGTCACAGCTTCAATGCGGTAGGGTTGTGGAATCTGGCCGAGCGCGGCACTAATTTGCTGGATGGTGCAGCGTTCTTCTATGACACCTACGAAACCAGTGACGGAAAATACCTGGCGCTGGGCTCCATCGAGCCGCAGTTCTTTTCGCAATTTGTTGAACGGATGGGGTTGGACAAAACCGTTTTTAACGGCAGCGCCCAGAATGACCCCAGTCAGTGGCCGTCCCTGAAGCAGGAGCTGGCAGAAGCCTTTCGTCAGAAAACCCGCGATGACTGGTGTGCACTGCTGGAAGACAGCGATGCCTGTGTCTCCCCGGTACTGAGTGCCAGTGAGGCGCCGCATCATCCGCACAACAGTGCGCGGGACAGTTACCTGCCCATTGACGGTTACCTGCAACCGGCACCGGCACCGCGTTTCAGTCGCACGCCCTCGTCGGTATTACACGGTCGTCGCCAACCCGGTGCGGACACCCGTTCCATTCTCACCGCTATGGGTATTCGCGGAGACGATATCGATCAACTGGAAGCGGACGGCACTGTTGCCTGCGCTCGCGCGCCGGAAACGGCATAACCCGGAATTTTCAGGACTCCCGTCATGCAACTATTTGAAACCCTGCTGTACACCGTCGATCAACAGATTGCCACCATTACCCTGAACCGTCCGGAGGTACGTAACTCGTTAAATCAGAAATTGCGCCTGGAATTGCGCGAGGCGGTGAACAGGGCCAGTGCCGATGACAATGTGCGTGCCGTCGTGCTGGCTGCATCGGGTGCGGGCTTCTGTGCCGGTGCGGACCTGACTGAGCGTCTGCCCGGCTCGGATCAGGATGGGTTTGTGACGCGGGTGCTCAATGAAGAGTACAACCCGTTGATCCTCGCCATCAAAAAATCTCCCAAACCGTTTGTATGCGCGATTAATGGCGCCGCAGCCGGTGTGGGTGCTTCGCTGGCGCTGGCCTGCGACCTGATTGTGATGGCGGAGGACGCTTACCTTTATTCGGCCTTCGGTGCTATTAGCCTGATCCCCGATGGCGGTGCACACAAGCTGCTGCTGGATCAACTGGGCAGCAAGCGCACCTATGAAATGATCGCACTCTCGCAAAAGCTTTCTGCCACTCACTGTGTGGAGTTGGGGCTTGCTAACCGGGTGGTTCCGGCGGAGGGTCTGGTTAACCAGGCAATACAGTTTGCAACTCAGGTGAGTGCGGCGGCCCCGCTCACTCTGCAGTATTCGAAACAGATTCTGCGGGAAGCGCAATCTTACGATCTGGAGTCGGTAATGGCACTGGAGGCGGAAATCCAGAATCGTTTGTTCCGCAGCAAGGATTTCCGTGAGGGTGCCACGGCGTTCTTTGAAAAGCGCAAGCCGGAGTTTGAGGGTTGCTGATCGCGGTCTGTTTGATCTGGGGGGATTGAGATGGATATTGCTGAACTGTTTTCTCTGCGCGGCAAGACGGCGCTGATTTCCGGGGCGTCCAGTGGCCTGGGTGCCTATTTTGCCGAGGTGCTGGCGGATGCCGGTGCTGAGGTGATTCTGGCGGCGCGCAGAGTTGAGAAGCTGGAGGCGTTGGCGAATCGGATTGCGGAGCGCGGGGGTAGTGCCTGGGCGTTGGCGATGGATGTGGCCGATGGGGCGAGTGTGGAAGCTGCGTTTGAGACGCTGGATGGGATGGTTGGGCGGTTGGATATTCTGGTGAACAATGCGGGGATCAGTACGAAGCCGCAGCGGTTTGTTGAGCAGGATGAGTCGGTTTGGATGGATTTGTTGAATGTGAATCTGCAGGGGGCCTGGCGGGTGGCGCAGCAGGCGGGTGCCCGGATGCGGGCGCAGCAGTCTGGGTGTATTATAAATACAGGTTCTATTTATAGTCTCTGTACGGGGATTATGAAGACGGATTACAACGTTTCCAAAGTGGCATTGGCGCAGTTGACGCGGAATATGGCGTTGGAGTTGGGGCGTTATGGAGTTCGGGTGAATACCTTGTGTCCCGGGTATTTTGCTTCGGATATCAATGCGTCGGAATTTGCTTCGGAGCGAGGGCGGGAGTATATCCGCCGGCTTGTGCCTCAGCGGTTGGGGGAGTATCGGGAACTGGCTGGGCCTTTGCTGTTGCTTGCCAGTGATGCTGGGAGTTTTGTTAACGGCATCGAACTTCCGGTGGATGGCGGGAGCCTTCTCAGTCCTATTTGAGCTAAATTGCTTTCGAGGCTCGGTTCTTGCTTGGTGGCGGTACGGCTACCGGGTACAGCTTTGTGAGACCCGCCGTAAACCCATCCCTGGGGGCTCGGCTGCGGCCGTCCTGGCCGCAGACGGTCTCACAAAGCTGTACCCGGTATCCGCACCTTCGTGGAAACTTCTGATTTCTTTTCATGCTTTAGTTTACGAATCTATTGTTTCTGATATTTGGCCTATGCCCATTTCTGCGAGAGGGCGCACCAGCTCCCCCATCTTCAAAGCCTTCTCGCTGGAAGCGTTTCCATCCAGGGCGCGCTTCTTGACTCCCTGGAGAATTGCCGCAAAGCGGAAAAAACAAAACGCTAGATAAAAATTCCAGTGCGGAATTTCCTTTAGCCCCATCCGCTTGCAGTAACTCGCCACGTACTCCCGCTCACCGGGAATACCAATACCTGAACGATCAATTCCCCCAAGCCCGGACAGCACACTGTCATGCCCCATACGAAGTTGCATGCACTGGTAAGCCAGATCAAACAGCGGATGCCCAAGGGTAGAAAGCTCCCAGTCTACCAACGCGAGCACTCTGGGCTCGGTCGGGTGGAAGATCATATTGTCGAGACGAAAGTCACCGTGCACGAGGGTGGTTTTGTCTGCACTGCCTTCCTGTGGCAGGTTTTTCGGGAGCCATTCAATCAGTCGATCCATTTCCGGGATCTGCTCGGTTTCCGAGGCGCGGTACTGCTGGCTCCAGCGGTTGATCTGGCGTTGGTAGAAATTGCCGGGGCGGCCGTAGTCGGTGAGTCCGGTTTGTTTCAGGTTTACGGAGTGCAGGGCGGCGAGGACGCGGTTCATTTCCTGGTAGATTTCACCGCGCTGTTCGCTGTCGAGATCGGGGAGGGCGGGGTTCCAGAGTACGCGGCCTTCGATGTATTCCATCAGGTAGAACATGCTGCCGATGACGTTGTCGTCTTCGCACAGGTGGTGGACTTTGACTACAGGGACGTCGGTGTTTTCCAGTGCGGAGATTACGCGGTATTCGCGGTCTACGGCGTGGGCGCTTTTTAGGAGTTGGCCCGGGGGTTTGCGGCGCAGTACGTAGTTGTCGCTGGCGGCGCGGATCAGGTAGGTGGGGTTGGACTGGCCGCCGGCGAATTTTTCTGCGGTTAAGGGACCGCGAAATTGTGGAATTTGGGTTTGCAGGTAGTCGGCGAGTTTCTGCTCGTCGATCTCGAAGCTGTGGTTATTTTGCATTTTCTGTCCCCGCTTATTGGCCGTAGCGTTCGATCAGTTGTTTGCCGAGCGCCATCTGGTGGACCTGGTCGGGGCCGTCGGCCTGGCGGCACCAGCGGGCGTAGTTGAAGGCTTCGGCGAAGAAGTAATCTTCGGTGAGGCCGCCGGCGCCGTGTATTTGCATGCAGCGGTCGAGAATGTCCTGGACAATTTTGGGTACGCTGATTTTGCTGGCGGCGATCATGTCTCTGGCATCGCGCGAGCCGACCTGGTCCATTTTCTGGCAGGTTTGCAGGACCAGTAAGCGGGCCATTTGGATTTCGGAAAAGCTTTTCGCAATGTCTTCGCGCACGGACTGGTGCTGGCTAAGTTTGCGGCCGAAAGTGCTGCGGCTTTCTACCCGCTTGCAGGATTCTTCCAGTGCGCGCTGGGCGGCGCCGATAAGGCGCATGCAGTGGTGGATGCGGCCGGGGCCGAGGCGCCCCTGGGCGATTTCGAAGCCGCGGCCTTCGCCCAGCAGTACGTTCTCCAGTGGTACCCGCACATTGTCGAAGCGGATTTCCGCGTGGCCGATGGGGGCGTCGTCGTAGCCGAGGGTAGTCAGCGGGCGCACCAGGGTGATTCCCGGGGTGTCTTTGGGGACCAGTACCTGGGTCTGCTGTTTGTGGCGGTTGATATTGTCCGGGTCGGATTTGCCCATGACGATCAGGATCTTTGTGCGCTCGTAGAGGGCGCCGGTAATAAACCATTTGCGCCCGTTCAACACCCATTCGTCACCATCGCGCTGAATACGCAGTTCGATGTTGGTGGCGTCGGAGGAGGCCACCTGCGGCTCGGTCATGGCGTAGGAGGAGCGGATGTCGCCATTGAGCAATGGCGTGAGCCACCGGGCGCGTTGCGCATCGGTGGCGTAGCGCATAAAAACTTCCATATTGCCGGTGTCCGGGGCATTGCAGTTGAACACTTCCGGCGACCAGATAACGCGGCCCATCTGTTCTGCCAGGGGCGCATAGTCGAGATTGGAAAGACCGCCGAAATCACTGTATTCGCCGTGGGTTTTGGGCACGAAGAGATTCCACAGGCCCGCATCTTTTGCCCGTTGTTTCAGTTCGTCCATTAACGGCAGTGGAGCAAAACGGTTTTCCGCGGCGGCCAGTTGTGCCCGGTAGGGGATTTCGTTCGGATAGATATGCTTGCCAAAAAACGACTGCAATTGATGCTGCAGGGTCATGGAGAGATCGCTGAACTGGAACATGCCTGGGCTCCGCTACCGGAAATTTCGGGAATCTGTCGTTGACAGGGTGTTACCAGCACTATAAAAAAATGAGGGTAATCATCCCAATTTATTAAAGTTATGCGGTTGCATTAGTTGAAATGATGCGGCGGCCGAGTAGGGGAACGGGGGAAAGGAAATGCGACTGGAAAAAGTGGACCTGAATCTGTTTGTGGTCTTCGATGCACTGTACCGGGAGCACAGTGTGACCAAGGTGGCGCAGCTGCTGAACCTGACCCAACCCGCGGTCAGCAATGCCCTCGGCCGCCTGCGGCAGACCTTTGATGATCAGCTGTTTGTAAAGACCCGCGAGGGCATGAGCCCAACGCCGGTGGCGGACAGTGTGGTGAAGGATGTACGGCAGGCGCTGGTGTTGCTGGGGCGAAGTGTGGGCAGTAACGCGCGTTTCGATCCCGCCCGTTCGGAGAAAGTATTTCGCCTGGGAATGAACGACCTTGCGGAGTCACTGCTGTTGCCCCGCCTCCACGAAGAGGTCCGCAAAGTCGCGCCGTCGGTAGCCATTACCAGTTATTACGTGGAGCGGGAGGCTGCCACGGCGGAGCTGAAAGCGGGGATGATCGACCTGTTGCTCGATGCGCCGGTGGTGAATGCCCGGGAGTTGGGGCAAAAGCCTTTGGGGCAGCTACCTTATGTAATCGCCATGCGTCCTGGGCATCCACTGGCAGCGACCGGACTTACAATGGACGACTACCTGTCTGCGGAACATTTGCACGTTTCGAGCCGTCGCAAGGGACGGGGGCAGGTGGAGCTGGCGCTGCACACCCAGGGATTGCGGCGCACGATCGCCATGCGTGTGCAGAATTATCTGGTGGCGGCGCGCATTACGGCGGGCACTGATCTGTTATGGACGGTACCCCGAGTGCTGGCGCAGACTCTGCCATTGGAAACGGCAGAATTGCCTTTTGCCGTAGAGCCACTGAGCTGGCAACTATTCTGGCATCGCAACGCCGATGAAGATCCGGCCAACCGCTGGATGCGAGAGATGATGGAAGCGGTGGCGCAAACCGTTCTCTGACGGCGCTCGATTAGCCTGGGGAAAGCTGCGGGAAATGAAGGCCGTCGACGGTATTGAGTAGCCGCCAAAGTGAAGAAAACGGTGAAGCAAAGACTAATGGTGAAAACAATGATGAAAACAATGATGAAAACACTGGGGCAAAAACTGAAAAGACACGCCTGGCTGGGGGCTTGTCTTGTGCTCGTCAATGTCGGTGCCCATGCGCAAACGCCAGAGGCTCCTGCGTTCGCCATCGCCATCCACGGCGGTGCCGGCACCATTGAAAAGTCGAAAATGACACCGGAAAAGGAGCGCGACTACCGCGCCAAGCTGGAGGAGGCAATCAATGCCGGCTACGGCGTGCTGGAGAAGGGTGGCTCTAGCCTGGACGCGGTAGTGGCGGCGATCAACATTCTCGAAGATTCACCCCTGTTCAATGCGGGCAAAGGGGCGGTATTTACCTATGAAGGCACCCACGAACTGGATGCTTCCATTATGGATGGTCGCGACCGTCAGGCGGGAGCTGTTGCCGGAGTGCAGCACATTGCCAACCCCATCAACCTTGCGCGGATGGTGATGGAGGACTCGCCGTTTGTGATGCTGGCTGGGGAGGGCGCAGAGGCATTTGCCAAAAGTCGCGGTGTGCCTATGGTCGACAACCGGGATTTTGATACCCCGCAACGGCGGCAGCAGTTGGAGCGCGCCAGGGAAAAGCTGAAAAAAGAAAACGAGCAGGACAAGGATTACCAGGCGGCGGTAGAGGCATTACCGGCAGTGTTCAAAATGGGCACCGTGGGTGCGGTGGCGCTGGATAAACACGGGAACCTGGCTGCGGGTACCTCCACCGGCGGGATGACCGCCAAGCGCTACGGACGTATCGGCGACTCCCCGGTAATCGGCGCCGGTACCTTCGCTGACAACAACTCCTGTGCCGTTTCTGCCACTGGTCACGGCGAGTACTTCATTCGCTACAATGTGGCGGCGGATATCTGTACCCGTGTTGCCTACCAGAACAAGTCCGTCGCGCAGGCGGCGGATGAGGTGATCAACCAGGTGTTGCTTCCGGTGGGGGGTACTGGCGGTGTCATTGTGCTGGATGCCAAGGGCAATATCGCATTGACCTTCAACACGTCGGGAATGTATCGGGGAAGCCGGGTGGCCGGGCAGGCCGCCGAGGTGGCGATCTTCGGCCGCGACTGAGCGCTGCATTGGCGCGACTTGAAGGATGGCGTCCCCGGCCCGACTCGAACGGGCAGTCCGGACTTAGGAGGTCCGTGGTTTATCCGGTTAACCGACGGGGACGTGCTGCCCGAGTGGGCAGGGCGGCCATTCTAGCGCTTGGCGCGCCAGCTGTCATGGGCGCAAATCCAGGCACCACGCTTTGCTTTCAATCTCACCAATTCTGCCAACTCCATCAGCTCGCCCAATGTTGTGTAACCAGCGGTAACGCCGGAACAGTTTTGGTTACCGCAGTGCTCCGCTGACTGCCGGTGCTCTCCGGGATCATTCTGGAGAAAAACTGTCGCGAACTGGTAACAAATTGCAGGTATTTTTGCGCCAGTTGCGGCGCTTGTATGGAGACCTTTTCACCGGTCCCTGATGCCTTTGCGGGGAACTTTGTAACCCTGAGAAATACCTTGTTTCCGCAACAAAAAAGTTGCTTGACCGGAAAAGCGGTAGCTGGCTAATCTGCGATTGCACAACAAAAACAGACAAAGTGTTTCTGCCCTGGCAGATCGAGATTGTGGAGTTTTCTATGAGCGGCAACGTTATCGAAAATGACATGGATTTTGATGAATCCGAATCTTCTCTGGCAGAAGATGTTCTGCTGATTCCCAACAGTCCCAGGGATGCCCGCCGGATGGTCGAAGACAAGCTGGAGGAAATGCGTCTCAGAAGGGAGCTGATGGATTTTCAGTACGACTTCTAAGCCGGGTGGGGTTTTAATCAGGTCAATTTACACGCACCGGGTCCGGCCCGGGTACAGATGAAATTCTGTCGGGTAGCCTTCGGCAATACCGCGACAGGTAGAAAAGGGTGCCATTGGCGCCCTTTTCCAATTTGGGGGTTCTAATTTGGGGCGGAGGAGGCACTCTGCGGTGGTGGTTGAATGTCCCCTGGGGCTCCACCCAAAGGACCGGTTTGCAGGTGTACCAGCGAGGTGTATATTGGTCGGGCCGATAACGGATTTCCGCATCGGTCGTCAACTGGATGAATTGGGAAGGGGCAGAAAAAGGACCTTCAGATGGTGGTTTCCGAGAGGTTTGAAAACCGGGTTACTTCGGAAGTTTCTGACAGCGGGGAAGCGCTGGTTATCCGTGTGGTCGGTAACTTTGACTTTAACTTGCACCGGGAATTTCAGCGGGCCTATCGCAATGTGGCACCGCCTCCCAAAGTCTTTCTGGTAGACCTTTCCGCAACCGATCATCTCGACAGTGCTGCTCTGGGTATGCTTCTGTTATTGCGTGACTATTGTGTGGAAATGGGTCGAGAAGGCTTTCAGCCCAGGGTTGAGCTGATGAATGCCAATGCCCATGTCTCCCACATTCTATCGGTGTCCAATTTCGACCGAATTTTCAGCATTCGCTGATCCCTTTCTACATGTCTGCGTTCCAGGTTCTCATAGTCGAAAGCGATGCCCGCGAGGGGGCAGCGCTGCGCCAGATCATCCACAACTGGCAATACACCAGCGCCAGCGGCAGCGCACTTCCAGCGTCGGTTCAGCTTGTCCTGGGTAGCATCGAGGCGCTGGAGATCTATGAAGAGTTTGCGCCCAATTTACTGATTTTTGGGCCGCGGGCAGCCAGAAATGCCAGCAGTGACGAAATCCGGCAGTTGCGCCAGTGCACGGGGATTGAGCCGGTGCCGATTCTCTTCGTTCTGGAGGAATCGGATGTCGGAGCCGAGGCAACCTTTTTACAGGATTGCGACGACATCCTCACCAAGCCATACAGCCCGGCGCTGGTGGAGCTCAAGCTGGCCTCCATTCGCCGGTTCTGCGAGTTCAGCCGCTCTCTGATGGCGCAGCGGGACCGGTTGCGTCGTCACCACGCCGACTTCCTTCAGGAGCAGGCCAACGCGCGGGAAATTTTCGGCAATCTCGGTAATGAGAGCTGCCTGGATGACACGCCCGCAATTCGCTATCACCTTTCTCCCCGCGCGGTTCTTAACGGCGATTTGCTGGCGGCCACACATGCGCCGGATGGCAAATTAGTGCTGATGTTGGGAGATTTCGCTGGTCACGGCCTTGCGGCAGCGGTGGGGGCGGTGCCCCTCACGTCAATTTTCTATTCGATGGTGCCGCGCGGCTTCTCCATGGCGCGGGTTCTGCGGGAGATCAACCGCAAACTCTACGGCATCCTGCCGCGGCAGATGTTCTGCTGCCTGGTCATGTTGGAGCTGGATCCCCGGCGCCAGCACTTGCGGATTTTGAATGCGGGCATGCCGAGCCCCTGCCTGAAGCGCCAGGGAGGTGAATTGCATTTGCTAGAGTCCCGCCACCTGCCATTTGGCGTGCTTTCTACCGATCAGATCGATGCGGCGGTGGTCAACCTGCGGGTCCTTCCCGGTGACCGGCTGTACCTTTGGAGTGACGGCATTCACGAGGCACGCAACAGTAAAGGGGAGCACTTCGGTGAGTCGCGGTTGTTGCAGTTGCTGCAGGCCGATTGCGGGAAAGGCTCTCAGGCATTCGATCAAATTCTGGTGGCGGTGAACGCGCATGCTGCTGAGCAGCATGACGATCTTTCCCTGGTCGAACTGGATCTGACGGATGCCTCCCTGCAGAGACGGGGTTACTCGGCAATGGACCCCTCTGGGGATCGCCGTGGCGGGCGTGTTGGACAGTGGTCGCTGAATTTCAGGCTCTCGCAGGAGGAGCTGCGCGCGGCTGATCCGCTGCCGCATCTTTTGAGTGTGGTCGGGCAGATGCCCGGCGCAGCCCGGTTTCAGGAGGATCTCGCCATTGCGCTGGGCGAGTTGTTCCGCAATGCGCTGGAGCACGGCGTATTGGAACTGGATTCCTCCATTAAGAGCACCGATGACGGCTTTATTCGCTATTACGACTTGCTGGCAGAGCGCCGCAGTCGCCTGAGTGACGGATGGGTGAGTATTTCGGTGCACTGTAGTGAGCACAAAACCGGCGGCCTCCTGACCTTGACGGTGGAAGACAGCGGCACGGGTTTTCCGGAGGTTCGTGCGCCGAGGGGCATCTATTCCGGGCGCGGTCTGGACTTATTGCAGACTGTTTGTCGTCAGGTGCACTACGCGCCGGGAAGCAGCCGGGTTGAGGCCGAGATCGCCTGGGGTGACGGTGATGGCAGTGCCAGTGACGACGGGAAAACCATGCAAAGCCCGTCAGTGCCGGTATAATACCGATTAGTTTTTCATCAGTTGCGGTGGGCAATGGCCTCAGAATCCCGAGAATACCCTGGTGGTTGTTGTCCCGCCGGGCAGTCGTTGATTGCGCGCGATCTCTCTTGCGAGCGGGACGGCCGCCTGCTGTTTGCTGACCTCAATTTCACCCTGGCGCCGGGCACCGCCCTGCAGGTAGAGGGTGCCAATGGTGCCGGCAAAAGCACCCTGATCCGCACCTTGATCGGCAGCGCTAGCGACTTCCGGGGCGAAATTTGCTGGGGTGAGCAAGCTTACCCGCGCGCGCTGACTGCCATGCGTGCCTCTCTTCTGTATATCGGGCACAACGCCGGCGTCCGCCGCGGACTCACGCCACTGGAAAACCTGGCTTGGTACGGTGCGACCCATGGTGATGCAATGGCGGCGCTCGAGCAGGTCGGGCTTTACGGTTTTGAAGATCTTCTCTGTCAGCAGCTGTCTGCCGGGCAAAACCGGCGGGTGGCTTTGGCGCGCTTGTATCTGCCCGGTGCTCAACCCCTGTGGATTCTGGATGAACCACTGGCGGCACTCGATGTTGCGGGTGTTGCCAGTCTGGAAGCGCAGATGAATCGACACCTTGAGCAGGGCGGGAGCCTGTTGCTGACATCGCACCAGCCGGTCGGGATTGCGCCACTGGCAAAGGTCAACCTGGCGGATTTCCAGCCCCAACAGAGCGATCTGGAGGTGGCCTATGGAGACTGAGCAGCTGGCAACGTCCCTATCGGCTTCAAAATCCTCCTCTATATCCACCCCTGCAGATACTGGGGCGTCCGGGATCAATTTGTCTTCCGTGAAATCAATACCGGTGGCGAATCCGGTACACGTTCCGGGGTTCCATACCCTGTTTCGAACCGAACTGACGCTGGCGGTGCGGCGCCGCTCGGAAATCATCAATCCGCTGCTGTTCTTCGTGACCGTTCTGGCGATGATGCCCCTGGGGATAGGGCCTGAGCCGGAAATGCTGGCGCGCATGGCGGCGGGGTTGATCTGGGTAATGGCTTTGCTGGCGACCCTGTTATCGCAGGAATCACTGTTTCGCGGTGATTATGAAGACGGTTCACTGGAGCAGTTGGCCCTGCAGGCTCAGCCTCTGTATTTCCCGGTACTGGCCAAAGTACTGGTGCACTGGATAGTGACCGGATTACCGTTGGCGGTTCTGTCGCCGTTGCTGGGGATGATGTTGAACCTGGACGCCGCAGGTTACTGGCCCTTGATGATTTCCCTTGCCCTGGGCACCGCCAGCCTCAGCCTGATTGGTGCCGTGGGCGCGGCACTCACGGTGGCATTGCGGCGGCCGGGCCTGTTGCTGGCGTTGATCATTATGCCCCTTTATGTGCCCGTGTTAATCTTTGGCACTGGAACAGTGCAGGCGGCGCTGGATGGCTACAGCTACGGCCCGCAACTGGCCATTCTTGGCGCCATACTGACCGCTGCGGCAGCACTGGCACCACTGGCTGCTTCGGGTGCTATCCGCATCAGCTTGGAAAACTGATTCTTTTCCGCACTTTATGGCGCCATGCGGTGCGCCATTCAGGTGAGAAAAGGACATAGGAGAAAGAAATTGTCCTGGCAATGGTTTCACAGATTAGGATCGCCGCGCTGGTTTTATCAGAAAACCAGTGCCTGGCTGCCGTGGTTGGGTGCTGTCAGCCTGCTATTACTGGCCGTAGGCTGCGTCTGGGGGCTCGGGTTCGCGCCGCAAGATGCTAAGCAGGGCAACAGCTACCGCATCATCTATATCCATGTGCCGGCGGCGTTCCTCGCCCTGGCCGGCTATTACATCATGGCAATCTGCGGTGCCATCGGCCTGATCTGGAAAATGAAGCTGTCGTTTGTGGTCATGCGTGCGGCGGCGCCTATCGGAGCCGCGCTGACCTTTATCGCGCTGTTCACCGGTGCCGTGTGGGGCAAGCCCACCTGGGGTACTTACTGGGTCTGGGATGCGCGCATTACCTCCATGTTGCTACTGTTTTTCCTCTACCTGGGGGTGATGGCCCTGTCCGGTGCTTTTAGTCGTGAGCAATCTGGCGATAAGGCCAGTGCACTGTTGGCACTGGTGGGCACGGTGAATATCCCGATTATTTACAAGTCTGTTGACTGGTGGTTCACCTTGCACCAGCCCGCCACGCTCAAACTCACCGAAGCCAGCACCATCGATCCGAGTATGTTCTACCCGTTGATCACCATGATCGCCGGGTTTTACCTTTTTTATGCCTGGGTGCTGACCCTGCACACCCGCACCCTGATCCTGCAGCGCGAGTGGCGGACCCAGTGGGTGCGTGAGCTCATGGGGCAGCCCGCAGCGCAATCCAGCAGCGCAGCCAGGGCCTGAGGAGGCAACCATGCAATTTCAATTTGATGGTTTGGCCAGTTTCCTGGCCATGAACGGACACGGCCCCTATGTCTGGGCCTCCTACGGAGTGGCCATTCTGGTACTGGGCACCCTGGCCGTCGCGCCTCTGCTGCGCCAGCGCAAGATGCGGCAGGAATTTGCCCGCCAGCTGCGCCAGGAAGAAGCCCGCCGCAGAGCCAAGGCGAGCCGCGAACAGCAGCCACAACCGGAACCGGCGGGCTGAACCCTTCCGCCACCGAACTTTATTGATTAAGCAGGACAAGCATGCATCCAGCCCGTAAACAGCGCCTGATTCTGGTGCTCCTCCTGGTGGTACTCTCCAGTGCCGCTATTGGTTTCGTGACCTACGCCATGCGCTCGAACATGGACTATTTCTATGCGCCCAGCGCCTTCGCTGCCGGCGAAGTGCCATTTGAGAAGCGCATCCGGGCCGGTGGCTGCGTGGTGCCCGGCAGTATCGTGCGCGACGGCAATTCACTCGATGTGAAATTTGCCATCACCGATGGCGAAGCCGAGCTGGAAGTGGTGTTCGACAAAATCCTGCCGGACCTTTTTGCCGAAGGTGAGGCTGCGGTTGTGACAGGCAAGCTTGAGCAGGGCGGTTATGTGCGCGCGGATCAGGTACTGGCGAAGCACGATGAGTCCTATACGCCACCGGAAGTGGCTGAGTCCATGCGCGGCGAAGTGACCTGTCAAGGGGGCGCCAAGATATGAGTCCTGAGCTGGGGCACTTCGCCCTGATTGTCGGCCTGTTGCTATCGGTGGCGCTGTCGGTAGTGCCAATCCTGGGCACCTATACCGGCCGGGTTTTGTGGATGGATACCGCTCGCCCCCTGTCATTGGGGGTGTTGACGTTTACCGCGCTGGCGTTTGTATGCCTGACGGTCGCCTTTGTGAACAGCGATTTTACCGTTGCCTACGTCGCCCAGAACTCCAACAGCATTCTGCCGATGGTGTACAAGGTGACGGCGGTCTGGGGTGGCCACGAGGGGTCAATCCTGCTGTGGTTGCTGATGCTCGCAGGCTGGACGGCGGCGGTGGCCCTGTTCAGCCGGCAGTTACCGGCGGTGCTGGTGGCTCGAGTGCTCTCGGTGCTGGGAATGCTGCTGATCGGTTTTTTCCTGTTCATCCTGCTTACATCCAATCCCTTTGACCGCATCCTGCCATTTCCGCCGGCGGATGGGGGCGACCTCAACCCGCTGCTGCAGGACCCGGGGATGATCATTCACCCGCCGCTTCTGTATATGGGGTATGTGGGTTTCTCGGTGGCCTTTGCCTTTGCCATCGCGGCACTGCTGGAGGGCAAACTTGATGCCGCCTGGGCCCGTTGGGCGCGTCCATGGACCGCAGTTGCCTGGTCTTTCCTCACCCTCGGTATCGCGTTGGGCAGCTGGTGGGCCTACTACGAGCTGGGTTGGGGCGGCTGGTGGTTCTGGGATCCGGTGGAGAATGCCTCTTTTATGCCCTGGCTGGTGGGCACCGCATTACTGCACTCACTGGCGGTTACCGAAAAGCGCGGACTCTTCCGCAGCTGGACCATTCTGCTGTCTATTTTTGCGTTCAGCCTGAGCCTGCTGGGAACCTTTCTGGTGCGCTCCGGTGTGCTGACCTCGGTACACGCGTTTGCTACTGACCCGCTGCGCGGTGGTTTTATCCTGGCGTTCCTGGCCATCGTGGTGGGGGCTTCGCTACTTCTGTTTGCCCTGCGTGCACCCGCAGTAAGCGCCGGCAGCGTTTTTTCTTTCCGCGCGCGGGAGACCTTCCTGCTGGGTAATAACCTGGTACTGGTGCTGATCATGGGGATGGTGCTCACGGGCACGCTCTACCCACTGCTGGCGGACGCGCTTGGCTGGGGCAAAATCAGTGTTGGGCCGCCGTTCTTCAATCTGTTTTTTGTGCCTCTGATGTTGGTACTTTGCGTTTTGCTGGGCATGGGTATTCATGCAAACTGGAAAGACAGCCAGTTGCCCAAACTGGTGAAAGCCTGGGGCCTGCCGGCACTGGTCGCCGCAATCGGCGCTCCGCTGCTCACACTGCTTGCTGGTGATTTTCACTGGGGCGCCATGCTCGGGTTGTTTGCCGGTTTGTGGGTCATAGCTGCCAGCGTGGCCGATATCCTGGCTAAGTCTCGCAATGCTGACTCCCTGTGGTCGGGCTTGAAGCGCCAGCGGGCCAGTTATTACGGTATGCATCTTGGCCATATTGGCCTCGCGCTTTCCGTGCTGGGCGTTGCACTGACTTCCGTCTACAGCATTGAGAAAGACTTGCGGATGTCACCGGGGCAGAGCGCGGAAATGTCCGGTTTCGAATTCACCTTTGAGGGTGTGCGTCAGGTGAGGGGCCCCAATTACCGCGCTTCCGAAGGTGTGGTTGTGGTTCGCCGGAACGGTAAGGTTACCGCCGAGTTGCACCCGCAAAAACGCCAGTACCTGTCGGGTGGCAATGTGATGACCGAGGCCGCCATCGACACTACGCTGTTCCGCGACCTTTATGTCGCACTGGGCGACCCGCTGGATAAAAACCATATCGGTGGCGACTGGGCGGTGCGCCTGCAGTACAAAGCTTTCGTTGTCTGGATCTGGTTGGGCGCAGCGTTGATGGCCCTGGGTGGGGCAATCGCCGTTGCCGACAAGCGGTACCGCAAAGTGAAAGTAGCGCAGGCCAACAAGGCGTCTGCGGTGGGCGGCCGCTCTCTCGCGGGAACTTGAGTCGCAGCAAGTCTGCGGCGTCTTATTCTGTCGGCTGCGCAGGCTTGCGTGGGTGTGGCCGGGAAGGCCGAAAAGAAGTAACTGGGAACACAAACCTGATGGCAAGGTTGAAACTTTTTTTACCGCTGATCATCTTCGCTGCGCTGGCAGTACTTTTCTGGCGTGGCCTGTCCCTGAACCCTCAGGATATGCCGTCGGCACTGCTGAACAAGCCGGTGCCGGAGTTTGCGCTGCTGGATGTGGAGTCCAATCGTGAGCTGAAGAAATCGGACCTCCCGCAAAAGCCGTTGCTGTTGAATGTGTGGGCGACCTGGTGTGTTTCCTGCCGGGTGGAGCATCCGTACCTGAACAAGCTGGCGGAAGAGGGTGTGCCGATCGTCGGTATCAATCTCAAAGACGAAAACGAAGCTGCGCAGAAATGGCTGGAAAAATTCCACAACCCCTACCTGTTTTCCGTGTCTGATGAGGAAGGGCGCCTGGCCATGGATCTCGGTGTTTTTGGCGCGCCGGAGACTTTCCTGGTGGACGCCGGCGGCACCATTCGCTGTAAACATGTAGGTGTAGTCGATGACCGCATCTGGCAGACCAAGCTGCAGCCGTTGTATGAGCGCTTACAGACACAATCCTGGGATGAGTTTTCCGGTGAGCTATCAGATTCCCTGCTCTCCCGTTGTCACTGAAACCGAAGAAAAGAAGAGCCGCTTTATCTGCTGGTTAGGACCAGTAACCGATAAAGCGGCTTTTTTGCATGTGCTGGAAAAAGTTCGCAGTGAGTATCCGGACGCGTCCCATCACTGCACCGCGCTGGTCATCGGCAATCCCTCCAACCCCGATACCATGCAGGCCGGTGACGATGGTGAGCCCGGCGGAAGTGCCGGTCGGCCAATGCTGGAGCTATTGCTGAAGCAGGGGGTTGGCAATGTTGGTGCGATAGTGACTCGCTACTTTGGCGGCACCAAGCTAGGAGTAGGGGGCTTGATGCGGGCCTACCGCGGAGCGGTCGGTGCAGCCCTGCAGCAGGCGGAATTGAAAACATTTATCCCGTTGATCAATGCAGAGGTCTGTTGCGATTTTTCGGAAGAATCGCGAGTGCGTTTTCTCATCTCTCAGCACCTGGGCAGCTGTAACGACGCCGCTTACAGTGACAAAGTGCAGTTGCCGATCCAGTTGCCCGCCGATCAGTGGCCCGCGCTCAAGGCACAGCTGCAGGCCGAAGGCATTGCGTGCAAGACGCTGGAGCCCCACTAGAAACCAGGCTGCCAGTAGCGATTCAGGCTGAAGTTTGGGTTGCTGTCGCCGATGCAATAATGTCTTCCGGTTTTACCCCTTCACTCAGTAATCTCGCGCCCCCTGGCAGTACTAGTGCTGATCCGGTGGCCATTGCCACCCGTTTGCCTTCTGCGTTCAGGATTTCGCAGGAGGAAACCCGCAGCTGCCGACCGCGGTGATGTACTTTGCCTGTCAGTGTTAATGGGCCCGAGTCAATATTGGCCGGGCGGGTAAAGCGAATATGCATGTCCAGGTTCGCGAAAATATCCCCGGCAGGCAGGGTCGAATAGACCGCAGCGCCCATGGTGAAATCTGCCGCCCAGGCCAGCAGCCCGCCATTAATCGAGAAACTCCCGTTGGAAAACCAGGGTGACGAGGGCAGTGTTGATTGGCATACCCCATCATCAATTTGTGTGGCGCGATAGCCGGTGAAGTTCCAGATGGGATGTGAGCGCCCTTCGCGTATGGTCGCTCGCTGCAGTTCAATGGGGGTGGCGTCCCCGAATTCACTCAAGGTGCAGAAGTCCGATAGAGGCACGGGGCGGAGATAAGGGTCCTGCGGGTTGGTTGGTCCTAAATCTGGCGGCGGAAATTGTTCACTTTGATCCACCGGGAAGTCTGCAATCAGACAGCGCGAACTGCCGAAGGCGAGGGTGCGCCCCTGGTGGTCACTGATGCGCACCGTCGACAGACCCACCTGGCTCCCCGAGTGCACGGTTTCTGCATGGCCAATAATGCTTGAGGTCTGCTCCGTTAGCGGACGCACATAGCTGATATTGAGCTCCGATGTGGTCAATACCTTGGCGGGAGGAAGCGTGGTCCAGATCGCAGAGGCCAGCGGTGAATCCGCAAACAGTGCGTAAATTCCGCCCCAGTAAACCCCGGTGCCGTCCGCCAGCCAGGGGGTTACAGGCATGGAAAAAGTGGCCTTTCCCAGCCCTGCCTCGGTGGGGTGCATGCCGGTGAATCGCCAGATTGGTGGCAAGGGAAGGTCACCGTGTATGTAGCGCCTGAAGGTATCCAGTCCCGGTTGCTGCAGAGCCCGCAGATCGGCGATAGCGCCGCGGTAAGGTTCGTCGGTGATGTTCGCCATTACCATCTCCTTGAGTGACAACCTGATGTTAGGGTCCGCGATGCGCAGGCTCTACGCAAAATCCGGTGCCTTGCCCGCCACCGCACTGGCGTCCAATTTGTGCTCCTTTTGTGCGGCAGTGCATTCTCCGCAGATTTCTCGAAATTCCTGTCGCCAATCCCCTCTCCGTTGATTGACAGCGTTGTCAGCTCGGCGCAATTTTGACAGCGCTGTCGACCACGAGTTGAGAGTGTTATCTGTGCAATACGCCTTCAGAAGAGGCGACCGCCTCCGCTCCATCGAGCAAATTCCTTGCAGTACTGAATTCTCTAATCGGAGCCGGGTGGTGCACCCGGCTTTCCTCCGACTCTTCGACTGGGAGAAGAAGACAAGATGCAACAAACAACAATAAAAAGGATGTTGAAATCGGGCGCGCTGTTGTGTGGCTTGCTGGCCAGCACCGCCGTGGCGGCCTACGACTGCAGTCAAATTCCGGAATATCAGGACGGCGCCAGTTACAGCACTGGCAGCCAGGTGCAAAGTGAAGGCACCGCTTACCAGTGTGATGTGGGCGGTTGGTGCAGCCAGGGCAGTGCTTATGCACCGGGAAGCGGTTGGGCCTGGAATCACGCCTGGAGTGACCTGGGTGCTTGTGACGCACCGGGCTCCAGCAGCAGTTCCAGCTCGGGAGGGACCGCGAGTAGTTCAGGTTCCAGTTCCGGCACCAGTAGCAGCTCGGGTAGCTCTTCCGGTGGAGGTGACTGTCAGCAGTATATAGCGGGTGCGGCCTACGCTGCCGGCGATGTGGTGGCGAATGCCAGCGGCTTCTATGCCTGCTCCGTCGCCGGTTGGTGTTCGTCTGGTAACAGTGCCTATGAGCCCGGAGTCGGCTGGGCCTGGGCGCAGGCGTGGAGCGCAACGACAGCAGAAGCCTGCGCCGGAGGCAGTAGTAGCGGTGGCGGCAGTGGTGGCGGTACAGTGCCGGACGCCTATTTCTGCGCGCCGGAATGGCAGACGGGCACCCTGTATACCGCCGGTAGTGTGGTTGCCTATCAGGGCGTCGCTTATCGCGCACTGGTGGATACCCACTCCATCGCCCCGGATAACACCGCCTACCCGGGCCAGTGGGAAACTGCGGGATACCCGGATGAAGCGCTTTGCCCGGTTCCGATTCCCAATACCATTGATTACGGCGAGCCACAGCCGGTTGAGGGCAACCTGAATGCCGGCGTGGTGAATGACACCGGATCCATTGCGGCAGCCCGTATTGCAGACAGCCAATCTACCCTCACGGGTACCCGGGGAGGGGTAAATCCATCTACCGACAATGGCGGCGATCATGGCGGCCTGGATGTCGACAACGGTGCGCGCGGTTCCAAGCTGGTTCCCGGTAACCTTGCGCTACAACACAATACCTACGACCTCAGTGCGGGAACCGAAATCGTTACCTATATCGGTGATTGGGCCATTTACGGTCGCCAGTACGATTTCACCAGGCTGCCCGCATCCAACCTCCACCGTATTGTGTACGGCTTTGCCGGTATCTGTTATCCCGATGCTAAAAATGAGCAGGACGGTGGATTCCCCACTTCGGCACCGGCCGCAGTCATGCGCACCTGCAACCAGAGCGGCCTGCCCGATGGTGCTGTGGCGGTAGCGGATTTTGAAGCTGCATTCCTGCGGGATGTCGGTGTCGCGCCCAATGGAGTGGTCGGCACAGAGAGCATGTACGAGCTCGACAAAGACAAGGTAGGTGGTGTTTTCGGTGTGCTTTATCAGTTGCGCCAGGAGAATCCGCAATTGAAGCTGGATCTCTCTGTGGGTGGCTGGACCCTGTCGGAAGGTTTTCCGTGGATGGCGCACGACCCGGAAAGACGCAAAGTGTTTGTGGATTCCGTGGTGCACTTCCTTGAGCGTTTTGATTTCGACGGCGTCGATATTGATTGGGAGTACCCCGGAAGTGATGGCGCCGTGGTCGGTATGGCGCGGGAGGACGACGGTGAAAATTACGTGACGCTTATTCGTGAGCTGCGTGCGGGCATGGACTGGCTGTCAGAAAAAACCGGTAAATCCTACCGCCTGTCTTCCGCTATTCCCGCGGGCCTCGGCCGTCTCGAAAAGATCGACTGGCCGCAGGTGCACCCCTATATGGATCGGCTATACGCCATGACCTACGACCTAACCGGTGCCTGGGAGCGGGAGCTGTCTCACCATACTCCGTTGTATACCAACCCGATGGCGGTCGGCTCGTCTGCAGGCACCTCTGCGGACTGGACGCTGAACTACCTGAAGAGCCTGGGCGTGCCCGCGAACAAATTGATGATCGGGGCCGCCAATTATCATCGCTCCAAAGCCACCAATCCCGGGGATATTTCCGAATACACCTACGGGCTGACGGGCTCCAGCAGTTACGGCGACAGCAACTGGACAGGGGCGGAGCTGATTCTTGGCGTGGCCGGTCTGGGCTCCTGGGAGGCCGGTGTAATCGAGGGATATGACCTCTACCAGAATTATCTGGATCGCACTATGGCGCCCCGCAATGGTTACTGGCTGTATACCGACAAAGAAGCCAATGCTGATTACCTGTTCAATGACAGTATCGGTGCGTTTATTTCGGTGGAAACGCCACGCACCGTTGCACTCAAGGCGCAGTACGCAAAAGACAATGGTCTCGCCGGTATCTTCTTCTGGATGGCAGAGCAGGACAATGGCTACAACCTGAATACGGTTAACCATGTGCTGGGCAATCCGTTGATCAGTAACAGCGCTGACGGCAACCCTGCGGACCAGATACCGGTTTGCGGGCGTAATCTCACCGTGGCGGAATGTGAATCCCTGATCGCGCCACTTCAATAACAACCTCGTATTGATCAGGCACTGCGAAGATATTTTCGCAGTGCTTGGTTATTTTCATTGAATAAAAATAATGGTGAAGCTATGAAAACGGTTTTTACGGCAGTCGCCCTTCGGTGGGGGCTGGGAATTTTACTCTCCGCACTTGCCAGCGTCGCATCGGCAGTCGATTGCTCTGGTTTGCCTGCCTGGAACAGCGCGGGTGCCTACAACGGTGGCGCTCAGGTGCAGCATGATGGCACAGCCTATCAGGCGAACTGGTGGAGTCAGGGGAAAAATCCCGCGCAGTATTCCGGGCAGTGGCAGGAGTGGAGTGTTACCGGACAGTGCGATGGTGGCAGCTCATCCTCCAGTTCCTCATCCAGTTCTTCTTCAAGCTCTTCATCCAGCTCGTCATCTTCTTCCGGATCCTCGTCAGGCAGTTCGTCCGGTGCCGGTAGTTGCACTGCGCCGGACTATGTCGCCGGCACTGCCTATGTGGCGGGGGAGCGGGTGCGGAATCTTGGCAATGAATATCAGTGTGATATTGCCGGCTGGTGCTCGTCGGCATCGGCCTGGGCCTATGCACCGGGAGAGGGAACCTATTGGGAGCACGCCTGGACCCAGGTGGCGAGCTGCGGTGGTACGTCTAGTAGTTCATCCAGCAGTTCATCGGGTAGTTCTTCATCATCCGGTTCTTCGTCTGGTAGTTCTTCGGGAGGGTCCAGCGGTGGTAATAGTGATCGGATCATCTCGGGCTACTGGCACAACTTTGACAATGGTTCTGGTGTGATTCCCATTGCCGAGGTGTCCGATGCCTTTGATGCAATCAATGTGTCATTTGCGGAGCCTACCGGTGCTGCGCCTGGCGAAATCGGCTTCACGCTGGATCCGCTGTTTGATGAGCAGCAGTTCAGGGCGGGGGTTCAGTCCAAGCAAGCGGCGGGCAAAAAAATCATTATCAGTATTGGCGGTGCCAATGGTCAGGTGCGACTGGAAACGGCTCAGGCGCGAGACAATTTTGTCCGCTCGATGATCGAAATCATCGATCGTTACGGATTTGATGGTTTGGATGTGGACTTTGAGGGGCACTCCCTAGAGTTGAACGCAGGTGATGTCGACTTCCGCAATCCGACAACGCCGGTGATTGTGCATTTGATCGAAGCACTTCAGGCATTGAAATCCCATTACGGTGAAGCATTCATGCTTACCATGGCTCCGGAAACCTTTTTCGTGCAGCTGGGTTACAGCTTTTACGGTGGCTCTTGCTCGGGCTGTGACCGGCGCGCGGGTGCGTATCTGCCGGTGATTCACGCCATGCGCGATGATCTGGATTGGCTGCAGGTGCAGCACTACAACTCCGGTGCCATCATCGGTCTTGATGATCAGTATCACACCATGGGCGTAGCGGATTTTCATATTGCCATGGCAGATATGGTGTTGACGGGCTTTAACGTCGGCGGCGATCCGAATTATTTCTTCCCGCCGCTGCGGCAAGATCAGGTTCTAATCGGGTTGCCGGCGAATGTGAACGCGGGTGGGGGATTTACCTCGGTGAGTGAAGTGCACACTGCACTCAACTGTTTAGTGAAGCTGCAGGGGTGCACCACCTACACACCGCATACCAGTACCGGTTGGACCGGACTGCGGGGGCTGATGACCTGGTCAATCAACTGGGATAAATTCAATAGCTTTGAATTTTCGACAGAGCACCGGGCGTATCTGGATTCGCTTTGAGTAAAGCATCCGTGTAAATGCAGTGTCGGCGTAAATATAAAAAGCTCACACCCTGGTGTGAGCTTTTTCTTGTCGCTCTGAGGCAGGAAGCACATACAAAAAAGGCCCACACTTTCGTGTGAGCCTTTTCTGTATGTGGCGGACCGGACGGGACTCGAACCCGCGACCTCCGGCGTGACAGGCCGGCATTCTAACCAACTGAACTACCGGTCCGCATTCCTGTTTTCCCTTTGAAAAATCTGCCAAGCAGATGAAAGGGAAGTGGTGGGTGGTACAGGGGTCGAACCTGTGACCTACGGCTTGTAAGGCCGCCGCTCTCCCAACTGAGCTAACCACCCCGCGTCAGGAGCTGCGTATAGTAATGATTTTTTTTGGGGCGTCAACGCTTTCTGAAAATTTTTTTGAGATTCAAAGAGTTAAGCGGTTTGTGCGGCGGACGCGGGGGCTGTACCAAGTGGACAGGAGCCAGTATTCACAACGGGTGTAGGGCTGTCGTGGCGCTGCTATAATCGGATCAATTTCCAAACGGCCACACTGTCCGCCGGAGAAAACCTGTGCCGAAAAAAATCACATATATGCCCCTGGTCACTGCGTTGACCTTGTTCATCCTCCTGGTCACCAAGGCTTCTCTCAGTCTGGCCTCGGTTGAAATCGAGCAGCTATCCACCCCGGAGTTGCAGGCGCGCTACCAGGTACTGATTGAGGAAATGCGTTGCCCTAAATGTCAGAACCAGAATCTTGCCGGCTCAGATTCCATGGTGGCGACGGATTTGCGACGGGAGATCCGCCGCCTGCTGGAGGAGGGCTTCAGCGATCAGGAAGTCAATGAATACATGGTGGCGCGCTATGGTGATTTTGTACTGTACCGGCCGCCGCTTCAGCGCAACACTCTGGCACTGTGGCTGGCGCCGGGTGTGTTTGCAGCCCTTGGCTTGCTCACCCTGATTGTTATTGTGGTGCGTTCACGCAATGGTCGTGGCGGGCGCCAGGGTGACGAAACGGATACCTTAAGCCCTGAAGAGCAGCGGCGCTTGGCGCAGTTACTGGACGGCAGTGGGCACCGCGAGATAGAGAGCGGAATAGCGAACGGGATAGAGAGTGGAAGCAAGAACAATGATTGATCTCTGGTTGATGTTGGCGCTATTGCTGCTGCCTCTGGCGTTTTTTATTGCCTGGCCGATGTTTCGCCAGGGCAGGAGGCTCCCTGGTCCGGATCACAATACAGAAGTATCTGCGCAGGCGGCGTTGTTCAAGGAGCACCTGGCAGAGCTGGACACCTCGCTAGCCACCGGCGCTATTGGCGATGCGCAATACCAGTCGTTAAAGGCGGAGCTTGCACGCAAGTTGCTCGCGGAAGAGGGCGAAGGTTACCGTTTGCGCAAGCAGCACAGCGGCGGTCGCGGGCTGCTGTTCGGTCTGGCGTTTCTGTTGCCTTTCGCGGCGGTGGGCCTGTATTTCACGTGGGGCGCGCACAATGACCTGGCGCTTTACCGGGATATCGTCGCCAGCCAGGCGGGCGAGACCGATATGGTGGCCGAGGCGCGGATTACCCAGCATTTGCGAGAAAGAGCCGAAACGCACCCGGAAGACCTCTCCAGTCGCTACGTACTTGCCCAGCGCCTTTTGGTCAGTAATGACATCAAGGGCGCGGTCGCGGAATACCGTTACATCGTTGCGCACGAGCCCCAGGCGTCGAATATTCGTGCAGAGTTGGCTCAGGCGCTGTTCTTTGCCAGCGGCTCCCAGGTGACACCTGAGGTGCTTAAAGAAGTCAGTCTGGTGCTGGAGGCTCAGCCCAACAACAGTACTGCACTGGGGCTGGCCGGGATCGCGGCTTTTGAGCAGAAAGACTACGCAGCGGCGAAAGCGCACTGGCAGCGTGCCTTGTCGCAAATGTCGCCGGGCTCCAATGCCGCACAAGCCCTTTCTGCTGGTGTAGCCCGTGCGGAAAAAGCGCTGGCGGACGCCGGTGGCGCCGAGTCGGCCTCGGAAGCGGTTGTCGGCGCTGCGCCGGCACCGGCGGCTGACTCTGTGAGGGTGGCCGGAACCGCGGGGCAGGGCGCTGCGGAGGGTGGCGCTGGCGAAAACCGTATATCGGTCAAAGTCACCCTCGCGAGCACCGTTCAGGCTGCTCCCGACACCCCGGTTTTCATCTATGCGCGCACCGCGGAAAGCCCCATGCCCCTTGCCATTGTGCGCATGAGTGCGGCGGATCTTCCGGCGGAGGTGGTGCTGGATGAGTCCCGGGCGATGATGCCCGGGCGCAGCCTCAAGACGGTAGATGAGGTACAGGTGGTGGCGCGCCTCGCAGTAAGCGGTAATGCCCGGCCGGCACCTGGGGATTGGCAGGGTGAGGTGAAAGCTTTGCCTCGCAGTGACTGGTCCAAGCCGCTGCATATTGCCATTGACCAGAAAATTTAACGAAATACTGGCCAATTTCCCCGCTTTGCCGGGCTCTTTCCCTTCCCGGTTGCCAGACCGGGTTCCGGTGCTCAAGAAACCGCCGGCGCGTGCGGCCGGCCGGCTCGGCGCCGGGTAAGCCCGGATATCTGCTGAGCGCTATCGGGTGACCCGGTTAGCGCCCTTGAATGGTCCTGCGAATGGTCCTGCCCGGTCAAAAATAGCGCTGAAACCGCGCCCGCAGCCATGTACAATCGGCGGTTTGCAAAGATAAAACGGCGATTTGGCGGTCTTTTGGCCAGTTCGCCCCAGGTGGCTGGCAGAGTCCGTACTGCAGCGTCAGTACAGTTTTGTCGCGATCTAATCCTAATGACTACAACGAAGAGCGTTCGGCGGCCGTGAATGGTGGCTGTACGGGCGCCGGGTATTACCGAGTTTCAAGACCATGCGTTTGAAGTGCATCAAGCTGGCCGGGTTCAAGTCCTTTGTGGACCCGACCACCGTCTACTTCCCCTCCAACCTCAGCGCCGTGGTCGGCCCCAACGGTTGTGGTAAGTCGAATACCATCGACGCCGTGCGCTGGGTGATGGGTGAGTCGTCCGCCAAGAATCTGCGCGGCGACTCCATGACCGACGTTATTTTCAATGGTTCCAGTGGCCGTAAACCGGTCGGTCAGGCTTCCATTGAGCTGGTGTTCGATAATTCCGCTGGCAAGCTCACAGGCGAATATGCCGCATTCAGTGAAATCTCCATCAAGCGCAAAGTAACCCGAGACGGGCAGAATATTTATTACCTGAATGGTGAGAAGTGTCGCCGTCGGGATGTGACCGATCTGTTCCTGGGAACCGGTCTCGGCCCGCGCAGCTACGCCATCATCGAGCAGGGCATGATCTCCAAGCTGATTGAGGCCAAGCCCGAAGAGCTGCGGGTCTTTATCGAAGAAGCGGCGGGCATCTCCAAATACAAGGAGCGCCGCCGGGATACCGAAAACCGCATGCGCCGGACCCATGAGAACCTGGAGCGCCTCACTGATATTCGCGACGAGCTGGATCGCCAGTTGTCGCGCCTGGAGCGACAGGCGGCGGCGGCGGAAAAGTACAGCCGTTTCAAGGAAGAGGAACGCACTCATAAGGCGCACCTGCAGGCGCTCAAATACCGCGATCTTGACGATCAGGCCAAAGCGAAGCAGCAGCAAATTGGCGAGCTGGAGCTGACCGTAGAAGAGCTGGTGACCCGCCAGGTGAGCTGCGATACCGGCATTGAAGAGCGGCGCGTGGCCTATCACGACCTGTCCGACGCCTTCAACGAAGTGCAGGGGCGCTTCTACTCGGTAGGCGCTGATATTGCGCGCCTGGAGCAGAGCATTTCCCATGCCCGTGAGCGGAACGCCCAATTGCAGACGGACCTTTCTCGCACCGAGCAGGAGTACAGCGAGTCCCAGTCGCTGCTGGCGGCCGACCAGGAAAAGGCGGTGGAGTTCGATGCCGAGCTGGAAGTGATCGTACCGGATCTGGAAATGGTGCAGGCGGCGGAAGAAGAGTCTGCCCAGAGCCTGTTGACCGCCGAAGACCTGATGCGCGAATGGCAGAACGAGTGGGACCAGTTCAACCAGGGCGCCTCCGGTTCTCGCCAGAAGGCGGAAGTGGAGCAGTCCCGAATCCAGCACCTGGAAACCTCTACCCAGCGCCTGCAAGACCGTATTAGCAAACTGCAGAATGAGCGCGAGAGTCTTGCCGGTAGTGGCGACGACAGCGAACTGGAGCAGCAAAACGAAGAATTGGCCGAGCTGGAAATGCAGCTGGCGGAGCTGCGCGAGTCTATTTCCGAGCAGACGGAACAGCAGTCAGAGTTGCGCCGTCGCGAAAGCGAAATTGCCTCGGACCTGGATAAAGAGCGTCTGCAGCTGCAAACCAGCCGCGGCCGCCAGGCCTCTCTGGAAGCGTTGCAGCAGGCGGCCATGGGGCAGGGCAAGTCCGTTGCCAGCTGGCTGGAGCAGCAGAATTTACAGGATCGCCCGCGTCTGGCGGAGCAAATCAGTGCCCAGCCAGGCTGGGAGTCTGCGGTGGAGACCGTGCTCGGTGCCCAGCTGCAGGCGGTATGTATCGATCAGCTTGAGTCATTGAGCGAATCCCTGGCAAGCCTCGAGGGTGGACAGGCCGTGTTCGTGGATGGCCAGAGTGTCGCGGCAGCCGCCGCTGGCAGTCTGCCGAAACTGGCGGATGTGGTGCAGGGGCCGACGTCCCTGATTGGCCTGATTGACGGTATCTACACCGCGCAAGATCTCACCAGTGCGCTGGCGCTGCGCAGTCAATTGAAAGGCGGCGAGTCCATAGTGACACGCGATGGCCTCTGGTTGGGCCCCAACTGGCTGCGGGTCAGCCGTGGCACCGATGCCGAGTCCGGGGTTCTGGCGCGCAAACAGGAGCTGGAAGACCTTGAGCAATCCCTGGCTGCGTGTGAAGCACGTATCGAGGAACTCAGCGAGCAGCGCGAACAACTGCGTATCCGCGCCAGCGAACTAGAATCCGGGATTGAACAGGCGCGCAACAATGCGGAGCAGTTAAACCGCCGCACCGGCGATTTGCGTAGCCAGCTTTCTGCCCAGCGCGCCCGTCAGGAACAGATGGACGAGCGCCGCAACCGTATCGAGCAGGAAATCGCCGAAGTACGGGAGCAGAAAGACGCGGAGGCGGAGTCAATTTCCGAAGCGCGCATCGTGCTGCAAGAGGCCCTGGAGGCCATGAGCGACGATACCGATCGCCGTGAATCCCTGTTGGCGCGTCGCGAAGAGCTGCGGGAAACCCTCGACGCCGCCCGCCAGCGCGCCCGCGAAGACAAAGACCGCGCCCACGAACTGGCCATGCGCGAGCAGTCTGTGCGCACCCAGAAGGTCTCGCTTGAGCGCACTCTGCAGGTATTGCGGGAGCAGGTGGAGCGTCTGTCCGAGCGCCGCGAACAGCTGCTACTGCAAATGGAAGAGGCTCAGGACCCATCCCAGGATTACCAGGGTGACCTGGAAGAGAAGCTGGGCCAGCGGATTGAAGTGGAAAACGAACTTTCCGAAGCGCGCAAAAAGCTCGAAGAAGTGGAAAGTGGCCTGCGCAATCAGGAGCAGGAGCGCCAGAAAGCCGAGTCTGCACTCCAGGGCGTGCGTGCCCAGCTGGAGCAGCAGCGCCTGGTGGCCCAGACCCTGGAAACCCAGCGCAGTGGCCTGGTTGAACAGTTGCACGAGTCCGACCACGATGTGGATACCCTGCTGGAGGAACTCCCGGAAGAGTTGACCATCGAAGCCGTACAGCAGGACATCGAGCTGGTAGCGGCACGTATCTCCCGTCTTGGCCCCATCAACCTGGCGGCCATCGACGAATACAAGCAGGAGTCGGAGCGCAAGCATTACCTGGATCGCCAGCACGGTGACCTGACCGATGCGCTGGAAACCCTGGAAAACGCCATTCGTCGCATTGATAAGGAAACCCGCACTCGCTTCAAGGAGACCTTTGATCAGGTCAACAGCGGGCTGCAGGAACTGTTCCCGAAAGTCTTCGGTGGTGGTCACGCGTATCTGGAGCTGACCGGCGATGATCTGCTGGATACCGGCATCGCGATCATGGCGCGTCCGCCGGGCAAGCGAAACAGTACCATTCACCTGCTGTCCGGTGGGGAAAAGGCACTGACCGCGATTGCGCTGGTATTTTCCATCTTCCGCCTGAATCCGGCGCCCTTCTGTATGCTGGATGAGGTAGATGCACCTCTGGATGACGCCAACGTTGGGCGTTACGCGCGCATGGTGAAAGAGATGTCGGCGCACGTGCAGTTTATTTACATTACCCACAACAAGATTGCCATGGAGATGGCCGATCAGTTGCTCGGGGTAACCATGCACGAGCCGGGGGTGTCGCGCCTGGTATCGGTGGACGTGGAAGAGGCTGCGGAGCTGGCGTCTGCGTGATGAGTGTTGTGAAAAGCACACCGAGTTGTGTTGATCGGAAGATCCCGGTGATATACAACCCGCGGAATATGAGTGCACGGGTTCAATGGATGTGGGCGTAGGGAGAGGGGAGCACACATGGACAATTGGCTGATCAATTTGCTGGCACTGGTGCTGTTTGCAGTGGTGCTGGATGGCGCACGCCGTGCCTATCTCAAGCACCGGGACACGATGAAAGTGTCGCGCAACCTGTCTCGATCCATGCGTCGGGATCTGGGTGACGATTACGATGACGGCATTCTCTCGAGGCCGCGCTCCGTAGAGCCGCCGGAGCAGGCCGCGAGAAAGCCTCAGCAGCCAGCTGCTGCCGTTTCTGCTGTCGGCCCTGAAAGTACCGATGTCCCTCAAGCGAGTGCATCCTTCACCGTCGAAAAAAAGCCATCGTTGCTGACAGATAGTGAACTCGAATTGATTGATCCGGAAGAAGCGGAGAAGCGTCGACAAATCGCCGCGGAATTGCCGGGTACCGTGCGCGTGGTGCAGCGCCGCAAACCCGAGGATGCCAGCCAGGTAAACCGTCAGGTACAGCAGAATTTCCACTCTTCCCGCAAGCCGCTGGCCGGCAGCAAGCCCGAACGCAGGGACACGGACCCGGTTGATGCCCCAGTGGGCAAAGCGGCTCCGGTGGAACCGGCTCAGGCTTCTGTGCCGGAACAGGTTTCCCTCAACCTGGAAGAGCAGGTGCCGATGCTGATGGATTCGGTCGCGGACGCCGAAGTAGAGCCTGCCGATGAATGGCCGCCAGCGGAAGCGTCTGCGGTAGCGACCGCATCTGCGGAAACACGCAACCCTGACCCAGTGGCTGGTCTCGCCGATGAGCCCATACTGGCGGACCGGCGCGAGCCTTCCCTCGATGAGTCCGTTAGCCTGGAGTCGCTGCAACAAGTGTCCGCGCAGGACGACAGTGAGCAGTGGCGGGAGGCGGCGGACGAAGTCGGTGGGAAAGCTGGCGTGGTCGCTGCGGCGGCAGAAAAAGCGCGCGCCCTGAAACCCGGTTGGGCCAGTGCCGAGATCAAATTGCCGGAACTGAAGTTCCCCGAGCTGAAGAAAGGCCCGGCACAGGACTCCCGGGCACCACAGGATGCGCCAGCCAAGGGCCGCAACAGCGGTCGCAACGGCAAGCGCGGCAGTGACGCGCGCAGTGAACGCCCGGTGGAAGAAGTATTGATCCTGAATATCATGGCCCCCAAGGGTGATTACTTTGAGGGCAATGACCTTTTGCGGGTACTGCTTTCCAGTGGGCTGCGCTTCGGTGACATGAACATCTTCCACTACCACTGTGGCGAGGCTGGAGAAGGCCCGGTGTTGTTCAGCTTGGCGAATATCGTCGTGCCGGGCACCTTTGACATGTCCGACATGGAAGATTTCACCACCCCGGGCGTCAGCCTGTTCCTGGCGCTGCCGGCGGAAGTGGAGGCACTCAAGGCTTTCGATACCCTGCTAACTACCGCGCGGACAGTTTCCGAGCAGTTGGGTGGCGAGCTCAAGGATGAAAACCGCAGCGTGTTTACCGCGCAGACAGCGGAGCACTATCGTCAGCGGGTTATGGAGTTCCAGCGCCGGAAAGCGTTGGCCAAAGCCCAGGCCTGAAATCCCCGGAACCATCTTAGGAGCCTGCGCCCAGGCTCCTAGATTCATGCTTTCGTAGAACATGACCTCCTTTCCAGTGGCAAGAATTCCCCATTTTTGCGGATAAAAAATGACAAATACACTTCCCCCGGAAACACACAAGCGTGCTCTGGAACTGCACGATATTCTCAACCGTGCGAATTACCAGTACTACGTTCTGGATGCGCCGGAACTGCCAGACGCTGAATACGACCGCTGTCTGCGTGAGCTGCAGGCGCTGGAGCAAGAGCATCCGCAGCTGATCAGCGCCGATTCCCCCACACAGCGGGTTGGCGCGGAGCCCCTGGCGGCGTTTACCCAGATACGTCATGAAATGCCGATGCTGTCGCTGGACAATGCCTTTAACGATGAGGAAATCGAGGATTTCGACCGCCGTATCCGTGACCGCCTGAACAACCAGGCACCGGTGGAATACGCCTGTGAGCCCAAGCTCGATGGCATTGCCGTCAGCCTGTTGTACCGCAACGGTGTACTGGAGCGGGCGGCCACCCGCGGGGACGGCACCGTGGGTGAAGATATCACGCAGAATGTGCGCACCATTTATTCGGTGCCATTGAAGTTGCTGGCGGACGACGTGCCAGCAGTGCTGGAAGTGCGCGGCGAAATTTATATGCCCAAGGCGGGTTTTGCGGCGCTGAACGAAAAAGCGCGCGCGACGGGAGAGAAGGGCTTTGTAAACCCGCGCAATGCCACAGCCGGAAGCCTGCGGCAGCTGGATTCCCGTATTACTGCGCAACGCCCGCTGGAGCTCTGTACCTACAGTGTGGGGCTGGTGGAAGGGGGTGACCTGCCCGAGCGCCACTCGGATATTCTCGAACAATTAAATCGCTGGGGCTTTCGGATTAACAGCGAAATGGCGGTGGCCGAGGATATTCAAGGCTGTATCGAATACTACCGCAGGCTGGGCGACAAGCGCGCACAGTTGCCCTACGACATTGACGGTATTGTTTTCAAGGTTAACAGCATACCGCTGCAGAAACGTCTCGGGTTTGTTGCCCGCGCGCCGCGCTGGGCAACCGCGTACAAGTTTCCCGCTCAGGAAGAAATGACCCAGTTGCTGGATGTGGAGTTCCAGGTGGGGCGCACCGGTGCAGTAACGCCGGTCGCGCGGTTGCAGCCTGTATTTGTGGGCGGTGTGACCGTATCCAACGCCACCCTGCACAACCGGGATGAAATCGAGCGTCTGGGCGTGCGGGTTGGCGACACGGTGATCATTCGCCGCGCCGGTGACGTAATTCCACAGGTGGTTTCGGTGGTGGAGAGCCGCCGCCCGGCGGATGCGCGGGAAATTGTGTTTCCCGACCACTGCCCGGTGTGTGATTCGCCGGTCGAAGCTACACCGGGTGAGGCGGTGGCCCGCTGTAGTGGCGGGCTGATTTGCAGCGCCCAGCGCAAGCAGGCGATCAAGCATTTTGCCTCCCGCAAGGCCATGGACATCGATGGCCTTGGCGACAAGATTGTCGAGCAACTGGTGGATGAGGGATTGCTCAATTCCGTGTCCGGGCTCTATCACCTGTCATTGGCGCCGCTGGTGGCGTTGGAGCGGATGGGCGAAAAATCGGCACAGAATCTTCTGGATGCGCTCGAGAAAAGCAAAGCCACCACCCTGCCCAAATTCCTGTATGCACTTGGAATTCGTGAAGTGGGGGAGGCCACTGCGCGCAATCTGGCGCAGCACTTCGGAGACCTTGAGCAGTTGATGCAGGCAGACGTCGAGGCGCTGCAGCAGGTGGACGATGTGGGCCCGGTGGTTGCCCACTATGTCGCGGAGTTTTTCGAGCAGCCGCACAACCTGGAAGAAATTGAGGCGCTCAAACAGGCCGGTGTGCACTGGGAGGCAGAGGTGCAGGAGGCGGGCTCGCAGCCACTGGCGGGCCAGACCTGGGTACTGACCGGTAAGCTGGAGACCCTCTCGCGCAGCGAGGCCAAGGATTACTTACAGCGGCTCGGGGCGAAGGTGGCAGGCAGTGTTTCTGCCAATACCCATACGGTGGTGGCGGGGCCAGGCGCTGGTTCAAAATTGAACAAGGCGCGGGATCTGGATTTGCCGGTGCTGGATGAAGAGGGGTTAATTGCGATGCTGCGCGAGCAGGGTGTCGAAATTTAATCGCTCTGTCTGAAATGCGATCGGGTCGAAAATTTGGCGGCATCTGGCAGTAGAATTCTCCCGGTCGCGCCGTTACAGTTGGCGGAATAATTTTCGAATTGGCCCGCTGACAGCACTCATGGTGCTGCGGGATTAGCGTAGGGGTTAGCGCAGAGTGATTCAGGGCGATCAGGAATCCATTGTTTACGGCTGTATCAAAGACAGTAACAGCCTCACCGGCGGCAGCGACCGCCGCCGGGTTAATCGCGAAGCTGTTCTCGCCCTGCCGAGTGCCGACGAGTGGCCCTTTTTGTGCCGCGACATGTTCTCCATTCCCACCATTAAGGTGAAGCAATCCCAGTACCAGACCGATGTGATCCATTTCGGTGCTTCCTATCGCGCCGTGGAATATGAATGGAATCACTGGATCGAAAAATTCGAAGAGCTGCTGCGCAGCATGTACTGGGTGTCTGCCACCGTACACCTGGAGACCGAACTCTCCGGGACGCATTCTTTCAACTGGGAAGCTGCCGGTCTCTATCACGAGCCCGGCTGCGGCGATATGCAGGTGCGCTGTGAGTGGACCCAGGAAGGGCGCGTCAGTATCTGAGTTGTCGTTCAACCGGCTCCCCTGCCAATTCCACCTGGCACACGTTACCCTTGCGCTGATAGCAATTCCCCACCCCGTCTGTTGACCGACAGGATTTGCCTATGCCTGAAAAATCGCCCGGGACGCCCTCGGATAGCCATCCTCCCTCAGCGGCAGAAAGCTTTCGTACCGAAAAAGACAGCCTGGGTGAAGTTCAGGTGCCCGTCAGCGCTTTCTATGGTGCCCAGACGCAGCGTGCGGTCGAAAATTTCCCTGTAAGTAATTACATCCTGCCCGAAAGTTTTTTGCGCGCGGTGGTTGCGATCAAAAAGGCAGCAGCCGAGACCAACCACTGTCTGGGGCTGCTCGACGCCGAGCGGTCGCAGGCCATTGTGGCTGCCTGCGATCAGCTGACCGGGCAGGACTACCGCACACAGTTTCCGGTGGATGTATTCCAGACCGGCTCCGGCACCAGCACCAATATGAATGTGAACGAGGTGCTGGCGCACCTGGCGGCAGAGCAGGGGGGGCTCGCGATCAGTGCCAACGATCACGTCAACATGTGCCAGAGCAGTAACGATGTGATCCCCACGGCCATCCACCTTTCCGCCCAATTGGGTATACAGAACCGGTTGCTGCCGGCACTGGCACATTTGATCCTGGTGATTCGCGAGAAGGCGGCTGCGGTATCCGGCGTGGTCAAGACCGGGCGCACCCACTTGATGGACGCGGTACCCATTACTCTGGAGCAGGAATTGTTGGCCTGGGCAGTGCAGATCGAACACTGCAGTGAGCGTATTGAAGACTGCTTGCCACGCCTGTCGCAGCTGGCCCAGGGCGGGACAGCGGTAGGCACGGGGCTCAATGCCGAGGGTGAATTTGCATCCCTGTTCGCGCGCAAGCTAAGCAATAACTGCGGGGTTTCCCTGCGCCCGGCGGATAACCTGTTTACGGCGATCGCCAGCCAGGACACCGCGGTCGAGGTTTCCGGGCAGTTGAAAACGTTAGCGGTGGCGCTGATGAAAATTGCCAACGACCTGCGCTGGATGAACAGCGGACCCCTGGCGGGGTTCGGAGAGATAGCGCTGCCCGCATTGCAGCCCGGTAGCAGTATTATGCCGGGCAAGGTCAACCCGGTAATCGCGGAATCCGTTGCCATGGTGGCGGCCAAGGTGATGGGAAATGACACCACGATTAGCGTGGCTGGGCAGAGTGGTAATTTTCAGCTCAATGTCATGTTGCCGGTGATTGCATTCAGCCTGTTGGAAAGTATCCAGATTCTGGCAGCTGCGGCACGTAATCTCGCCGACAAGGCCATCACCGGATTTACCGTAAACGAGGCGCGCATGCGCGAAATGTTGGGGCGCAACCCGATTCTGGTTACCGCACTCAACCCTGTCATCGGTTACAGCAAGGCCGCAGAAATTGCCAAAACGGCTTATGCCAGTGGCCGGCCGGTACTGGAGGTGGCGGTCGAGCTGACCGATCTTTCGCTGCAGGAGCTGGAGCAGCTGCTGGATCCGGTACAGTTGAGCCGCGGCGGTATTCAGGGCAAGGAGTGAAGGTGCGCAGGGTGTAAGGGAATGCGGGGTATAAGGGGATGCGGGGTATAAGGGGACGCAGGATGTGCACCGGTACGGCGGAAGCGGGATTAGCTCAGTAATAGAATGCCCAGCAGGACCGAGCCCGCAATCAGCATCATGCACTCCACCCACATTGCCAGTTTGCGCAACGTGCTCCTGTCTTCCCTTCGCAGCATATGTTTACGTTCACCCATAAGACTCATCTCCCTTGCGGCCCGCGCCCGTTTCCCGAACAGGGGGTTCGTTGACAGCGGTGGGCCTATGCTGCACGATTCGGCGCCATCTGGGCCGGATACCGTGAGCGCCCACCGATTTCTATAGTATTAAGGGTAGTGTTGCCGTAAATCGTCGACCAGCCGTCCATTCGTTAGCAAAAGTGTTGTAGTTATGGCCATAAAACGCCGTCGTTCATTCGTCACCAGTGTGCTTGCCTGCGTCGCTTTTATTGCGGCGGCGATCTGGAGCTGGGATCTGCCGGTCGCAGATGTACTCAGTTATCTGGTGTTGATGCTGGTGTTTCTGGCAGTGATTGTCGCTGTTGCATTTGGATTCGGTGCATTGATCAATTGGCTGCGCAATCGCAAAGATAAGTAAAAGAGTTGTAATGGACCACGACAACGATGATATCCGCATCCCCATTGCCTATGTTCAGCGCTTGCTGGACGAGGCCGCCCAGCACGGCTGCGACCGCGGCGAACTGCTGGCATCGGTGGATATTTCAGAGCAGGACCTTGAAGATACTGCGGCGTTTTCTGCGGTCAAATACGGGCGACTCTACCAGCGGGTAATGTGGCTATCCCAGGACGAGTGGTTCGGCATGCTCAGTGGCGGGCGGGTGCGTTCCGGGTCGTTTCGCCTGCTGTGCCTGACGGTGGTCAACTGCGCAACGGTCCGTCAGGCCATCACCCTCAGCGCAGAGTTTATGGAAATCTGTCGCGGATTCAGGGTCAAGCCGATTCTGCAGCCGCAGGGCGAACGCGACAAGGTGGTGATCCAGGGTATCAGCTCTCTGGCACCGGGCGAGTTCGAACAGCTTATTGCAGAGACTACTCCGGGAGTGATTCGCACGACCCTGGCGGTGTGGCATCGTTTCTATTGCTGGCTGGTTGGGCGGGAAATCCCCCTGGCCAAACTGCATTTTTCGTTTCCCTGCCCGGAAGAGTTTGCGGCTCTGGCACAAAGTGAGGCCGGAGAGTTGCTGTTCGATCAACCGGCCAATGCGCTGGAGTACGAGGGGCGCTACCTGGATTATCCGATCGTCCAGAGCCCCCAGACAGTGGAAGATTTTATCCGCACTGCGCCTTACCACCTGGTAATCAGTGACGGAAATGCCAACAGCATCAAGACCAAGGTGAAAACCATTCTGAACCGGGATGTGAGCGAGTCCATGCCCGCCGCAGAGGCGGTTGCCGAGCGCTTGAATATGTCGGTGACAACCCTGCGCCGAAAATTACAGCAGGAAAATACTTCTTACCAGAAGCTTAAAGACGAGTGCCGGATGGAAGCGGCGTTTCACTACCTGAGCTGCCCCGACCTCTCCAATACGCAGATTGCAGAGATGTTAGGGTTTGATGAGGCCAGCGCGTTTTTCCGCGCTTTTAAAAAGTGGACCGGGGTCACGCCGGGTGAATACCGCAAGAGCCCGCGTTCCACTTCAGTCGGTCTCTAGCGCTTCCCAAACGTATATCAAAATACATACATCTGGTGCGGCGGGGCCCATTGCCTCTCGCGTCGCACCGCATTTTTATGTCCAGCTGGTCATGCCCATTTGGCTGAATCATCAGTCAGCCAGCGTCCGATTTTTCTGTCTCGTGTGACCCTGTCCTTATATTCGTTTTTGAATTCGTTCTGTTGCCAATTTCTATCCGGCGCCGCCGGATTTTGTTAGTGCTTTGGGCACTTTTCGCCATAGTGGCTATTGGGGAATTGGAACTAATATGAATAAAACCAAAAGTTGAGTCACAGGTTTGCGTGGCAGCTGTTGCCCCCTGGCTGAGACTCTCGGGCATAACAAACCCGATCCACAAAGTACAAATTGCGAAAGAGGGTACACAGAATGAGCGAGATCAAAATTCCGCTGCGCGACATGCGCTTTGCCATGCGCGAAATGTTGGGTTGGGATCAGCACTACGCGACTCTGGGCTATGAAGATGCCAGTCCGGACGTAGTGGACGCTATTCTGGAAGAGGGCGCCAAGTTCTGTGAGAACGTACTTGCCCCCCTGAATCAGATCGGTGATCAGCAGGGCTGTACCTGGAATGACGGTGAGGTCACCACTCCGGAAGGCTTCAAGGAAGCCTATCAGCAGTTCGTGGAAGCTGGCTGGCCGTCTCTGGCGCACAATGTGGATCACGGTGGCCAGGGTCTGCCGCCGTCTCTCGGTACCATTCTGAGTGAGATGGTGGGCACCGCCAACTGGTCCTGGGGCATGTACCCTGGCCTGTCCCATGGCGCCATGAACACCCTGGAAGCCCACGGTACTGACGAGCAAAAACACACCTACCTGACCAAGCTGGTCGAGGGTAGCTGGACCGGCACCATGTGCCTGACCGAGCCGCACTGTGGTACCGACCTGGGTATCCTGCGCACCAAGGCTGAGCCCAATGATGACGGGTCTTACGCCATCTCCGGTACCAAAATTTTCATTTCCGCCGGTGAACACGACATGGCGGAAAATATCGTCCATATCGTTCTCGCTCGCCTGCCGGATGCCCCCGCGGGCACCAAGGGCATCTCCCTGTTTATCGTACCCAAGTTCCTGCCCACTGCGGATGGCTCCGTGGGTGAGCGCAACGGTGTGAGCTGTGGCTCTCTGGAACACAAAATGGGTATCCACGGCAACGCCACCGCGGTGCTGAATTTCGACGGCGCCAAGGGTTACCTGATCGGCCCGCCGAACAAAGGGCTGAACTGCATGTTCACCTTTATGAACACCGCGCGTTTGGGTACGGCGCTGCAGGGTGTGGCACACGCGGAAGCGGGCTTCCAGAAGTCCCTGGCCTATGCCAAAGACCGCCTGCAGATGCGCTCCCTGAGCGGCCCCAAAAATCCGGAAGGCGCGGCCGATCCGATCATCGTGCACCCGGATGTGCGCCGTATGCTGCTGACCCAGAAGGCATTTGCCGAAGGTGGTCGTATGCTGGTGATGCTGTGTGCACAGCAAGTGGATCGCACCCAGGTAGGTTCTGACGAAGAGCGTAAAGACGCCGACGACCTGCTGGCGTTCTTGACGCCGATCGCCAAGGCCTTCCTGACCGAAACCGGTTATGAATCTGCCAACCTGGGCATGCAGTGTTTTGGTGGTCACGGTTACATCGCCGAGTGGGGCATGGAACAGAACGTGCGCGACGCCCGTATCTCCACCATCTACGAAGGTACCACCGGTATTCAGGCGCTGGATCTGCTGGGCCGTAAAGTACTGATGAGCCAGGGCGAACTGCTGCGCAAGTTCACCAAAACCGTGCACAAGTTCTGCCAGGCGGAAGTGGACAATGAAGCACTGGCGCCTTTCGTTAGCAAGCTGCAGGAAATCAACAAGCAGTGGGGCGAGCTGACCATGAACGTCGGTGTGAAAGCCATGGAAAACCCCGACGAAGTCGGCGCGGCTTCCGTGGATTACCTGATGTATTCCGGTTACGCCGTTCAGGCATACCTGTGGGCGCTGGCTGCCAAAGTGGCCAACGAGCAACTTGCAGCGGGAACCAGTGAAGAAGACTTCTACCGCGCCAAAATTGCGACCGCGCGTTTCTACTTCGACCGCATTCTGCCGCGTACCGCAACACACGCCAGCACCATGCTGAGCGGCGCCGACAACCTCATGAGTCTGGATGCGGAACACTTCGTATTCTGAACTTGATGTCAGCAAAACACCGCCACTGGCAATAGTGGCGGTGTTTTTGAATCTGGAGTCCACCAACGGCGGTGGAATCCGGCTCTAAGCAACAGCGGAGCTCCGATGCAACTACCGGCGCAAATCCTTGATCGGCTGCAGCGGCTAACTTGTTTGCCCAGTACCACTCGGGTACAGTTTCGATTGCCGGATGGCAGCGATTTTTACCTGCAGGTAAGCCCGCGCACCGGCGGCTCAGTCGCTTCTTGCGACACCGCAGCGGCCGTTGAGGCAGTGCAGGCGATGGGGCTCACTGAAGCGCCTGACCTGGAACTGGAGATGTCGTACAAAACCTTGAACGACATTATCGATGGCGAATTGAGCGCGAGGCACGCGTTCCTCCTCGGAGATATTCGCTACACAGGTAACCGGGAGTTGGCAGCGGCGCTGGCGGACCTCTTTGCCGCCCATTGAAACTTTCAAAATTGAAGCTTTCCAAAATTGACGCTTTCAAAATTCACGGCTTCGAAATGACAAGCCGATTACCTCCGGCAGAATAGAAGCGCTACCGGATCAATGGTCCAATGACCTGCGGAGCTGGGGATCGGAATTGGCTACTAAAATTCAGGCGGGTTATTTGCCTAATTCGCTACTATTCATCGGATAACTAACAAAACTTACAATAATTGTCTGTCCGCAATGCCTGAGCCAGGGGATTTCAACTATATACGGACATGAAGATGTGACGCGGGTTAGTCCTGCGTGCTGCTAGCGCCTGCTTGAAGGTGATTGGTGTGCAGCGCTGTGCTACCTGGAATTCAGGTTTGTCTGGCGCGCTTAACCCGTACATCCGTGCTTCTGGCGCTGGAAGCGTATCTTCGGTCTGTAACTTGAACGATAATCCCGGGTATCAGGTGTTGGTCGCGCTGGCGGACATCACCACAAAAACAACAGATTGGGAGAAATAAGTTGGACATCGATCGCAGTATTCTCGACGTGTTTACCAGTGCCACGGCCAAATACGCAGACCGGCCGGCATTTACCTGCCTGGGGCATACTCTGAGCCTTGGTGATATCGACCGACTCAGCGCCAACTTCGCCTCCTATCTCCAGAACAATACCAATCTGAAGCCCGGTGACCGCATCGCGGTGCAATTGCCAAATGTGCTGCAGTACCCGGTTGTCGTCTTCGGTGCGCTGCGCGCAGGTCTGACAGTCGTCAACACCAATCCGCTGTACACACAGCGGGAGCTCAAGCACCAGCTGAATGACTCCGGCGCCAAGGCGCTGGTGGTGCTGGCGAACATTGCGGATACCGCATCGGCTGTCATTCCCGAGACCAGCGTAGAGCAGGTTATTGTTTCTGAAATTGCCGATTTACACCCGCCGGTCAAACGCCTGCTGATTAACAGCGTTGCCAAATACATCAAGAAAATGGTGCCGGAATTCAGCTTCGCCAATCGCGTTGATTTCCGCGAGGCCTTGTCTGCGGGCGCTGCCAAATCGCACCAGGATGTACAGCGTTCACCGGAAGATATCGCGGTACTCCAGTACACCGGTGGTACAACCGGCGTCGCCAAAGGTGCAATGCTGACCAACCGCAATCTGGTCGCGAACATGGAGCAGGTGCGTGAAGCGCTGGGTGATTCCATGAAGGAAGGCGAGGAGTACTATATTTCGCCTCTGCCGCTCTACCATATTTACGCCTTTACCATTCACTGCATGTGTTTGCTCACCACCGGTAACCACTCGCTGCTGATTCCCAATCCGCGGGATATGCCGGGTTTCGTGAAATCCCTGAAGGGCAAGCGCTTCACCGGTTTTGTGGGGCTTAACACTCTGTTTAACGGCCTGATGCGCACGCCGGGTTTTGCCGATCTCGATTTCAGCAAACTGCACACTACCTGTTCCGGCGGCATGGCGTTGACTCGTGCAACGGCTGAAAAGTGGGAGCAGATGACCGGCTGCGTCGTGACCGAAGGTTACGGCATGACGGAAACCTCCCCGGTTGTCTCTTTCAACCCTGCCGATGCAGTACAGCTTGGCACCGTCGGTATTGCGGTACCCGGTACCGAGGTCAAGGTGACCGATGAGAATGGCAACGACTTGCCGAACAATACCCCGGGTGAGCTGTGTGTTCGCGGCCCGCAGGTAATGAAAGGTTACTGGGAGCGCCCGGAAGCCACTGCCGATACCATCGATTCCGAAGGTTGGCTGAAAACCGGTGATATGGCAGTGATCCAGGATGACGGTTACATCAAAATTGTCGATCGTAAGAAAGACATGATTATCGTTTCCGGCTTCAATGTTTACCCGAACGAAATCGAAGACATCGTCAGCGCCCACCCGAAAGTAACCGAGGCTGCGGCTGTCGGCATTCCCGATGAACGTAGTGGCGAGACCGTGAAGCTGTTTGTGGTGAAAGCCGACGACTCTCTCACCGCGGAAGAAGTGGTGAGCTACTGTCGCGAGAATATGACGGCGTACAAGGTGCCTAAAAATATCGAATTCCGCGAGGATCTGCCAAAAACCAACGTTGGCAAAATTCTCCGCCGCGAATTGCGCGACGAGGAACTGAAGAAAGTCGAGGCCACACCGGCCTGATAAGAAAAAGCCCGCTACTAGCGGGCTTTTTTGTGCCTGCTCGCAAGGGCTCTGATTGCGCTATAAGTAACTGAGTTAATCAGAGGCGCGATATGGACGAAAAACGCAATCCCCATGAGCTGATACACGACGAGCTGCCAAAGGAGCACGAGGATCCTCTGGTCCGCATTCTGCATGTGGCAATCAGAAGTTCGGTGCGAGTGCTGGCAATCCTGATGGCGCTGGTCATCTTGTGGGCCGTAGCGGATGTGGTGTTGGTGATGTACCAGCGCTTATCCACGCCACCGGTTTTCTTGCTGGATCACAATGACCTCTTTGATGTGTTCGGTGCCTTTATGCTGGTACTGATTGCGATCGAGATTTTCGTGAATATTCGGCTGTACCTGGGGACCAATGTCATACCGGTGCAGTTGGTGCTGGCTACGGCACTGATGGCAATTGCGCGGAAAGTGATTGTGATGGACCTGGATGATCTCGACGTCATGTACATTCTCGGCATCGGCGTCGTCACCCTGTCTCTGGGGGTGACCTATTGGCTGGTGGCGAAAAAAGAACGGCGGGAGCCGGCGAAGTAGGTAGTCTGTCTGGAATACACAAAAAAGCCCGGAAATACCGGGCTTTTTTGTGAACGGGTAGGGGATTACTAGTAAGTTACTAGAGAGTCACTTGCGAGTGTCTGCGCTTTTGTCGCGAATCGCGCGGAACTCGTTACCCTGGTACCAGTTAGGCCAGTCGCGGCTGTTGGCGAGCGCCAGGCCGAGATCCAGGCCCAGGGCCAGGTCCAGCGCGGCTCCCTCCAGGTTCCACTGGGGGTCATACTCGTCACCGGGCTTGTGATAGGCGTGGGCGGTATATTCCTCACCTTTCTTTTGTGCCCACTCGCGGCCGTGTTCGAAGCTGTCGGTGCCGGAGTCAAAATACAGCATGGGCACGCCTTTCTTGGCCAGGCTGAAGTGATCTGAGCGGTAGAAGTAACCGCGCTCCGGGTGGTCTTCCGGTGCCAGGTAACGTCCCTGTTTGGCCGCAGCGGCTTCCAGCATTTTCTCGAGCTCACTGTTGCCGTAGCCCACCACAATCACATCGCGCATGGGGCCGAGCACGCCCATGGCATCGAAGTTGATACCGGCTACGGTTTTCTCCAGAGGGACTACCGGTTTTTCCGCGTAGTATTTGGAACCCAGCAGACCGGATTCTTCGGCGGTTACCGCCACAAACACCATGGAGCGCTCGGGGGCCTGGGGCAGCTTGGCGACCTGGCGTGCCATGGCCAACAGGCCGGCAGTGCCGGTGGCGTTATCGACGGCGCCGTTAAACACGTGGTCCTGGCCTTCGGCGTTATCGTTTACACCGAGGTGATCCCAGTGCGCGGTGTAGATCACGGCTTCGTCAGGATGTTTGCTGCCGGGCACCTTGGCCACCACATTGCGGGAGTTGGAGGTGCGCACCTTGCTTTTCAGGTCAATGCTGGCTGTCAGGTTAAGCGGCTTGGGTTGGAAGCCTTTCTGCTTGGCGGCATTCATTTCCTGGGTCAGGTCCAGGCCAGCGGCGGAAAACAGTGCCTTGGCGGCATCGCCGGTAATCCAGGACTCAACCGCAACCCGGTCGGCATTCTTGTCGTCCGCCGCGAGGCTGATCTGGGCGCCGGACCAGCTGCCACTGACCACTTCCCAGGGATAACCAGCAGCGCCGGTTTCGTGGATGATGATGGCGCCTTCCGCACCCTGGCGCGCAGCTTCTTCAAACTTGTAGCTCCAGCGGCCGTAGTAGGTCATGGCGTTGCCATTGAATAGGTTCTTGTCCTGAGTGGCGTAACCGGGATCGTTCACCAGGATAACCGCGGTCTTGCCTTGCATGTTCAGGCCCGCGTAATCGTTCCAGTCGTTTTCAGGGGCGACAATACCGTAACCCACAAAAACCAGAGGGCTGTCTTTCAGCTGGCTCTCGGGGATCTGGCGCTGGGTAAACGCCACCATGTCGGTCAGCGGCTGCAGGGATTTGTCGAAGTTCTCGCCCTTGATCTCCAGCGGGGTGCTTTCGATCTGCATCTCGACCACCGGCACCTGCTGGAACCAGCTGGGCTGGCCCTGATCGTCGGTCGCACCTGGCTGCAGGCCGAGTTTCTTGAATTCGTCGGCCAGGTAATTGACCGTCAGTTCCTCACCCTCGGTGGCGGGGGCGCGGCCCTGGAATTTGTCGGAGGCCAGTACCGCGATGTGGCTGTGCAGATCTTTCGCCATCTCTGCCACTTCGGTTTGTTCCGCGTCGCTCAGGGTGGGCTTGTTGATCACCTCGGCGGTCGGCATGTCTTTTGCCACCGGCGCTTCTCGTTCACTGGTCTGCTCCACCGGAGTGGCAGTGGCAGGAGCCTGGGTGTTGCTGTCTTTACTACAGCCGCTGATGGCGGCCAGTCCGGAAAAGGCCAGCGGTAGCGCCAGTCTTCGCCAATGGGTTGGCAGGTGCATGGGGTTTCCTTTTGTTGGTTTTATATGTGTTGGTTGAGTTCAGTGCGTCAGCGCTGTGTGCGTTATTCCGCCTTATTCATCACGCTGAGGGTTTCACGGATCGGGAACAGCATGTCCCGCGCAAGCTGGCGGCAGCGTGCCGGTGACCACCCTTCAACCGGGTCTGGCAGCTGGTCGTTATCCTTGAATGGCATTTCGAGTGTGAGGGCCAGGGTGCGGAACTGATGGCCACACCAGTTGGTTCCCACCGTCATGTTGGCTTCGCCGGGTTTGTCCAGCGGGTAGCCGTGCTCGGTCTGGAAGTCCGGGCTGACTTTTTCAAACGCCTGCTTGAAGGTATTTTCCAGTGCGGCATGTTTCTCGTCGTAGCCGGGAATGCCTTCACAGGCGGCGACAAAATTGAAGGGCAGGGCTTCGTCGCCGTGAATATCGAGGAACATATCGCCGCCGGTGGCGAGCATGCGTTCCCGTACCAGGTAGACCTCCGGGCTGCGTTCCATGCTGGGCGATTGCCACTCCCGGTTCAGGTTGGCGCCAGCGGCGTTGGTGCGCAGGTGGCCTCGTACACTGCCGTCGGGGTTCATGTTCGGCACTACGTAAAACACCGTGTCTTGCAACAGGCTGAGCGCGTTGGGGTTGGATTCTTCCAGCAGGGTTTCCAGGAAGCCTTCAACAAACCACTCCGCCATGGATTCCCCGGGGTGCTGGCGGGCAATCATCCACACCTTGCGCTTGGCCATTTTCGGGTTGCCGATGGTGAGTAGGGTCATATCGCGCCCGTCCAGGGTCTGCCCCAGGGTCTCAACCGCTACCCGCTCGTCGGATTGGGCCCAGGCCAGCAGGTCCAGGTGGCGCTCCCAGGAGTAGGGCGCAAAGTACGCGAGGTAGATGCTCGGCTGATCCAGCTCAACGGTAAAATCGAGCACCTTGCCGTCATATTCGGCATCGATGCGGAACCAATTGTGGCGGTCGTAGGAAGCGCAAACCCGATAGTTTTCCCAGCCTTCCGGATAGGCGGCTTTGCCAGCGTTGGCAATTCGCAGCGGATAGGATTTGCCTACTTCACCTTCGAGGCGAAAGTGGAACCACTGGTAAAAGTCCGACTGGTTGTCGATTCGGATGGCCAGTTCGATTGGGCTGCTGTTTTTATTGATGACTTTGATGTTGCCGCTGTCAAAGGCGCTGCTGATGTGCATGCGTGAGCTCCACAGTAATCTTGGGCGGAAGTGGTTGAGAAAGTGGTTAACGTTGAAAACAGTGACGTTTGTTCTGGCTTTAGGATACAGCTTCGAGTCAAAAAAACAGGATAGTCCACGACAGCTTGAAGGAAATCACTGCTGGTTGCGATTTTATGAGAACAAAATTTTGACGCTGTGGGTTGCGAGAAGATTGGTGGCGCTGTATTTACCGGTGTGTTTATCCGGCAGGGTGACAGCCAGAAAAAACAGGAAATAACCTGTCGGAAATTAAAAAGGCGCGACGCTCTTGCGAACGCCGCGCCTCTGCCATTCCATGGCGGCACCTGCTGAGACTACTGCTCCCTAAAATTTCTGGCGTCTGACCAATGACGACTTCTCACTGCCCCGGTCGCTGCGCGGTGCTTACCACTACTGCACCAACAGAAACGTTTTACTGCTCCCTGACATTCCTCAGCAGGTGCTGTTTAAAGTTTAGGCAGGCATTTGCAGAGGCCGAGTCCAAAACGGAAACTTGGCGCAAAAACGTTTACCTTTTAGACAGTTTATACAGGTAGTGCCATTGCGTGCCTGGGTGCGATTGGTGGTGGCTGAATTCGCGGTTCAGTCCGCCGTGCACTCAGCGGTTCAATCAAAGTTCAGCTCGCCGTCTTTCCAGTACTTGGTACCTTTGAGGGTGGCCTGCAGTGCGATCCCGCTTTCTGTCAACTGGTAGACACGCATGCCATCTGCCACTACCTCACCGCCAACGGCGACGCCTTTGTCCTGTGCCTTGGCGGCGGCATCCGCATGGCCGCCGAAAGACCAGCCGTGTTCCACAAACCGGTTCATTACTTCGGGAGAATCGAAAACAAACAGAGCGCGGAAGTCCTTCACCCCGAGCCCGAGGCCGACACCCACTTCACCCATTTTCATATAGGTGCGTTCACCGGACTTGCCGACTGCGACCCCGTAGCCAGTGGAAGCGCTGGCAAACAACAGGTTGACGTTGACGTTGCTGAATACGGCATACCCCGGAGCGCGGGCGAGATCGCTGCGCAGGTCTGGCTTAAGGCGGTAGAGCTCGTCAAGCACCTGGCGTTCGGTCTGTTGAATATGTTGGCGCTGTTCGTCTCGCGTCTGGCCGGGAGCGGCGCAGGAGGTTATCAGCAAGGCTTGGCCCAAAATAAGAACCAGGGCACTGAAGCGCAGGAATAAAGGCATGATCGTTTCTCCGTTGGGCCCCAACTTGATTTCCTTTTGCGCAGCGCTGGATGAAAATCACCCGGGATTGCGCGGAGGTTATGGCTGGCCGGGGGCCGCTTTGCCAGATCACAGTGAGAATACCGGCGATGTTCGGCAAAGCCTGCGACCTGGTGCACAAAGATACAATTGGCGCCACTTTCGGCGCTGATGACAAATCGGGTATTCTTGCCGCCATCTATCGGAATACCTAAGGAATAAAAATCATGAAATCATCCATCAAGCGCGGTATTGCCGCTTCCTGCCTGTTGACCCTGCTGCTGAACCTGACGGCCTGTGGCTATTTCCTCTACCCCGAGCGCAAAGGGCAGTCTGGTGGCCGGGTGGATCCGGTGGTGGTGATTCTGGACGGTGCCGGCCTGTTGTTTGGTATTCTGCCCGGTGTAGTGGCCTTTGCGGTGGACTTTACCAACGGCACCATTTACCTGCCTGCCGGTGGTAGCTCAGCCATTGATCGCCACCTGACCGCGGCGGATGCACCGAAAGAAGACGGCAAACCGGTGATCGACCAGAACGGCCAGGCCTGGATTGAGCTGCCCCTGGAGGCGGTAACCGGTGAGCAGGGCTTTGACGCAAACGAGTCCGATGCGCAGAAACTGGATCAGGTCACCAGCGCCCTGGCCCGTGTTACCGGCCAGCGCGTGGCGGTCGCCGATATTCTGTGGTTGCAGGACCTGGCAGCACTGCAACAGGCCCGCACGCAAGAGCAGGCTACAGTAGCCCGCTAACACACGCGATTGTGAAGAAGCCCTGTTCTGGGCGCTCATCTCTGCTGTCTGGGCTGGCGGCGCACGCAATGCGTCTCCGCCCAGCTACTGGCGTCCCGGCCCCCGGCGGTGCCGTATTTAACGCAGTTTTTTCGTCACAATGGCTAGCGTTTGCGCCCTGTGAGGGCGCCCATCAATCCCCGCATCAGTTCTCGACCCACTTGACGCCCGAAGCTGGTGGCCATCTGGTTAAACGATTTTTCCAGTGCACTTGTTGACGTCGCCACTTTCTTGGCGGGGCGGCTTTCCATCGCTACGGATTTTTCGGTCTGTTCCAGCTGTGCGCGGCGTTGCTGCAACTGTTCATAGGCCGATTCCCGATCCAGCTTCTGGGCATATTTCGGTTTCAGTGGTGAGGCTTTCAGCAACGCGGCCCGCTCTCGCTCGTTGAGCGGTGACAGCCGGCTGGCCGGTGGGTGGATTAGCACTCGCGCTACCGGTGACGGCACGCCGTTGTCGTCCAGGCAGGATACCAGCGCTTCACCGACGCCTAACTCACCGATGACTTTCGCGGTATCCATATGCGGGTTGGTGCGAAAGCTGTTGGCGGCGGCCTTGACTGCGCGCTGTTCGTTGGGGGTGTAGGCGCGCAGGGCGTGCTGTATCCGGTTGCCGAGCTGGGCGAGTATGTCCTCGGGAATATCCAGAGGATTCTGGGTGATGAAAAAAATGCCCACGCCCTTGGAGCGGATGAGCTTGACGATTTGTTCCACTTCTTCGCGGAGTGTTTTCGGCAAGTCGTCAAACAGCAAATGCGCCTCGTCGAAAAATAGTACCAAACGCAGTGCGCTATCGCCGGTTTCCGGCAGGTTTTCGTAGAGCTCTGCCAGCAGCCAGAGCAGCAGAATGCTGTACACCGCGGGCTGCATATCACTGGCGTCCAGCAGGTGAATGTGATCGCTTTGGATCAGGTCGTTGAGATCCAGGGCCGGCTCTCCGAAGAGGGGGTCGGCGCCCTGGGTCTGCAGTGCCAGGAACTTGCGCTTTATCGCCCCTAGGCTGGCGGGAGAGATGGTGCCGTACTCCGGCAGCAGCGCTTTGCGGTTCAGGTCGGCGTAGTTGATCAGCGCGAGCAGGTCTTTCCAGTCGAGTAGCAGTAGTCCCTGCTGGTCGGCGATGTGAAACAGCAGCTGCATCAGTCCCTGCTGGTTTGCATTCAATTGCAGCATACGCCCGATCAATTCCGGCCCCAGCTCACTGGGTGTGGTACGCATGGGCAGGCCACCGTGGCCCCAGAGGTTGAGAGGGAAGGCCCGGTAATAGTGTTGGTCCAGACCAAAGAGTGGCAGGCGCTGCTGCACTTTGTCGCTGTCGCCGCCGGCCGCGCCGAGGCCGCTGAGGTCACCTTTGAGGTCGGTCACCATGGTGGCGATGCCCCGCTCACGCAATTGTTCAACCAGATAGCGCAGGGTCACGGTTTTTCCGGTGCCGGTGGCACCGCAAATGATGCCGTGGCGGCTGAGCATTTGCGGCAGTAACACTGCTGGTGCCGGGCTGCCTGGGGCCGGGCTGCCTGGGGCCGGGGTGTCTGGGGCCGGGGTGTTCGGGGGAAGGCTGGCTGTGGGGGCCAGCCCCAGTACTATTGGCGATTGTGCCCCCGGGGCCTGTTTGGACTGCTGGGACAGTTTGGCGTCGGGCGGCGCGGACATGGAATCTTCCTGTGGGCAGGTCTTGCCGGGTGTTCCCCCGGCGCTACCATCTAACTTTAGGTCAGCGATTCTTGGCGGGCCTGTCCCCATGCGTTGACTCAGCGGTTTTTAAACGCCTTGGGGGAGAGGCCGGTCCAGCGCCGGAAGGCTTTGCCGAAGGCGCTTTCATCGCAATAGCCCAGCGCCGCCGCGATATCCACGTTGGTTTTCTCACCTTCCCGCAACCACTGGCAGGCGTAGTGGCTGCGCACCTCATCCTGTATGGCGCGGAAACTGGCGTTTTCTTCCAGTAGCTTGCGGCCCAGGTGTCGCGGGCTGATGCACAGCTGTTCTGCTACCTGTTCCCGGCTCAGCTGTGGCTCCTGTTGCAGTAAATGCGCCACCCGCAGCTGCAGGCTCTTGCTGGTGAGTGCCTTGAGGAGCGCGTCGGCTTCCGGCTTCAGTCTTGCCATCACCTGTCGGTCGGCGGCGACCAGGGGGATTTCCAGGTCCTGCGGACGCAGGCGGATACCGGATGCTTCCGCGTTGAACTGTACCGGCGCCTGTAATAATTGCTGGTACTGCTGTTGTACCGCCAGTGAGGGGGTGGGGTAGGCGAACTGTACGCTCTGGGGGTTGAATTCGCGGCCGGTCATGGCGCGGGCCTGGGCCAGACAGATCGACAGCACGGTTTCCACCCGCAAACGTGCGCAGCGCAGATAGTTGGGTCGGTAACAGAGTTCTACATAAAAGCTGCCGCGGCGCATTTCAAACTGGCCACCTTCTCCCAGTAACGGGTGGTAGATCAGCAATTGTTCGAGGGCTGCACCGAGGTTTTTCTGGGTCATCAGCAGGTAACCCACCAGTCCCATCTGGCTGCCCTGCATGGCCTGGCCGAGGCGAATGCCGAGTAGGGGGTCCGGGTGTGCCTCCTGTACCGCCAGCCAGATTTCCTCCTGTACCTGCATGGGCACCCGCTGTTCCTCGTTAATGGAGGTCAGGAGCTGCTTGGCCTCAGGTGGGAGTGTGAGCTGCAGGCGCTCGAGAGCGCTTATAATTGCCCGGGTATAGCTTAAAGTGACGCTTCTGCTGTCGGCTTTGTTCAAAATCGCTGTCCGAAATTAACCAGATACTGCCCGATTATGACGACGGTGCTTTCTGTTGTCACGTTATATTGAACGCCAACGTGAATTGGCAAGTGAGTCACGGGATTTTAATCCGGGAGCGCCGTGTGATTGACCGCGGCCGGCGATTAACGTCACTGTTGCTCAACCGGCAGACTCGAACTGGGAGAAGAATAATGAAACCCTTCGCCGTTATCGGTGCCGGCCCCATGGGGCTGTGCAGTGTGCGCAATCTGAGCAAGCACGGAATCCCTTGCGTGGGCTTTGAGATCCACAGCGACGTGGGCGGCCTGTGGGATATCGACAGCCCCACCAGCACCATGTACGAATCCGCGCATCTGATCTCGTCCAAAAAAATGACCGAGTTTGCCGAATTCCCCATGGCAGACGAGGTGGCACTTTTCCCCCATCACAGTGAGCTGAAAGCATACTTTCAGGCCTACGCGCAGAAGTTCGACCTCTACCGCCACTACGAGTTTGGCACCGAGGTGCTGCACTGTGAGCGGTCAGGAGATGACTGGCAGATTACCACTCGCTGTAATGGAGAGGAACAGACCCGCACCTTCGGTGGCTTGCTGATCGCCAACGGGACTTTGCACCATCCGAATATGCCGAAACTGCCGGGTGATTTTGCCGGCGAGCTGCTGCACTCATCCGACTACCGCGATCCGGCCATCTTTGACGGTAAAAGGGTGTTGTTGGTGGGCTGTGGCAACAGTGGTGCGGATATCGCCGTCGATGCGGCACACCGTGCGGCCAGCGTGGATATCAGCTTGCGCCGGGGCTATTACTTCCTGCCAAAGTTTATCGGCGGCAAGGCAACCGATGCTGTGGGCGGCAAGGTCAAGCTGCCGCGCTTTATCCAGCAGCGTATCAGTGCGGCCCTGTCGAAGTTCATGCTCGGGACACCGGAGCAGTACGGCCTGCCCAAGCCGGATTACAAGATGTTTGAATCCCATCCGGTGATTAACTCCCTGATCCTGCACCATATCGGTCATGGGGATATCAAGGCGCGGAAGGATATTTCGGAAGTCGACGGCCATAGGGTGACCTTCACCGATGGCAGCAGCGGTGAGTACGACCTGATTCTGATGGCGACCGGTTACAAGCTGCACTACCCGTTTATTGATCGCGACCAGTTGAACTGGGACGAATTTGCGCCGCGCCTGTACCTGAACGTCTTCCACCCGGAATACGACAATCTTTTCCTGATGGGCATGGTGGAGGCTGCAGGTCTCGGATGGGAAGGGCGCAACCGTCAGGCGGAAATGGTGGCCCTGTACATCAAGCAATTGGCGGCGGGTGCGGAATCCGCGCGCAAGCTCAAGCAGGTCAAGCGTGCCGAGGCCGGCAGCCGTGCCGACGGTGGCATGCAATACCTGAAGCTTGAGCGCATGGCGTATTACGTGCACAAGGATACCTACCTGAAGGCACTGGCTGGTCACACTCGGGACTTGCTGAAAGACTACTCGGTTGCGGATACTGAACGTTTTTCAGCCAATCCGGCCGCCGCGGCCCCTTGAGGTCGCCAGGACCATGAACGATTTAAACCCTGTAGTCTCTGCTTCTCTCAGCAGCTCCCTGGACAGTTTCCAGATGTCGCCCGCTGCCCTGATCGCCCTGAACGCAATTCTGGCTTTTATGATGTTCGGGGTATCCCTGGGGTTGCGCACCGCGGATTTCCGCCGGGTACTGAGCCGTCCGGTGGCTCCGGTCACCGGCCTGGTGGCACAGTTTCTGCTGCTGCCGGCCATCACCTGCCTGGCCACCTGGGCGCTGGATATCAGTCCTGGCCTGGCGCTGGGCATGATTCTGGTGTCCTGCTGCCCCGGGGGCACCTTTTCCAATGTGATGACCTGGATTGGCCGCGCCAATGTGGCCACATCCGTGAGCATGACCGCCATATCCAGCCTTGCCGCGGTGGTGATGACACCCTTCAACTTCGCCCTTTACGGCAGCCTCAACCCCCACACCCGTGAAGCCCTGCAGGCAATCGCCCTGCCGGCTGAAAATATGGTGCTGATGGTGGTATTGGTACTGGCGCTGCCGATGGCGCTGGGGATGTTGATTGGCGCGCGCTTTCCCCGCTTTGCCGAAGGCAGTGAACGCTACTTCCGCACCGCCTCACTGCTGGTGTTCCTGCTGTTTGTAGTGCTCTCTTTCAGCAAGCACTGGCAGACCGCGGTACAGATCGCGGGTTCGGTGCTGGTGCTGGTGATCGCGCACAATGCCCTGGCATTCCTGATTGGAGATCTCGCCAGTCGCGCCACGGGGTTGCCCCAGGGGGATCGCCGCGCCGTGACCATGGAGGTGGGGATCCAGAATTCGGGGTTGGCCCTGGCGATTCTGTTTACCTTCTATCCCGGCGCCGGTGAAATGCTGGTGATCGCCGGTTTCTGGGGCGTCTGGCACCTGGTGTCGGGGCTCTGCCTCGCGGGCTACTGGAACTTCAGCCAGCGCAAATCGATTGCGCCACTGGCCAGCCCCGCCGCAGGCGTTTCCAAATCGCAGTAGGCGAACATTCGCAGTGCCGCGGATAGTGCGGGCGCGTGCAAAATAATAAGAGCAGTAGTAATGAGCGATAAACGGGTATTGATTACCGGCGCAGCCGGTTACGTGGGGAGCCAGCTGGGGGCGTTGCTGAGCGAAGCGATGTCGGTTGTCGGCGTGGATATACAGCAGCGGGAAGTTGCCTTTCCGCTGTTTGTGATGGACATCTGTGATGCTGCGCTGGCGGAGCTGATGCGCGCCGAGCGTATTACCCATGTGGTGCACCTGGCGTCTGTCGTTTCGCCGGGACGTGACCGCGAGCGTGAATACCGCATCGATGTCGAGGGAACCCGCAACCTGCTGGAGGCCTGTGTGAGTGCGGGCGTTGAGCACCTGACCCTGACCAGCAGTGGCGCCGCCTATGGTTACCACGCCGACAATGCCCCCTGGCTCGAGGAAACTCACCTGTTGCGGGGCAACCCGGAATTCGCCTACTCCGACCACAAGCGCCTGGTCGAGGAGATGCTGGCGGAATACCGCCACAAGCATCCGCAGCTGAAGCAATTGATCTTCCGGCCCTGTTCCATTATCGGTGCAACGACCAACAGTAAAATCAGTGAGCTGTTTTCCGGGCGGGCCATTCTCGACCCCGGCGGCCACAATTCACCGTTTGTGTTCATCTGGGACCAGGATGTCATCCGGGCGATTGAGTTCGGTGTGGTACGTAGCGCGGCGGGCATTTACAACCTGGCCGGCGACGGCGCCCTGACACCGGCGCAAATCGCCCACTTGCTGGGCAAGCCCCGCCTCCGGCCACCGGTGTGGTTGCTGAAGTTATTGCTGGGTATCAGTTTCAAGTTGCGTCTTGGGAATGTGCAGCCGGCGCAGGTGATGTTCCTGCAGTATCGCCCGGTACTGTTAAACACCAGCCTCAAGGAAGACCTGGGCTACATACCGCAGAAAACGTCTGCGGAAACATTCGCCTTTTTTGCGCGGGAAGCGCTGGGTGTCGAGGTCGATATGACCCGCTGTACTCCGCTGCAGGCCGAGTTGCCACCGGTGTCCGTCGCTGATTCGGTGGGAGTGGAGGTATGAAGGTGCCATCTGAATGCCAGGCTCCCCCGGCGAATAGCGTGCGTGTATTCGTGGTCACTGGTGCCGCCGGCGGACTCGGTTGGGCGCTGGTGCAGGCGCTGGTGAAATCGCACCAGGGTGGCGGACCTATCCGCTTTGGCCTGGTGGACGTCAATGAAGAGGCGCTGGCGGCAAGGGCGAGAGAGCTGGAGGCACAGGATATTGATGCCGATGTCTTTTTTGCTGACCTCTCCTGTGAGCAGTCCATTGCTGCGCTGTGCGATCGCTTGCGGGTACTTTACCCGCGGGTGGATCTGCTGGTGAATAACGCGGGCATCACCCATCGGAGCCTGTCGACGCAGACCGACAATGCGGTCATCCGTCGTGTCATGGCAGTGGATTACCACGCGCCGGTGGAGCTGGCGCAAGGACTGATGCCACAGTTGCGCGCGGCCGGTGGTTGCGTGGTCAATATCAGCTCTATGGCGGGCTGGATGCCGGTATTGGGCCGGGCGGGTTACTGCGCCGCTAAAAGTGCACTGCACCAGTATTTTGAAACCTTTCGTGAAGAAGTCCGCGAACAGGGCGTCAGGGTATTGATGGTATACCCGAGCTTTGTGGCGACCAACATTGATAGCAACGCCCTTTCGGGGGATGGCGGCCGCGCGCAGCACGCCCAGAGCACCATCGGGCAGGTGCGCAGTGCGGCCTGGATGGCGGGGAAGATTGTGCAGGCTTTGGCGGCAGGGAAAGAGCGATTGTTTCCCCGGGATAAGAGCCTGTTGGGGGCCTATCTCTACAAACTGGCCCCGGGGCTGTTCTTGCGGCAGATGGTGAAAAACTTCCAGGTCGAGCTGGAAGAGGGTCGCAAGCTGGCCAACCAGGCCAATTGATGCGCTGACTAAATCGAGTGTGCTGCCCGCGGTCATACGGGCAGTGGCTGGTTTCCCATCGTTCTCCGCGTGCTCTTTGCGCGGAGCGCTTTCCACACAGGCAGTTCTGCTCTCTCGCCGCTGCAATTCCCCATCGCCATTCGCTGGTCAGCGAGTGGCGCCCATCGCAATTCTGCGATACTCGGCCTAAAATTCCCCTCAAATACCGGTTCGGAGAGCGCTGTGCTTTCCTGTGGCCGTTTCGATGGATTCATCGCGTCAACTGCGTCCCTGTTATGCCGTTAATCGACAGCCACTGTCATTTCGATTTCGAAGCCTTTGCTGCTGACCGCCAGCAGGTTTGGGCGCGATGCGAGGTGTTGGGTATGCAGGGAATGGTGATCCCGGGGGTCAGCATCCCCCAGTGGCGACATCTGTTTGCGCTGGTGAACACCCAGACGGGCTGGTATGGCGCAGTGGGTGTACACCCCTGGTGGGTGAAAGAACTGGCCATTGCCCCCGAGCGCCTGGCGTCTGCCATTGTTGAGCGGGTAGGGCGGGAGCGCTCGGGTGCCAATCGCTGTGTGGCGGTGGGCGAGTGCGGTCTGGATGCCAATATTGAAACACCGCTGGCAGACCAGTTGCCGGTATTTAAGGCCCAGATTGAGGCGGCCGCCGCGCTGAAGTTGCCACTGATTATTCATTGCGTGCGCGCGCACAATGAAATCATCCGGCAGTTGAAACAGTGTTACCTGCCTTGCGGTGGTGTGATCCATGCCTTTAGCGGCAGCCGGGAAATTGCCGAGGAATACTGGAAACTGGGGTTTTATCTGGGTGTGGGTGGCACCATCACCTATCCCCGTGCAGCCAAAACCCGAGCCGCGCTTGCGGCAATGCCGCTGGAGTCCCTGCTACTGGAATCCGATGCGCCAGATATGCCCCATGCGGGCCGCCAGGGGCAACGCAATAGTCCGGAATATCTGCCAGCAGTGGCAGACATACTGGCAGATTTGCGCGGTATTTCTTCAGCGGCGGTTATCGCTCAGACCGGTAACAATGCCCGGGCGCTGTTTGGCATATGAGGGTTGCCAGTGTTTCCGTTACCGGAAGTTTTGTTTTCCATCATTATTGCTGTAAGCCATTGTCTGTAAGCTATTGCCTGTGAGTCATCGCCCGTGAGTTTCCCTCCCCAACGATTTTCACCAGAGAAATTCAAATCCCAATTTCCGCTGTTTAGTCAGTCGGAAAATCGTGATCTTGTGTATCTGGATAACGCGGCGACCACACAGAAACCCGCCTGTGTCATTGAGGCGATTGCCGATTTTTATTGCCACAGTAACGCGAACACGCACCGCTCCAGTCATCGTCTCGCCCGCAAGGCCACGGCGATGGTCGAGCAGACCCGAAGCGCCGCCGCGGAATTTCTTGGCGCGCTCAGTGCACGGGAAGTGGTATTCACTCGGGGGGCAACCGAAGGCTTGAACCTGCTGGCGAACAGTCTTTGCGCTGGTTTACAGCCCGGTGATGAAATTGTGCTGACGACGGCCGAGCACCACGCGAATCTGGTGCCCTGGCAAATGATGGCGGAGCGCTACCGGCTGGAAATCCGCTACCTGCCCGACGTGCGCGGAATCCCGCAGTTCCACCGTATGGCGGAAGTGTTGAATGAGCGCACGAAAATTGTCTCGGTTACCGCGGGGTCGAATGCGCTCGGTTTTCGGGTGGACCTGGAACGAGTGCGTAATACGCTTGCCTCCAGGGACCTTGTGTGGGTATTGGACGGTGCCCAGTTGGCGGCGCACGATCGCATTGATGTGCAGGCGATCGGCTGCGATTTTTTTGTCTGTTCAGCGCACAAATTTTATGGCCCCAGTGGTATTGGGCTTTTATACGGGCGTGAGGCGTTATTGCAACAGATGCCACCCTGGCAAGGGGGCGGCGAGATGATTGCAGATGTGGATCTCTACTCCAGTCATTACGCCGATCTTCCGCACAAATTTGAAGCCGGAACCTCCTCTCTGGCAGCGATCGCTGGACTGGGCGCCTGTATGGCGTTTCTCAGCGCGCAGGATCGCACGGCCATGGCCGTTCATGAGCAGCAACTGCTGCGAGACTTACATGCAGGTTTGTCGCGGATTCCTGAAGTGAACCTGCTGAGCAGTGCGGAAAATAATCTCGGCATCGCCTCATTTACCCATCCGCGCTGTGCGGCAGTCGATCTGATGCAGTGGTTGGATGGGCGTGATATTGCGGTGCGTGTTGGGCACCACTGCGCGCAACCGCTGATGCGCGCCGCCGGTCACAGTGCGACCTTGCGGGCCTCGGTGGCCGCGTACAATAACGCGGAAGATGTCGCCAAGTTTGTTGCCGCGGTGGAAGAGTTTGTGCGGCAGCTCGACCGCGAAGACGCGAGTATCCCGGCTGCGTTGGAAGTCCAAAATCTGGCGGAACCCGGCGCGTCGGAATGGGTAGTGGATGACCTCTCGATGCTGGATCTGGAATTGCTGCGCAGCCGCCAGAACTGGCAGGACAGGTACCGCACCCTGATGGCCTGGGGCAAGCAGATCTCCGGTAAGGCCAGTATCCGCACTGACGCCAATCTGGTGCGCGGTTGTGAGTCCAGCGCCTGGCTGGTGCACCGCTGTGAGGACGATAGAAACTGGTTTGGTCTCGACAGCGACAGCCGGATCGTCAAAGGCCTGGGTGCGCTGCTGTTATTGCAGCTGAACGGGAAAAATCTCGCGGCACAAAATAGGGCGGAAGTGGAAGCGTTGTTTGTGGAGCTGGGCTTGGCACAGCAATTGAGCGAGTCCCGCAGCAATGGCTTTCGTGCGTTGCTGGAGCGCGCCTTCGCATTGATGGTTTGAGGCTGGGGACTGAGGTTTGGAAGCGACTGTCCGGCGGATCTGATTTAGCGCAAGATCCGCTCAATGGCCCGTGACGCAGCTACAAATCCAAAAGTGCCCGTCACCATTGTAGCCGCGCCAAAGCCGCCACTGCAGTCCAGTTTTACCCCGTTTTGCATGGCGCCTTTCTGCTGGCATACCTGGCCGTCCGGCTGCGGGTAAACCATCGGCTCCGCGGAATAGATGGCATCGATCCCGAACTGCCGTTTGCTGGATTTCTGGAAGTTGTGAAAGCGATACAGGTGCTGGCGCACCTTCGCCAGCATGGGGTCGCTGACCGTGCGCCCCAGATCCGCACAGGTAATGCCCGCGGGATTTTTTTTACCACCGGCAGAGCCGACGGTAATCAAACGGATTTTGCGCGCCTTGCAGTAGGCAATCAGGGCGGCTTTTACTCGCGCATTGTCAAACGCATCGATGACGACATCGATGGCCTCCCGTTCGGGAGAGAGAATTTCCGCAAAATTGTCGCTGGCAATAAAGTCTTCGCAGGTGTTCACGACAATTTCCGGATTGATCGCCTTCAACCGATCCGCCATCACCGATACCTTGATATCGCCCACAGTGTCCGTCAGTGCGTGAATCTGGCGATTGGTGTTGGTGATGCAAATATCGTCCAGGTCGACGAGTGTCAATTTCCCGATACCGCTGCGCGCCAGGGCCTCTGCAGTCCAGCTGCCCACCCCGCCAATACCGATGACGACCACGTGGGCGGCGTGTAGTTTTGATAGCGCCTGTACACCGTAAAGCCTGGCAATGCCACCAAACCGTTGCTGGTATTCGTTGCTGAGGGGAGGGGTGGAATCGGTGCTGGTTGGCGTGGAGAGAGGCATGGGGTAATGTCCGGAACTGCTTCCCGAGAAAGCGCCCGAGAAGGCAAAAGGCGATTGCGCCGCAGAGCAGGGATTGGCCGAGAGGGAGAGCGGGGCGCCGGTGACGTCCCGCCCGGTCTGCGTACTTAGTGTACGTGACCGTGGTCTACTTCTTCCGGAGTCGCTTCGCGCACGGAAACCACTTCGATATCAAAGTGCAGCTCGACACCCGCCAGCGGGTGGTTGCCGTTGATGGTTACCTGGTCACCGTCGACATCGATGACTTCCACTTCGATCGGCTGGCCGTCGGTGCTCTGGGCGCGGAAGGCCATGCCAACCTCCAGCTTCTCGACACCGCCAAAGGCGCTGCTGGGCAGGGTCTGGATCAGCTCTGGATTTTGCGGGCCGTAAGCTTCTTCCGGGGCAATCACGACGTTGAATTTATCACCGGCGCTTTTGTCCAGCATTTCCTTCTCCAGCCCGGGGATGATGTTGCCCACACCCTGGAGGTACTTCAGCGGTTGACCACCCTCGGAGGAGTCAATCACGGTACCTTCGGCGTCTTTCAGGGTGTAGTTGATCTCCACCACACTGTGGTTAGCAATTTTCATTAGCAGTCTCTTGTATCTTGAGAGTGAGTTGTAGCGCTTACCGCTTACAGAAGGAAAAGCAAACGGGGATTAAAGGCTGTGTGAGGGTGCATTGTATGGGGCGACCCCAGCGCCCGCAACCGAAGGCGCGGGGCCGGGTTACCCGCGGCTGAGCCGTGGGAGGGGAAGGGTGGCTCAGGGGCGGATGACAGGAGGTGGGGGCTGGCACGGGCCCCTGCGCCTCAACAGGCGATAGACAGGGGCGCTTCGCAGCTGTGGTACAGGTCGCTGGCGGTGGTTACCAGCTGCTGGCTGAAGCAGGGGGAAAAGCCCAGTTCCAGCAGCTGCGCCTCGAGGTATTCCAGCAGGGCTTCGAACAGTGCCGGGTTCAGGCCGCGCGCCAGGAAACTGGCGCGAGCGCTATGAATTGGTTCTGGCTGTGCGGAGAGTGCGTGGTTCAGGAACTGTGCCTGGCGATTGCGCTGCTTGCCGTGGTCCTCGGTATCTTGGGGCGCGAGATACTTGCCAATGGCCTGGTAGAACTCGCCGACGGTGTCATCGACAAACTGGCGGCCGCCGAGCTGCTGCAGAATACCCTGGCTGGCGCTGCCGGAATGATCGGCCAGCGGCATCTGCGCTAGTTTTTGCGTACTGCTGGATACAACTCTCGGCATTGGTAGATCCCCCTGTGAGATGGTAAATCAGTGCGTTGCGGCGGCGCCCGTTTTGCCTCAATTCTTGACGTTCGCCGCAGTGTCCGGAGGTGTGAGACCGGCCTTCGGCGAGGGCTTGGAGCTGCCTGTCGCGATATGGGCGGCAAGATTACGGGAAGGACATACCCCTGCCAACGAATCAGCATGAAATTGTCACAGTCTTCCACGGGTTGTTGAGAATGCGTTTAATTTGGTGCTATAGGGCGTCGTCTGTTGCTTCACTGGTACAGATTCTGCTGCCGCTGGTAGACTAGTTGGTTTCCAGTTCTTTACCCGCGGCCTCCGGTGGACGGCCAGGGTATTTGTCCAGCTCTTATGTGAGGCATCCAATGGCGAGTATTTTCACCCAGATCATGAACGGCGACCTGCCAGGACATTTTGTGTGGCGCGACGAGCGCGTTGTGGCCTTTATGACCATAGCGCCGATCAAGCCCGGGCATTGCCTGGTGGTACCGGTGGAGGAGATCAACCACTGGGACGATGCGCCGGCAGACACTTCCGCCCACCTGATGGCCGTGGCGAGCAAGGTGGCCAAGGCCCAGAAGCAGGTATACCAGCCCAAGCGGGTGGGGGTAATGGTGGCCGGTATCGAGGTGCCGCATACGCACTATCACCTGGTGCCCATCAACGAGATTGCGGATCTGGATTTTTCCCTGCAAAAGCCCGCGGAGCCCGCGGTGCTGGCGGCAGAGGCCGCCAAGTTGCGTGAAGCGCTGGTTGCACTGGGATACCGGGATAGTGCGGACTGATCGCGGGACAGCTCGGAGTGAGTTGTGGCCGCTGATCCGTTAAAAAAACGGTGGTGGCTGCATCCAAACGCCGCGCTTCTGGCGTCACAGTAGCAATTAACATAAACAGGTATTCTGATCATGTTCTCCAGACTGTCGTTTTTTTCATCTCTTTTGCTCGCTCTTGCACTGGGGGCGGGTGTTGCCCATGCGCAGGACGCCAGCCGGTCATTTGCGCTGGATGGTTTCACGGCCATCGCCCTCAAGGGGGGCGCTGACCTCAAGGTGGTGCAGGGCGCTACTTTCTCGGTGACCGCCCACGGTGTTGAAAAAGACCTGACCCACGCCAAAGCGGAGGTGGATGCCGATTCCGGTACTCTGGAGCTTTCGGTAGAGGCCAACAGTAAAAGCCTGCTGGGTGTGGTGACCGTGAGTACCGAGCCCGATGTGGAATTTCGCGTAACCCTTCCGGTGGTCAGCGCCATTCGTGTCACGGGCTCTGGTGATGCCCATGCGGACACCCTGGAGAGCGAAAAGCTCGACTTGCGAGTCACGGGTTCCGGCCTGATCCGCGTGGAGAAAGTGGCGGCAGAGTCCCTGAGCACAGGCGTGACAGGTTCTGGCGATATATTCCTGGCCACGGTGCTGGCGGTGAATGGCGCAGCGAACATCACCGGCTCTGGCGATATCAAAATGGAGAATTTTATCGGCGAAGATTTCTCCGCACAGATCAAGGGTTCCGGTGATATGGCCATTGGCGGCAAAGTGGCCAATCTGAACGTCACGGTGATGGGCTCCGGGGATTTCATGGGACGTACCCTAAGCGCCACTAAAGCCGGAGGTGCAGTGATGGGATCCGGCGATATCGTACTCAAGCGTCCCGCCAGTGAATCCTTCTCCGTTATGGGTTCTGGGGATGTGGCGCTGGTGGATTGAAGCCCGGTAGACGTATAAGTCGGCAAAAAAGCGCGAACCTTTCCGGTTCGCGCTTTTTTTTGGGGTGGCGAAGTGTGGCGGGCCCCGGAAAAGCGCCAGTGTGTAAACTTCAGGGTTGAAATGGTCGCGATTTAGCGCCATCTCCTGTGGGTGGAATACTTTATGTATGTCTCAATGTATGTCTCACCCGGTGGCGGGGAAATCTTGTTCGGAGTCAGGGAGCGGAATTGGTTAATTACAGAAACATGCTGAGAGTTTCTCAAATTCGATGGGATCAGTTTCGAACAGCCTCAACCTGGGGGGATCAGCCTTGAGTGGTATTGATGAATCAGCCACCGGCGCTTCTCATGAAACTGGTCGCCTGCAGAAACTGCGGGATCAGTGGCGCCAGCTGCGCAAAGAAGCGCGCGATAAGTCCCACTGGGCCGCGGAGAGGCTGCTGGACAAGCGGATCTGTATCGGTATTACCGGCCTGAGTGGTGCAGGTAAATCTACCCTGATCACCAGTCTTATCTATCAATTGAGTCACCCCGACAGGGCCCAGTTGCCGGGGTTTGCCCCTGCGTTAAACGGCCGGCTGCTGGGCGCCGAGCTGTATCCGGCGCTGGATACTGGACTACCGCTGTTCGAGTACCCGCAATGCCTGGACGCGCTCACCGCCAACCCACCACGCTGGCCAAAGTCCACCCGTGACCTATCGGCACTGGAATTACACGTCCACCTCCAGGGGCGCAGACTGGGACGGAATTATCGTCAAAAGCTTATTCTGGAATTTCGCGATTATCCCGGCGAGTGGTTGATGGACCTGCCACTGCTGCGGATGGATTTCGCCACCTGGTGCCGGCATCAGCGAGATCTTCTCGACAGCGCGCCGAGAGCGGATATTGCGCCAGAATTACTGGCGCAGCTTCGAGACCTGGCACCGGATGCGACTGCGGACCCGCGTCAGCTGGATAGCCTGTGGCAGGACTATCGGCAGTTTTTGCGCGACTGTCGCCGCGAGCGCAAATTGAGTTACCTGCAGCCGGGACGGGCGCTGCTGGACAATGACGAATATGGATTTTTTCCGCTACCGGCGCTTTCGCACCAGCCGTTGGCGGAACTGAACGCACTGCCGGAAGACAGCGTGTACAAGGTGCTCTCCCAACGGTATCAGGCGTATGTGGATGAGCAGGTGTCGCCGTTTGTCGACAGCCACTTCCGCCACCTCGATCGCCAGTTGGTGCTGGTGGACTTGATCAGTACGCTGTTTGCCGGAGAAGAGTCTCTGGAGGATATGCGCAAGGCGTTTGGACATATTGCCGATACATTCCGTTACGGCAGCAATGGAATACTGCGCAAGCTGTGGCGGCCGCGCATCGATCGACTGGTCTTTGCGGCGACCAAAGTCGATCAGGTACTGGCCGCAGATCACGACTCGCTGCGCCAGTTACTGGGGCAGCAGCTACAACAGGTATTTTCCGGTGCGCGCCACCGCGGTTTGCCGCTGTACTGTGAGGCCATTGCCGCGGTGCGCTGTTCCAATGAAAGCGCCCGCGATGGCAGGCGTATGCTCGTGGGACACGCTATGGACGGCAGTTATCTCGGGTTTGAAAATGCCGAAATCATGGCGCACCTGCCGCAAGATGGTGAATGGCAGCACTACTCCGGTGGTTTACCGCCTCAATTGCGCCCGCCGATGGGGATCGGCCGTGAGGGTTATATGCCCCACATTCGTATCGATGCGCTGCTGAATTTGCTGTTGGGAGATAAAGTGTGAAGTCAGACCCTGAATCAAAAGGTGGCAAGGTTCCGGATGATTCATCGACCTCCGCAACCTCTGCGAGGATTGCCGGGGACGAAAGTGCAACCCGTCCGCGCCGCCAGACCCGTATCGAAAACCTGGACCTGGAAGAGCCACCGGCGCGGGATCGCGCCAGCACCCGGGTGGAATCTCTCGCAGAAGAGTCTGATCAGCTGCCGCGCTCTATTACGACGGGGGAATCCCTCCCCGACAAAATTTCGTTTTCCGAGCTGCGTCTGCCGGTATTTCGTTTACGCCTCTGGAAGCCCGCGTTACTTGCGGCGCTGGCCCTGGCGTTCGGAGCGGTATTCTGGGAGTTGCGCCAGTTTTTCTACTGGGCTGCCGAGATGCACTGGAGTCTTGGCGCCCTCGCAGGGGTGATTATTGGCGCTCTGGTGCTCACCATGGTCAGTGCAGTTTGGGAATATTTTCGTGCCGGCCGGCCGTTGCGGGAGCTGCAGAAAACCCAGGAGCTGGCGGCGCAGGTGCGCGATAGTCGCGCGACCGACGCGGTAGAGCCTCTGAACCGGCAGTTGCGAGAATTGTTCGCGGGCAAACCGCAGGGTGCCTTGCTGTCCCGGGTACATGCGGAAACACCAGATTACTACGACAATAGTGAGTTGCTTCGCCACCTGGAGCTGAATTTCTTCGAGGCCCTGGACCAGGAGGCGTTACGACGCATCGTTCGCCACGCTACGACCACTGGCGCACTGGTGGGGCTCAGTCCCTTTACCACCCTGGATGTATTGGTGGCGCTGCGGCAGTCCATGCGGATGATTGATGATGTGGCGCAAATCTATGGCGTTCGCCCGTCTATCGTGGTGCGTTGGCGGCTGTTTAAAAAGATTCTGGCACTGGTCGCCTATAGCGGCGCCAGTGAATATGCCGTGAGTGAATTGTGGCCGGAGCTGGTCGGCGACAGTATGTTGAGTACCGTGTCTGCGCGGCTGGGGCAGGGTATGGGTGCCAGCCTGTTTATGGCGCGGATTGGTCTCGCCGCGGTGCACAGTTGCAGGCCTATTCCGTTTTCTGAAAAGCAGCGCCCGAAACTGGGGGCGCTTACCAAGCGAATTGCTGCGAGCCTGAAGGAGCGGTTTCTTGGGCGCAATCAGGTGCAGTGGCCTGAAGCTGGTTCCCCATTTACGGGAAATCCGGCGGATGCGGTGTCGGCAAACAAGCCCAAAAGTCCTAGAAAGTAGCCGTCAGCGCAGCTTCGGGAATGAGCTGGGCGCAGGGAGTGGCGGCTTAGGGTTCAACACCAGGGTGGTGTTTCAGCAGTGTTGAACCCCGAGCGAATGCAGCAGTAGGTGAGCGACGATATTCGTGGCGCTTACTGAAACTGCTTTTTCATCAGCATTCTGGTGTGGTGCTGGTCAACAAGTTTGGCCAGTGTTTCAAAGCGGCCTTTAACAAACGGAAGAGGGTTGTTGTTGCCAGCCCCGTCCGGGTACTCGACACCCTCGCGCACCAGTTGTAATTCCTTGGCCAGTGCGTTCATTGCATCAAAGATCGCCTTGGTGTTCTTTTCGTCGTGGAATACATAGTGTTGGTTGGTGTCGTTCAGGTAGTCGTTGCACTCGCCAAGCCATTCCGAGCGCTGGTTGAGAAAGTTGATGGTGTTGCGAATACCACCCTTATATTCCGGTTTGAAGTTCTCGTTGATATATTTTCCCAGGCTACGCATGCCGGAGTCCACGAACTGCTCTACCAGACCATCGCAATAGCTGTCGGTAAGGTAAGACGGGTGGCTCTTGGCGTGAGCGGTGCTGCCAACAGCGAGTAAGCTCATCATCACTGCAGCTTTGAACGACAGCTTTCCGCGCTTGGCTGGGGAGGTTGTTTGATTGGAGTGTGTTGTTGAGAATACTGGCGTTTTCATTTTCAGCTGCCCTACTGTTGTTTTCGCTATCAGGCTTGTTATTGTGATAAACATCACATGAATATCGAAACGACGGTCTTATGTCAACGGCTTTTAAGCACCGTTTGTCACTAATGTGCTATTTGACGAACTGGTACACGTTTCTTGATGCGTTTTCGGTGTAGTAATCGAGCATTGATACACCTGCGGCTGAAAATTTGCACAGTTTGTACGCCCCTGTCTGCACTCGCGTTGCGGCAGGTAGCTGGGGGAATTTTGGTGGGGGCACAGTATATTTTGTGGGCGGCTTCGGTTGCGTCGCCAGCGAAAGGTCGGGAATTGAGTTTGAGTGCCAGCCTTCGCAAAGTGCGCAGGCTGCCGGTAACAGGAGTGAATTTTGTCTGAGTTTGATTTTGATTTGTTTGTCATCGGTGCGGGCTCTGGCGGTGTGCGCGCAGCGCGTATGGCTGCGGCGGCGGGAATGCGGGTGGCGGTGGCCGAAGACCGCTATATGGGAGGGACCTGCGTCAATGTGGGCTGCGTGCCCAAAAAGCTATTCGTATATGCCAGCAGCTACAGTGAGGCCTTTGAAGACGCGGCGGCTTACGGTTGGGAAGGGCAGTCAGGTGCCAACTTTGTTTGGTCAAGATTGCGCGACAACAACGCGAAGGAAGTCGGTCGGCTTAACGGTATTTATCGCAACCTTCTCAATAATACCGGTGTGCAGATTATTGACGGCCGGGCAAAGCTTTCGGGGCGCCAGCAGGTGACGGTTGGTAGTGACAGCTATACCGCAGAGCGCATTCTGGTGGCGACAGGCGGTTGGCCGTTTGTGCCGGATTTTCCCGGTAGCGAACATGTCATCACCTCCAACGAGGTGTTTTCGATGGAGGATTTCCCGCGCCGGGTACTGGTCGTTGGCGGTGGTTATATCGCGGTAGAGTTTGCCGGTATTTTTGCCGGCCTCGGTGCAGAAACCCACCTGTCTTATCGACGCGAATTGTTTTTGCGGGGCTTTGATAAGGATGTGCGCAAATTTGTGCGCGACGAAGTCGGCAAAAAGTCTGTGCAGTTGCATTTCAACCACGACGTTAGTGCGATTGAGAAGCAAGCGGATGGCAGTTTGAAGGTATGTGCTGCCGATGGCGGGGTCCTGGAAGTGGATACCGTGCTGTATGCCACCGGCCGCAAGCCCAATACCCAGGGGCTGGGTCTGGAGTCGCTGGGGGTGGTTGTGCATAAAGATGGCACTATCGGCGTTGATGATAATTTTCGCAGTAGTGTAACTTCGATTTATGCCCTTGGTGATGTAACGGGAGGCCCTGAGTTGACGCCGGTAGCACTGGCAGAGGCGATGGCGCTGGTGAAGCACTGGCAGAGCGGCAAAACGGCCGAAATTGACTACAACAATATTCCGACAGCGGTTTTCTGCCAGCCGAATATCGGTACGGTCGGCTTGACCGAAGAGGAAGCTCGGCAGGCGGGTATTCCGGTAGTGATCTTCAAATCGGACTTCCGGGCCATGCGTCACTCGGTCAGTGGGCGAGATGAGCGGACTTTGATGAAGCTGGTGGTGGATCGGGAAAGCGACAAGGTAATCGGGGTGCACATGGTGGGCCCTGATGCCGGGGAGATTATTCAGGGGTTGGCGGTGGCAATGAAGGCCGGGGCTACCAAAACCACGTTTGACCAAACGATCGGGATCCACCCTACGGCGGCCGAGGAGTTTGTCACCATGCGCACCCCGGTTGCGGAGTGACGTCTTAACGCACAGGCGTTATGCCGTTGGAATAAAAAAGGCTGTGACGGGTTACCCGATCACAGCCTTTTGCGTTCTGGTTCCTCCTTGCTCGAGTGGCGTCGAGCATTGGGTCAGTTACCGGCACTGGCTTCAGCGTGGGGCTGGAAGCTCCCGCTGAATGCCTTGGGTGAATTTTTAATCTCCCCCTGGTATTCAAATTGGCGTTTTTGAATGTCCCGGCAAGGGACTTTCAGAGTGCTAGCTCAAGATCGGCTCCAAGCTAACTCCCACTTAACTCACTCGATAGACTCGTCGAGGGTGTCGGGCGTGTCGAGCACCGGCATCTGGTGCCGGCGGGTTTTGTGGCGGTCACCACGCTCTTTCAGGCAGCGCTCTGCGGAGCTGAACGCGGCGTTAACAGCGCGGTGGATGGAGTCGCTTTCGTTGGTAATGGTGACCGGATTGCCGCTCAGGGCAAGTTCCACGGAAGCTTTGTACTGCTTCCCTTTGTGCTTGTGTTGATGGGGGGCTTCGAGGACCACACGGCTTCGTATGATGTCGCCACAATAACGTTCCAGCTTGTTCAGCTTTTTAGATACGGTATCCGCCAGGGCGGCAGATTTGTCGATATCACGGAACACGATGTTATCGTAAGGCGCAGATTTCATGGGCACATACCTCCGGTTATAAGGAATCCATGCAGGCCGCGATGCGCGGTTTGCTGAGATATAAGGTAGGGCGCCCTATAGGGAGAAGCCGCTCAGTTGGAACCGAATCACCAGAGGTCGCAGATCGGGTGGCTGCCTTGGCAGCGGAATTGGTGTTTTGCGCCCGGGTCGGTTTTCAACTGGGTCAGGATTAACTCCCTGTAACCCATAATGCGATTCTCAAAAAAAAAATCAAGCTCTCGAATCAATAAAATGTCATAAATATTTGCTAGCCCCGTGGGAACTTTTTTGGAAGTGCGAATGTGCCGTTTTGCGGTGCCTGTCACTCTATGTTTCCCAAACTTGTTGGCATGGTCATTGCTGTGTTTTGGAGTCTGAGGTAAATTGGCAGCTCTTGCGCGAGTTACCGTGTGCCTGTTTTTATCAGGGCTGTACCTGCAGTGTGCGCAATGACTCTTTTATGCGCTTCTCGAAGTAAAAAAATCAAACAATGGACTTTTGACTATGGCGGTAAACCGTAGCTGCTCGCTGTTCTTTGCGGGCGTGTTGGGGGTAGTTGGCTGGTGTGCGTCGGTTCAGGCCGCGTCTTCTCTGACCGTGGAGCAGAACAAGCTTGCGCGTATGGAGCAGTCCATGGAAAACCGACTGGTAGAGCTCGAAGATGTCGAGAACGAAATGCTCGCGTACGACTACAAGTTGGAGCGTGCCCAGGAGTCTCTGTCTAAAGCCCGGGCTAACCACGAGCAGAGCCTGAAAGAGCTAAAGACGGCGGAGCGAGAGCACAAGTTGTCACCCAATACGGATACCGAGCGCGCCCTGCACAAGGCCAAGCATGCCTACGACATGGCGGAGCGCGGTGTTGACAGCCGCAATCGTCGTGTTGAAATCATCCAGTCGAACTTTGGCGAGCTGCAGACGCGGCTTCAGAAGTCCCGGTCCTCCGTAGCCGACGGCAAGTCACGTCTCGCGTCACAGCAGGCTCTGGTGGATAAAATGGTTAAATCCATGCTGGACTCCGCGGAAGAGCAGAAGGTGGCGGCGGCAGCCAAGCCGGTGCGGAGCCCGGAGCCTCTCGCAAAACCCAGCATTCCCGAGCCTAGCCTGGCGGCTCTGACGCCGGCTGCGCCCCAAGTTAGTGCGCAGCCCCCGGTTGCGGATCCGGTGGCGCAGAGTGCCCCGGCGGTGGGCGCGGTTGAGCGTGAAGTAGACCCGGAGCTGGTTGAATATGTACGCGGTGAGCGCGAGCGACTGGACAAGCTGCTCGGTGAATTGGCGGAAGGGGACGAAGGCAAGAAAACGTTCCGGCGCCTGATGCTGCGTGCCAGCGGTGAAGAAGATCTTGAGTTTGAATTTCTTGGTGAAAATCAGTACAAGCTGGTGGCGCCGGTGCACGCGGGCAGGGAAACCTATCGGGTGAACTCCTGGCGTTTCAGGCGCACCATCCCCGCCGAGGATGATGGTGAGCGCTACGTATTCATTTTTGACGCGCGCCGCCTGTCCCGCCCGCGATTGGTGATGTATCCCGAATATGTGCTGTCTCAGCTCGACTGATTGATTCTGTGTGTGACCTTATGGTCGCTGCCGAATGAAAGCCCGCATTGCGGGCTTTTTTTTGTCTGAAAATCGGCTTTTGGTCGACTCTGCACGCGGGTCACTGGAGTGGCTGTTAGTCGGGGTTAGCTCGAGGTTAGCCCAGGGGGCTTCCTTCCAGCGGTAGGGAGATCAGTGGGTGGTACTGGCTGCCACCCGGCGCAAGCAGGCTGTGGTAGAGGGTGAGGTTGCCCAATCGGCAGGCGAAGTCGGTGACTAGTGGTGGTAGCCGCGTGAAGCCGTGATTACTGCGGGCAAGGGTGAAGTGTGGGCGAAAGCTTTTGCGCTCGGGTTGCTTGCCAATCGCTGTCATCAGGTCGCGGCAATGTTGGTGTAAGGCGGAAAGCTCCGGATTGGGTAAAAGCTCTGCCGCGAGCATTTTGGCGCGATCCTTGGGGAAGGGGTGGGTGCTGACGATCTGCCCATAGCTGGCTGCGGTGCTGCTGGCGATGTCGCGAAGGATGGTTTCGATCGTGTCCAGTTGTTGGCAGCTGGTGTCGCCCAGAAACGCCAGGGTCAGATGGCGGTTGTTGTGGCTGATCCAGCGGTGATCCCTGGGGAGTCTCAGCTGCTGGCAGTGGTGGCAGGTGGCATCCAGAAAGCGCTGGGTGGCAGTGTCCGGGGCAACGCCGATAAACAAGCGTACGGTGTCATGACTGTCTTTTTTTATTGCTTCCACTCAGGTATTCACCTCTGCTGTTGCAATGGGTGGCCGGATGTTTCTGTCGCGGGAACCACCAACAGGTTTTCCCGTTTGAGTGCGTCCAAATGCAATTTTCATTTTTTTGCTGAATGCCCTTGAAGGCGATGACGCTGGCCATATATCTATTCCTGAGGGCGGCAGGCTCGACAGAGGTGCCTCCCCGATTTCTGCAAAAAGCAGAAAATCCAATGACCTGGTTTTTAGTACAGGTGTTAATTAAATATTGCTCTGAATTGAGGATATGACAATGCGTAATTTAGATCTTTCCCCTCTGTATCGCTCTGCTATTGGTTTTGACCGACTGGCAAGCCTGTTGGATTCCATGAATACGACCGAGCAGAATCAACCGGCATACCCGCCCTACAATATCGAATTGACCGGGGACGACGCCTACAGAATTACGATGGCGGTAGCCGGTTTTGATCAGTCTGAACTGGATATCCAGGTGGAACAAAACCGCCTGACCGTCAGCGGTAAAAAACCAGCGGATGACGCTGGCCGTAATTTCCTGCACCGTGGTATTGCTGCGCGGAATTTCGAGCGCCGTTTCCAGTTGGCAGATCATGTGCGTGTTACCGATGCACAGCTGGTCAATGGCCTGTTGCATGTTGAGCTGGTACGTGAGATTCCCGAGGCCATGAAGCCGCGCAAAGTGGAGATTTCCAGCGGTAACCTGCTGCAGTCTGAAAAAAGAGTCGAGCCCGAGTCGGCCGGCCAGAATTCTGCGATTAACGCCGCGCGTGAACAAGCTGCCTGAGGGTGAGCAATCACGTAAAGGAGCAGTTGTCCCATGGCAACTGCCCACTGTGCCGCCATTCGGCGGCACAGTTGTATCATCGGGACAAGTTTCGCGACTATTACCAGTGCGCAAATTGCGCGCTGGTTTTCGTGCCTGCGACTTTCCATCTCTCTCCAGACGCTGAAAAAGCCTATTACGACCTGCACGAGAATAGCCTTGAGGACGCCGGGTACCAGCGCTTTCTGAATCGCTGTGCCGTGCCGTTAATTGAGCGTTTAAGCCCCGCATCGTTCGGGCTGGATTTTGGCTGCGGGCCGGCGCCATTACTTGCGAAACTGCTGCAGCAGGCTGGTCACGAAGTCTCAACCTACGACCTTTACTATCGTGCGGATGCCGCAGCACTGGAAAAATCTTATGATTTTATTGTCAGCACCGAAGTCGTGGAGCACCTTTCCTCACCGGACAGGGTGCTGGCGATGTTGTGGCGCCTGCTAAATCCCGGGGGAATGCTGGCGTTGATGACCAAGCTGGTCGCGTCGCCTGAGCGCTTTGCCAATTGGCACTATATTCGCGACCCAACGCATATTGTGTTTTTCAGCAGGCAAACGTTTTGCTGGTTGGCGGCCTACTTCCAGGCCGAGCTGGAATTTGTGGCGTCCGACGTGATTATCTTGCGCAAACCAGCGTCGGCTTTAGGTGTTCACCTTGAATAATTTTGCGCGCACAGTGGTGCGGTATTCGCTGGGCGTTGTTGAGAGGAATTTTTTGAACAGGGCAGTGAAGTGCCCCATGTCCTGGTAGCCGACTTTCTCCGCTATTTCATTCACCGACAGGTTGCTGGACTGCAGTAGTTCCCGCGCCATATCCACGCGGACATTTTGCAGGTATTGGAGGGGTGTCTGCCCGGTGGCGAGCTTGAAACGGCGGTTGAACGAGCGCACGCTCATATCAAAGTGCTTTGCCACTTCGCTCAACTTTACATCTTCACTGCTGTGCTGTTTCAGCCAGGTCTGCGCCTGAACGATTTCTTCATCTGGATGCAGGTGTACGGCGCCCTCGGAATAAGCAATCTCATCAAACGGTCTACGAATTTCGTGCGAGAAATTTCGCTCAACGTGACTGGCGATGGCGGGGCCATACAGTTGTCGGATCAGGTGCACGGTGACATCCGCGAGCGCGTTCACGCTGGCCGCGCAGAACAGCTTGTCTGCCTGGGTAATAAAATACTGCCGCTTGAGTTTTACCTGGGGGTAGTCGGCGGCGAATCGTTCAAAGTAGTGCCAGTGCGTGGTGGCCGGTTTGTCATTGAGTAAACCGGCCTCCGCGAGAAAGCAGACGCCGGTGCCAACAGCGCTGATCGCTGCGCCTTTTTCTGCCTGGGTATTGAGCCAGTCCAGCAGAGCCTTGCTGCGGCGCAATGCCGGACGAGGGTTTCGCCAAAGGGCAGGCAGGTAAATGATGTCGCTGTCCGGGGCGTCGGCCAGGGCGGCATCCGGCGCCAGCTGAAAACCGGAGCTGGTTTGAACCGGTGCGCCATCTATGCTGACGGTAACCAGCTTCAATGGCGTGGCCTTGCCCTCCGTTCGCGCCCGGCTTTCCGCACCGCGCAGCATTTCCAGAGGCAGTACGGTGCCGGTGGTCAGCATCTGGTCAATTAGCATGAATGTGACGGTAGGCATAGGTAACTCTCTGCTTTGCCAGCGATAACTTTGGTGGCTGGCTGCCTGGCGGCTTTGAGCGGACGGTGGGTAAGTTCGCTCGGGTGTGAGCATCAGCCTTGTTGGCCAGATGCTCAAATTTGCTGGCCAGTATGCCCATAACGAGGCCGAATCGCCAGCCCCTAAACTGACCCACCATTAGATTTGTCCTAATTTATCGTTTCAGGCTGGAGGTCAGGATGCAGCGCCTACCCGTAATTACCGCTTTTGGGGGATTTAACCCCGCTGGTCGCAGTTCTTTCCATCGCGGTTACAAGCGGTTGGTGCTGGATAGTCTCGGCGAGGCTGAGCGTACGGACGTGCTGTCTGATCTCGCCGCCCTGATGGGGCTGCGCACTGGTGACGCCGCCACCGGGCCACTTAGCCCGGAGCTGGAGCAGCAGGTGCTGCAGGGCACACTGGTGCGGGAGCTGGAATCACGCTTCTACGATTATCGCCAGTGCCACTTTCACCAGCCTGCGGATTTGCAGAGCGCCGACGGCTTTGCCTTTGACATGTCCGCACGGCAACTGCCTTCGCCATTGCCCGCCGATTGGCAGGTGGAGACACTGGATAACGGCCGTGTGCGCGTGCGTACCAAGGCGCTCTCCGTAATGCTGGATAGTCACCGTGAAATTGCGGTGGCGTCTGCCGGGCAGTTGCCCACCGGCTTTGAGCCTGGGCAGCAGTACAATTCCCGCTTTCACCCCCGCGGCCTTCAGTTGGCCATTCTCGGTGCCTCTGATGCGGTGCAGTCGCTCGGCATTGACTGGGATCTTGTTGCAGAGAAAGCCGGGCCCGACAAAATTTCCGTGTATGCCAGCTCGGCCATGAGTCAGCTGGATCTCAACGGCAATGGCGGCCTGTTACAGTCTCGTTTACGCGGCGGTCGCGTGAGCTCCAAGCAGCTTGCGTTGGGTCTCACCAGCATGCCCGCGGATTTTGTAAATGCTTATGTGCTTGGCAGTGTGGGTACTACCGGTGCGGTAGCGGGTGCCTGTGCCACTTACCTCTATAACCTGCGTGCAGCGGTGGAAGACATTCGCTGCGGACGTGCACGGGTGGCCGTGGTGGGTGCGTCTGAAGCGCCACTGGTGCCAGAGGTGGTCGATGGTTATGCAACGATGGGGGCCCTGGCCAACCTGGATGGATTGCGCAAAATTTTCGGCAACGATATCGACTTCCGTCGCGCCAGTCGTCCCTTTGGCGACAACTGCGGCTTCACCCTGGGTGAGGGTAGCCAATGGGCGGTGCTGATGGATGATGAACTGGCGCTGGAGCTCGGTGCCCCCATTCACGGGGCGGTAGCCAATGTGTTCGTCAACGCAGACGGGCCGAAAAAATCCATCTCCGCACCGGGACCGGGAAACTATCTCACGGTGGCGCGGGCGATGTCGGAAGCTCGGGCGATACTGGGCGAAGAGAGTCTGCGCCAGCGCAGCTTTGTACAGGCGCACGGGTCCAGTACCCCCCAGAATCGAGTCACCGAATCGGCGATTTTTGACCGCCTCGCCGGTGCCTTCGGTATCGAGAACTGGCCGGTGTGTGCGGTAAAAGCGTTTGTGGGGCATACGGTGGCGGCCGCCAGCGGCGACCAGTTGATCAGTAGCCTTGGTATTTTTGCCCGCGGTATCCTGCCGGGGATCACCACCATTGACCGGGTGGCCGAGGACGTACATCACGACAACCTGTCCCTGTCCATGTCCCATGTCGAGCGCGACCCGGAATCCCTGGATATTGCCTTCCTTAACTCCAAAGGGTTTGGTGGCAACAACGCGACGGCCACTGTTCTGGCGCCGCATATCACTGAAAAGATGATCGGCAAGCGTCATGGTGAACGCGCGGTAACCGAGTATCGCAAACGCAATGAAGCGGTGGCGGAGCGTGCGCAGGCGTACGATCAGCGCGCCAGTCGCGGTGACCTGAATGCCATCTACCGTTTTGGCGAAGGCTTGATTGACGAGTCCGGCATCGCGCTGGACGGCGCCCATTTGAGTCTGCCTGGTGTGCCGGGGAGCGTGTCACTACCTGACGAAAATCCGTTCTCGGATATGGTTTAATCCTTGTGTGTGAGCCCCGCGAGTACATTTGCGGGGCTCGCATTTTTCAATGCATTCCCCCATCGCATCCCTTTCTCTCGCATTCTCGTTTTTCGTGGCCAATCCCTGCCTTTCTGCCGGTGTGCTCGCTCCGCAGTCTATATTTGCGTAGCGAAAATGTTCTCTTGGACCGGGGGCATCTACGCTTTCAGGGGCTGCAGGTTTTCACTCTTCTTTTTCCTGGCATTGGTCTATCTTGCGACGATGTGGTCATATTTTGATCTGTAGTGTGCTGTTATCACAATTCGGGCACCAAACCGGACAGTGGATATGGCAGAAATGGTATTCAAACACACGTTTGAATCTGGCTATACTTGGGCGCGTTGACTGAGCTTCGGGAATGCGTCATCAACTGCATAATGTTGGACGCAAGGATAATGAGTTTGCGCGCAGTACCTGGAAGTAAGGTGTTGCCGACCAACCATTCTCCGTATTTCGACTTGGTCTTGCACAAACCAGACCCCCGGACCGGTTGTCTCAAAACTTGAAAATCCGGTCACCAATCAATGAGGTCAATAATGTTATTTAGTGGCAAAGCGCTATCCGTGCAGATGCTGGAAAACGGCATCGCGGAACTGAAGTTCGATCTGGAAGGCGAATCCGTCAACAAATTCAATCGCTTGACCGTGTCGGAGTTTTCCGACGCACTGGACGCGATTGAAAAGGCGAGCGACATCAAAGGCCTGTTGCTGACCAGCGGCAAAAGTGTATTTATCGTCGGTGCCGATATTACCGAGTTTGGCGGTGCATTTTCCGCCGGGCCGGAAGGCATCGCCGAGCTGATGAACAAGAACAACGAGAATATCAACCGTTTGGAAGACCTCCCTTTCCCGACGGCGGTGGCCATCAATGGTTATGCGCTGGGTGGTGGTTTTGAAGTTTGCCTGGGCTGTGACTTCCGCGTAATGGGAGATCAGGCCAAAGTCGGTCTGCCGGAAGTAAAGCTGGGTCTCATCCCTGGTTGGGGTGGCACTGTGCGTCTGCCACGTGTAGTGGGTGTTGATGTTGCAGCAGAGTGGATTGCTGCGGGCAAAGAGCAGCGTCCTGACGCGGCTTTGGCTGCGCACGCGGTTGACGCGGTTGTCGCTACGGCAAGCCTGAAGGATGCCGCGCTGAAACTGCTCGGACGTGCGATCTCCGGTGAGCTGGACTACCAAGAGCGCCGTAACAACAAGAAGTCTCCGATCCCACTGAACGACACTGAAGCATTGATGGCATTTTTCACCACCAAAGCGTTTGTCGGTCAGCAGGCAGGTAGAAACTACCCGTCACCAGTGAATGCGGTGACGTCGATCGAGCAGGGCTACAAGGTTGGCCGCGACGAAGCACTGAAAATCGAGCAGCAGCAGTTTATTGCCAGTGCCCAGACCGACACGGCCAAGTCCCTGGTGGGTCTGTTCCTGAATGATCAGAAGGTCAGCAAGGTTGCCAAAGGCTGGGAGAAAAAGTCCGATAAGGAAATCGAGCGTGCAGCGGTGCTGGGTGCGGGCATCATGGGGGGCGGTATTGCCTACCAGTCTGCCTATAAAGGCACCCCGATCAAGATGAAGGATATCGCCCAAGACGGTATCGATCTTGGTTTGAAGGAGGCCGGCAAGCTGCTGACCAAATTAGTGGACCGCGGCCGTATGACACCGGCCAAGATGGCGGAAACCCTCAATCGCATCGAGCCCACCCTGAGCTACGACGGTTTCGGTGATGTGGATATCGTGGTTGAGGCGGTTGTTGAAAACCCGAAAGTGAAGCACGCCGTGCTGAAGGAAGTGGAAACCAAGGTATCTGAAGATACCGTGATCGCTTCCAATACCTCTACCATCTCCATCGACTCCCTGGCGGAGCCGCTGTCCCGCCCGGAAAACTTCCTCGGTATGCACTTCTTCAACCCGGTGCACAAAATGCCGCTGGTGGAAGTGATTCGCGGCGAGAAAACCTCCGAAACCGCGGTTGCGCGTGTTGTTGCTTACGCCAACAAAATGGGCAAAAAAGCGATTGTTGTACGTGACTGCCCGGGATTCCTGGTTAACCGCGTACTTTTCCCGTACTTCGCAGGCTTTGCCATGTTGGTGCGCGATGGCGCCGACTTCCAGCAGGTCGACAAGGTCATGGAGCGTTGGGGCTGGCCTATGGGCCCGGCTTACCTGATGGACGTGGTCGGTATTGATACCGGTGTGCACGCTGAGAAGGTAATGGCAGAAGGTTTCCCTACTCGTATGGGTAAAACCTTCACCGCGGCTTCTGACGTGATGTACGAAGCAGGTCGCTATGGCCAGAAAAATGGCAAGGGCTTCTACGTCTACGAAGAAGACAAAAAAGGTCGTCCGAAGAAAGTTGCGACCGAGGAAGTTTACGACCTGCTCAAGCCCCATGTGGCCGATCGTCGCGAATTTGAAAACGATGAAATCATTGAGCGCATGATGGTGCCAATGGCGACCGAGCTCGCGCGCTGCCTGGAAGAAGGTATCGTTGATTCTCCCGCAGAAGCCGATATGGCGCTGATCTACGGTATTGGCTTCCCGCCATTCCGCGGTGGCATTTTCGCCTGGCTGGACAGTGTTGGCCTGGATAACTTCGTGAAAATGGCTGAGAAGTACAGCGACCTCGGCGAGCTGTATCAGCCTACCGAAGGTATGCGTGAAATGGCTGCCAGTGGCAAAACCTACTACGGCGACAAGTAAGGAGAGTTTCCATGAGTCTGAATCCTAGAGATGCCGTAATTGTCGATTATGCGCGTACCGGCATGGGCCGATCCAAAAACGGCGTATATCGCAATGTCCGCGCGGACGATATGTCTGCGGAACTGCTGAGAAAATTCCTGCAGCGTAACGACAAGCTGGATCCGAAAGAAATTGACGACCTGATCTGGGGCTGCGTGATGCAGCGCGATGAGCAGGGCTTCAACGTTGCCCGGATGATTGTGCTGCGTGCGGGTTTGCCGCATACCATTCCGGCGCAAACCGTTAACCGTCTGTGTGGTTCTTCCATGTCCGCGCTGCATACTGCAGCGGCCAATATCCAGGCCGGTTTGGGCGATGTCTATGTGGTCGGCGGTGTCGAGCACATGGGCCACCTGAACATGATGGAGCACGTGAGCCCCAACCCGATGCTGGGTCGCTACATGGCCAAGGCGGCCGGCTCCATGGGTATGACGGCAGAGTACCTGGCGATGATGCACGGCATTCAGCGTCAGCAGATGGATGAATTTGGTGCGCGCTCGCATCAAAAGGCCGCCAAGGCGACCGAAGAGGGCAAGTTCAATCGCGAAATCATCGCCATTGAAGGTCACGACGACGATGGCGTGCCGGTGCTGGTTGAGAAAGACCAGACCATTCGCCCGGAAACTACCGTGGAAGCGCTGGCGCAACTGCGTCCTGCGTTTGATCCCAAACACGGCCAGGTGACCGCCGGTACCTCCTCGCAGATTACCGACGGTGCTTCGGTGATGTTAGTGATGTCCGCTGAGCGTGCCCAGTCCCTGGGGTTGACGCCAATTGCCAAAGTGCGGGAAATGGCGCTGGCAGGCGTGGATCCATCCATCATGGGTTACGGACCGGTACCATCTACCAAGAAGGCGCTGAAGCGCGCTGGTCTCTCCATCGAGGATATCGACAAGGTGGAGCTGAATGAGGCCTTTGCCGCCCAGGCGCTGCCTGTGCTCAAGGATCTCAGTCTGCTGGACAAGATGGATGAGAAGGTCAACCTGTACGGCGGTGCCATCGCCCTGGGGCACCCGTTTGGCTGCTCCGGCGTTCGTATCACCGGTACGCTGCTGAGTGTTATGCAGAACGAAGGCGGCGATCTCGGCGTCTCGACCATGTGTATTGGTCTGGGGCAGGGGATTACCACCATTCTGGAGCGGGTGTAACCCATCCCTTCCGGTAATTCCGCGGGGCGCTTTCGGGCGCCCCGTTGCTTTTTCGGTCCAGGATTCGCTTCGGGAACACCGGCTTCAGCGCGGTTTCGTTCGCTTGGTCGCACCCTCTGGTCAATTTGATGCACCGGAGGGCGTGCTATTGTTGAAGCCCTGTGTCGCCTGTGGCACAATCTGCTCCCCTCGTCGCAACCCCGGCAGGATTTTTCTTAAAAGTCCATTTAAATCAAGGGTTTAGCGGCGAGAAGAAAGTTTGGGGACGTGGTGGAATTGGTAGACACGCCAGATTTAGGTTCTGGTGCCGCAAGGTGTGAGAGTTCAAGTCTCTCCGTCCCCACCAAACAAAATTCTGCAGTCCGCGCCCATGGGTGCGGGCTGTTTGTATTTGGCGGTCGGGTATTTTCCCGGCGCAACGCAAATCGCCGACGCTCAATTGGCTCCCTGTAGCCTAGATTTGTAGCCCGGCATCTGTGAAGAGAAGAGTCTCACGAGGATTAACATGCAGGTTTCCATCGAAACAACTTCCGGTCTGGAGCGTCGCTTAACGGTAAATTTGCCGGCAGAGGTCGTTGATAAGGAAGTAGACAAGCGCCTTCAGCAGGCAGCCAAAACCGTACGGATCAATGGTTTCCGTAAAGGTAAGGTACCTCTGAACGTTGTACGTCAGCGTTTTGGTGCTGGCGTGCGCCAGGAAGTCCTGGGTGAAGTGATGAGCCGCTCTTTCTACGACGCGGTACAGAAAGAACAGGTTAAGCCTGCCGGTCAGCCGAGCATCGAAGCCAAGAATGTAACTCCGGGTGAGAACCTGGAATACGTGGCCACTTTCGAGGTGTATCCGGAAGTGACTCTGACCGATCTGGCGGAGGTGAGCATTGAGCGTCCGGTGGCGGAAGTAACCGACGCCGATGTCGACAACATGATCGACGTACTGCGCAAGCAGCAGTCCAGCTGGAAAGAAACCAAGCGCAAAGCGCAGAAGGGCGACCGTGTAACCATCGATTTTGTTGGCCGTAAAGACGGCGAAGAATTCGAAGGTGGCAAGGCAGAAGGTCAGCAACTGGTTCTGGGTTCCGGCAACATGATCCCTGGCTTTGAAGACGGCATCATCGGCATGAAGCCCGGTGAAGAGAAAGAAGTGGAAGTCACTTTCCCGGAAGACTACCAGGCGGAAAACCTGAAGGGTGCCGACGCTGTATTCACCATCAAGGTGACGGCTTCCGAGAAGCCTGAGCTGCCAGAACTGAACGACGAATTCTTCGCTTCTTACGGCGTTGAAGAAGGTGGCGAAGACAAGTTCCGTGAAGAAGTGCGTGGCAACATGCAGCGTGAACTGAAAAACGCAGCACTGAACAAAGTCAAAACCCAGGTAATGGATCAGCTGTTCGAGAAGCACCAGGTGGAAATTCCTGCTGCTCTGGTTCAGGGTGAAGTTCAGACCCTGCGTGGCCAAATGGTTCAGCAGTTCGGTGGTCAGATCAAGCCGGAAGATGCGGCCAGAATGCTGCCGGACACCATGTTTGAAGATCAGGCCAAGCGCCGCGTTGTGCTCGGTTTGGTGGTTGGTGAAATCGTTAAAGAAAACAAGCTGAATGTTGATGCCGATCGCGTAAAAGCGAAAGTTGAAGAGCTGGCGTCTACTTACCAGCAGCCGGAAGAAGTGGTTGAGTACTACTTCAATAATCGCGAGCTGCTGGCCGGTGTTGAGTCCGTGGTGCTGGAAGACCAGGTTGTTGATTTTGTGCTGGAAAAAGCCAAGGTCAGCGAAGTGGAAAGCACTTACGACGATGTGATCAAGCCCCAAAAACAGGGTTAAGTTCACAGAAAACGGCCACCTTCAGGTGGCCGTTTTTTCTTCTGTCGCTTTTTGCGGGATGGTGTGCCACCGCTTCCCAAGCGGTTCTGTCTGGCCCCTCTATTCACCCGGTTCCTTTCGTATAGTTTCTCGCACGGTTTCTCGCACAGTTTCCCCTCAATTTCCCAACTGGCTTTATCGCTGCTGAGCAGTTAAGCTCAGTTTGATCGTATTTTTCAGGGTTGTATCTTTTTTATACCGCTACATCCTGTGTCCGCCTAATACGCCGAAAAAGGAAGCATCGTATCCATGGCATATTTTGATAGTCCTGCGAATTCTGGTTTGATTCAGGCCACCGGTGGCCTGGTACCCATGGTCGTTGAGCAGACCGCTCGAGGTGAGCGCTCTTTTGATATCTACTCGCGCCTGTTAAAGGAGCGCGTGATCTTTCTGGTGGGGCCGGTCGAAGACCATATGGCCAATCTTGTGGTCGCCCAGTTGTTGTTCCTGGAAGCGGAAAATCCCGACAAGGATATTCACCTTTATATCAATTCTCCGGGCGGCTCGGTGACTGCCGGCATGTCCATCTACGACACCATGCAGTTTATCAAGCCGGACGTCAGTACCATGTGTATTGGCCAGGCCTGTAGTATGGGGGCCTTTCTGCTGACTGCGGGGGCCGAAGGCAAGCGCTACGCGACGCCGAATTCTCGTGTCATGATCCACCAGCCAAGTGGCGGTGCTCAGGGGCAGGCGTCGGATATCCACATCCAGGCGCAGGAAATTCTGAAAATCCGCTCCCGCCTGAATGAACTTATGGCACACCATACCGGACGCAGCGTGGCAGATATCGAGCGTGACACTGACCGGGATCGTTTCTTGAGTGCTGACGAAGCCAAGGAATATGGTCTGGTGGATGATGTGCTTTCCCAGCGTCAAATGATGGGTAAGTGACGCGTAATTTTCTTTGATTCCGTGTCAAAAGACTTCCATTTCCCTCATGTATAGAAGCGCTTTCCCCCCTGTTCCCAGGGGGCGTGAGCGCTTGGTATCCCCCTCGTGGCCGGCCGTCCGGTGCTCGAGGATAAAAAAACTTGAAAAACCTGCCAAAAGGCCGCATCTTGCTTATGAACCCTATTTGCCGCCGCATTTTGGCGGGCTGCCAGACCACGGAGTACGTAGATGACTGATCAGAACAGCGGAGACGATAATGGCAAACTCCTTTACTGTTCCTTCTGTGGCAAGAGCCAGCAGGAAGTGCGCAAACTGATTGCGGGTCCGTCTGTTTATATTTGCGATGAGTGCGTCGAGCTTTGTACCGACATCATCCGCGAAGAAGTCCAGGAGTCCGTCGATGGCGATGATTCCCGGCTGCCCACCCCGCAAGAAATCACCGACATTCTCGATCAATACGTCATTGGCCAGGCGCGCGCCAAGAAGGTGCTCGCGGTAGCGGTTTACAACCACTACAAGCGTCTTCGCACCAGTAAGGGCGTTAAAGGCAAGGACGATGTCGAGCTGGGCAAGTCCAATATTCTTCTGGTTGGTCCTACCGGTAGTGGTAAAACCCTGTTGGCAGAAACCCTCGCGCGTCTGCTGAATGTGCCTTTTACTATTGCCGATGCGACCACCCTGACCGAAGCCGGTTATGTGGGGGAAGACGTAGAGAACATCATCCAAAAGCTGTTGCAGAAGTGTGACTACGATGTGGAAAAGGCTCAGCAGGGCATTGTTTACATAGATGAGATCGACAAGATTTCGCGCAAGTCTGACAACCCCTCTATCACCCGCGATGTATCCGGGGAGGGTGTACAGCAGGCACTGTTGAAGCTGATTGAGGGCACGGTTGCCTCGGTACCGCCACAGGGCGGGCGTAAGCATCCGCAGCAGGAATTCCTGCAGGTGGACACCTCGAATATCCTGTTCATTTGCGGTGGCGCCTTTGCCGGCCTGGACAAGGTGATCCGTGATCGCTCGGAAAAGGGCGGTATTGGCTTCTCTGCAGAAGTGAAGTCCAAAGACAGCAAGAGCAACTTCGGGCAGGTTCTGCTGGATCTGGAGCCGGAAGATCTGGTGCGCTACGGCCTGATCCCCGAGTTTGTCGGTCGTCTGCCGGTCACTGCCACCCTGGAAGAGTTGGATCGTGCAGCGCTGGTACAGATTCTGACAGAACCGCGGAATGCATTGACCAAGCAGTATGCAAAGCTGTTCGATATGGAAGATGTGGAGCTGGATTTCCGCCCAGACGCCCTGGATGCGGTTGCGACCAAGGCCATGGAGCGCAAGACTGGTGCTCGGGGACTGCGCTCCATCATGGAGTCGGTGCTGCTGGAAACCATGTACGACATCCCCTCCATGGACAATGTCGCGAAAGTCGTTATCGATGAGGCGGTCATCAAGGGAGAGTCTGCGCCACTTCTCGTTTACGAGCAGGCAGAACCGCAAAAGGCGGCTCCTGAAGAGTAACAGCTCAATCACTGTGCCCCGCCCTGCGGGGCCAGGCGCACGAAAAGCCCCAGATGGGGCTTTTTTTGTGTCTGGGTGTTAGGGCTGGGCAGTTGGGGATTGCTCGTATCTTGCCTATCCCCGTTTCTGTGCTATTAGGCTTCTGTGCTCTGAATAGGTCGACAACCGGAATCCCGGTATTTTGCGACCATCCCTGAGGGCCGTGAATTAAACTAATTTTGCTGCGCGTGCCGGGACGGGCTTGTTATTCTGAGGGGAGCCCCCAACATTAGCTTCTGAACTGGCGTAAACCGGAAGTCATGCTGATATGCCTTCCGGTCACGAATAAGTCGCCAATCCGGTGGTCAGTCGCCACCTGAAGGCCGAGAGGAGTTTTATGGACCAGCCATCCGAGACCTTGAATGAATACCCCCTGCTGCCACTGCGTGACGTAGTGGTCTACCCGCATATGGTTATCCCGCTGTTTGTCGGCAGGGAAAAATCCATCGATGCGTTGGAAGAGGCCATGCGCAGCGACAAGCAGGTGTTGCTGGTCGCGCAGCGCCAGGCTTCAGAGGATGATCCGGGCGCCGATGATGTCTATCGAGTCGGCACGGTTGCCAGTGTGTTGCAGTTGCTCAAGTTGCCCGATGGCACGGTAAAAGTGCTGGTTGAGGGCGGGCATCGGGTAAAAGTGGAGGAGATCCAGGAGGGGGATGGGCACTATCGTGCAACGGTTTCCCCGCTGGAATCCGAAGAGCTGCCAGAAGCCGAATCGGAGGCACTGGTGCGCTCTGCCATGTCTCAATTCGAGCAGTACGTCAGTGTCAGTAAAAAGGTTCCCAATGAGGTCATGACTTCACTGTCCGGCATTGATGAGCCCGGCCGGTTGGCAGACACCATTGCCGCCCATATGTCCCTTGACCTCCCGCAAAAGCAGGAACTGCTGGAAACAGTAAGCGTCAAAGAGCGACTTGAACATCTACTGGGTCTGATGGATTCAGAAATCGACCTGATCCAGGTGGAAAAGCGTATCCGCGGCCGCGTGAAGAAGCAGATGGAAAAGAGCCAGCGGGAGTATTACCTCAACGAACAGATGAAGGCGATTCAGAAGGAACTGGGCGAGATCACCGAAGAGCCCAATGAAGTTGAAGAGCTGGAGCAAAAAATTGCCGATTCCGGCATGTCCGCGGAAGCGGAAAAGAAAACGCGCGCTGAACTCGGCAAACTGAAAATGATGTCACCAATGTCGGCGGAGGCATCGGTACTGCGCAGCTATATCGACTGGATGCTGAGTGTGCCCTGGAAAAAGGCCAGTCGTGTTCGCCATGACCTGGCGAAGGCTGAAGAAATCCTGAACAAGGATCACTATGGTCTGGAAGAGGTGAAGGAGAGGATTCTCGAATATCTCGCGGTGCAAAAGCGGGTGAAAAAGGTCAAGGGGCCGATTCTCTGTCTGGTTGGCCCGCCCGGTGTCGGTAAAACATCTCTGGGCGAGTCCATTGCCCGGGCAACCAACCGCAAGTATGTACGTATGGCGCTTGGTGGCGTGCGTGATGAGGCGGAGATTCGCGGGCACCGCAGAACCTACATCGGTTCATTGCCAGGCAAGCTGGTTCAAAAAATCTCCAAGGTCGGGGTGAAAAACCCGCTGTTCCTGCTGGATGAAGTGGACAAAATGGGGATGGACCATCGCGGCGATCCGGCCTCTGCGTTACTTGAGGTGTTGGACCCGGAACAGAACAAGGCGTTCAACGATCACTACCTGGAAGTGGATTACGATCTTTCTGACGTGATGTTTGTGTGCACCTCCAACTCCATGAATATTCCAGGTCCATTGCTGGATCGGATGGAGGTGATTCGTATCCCGGGTTACACCGAGGACGAGAAACTGAATATTGCGCAGCGCTACCTGATTCCCAAGCAGCGTAAATCGGCAGGCCTCAAGCCGGAAGAACTGGAGTTGACCGATGACACGGTGCGCGATGTCGTGCGCTATTACACCCGCGAAGCCGGTGTGCGCGGTCTCGATCGCGAGATGGCAAAAATTTGCCGTAAAGTGGTTACCGAGCATGTGCGTAAATCGACCACGCACAAAGTGGTGGTAAAGCCTGAGCAACTGGAAGAGCTGCTGGGTGTGCGCAAGTTCGACTTCGGGCGTGCCGAAGAGGCGAACAAAATCGGCCAGGTTACCGGCCTCGCGTGGACAGAGGTTGGCGGCGAGCTGCTCACCATTGAGTCCTCTGCGGTATCTGGTAAAGGGCGAGTGATCAAGACCGGTTCACTCGGTGATGTAATGCAGGAGTCCATCCAGGCTGCGTTAACGGTAGTGCGTGCGCGTGCGCAGGCGCTAGGGATACCCCCGGACTTCCACGAAACCCGGGACATTCACATTCACGTGCCCGAGGGAGCTACCCCGAAAGATGGTCCATCTGCGGGTATTGCCATGTGCACGGTACTGGCTTCGGTGCTGACCAATATTCCCGTGCGTTCCGACGTGGCCATGACGGGCGAAATCACTCTGCGCGGTGAGGTACTGCGTATCGGTGGTTTGAAGGAGAAGCTTCTGGCTGCCCACCGTGGTGGTATTAAAACGGTGCTGATCCCTGCAGACAATGAGCGGGATCTGAAAGACATCCCGGATAACATCCAGCAGGATCTGGTGATTAAGCCGGTGAAGTGGATTGACCAAGTGTTTGAATATGCACTGGAAAAAATGCCTAGCCCGTTGAGCGATGAGGAGTACTCTGCGTTGCAAAAGCAGGCTGAAGAGCGCTCTCAGCGTTCTATACAAACGCACTGATGGTGATGCGGGGTAATGGATGGCGTGAGTCCTGTTACCTCAACTCCAAAAGAGGGCCCTCGGGCCCTCTTTTGTTATATGTAGGCATGTTTGAACATCTTTTAACCGTATTTGTTTGATTGTTGCGGTGGTGTATTTCTTGGGCATCGCCGATTCATTTTCCCGTTAAAAAAACCATTGAACTGAGCGCTCAATGTCGCGTAGAGTACGCAGCCTGCAAAATTGCAGGTTAAAAAATAAGCTTGGCGCACATTGCCTGAGCAAGGGTGGATTAAAAATGTCCAGCTCCCCGCAAAGCCGCATGGTTCCTTGACCCACCAACGGGCAGTTGGTATAAAACGAGGCTTGTTGCGCTGCGGGGAAGCCGCAGGCGATTAATATTCGGCTGCAAAATTGCATGAATACGCCTCGTTAAAAGAGGCAGCAACAGACCTAGAATACATCCAAAAAATTTAGACCTAGAAACCCAGAAAGAACAGAGGGATATAGCGTGAATAAGTCCGAACTGATTGAAGCCATTGCCGCATCTGCTGACATTCCAAAGGCAGCTGCCGGCCGTGCTTTGGACGCCATGGTAGAAAGCATTACCGACGCACTGAAAAAGGGCGATCAGGTAGCTCTGGTTGGCTTTGGCACTTTCGCCGTGAAAGAGCGCGCTGCGCGCACTGGTCGCAACCCGCGTACCGGCGACCCGATTGAAATCGCTGCCGCTAAAATCCCGAACTTCAAAGCTGGTAAAGCTTTGAAAGACGCGGTGAATTAAGAAGCCTTGTAGTCAACAAAGCTTCAAAGAGGCGTATCAGTGGGATGCGCCTTTTTTGTTTCTGAACGATTGAATTTTTCATTTGGATCTGCGGATTTAGACCGTATTCGGCCAAAGTCAGTAACGGGTAAATTCTATTTGCCGGGGCTGGGAGAGGGCTGGAATAACAATAAACAATGATCCAGATGTGTACTGATAAGAGTTAATTTCGGAGCTGAATATGCTTCAGTCCATGCGCGACAACCTGAAGGGAACAGCGGCGGTGATCGTTGCTGCGTTTTTCGGATTTATTATGGTGATCGGTGGAATTGATTTTTTCACCGGTGCCAGTGGTGGCTCGGCCGATAGGGTGGCCGAGGTCAATGGAGAGAAAATCTCCAACCTTGATTTGCAGCGCGCGATTCAAAATCGTCGCAGCATGATTGAAAGCCAGTATGGAGACAGTGTCCCCGCAGATCTGCTGACGGATGAGCAGTTGCGTGGTCCGGTCCTGCAGCAGCTGGTAAACAGCTCTGTGATGCGCCAGGCGGCACAGAACAGTGGCATGGTAATGAGTGCCTCTGCGGTCGATAAAGATATCGTGCAAATGCCGGGCTTCCAGGTGAATGGCCAGTTCGACCAGCAGATGTATCGCGACGGCCTGCGCCGTATGGGATACAGCGCGGCAGGCTTCCGCCAGCTCCTCGAGCAGGAAATGGTGATGCAGCAGTACGTGAGCAGCGTGTCTGACAGCGCCTTTACCACCCGTGTCGATGCTGAGCAGATCGTGTCTGTTTCCATGGAGGAGCGGGACTTTGATTATGTAACCCTGTCGGCTGCTCCGCTGCTGGGTGATATCGAAGTGGCGGATGCCGAAGTGCAGTCCTACTACGATGCCAATCAAGGCAGCTTCCAGCGCCCCGAGCAGGTAGCGGTTGAATACATTGAGCTGACCCCGGAGTTGTTTGCCGCGAATATCGATGTGTCCGAGCAGGATCTGCGCGCGCAATACGACCAGGAAGTGAAAAACTTCGAGGCAAAAATTCGTCGTCACGCTGCGCATATCCTAGTGGAGAGCGGTGACGAAGCGTCTGCAGAAAAAGTAGCTGAAGTTCAAGCCAAGCTTGCTGAAGGTGCGGACTTTGCGGATCTGGCAAAGCAGTATTCCGATGACATCATTTCCCGCGAAGACGGCGGTGATCTCGGCTTTACCAGTGGTGATGTTTTCCCCGAAGCTTTTGAAGAGGCGCTGGCGAGTCTGGACGTCGGTCAGGTTTCCGGCCCGGTGCAAACCGATGACGGTACCCACTTCATCAAGCTGATCGAGGTGGCTGATGCTGAGCCGCCAAGTTTTGACGAACGCAAAGCGGCAATCTCTGCTCGTCTGCGCAGTGCGGAAGCCGAGCGGGAGTTTGTGGGAGCGCTCGGCCGTCTGGCTGACCTGGCCTACAACGCGGAAACGTTGGCCGGCCCCGCGGAAGAGCTGGGTGTCTCTGTGCAAAAAACACCGCTTTTCTCCCGTCAGGGTGGAGCCGGTATTACCTCGGATAGCAAAGTGCTCGCTGCCGCCTTCTCTCCGGAGGTGATGGAAGATGGTGTCACTTCTGACGTTCTGAACCTTTCCGAAAATCACGCGGTAGTGCTCAAGGTGGTTGACCACAAGCCGGCGGGCGCTAAGCCGCTGGAAGAGGTCAAGGCGGAAATTGTCCAGCGTCTGAAGCGAGAAAAAGCCAGCGAGCAATTGGTGGCAAAAGCGGAAGCGATTCAGCAAAAAGCAGGATCTGAGTCCTTTGACGAGGTGGCGACCGCTGAGGGCCTGACACTGGAAACCAGTGAAAAAACCCGACGTGGCGGTTTTGGTGCTCGTGGAGAGGTGGTCAACCATGTCTTCGGAATGGATGCACCCAAGCCGGGAGCCAAGACTCTGGGACACTTTGGCTTGCCTAGTGGTGACCGAGTGGTTGTGCAGTTGCGGGCGGTGCGCGAAGGCGACCTTTCCCGTCAGAGCGCAGAACAGCGCGACGCGTTAATGCAGCAGCTGGCGAGCATGCAGGGCACTTCCGAGCTGGCCGCAGTGCAGCAGTATTTGGCCAGCAAAGCGGATATCGAAGTTTCAGGCGAGGGTACTCAGGTAGAGTAACCGTTGCTCGGGATTCCTCGATTTGCAGGCACAAAAAAACCGGCGTATTCGCCGGTTTTTTTGTGCCTGCAATCAGCTGGTGACGAATCCCTTTGCTCTGTTCCTCGTGCTGTGCGTGCCGGAGGTTTCAGGCGCGTACAGCATTCGGGTTTGGGGAAGCGTTCGTCAGCCGTTGGATGCGCTGTCTACGAAGAGGGTCAATCGCTGACCCGGCTGAAGGTAGCCTTTCTTGCTGATTTTGTTCCAGCGCACAATGTCGCTGATATCGATGCTGAACTTGCGCGCGATCCGGTAAAGAGAGTCGCCATTGCGTACCCGGTAGGAAACTTTGCGGGTTGTTCGGCTGCTTTGCTCGGTCTGGCTGCCACTGCCGGAGTAGGCGACGAGCTTGTGGCCCGGGCGGAGGGTGTCGCCGGGTGCCATGTTGTTCCAGCTGGCCAGTTCGCGCACTTTGACGTCCATGGACCGGGCAATGCCCCAGAGGGTGTCTCCCGGGCGAACGGTGTAACTGGTTTTCTGTCCTTTTCCGGATGACTGGCGGCGCTGTACACGCTGGTCGATCGAGTAAGCGTACTGGGCGCTGGGGCCGGAAGCGCTGGGGATCAGAAGTGTCTGTCCGGCGCGGATGCTGCTGCCGCGGAGTTTGTTGGTCTGCTGAATTGCGGCAATGGTGGTTTCGTAGCGGCGGGCAATGACCGAGAGCGAGTCGCCGCGGGCGACAGTGTAGCGCTGCCAACTTACCCGTTTATCCGCCGGTAAATTCCCCAGGGCTTCGACAAACTGCGCACTTTTATCGCTGGGAATGAGCAGTTGGTGGTTGCCGTTGGGGTCGGTCGCCCAGCGGTTATACCCGGGGTTTAGCAGGTAGAGTTCTTCAATTTCAATTCCCGCCAGCTCAGAGGCCTGGGCCAGATCGATCTGGCTGCCGACATTCACCGCCGTATAGTAGGGGGTATTGCCCACGTCGTGCAGGGGAACCTGGTAACGCTCCGGGTGCGCCACCACTTCGGCAAGCGCCAATAACTGGGGTACGTAGCGCTTGGTTTCCCGGGGCAGTTTCAGATCCCAGAAGCTGGTGCCTTTGCCGCTGCGTGCATTGCGCTCGATGGCCCGTCGAACGGTCCCTTCGCCGGCATTGTAAGCAGCGAGTACCAGCAGCCAGTCATTGTCGAACTTGGCTGCCAGGTAATTGAAGTATTCCGACGCGGCGCGAGTGGATTCCACGACATCACGGCGGCCGTCATACCACCAGTTCTGGTCCAGGCCGAAAGATCTGCCGGTAGCGGGAATAAACTGCCACATTCCGGAGGCTTGCGCATGGGAGTAGGCGAATGGGTCGTAGGCGCTTTCCACAATGGGTAGCAGTGCGAACTCCAGGGGGACGTTGGCCTGATCCAGCTGCTCAGCTACATGGAAGATGTAGCGGCGAGAACGTTCGGTCACTCGGGCCATATAGCCCTGGTTGGATGAGAAATACTTGACGTAGTCTTGGACCTTCGGGCGTTGGATCTCGCGATCGAGGGAGAAGCCCTGTCGCAGTCGCTGCCAGATATCCTTCGGTGGCAGCGCCGGTTCGGCCGCGCTCAGAATGTTCTGGCTGATATCCTGAACCTGGCTGTTTTCGACCTCGCCAGCCCCGGGGGTGGTGTGGCTCGAGCTGCCGGATTGCGGCGCAGAATCGAGTTGCGCGCAGGCCCCCACTGCCGTTGCCAGAATTGCAACGGCAAATTTCTTATAAACCATGCTGGTGTCCGCAGTCTGTCGTTATCTTTTTGCCAAGCGTGTAGCGGGCGCCGTCCAATCAGGGGCGCCTGTCGCCTGAATTATCGATTAATACGCTTGAGCTTTAATTTGTAATTGTCTGATTCTAAAGAGGGTCTTTGGTTCCGGTCAATGCAAATTGCCTAAAAATTGTCCTTCCAGTGTCGTAAAGTGGCGAATATTTCTACAGTGGATGGGGCTTCCCCGGCGCCGTGCGCGATCGCCTGTGTCCGTACCGCGTCAGCGCTGGTGCGCAGGAAAGGGTTGGTGGCGAGCTCCAGCGCAATAGTGGATGGCAGTGTCGGCAAGCCGCGCTGGCGTATTGCCTGTGCTGCCACCTGGCGCTCGGTGACCTCCGTGTTGGCCGGGTCAGCGGCCGCGGCAAATTTCAGGTTGGAGAGCGTGTACTCGTGGGCGCAGTAGACCCGGGTTTCCGGGGGTAGAGCGGCGAGCTTGGACAGTGAATGGTGCATCTGTTCTGGTGTGCCCTCGAACAGACGTCCACAGCCGGCGGCAAAGAGGGTGTCGCCGCAGAAGAGGTGGGTAATGGCATCATCCCGAAGTATCAGTGCGATGTGGTCGAGGGTGTGACCGGGTACCGCGATAACGTCCCAGTGGCAGCCCATCAAGTCTAATGTATCGCCATCATTCAGGGGGTGGGTGACACCTGCAATACTGCCGGGGCCATAGACCGGGCAGTCGAACGCCTTTTTCAGCGCTTCGACACCGCCAGTATGGTCGAAATGGTGGTGGGTCAAAAGGATGCCCGTTAGCGGCGAATCCCCCAATGCCGCCATCACTGGCGCGGCATCCCCGGGGTCTACCACCCAGTTTTGCTGGGCGTTTTCGTTACCTGTTTCGCTACTTATTTCGCCACTTTGCTGCAAATGCCAGATATAGTTATCGCTAAATGCAGGAATTGGGTGGATTGTGATCATTGCTGTGTCTCGCTAACCTACTGGATGTCGCAACCTTAACATAGAGAGTCCAGCTGTTTGGGGCCGCTGACCTGACGGGTCCTGCAGTTGGCAGTGTTTTCGGTCGCTTGTGACCCATAATTCGAGGAGCCGCAAAAGGAGCTGCCAGATGGGGCGGAAATCGGAGTTTACATCTCTGTTCGAGCGCGGCGGTGCTCAATTGCCGCCGCTATCTCAGTCTTGCCCGGAGCTAAGCGATTGGTTCAAGGGTGGCTTGGGTCAGGAAATTCTCACGCAGCAGCTCGCCCTGGTTCAGCCGCTGGTAGAGCGCTTGTTCGGCTACCACCTGATGCAGGCCAGTGTAGCGGAGCAGGTAGACTTTGCGGCCTGTAGCCGGATCAATCACCGCTTTCGCCTGAGCCCTTGTGTTGAGGGTGGTGGCGCGGCGCTGGTGGAGTTCGAACAGCTGCCGCTGCCAGCGGAATCTATCGATGTGGTGATTTTGCACCACATGCTGGACTTTGCTCCCCATCCCCACCAGGTGTTGCGCGAAGCGGCGCGGGTGCTGATTCCTGGGGGACACATGGTGCTGATCGGCTTCAATCCCTTCTCGTTGTTGGGGCTTACACGTATCTTTGGGTCCTCGAGCATCTACCAGAAGGGCAATCAGTTGCGCGCGGCGCGGGTAGCTGACTGGATGAATCTGTTGGACCTGCAGGCGGCACCGGTCGAACGGGGTTTTTTCCGGCTGCCATTGCAGCACCGTGACCTGCTGGCCAAGACGGCCTGGATGGAGCGCTTGGGTAACCGCTGGCACTTGCCCTGGGGTGGCTTTTACCTCATAGTCGCGCGCAAAGAAGTCGCACGTATGCGCACCATCAAAATTAACTGGCGCGGTGAAAAAAAGCCTGCTTTGAGTGTGGTGCCCAGCAGCCCTCGAGTTGCCGCCAGAGATCGCCACCAAAAACGAACGCGCTGAGTGCAAATGCTTGCATTCAATGCGGCGTATCCTTGTCTTGAATACAATTCGAATTACAAGAGCCCGGTTTGAAACAAGTTACCATTTATACCGATGGCGCCTGCCGGGGAAATCCCGGCCCGGGCGGCTGGGGAGCATTGCTGATGAGCGGCGGTGCAGAAAAAGAGCTGTGTGGAGGGGAGTCACTGACCACCAACAATCGCATGGAGCTGATGGCTGCAATCCAGGCGCTGGCTGCATTGAATCAGCGCTGTACGGTAGACCTGCACACGGATTCCCAGTACGTGCGCCAGGGGATAACCGGTTGGATCCACAACTGGAAAAGGAATGGATGGAAGACCGCCAATAAAAAGCCGGTGAAAAACGCCGATCTTTGGCAGGCCCTGGATGATGCCATCGCCCGTCACGAAGTGCAGTGGCACTGGGTAAAGGGGCATGCGGGAAATCCGGGCAACGAGCGCGCCGATGCACTTGCAAACCGCGGAATTGATGAGTTGGGGGATTAATCCGATGCGCCAGATAGTACTGGATACCGAAACCACAGGTCTGGATCCTAAATCCGGACACCGGATTATTGAAATTGGTTGTGTCGAACTGATCAATCGGAAATTGACTGGTCGCCATTATCATCAATACATTAATCCGGAGCGGCAGGTAGATGACGGGGCCATCGAAGTTCACGGTATCACCAATGAATTCCTGGTTGATAAGCCTGTCTTTTCTCAGGTTGCTGATGAGTTTATGACCTTTTGCGATGGTGCAGAGTTGGTCATTCACAATGCCCCCTTCGATGTGGGCTTCATCAATGCCGAGTTGAAACGGCTTGGCAATCCTCGCTGGCAGAATGTAGCGGCGCATTGCGGTGTGCTTGATACCCTGGCATTGGCCCGGGAAAAGCACCCCGGCCAGAAAAATAACCTGGATGCGCTGTGTAAGCGCTACTTCGTAGACAACTCCCAGCGGGATCTCCACGGCGCATTGCTCGATGCTGAGATCCTGGCGGATGTCTATCTGATCATGACCGGTGGGCAAACGGATCTCGCCTTGGCGGGGGCCGACAAGGGTGGTGATGAGGAAGAAAGCAAAACAGAACAGATGGAGGTGGGTTCGATTCGACGCTTGAGTGCAGAGCGCGCCCGCTTATCCGTGCTGCAGGCCAGCCCAGAGGAGCAGGAAGCGCATGCGCAGTTTCTCGGTTTGCTGGAGAAATCTGCGGGTAAGCACTTCTGGTAAAACGTATTGATGCTAGGGGAAACCCAGCGTTCTGCGAAATACAAAAAAGGGGCCCTTTGGGGCCCCTTTTTAATTCGTGCATAAATCCCGGCAGTGGGATTCAGTTAGCTCGCTTAGATGGCGTAAATCACACAAAGCAGGGCCACAATGCTCAGCACGATGGTGTAAGGCAGAGCCATAATGACCATGCGACCGTAGGAAAGGCGGATCAGCGGCGCCAGTGCAGAGGTGAGCAGGAACAGGAATGCCGCCTGTCCATTGGGTGTGGCAACACTCGGCAGGTTGGTGCCGGTATTGATGGCGATGGCCAGCTTGTCAAAATGTTCGCGAGTGATATCGCCTGCCGTGAGCGCGGCTTTCACTTCGTTGATGTAAACCGTTGCCACGAATACGTTGTCACTGATCATGGATAAAATGCCATTGGCCAAAAACAGCATGCCTGGCTGTTGCTCCGGTTCAAGGCCAAGTACAAAGTGGGTGACCGGCTCAAACAGGTGCTGCTCGTGGATGACTGCTACGATGGCAAAAAAGACTACCAGTAGGGCGGTGAAGGGCAGGGCTTCTTCAAAGGCATGGCCGATACGCGCTTCCTGAATGACGCCGTTGAATGCCGTGAGCAGTACGATGATCATCAGGCCGATGATGCCCACTTCGGCGACGTGGAAGGCCAGTGACAGCACCAGGATCACTGCAACTATGCCTTGCACCCACAGCTCCACAACATCCCGTTGGGTACGTTTCTGTTCCTGTTCTACCGCGAAGTTGGAGAGTACTTCGCGCACAGCGTTTGGCAGCTTTGCCCCGTAACCGAACATTTTGCTTTTTTCCAATATAAAGCAGGTCAGGAGGCCCGCGAGCAGCGCGGGCATGGTGACCGGGGCCATATAGAGGAAGAAGTGCAGGAAGTCCCAGCCCGCCTTTTCCGCAATCAGCAGGTTTTGCGGTTCGCCAACCAGGGTACAGACACCGCCCAGTGCGGTACCGACGGCGCCATGCATGATCAGGCTGCGCAGGAAGGAGCGGAACTGATCCAGATCTGAGCGGTGGTATTCCACCACTTCTTCATCGGAAGAGTGGTCGTGTTCCGGATGGGTTTGTCGGTTTGACGCCACTTTGTGATAAACCGCATAAAAGCCGACGGCGACACTGATCAATACTGCGGTAACGGTCAGTGCATCGAGGAATGCTGACAGCACCGCGGAAACTCCACAGAACAGTAGGGATAGGGTGGTTTTGGAGCGTACGTTGATTAACAGTTTGGTAAATACGTACAGCAGCAGGTTCTTCATAAAGTAGATACCGGCCACCATGAACATCAGCAGCAGGATGACCTGTATATTGTCGGTCACTTCGCGATACACCGCGTTGCTACTGGTCATGCCCAGTAGTACGGCTTCAATGGCGAGAAGGCCCCCGGGCTGCAGTGGGTAGCACTTGAGTGCCATGGCCAGGGTGAATATAAATTCACCAATCAGCACCCATCCGGTAATAAATGGCGAGGTGGTGTGCAGCAGGATAGGGTTGATGATCAAAAATACAGCAATGGTCAGCTTGTACCAGTCGGGTGCTTCGCCGAGGAAGTTCTCGCTGAAGGCTCGGCCGATGCCGCTTCCGGAACGTGACAGGGATTGGTTTAGGGTGTTCATTATGGGTTACTTCCTTGGTTCTCCGTGAGCCCCGTCCCGATACTGCTGGGGGGTCGCCCCGGAAACCTAACCAGTTCCGGGGGAAAATTCAATTGGTTTAACCAGTTGCCATCAGCAAGGATGAGTTTTGTTGATTGATCGATGGAAATTGAGTCCATAAAGGTGGACTCTTGGGCGGTTTGGTATAAATTGCCCTAGCTGCCGGGGTTTTGTACACGAAACCGAATGCGCAAAGCTGTATATTGGCGGCTTTGCAAAACCGCTCCGTGCAACTGCCGCCTGATGGCTCAGTTATCCTAGTAATGGCCGCGGAGTGTGCTGGATGCCCCCGAATACCGGGCGGGTAAAAATATAAAGACAATTGCAGTGGTGTAGGCATTGAGTGAATTGCGCGAAATCAACCTGACGTCCGTTAGCCTGGTAAAAGAAGAACTTGTGGCGAGTATTGAAGGCGCTACCGGTTACCTGGATCAGTTTGCAGCCGATCATGGCAATAAGCAGGCACTTGAACAGTGCATTCAGCGGCTGCGACAAGTTGCCGGCGTGCTGCAGATGGTTCAACTGACGGCAGCCGAGCTGCTGGCCCAGGAAATGCTCACCGCCATGGGAGACCTGCTGCAAGACCGACAGCAGTCACCAGATGAGCTACTCGAAGGTGTCGGTACCGCTTTCTATGTACTGACCCGCTATCTGGATTTTGTACAGAACCGGGCCAGCGCTCGTCCAGAGTTGCTGGTGCCCTATATCAATAGCCTGCGACTCGCGCGGGCACAGGCTCCGGTACCTGAAAGTCACTTCCTGCGCTGCCGCCTGGACGCAAATATGCCGGGAGCGGTGTCCTCCGCGGTCATGTCAGAAGATCTCAAATCCTTTGTACGCCGGTTCCGCCATATGTATCAGGTGGGACTGTTGGCGTTGCTGAAAGGCAAGCCTCGCGGGCCGGCGTATACCATGATGTCGCGCGCGTTGCAGCGTATCGCCAGCGTGTGTGCCGGGCGTCCTAACGGCAAGCTTTGGTCTGTTTCGGGTGCGGCTATCTCCGCGATGGCGGACCGCGAGATGTTGGTCAATCGCCAGCGGGTTATGGTGTTCAGTATGCTGGATCGCCGCCTGCGCAATATTTGTCGCGATGGTGACGCCGCGCTGGATCAGCCGGCGCCGCCGGTATTGATTAAAGAGAGCCTCTATTGGTTGGCTTTGTCCGGTCCCTCCGGACATGGGGAAAGGCTGTTGCAGGTGTTCGGCGTCAAACCGCTGGGCTATCGCGAGCCCGAGCTTGAGCGTGACAGAGCCAGTCTCGGCGGCCCGGGTGCTACGGCGATTGCGGCGGTTGCCAACGCCCTGGATGAGGAGCTTTCCGGAGTGCGCCGGATGCTCGATGATGCCGAGATGATCGGTCTCAGTAACCTGGATGAAGAGGGTGGTCTGGTAGACACCCTGCGTAAAATTTCCAACACCCTGATCCTGCTTAATTTCCGCCGAATAGGTGAGAATTTGGGCGGCTCGCTTACTGCATACCAAAGCTGTGCCGCTGCGGGTGGGCGTGCGGCAGACAACGCCCTGCAGCAGCTTACCAATCAGATCCTGACGGTCGACGGCACCATTCGCGCGCTGCGCCAGACTTCCACGATCGAGTTGGATGAAACCGGACAGGCGGATATTGCACTTGAACGCAGTCAGCTGGCAGAAGCGGAACTCGCGGTGCTAAAAGAGGCCGAAGCGGGCTTGTCGCTGATCAAGCGGGCGCTGGCCTCTTATGCGGATTCCGGCTTTGATCACGGCCATATTCGCAATGTCTCCACCACCCTCAACAGCGTGCGCGGTGGCTTGGTGGTTCTGAGTCTGTCTCGCGCGGCGGCGGTCGTGGAGCGGTTGGTACATTTCGTCGATGCCGTGATCGACCAGAAAAATGTCGCTCCGGCGGTAGAGCAGTCCCTGGAAATTTTTGCCGACGCCATCATCAGTCTTGAGTATTACCTGGGTGAAGTGAAACTGCATCGCCAGGCCGACAAGCAATCGCTGGACCTTGCGGTGGAAAGTCTCGAGGCGCTGGGTTATCCAGTGGAAGTTGCCTGAATGCCGGCATTGGTGCAGTCTGGGATCGGTTAAGGCATTCTGCGATCTATCGCTATGACAAATTTCAGCCCTGCCGGGAGCATATGGCCGCTCCCTGCGTTTCAATGGCATATCCTTGTATCCCATGGGGAAATCCTCTGTGGGCCGCAAGGCCCAATGCACTCTGAATTCCCCTTCGTGTTGCCCGTGCAAGCGGGCACCCCGGCCAGTCACTATCTCGGTGAGTGGCAGGGGGCTCCGTGTGGCGTCCATCACTTGCCGATTCGCGTCGACATTCCCGGTTTTGAATGGCGGGGCTTGAGGACCTTCCTCGGGGCCGTGGACGAACAGCTGTTTTTTTTCATTGGCCGCGCCACGCAAGTAGTGAATTGGGATCTGGATCATCAGTACTGTGGTCGCTGTGGACTGCAGACGGAATACCACCCGAAAGATCGCGCACGCGTCTGCGAACACTGCAGTTTCGCGGTATATCCTCGTATTTCACCCTGCGTCATCATGCTGGTGACCCGTGGCGATGAGTGCCTGCTTGCCCGGCACACTCACCACCGTCACGCCATGTATACCGCACTGGCCGGCTTTATCGAGCCGGGTGAAAATGCCGAGCAGGCGCTTGCGCGGGAAGTGCGTGAAGAGGTGGGGCTCGAAATTGCGAATCCACATTATGTTGGTAGCCAGTCGTGGCCATTCCCGGGGCAATTGATGATCGGGTTTCTGGCGGAGAGCACCGGCGGTACGCTGACACCGGATCGCGACGAAATTATGGATGCCCGCTGGTTTCATCGGGATGAGGTGCCGGAGATAATCCCGCCCGCCGAGACACTGTCGGGACAATTAATCCGAACCTTTACAGGAAATAGCTGATTTCAGGCGTAAACGGGGACCAAATTCATGTATATCGCCATAACGTTTTTGATTGCGTTTATTGCTTTGCTGCTGGTTTTCTGGGGCGGCAAAGTGTTGCTGAAAGGCAACTGGTTAATGGGTTTTTTACGGGGCACCGTCGGATTGGTGTTGCTGGCGGGAGCCCTGCTGATCGTGCTGGTGGCTTTGGATGTCTATAGTTACCGAAACCTGGCGAACGAGCACAGTGTTGGCACTGTTTCTTTCGAGCGCCTCGGTGATCAGCATTTTATGGTCAAGTTTGCCGATGAGGATGGTATTTCCCAGGAGTTTGAGCTCCACGGTGACCAGTGGCAGTTGGATGCGCGGATGCTGAAATGGAAGGGAGCACTGGCGCGCTGGGGGATAGAGCCTGCGTACCGACTTGATCGGCTCAGCGGCCGTTACCTGACCTTGCAGGATGAGCGGAATAAAGAGCGCTCTGTTTACGCCCTGGATCCCAGCGACCACGGTGTGGATATCTGGAGCTGGCTGCGGGAAACCAATAACCGGCTGCCGATTGTTGATGCCGTTTACGGCAGCGCGACTTTCTTGCCGATGCAGGACGGCGCCGTATACGAGGTGCGTATCAGTCATACCGGCCTGTTGGCGCGGCCGCTCAACCAGCAGGCTCAGTCCGCACTCAATGAGTGGCAGTGACCAGATTTAACATGCTGCCTCGTAAGGCGAGTCAGTAGTAGGCCGGCGACAACCGGTTTTGACGAAACGATAATCAGGATTTTGGGGGTTGAGTGGAATTTCTTAGTCAATACGGATTGTTTTTGGCCAAAGTGGTCACAATCGTCGTGGCGCTGTTGGTCGTCATCGGTATTATCGTGGCCAATCGTGCCCACGGGAAGGACCGGCAACCCGGTCATATTGCCGTCACGCGCCTGAATGACCGCTATGAGGATATGAAAGAAGTTCTGCTGGAAGCGGTTATGGACAGCGCTGAATTTGACGCGCGCAAAAAACAGCAGGAAAAAGACCGCAAAGCCGAAGAAAAAGAACAGGCCAAGAAGCGCAAGGCAGAGCTGAAAGCAAAGGCCAAGGCGGATAAGGCGGCGGCAAAAAAGCAATCGCAGCCTGAGGCGCGCGAAGTGAAATTGCCGGAGCAGGCCGAGGCTGATGCAGAAGCGGGCTCGGTAGCCGTGAGCGGTGAGAAGGTTGCAGAGAGCGGTGAGAAGTTAGCCGGAGAAGACGACAGCAATCTTCGCAAGCGTTTATTCGTGGTGCACTTCGATGGCGATATCAAGGCCAGTGCGCTTTCCAATCTCCGCGAGGAAATTACCGCGATTTTGCAGGTTGCCGAAACGCGTGATGAGGTCGTGGTGTGCCTGGAAAGCCCCGGCGGTATGGTGGCCAATTACGGTCTGGCAGCGAGCCAGTTGGCGCGCGTGCGCAGTGCGGGGGTCAAGCTCACGATTGTGGTCGACAAAGTGGCCGCCAGCGGCGGTTATATGATGGCGTGTGTGGCGGACCGGATTCTTGCCGCACCTTTTGCCATGCTGGGGTCAATTGGCGTCGTTGCCCAATTGCCGAACTTCCACAAATTGTTACAGCGCAACGATGTGGATTTTGAACTGTTTACCGCTGGTGAATACAAGCGCACGGTGACTATGTTCGGGGAGAATACCCCGGAAGGAAAAGAGAAATTCCAGAGTGACCTGGAAGAAATCCATACCTTGTTCCAGCATTTTGTTTCCGAATATCGGCCACAACTGGATATCGCCAAGGTGGCAACCGGAGAAGTATGGTTTGGTCAGCGTGCGCTGGATCTGGCGCTGATCGATGAATTGAAAACGTCCGATGAGTATCTGACGTCACGGGCGCAAAACGCTGATCTTTATCAGATTGAGTACAAAGAGCGTCAGAATATCGCCAAAAAATTTGGCTTTGCGGCGCAGTCCGGTATCGAGAGCGCGCTGGCAAGGCTGCTTTCGCGACTGGCAGCCTGGCGTCATCAGGCACAGTAAACGCTTGCTGGGGACCTGTGGGGCTCTGGTAGCGAGCGGGGGCGGAATGGCGGCAAAACAAGGGAATTGGAAATGACGGACAACACATATCGCGCGATGCTGGTGGAAGAGGTAGCTGCGGGCAAATACGATCAGGGTATTGTGGATCGCCCGCTGTCGGCGCTGCCGGCGAATCCCGTTGTCATTGATGTTTCCCATTCTTCCCTGAACTACAAGGATGCACTGTCTGCGTTCGGTAATCGCGCCGTCACACGTGACTATCCTCATACCCCCGGGATTGATGCCGCGGGCAAGGTATTACGGGACGACAGCGGTGCCTTCACCAAGGGTGCCCAGGTACTGGTTACCGGTTACGACCTTGGTATGAATACGGCGGGCGGATTGGCGGAACGTATCGCTGTTCCCTCTGACTGGGTGACGCCATTGCCGGATGGCCTGTCCCTGCGCGAGGCGATGATTCTTGGCACCGCTGGTTTGACCGCGGCCCTCTGTGTCGAGAAGTTACTGGAGTCCGGGGCGAAACCCGCGGATGGCGAAGTCCTCGTGACAGGTGCCACCGGTGGTGTTGGTTCCATTGCGGTAGCCCTTCTGGCGAAACTGGGGTTCCGGGTAGCGGCGGTTACCGGCAAGCTGGAGTCCGCCGAGTTCCTGACCGGGCTGGGTGCCTGGAAAGTGCTCGACCGTGAGACGCTGGCGCCTTTTGCCAACAAGGCCATTGCCAAGCCCCTGTGGGCCTGGGCGGTGGATACCGTGGGCGGCGAAACACTGTTCAATGTCATCAAATGCCTTAAGTACGGCGGCGGTGTGGCAGCGTGCGGCATGGCTTCCGGTGCCCAGTTTCAGGCCAATGTCTTTCCGTTCATTCTGCGAGGTATCAGCTTGCTCGGTGTCGACAGTGTCGAACTGCCGCTGTCCAAGAAGGCCGAGGTCTGGGAGAAGCTCGCCGGAGACTGGTATATCGGTGAGCAGCTGGAAAAAATTGCGGAAGATATTTCCCTGGATCAGGCGCCGGAATTTCTTGCGCGCCTGCATCGCGGGCACGGGATCGGGCGTTATGTTGTGGATATGACCAGGTAGTGTTTATCTGGTCAAATTATGTGAATCCACGCGCAATATGCAGTCTCTGTCGTGCCATCCCCGTCTGGCGCCTGCTATGCTGAATAGCAACAATAACTTTGAATTGGGAGCGAACTCCCCCAGCCCGGGTGTTTTCGAAACCCTGTTCCCAATATTGTCGATCTGGTAGCAAACTTTGTCGGTCAACCTTCCGCCCACTTCACAGTCACACGATGCCGGTGCTTTGGTGCTATCCGGTGGTGGTGCCCGTGCGGCCTATCAGGTGGGGGTGCTCAGGGCGCTGGCAGAACTCACGCCTGAGACTGAACCCCATCCCTTCAAAATTGTCTGTGGTACATCGGCAGGTGCGGTCAATGCGTTGCTGCTGGCGAGCCATCCGGGTACTTTCAAAGAGGCGGTGGCGCGCCTGTACGATTTGTGGATGGGGCTGACGGTCGACAATATTTATCGCAGTAACTGGACCAGTTTGCTGGGCAATATCCTGACGATCTCGGCGTCTTTGTTCAATCAGGGCGTCGCCCGGCGCAGGCCCCTGGCTCTGCTGGATAACGGTCCGCTGCGGGAACTGGTTACTGAGGTGATCCCATTCGGGAATATACAGCGCAATATCGACGACGGGCGCCTGCGCGCCGTCAGTGTGAATGCCATGTCGTACAACCAGGGGGAATCGGTCAGTTTCTTCCAGGGTGGCGAAGACTTGAAAGAGTGGCGACGTTTTCGCCGCTGTGGTGAACGCACGGCGCTAACCGTGGAGCACCTGATGGCCTCGGCGGCGATTCCCACTCTGTTTCCGTCGGTGAAAATTGGCGATGAATATTTTGGCGACGGCGCAGTGCGCCAGCTGGCGCCAATCAGTCCCGCGCTGCACCTGGGTGCCAGCCGGGTGTTTGTGGTGGGCGTGTCCGATAATCGTTCGCCGGTGCACTGGGGCAAGCACCGCAAGGTCGCCCGGCATTCACCGTCGCTGGCACAGATTGGCGGGCAGCTGTTCAACGCCGCCTTTATCGATAGCCTGGAAGGTGACCTGGAGCATATGGATCGGGTCAACCTGTTGCTGGATGCGGTGGACGAAAAAGCACTGGCGGACCTGGCGCCGCTGCGGGCAGTGGAGTCTGCAGTGATTGAGCCCAGTCAGAGCCTGGACCGCCTCGCCGGTCGCAAAGTGCGCTATCTACCACCAGCACTGCGCTGGCTGTTTCGATCCACCGGAGCCACAACGTCCGGTGGCGGCGCCTCCGCCGCCAGTTATCTACTGTTTGAAAAACCCTATCTGGGTGAACTGATCGAGCTGGGTTATCAAGATGCCATGTGGGAGCGTGACAAGTTGCGCAATTTTTTGCGCCCACGCACTCAACTGGTGGAAACTCAGCAAAAAGGCCTTTTTGGAATCCGGGTGAAACCGGCAACGGAAGCAAGTAATGGCAATACTCCCTCCTGAATCTTCCTTTCTCCGTCGCGGACTGATCGCGTCTTTGGCACTGGTTCTTGCTGCCTGTGGCAGCCAGGGTGTACAGGATAGTGGCAGTGGCAGTGGCAGTGGCAGTGGCAGTGGCGGTGACGGGGCGCTGCGCCAAGCGAACCAAAGTGAATACCGGCAGCTGCTGGCGGAAGCGCACCAGCTGAGTTTTACCCTGGACTTTGATCGCCTGCGGCGGGCCTTTGTGGAATCGTCGGAATACAACCCCTATGGCGGCGTCAAACTGCGGGGTTTACCGGAAGCCTACAGTTCTGTGGAAGCCGCGGATTTTGATGGTTGCCTGCGCAATGTGGACAAGGTGCTCAAGTACAATTACATGAGCCTGGAAGCCCATATGATCGGTGTTTTGTGCAGCGGACAGGCGGGCGATTTTGATCGGGAAGATCAGCATCGCTATATGGTGGAGGGGTTGATGACCTCGATCGAAAGTAGTGGCGATGGCAAAAGCCAGGAAAGTGCCTTTTTGACGATCAGCACATCAGAGTTGCGGGGCTTTGTACGTCTCAAGGGCCTGCAGGTTCTGGATCAGTCTATCGTGTATGACAAGCAGGGCATCTACGACAAAATGCAGGTGCGCGACCCGGAATCCGGGGAAGAGTACCCGCTGTTTTTTAATGTAAGCCAGCAGTTCGCCCAGGCTACAGGCGAGGAGTAGTCCCCCTCATAAACGGTGCGCAATTCACAGGCTGTAGTCGCAATGATTACAGCAGGAATTGCGCAAGTTTGTCCCAGTCGAAGCGGCGGGTCTGGCGGTCGCTGAACAGAATCTCCACCCGCGAATCCTCCCATTTGATCACCCGTCCGTAGCCCAGCTTCTGGTGGCGAATACTTTCCCCCAGTTGCGGTTTTTTCTGTGCGGCTCTCGGCGCATTGATGTCCGGGTTGTAGTCGCAGGCTTCCAGGTATCGCAATGCCAGCCGGGTGATCGGAACGCCGGTGGTGATATTGTCTGGCCGCTGTTGCAGTGTTTCCCCAAGTAGCCTGCACAGTGGCAGGTGCATTTCATCGATGAACAGGGAGGGCTTCTGGTCAGCGTCTTGTGGCCCGCTGTTTTTCGGTGCAGCGCTGTCGCTGGCGACTTCCGGTGTCAGCAGGAAAAGTTGTTTGCGCGCCCGTGTCATGGCCACATACATCAGGCGGCGCTCACTCTCCGTCGATGCGGGGGTGGAGAAGTCCCTCTGCGGTTGATAGGGCATATTGTGCACCGTCAGGGAGGGAATAATGACCTGATCCCATTCCAGTCCTTTGGCCTGGTGCATGGTGGTTATCTGGATGGCATCCGGCGTTTCTGGTGTTTCCTCGCTGTCCTGGTCGGGTTGTTTTTCACCGTTGTGTTGCTGGCCTTGTTGATGCTGCTGTTGCAGTTGCTGCAGGTGTGCCAGCGCCTCTCTGGCCGGCAGGCGCAATTGATCCATGTACAGGCAGAACGCCAGAATGGTCTGTTGCCGCTCCTCTGCTTGCTGGCGATTGAAGGCGTCCTCGCCGATTCCACTCAGATAGTCGAGCTCGCCCAGTTGTCGGCGCAGCAGCTCACCGCCGTGGCCCCGCCACTTTTCTACCTGCTGTAGCAGTTCGGCCCGTTGTCGCAGGCGTTTGCACTGGGCCTGGCTGAGGGATTCGGGGATCAGTGTGAGCAGCTTCTTGCCCCAGCCACTGTCAAACTGTGCGAGCTTGTCACAAATAGGCTCGAGCACCGCGCGCGCGATTCGGATATGCGGCGCGGTCAACCACTCGTAAATTCCCTGGCTGCGGCGCTTGATTGACTGCTCCGCAAAGCGCCCGGCCGCGATATTGAGGCTCCAGAACAGTGGTCGCAGCTCTCGTCGCGACAGCACCGTATTGCGGCTGCCCGAGCGGTAGGGAATATTGTTGGCCAGCAGTGCCAGCTCCAGGGGAGCGGCGAGGGACCACAGCCGCACCAGAATAGCCATGTCCCGCAGTGATTGACCGCTGTTGATACTGCGTCGCACATGTTCCACCAACCATTTGCCTTCGTTGTTGGTGGTTACCTGCTGTAATTGCGTTTCTGCTTTCGGGTTGCCGGAAATACAGAAGATGTCTGCGCGTTCGCGATTGTTGTGAATGAAGTGGTTAGCGGCCAGAGACAGGCTGTGGCCGTAGCGGAATGTGCGGCTCAACTGGTAGACGTTGGATGGGGGGAAATCCCCATCGAACAGCCTGAGCAAAAATTCTGGTCGCGAGCCTCGCCATTCGTAAATGGTCTGGTCAGGATCGCCAATGGCAATCACGTTGCCGGATTTCCCATAGAGTACCCGCAGCAAATAGTGCTGGATTTCATTGATGTCCTGGTACTCGTCTACCAGGATATCCTGGTAATAACTGCCGTATTCCTCGGCAATTTCCGGTTGCAGGCTGAACTGGATGGCGGGGTCGTAAATCAGGTCCGCGTAAGTCACGGCCTTCTGTTGACGCCGCCAGTCTTCGAAATGGCGGAATACTTTCAGAAAGTACATGTACTCGTCGCCGAGCTTGAGCTGCTGGAAAGCGTTCAAATCACCGCTGAGGATGGTTTTGGTGTAATCGATAAAGAACTCTGCCGCTTCGGTTTCCGACTGCTTGCGTGCACGAATATCTTCCAGATCCGCCGGCGCCGCACAGGCCTCGATGGCTTTCCAGATCTGTAATTGCACCAGCGACTGGGGAAGTGGAGTGAGGTTGGCATGGTTGATGTGACCCCGGGCGATCATCCGCTGGTACAGCCGGTAGCCAATACTGTGGAAGGTATTCACCGCCGGTGCCCGGAGCCCCTGGTGGATGTCATCCGGCGTTTCACTCTCGGTGCGACAGAGGTCTTGCAGGCGCCTGCTGAAGTCGTCCCGCGCCCCGCGGTTGTACATGAGAACCAGCATATGTTGTGGGCTGATCCCTGCATCCAGGCGGTTTTTGATGTAGTGAAGCAGGGCCGTGGTTTTCCCTGAGCCCGCTACGGCGATAATTTTCGCGTGTCCACCTGGGTGATTGGCGATGGCCAGCTGTTCTTCCGTGAGGAGTGCGGTATTGCCTGACATGAACGCTCTGTACTTCCGGGTTGGATTTTGTGAATCGGTATTCCGCAACGGGTTTTGCGAATCGGGCGCTGTTTAGATGAGTACTGGATATTCTGCCAGTATTGTTCGTAGTCGTACAGTTTTCGGAAACACCGGTCGTGGCTATGTAGTAGTTTTCGGTGGGGGGGTGGAGGGTGTTTCGGTTGGCAGTGTTTGTGGGGCGTGCTTAAGGGTGGGGGCTTCCGCTTTCCTGGCTGGCGCTGAGGTCGTCTCCATCCTCTGCAGGGGCTTTGTCTGCGGCTTCCTTTTCATGTTTTTCTTTCTGCAGGGCCAGTTCGGCGATGTAGGTCGACAGAAAGATCCTTCCGGTCAGTTTTTCCAGTAGTTTGGAGCGGCTGAGTCTGTCGAGCACGGGCCCTTTGACCTCAGTCAGGTGCAGGCGGATATTCCGGTCCCGCAGGTCTTTGTTGATTTGGTGCAGTCGTTCCAGTGCTGTGCTGTCGATGCGGCTGACGGACGAGAGGATAAGTACCAGTTCCCGGGTGTCGGGGTGGCGCTTCAATTCGCTCAGCAAGCGGTCCTCGATCGCGCTGATGTTACTGAAAAACAGGCTCTCGTCGATTCTGAGAAAGACAATGTCCCGGTGGGTTTCCACGTCGTAGCGCAACACATTGCGGAAATGCTCGGTGCCCGGCATACGACCCACCACGGCAATGTGTGGCCGGCTGCTGCGCCAGATCAGGGTGGCAAACGACAGGCCAATACCGAGCGCGATACCGACTTCCACACCGAACAGCAAGACGCCGACAAAGGTGCACAACATAGCGATACCATCGGTGCGGTCATAGCGCCAGTTATGGATAAACCCCCGAAAATCAAACAGGCTGGCGGCAGCGACGATGATGATCGCGGCCAGTACCGTCAGTGGCAGCTCACTGAACATTCCGGTGAGGTAGAGCAGCACTGGCACCATCAACAGTGCAGCAAGTACCCCGGCGAGGGGCGAGACGGCGCCGGCTTCTGCATTGACTGCGGTGCGGGAGAAACTGCCGGCGACCGGTAACCCGCCCGACAGGCTACTGGTGATATTGGCGGCGCCGAGCCCCAGTAGTTCGCCATCGGCATTCAGGCGTTCGCCGCGCCGCGCCGCCAGTGCCTGGGCGATCGAGAGACTCTCCACAAATGTGAGCAGGGCGATGATCAGCGCCGGTAACAGCAGGCGGTAGATCAGGTCCCAGTTCCAGTCCGGCGCAACCAGTTTGGGGAGGCCCGCGGGAATGTCGCCCACAATATCGAGCTTCTCGCCCAATTTAAGCCAGTGGACCAGGGCGATGGCGCAGAGCACCAGCAACATCGGCATTACCCGGGCCGCCAGTCGTGCAAATTGTTTTGGCGTCCCCAGGCGAAACAGCAGCATTGGCAGCCACAGGCGGCTGAAGATCAATATGGTGGCGGTGGCCACACCAAATGCCATGGTGGGCAAATCGGCGTCCGGCAAGTGCTCCAGGATATGAAATAACTTTACCGAAGCCGTCTCGCCATCGGCTTTTACCCCGAGCAGTGCGGGAAGCTGGCCGACGATAATCAGCGCTGCTGCGCCGGATACAAAGCCACTGATGACCGGGTGGCTCAGGAGGTTGGACAGGGCACCCAGTTTGAACAGGCCCATGGTAAAGAGAAACGCACCGCTTAAGAGGGTGAGCAGTATGGCGGCGCTGATGTATTCGGGGCTGCCAGTTGCCGCCAGGGGGCTCAACGCGGAAACCGTCATCAGTGAAAGAACCGCGGCGGGGCCCACAGACATGGCACTGCTGCTGCCAAAAACCGCATAGGCGATCAGGGGGATCAGGCTGGCATAGAGTCCGACGTGGGGGGGCAGGCCTGCCAGCAGTGCGTAGGCCAGTCCCTGGGGAACCAGCAGCATGCCGGAAACCAACGCCGCGGTGAGGTCGGGAAGCAACCACTGGCGACGGTAGTTTCTAAGCCATTTCGGAATTAGTCGGGTTGCCCGCATCACTTGTGCAGTTATGGTCCTGAGGGCGGATGAAATTCACCGGGGAATTTGATCAGGATAGCCTCTGGTGCGGGTAGGGGGCCAGTTTGGCCCCGTGTGGTGTGGTCAGGCCTGTCGGCTCTCTTAACCGTTCGCGTGGCGGCTCTCCAGCCCGCGGAAAACCAGCATGCCGGTCACCATGGCCAGCACAAACACCAGTCCACCGATCTCCAGTGCGCCTGTGGCCACAATACCCGGGCCCGGGCAGAAGCCGGCGAGACCCCAGCCGATGCCGAATACCAGACTGCCAAGCAGTAGGCGTTTGTCGAGCTCGCGTTTGCCGGGGAGGTTCATCGGCCCGCCGAGCACGGCTTGTTCGCGCTTCTTAGCGATCGCAAACGCGGGCAGGCCCACGGCGATGGCGCCGCCCATGACCAGCGCCAGCGATGGATCCCAGGCGCCGAACAGGTCGAGAAAGCCGAGGACTTTTTCCGGGTTGGCCATCCCGGACAGCAGCAGTCCGAAGCTGAAAATCAGTCCAGAAACAAATGCGGAAAGAGCGACTTTGTTCATCACTTTATTCATGGTTTCAGGCTCCTATGAGATGGCGAATGACGTAAACAGTGGCGAAGCCGCCAAACATGAAGGTCATGGTCGCCGCCAGTGATCGTGGAGACAGTCGCGACAGGCCGCAAACACCGTGCCCACTGGTACAGCCGGCGGCATAGCGGGTGCCGATGCCAACGAGCAGGCCAGCGGCGATCAGTACCGGGTAATTGGCGCGGATCTCGATCGTCGGCAGGGCGAGAAACAGGCCCCAGATCGCCGGGCCGGCAAGCAGTCCCAGAATAAAAGCGAACTGCCAGCCACGGTTACTGGATCCGTCGCGTGCGTTACTGAGCAGGCCGCCGAGAATGCCGGAGATTCCGGCGATACGCCCATTCATCAGGATCAGCCAGGCGCTGGCGAGTCCGATCAGGACGCCGCCGGCGAGGGCGGTCAAAGGGGTAAATGCATTCCAGTCGATGTTCATGGTGCTGAGTTACTCCGCGCAATACAGTTGATACAGGGTTTGTAGCAGAGCCAGGACTTTCGGGTCGGCTACCTGGTAGTAGACCCGCTTTCCCTCCTTGCGGGCTGTGACTAGGCCTTCCCGTCGCAAAACCCCCAGCTGTTGCGACAGGCTCGGCTGGCGAATGGCCAGTCGCTCCTCGATGTCGCTGACGCACAGCTCTTCCTGGCTCAATTGGCACAGCAGCAACAGTCTGTCCTGGTTTCCCAGGGAGCGCAGCAGCAGCGACGCCTCTCCTGCAGCGGTGCGCATTTTGTCGAGCTGGAAATCACTGGTATCGGGCATGGTGGTTTCACGGTTGAGTTTGCTTCTGGCAAATCTGGTGGTTTCACTAATGGTTGCGTAAAAAATATTATATTGAAAAGTATAATATTGGAAGGTATATTTCCCGTAGTTATTAATTTATTCCTAAATCATCTATAGTCCTTCCCATGATGGCTAGAACGGGAGCAGACCATGACCGCAACAGATACTCGCCCGCTTGTGCAGGCCTTTCTCGATCCGGCGACGGAGACCTGGAGTTACGTGATCTTCGATCGGGTCGGCGGTACCGCGGCGGTGATTGACGCTGTGCTGGACTTCGATCAGGCATCTGGGCGTACCAGTACCGAAGGCGCCGAGAAGATTGTCGCCTTTGTGCGTGAGCAGGAGTTGACCGTTGACTGGGTGCTGGAGACCCACGCCCACGCGGATCATCTGTCTGCGGCGCCTTTCGTCCGCGAACAACTGGGTGGCAAGATCGCCATTGGCGAGCATATTCGCCAGGTCCAAGGCATCTTCCGCGACGTCTTCAACCTGGAAAAAGAATTCCTGGTCGACGGCTCCCAGTTTGACCACCTGTTCCACGATGGCGACACCTTCAATATCGGTGATCTGGAGGGGCGGGTGATCTACGTCCCCGGACACACACCGGCGGATATGGCCTGGTTGATCGGCGACGCCCTGTTTGTGGGTGACACTCTGTTCTTGCCCGACGTGGGCAGTGCCCGCTGCGATTTCCCAGGGGGCGATGCCCGCGTGTTGTATCAGTCGGTGCAGAAACTGCTGTCACTGCCGGAAGGCACCCGTATGTTCATGTGTCACGACTACCCGCCAAACGGGTCCCGTGAGCACGAGTACGAAACCACGGTGGGGGCGCAGAAGCGCAGCAACATCCACCTGCACGATGGCATCAGTGAAGACGAGTTCGTGAAAATGCGCCGTGAGCGCGACGCCACCCTGGGAATGCCGCGGCTGATCCTGCCGTCGATCCAGGTCAATATCCGCGCCGGGCAAATGCCGCCGGCGGAAGACAATGGCACCGTGTACCTCAAGGTGCCCATCAACAAACTGTGATTGTCGGAGTGATCGAATGATGGATAGCAAACAATTGGACGCGCAGGTATCCGTATCGGCGGAGCCGGCACTGGATGAAATGGCGACCCTGGCAAAAGCCGGAGTGGAAGTGGTTGTGTGCAATCGCCCGGAGCAGGAAGCGGAAGGGCAGCCGTCCTTTGCCGAGCTGGAGCAGGCGGTTGCGGCGGAGGGCATGACGTTTGTCGCCATTCCGTTTTCCCGCGGCCAGATGCAGCCGGCGCACAGTGAAGCGTTTGCCAAGCTTTTGAGCAGCGGCAAAAAAGTGCATGCCTTCTGCCGTACCGGCAACCGCTCGTGCAACCTGTGGGCCGCGGCCGGCTGCCTGAATAGTGCAGACAAGAAACTGCTGCAGCAGGCCGCGCAAAAGGCGGGTTTCGATATTAGCGGCGTGTTGGTGACCTATTAAGGTTTCACCTGAGGACTCATACCGGTGAACGAGGTATTCAAAAGCGGTTCTGGGCGCCTGCTGAGCCGGTTCCTTCCCGCAGCTCGCTGGCTCCCCAATTACTCCCTTGCGGCTCTGTCCAGGGACTCACTGGCGGCGGTGATTGTTACCATCATGCTGATCCCGCAGTCATTGGCTTACGCCTTGCTGGCGGGGCTGCCGGCGGAAGTGGGGCTCTACGCGAGTATCGCGCCGCTGGTGGCGTATGCGCTGTTCGGCAGTAGCCGCACCCTTTCCGTGGGGCCGGTCGCGGTTGCCTCATTGATGAGTGCCGCTGCACTGGGGCAGGTAGCCGCACAGAATTCGGCGGATTACCTGCTGGCAGCCATGCTGCTGGCAACACTGTCCGGCCTGTTCCTGCTCTTGCTGGGTGTATTGCGCCTTGGTTTTCTCGCCAATTTCCTTTCGCACCCGGTCATTTCCGGTTTTATTACCGCATCCGGTGTGCTCATTGCATTCAGCCAGCTCAAGCACCTGATGGGGGTTTCTGCGCAAGGCGACAACTTGCCAGAGTTGCTGCACTCCATGTTCACAGGGCTCGGTAACCTCAACCTCTACTCCCTATTGCTGGGTGTTGGGGTTGTGCTGTTCCTGTTCTGGTCGCGCAGTGGTGCGGTACGTCTTTTGCAGCGACTGTCTCTGTCACAAAATTCCGCGGCACTGCTGGTAAAGGCCGCGCCGGTGGTTGGGGTGATCATTACCATTTTCCTCGCGGCAGGTCTGAATCTCGAGGACAAGGGTGTGCAACTGGTAGGCGTCATCCCCAGTGGGTTGCCGAGCTTCGGCTGGCCGAGTTTTTCACTGGCACTGATTGAGCAGCTCTGGATTCCTGCAATCATGATTTCGATCATTGGCTATGTGGAATCCATCTCCGTTGGCAAAACCCTGGCCGCCAAGCGCCGCCAGAAAGTCGATATGAACCAGGAGTTGATCGGGCTGGGAACGGCGAACCTGGCCGCGGGATTTTCCGGTGGTTTTCCGGTTACCGGTGGCTTTTCCCGTTCCGTGGTCAACTTTGATGCGGGTGCGGAAACGCAACTTGCCAGTGTACTGACCGCCATTGGTATCGCGCTGGCCGCGATGTTTTTGACCCCTTATCTCTACTACCTGCCGAAAGCCACCCTGGCGGCCACTATTATCGTGGCGGTCCTGTCCCTGGTGGATTTTTCCATTCTGCGAAAGACCTGGCGTTTTTCGCCCAGTGATTTCTTTGCGGTGCTGGTCACCATCGTGATCACCCTGCTGTTCGGTGTGGAGGCGGGGGTGTCTTGTGGGGTTGGGGCCTCCGTGGTGTTGTTCCTGTATCGCACCTCAAAACCGCATATTGCCGAGGTGGGACTGGTGGAGGGCACCGAACATTTCCGCAATATCAAACGGCACAAGGTGCTCACGGTACCGCAGATTCTCGCGATTCGTGTTGATGAGAGTCTGATGTTTTCCAATGCGGCCTTTCTGGAAGAGCGCATTTACGCGGATGTGGCGGCCAACCCGGCAATCCGCCACGTGATCCTGATCTGCAGTGCGGTGAATGAGATCGACTGGAGTGCGCTCGAAACACTGGAATCCGTCAATCTCCAGTTGGCGGAGAGTGGGATTTGCCTGCATCTCTCGGAAGTGAAGGGCCCGGTAATGGACAGCCTGCAGCGCAGCGGCTTCCTTAAGGAAATTTCCGGAAAAATTTTCTTTACCCAGTACCAGGCGTTTACCGAGCTGCGTGATAACTATGCCGGCTGTTCGGGGTAACCGCGGGATGTCAGGGCGAAAACAGGTAGGGAAACAGCGCGCGCTTCTCGCTGTCCGTCAGCGCTTCCACCCGCAGGATATTGTTGTGGGGGATGCTCTCCGGGTCCGGGTAGTTCTTTAAGCCCCGCTCCAGGCTTTCTTCCCGCAACAGGTGAAGAATAGGGTAAGGGGAGCGATTGGTGAGGTTTTCCCCGTCGTCCGGCCGGGTGCCAGCGAACTGGTAGTGGGGGTGAAAGCTCGCGACCTGGTAGGTGCCCTCATAGCCTTCCCGCTGTATAAGCAGCTCTGCTTCCCCCAGGAAAAAATTGTAGTGGTGAAAATCCTGCAGGTGGGTGGGCAGGATCAGTAGAGTCGTTTCCACTTCCTCTGGTGACGTGCGGTCCAGAACCTGGAACTCATCCTGCAGTTCCTCCAGCAACACCTGATCACTGGTGGCGTCGCTCACCACAAAGCGAATTTGTCCCGCGCGCATGGGCTTGCGCGCGAATGGGCACAGGTTGAGTCCGACTACTACATCCTGCAGCCACTGTTCGACCTGGGCGATGACGGGGTCTGTATCTGTCATGGCAAAAACTGCGGTATTACCACATCAGGTCGTCGGGAATCTCGTAGCCCGCGTAGGGATCATCCTCGTCTACGACAGTGCTATTCTCCGGCGGCTGGACAACCATGGCCGGATTGCGCTCGGCGATTTTGTCGGCAACGACACGTGGCACCAGCTCGAACTGGTCTCCCTCTCCCACAATCAGAAGTCGTCCTGCGGTGAGGTGTTCCTGTACCGCGCTAGAGACGTAGATCTTTTTCACTTTCTTGTCGAAGGTGAAGTGGTAGGCGATGTCGTCCTGGCCTTTCGCGCCCTTGGATTGCTTGTGGCGCTCGATCAACTGCTTGATCTGGGCGGCAACCGCCTTTTGCTGCGCGGCGGCTTCGCGTTCGGCATTCAGCTCCCGGTCGCGGGTAATCTTGGCGGCACGCGCTACTTCCGCGGCCTGTTTGGCCTCGTCGACCTGGGTTTCGCCAGACTTCTTGGCCACTTTGTTCTGCTTGCGCTTTTCCTTGCTGATCTGCTTGGCTTTCTTGCCATCTACCAGGCCTGCCTTGAGCAGTTGATCCTGTAGTGATGCCATGGATACATACCTTTGATCGGGTTTCGAGTGATCGGGTTTCGAGATGGTGTGGATTCTAGCGGATTTGTGGGAAAGATCGCAGGGGGAAGATAGTGGGGGGAAGATAGTGGGAGAGGGGCAAGTCCGGGGATTCGAACGCTACTGGAGGTGTGGAAAAGCGGTATCGCCCCGCAGTGCGTCGCAGTCTGCGGGGCGAAGGGGCTGATTAGCCCTGTTTGAATACCAGTTTGACTGTCACCGGTACGATGGGGCTGATGCTGTCGAGACCCGCCACCTCACGCAGCTTCTCAATACCTTCCAGCAGTTTGTAATTGCCGGCATTCACAATAATGGGGGCATTGGTGGTTACCTGTACCTGGTTACCCGCGAGGCCGGTCACCTGGAGGTCGGCCTTCTCGGTTTTCTGCTGGCCGTGCACATCCACAGTGACATCCGCACTCACCGACATGGACTGCCCGAGCTGAAGGCCCTTCAGCTTCGCCGCGTCCACACTGGCAGATATGGTCGCTTTGGCAAACTGTGCTGTTTCAAACAGCAACTTCTGCATACGTTCATTGCGAATCGGGATATTGGTCTCGACACTCGCGAGATCAATGCTCAGCTCAGCCTTGCCGTCGTCGGAAATACTGCCGCTCAACCCCTTGAAGTGGTGGGTTTCGGCGATGGTCGATTTCTTTACCGACACGAAGTTGACACGGGAGTCATCGCCGACCAGTTGCCAGTCGGCAAAAGCAGATACGGGTAGCGCGAGCAGGGCGGCAATGGCGAGAGACTTAAAACGCATCGGGTATTTCTCCTGTTCCAATCGTTTGAGGTGCCTGTATATTCCGTGACCGGGACAGACTGCTGAGTTCTGAGGCTAAACACTATCAGTCGCGAATTCCAGTGGCCAGTAAAGGATTGTTAAAGGCCTGTGACCCAGGCTCCACATAACCGTCGATTAGGCGCTCGAATCGAGGCCAGGGGCCATCACCACAATCCACACCGCAATCCGCACTGCAGTTTGATCCATGGTCTGAGTCAAGGTCGTGACCAGCGCATTGTATGGCGGATTATTCATCGTCCTGTATAGACGGTATTTGCACCGACAGAAAATCCAACATGGCTTCGTTCACCCTGTCTGGCTGCTCCAGCGTAGACAGGTGTCCGGCGTGTTTGATCACCACAAGTTTTGCATCTTTCAGTCGCTCGGCGATCGCTGCGGAGCAGGGTGGCGGCAGCGAGATATCTTCCTCGCCAACAATCACCACCGCCGGTTGGGAAATTGCCGCCAGACGGGATTTCAATGAATCCCGGCCACAAAGGGCGTCGACCATGTTTTGTATGGAGACGAGTGGCATCGCGGCAAACTTCTCTTTCCAATGTGCCACCAGATCCGGCTTTTCACGCAGGGTATGCCGACCGAACATCAGCTTGCTCACAATGTTCAGCATCGGGCGGATTCCCAACAGTTTTGCCAGCAACACCAGTGTTTTGTACTTGGCAATCTTGAAGCGGGTTTCGGTACCCGCGTGGGTGTCCAGCAATACCAGGTGACTGACCCGCTCGGGTACGCTAAACGCGGCACGTAGTGCGATCATGCCGCCAATGGACAGTCCCGCCCAGGTAGCACTTTGAATGCCTTCCTGGTCCAGCACCGCCACCACATCGTCCACCAGATCATAAATATCCAGTGTGGCGTCAGCGACGTCGGAGCGACCGTGGCCGCGGATGTCGATATTGATTACCCGGAAGTGCGCGGAGAGCATCTTTACCTGTGGTGACCACATTTCTCCATCGCACAGGAAGCTGTGAAGAAGGACAATGGCCGGACCGGATCCGTGACACTCATAGTAGATTTGGTAATTTTTATTATTGGCAAAAGACATTCTGTATTCATCATCCTTGTTGCTGTGATCTCACTGTAGAGGAATGCTTCTGTGTAAGTAAGGGGCATCAGGTGAAAGCGGGCGGAAGACGAGTAAACAGCGCAGACAAAAAAAGCCGGCTGGCGCCGGCTACAAGCAATCATTGAGGATGTTTCCCAGAGATGGCGAGCGGGGTGCGCCCGCCGGGAGAGGACCGGATACCGCTGGGAAACCGGCATCCAGGTTTGGGTCTAGTATTGCGCTCAACTCGCCATCGACAGGCTTTCTTCCGCTTCGTCACTGACAGAAGTGCGGATCAGATGGTCGAAGGCTCCTAGCGCGGCAGTGGCACCGGCGCCCATGGAAATCACAATCTGCTTGTAGGGCACGGTCGTCGCATCACCTGCAGCGAACACGCCGGGCATTGAGGTTGCACCGCGACTGTCGATCTCGATCTCGCCCATACGGTTCATGGCCAGGCCGCTGTCTTTCAGGAACTCGGTATTGGGTACCAGGCCGATCTGTACGAATACACCGGCCAGTTCCAGTTTTTTGCTCTCGCCACTGACGCGATCGGTGTACTGCAGGCCATTCACCTTGCTGCCGTCGCCGAGTACTTCGGTGGTCTGCGCGTTAATGATGATGTCGATATTCGCCATGGAGCGCGCCTTGCGTACGAGGACTTCGTCCGCTCGCAGGGTATCGGCGAATTCCAGCACGGTAACGTGCTTGACGATACCCGCCAGGTCGATTGCAGCCTCGATACCCGAGTTACCGCCACCGATCACCGCCACATGCTTGCCCTTGAAGAAGGGACCGTCACAGTGCGGGCAATAGGCCACACCCTTGGTGCGGTACTCGGCCTCACCGGGCACGCCCAGTTCGCGCCAGCGGGCGCCGGTAGCAAGCACCACGGATTTGCTCGCCAGGGTGGCGCCGCTCTCCATTTGCAGCTCGATCATCTGTTTGCGTCTCAGCTCGGCCGCACGCTGACCGGTGATGATGTCTACACCGTATTCTTTCACATGCTGCTCGAGGCTCGCCGCCAGTTTCGGGCCCTCGGTATAGGGCACCGAGATAAAGTTTTCGATACCCACGGTATCCATCACCTGGCCGCCGAAGCGCTCTGCCACCAAACCGGTGCGAATGCCTTTACGCGCCGCGTAAATCGCAGCCGCGGCGCCGGCGGGACCACCGCCCAGCACCAGTACGTCGTAGGGCGCGCGCTCGTTCAGCTCTTCCGCCTTGCGCGCTTCGGCGCCGGTATCAATCTTGGCCACGATTTCTTCCAGGCCCATACGGCCCTGGCCAAAGTGTTCGCCGTTCAGGTAAACAGCGGGTACCGCCATGATCTGGCGCTCGTCCACTTCTTCCTGGAACAGGGCGCCGTCGATCATCTCGTGGGTGATGTTCGGGTTCAGTTTCGCCATCAGGTTCAGGGCCTGAACCACGTCCGGGCAGTTCTGGCAGGACAGCGAAATATAGGTTTCAAAGTGGAATTCACCCTGGATGTTGCGGATCTGGTCCTGCAAAGCCGGATCTGCCTTGGATGGGTGGCCGCCGGCCTGCAGCAGGGCGAGCACCAGGGAGGTGAATTCGTGTCCCATGGGGATGCCAGCAAAGCTGACGCGCGGGGTTTCTCCGGCGGGGGCGATGGCCATGCTCGGAGTGCGCTTGCGGCTCTCCTGCTTCAGTTCAATCTTGCTGGAGAGGCCGGCGATTTCACTGGCGAGGTTGTTCAGTTCAACAGCTTTTGGGCTGCTGTCGGCGGACACACTGATCTTGATCGGAGTGACGATATTTTGCAGATAGGTGTCCAGTTGTTTCTTTACGTTTGCGTCCAACATCGGTGTGTCCTGAAATTCTTGGGTAGTTCTTTTCAAGCGTTGTGGCGGTGCTGCTACCGGGTACAACCTTGTGAGACACGCCGTAAACCCATCCATGGGGGCTCGGCTGCGGCCGTCCTGGCCGCAGACGGTCTCACAAGGTTGTACCCGGTATCAGCACCTTCCCAGCAAGCGTATTACTTCGAATTTGCCGGGGCGGGGAGGCTTTAAATTTTGCCTACGAGGTCCAGAGAAGGAGCCAGAGTTTCTTCACCTTCCTTCCACTTGGCCGGGCAGACTTCACCCGGGTGGGCGGCAACATACTGGGCGGCCTTGATCTTGCGCAGCAGATCCTGGGCGTCGCGGCCGATACCGCCGGCGTTGATCTCAACGATCTGGATCTTGCCTTCCGGGTCGATGACGAAAGTACCGCGGTCCGCGATGCCTTCTTCCTCGATCATCACCCCGAAGTTGCGGGTGATTTTGCCAGTGGGGTCGCCGATCATCGGGAACTGGATTTTGCCGATGGTTTCGGAAGTGTCGTGCCACGCCTTGTGGGTGAAGTGGGTGTCGGTAGATACGGAGTAGATCTCAACGCCCAGCTTCTGGAATTCGGCGTAGTTGTCCGCCAGGTCACCCAGTTCGGTCGGGCACACAAAGGTGAAGTCCGCCGGGTAGAAGAAGACCACAGACCACTTGCCTTTCAGGTCCGCGTCAGACACATCGAAGAAGTCACCAGACTGGTAAGCCTTGGCGTTGAACGGTTTGATTTCGCTGTTGATGTAGTTAGCCATGGTATTTCCTTATCTCCTGAGAGAATTTTTGCCCCGTCGTTTTGGGGCCGTTTTTGAAAACAGGTTATCGGGTACGGGAAAAATACTATTGGATGTGAGTTGTTGATAAAAATTATTGATTTTAATGGTATTGATAGTTTTACCTGATCATTGTTTTTTGTCTGATAGTTTTAGGCCTGGTTGGCTCTTGGCGCGGGGTGCCGCAGACTCTTACCGGGTATAGTCAGGGCGCCAGTGGAGCGAAGACGGTATGGTCACAAATTCAAGGAACCGGTAGATGATGAAACAAGCAGGGGGCGAGGCAGCCGTGGCCGTGCAAGCAGAGAAGGATGAAAAAACGGTGCGCGCGGAAAGTGTGTCGACAAAGCGGATCCTGGTGGCCGCACTCGCCGTGCAACTGGTGGCGCTGGCCATTGCCGGGGTCGGGCTCTACTTCAGTGATGTGACGGTGTTCTGGGGCATCAATGCCGGGACTTTGTCGAGTGCGTTCGGGGCTATTGCATTGGGCATAGCGGGTGCGCTTGTGAGCTACTGGGTTGGCCGTGGGATTACCCGCTCGAATACCGGCGTCGGCGCGACGATGCGGGCCCACTGTGAAGCGCTACATAGTGTATTTCGCCATTTGAGCTGGTGGCATATCTGCGTGTTGGCACTGGCTGCGGGCGTTTGTGAAGAGTTGCTGTTTCGCGGCTTTTTACAGCCCTGGATAGGGTCTTTCAGTACCCCACTGGTGGGGCTGGTGGTGGCGTCTGTGATTTTTGGTTTGTTGCACTACGCCTCGTTTATTTATTTTCTGATTACGGCCGTCATGGGCCTGCTACTTGGCGCCGTGTACTGGTTTAGCGGCAGTCTGCTTGCGGTCATTGTCTGGCACGCTGTTTACGATTTGACCGCGCTTGCCGTATTGGTGAAGTTTCCGCGGGTGCTTGGGCTGGGAGAGTCCCCTGCAGGCTCCGGTCACTCAAAGCCAAATCTGTAACGGGAGCGCAGCGAGCAACCCCGTTACCATCAGTGCAAGTAGAGCAATCAGGCCGTCGTGCGCAACCAGTGCCAGCCCGAATACCATCAAGGCAAGACCGGCGATGCTCGCGGAGAAGGGAAGAATTTCCATTACCGGTAGCGCCAGTGCCAAAGCGGTACAGACCAGAGCAATCAGGTAAGTACCGCCGCGATGCACCAGCCAGGGCAAGCGCGGTTGCAGCCAGCGGTCAACAAACATCGCCGGTCGTTGCAGCCAGCGCAGGCTGCGCTGAAATTTGGCGCCGTTGATGGATTTTTGCAGCATCCACTGGGGTAGCCAGAAATGGCGGCGCAGTAACAGCATTTGTAGGGAGGCCAGCAAGATCAGCAGGCCCATTACCGTCGGCATGCCCGGGATGCCGGAAAGCGGTGAGAAGAGTATCAGCCCGGCTACAAGAATCAGGGGCGCGAAAGAGCGTTGCCCCAGCGCTTCCAGTACCAAGGCGAGGGTAACGCGGTCACGCCCTTGCGAACGCTGTTCCAGCTGCCGCAGTAGTTGGCTCAGGTTATTGATCTCATCCTGCATCAGGGGGCGCCGGAGTTGTTCTGGCCGCGATTGCTCTGGCTGTCTCTGGCGGCGTGTCGCTCATGTCGCTCGTGCCAGTCCAGTGCAAATACGGTGAGCGCCGGAAGCAGGGTCAGCGTTACGATGGTCGCACCGATAATACCCGCCATCACGATGACGCCCACCCCGCGATAGAGCTCAGTGCCGGCACCCGGTAAAAACACCAGCGGCGCCAGGCCACAGATGGTGGTCATGGTGGAAATGGCGATGGGGCGCAGACGGGAATCCACGGCTTCGGATACCGCTTCTACGGCGTGCATGCCCTCATCTTTCAGGTTGGAAATCGCCCGGTGCACGATCAGTATCGGGTTGTTCACTACCGTGCCCATCAGGATCAGGAAACCCAGCATGGAGATCATGTCGAACGGCTGGTGAATCCCTTCAAACCCCATGCTGCGCAGAATGGCCCCCACCAGATTCAACAGCGCGAGGCCGGCAATACCACCGGCAATGCCCAGTGGAATCGTGGTCATGATTAGTAGTGGATACCCCCAGTGAGCAAAGATCGCCACCATCAGTAAATAGATGATGGCGAGCGCTACCAGGTAGTTGCTCCCCAGTGATTCGCGAGTGGCATCCAGCTGATCCGCGGCACCGGAGATATTCATGGAAACACCGAGCGGCACCTGGCCGTTGTCGCGCATAAATTGCACGAGCTCCGAGCGCACAGCCTCCACGCCAGTTTCCAGGGCGACGGAGCGCGGTGGAATGATATTCAGGGTGACGGTGCGGCGGCCATCAATACGGCGCACCGTAGTGGTATCAACTGTTTCCTCGATGTGTGCAAGTTCCGACAGGGGCAGCACGGCGCCGGTGGGGGTGTAGACGGAAATCTGCTCAAGGGTTTCGATGGTCGCTTCCGGCCCCTGCTGGTTGTAGAGGTACATATCGATCTTGTCGTCGTCGAGAAAAAACTCGTTCACGAAAGCGCCGTCGGTCAGTGCCGCAACGGCAAAGCCGATATCTTCCGCCGTCATGCCCACTTCCGCCGCGCGTTCCCACCGGGGTTTTACTTGCAGTAGCGGTTGCGCCAGGGACAGGCTGGTGGGCTGGGTCTGGATGTTCGGATTATCGAAGATCTCCTGGGCACGGCTGTAGGCGGTGCGCGCGACCTGGTAAAGGTCGGCGAGGTTGGCCCCGGAAATGTCCAGGCTGACACTGCGGGTGCCCCCATCATTGCTGCTAATGATGGAGCCGCGGGTAGCAAAGGCGCGCATACCGGGATAGCGCTCGTACTTGCGCACGATAATCTCCATCAGCTCGTCGATATGCCTGGGGTCTGTGGTTTCAGCAATGATGCGCAGGCGCTGCGGAGACACGCTGATAATGAAAAATTTCATTGCCGGTACCTCGGCCTCGCCGGCATTGAATAGGTCCGGGTCCTGATCCACAAATGGCAGAAAATAATCCTGTAGTTCGAGGCCAATGGCGTTCATGGTGGCGAGGTTGTAGCCCGGCGGTGCGTTCATACTGGCGAAGGTTTTGGCTTCTTCGCCTTCGGGTAAATATTCCGCGGGTGGCGTCAACAGCAGGGCAATGGCGAGGCTGATGGCTGTGATGAGGGCGATGCAGTAAAGACGCCTGGTGGCGGTAGCAAGCAGCCATTGAATCCGTCCCACCATCGCGTGACGCAAGCGGCTGTGGGTAATGGTCTCCTCTATTTTTTCCTCTATGTTCTCCGCGCGGTTGCCGTCAAACTTGAGGCGTGCGCTGGCCGTAGGGATGACGGTAATGGCCACCAGCATCGACACCAGAATGGATGCGGAAATGGCGATGGCGATGTCGGAATAGAGTTGCCCGGCCTCCTCGGCAATAAACACCACCGGCAGAAACACCATCACAGTGGTCAGTGTCGATGCGAGTACCGCAGGCCACACCTTTTTAACACCGGTAATGGCGGCCTGCAGCCGATCCAGTCCACGGCGACGTTCCAGTTCGATACTCTCCAGCACCACGATACTGTTGTCGAGGGTCATGCCGATGGAGAAGGCCACGCCGGCCAGTGAAATGACGTTAATGGTGCGTCCGGCCAGCAGCAGGCCGATAAAGGCGGCAATGGTGCAAATGGGAATGCCCACCACGCCCAGCGCGGTAGTGCGAAACGACCGCAAGAACCCGTACATGATTGCGGTGGCAAGCAGCGCACCCAGCAGCAGGTTCTTCCAAACGTTGAACACCGACGCTTCCACATAGCCCACATCGTCAGCGGTGAGGGCCATAGTCATCCCCTGGGGTTCCAGAAGTTCGCGATTGATCCTCGCTACCTCTTCCACCATGGCCCGCTTGATATCGATGACATTGGATCCACTCTCCCTGCGTATGGACAGGAAAATCACCGATTGTCCGTTCACATAAGCGCGACTGCGGATCTTGAAGTGGTCCAGCTGGATTTCGGCGACATCACCCAGGCGCACAATACCGTCGCCATCTCGGCGCAGAATCAGTGCGCGCAGCTCTTCCTGATCTTTGAAGCGGCCGAGGGTCCGCAGCAGGTAACGGCGCTTGCCGCTTTCCACTTCGCCACCGGAGATATCCCGGTTGCGCGCGCTGATCGCTGCACGCACCTCGGCCAGCGTGAGATTGCGTTCGGCCAGCCGCTCAGGCTTGAGGCGGATCTGGATTTGCCGTTCGGCACCGCTGCCCACATCCACCTGGGCTACCCCCGGGACGCCAGACATCCGCGGGCGCACATTGTCTTCCACGTAGTCCCGCAATATATCCATGTCCAGATTGCGCGGGTTGCCCGGCAGTGGGTAAATCCGGTAATACATAAACGCGTTGGATGAAAAGGAAGTGGCGTAAACCCGCGGCTCGTCGACATTTTCTGGGTAGGAGGGTACCTGGGTGAGGGCATTGTTGACGCGAATCTGGGTTTCCAGGATGTCCACCCCGAAGGGGAATTCCAGCTCGATATCCGCGGAGCCTAGGTCAGCGGTGGACTGCAGCTCCTGCAGGTAAGGAATGTTGCGCAGATTCTCGACCTTTTGGGGTGATCTGTAGGAAAACGTTGCTATATAAGGGTTTTCGAGATTTTCGCGTGGCGCCAAAATCAAATTAGGTAGTCGATTAGGTAGTTTTTTGTTTTTAGGTTGTTGGTCAAAAAGTGACCGGGGCCAAAGCAGGTAGTTTTCAGCCGATAGGGGTAGGTGGCGGGACAATGCCTGCAGGGGTAGTGGGGCGGGGTTCCTTCCGGGGTAGTCCATCTTGTCCACGCTGCCGGGGGTTATCGAGCTTGCCTAAAAGCCATGCCCGGTCGATTGCTGAGAATGGCCCGACAATCTCACCTTTGAATCCAATGTATCCGTACTCAGTTCGCTGCCTGATTTCCGGTTGAGGTTCTGGGGTCAGTTGGCGAGGCTCTTCACCGGGTCGGCACGCGACGCCAAACCGGGAAGTGTTATCAGGCTGCCAGTCTTCCGTTCCGTCGCTCATATCGCCACCGCCCTGAAGTCAGCACCGCCACCAGTCACGCGCGGTTCCTGTCCGTTGCTGGTCACTGCGACGCGCTGGAACAGCGGGTAGCCATCCAGCCCCCAGAACCATGCACCAGCGGGCACGACTTGCCCGGTGGCGTTGTAGAGTCCCGTCGCGGGGTCTCGTTGCCCAACAGGTATGTCAGTGCTGGCCTGAATGAATCGCGTTTGAACGCCTTGCACCAATATCTTGTCTTCAGGGTCGCTCTGACCTATGCCGATATGCTGGCCCATCAGGTTTTCAAAATATATCTGCCGCCACCATCCTGAAGTCAGCTCTTGATTCAGATTGTAGCTGCCAGTGTGGACGCCATCGGCGTTGCTGTTACTGCCACCGGGGTTCAAGCCGCCATCCAAGTCTGCCGCTGTTGGGTTCGCCAGCTCTGACATTCTCGGGGTCAGCCGGGGTTCTGCCGGTAGGTTTGACGGTCTGTTCTTTGCCATCAGTTCAATACCTTTTCCGGGCGGTTGCGTTGTATCCAGCGCTGCGCACCTGCAGCGAGCATTTCACAGAATCGCTCTTCGGCTGCGTAGGCTTCGCGAGGGCTTAGATGGCCTGCGTAAAATGTTTGTGCGACCGTGCCAGCGAGTGAATACGCAAACTCATCAAGATTGATTGGGTCGGGGTTCTCTTCAAAATGTTCCCGGTATCCCATCGCGGCCAAATCCAAAATTGCCTGTACGCCTTCTTGGTTAATTTTCATCGTCGCCCCCTGTAATGGCACTGGCACGCAATGCAGCCGCCAGCGCCCGCTGTCGGCTCATTGGGCTAGGGCTGGTGCCGGTCAGTAGTTTGCGCATCGGTTCGGACGCCATAGCGCGAGGTATGCCATACGCTGCCATCATCGCCGCCCCGGTCGCAGTGGGATCAATCATTGCGCCAGCACCGCCGCCCAGTACCGCGCCGGGATATGTCACTGCCTGCAGGGGAAGGCCCATAAACGTGCGCTCTGTGAGTGGCCTTCCCACGGTGTCCCTAAACAGTCTGGACGCATCCTGTAGCAGTGCCTCGCCTTCCGCCATCTTGCCGCCGCGACCACCTTTAGCGACCGCCATTGATAGCTGCCGGGGGCCAACTACGCCGCCGCGATCTTCCGAGGCGATGTATTCCTTGGCGTCACGCAGTCGCACATATTCCGCATACTTACCATCGACAAACCTTAACGCCTGCGCCTGCTCTGGAAATGCACGATGAAAACTGTCGCGTAGCCCGGTAAAGAATTCTTTTTCGAGCTGTCTACCAGAATCGGAAACGGCGGCTTTGAGGTCTTTATCAAGGTCTTTGATGATCTGCGGGTTGCCGGTCTGTTTAAATTTAACGATCTGGTCTTTAACGTATTCGATCGTATTGCTTGCCGTTTTCACGTTGTCTTCTGGTAGCTGCGGAAAATAACGACCAGAAAGTGACGCTGCCCCTTGCTCAAAACTCTGTTGATCGAGCGTTTCCGGTCTGATACCGGCGTATACATCATTGTATGCGTCGTTAAATTCTGCTTTTAGTTGCTTTATGGCGGCATCGGGATCACTTGGGCCGGAACGGCCATAAGGTGACACGGCCCGATAAATAATTTTTTGTGCGCCAGCGGTTGCGGCGTCCTGCATTTTCCCAATTGGGCCAGCGGCGCCCGGTATTGCACCGGCCACCTTTTCGAGAACTGCAGGGGCATCGCTTTTGTAGGCCATGCCGGGGGACAGGGGAATCCCCTGATCCAGCATTGCCTGTGCTTCCGGCTTGATCTGGCTGCGGGCGAGTGCGCGAGTAAGGACAGACGCACCGCGCCCCGCTTCATGCGCACCGATAGGCGCAGCAAGGCCACCAAGCATTTCGCCTACCTGTCTTCCGGTGTCACCACCGATACGTTCGCCAATAGCACCACCGGCAACGGCACCGCCACCTGCAACCGCACCGGCAACGGCTTCACGCCCCGGTGTACTGCCGCTCATGCCGCGTAGCGCTTGCGCCAACAGGTTTTGGTAGGTCGGCATTTGTCCCGGCGCGCTCATTGCTTCAAAGGCGGCGGGGCCTGCAGACTGTGCGGCACGGGTCGCAATGCCAGCGCCAGACAATGCGGCGGGTACGACTTCACCGGCACCGCGCACAATGTCACGGGCCAGTCCCGGTTGCATAAAGCCGCCAGCGGTCGCTGGTGATAATGTTTCCGTGATTGAAGGCATTCGGAAATCACTACCCATCAATTCGGAAACGGCGTTGACCTGATCTGTCGTTAGAAAATCCGCAACGTTGGTGACGCCGCGATTGACTGCCGCTGCGAATTCGGGCGCCCACGCGAACATTTGATCGTATTCGGGAATTTCTTCTGACTGCGGCGACGGTGCGGGCGCTGCAATTTCTTCGCGGCCCAATGTCTGCCGCAATTGCTGAATGCGCTGTTCGTCTACGGGTTCTGCAGGCGCGGGCACTTCCTCAACAGACAGGCCGAGTCTTTCCCGCAGTTCACGCCTGCGCTGTTCTTCCTCTTCCGAAAGTGCCATTGTCGTTACTCTTGTTGTTGTTTTGCCCGTTTTTCAAGGCGATTAAGTTCTTCCTGCATTTCGTACCACTCGCTTTCCGTTCCCTTGTTTTCCAGAAAGCGCGCATAGGCAGATATGCCGTTTGCAAGGCGCTGTTGTGCGGCAATGCGATCCTGTGCCCACTTCCGGGTTTCTGCAGGGGACAGGCCCGGCGGGACTGCCGTTTGTTGCAGCAATTTCACATCGGTATCACTTGCAGGGCCAGTGAGGAAAGTATTCAGCATCTTCAAACCGAGGCGGTTCTTCACGTTGTTAAACAGAATCGAACCTTGGCGGATTGTTGGCAGAAAATCTGAAACTTTTCCTGTCCATGCCCCCTGATCTATCGCGCTAATCAAGCCCTCATATTCAGGGATCGTGGACGTTAATTCCTGAGCCTGCTTAAACAAGTCGGTTGCGCGGTCTTGCCGATTGGCTGCGCCTCTTTCAGAGCTGGAAATATCACCGGCTGTTTCCGCTACGGTTTCAGGATCGACAATCGCGCCTTTGTTTTCACCGCTGGCTTGATCGTAGGCATAGGTAACACCGCCAACGTTGACCGTTTTTAAATCCGGGCGCAGTTTCAGTGATGACAAACTTCCGGTGTTTAAATACTGGTCATAGCTTTCGCCGGTATATAAATCCGGGTTGGGGGTGCCGCGCTTGATCTTGTTCCCGTTGCTGGTCAATTTGTACATCGCCTGCAGGGCCTGAAGTTCGGACGCTTTTTCGTTTGCCGCCTGTTGCTTTGCAAGTAGTGCCTCTTCGCGCTTGTCAACGTTGTAGTTGTTGAGCAATACATCAGCGGCTTTGAACGCAGAGGGGGCGGTGGCGGCCATACCTTGACCGCGCACGCCGCCCAACTGTGACCGTCGCTTAAAATTCCGGTTGCGCTCATCTTGCAGTTGTTGTGCTTGCTGCTCTGCGCGAATACCTTCCCGAATTTTATTGATAGCCATTTTGGGAATTCGCATTCCCCCAAAATCTTCGTACTCTTCCACGGTATCACCTCATTAGTGAGCCAAGTGTGAGCGCAGCAAGGCCAGCCCATCCAACGGGGCCAAGGGCACCAAGGCCAGCACTTAAACCGCCCTGTGCCATCGCGGCTGCTGCAGGTTTTGCGACTGAACCGAGTGCAGTTGTGCCAAGGCCCATAATGTCGGATTGCAACTGGGCTTTGCGTTCCTGTTCGGCTTGGTCATACGCTTGCTGAATTCTGGCTTGCCCATAGGCTGCGTCAGCAAGTGCGGGGGTTCTTGCGCGTTTAGCGAGTGCAAAGTTCATGGCCATTGTCGTTCCCTCTTAAAGTCCGTGTTTCTGAAAGGCGGCGGCGATGTCAGCGGTACGACTTGGGATTTCTTCGCCATCGCGATTGATTTCGGTGTGGTTAAGGTAGCTTTCGTGAATCTCTTCACGGTCAAAAGTTTGTGGCTCATTATCTGCGCACGCCTGCAGGATTTGTGCGCGGCGTTGGTCGCGACCGTCGGGTTCGTAGTCCACTTCGTCTGGTAAATCTTTGGTGCGTTCCGCCAGTCGTTTTTGCATACCGATTGCGAGTGATCCACCTTCGCGCCACTGTTTCACGTCTTCGTGACTGAATTCAGATTTTGCCAGTGCGCGCTTGTACTCTTCTTCACCGCGCAGCCGGAATATATCGTTTAAGTGATCCAGCTTTTTTTCGCGTTCGTGCATTTTCTGTTTTGTGGTTCCGGCTGCCTTTGCAATCTTGTCTTCGTCCCACGATTGCTTTTCTTTATTGCGGCGTGTGACTTTTTCGCCTCTGGAAATGGCAGCGACTTCACTCGGGGTTAAACCACCTTCGATACCGGCCATGCCATCGGTAACTTCCTGAATGCGATCAAGTAGTTCGTTGGCGGTCTTTTTGTTTTCCTGCATTTGGTGATGGTCTTTAAAGCGAACGCTTAAATCATGTTGGCGTTGGTCGCTTTGCCGCATCATGTCCTGAAGCTGGAATTCGTTGTAGTTGGCGCGGGCAAAATTTTCTATATCCCGAATGTGACTGATAACGTTCGGGTCAACGGCTTCGCCGCGTCGCATAGATTCTTGGGCTACTGCCATCAATGTTGCGTGCTGATTTATCAGGATGGCTTTTTGCTGAATTAAGTTGCTCACTAAATTCTTCCTTTGTTCCAAATTTTTCGGTCTGATTCGCGTATATCGAATAACTCGTCGATGGTGCCGTTGAGCGCGAAACCGCGTTCGTGTGGTACTAACTGCCGTTGAAGTTCCGGCGCCTGTTGCAGTGGCAATTGCGGTAGCGATATTTGCGGCAGTCGCCGTAGTACCAGACCGAGCGCGTCAACAAAATCGTCGTGCTTGCCGTGGGGGAATTCTGTCATTTCACGGAACACGTCAGCGTTCCAGCTTGCAGGGGAAAAGAATACGCGATCATTTAGCAGTGCGGCCCGTAGCGCAGCCGCTCTGACTTCTTTGTCAGCGTTCGCCATCGGTACTAGCTGAAGGGGAACAAATACATTCGTACGACGGGCGCCTTGCTGCAGCAATTGCCCCCACGTTTTACTGTTGTTGTCGTTGTCGCAGAAAACGTGTTTAAACTGGTGTTGCTTCTGTAGTGACAGCATTACCTCGCAAGATAAATCTGCGCTGCATTGCTTCCGGTACAAATCCAGAACGTAAACGTTTTTGTTGGCGTCAACGCCACAAACGACAATGCAGGTAAAATCACCGCGCCCAATCGTCAATGCAATGTCGATACCGCATACCATTGTCAGTGAGCGCGGGATTTTATTTGCCCGGTGGAAGTGCCGGGGGTGTACCCATTCACCTTTCTGGATTGCCGGTAACTGCTGGTACTGCGTTTTGTAATCTTCAGGGCGGCTCTGAATGTTGCGCACTTCGTCTGGCGGGTACTGGTCGGGCCATAACACTTCGCCCTTTTTGCGACCAACAGGGTCGTCGTCACTGTCAGCGACCAAGGGGATGCGCAAGTAATTCCAGTTCTCTTTGTCATCCTCGACCGCTTCCAACATTTTCGCGGTGAGGTCATAGCCAGACCATCGCGTACCGATCATCAGTTCGCGGCGGAATTTGCCAGACAGGCGAGTGCGCAGTTCCTGAAAATACCAGCGTTCCAGTTTTTCCATTTGTTGCCGACTGGCGGCTTGCTCTGCGGTTTTAATCGCGTCATCGCAGACAATCAGGTTGGCACGGAAACCGGAAATAGTACCGAGGGCCACAAGCGAATAAATCACGCCGCCCGAATCTAAACCGAGGCGTTCCAGACTTTTTGAATTGCTTGCAGGGGAAGTACCGGACAGCGCCTGCCATTCTTTAGTGTTCAAAATGTTCCGGCGCATCCGAGAAAATTCTTCAGACAGGCTTTTACGGTTCGATACGCAAACAACAGACAGGTCGGGAAATTTCGCCAACAGCCATGTGACAAAAATGACGGTGCAATAGGTGGACTTTGCAGAAGCCGGGGGCATCGACACAATCTGTTTCAGCACGTCACCCGCTGCAAGATTTTCAAGGCGTTGGATAACAACCTTGTGATGCGGTTCAGGCGGATACAGAAACGGTTTCAAACCAGTCGGGCGCATATAGTCCATATACGCCTCGATTGATTCGAGCGCCCGTTCCCGGCGCTGCAGTTCCCGTTGCAGTTTGTTCAGTGCGACCTTATTCATTGCGCGGCACCACGGTTAGTGCAGGAATAGGTCGGTCGGACTTTTTTGGGGTTGAATTTTCCAGTAGAAAAAATTTGGGTAGGGGCTTAGTTGCACTTTCAAGTGCGCATTTCAAGATGACCGGGGGGGCCTCTTCAGCATCGACGCCATGCCCACGGTCGTATCTGGCTTCCAGCTCGTTTAAACGCAGTAGCTTTGCCATCAAGCGTTGTCGGCTTATTGCGGTGTTTAAACAGTCCATGTCGTATCACCTGTATATCTATCCAGTTTGTGAAAGGGGGTGAACCCATCCTAGGTATTCACCCTGTCGCTAAAAGCCTTTATTTATAGGGGTAAATGGCTGGTAGCGGTGTTTTAGGTAGTCGTTTTAGGTAGTCGTGTCCTCTTCAATCGCCTGTTCGCGTTCAAGCATTGCCTGCAGGTCTGCAGTTGAGGTGGCAGTAACGTCGATGACTTCGCCATCGGCTCTGCGCTCTTCTTCCGCCCGTTTCACCTCGTCTGCCGGTGAACCATGCCCATACGCAAGGCGCAGCTTAATCGCGCTCACAACCACTGCTGCGGGCGTTTCTTCGTCTTCGATAAGGGTGTCGAGGCGTTCGAGGTCTTTGACGGTGCGCAACTGGCACTGGTGCCGCATTTCGTTGCGTTGTTGGCCGTACCACCATGCAGGGTTGTTGCGACCACCGGGAAGGCGTCGGGAATCGTGACCGCGTTTAAACGTACCGGGTCGATTGTCCGAATCGGTGGCGTCGCCCGCCCCCTCTGTAGGGGTGGGGTGCAAGCCACCACCATTCAATACCGCATCACTCATAACGTTTCATCCTTGAAAGCGTTTGAAGTAAAACCACAATGTGGTTCCAGAAACTATGCGCCTGCTTGCTTTGGTTGTCTAGTTAATCTGCCGGTCATCCACATCACTGAAGAAGTCTTCGACAATCTGCTTCGCTGCCTCTTCACTGCAAAAGGTATCCGCGATTATCTGGTGCAGCTCTTCTGGGTCGTGCTTGCAGGGGAAACTGGTCGTATACATTTCCGCTTCAACGTGGCGAATATGGCGTTCGATCATATCCACGCGGTCAGTAAGGCGTTCAACGGTTGCGTGAATCTCTGCAACAACCGGGAAGATGAAAGGGTTGTCCACGTCTTTGCAGGTGAGGTCTGCAAGCTCGGTCAGGTTGTTAATTTGAATCTGCATAACCTGCAGGTCAGCAAGTGCAATATCGAGGATTGCGGTTCTTGGATTACTCATTGTCCCATCCTTGGTACGTTGTGAGTTTTGCGAAGGTAGTACCAAGAAGGTACTAACGTGTGTTTATTACTACCTTGGGGTTTTTTTACATTCTTGGGGCCTTTTTACCTTCTTCGCGAAGGTGGTAAAAGTTGCGAAGATTGCACCAGACACACATTGGCATTCTTCACTTGCCATCTTCCTTCTTCCATTCAAGGCACCATGACCATTTGCCCGTCTTGCCTTCCTGATCACCGCTGAAGCCATCCTTTTTCGGCTGCAGGTTTAACTTGCGGCGTGCGTAGTTCGTCTGATCCTTTGTGAATCCCAATCCTTCCATGCGCTCGAATATCTCGGTCGCTGGCACTGGCCCATCTGCCAACACTTCCTGCAGGGCAGACTTGGCATCGGTGCTTTCGCCACTTTCGGCTTGATCCATCAAGTCATCGGCATCGCCAGCCCGGAATTCGCCCCACTGCGCCTTTTGTGCCGGTATATCCGTACACACAACGGTTTGCACAAGGTCATAGTGGTATCCGCCATCAGAGGGGCCAAGGTTCGCCATTGGTCGGCATAACAGTTTGCGGTTTGTCTCTTTGTCATTGACGGTGGTCAGCGTTCCCCGTGCGAACGCAACGAATGCCCCGCTGCCTGTTACACGATCCCCGGTCGATCCATAGCGGTGCTTGCTGAAGTGGTGAATGCCGAGAACACAACAGCGCTGAACCGCCGCCATCTCAACCACCGGGGCCAAGCTCTTGCGCACGTCTGTAGCCTTGTTCATATCGCCGGTCACGGTCTCTATGATGGGATCGACAATCACAAGCGCCACGTCGCCTACGCGCTGCATGGCGGCGCGCAGTTGGGGCAGGTCAGTGGCAGGATCGAAAGGGCGCTCTGAGCCATCTATGGCGTGTGCGGCGGCGACAAAATGGATGTAATCCATATCGACGCCTGCAGCGATAGCGCGGGGGACTATCGTGTCTTGCACATCATCTTCTGAAGACCACAACACAACATGGCGCGGCCCGGTGTACTGGCTTCCGTCTGGCCATTGGCCATGAGTGGTGATCGTGGCGGCAATCGCAAGTGACAGCGTACTTTTGCCGGTTTTGCTGGGGCCAGCCAACAGCATTAATTTGCTACGGGGCAACCAGCCTTCCCATAGCCATTCGAGTTTAACGGGCACGATTTCACTTCCTTTGAGTAGGACTGCAGCTAAGGGGGCGGGTTTATCTGGTTGGGGTGTCTGGACTACTTCGGGCGGTTCCACGCCTTCCGGGTAGAACGCTTCGGCAAGGGTGGCTGTCACCGCCTGCAGGCCCTGCGCTCTGCGCTGGTCATCAAAGTCCGTACCGGCTTCGGGTGTCAGTGTCGGTATCGCGATTTTGCAGTTGTAACGAATGGCCACATCGCGAGCGAGGGCGATAGGGTTGGTTTTGGATTTGTCCGGGTCGGGCTGTTCGGCACAGACAACAATTTCATCAGTGGGGCATTTCTGGCGAACGTTCGCGGTCAGCGTTTCGAGGTTGCCAAGGCCGAACGCGCAAAAAGCCTGATCCCCGGTGGCGAGGTGTACGGTGTAGGCAGTGGCCACGCCCTCGCAAATGTACCGGGTCTGTTTAAATGTGCCGAAGGCGGTAAACAGTCCGGGGTCACTGGTGCCGTAGATGGCCTTTTTGTAACTGCCATCGTGCGCGATCCGTTCGAGGCTGCGCACCTCGCCATCCATGTTGAGTTTGCGGAACAGGATAACTTTGGTGCCGTCGGTTTGATTTATGTCCCAACGGGTGCCGGGAATAGGCTTGTCGAATCCCTTGTCGGTTTCGTACTTGAATGGCGTGTCCCGGTCTTGCGCGGCGTTCCATCGCTTTTTTGCGCGGCGGGCGGTGTCATCGCGATCCTGTTGTTCCTTTTCCGCTACCTGTGCCCGTAGCTGTTCACGCTGCTGTTCACGCTGGCGGATATTGCCTGCAGGGACAGCGCCGTTGATATAGCCGTGTTCCTTCGCCTTAAAGAAAAGGGACGCAATAGTGACGCGGCCATTGGGTTTTATTGAGCGCCAAACTTCACTGGCGGCTTTCGCGTCATAATTAGCGGCAGTCTGTGACCAGTTTTCCCATACCGAACGGGCGGCGTCGCCGTATTCACTTTTTAGCGCATACCCCATATTCACCCAGTCGTCACGATCATCGGCGGGAATATGAAATAGCGCGTTTTTTGCCTTTTCCAATTCTTCTAAATTGAGGCGTACTGCGTCAGTCATTATTTATTTCCCCAGTGCGGGGCAGAGGCGGTTTCGCGGCGCGTCGGCAGTGGTTACAATCTGGTCATCTATCCAGTGTGATGCCTTGCGCAGAGTTTCCGCTCTGCGTTTTTTTTGCCTGTGATTACGCGCTTTGTTTTTTCTGTTGCGCCGCCTGCAGCGGGGCATTGGCGTCGGCAAAATCTGGAAACTCGTCTGTCAGGTTCTCTTCGAGCCACTTATCAATAACGTCTTCGTTCCAGATGGCGATGCGCCCCAGATATTTCGGCTTTGGAAATTTCCCTTCCGCGATCTTCCCGTTAATGCAGCTTCGCGAAAACGGTACTTTTTCCTGCACTTCTGCAAATCGAAGATTTCTACCCATGACACTTCCCCTGTGTGGTGTACTTGCCGAGACAGGCCACGTCCGTGTACCTGTGGGGAAATAGTAAGAACGGGCGGCGGGACAAGCCCGCCACGGATTGAAGGAAGAAAGGGGATTTAAACGACTTGGTGGCGGGGCTTTTTCAGGTGAAGGCTGCGGGCGGTGATGCTCAGACCGGCGTACTCGAATGCGGCGTTGGCCAGCAGGGAAGGCAGTGCTTCCCGGTGGCTGGTGATGGGTATGTTGTTGTCACTGCAGATAGCGCGAAGTAGGGTACTCATGTGAATGGACAGCTCTGCAGTCTTGTTAATGTCACTGGCCTGTTCTTCGCCGGGTGGCAGTGGTTCCCGGTGGTTCTGTTTATGCGCGATCACAAGCCCATTGGCGGCCATGCCGAGTAGGGTGTTGGCGAGGGCTTCCGCCTGATCATCCCACGATGACCACTGCAAGCGGTGCGGGGGCGGTGCCCATTCCCGTTCACGCAGTAGCTGTTTCACTTCCTGCAGGAATTCCCGGTAGTCCTCAATATCGGTTCGGGGTTCGCAGCGTTCCTTATCAGGCCCTTTGCCAGACTCTTCTGTATACAGTTCACGGCCAGTGGTAAAGCGGTGGTAATTCATACTGCTACCCCCGGTAGTGCCAGACGCTCGAATTCAATGTCGATAACGTCACCCTCTTCGTCAGGGCGAACGCGGTTGTCAGGTACTGGCAACAGCTTTTCCGGGTCAACCAGACAGTCGGCATACCGGGACAGGTATTCAGCGCGCTCTTCCAGATACCCGGCTTTGTTGTAGGTCGCGGCGATACCTTTGATGCAGTGCCCCAATAGCTTTTCGATCACAAGCGGGCGGGTGTCCCGCATTGAGTTCAGGTAGGTACTGAAACTGCGGCGAAGGTCGTGCGCGTTGATCTTGTCGCCTTCGGGGATCAACAGGGGAATCCCGGTCTTGTACCGGAACCCTTCCTGCAGGCGATCTAAGGCGGTGCCGATACCACCGGGGGGCAGGTCGCCAAGAATCCAGTAGCCATCCTGATATACGTCCCTGCGCTTGGCAGTGGTCTTGTTAAAGCCGGTGATCTCAAAGAGGCGTTTGAACAGCGGGCGCACTTGCGCGGGAATGGGGATCAACTGGGGTTTGCCGCTCTTGTGCTTCCAGCCGGGAAGATCCCAGTAGCTGAAGTCTGCGCTGAAGTCGTGCCATTCGGCCATCAGCAAATCACCAGTGCGAACCCCCAGTGACATCAACAGATAGATGGCGATTTTGGTGCGCTCTGCGGTGCGGCTCTGTTCAAGTGCTTCCTGCACCATACGCAGTTCACGGCGGGACAGAATGCGACCACGAATGGCGGATTCAATATTGAGGTGGCTGTTGTCGATATTCTCGAACGGGTGGGAAGTGTGAAATTCCTTCTTGAACCAGTCCGCCATGTTGCGTAACTGCGTCGCCACCTTCGCGGCGGGGCCATGACCACCGCACAGTTTGCCTGTTTCCGGGTGCTTGTGTTTCTTGTCGCGCACTCTGCGGATTAGGTCATTGGCTTTCTTCACCGGGAAGTTGGCGAAGTTATGACCGGCCAGCAGGGGGTCGAGGTAAATGTCAAAGACGCGGGCGGTCTTGTTGGCGGTGTTGGTGCTCAGTTTGGGCAGGTACTCACCGAGGTATTGATCACGCAGTACATCGTATTTCTGCGAACCTTCCCGGCCCACTTCCAACAGTACCTTGATGGCGGCGGCGGCTTTGGCCTTGGTGTAGTCCTGCGGGTGGAACTTATCGAGCCTTTCCTTGCCAGTGGGCAACAGGGCGTAGAACGTCTTGCTGCGCTTGCCCACTTGCACATACAGATACTCGACGCCGTTGACCTTGTACATCGGCTGGCCGTCTTCAGCCGGTAGGCGGGCAATCTGCAAGTCGGTAGTTACTACGCGATTGGGTTTGTCTTCCGATACACTCTTCTTTGCCATTGGCGATCCCCTTCTGATCGTTGGTGGCTGCCCCCTTGGCAGTGGCTGCTGCCGGGGGGGCACCTTTCAAAATTAGGTAGTCAATTAGGTAGTTTTAGGTAGTCGTTGGGCCTGTTTGGCGCTGGTCTGTTCTGGCAGAGTATAAGCGGCGGGAAAATGTGGGTAAAGCGCGAAAACACTGTAAAAATAGGGGTTTTTTGCGACTTTATGGCACTGAAATTCTCAATTTGGCGGGATAACGAACCACCTGTAATCCTGTGAAGGGTATCTTGCGCAGGTATTCCTCCTGCTCGATCAGGATTTCCTTTTCAATATCCTGCGGTGTGGCGCCGGGCCAGCTGGTGCGGATGGAAATGGTGCGCACTTCGAGGTCTGGAATCATCTGCACCGGGATGCGAAAGGCCGCGACCAAGCCGAGGATCGCGATGATCAGCACGACTACCGTCACCAGAATCCCATTTCTGACGATCCACTCGAACATCAGCTTCCGTCCGCTCCCGCAGCGGTAATTGGCGCCCGTTTGGGAATGACCTTCTGTCCTGCCTGCAGGCCTTCATTACCCCGCACCACGACCCGCTGGCCGGCTTCCAACCCTGACTGGATTTCGATCATGCCATTGAAGCTGAGACCGGTGGTCACCTGCTGCTCCTTTACTGCCACAGGCTGCTCCCAGTCACTGCCGGGGGCGGTGACCCAAACTGTAATGCGCCCGTCCGGGTAGCGCAGTACCGCATCCCTGGGTACGGCAATGCCCTGCTTGTGATTTTTTAGCTGCAACACCGCGGAGGCAGACATGCCGGGAATCAAGCTCGGAAGCTCCCCCCCTGCACCACGGGCAACGATGGTACGCAGCAGAAAGGTACGGCTGCCACTGCGACTGATCGGGATTTTGTGTTCCACCCGGGCCGTGAAGGTGTCACCGCTGTCGAGCGTCACCCGAATACCCGTCTGCGGCTGAATCCGGGAAAAGTAGCGTTGTGGCACCTGGAAATCCGCGCGCAGGGAATCCGTATCCACCAGCTCAAACAGGCCGGTGCCAGGTTCTACCCATTCGCCGACTTCTATTTGACGGAGACTGATGGTGCCGGAGAAGGGTGCGTTGACCTGATGACGCCGGAGCAGGGCGCTCAGCCGCTCGGTTTCTACCTGTGCCGCCTGCAACTGCGCGCTGCGCTCGCGGACTTCCGAGCCAAGGCTCTCCACCTCTGTTTCCGCCACATGATTGTCGCCCACCAGCCTTTCCAGCTCCGCCAGGCGTCGGCGGCTGTCTGCCAATGTTTCTCTAACACGCGCGACCTCAGCCAGCGCGGCATCTCGACTGATACCGCTGAGCTCCGGGTCAAGCGTAAGCAGCAGGTCGCCTTTTTTAACCCGGTCGCCAATATCGGAGTGAATATCCTGAATCAGCCCAGCAACTTCCGCCGACAGCAGTGCCTGTCGCAGTGGATTGATGGTGCCGGTGACGGGCACTTCCTCGACAAGCGGTTGCTTCTGCGCAATGACCGCTTCAACCGCAATGGGTCTTGCCTCAGCAGGCTCATTGGCTGTACTGACTGAGGAAATGACAAGCAGGGCAAAGGCAAGGAATCTGGTTAACCACATAAAGGAAGATCGGAAAAGGTATCTCGCTAGTGTAGTAATCGTGCGGAGGGGCATCAGAAGCGACGGGACTGAAGAGAACCATCTCAACGAATAAGCAAAAACAATAAGGCTAATTTGTGCTGTTTATCGATGGGGCGGCACTTTCCGATATATCTAGTTGTACGGCATTTGTTGGCGCAGGATGGCTTTTCTTGCGCGCTCAGTGCTTGTGTCAGTGCCTATAGTCAGAACTAACCAGTTTCAGGCAACTCGCTGACTTCTCTCAGGAGACACACCAATGATCAAAAAAGCGATTCCCTTATGTACCGCCATTGCGATGACAGTGGCGACACTCTCCGCCAGTGTTTCCCTGTGGGCACAGGAAGCACCCGCGCGCGGCGAACCCAAGCCCAATAGTTTCTGGTGGCCGGATCAGTTGGACCTGTCACCACTGCGCGATCACAGCAAAACCTCAAGCCCTATGGGAGAGGATTTTGATTACGCCAAAGCATTCAACAGTCTTGATCTGAATGCGGTGAAAAAAGATATCGAGAAGGTGCTCACCACGTCCCAAGATTGGTGGCCCGCGGACTACGATCACTACGGCCCGCTGATGATCCGTATGGCATGGCATGCCGCGGGTACCTACCGCGTGGGTGACGGCCGCGGTGGTGCGGGCGGCGGCCAGCAACGGTTTGATCCGCTCAACAGCTGGCCGGATAACGTCAGCCTGGATAAGGCCCGCCGATTGCTGTGGCCCATCAAGCAGAAGTACGGCAAGTCCATCTCCTGGGCGGATCTGATGATCCTAACCGGTAACGTGTCGCTGGAATCCATGGGTTTCAAGACCTTTGGCTTTGCCGGTGGTCGTGAGGATGACTGGGAGCCGGAGCTGGTCTATTGGGGTCCGGAAACCCAGATGCTGGATTATGAAAAGCGCTTCAAGGGCAAAGACCTTGTTGACCGCAAACTGGCGGCCACGGTAATGGGCCTGATTTACGTAAACCCGGAGGGCCCGGGTGCCAACCACGACCCGAAATCGGCGGCAGAGCGGATTCGCCTGTCCTTTGGTCGTATGGCCATGAATGACGAAGAGACGGTCGCGCTGATTGCCGGTGGCCATGCCTTCGGTAAAACCCATGGTGCGGTCAAGCACGATTGCGTTGGCAAGGAGCCTGCCGCAGCCCCGATAGAACAACAGGGATTCGGCTGGAAAAACAAATGCGGCAAGGGTAATGCGGAAGATACCTTTACCAGTGGCCTTGAAGGCGCCTGGACCATCACTCCGGCCCAGTGGAGCCACAACTTCCTTGATAACCTGTTCCGCTTTGAGTGGAAGCAAACCAAAACCCCTGCAGGCGCCACGCTGTGGATTCCCACCGATCCGAATGCCGCCAGCATGGTGCCGGACGCGCATCTCAAAGATAAGCGTCACGCACCGATCATGCTGACAACGGATCTGTCACTGAAGGAAGATCCCGCTTACCGCAAGATTGCCGAGCGCTTCAAGGACAACCCGAAAGAGTTGGAAGATGCCTTCGCCCGGGCCTGGTTCAAACTGACCCACCGGGATATGGGGCCCAAGGCGCGATATCTGGGCTCTGAAGTGCCCAAAGAAGATTTGTCGTGGCAGGATCCTGTGCCAGTAGTCGACTATACACTCTTGGACGAGCGGGATGTGTTGAAGCTGAAAAGCGAAATTCTGGCGTCCGGACTTACCGTACCGGAGCTGGTGCGGACCGCCTGGGCTTCAGCTTCCACTTTCCGTGGCTCTGATATGCGCGGTGGCGCCAATGGGGCGCGTATTCGTTTGGCCCCCCAGAAAGACTGGCCGGTGAACAACCCGCAGGAATTGGGCAAAGTACTGGGCAAGCTGGAATCCATCCAGCAAGGGTTTAACAAGTCCCTGTCTGGCGGTAAACAGGTTTCACTGGCAGATACCATCGTGCTGGCCGGTAACGCGGCTGTAGAGCAGGCAGCGAAGAAGGCCGGGCACAATGTGCATGTGCCATTCAAACCAGGTCGAACCGATGCAACCGTCGAGATGACCGACGTCGAATCTTTTGGCTGGCTGGAGCCAATGGCCGACGGTTTCCGCAATTACTATGGCAAAGGTAACTCCGTATCGCCGGCAGAAATGCTGGTGGATCGCGCAGATCTACTGACCCTGACCGTGCCTGAAATGACCGTACTCGTGGGTGGTATGCGTGCCCTTGGCGCTAACACCGGTAACTCCAAGCTCGGGGTACTTACAGACAAGCCCGGAACCCTGACCAATGACTTCTTTGTGAACCTGCTCAGCATGGATTCCGAGTGGTCCAAGTCTTCGAAAGGTGACGGTATTTACGAAGGCAAGGACCGCAAAACCGGCAAGGTGAAGTGGACCGCGACTCCGGTCGATCTTATCTTTGGTTCAAACTCGGAATTGCGCGCAGTCGCAGAGTATTACGCCATGGAAGATTCCGATCAGGCGTTCGTCAATGATTTCGTCGAAGCTTGGACTAAAGTCATGAACCTGGATCGTTTTGACTGAGTTAGGCAGCGCAACGCACCGCACATCAATTCAAGTGCGAACAGTGAACAACAGGCGGCCCAAGGGTCGCCTGTTGTTGTATTTGGAAGGGGAAACCTGACATTGAATAGATAAGCAGGATGGCAGGTGCCTGATGGGGGTGATGATCCAGTGGCAGCCTGCTTGCGTATGATTAGCTTGAATTCTTGAACGGACGTGACGGCGTAGATGAAAAAACTGACAGTCAGACTTTGCTTAATTTGCTCTCTGTTATTTGTTGCGGGTGCCAGTGGCGCTGAGCTGGAAATACGGGTTTTGAATGCGCCTGCAGATGGCACCCTGGTGTTTCAGGTATACGACAACCCAGATGCCTTCGGCGATTTCCGCAGCCCACGGACCGAGTCCCGCTTACCGGTGAACCCGGAAGGCATCTACCGGCTTACCGGATTGCCATCCGGCGCCGTGGCCTTGCTGGTCTATGCCGATCGCAACAACAATCAGGCCCTAGACCGAACCTTTATTGGCATCCCCAAAGAGCCAATCGGTCTGTCTAACGGCTACCGCCCGAAGGGGCCGCCCAGTTTCCAGCGGGCGAGCTTTTCCCTGTCAGAAAGCGAAACCAAACCCCTAGAGATTGAGTTGTACCAGGTGTTGGGTGAATCCGGTCAGTGGGGAGTCGGCCTCGGCGTTATTGGCCGCAGCAGCCCCTATGTGGGCTCAGACTCCGCGGTTACTCAGGTAATCCCTGCCATCACTTACTTTGGCGAACGCCTGCAGTGGGTGGGCCCGAGCCTGCGCTACGGGCTCTGGGGTAGTGACACCTTCCGTTTCGCGGTCAATGCCACTTACCGGGTCGGCGCTTATGAAGAAAACGACAGTCCGATACTGGTCGGGCTGGGGGACCGGGATAGCACCCTTATGGCCGGTGTAGGGCTGGTTTACGACGGCCCCAACCGAATCGACGTGGATTTTCGCTATCAGCACGATGTACTGGACCGATTTGGCGGCGGTACTGCAGAGCTGCGGATATCGCGGGGTTTCCAGACTGGCAATGTCAGCTGGGGACCTTCGCTCGGCCTGAATTGGCTCAGCAGCGACCTGGCTAACTACGATTTTGGTGTGCCGACCTGGGCCGTGCTGCCCGGGCGTCCAGCGTATGACGTAGGCAGTACCGTGACGGTGGAGGCGGGTATCGGTGGAATGCTGGAAATTACCGAGCACTGGCGCCTGGTTCTGGATATAAACGCCGAATACCAGGGAGGCGATATTTCAGACAGTCCGATTGTCGGTGACGACTATGTACTCAAGGGATTTGCCGCGATTACCTATACCTTCTGAGATTCTGTGCCTTAACGCCTCTAAAACAGCCCCATCTGGGGCTGTTTTTCGTTGAAGTGCAGGGCGGGAGCTTCTGGCAAACGGGCATTCAGGAGTTCGCTCCAGAGTGTGACCAGACGCAGCGCGTCGCCATTGTCGGGCATATGGATAAATACAAAAGGCCGCACGCCCTGTTCGATCCACTGGGCGACACGCTCTACCCACGGTGCCAGGTATTCGCCGTTGCTCTCAAGTACCGGATGGCCGATATAGCGAATGACCGGCGGCGCATCCACCGGTAACAGGTGCACCGGTACATTGGGCTTCTTGCGCTGGGCGTCAATGATCGCGGGGCTGTCCGCCTTTGCCGCGAACAGACCGCGGCTATCCAGGCACACCCGGGCAGCCTTCCGCTCACGCAGCCCCCGGTTCAGTGCCCGCTCGGCGTCACCTTTTTGAAAAAATGCCGGGTGGCGAACCTCAACGGTGCAGGTCAGTGGCGCCGGGAGCTGATCTATAAAACGCCACAGGTTGCCCAGGTGCTGGGGGCCGAAGGTGGCCGGTAATTGCAGTAGAAAGGGGCCCAGCACATCGTTCAGGGGGGAAATAATCTCCAGAAAGTCTCGCACCTCTTTCTCCGGCGGCGCCAGCAACTGATCGTGGCTGATACTGCGCGGGAACTTGAGCAGGAAGCGGAAGTTTTCAGAGACCTGGCTTCGCCACTGAGCGCATTGCGCCTGAGTCGGGGTTGCATAGAACGTGGTATTACCTTCCACGCAATTCAGCACCTGACTGTAGCGTTCAAGTGGCGTGGAGCCCGCCGGCAATCGAGGGTTCCACGCCGGGTGTTGCCATTGTGGGCAGCCGAGGAAATAGGGGAGATTCATGGATTTGCAGTGATAAATATTCCCGCGCAAATGTAACGAGAGAGATCCGCAAGTCAAGTCTGCACTTTTACTTTTAAATCATTAGAATGCGCGGCCTTTTGGCGGGTCATATTTTGGTGAACAGGCGATTCACCATCGACCCGGGCATTTGAGTTCGAAGAGGTTGACTGAAGTTCTATGATCGTATTTACCCTGACCAATGAAGACACGGATCAAGTATGGGTGGGCACCGCGCGCGACGGGGTATCCCCGGAAGCCCGTTTTCAGCAGATCCAGTCCGCCGTTGCACTGGGAATCGATCACCCCTTCTTTGAAGAACTCAAGAAGTTCGGTGCAAGCGCCTTTACCCCAAGCCTGTTCGCCGTTGCCGAAGACCGTATGGAGCTACAGGAGCTGGTGGAAGAAGCGCTGGACTCTTTGAATGCCAAGAGTCTTGTTGGCATTAAAACGGTGAAACCCGGTACCACCAAATCCGCACTGGCCCCCAAGCCAAAGACCCGCGTGAGCCGAGTAAAACCTTCGGCCAGCGCAGCTAACAAGCCAAAAGCGGTTAAGCCCGTGAAAGAAAAGCTGGCCACCGGTCGCACCGGCAGTGCTGCCAAAGAGCGTGCAATCAAAGCGGGTATCGAGGCGGAAAAAGCGCGCATAGCCGCCGCCAAAGCCAAAAAAGCCCAAGACGAGGCGGACGAAATGAAGGCCATTCTGGCCGGGTTGGATGCTCGCGGATCTACGCTTTCCCGCCGCTGAGGAAGTGGGGGGCAGGGCGAACGTTCGCTTCGCCCCCGTTCTGCCTAAGATGCCCCGGGGCTGTACTCACAAGCAGTCCTTAACTCCCGTCATAAATTTCCGTCATAAATTCCTGGCATAGAAACCCGCGCGATCCAGCGCCTCCCGGATCTTAGTTACCGTCGCATTGCTGAGCTGGCGGTAGTCGGGGTAGGGTGTCAGCAGTATCTGCTTTTCACGATCGAGGGCAACGTCTGGCGCCGCTCGCAGAGGCTTCGCATTGAGGCCATCAATGGTGAAGCGCTGCAAGTTGTCCTTCCCTCCAATCCAGTGCCACGCGTCCAATTCCTGCAGGCGCGCGCTAAAGCACAGTGCCGTGTGCTCGAATAAAACATCATCCCTGAAGCTACGCCACTCCTCATGAGGGCTGGCAACCTTGGCCAGCAGCGTCACAATTTTTCGCCAGTGGTTGGAATTGTTTGCCATCAACCGTTGGGCATCGGGCGCATTTATCAGCTCATCCAGGCCCCCAGGGCGGTGGGGCAGGTAGAGAATGAGGGATGGTCGGAGCGACCCCAGGTAGTCTGGATCTTTCACAGTAGCGTGCAAGATGCTCTGGATTCCCGGTGGAATGCGGCAATCAAGGAATAGTTCAAAAACGGTGCGCAGGTGGTCAAGTAATCTTTGATCCAGTATTGAACATCCTCGGCAAATTCTGATACCCGAGATTCCCATTCACTATTCGGTTGAGTATTTTCAGGAGTTAGCTTTTTGTCGATTGCTGTCAGCTGACACTTCACCACATATTGCGAATCTTTTTCTTTCGCGTCGTCAGTGACGACGATCGTCAGCATCGAGTAGACCACATCCCACTCAAAAAGAAGGTACCGGGAATCGTCCCGAATATTTTTCTCCAAGAGCTCGCAGGCCCTATCGACACACGCGTTGATTGCCTGCTGTACTTCATTATCTGAAGTGCCATTGAATTCGGAAAAATGGATGGTGTACTGCGTGTGATCCCCTACCGCTGCCGCAAAGGGATCTGTTCCACTATTGATGGCCCAGCTCAATTCCATGGTGTTTCCTGAGTATCTTTCGTCTTACAAAAATTAGGGTGGCAGGTTTAAGTTGACCGAGTAAAAACAAAAAAGCCCCACTCTTCCGAGCGGGGCTTTCTGAACCTCAGCCTGTCACTTAAATCGCAACATCCTGAATCTCGGTCGCGGCAATGCGCTTACCTTCTTCGGCAGACTTCTGGAAGTCTTCGATCTGATCGAAGTTCAGGTAGCGGTAGATTTCCGCAGACATGGAGTTCAGGTTCTGGGCGTATTCCTGGTATTCCGCCGGGGTCGGCAGTTTGCCCAGGATGGCGCCTACGGAGGCCAGTTCCGCGGAGGTCAGGTACACGTTGGCACCGTCGCCGAGGCGGTTCGGGAAGTTACGGGTAGAGGTGGACAGCACGGTGCTGTTCGGGGCTACACGCGCCTGGTTACCCATGCACAGGGAGCATCCCGGCATCTCGGTGCGTGCACCGGCGGAGCCGTAGATGTTGTAGTAGCCTTCTTCCATCAGCTGGTGCTCGTCCATCTTGGTAGGCGGAGAGATCCACATACGGGTGGAGATGCTACCTTTGTGCTGCTGCAGCAGTTTACCGGCGGCACGGAAGTGACCGATGTTGGTCATGCAGGAGCCGATGAATACTTCGTCTACCTTGTCGCCGGCTACGTCGGACAGCAGCTTGGCGTCGTCCGGGTCGTTCGGGCAGCACACGATCGGCTCTTTCACTTCCGCCAGATCGATTTCGATCACAGCCGCGTATTCTGCGTCGGCGTCGGCGCTCATCAGTTCCGGTTTTTCCAGCCAGGCTTCCATGGCGCGTGCACGACGCTCCAGGGTGCGCTTGTCACCGTAGCCTTCCGCAATCATCCAGCGCAGCAGGGTGATGTTGGAACGCAGATACTCGGCGATGGAGTCTTCCGGCAGCTTAATGGTACAGCCAGCGGCGGAGCGCTCGGCGGAGGCGTCGGACAGCTCAAATGCCTGTTCTACGGTCAGGTTGTCCAGACCTTCGATCTCGAGGATGCGGCCGGAGAAGATGTTCTTCTTGCCTTTCTTCTCGACGGTCAGCAGACCTTCCTGAATCGCGTAGTAAGGGATCGCATGTACCAGGTCACGCAGGGTGATGCCCGGCTGCATTTCGCCCTTGAAGCGCACCAGTACGGATTCCGGCATATCCAGCGGCATGACGCCGGTGGCAGCGGCAAATGCAACCAGACCGGAACCGGCCGGGAAGGAGATGCCCATCGGGAAACGGGTGTGGGAGTCACCACCGGTACCCACGGTGTCCGGCAGCAGCATGCGGTTCAGCCAGCTGTGGATGATGCCGTCGCCCGGGCGCAGGGAAACACCGCCGCGGTTCATGATGAAGTCCGGCAGGGTGTGCTGGGTGTCGATATCAACGGGCTTCGGATATGCCGCGGTGTGACAGAAAGACTGCATGGTGAGGTCAGCCTGGAAGCCAAGACACGCCAGATCTTTCAGTTCGTCACGGGTCATTGGGCCAGTGGTGTCCTGGGAACCAACGGTGGTCATCTTCGGCTCGCAGTAGGTGCCCGGACGGACGCCTTCCATACCGCAGGCTTTACCAACCATCTTCTGCGCCAGGGTGTAGCCCTTGCCGGTGTCGTTCGGCTGCTCTGGCAGGCGGAACAGGTCAGAAGCGCCCAGGCCCAGGGATTCGCGGGCTTTGGTGGTCAGACCGCGGCCAACGATCAGGTTGATACGGCCACCGGCCTGAACTTCGTCCAGCAGTACGTCGGACTTCAGTTCGAACTCGGACAGAACCTTGCCGTCTTCGGCCAGGATCTTGCCTTCGTAGGGGCGGATCTCGATCACGTCGCCCATGTTCAGGTCGTCAACCGGGGCTTCGAATACCAGCGCGCCAGCGTCTTCCATGGTGTTGTAGAAGATCGGCGCGACTTTACCGCCGATACAGATGCCGCCGCCTTTCTTGTTCGGTACACCCGGCAGGTCGTCGCCGAAGAACCACAGTACGGAGTTGGTGGCGGACTTACGGGAAGAACCGGTACCGACTACGTCACCCACGAAGGCAACGGGAATGCCTTTGGCCTGGATTTCTTCGATCTGGCTCATCGGGCCGGTAACGCCGTGCTCTTCCGGCGTGAGGCCGTCGCGGGTCATTTTGTACATGGCGCGCGCGTGCAGGGGGATGTCCGGGCGGGACCAGGCGTCCGGAGCCGGGGACAGGTCGTCGGTGTTGGTTTCGCCAGTCACCTTGAAGACGGCAACCTTGATGCTCTGGGCCACTTTGTTGCGCTTGGTGAACCACTCGCCGTCGGCCCAAGACTGGATGACAGCCTTGGCCACTTCGTTGCCGGCTTTGGCTTTTTCTTCCACATCGTGGAAGGCGTCGAACATCAGCAGGGTGCCTTTCAGCTGCTCGCCGGCCAGCTCGGCCAGATCTTTGTCGTCCAGCAGTTCAACCAGAGTGGCGATGTTGTAGCCGCCCAGCATCATGCCCAGCAGTTTGGTCGCGTGTTCTTTGTCGACCAGCGGGGACTCTGCTTCGCCCTTGACGATCGCAGTGAGGAAACCGGCTTTAACGTAAGCCGCTTCGTCCACACCCGGCGGGACGCGGTTGGTGATCAGCTCCAGCAGTTCCTGCTCTTCACCCGCGGGCGGGTTTTTCAGCAGTTCTACCAGGCCGGCAACCTGTTCGGCGTTCAGCGGCTTGGGTGGGATACCTTGTTCGGCGCGCTCGGCGACGTGTTTGCGATAGGCTTCAAGCACGGAAATGTCCCTCTTGTGTGTGGGGTAAAACCAACAGCGTTGTGAAGTCCGGTAGGGCGAATTCTTCTCGACCGGACGGTACGTGTAGATCAGTGGCCGTTGGAAACGGGTGGCGAATTCTACAATGAAACAGATATCCCTGTTAAGTTCGTTGAAAAATCAATAACTTACGCGAATTTTCACCATTCATAAAATAAATAATGGTCGCAAAGCGAGCGTTTCTGAAGTGAGAATTAATCGCACTTGCGGCCGGTTGTATCCATCTTATGAATGGGAAAATCCACTGCAAAAAATGCTATTCTCTGCGGCACGATTTCACACTGATTTTTATTCGACTGATCCTTCAGAAACCTCGGTCGCAGCCGGCAAAAGAACACAAGGTATTCCAGCTTCATGGCGATATATAAGAAAGTGCGCACGCCCTGCATCGGGGTCTGCTCCACCGGGATTGGCGATAACGTCTGCCGGGGTTGTAAGCGCTTTGCCCATGAAGTCATTGACTGGAATGGCTATTCTGACGAGCAGCGGCGCATTATCGCCGAGCGTCGTGAAGGTTATCTTGCAAATGCCGTCCGCAGTCAGCTGGAAATTATCGATCGCAACCTGTTGTTCTCCCAATTGCGCCACCAGCAGATTCGGTTTAATGAAGACGAGAACCCCTATTGCTGGGTGTTCGAGTTGCTGCGTGCCGGTGCCAGCCAGATCAAGGACCCTTCCGAATACGGACTCGCACCCACTGCGAGCGCTCGAGGCGTACCGCTGAAAGAAGTGCGTCGCCGGATCGACGAGGATTTCTATGCGCTGTCTGAGTCTTATTACCTGCGCTTTGTCGCGCCGGGGCTGAGGACTGCCTGAGCCCGGTACCTTAACGTTTGCCCCGATGGTTGAATACAGGGAGTCGCGCCATCAGCCCACAATCTGACGTTTATCGTCGCGCTTTGTTGATTCGCAATCCGGGTAGCCGCCAGGGGGACAGCGCAAATCTGGATGCCGGGCTTGCGCGACTCGAAGCGGCGGGTATCCAGCTGAGCCCAGTGATCTCGGAGTCTGCGGCGCAATCCTGCGAGATCATCTGTCAGCGGTGTAATGACGTTGACCTCGTAATCATCGGTGGTGGTGATGGCACCATCAGCTCCTGCGCACGAGCGTTGCTCGAGTGTAAGTTACCTTTTGCCATACTTCCTCTCGGTACTGCCAATGATCTTGCGCGGTCGCTCGCGATCGAAAGCGTCGAGCAGGCAATTGCTGCCATCTGTGATGGACACACCGCCGAGATAGACCTGGGCGTGGTCAATGAACATGTGTTTTTCAATGTCGCAAACCTCGGCCTGGGTGTGCAGGTGACCGAAGAGTTGACACCGGAAGTAAAGCAGCGCTGGGGGGTGTTCAGCTATCTGAAAGCGCTGATGTCCGCATTTGCGCGGCATCGTCAATTCAGGGTGGAGCTGCAGATCGATGGCGAGCGTCGTGTGATGCGCTCGATTCAATTGGCGGTTGGCAACGGGCGATTTTATGGCGGCGGGAATATTGTGCACCAGGAGGCGACCATCGATGACGATCTACTGCATTTGTACAGTCTGCGTCCGCAAACATTTTGGGAATTGCTGACCCTGGCGCCATTACTGCGTGGAGGGCGCCACGATATTGCGCGCCGAACTTTCGCTGCGTCAGGTCGTGACATCCGGATTTCCACTGGCAGTAAACCGATGTCGATCCATGCCGATGGCGAGCCGGTCAGCGAGACTCCGGCGCACTTCTCAGTAAAGCCCGGTGCCCTGAACGTGGTGGTGCCGTCAGGCTCTCCTTTATTGAAACGGTGAAACACAGATGGGTATTTTCCGCAGCGATGTTCAGGTGGCTCTTAACGACTTGCATCTTGCCTTGCAGGAAAGTGCGGATCACTACCGGTTTGCCGCAGAATTTCTCGGTGAGTCGCCGGCATGTCAGGTGTGCGAGCAGCTGGCGGGTGCGCGCGAGGCGCTTGCGCTGAAAGTGGCGGATTTGATTCGTGCCGCCGGTGAATTGCCAAGTGAGCCGGACCGGGATCTGGAGGCGGCGGCGCAGCTTCGTCAGCAATTTGAAGCCTTGTTTTCCGAAGATGCGGCAGCTGGCGTGGTTCGCCAGCGTATTCGGTCTGAGATGGACCTTGAAAACTTGCTCAAGGGTGATGTTGTGTCACCGCTTGAGGCCGAGCATGCTGCGCTGTTACGTGATTGCCGGAATAGCGCTGAGCGGGCCCTCAAGCTGATGGCACCTCTGGCGGATCCGGAGACGTAAGCGTATTAATTGCCGGTGTGCAGGTGTACGCGTAACGCTGGCAGAAATGGTTCAGTGGATATTTTCAAGTCGCGCCGCTGCCGCCGTCTGCTGACTGGCGGCTCGTGCTCAACCCGAGTGTGTTCTGGCAGTCGCCCGTCGCTTTCTACCAACACCGGCATCGCGGAATAGCCAACCTGGCGGTATCGTTCGCCAGTCACTTCACCCTTAACAGCACCTTTAACTTCGCCTTCATCGTAAAAAATTTCTGCCACCTGCAGGTTAGGGCGGCTCTGTACCTGGACCTGGCGCAACAGCTGATGCTGGCTGGGGTGCAGTCCTGCCAGTAACTGGCGCTGGTATTGAATACCGGAATCCAGTCCTTGCGGGTCCAATTGGATCAGCTTCTTTTCACACCAGTCCGCCGTGACCTTGCGTATCGATTTACGGGCTTTGATCCAGCTCAGGGCAATCGCGTCTGGTCGGTGTGGGCACAAGAGTATCTGGCGGTAGCTCTGGCGCAGATGAGTGCGCGGGTGACCCGCGTCTGCCAGGGCGTCGCGCAATCGCTCGTTGCGCTCGAGGGTAGGGCGGTCGGACAGGCAGGTTTTGATGTCGCCGGTAAGTTGCTGAAAAGCACCCTTGGCTTCATTCAGGGATTGGGCGACCGCGATGACCTTGCCCGGAACGGCGAGTACGCCGGGGATCTGTAGCGTCTGCCGGGCGTCGCTCAGCTCGGAACCCTCACTGTAATCCAGCAAGGCGAAGAGGGATCCCGCGAGGCGGAAGGGGGCATCGAAGTCCTGGTTCAGTGCTAGCGCAGCGTCACGGGCGAAGCCGGGTTGTAGCAGGTAACTCTCCCATTGGCGGTCACTCTGCTGAATGGCCTCCAGCGCGGATTGCAGCTCAGTGGCGCGCCGGTGTAGCTGATCAAGCGCTTCCGGGAGCTGCTGCAAGAGGGCTGGCAATTGCTTTGGTGTAAGTTCGGTGTTGGCGACGTGGGACAATTTTGCTGGCCTAAAGAGAATGTGAGGATAAATATTAATCCACTTATTACGCCGTTATCAAATTATCGTGACTAAGCCGCCACACAAACTTGCTCCTGTGCCGCCGTCCCGGTTATCCAGTTGCGGGGGGGGGCGCTATAATGCGCGCCCTGCAGTGGGAGCGTGTGCGGATGGTCGCCCGGCTCACCCGCTGTTGTCTCTGACCACCAATTAGCGCTAGTGCCCATGTCTAACGAAGTGCCCGATCTTTCTGCCATTCACGAATTTCTGTTGTGCCCGACACCGGATGCATGGGTTGAGGCCGCGCTCGCGGAGCCGGAAATGATGCTCGTGGATCACGCGAACTGTGAGAAAAAGGCCGCGGGCACAGCGCTGAATCTGATGTTTCGGTATCTGGACAATTTCGAGTTGCTCAACAAGATGTCGCGCCTGGCGCGGGAAGAGTTGCGGCATTTCGAGCAGGTGATTGCGCTCATGAAAAAGCGGGGGATCGCGTACCCCCACGTGAGTGCGTCCCGCTATGCCGCGGGATTACGCAGCGAGGTGCGTAGTGCGGAACCCGGGCGCCTTGTCGATACGCTGATCTGTGGCGCCATTATCGAGGCACGTTCCTGCGAGCGGTTTGCGCGCATTGCGCCGCACCTGGATGAGGAATTGCAGAAGTTTTATCTGTCACTGCTGAAATCCGAGGCGCGACACTTTCGGGATTACCTCACCCTTGCGCAAAAGGCGACTGACGAAGATATCGCGCCGCGAGTGCAGTCTTTGCTGGAAGTGGAGCGCGAGCTGATCCAGGGCGGTGACGGAGAGTTCCGCTTTCACAGTGGCGTACCGGGGTTGGCATAGTGGTGGTTTAGCGGTGATGTAGCGACGCCGTTGCTCAGCGGTTTACGGTGACCACATCCCCCAATCTGTCTTCAATAATTTCCCGCAGGTGCGCCGCCAGTTCCCGGTAAAAATGCCGGGCCGGCGCACTGGCGCGCCACACCAGGCCGTGCTGCCGTCGAATGGGTTTCGCCTTCAGCTCACTGACATGAAGCGCTTCCGGATTGTGCATTTCAGAATGCACGTATAGTCCTGGCAGAAAAGCCACGCCCAGTCCCATCACCACCATCTGGCGCAGAGTGTCCAGGCTGGTCCCTTCGTAATCTCGTTGCAAATGGGCGCCGAGACGCTCGCAGATTTCTTGTACCTGATGGTGAAAGTGATGCTGGTCTTCCAGGGTCAATACCTTTTCTCCGCGCAGCTGGGAGGGCGTCACCTGGGCTTTGCCCGCGAGACGGTGGTCTGCGGGTACTACAAATTTCAGTGGCTCGGTAAATAGTGGTACTACCGCTAGGTCATCCCGGGTCACCGGGAGCGGGACTATCGCAATATCGTAGGTCCCGTCCGCCAGGCCCTGTAGCAGCAGCCGGGGAGGGCCTTCGCGCACATAAAGCTTGAGGTTGTGGTGTTTGGCGTGCAGTGCGGGCAGTACATTCGGCAGGAGATACGGGCCAAGGGTCGGGGGTACCCCAAGTTTATACGTGCTCTGGTGCCCCTGGCTGATCAGTTCTGCTTTGGCGGAAAACTCGCGCATGGCGAGGATTAACTGGCGCGCCTGATCCAGCAAGTCCCGGCCTTCCGGCGTAAGTAGTGTGCCGGACCGGGAGCGTTCGAACAGTGACAGGCCGAGGGTGCTTTCCAGTGCCCGGATCTGAGTGGTGAGTGCCGGTTGGCTGACCCCCAGTTCTTCCGCCGCTCGGCGATAACTTGCGCGTGACGCAATGGTCACAAAGTACTGCAGCTGCTTGAAACTCGGGGGGTTCACGCTTTTTGGCATGGGGGCTCCAGGTGACTTTGATAACCAAGCATTATCAGCAAATGGTATTTTAACTTATTGAACTATCACAAAATAATGGATTCGAACCTGATTGCCCAGTTTTGTTATTCAGTAAGGAGTTTTCATGGAACATGTAATTTCTGGCGTAGCGAAGTTTCAGAAGGAAGTCTTCCCGTCAAAGCAGGAGCGTTTTTCTAAGCTGGCGGATGGCCAGAATCCCGAAGTCTTGTTCATCACCTGTGCGGACTCCCGTATTGACCCGAACCTGGTAACCCAGACCGAGCCGGGTGAACTGTTTATCTGCCGTAACGCCGGCAATGTCGTTCCTCCCCACAGCAGCCAGACGGGTGGCATGACGGCATCGATCGAATTTGCCGTGGCGGCACTGGGTGTGTCCCATATCGTGGTTTGTGGTCACACCGATTGCGGTGCCATGAAGGGCGCGATTGCGCCGGAAAAACTGGAAACCCTGCCGCACGTGAAGGAGTGGCTGGGCCACTGCCGTTCTGCCACGGAAGTGGTGCGCGGTCGTCACGGTGATCTGTGTACTGATCACCTGGACGAAGTAACCACGGAAAACGTCATTCAGCAGCTGCAACACCTGCGTACCCACCCTGCGGTAGCCAACGGTATCGCCAATGGTGGAATCACCCTGCATGGCTGGGTGTACAACATCGGTAGTGGTGAGGTGTTGTGCTTCGACGAAGAGACTCGCGAATTCAAGCCGATGGAAGAGCGTTACCGCTCCCTGTTCGGTGAGTTGCCAGAAGCGGTAACCGGTGGAGCTTGTGGCGCCTGAGGCGCCAAAACTCTGTCGCGCGATATTTTATCGCCTGGATTGGTAGCGTTTTTGCAGGGAAGTTGAGTAGTTTCAAGAAGGTTTAGCTGTCATGAAGTTTGATTTAACCAATTTGCGCGGCGACATCACCGGCGGTATTACCGCCGGTGTTGTTGCGCTGCCCCTGGCGTTAGCCCTGGGCGTGGCCTCGGGTCTCGGCCCTATGGCGGGTATGTATGGTGCAATTGCCGTGGGCTTTTTTGCCGCGCTGTTTGGCGGTACCGGCCCGCAGATTTCCGGGCCAACCGGTCCGATGGTGGTGGTGCTGGCGGGGCTGTTTGCCAGTCTGTCCGGCGATGCTTCCCTGATTTTTACCGCGGTGATTCTGGCGGGGGCCCTGCAGGTCGCCTTTGGCGTGCTTGGGGTCGGCCACTATATCCGGCTGGTACCTTACCCGGTGATCTCCGGTTTTATGACCGGTATCGGTGTGATCATTATTATCCTGCAGTTGAACCCGTTGCTGGGGCATGCCTCCCCTAGTGGGACTCTTGGTGCCTTGGGTAATGTGCCCGAGGCGCTGTCGGATATTCACCCTGCCAACCTGCTGTTGGGCCTCGCCACGTTGGCGATGGTTTACCTGTGGCCGGCAAAATGGGGGCGCTTTGTACCCGCGCCGCTGGCTGCGCTGGTGGTGGGTACCGTCGTTGCCTTCTTTGCGCTGAACGTACCTGTTCTCGGCAGTATTCCCACCGGTTTGCCGGAACTCCATATGCCCGTTTTTGGTGGTGACCAGATGATGTTGGTTGTCGAGGCCGCCATTATCCTGGCTGTTTTGGGGTCGCTGGATAGTCTGCTGACCTCGCTCGTAGCGGACAACATGACGCGCACCCGGCACCACAGTAATAAAGAGCTGATCGGGCAGGGTATTGGTAATGCCGCGGCGGGCTTCATCGGTGGTATTGCCGGTGCCGGCGCCACCATGCGGACTGTGGTCAATATCCGTTCGGGTGGCCAGACCCGCATTTCCGGCATGGTGCACTCGCTGGTGCTGCTGGCGGTAGCGCTGGGGCTAGGACCTTTGGCCGAAAATATTCCTCAGGCAGTACTGGCCGGTATTCTGGTGAAAGTCGGTCTCGACATCATTGACTGGAAATACCTGAAGCGAGCCCACCAGGGTCCTCGCTGGGACCTGTTGCTGATGGTGCTGGTGCTGGGGATGACCGTATTTGTCGACCTCATTACTGCAGTAGGTGTTGGTGTGGTGCTGGCAGCCCTGGCTTACGTGAAGCAGGTGGCAAGCCTGCAGATCGAGCGTCTGCGCAACCTGCCTGAGCATCTCGACAGTGAAGAAGACAAGGCAATTTTGCAGCGCAATCGCGACCGTATCGCGCTGTTTGAGTTCAGCGGGCCTCTGAGCTTCGGCGCTGCGGCCGATCTCGGTCACCACGTCCGCGAGCAGAGTGCGTCAGGCTCCAAGGTGTTGATCCTGGACTTCTCTGCAATGCCGTTCCTGGACCTGTCGGCTGCCATGGCGGTGGAAACCATTGCCTCCGATGCTCGGGATAGTGGCAAGCAGCTATTCCTCGCAGGGATGAATGAAGAGGTGGAAAAGGTGCTCAAGGGCCTGAACGGACGCGTGCCAGCCAATAGCAGCTTCGCGGATCGGAGTGAGGCGCTTAAGGCGGCTGAGGCGGCACTGCAAGTACCGGCTTCAGGAGCCACTGGCGGCCTGTCAGCTGCTGCCAGCTAACCGGTCCTTGTCATAATACGGCGCTGAATATTAAGTGGTGCCGTAAAACCCGTGCCAGGGTTGTTATCAGAGATGGTGACACCTAGAGCGCAGTAAAAATGCCGCGAGGAGTTCTGTAGAGCACTCCTCGCGGCATTTTTTATTGGGTTTGATTTTTGGGCATGGTTTTGGGGTGTGGGTTTTGGGTATGGTCTATTCGATCCCGCTGACGCTGCTCACTACCGCTCGCGGTGCCAGTTCTTCAAGAATGTCTTCCAGATCTATCAGTGTCCAACAGGGGCGGGCGCCGGGGGCGCGATAGTGACCCCGCACTATTTTTCTCGCCATGGCCGCGGCAGGCGCCGCCGGTATCCAGGGGCCGTCACCATTCAGTCCCAGAATCTCCCAGCGTAAGCGATATGCCCCCTGGGTTTTCGCTCTCTCACCGGTCGCTTCACTTTCCTCAGTTTTGAATCCGGTGATGTCCAGTTGTATGCCGCCGTGGTCACTGCCACCTGGCCAGTGTGCAGCCAGCCAATGGCCGATACGGGCCATCAGCGGGCGTGGGGCGGGGAAATAAGCGGGCAAATCCAGTCGCGCCAATCGGGCGCATAGCGCCAGTCCAAACTGGAGGGGGGCTGGCTGTACTCCGGTACCGAAGCGCAAGTCCTGAACCTGAGGCAGCAGCTCAGGGATCAGGTGCAAGTCCGGGACCTCAAAGTTGCACACCCAGCGAGGTCCGACCGGGTGGCCGATCTCGACCTTCCGGAGTTCATCGCCCACGTATGTGCTCATGGGTGCGCCGTTGCGGGGGGTACCGAACTTTTGGCCCAGGGATTCCAGTCCGGAGCGCACGGTGGCCAGTCCGCGGCGAATTCGGTGCGCGGGTGCGATACTGATCTCGATACTGTGAATTTTTGAAAAACTGGGGCTGAGGGCGGCGATGACTGCCGAACTGAGGGCGGGCAGGGTGCTCGCACCGCTGATTACGCTGCAGTTGGCCGCGCGAGCGGCGGCGTCCAGTTCGCGGATGCCACACACAAGGTCGGCACTGTCGGCGATATCGAGGTAGTGAATGCCGTTCTCGATACAGGCATTGGCCACATGGAAGCTCTGCGCCTTAAATGGGCCGGCGCAGTGAATCAGTAAAAGCAGGTTGAGGCCGCGCAGCTGTGCTGCCAGATTGATCGAGTCGTGCTCTAGTCGCAACCCTTCGATATTGGCATCGGGATATTGTTGTTGCAGGCGGTTGGCGAGGAGTTCGGCTTTGAAGCGGTCATGGCCGCCAATAAGGATCTGGATATCGGGTTCAGTGGCGAGCATTTCGGCAACGCGGCTGCCAAATTCCCCGTATCCACCGAGTATCAATACCCGTTTGTGCAGCGTTTTCAATGGTGACAAATGGCTGGCTCCTGATCCCTGGCGCGCTGATGGTCAATTCGCTTTGGGCTAGTCTGCCGTGGGCCAGTGGATCAGTTCAAGTCCATTTTTTTCGGCGCGGATACACCAGCCCTGGTCGCCCCAGTCTCCCAGCACGATGCGCTCGGCGGCCTGGCCGTCGATGGTCAGCGGGTGGCGGGCAGGGCGGTGGGTGTGGCCGTGAATCAGGGTGTGGACCTGATGCTTGCGCATTTCCCCCATCACTTCGTCCGGCGTCACATCCATGATGTCTTCCGCCTTGCGGCTATTCATGGATTTGGAGACGGCGCGAATCTGGGCGGCGATCTGGCGGCGCTCTTCCAGGGGCTTGGCAAGCAGCGCCTGCTGCCATTGCGGGTTGCGTGCCTGTTGCCGGAAGGCCATGTATTCCTGGTCCAGCGTACACAGGCTGTCGCCGTGCATCAGCAGGACCGGACTGTCGGCCAGCTCGACCAGGCTTGGATCCGGGAGCAGGGTGGCTCCGCAGCGTTGGGCGTAGTCTTCGCCCAGTAGAAAGTCCCGGTTGCCGTGCATCAGGTAGAGGGCGGTCCCCTTGTCGCTGTATTGGCGGAGTTGGCGCGCAACTTCGTCAGCCAGGGGGGCATCGTCGTCATCGCCGATCCATACTTCGAAAAAGTCGCCGAGGATGTACAGGGCTTCGGCATTGGCCGCCTCACCCTTGAGGAACGCAAAAAAGGCCCGGGTTATGTCCGGGCGGGTTTCGTCCAGGTGCAGGTCTGAAATCAGGTAGGTCGCCACTGGTTACTTTGCTCCGCCCGTTCGGCCCGATTACTTGTCTGCGTAGGCGTCAGAAACGGATACGCCAGTGATTTCAATGGTTTCGGTCGGTACGTCCTGGTGGAAGCCGTTGCTGCCGGTGGCAACTTCCTTGATCTTGTTGACTACGTCCATGCCTTCGACGACTTTGCCGAAAACGCAGTAGCCCCAACCTTGCGCATCCTTGGAGCGGAAGTTCAGGAAGTCGTTGTCGTTCACGTTGATGAAAAATTGGGCAGTGGCGGAGTGCGGATCCATGGTGCGGGCCATGGCCAGGGTGCCGGTGTCGTTTTTGAGGCCGTTGTCGGCTTCGTTTTCTACCGGGTCACGGGTCGCTTTTTGATCCATGTTCGGGGTCATGCCGCCGCCCTGGATCATGAAGTTGTTGATTACCCGGTGAAAGATGGTGCCGGTATAGAAGTCGTCGCGGCAGTATTGCAGGAAGTTGGCGGCGGACTTGGGCGCCTTGTCAAAATCCAGTTCAATGTTGATATCGCCGTAAGTGGTGTGCAAAGTGATCATAAAATGTCCTTTCCGGGGTCGGTTTGGGGCGGCATGATACTCTGTTCACAGACCGACGCAAACCGCACCGGCTCGCGACATAGAAGCAATGAAAACCCCATGCGGCGGCAGTCATCTGCGTTATAATCCGCCGCTTACTTCGAGTAGTTGATTTTAGAGAAAGCTATGACATCCGAGAGCAAGCCCGCTCACTTTTTACAGAATATCATCCGCGAAGATCTGACCGAGGGCCGTGTCAGTCAGCTGACCACCCGTTTTCCGCCAGAGCCCAACGGCTACCTGCATATCGGTCACGCCAAGTCTATCTGCCTGAATTTTGGCCTGGCCAAGGAGTTTGGCGGTCAGTGCAACCTGCGCTTTGATGACACCAACCCGGCAAAAGAAGAAGAGGAATACGTAGACGCGATCAAGCGTGACGTCTCCTGGCTGGGCTTCGAGTGGGCTGGGGATGTCAAATACACCTCGGATTATTTCGACCAGCTGCACCAGTGGGCCATCTACCTGATTGAGCAGGGCAAGGCGTATGTCTGCGACCTGTCCCCGGATGAGGCGCGCGCGCACCGCGGCACCTTGAAAGAGCCGGGCAAAAATAGCCCCTACCGTGACCGCTCTGTGGCTGAGAACCTGGATCTGTTTACCCGCATGACTGCTGGTGAATTTGATGAGGGCAGCTGCAGCCTGCGCGCCAAGATTGATATGGCGGCGCCGAATATCAATTTGCGCGACCCGATCATCTACCGCATCAAGAAAATTGCTCACCACCAGACCGGTGATAAATGGTGCGTGTATCCGAGTTACGACTTTGCTCACGGTCAATCCGATGCGCTGGAAGGGATCAGCCACTCCATCTGTACCCTGGAGTTTGAAGACCACAAGCCGCTGTACGATTGGTTTATTGAAAACCTGCCGGTACCGGCGCGCCCGCGCCAGTACGAATTTGCGCGTCTGCACCTGAACTACACGGTCGTGTCCAAGCGCAAGCTGAAGCAGCTGGTGGACGAAGGCTTTGTGGATGGCTGGGACGACCCCCGCATGCCGACCATTTCAGGCCTGCGTCGCCGTGGTGTTACACCTGCAGCGATCCGTCAGTTTTGCGAGATGATCGGGGTAACCCGCGCCGATTCCACGGTGGATGTGGGAATGCTGGAATATGCTATCCGCGACGACCTGGACAAGAATGCCCCCCGCGCCATGTGCGTGATGGAGCCGCTCAAGGTCACCCTGACCAACTACCCGGAAGGTCAGCAGGAAATGTTGAGTGCTCCCGGTCACCCGGTGCGCGACGACCTGCCCGCGCGGGAGCTGCCGTTCACCCGCACGGTGTACATCGAGCAGGAAGACTTCCGCGAGGAAGCGAACAAGAAATACAAGCGCCTGGTACTGGGCAAAAAAGTGCGTCTGCGCAATGCCTATGTGATTCAGGCCGATGAAGTCATCAAAAACGATGCCGGCGATATTGTCGAGATCCTGTGTTCCGTGGATCTGGATACCCTGGGCAAAGACCCCGCTGACGGCGTCAAGCCAAAAGGCGTAATCCACTGGGTGTCTGCGGACAACAATGTAGACTGCGAGGTGCGCCTGTACGATCGCCTGTTTAATGACGAGTCACCGGATGTAGGCGACAAGAATTTCCTCGAGTCGGTAAACCCGGACAACCTCCAGATTCTTTCGGGTTGTAAAGCCGAGATCGGCCTGGCCGAAGCCCAGCCGGAAAAGGGCTACCAGTTCGAACGCAACGGTTATTTTTGTCGCGACAGTAAGTTCGGCACCCCGGAAAAGCCCGTGTTCAACCGCACCATCGGCCTGCGGGATTCCTGGGCGAAAGAACAGAACAAGTAGTTTCGGGACAAGTTAGCTGGAACCTTCGCAAATAAGTTAGCGAGATAAGTCGCAACTTCCCAAGGTGGGTAGGCGCAGCCTACCCACCGGATCACTACCAGAATAGATAGCGGAAAGAGATGTCTCTCAAGCTCCATAACACCTTCTCCGGTGAAAAAGAAATCTTCACACCCCTGCAGGAAAACCGTGTGCGCATGTACGTGTGCGGCCCCACGGTCTACAACCGTGTGCATATCGGCAACGCGCGCCCGGTGGTTGTCTTCGATACCCTTTATCGGGTACTGAAGACGCTATACAGCGATGTGGTCTATGCGCGCAATATCACCGATATTGACGACAAGATCATGAAGGCGGCGCGGGAAAACGGCGAGGAAATTGCCGCACTCAGCGCGCGCTTCGCGCAGGCCTATGTGGAGGATATGCAGGCGCTTAACAACCTGCAGCCGGACGTCACTCCCTATGCCACCGAGCACCTGCCGGAAATGATCGCCATGATCGAAAGTCTGGTGGAAAAAGGGCATGCGTATGCAGCGGAAGGGCATGTGCTCTTCGCCGTGGAATCCATGGACGGCTATGGCCAGCTTTCCAAGCGTTCCCTGGACGATATGCTTGCCGGCGCACGGGTAGAGGTCGCGCCTTACAAGAAGTATGCCGGTGATTTCGTGCTCTGGAAGCCGTCTTCCGATGAAGAGCCCGGCTGGGATAGCCCCTGGGGCCGCGGCCGTCCGGGCTGGCACCTGGAATGTTCGGCAATGATCAAAAAGCACCTCGGGGATACCATTGATATCCACGGTGGTGGTCGCGACCTGACCTTCCCGCACCACGAAAATGAGCGCGCACAAAGCTGCTGCGCTAATGGCGTGGATTTTGTGCGCTACTGGATGCACAACGGTTACGTAAACATCGATGGCGAGAAGATGTCCAAATCCCTGGGCAACTTTCGTATGGTGAACGACCTGCTGACGCAATACCCCGGTGAGGTGCTGCGTTTTGCACTGCTGTCGGCCCACTATCGCTCGGAACTGAATTTCAGCGCAGATCTGCTGGACCAGGCCTGGCGCACCCTGGATGGCCTCTACGGCGCCTTGCGTGAGAGCCAGTCAGTGGAACCCGCAACGGCAGATTTGACTGGCTCTGCATTTTTGGCTGCGCTGCACGATGACCTGAACACGCCCATCGCAATCAGTGAGTTGCACCAGCTGGCCAAGGAACTGAACAAAGCAGAAAGTGCAGATCAGGCGCTACTCAAAGGGCAGCTGCTTGCTGCGGGTGCGTTGCTGGGTATCCTGCAGCAGGACCCGGAAGCCTGGTTCAAGCAATCCCGGGGCGGGGACGAAATCAGTGAGTCGGAGATCGAGGCCCTGATTGCCGAGCGTCAGCAGAGTAAAAAGGATAAGAACTACGGCCGTGCCGATGAGATTCGGCAGGAATTGAAAGCCAAAGGCGTAGTACTGGAAGACAGCCGCGAAGGCACCAAGTGGCGCAGGGAGTAATCCCTCGCCGCCACTGCCAATAAACATCGACAAAATATCAGCGGATAACAACATGAAAAATTTACTGGCCATTCTTACTGCCACTATCGCCGTCCTGACCCTTACTGCCTGTGAACCCAAGCGCGGATCTGACGCCTGGTGCAAGAAAATGGACGGAATTCCCAAGGGGGAGTGGAGCTTCAATGACGCTGGTGATTACACCAAATACTGTGTGCTGAACCAGAAGCCTGAAGACAAGTAAGCGTCAGCTCCAAGGAAAACTGCCCGTTGTTTTTTGCAGATTCCTATCAGCACTTTTTCCGACCGCTCACCGGTAAGTACCGGGAGCAGGTAGTGGAATGCTTGCGCCTGTTGTATGAGCGGCTGTATACCGCCAAGGCCGACTACGGCGAGTCGCTGACGCGCGAGCAGATCCTGGAGACCTTTGCCGAAGCGCTCACCCGCGCCCCGCAGCTGGACAGCGACGGTGGCGCCGAGCCGGAAGGGCGCTTCCGCAATTTGCGCGAGCAATCCGTTTGGGTACTCAATATCCTGGTTGAGTTTGGCTGGCTTGAAAAGTTGGTCGACAGCGCTACCTTGACGGTTTCCTATCCCTTCAGTCGCCGTGGCCGTCTGCTCACCCAGCCGATGGTGGAGCTGAATAGCACCCGCGTGCGCACTCGACACCGCAATACCCGCAATACCCTCAATGCGCTGGAAGCCTTTGCCAGCCGCGGTGAAGTCTATGACCTGATCGATGCCTGGGAGTATTCCGAGCGTATCGTGGCGGATTTCACCGATATGATCGCCGAGCTGGAAGAGCGCAAGCGTGAACTGGTGCGGGAAGTGGAGGCGCAGATCCTGATTCAGCAGGCCACGGATGAATTCTTCTCGTTCATGGAAAGCCGTTTCCAACCGGATCTGGCCATTCGTCTCTCTGCCGATAGCGTAGAGAAGCACCGCGATAGTATCACTCGGGTTATTACCCTGATCCGCCGCAAAGACAACGCAAAGAAAGCGGAGTGGGAGCGACGCCTGCGGCAGCAATTGCCAGAGCTGCACGTGGAAACGCAGTCCATTCTCTGGTTGATGCTGGACACCATAGAAGATCGCATGCGCCGCGCCTGTGAAGTCAAACTGCCTGCATTACGCCACGCGCTGCACGGTTTCACCAAACGCGCGGAAATTATCATCCGCCAGCTGAGCTACCTGCAAAGTACCAGTGAGGGAGCTTTTACGGATCTCTGCAAAGATCTGGGTGAATCACCACAGCGAGACCAATTGCTGTCAGCACTTGGCGATCAACTTTCCGCATTCCAGCTGCGGTTGTTTGACCCGCGCCAGGCGGTGTTGTGGCAGCGCAATCGCCGTCAGCCGGTGAACACGCTGGTTGAGGATGATGTCCCCATGACCGACGACGGCCAGCGGGAGGTGGTGTTGCAGCAGCTGCTGGATCAGGCGTTCAATTTCAATAGTAGCGATTTACGCAATTATCTGGCGACGGCCCTTGGCCGTGGCCAACGGGTAAACAGCCGCGACCTGCCATTGCGGGATGCCCGTGATCTGTTGGCCATGAGTCACGCCCTGGAAGCGGCCGCCGTGTCACAGGATGGCAGCGGGCCTTTTGTGCAGGTGACGTTCACCGGTGAGAAGGCCAGCAATGACTATTTTGCAGAATTTGATGAGTACTCCCTTGAGTTAAAAGGGGAGCAAAAAGAAGAGTGAACAGGTCGTGATTGAACAGGCTCTCGAAGAAGCCCTGGCCCAGTGCCGGGTGACCCGCAGCGAGTTTTCGGAATTGCTGGTGCGGCTGTTGGATTACGGGGTGATCTGCCGCGATGAAAGCAATGTGGAAACCCTGCTCTACGACCGCTTTCAGCGCTGTGAGGCGCTGATCCGGGAGTGGTTGGCGCCTCTCGGGCTGCGCCTGCAGCACGATAGCCGCTTCCAGTTCATCCGTGTCTATCCGCCGGGGGCAGAAGTGCCCGGAATGCCGGACCAGGAAGAACCCCATCACGGCGGCTTCCGTGCGCGCCTCAGTCAGCAGGAAGTGGCGGCAATTCTGGTACTGCGTGTTGAATACGACAAGTCTCTGCGGGAAGGGCAGGTAGACGACCAGGGCTGTGTAGCTTTGACCCTGGAAGCACTGGAGCTGGGTTTGCGCAACCTGCTGAAAATGTCACTGCCCGACAAACTCGCAGAACGTAAGCAATTGTTGAAAAAACTGCGGCAGTTGCGCCTGATCCAGTTCAATGGTGAAGACAGCGAAGCGGTGGCAGAGACTCTGCTGCGGGTGCGGCCCACTATCGCGCAGTTCGTTAGTGAGTCTGCACTGCAGCAATTGCTGGATACGCCGGAAACATCCGGCGTTGGCCAAGACAGTGCGGCGGCAGCGGAAAGAATCACCCCGGCCAGTGAAGATCACAGCCTGTTCGCTGCAGAATCCGAGTCCTGAGGTGCAAGCCCGGGGCAAGACAGTATAAATACACCTATTTCTCGAGCGCACGAAACGTATGTTTCTGAAGAAACTCATCCTGATCAATTGGGGCAATATTCCACAGCTGGAATACGACTTTGGCCCCATCAACCTGTTTTCCGGTGGTAATGGCTCGGGTAAAACCACGGCGGCAGATGCGATTCAGACGCTGATGACCGCAGCCCACGACACCCTGTTCACCTTCAACCCCGGTCAGGACGAAACCACACAGCGCGGTCGCGGCGGTAAACAAGTACGTACGCTGGCCTCTTATGTACTCGGTTGTGACGATGGCAGCTACGCCCGCCTGCAGCCGACGGACTGCTATATTACTGGCAATTTTTATCCCACCGAGGGCGAGGATGGTGAGCCGTTTACCGCCATCATGGCCATCCGCGCCCATCTGGATACCAGCACCAAGCCTGCGCAGGCGCGCCAGGACAGCCTCAAGTTTTTCCTGATTCCTGGCGAGCAGCTGGCGCTGGGCGACTTCGTCAAGGAATATAAAGATGGCAAACATCTGTTGCCATTGGACAAGTTTTACAGTGTCGTCAGCAAGCAGTTCGAGAAGGTCGAGCAGTACGATAAAAAGAAAGCCTACCTGCGACGTCTCTACGGCGCCCTGCGGGGGCGCAAAGATGCGGTTCCAGACCGCGAGGCGACCCATGCGGCGCGCACGTTTGCCAATTTCATGGCGTACAAGCCGGTAAAAAGCATCAACGATTTTGTTGCACAGGAAGTGCTGGAAAAACGCGACCTGGGCGAGGCCATTCGCTCTGTTTCCGAACTGATGAAAACCATTCACGGAATGGAGCAGGAGGCGCGCGAAATCGTTGACCGGGTAGATGCACTGCAACGCATCGCGGAAACCGCTGACCTGTACAGCGAGCAGTGGCGTCAATTGCGTGTGCAGGAGTACCTGCAGGCCAAGCACCAGCAGCTGCGTGTACAGAAAGCCTACCTGGAAGGCAAAAATCGCCAGAAAGATACCCGCGCAGAACTGGAGCGCACCGCGCAAGAAATTCAGCAGTCGGAACACCGCACCCGAAGTTTGAGTGAGCAGTTGGTAGCAGTGCAGGCTCAGCGCCAGGGGATCGCTGCGCTGCGCAGCAAAGATGAACTGGATGAGAAGATTACCGCAGCAAACCGGAGTCTTTCATCCCTGGCAGCGCCGCTGGCAGCGCAGCAGCAGTTGTTCGCAGCGAACCAGTCTGCCGCCAGCGATTTGCTGTCACTATTGGCGAGTACTTCGGTTTCCCTGGAGATCCCCGCTTTTAGTGATGGCGGATTGCTGAAGTCGCTCAAAGCCGTAGGGCGGGGTGACGACCTGCCGCAGCTCGAGGGCTTACTGGGTAAGGACTGGATCGATCTTTCTGCCCAGGAGTCGGTACGCGATCAGGTAGTTGCCGCAGAGACCCTGCAAAACCGTCTGGTGCAGCAGTTGACTGCGGCGGATGCCGGTGAGGTCACCTTGCGTGACCAGGTCAATGAGCTGGTGTCTCGCGGTGAGTTGAAAGTGCAGCAGTTACAAAAGCAGCTGCACGGGCAGGAATCCCGGATTCACCATTTGCAATCCAATCGCGTCCGCTATCCGCAATATGTAGACCAGGCGCTGGCTGCAATCCGCGAGCAGTGCCCGCAAGCTGAGCCGCAGGTGCTGTGTGATTTTGTCGAAGTGCTGGATGAGCGCTGGCAGATGGCGGTCGAAGGTTACCTCGGCGGGGCGCGTTTCTCGATCATCGTTGACCCGGATTACGAGGCAGAAGCCATTAGCATTGTGCGGGCCATGCCCGGACGAAGTAACCGTGCCCGCGTAATCCAGGGCGACAAGGCCAGGCGCGATGCCGAGCGTATGGAAGCGCCGAAGCAATCCATCATTGATTTGATGTCCTTCAGTCACAAAACCGCCGAGTATTACCTGCGCGCCTCATACGGCACTGTGCTGCAGGTGCGTGATGCCCAGGAGCTGCGCAGTACCCGGCGTGGCTTGACCGCCGAAGGCTTGGCGAGCGGCAATTACAGTATGTGGCGCTGTGACGTGGATGACAGCGAACTGGTATTTGGGCAGGGTGCCCGCGCCAGAGCGCTGGCAGCACAAGAGAAGGCGTTGCGTCGCCTGCTGACGGAGGCCGCCCAGGTCAATGAGCAGCAACAGCAGTTGCGCCAGCTCGCACACGCGGTGCGCAGCTTTACTGCATTGCAATTACTGGAATCCGTGGATGCGGCGCTGAATGCCCTGCGCCAGCGACGTAATGCGGAACAGGCTCTCGGCAACCTGGATCTGGACGACGGTCTGGAGCTGGAGCAACAGGCCAATGCGTTACATGAAAAGCTGGAAGCGGAACGGCAGCAGGGCGCCAGCCTGCAGAAGCTGGCGGGCAAGCTGGAAACCAATCTCGATAATATTGGCAAGCAATTGCATGCACTCGCCGCGCAGCTCGATCAGCTGGATGAATCGCTGTCCGACTGTGAGGCCGGGGTGCAACGAATTGTGCAGATTGCCCCCGATTTTGATGCGGAAGCCACTCTGCAGCAGGCCGATGACCAGGCGGCTCAGGCGGGGGACGGGTTCGACTTCTCTCAGGATATCGCCGAGTGGCAGGGGCTGTTACAGAAATACAGTCATCAGCTATTGAAAGGGGTGATGGACTACAACAGTAGCTGCAGCACCGGGGATACCCTCGCATTCGACCCGGACTTTGCCAGCGGCCACAGTGAAGGGCAGTTCAAGCTGGTCTGCCAGTTGGTGGATCAAGTGACGGCATTGCGCAATCGCCTCAAGAACAATCTGCTGGTGGATCGCCACGATCAACTGTTGGGCTTGAAGAAATCCTTCAATACCACTTTCGTTACTCACCTGTGCCACGCGATCTATCAGTCGATCAACGACGGTAAGCGGGTGCTGGACGACCTGAACCAGGAGTTGGAGCACCATCGCTTTGGTGCTGACCGCGAGCGTTTCCGCTTCGATTACCGCTGGGTTCCTGAATTCAAGGAATACTGGAGCTTCTTCAAAGCAGTGATCGAATTGCCGAATCTGGGGGAAGAGCAGAGCCTGTTTGATGCGGATCTTTCGGCCAAGCATCAGCAGGTGCGTGACAAGCTATTGGCGATGTTACTGAGTGAAGATGAGCAGCTTGCCCGTCGAGAGCTGGATCGCATCAGTGACTACCGCAACTATCGCAATTACGAAATCTACAAAGAGCCTCAAGGCAAAGAGCCGATTGCCCTCAGTCAGTACGGTACTGGCTCCGGTGGCCAGCTGGAAACGCCAGCCTATATCATCCGCTCCGCTGCGGTTACCTCGGCCTTTCGCTTTAACGATGGCAACAGTCACCTGAAAATGGTGCTGGTAGACGAGGCTTTCTCGAAAATGGATGAATCCCGCTCCCGGGAGGTGATCCGTTACCTGACCGAGACCCTTGGGCTGCAGCTGCTGTTTATCATGCCCAGCAGCAAATCCGGTCCTTTTATGGACCTGATTTCCAACCAGTTCGTATTCAGCAAATGCCCGGCAGCAAAGCCGATTGGTGAGCTGAATACCCGGGTATACGTCGACCGTAAAGTCTGTAACCAGGAAAAGATTGCCAAACTCTGGGCCAATCACCGCCGGACAATTCGCCAGCAGGCGAGCCTGGAGTTTCTCGACCTGGTGGATGAATAGACTCCCTGAATCGTTAAGCGATCGATTTGGATGATAGTGGGTCTTCTGGTCACTTTTTGAGCTTGAATTTTACGCGCCAGTTCGCGGAAGATATCCCCTGTTCCGGTAATATTCCTCGGGTTATTTCAATATGACTCGCATAAGCAGGGGAGGCTTGGATGCGTCAGTTTTCGATTTTGTTGGTCTTCGTGGTGGCCTTTGGGGGCGCTGCAGTGCTGTATGAGCAGGAAAGTCGCAAGGTGAAGGGCGTTTTGTCCCAGATCACCGATTTACAGGCCAAAGTGGGGGATATGCAGGCGGAGATCAACCGTCTGAATGGCGAGCTGGAGGCGGTCAAATTGGCCGAGCGTCGCCGCCCTAACCTGAACAGTATTGCCAGCCGTGTGCTGAAAAATGAACCTGCGGCGCCGGTTTCCAGACCAGCGCCGACGGCGCAGCAGCGTGGACTGATGGCCAGTGACGTCACGGCTGCTGCCCCGGCGATTCGCGGCCGCGGTGAACCGGAAGAAGAGGGGGAGTGGTCCAAGCCGACGGTGGATGCCGAGGTATACCAGTCGCAATCGGGCAGCGGTGAATCTGTGACGGATCCGTATCAATAGTGCAATCGCCATCGTTCCCTCGCTGAACTTCTCATACAGTTCTCGATACCGTTATCGTTACAATAGAGCCCGCTTTCCATAGCGGGCTTTTGATTTTGGGGCTGGCGGTTTGCCGATACACTGATTTACCGCAGAATTAGCGGAAAATTTCCGGACGTGGAATTTTTATGACGACAACAGCATTTTACGACTCTCTTTGTGCACAACTGGCCGGACTTTTGACTGGCGAGCGCGATTGGCTGGCGAATACCGCAAATGCCAGTGCGCTGCTGTTTATGGAGCTGCCAGACATAAACTGGGCCGGCTTTTATTTTCTACACGGCCAGGAACTCACCCTGGGACCGTTTCAGGGGAAGCCCGCGTGCACGCGGATTGCCGTCGGTGCCGGGGTTTGTGGTACCGCGGTTGAAACTGGGCAGTCGCAGTTGGTGGAAGATGTACATCAGTTCCCGGGGCATATCGCCTGCGACGCGGTTTCCGCTTCGGAAGTGGTTGTGCCGCTATACCATGGCGAGCGCTGTATTGGTGTATTGGATATCGATAGCCCCTCTGTGGCGCGGTTCACGGAGCAGGACCTGGCTGGTATTGAGGCGTTCGCCAATGTCCTGTTGCAGCATTCAGATTTGCCATAGGGTAGGGGGTAAATACTTGGGATTCAGGAAAGTTGGGGCACAGGGATGGCGCTGGTTTGGGAAAAGCAGGTAGGGGGTAACCGGTACCAGGTTCGCAAACATGGGGCCAGTGTCCGGCTTTACAGCAATGGTGTTTTCCATTCCCAGTGGAACCCGAGAGACCCACTGAAAGGTTCCCTTTGGGAGTTATTGTTACTCCCCGCGTTTTTTCTCCCTGAGAAACAGATACAGCGGGTATTGCTACTCGGAGTGGGCGGTGGTGCGCTGATCCGGTTACTGCAAAAATTTGTCCAGCCTGAATCTATCGTTGGGGTGGATATCGACCCGGTACATCTGACGGTAGCCCGCCGATATTTTGGTGTTCAGGGTGTCGAGTTGGTTTGTGCGGATGCCCGGGAATTTATCGCGGGGCTGGATAGCAGAAATACGAGTGCGCCCTTTGACTTGATCGTCGATGACCTGTTTGGTCATAGCAACGGTGAGGTGGCGCGCGCGTTTGAGGCGGACGGTTACTGGTGTAGTAAGTTGCTGCGTCAGCTTTCCCCGGCTGGCGCAGTGGTCAGCAATTTTGTCAGCCGCCGTGAACTCCTCGCCAGTGGCTGGCGTCAGGCGGCAATTCGAGAACACCTCCAGGGTGCTTGGACTGCGCAGTCGCCGCTCTACGATAACTGTATCGGTGTCTTCAGCCGTGTACCGCTCGATAAGTCAAATCTTCTCACCCAGGCTCCGGCGGCCATAAATCCCAATAATCCCTTTCGAAAGCTGGATTCCCAACTGCGTGCTCTGCAGTGAGCGGGCAGGTTGATTGGCGGGTGAATGATCCTTGTGACTATACTGGGTTTAGGCAGTTGTTTTCCCGGGATCAATTGATGCGATACAAGACCTTGGAAGATGTGATTCAGGAGGGGAGGGAGTTTCACCTGAAGCTGAGCCGGCAGTACGAAGAGTTCGAGGTGTTGTCCGCCAATGAGCGGGCGTGCCTGTTGCTGGACCAGTTAAAGCGGCGGGAAGTTTCCATGATGCATACGCTGGAGAACTTCCGAGAGGATATTGGTGATGGGGCTTTGCATACCTGGGTGCAGTTCGCACCGGAGGGGCGTGAGCCCGAGTTTCTGCAGCGGTTGCGCAATATCGACGTCAGCGATGTGGAAGCGATTGGCCAGCTGGCCATGGACATAGAGATCTACCTGGCGGATCAGTATCGGGACTTGCTGCTGGGAGCCGATACGCCGTCGGCCAAGCATGCACTGGAGCGATTGCTGGAGCTTGAGCAATTGGAGGAGCACACGCTCTCCATGAACCTGTTCAACCTGCGAGATTACTGAGTATTCGTCTGCGATTCTTTTCGAGGGTTATTTGTCGAATTGCAATCGCTGCTTCAGCTTTTTGTCAGGCGGTAGACACAGAAGCCTTTTTCTTTATTCAGTAGTTCTGCGCTTTGGAAGATACCCTGTGCCTTCTTGCCGAGGGGAATAAATTCATTGACCACGAAAAGCGCGATACCCTGCGGGCGTAGAATACGCGCTGCCTGTTTGAGGAATCGGTCGGTGAGATCGCCCTCCACCTGGAACCCCTGATGAAAAGGTGGGTTGCAGATCAATAGATCGGCGCTGCGACTTTCGATCGTAGAGCCGGCATCGCCTGCTACTACCTCACCTTGAATTCCCAGTACCTGGAAATTTCTCTGGCAAGCCTGTATCGCTGCGGCATTATTGTCTGTGGCCTGAATGGTTATTGCCTGCGCTGTCGGCAATTGCTGTGCAAGCTGCGTTGAGAGATATCCGTAGCCGCAGCCTAGGTCTACCACTCGCGCATTGGCGCTGGGGTGGTGTTCTGCAAAATGTGTGGCCAGCAGGGCGCTGCCCGTATCGATTTTGTTCCAGCCAAATAATCCCGGTTTTGAATAGAGTCCACCCAAACTGTCCAGTGGGCGCAGCAGCGGGTAGTCGCTGTCGTCCAGCCGCTGGCCAGTTTGGGGCTGCACCTTGCTGATGCTCAGATAATCGCTGCCGTGCTTCTGTAACTGTTTGCTTGCACCAAACCGCTGGGCAGCTTTCTGTGCGTAGGTTTTGATTCCGCTGTTCTTGCTGCCAATCAGCAACAGCTCACCGCCGGGCTGCAGGAAATCCGGGGCGCAATTGATGATGTGGTGCACCGCGGCCTTTTCTTTGGAAACCGGGTACAGGATTCGGGAGAAGCGTCCCTCGCCCTCGCCCTCGACCTCGACCTCGAGGGCGGCGCTCTCTGCGGCACTCTCAAGGTTAAAGTCACTGAAGCTGGCGCGGATGCCGATGCTTGCTGCTGCTTGCACTATATCCCAGCGGTTGCTGATCAGCCTGCCGGGAAATGGCTGGCTGCTGCTAGCCGCGTTGTCGACCAGCAGTGCCTTACTGTTTTCATCGGCAATCCACAGCGCGTTCTCGCCGCACTCGTGCAGTAATTGTGAAAGTAGGGCAAGCATAGGCTCAGCAGGTGTTACCAGAGTGAGTTAAGGGGAGTCTGTTCCGATACCGGCAATTTCTTCAGTGCTCAGCGGACGATAGTCCCCTTCGAGAAGGTCTTCTTCCAGCACGATGTTGCCAATACGTTCGCGGTGGAGTTCCAGCACTTTGTTACCAAGGGCGGCAAACATCCGTTTTACCTGGTGGTAGCGGCCTTCACTGATGGTAATGCGCACTTCATTGCGGAACAGGATTTCCAGCTGCGCAGGCTTGGTGCGCTTTTTCTCATTATTGAGCCAGATCCCCTTTTCAAACTTTTCGATCGCGCCGTCTTCTATCGGATCCGCCAGCAGGGCGTAATAGGTTTTTGCGCAGTGGTGTTTGGGGGAAGTAATCCGGTGGGACCACTGGCCGTCATCAGTGATCAGCACCAGTCCCGTCGTATCGATATCCAGGCGCCCGGCTATATGCAGCTTGTGTTTGTTCGGCTCGTCCAGCAGGTCGAGCACGGTCGGGTGCTCGCCGTCTTTGGTGGCGCAAACGTAGCCGAGGGGCTTGTTGAGGATAAAGTATCGCGGACCGGCCTCGGTGAGTAGATCGCCGTCCAGACAGAGTTCGTCGGTCTCACGGACCTTGGTCGAGGGATCGGTCACCGCCACACCGTTGACGGTGATCCGCTCCTGTTTGGCTGCCCGCTTTACTTCTGCCCGGGAGAGGTCTGTGACCTGGCTGATCGCCTTGTCGAGACGCAGGGTCTTACCGTCAGCCAATCTTCTTTTCGCCTGAGTCGACAGATTGATAGATCAGGGTATTGATGGTCATGGGGCCAACGCCACCGGGAACCGGCGTGTACGCGGCAGCGCGATCCACCAGAGGGCCCAGTTCGATATCGCCTACGCCACCGGGGTGGTAGCCAGCATCTACCACAACAGCGCCGTCTTTGATCCAGTCCGCCTTGATGAACTCCGGGCGACCAACGGCGCCGACCAGAATATCGGCGCGGCTGATGTGATCCGCAAGGTCTTTGGTGCGGGAGTGACAGATGGTCACAGTGGCATTGGCATTCAGCAGCATCGCCGCCATCGGCTTGCCGAGGATGGGGCTGCGGCCGACGACCACGGCGTGTTTGCCAGACAGTTCGATGTTGTAGGCCTCCAGCAGGCGCATGATGCCCTTCGGAGTGGCGCAGCCGTACGCCTCTTCACCCATGGCCATGCGGCCAAAGCCCAGGCAGGTCACGCCGTCCACATCTTTTTCCAGGGCGATGGCGTCAAAGCAGGCGCGCTCATCGATCTGCTCGGGAACCGGGTGCTGCAGCAGGATGCCGTGCACATTCGGGTTGCTGTTCAGCTCTTCGATCTTCGCCAGTAACTGTTCGGTAGTAGTAGAGGAGGGGAGTTCCACCTGCATTGAGTCCATACCGATGCGGCGGCAGGCGTTGCCCTTCATCTTTACATAAGTGGCAGAGGCGGGATCGTCACCGACGAGAATAGTGGCGAGGATCGGGGTCTGGCCGCCACTCTTCTCTTTTAGTGCGGTGACGCGGGCAGACAGTTCTTCTTCGGTTTTCTGAGCAAGAGCCTTGCCATCCAGAACCAGTGCAGACATAGGAGTTTCTCAACTTGAACAAGGAGTGCGGCGCAGGCGCGCACTCAAGGCGTAGTAGTCAACTTCGGCGCTAACGTCGGTACTGAGGGGTGTATCAGTACCCAGCGCTGGCGTTGGTTGAAGGTTGGTTAAAATTAGTAGCTTAATAAAGGGGCGGCATTTTCGCACAAGCTGCGAATATTTTCCCTATAGAGTCACGCTGGATCGGCCCGTCACAGGCGGTTATCTGTTCAAAGGCTAAACTACTTTAAAAAGAATGGCTTAGCGGCGTTGACACCCTAGGGGGGCGCAAGTAATATGCGCGCTCTCGAACAGGGGGCGACTCCTGAGAAGAGAATCGGGGCATAGCGCAGTCTGGTAGCGCGCCTGCTTTGGGAGCAGGATGTCGGGGGTTCGAATCCCTCTGCCCCGACCATTTTTTACCGGGTTTTCTTGCGCCCGTAGCTCAGCTGGATAGAGCATCCGCCTTCTAAGCGGATGGTCGCAGGTTCGAGTCCTGCCGGGCGTGCCAATACCTCTATAGGTAGGGATGGTTCGGTGGTTGTCGGATGTGCCGCTGCCAACTGAGAGTCGCAGGACTATTCCGGCCCATCAGCACAGTTGATGGGCTTAGAAATCGCAGAAAAGCGGTTTTACCCTGCTGGGCTTTGTGCCAGGCCGGGAAGTTGATGTCGCCACAAGACATCAATAAAAACTTTATCAATGGTGGCCGTAGCTCAGTTGGTAGAGCACAGGATTGTGGCTCCTGAGGTCGCGGGTTCGATCCCCGTCGGCCACCCCATATTTGACCTCTGGTCCCGAAAACCCGGCTATATGCCGGGTTTTTTGGTTTTAGGACAGTATTGTTCTATGGGTTGCCTTTACCAGTAGGGTGGCGATCTAGGATAATGCGCGCCAGTTTTGTGATTTCGGCCTAAGTATTGGCCGGACTTATCCATTTGCAGACATACGAAATCAATACTTAGGGGACGAATGTGACGGAAGTAGTCGAGCGCAAAGCAACCAATGTTCACTGGCATGACGGTGAAGTAACCCGTGGTGACCGTGCTGCTATGCTGGGTCATAAAGGTGTGACTCTGTGGTTCACCGGACTGTCCGGTTCTGGCAAGAGCACTGTAGCGGTTGCGGTAGAAAAGGCGCTGACTGCCCGTGGTGTGCTGAGTTACCGTTTGGACGGCGATAACATTCGCCTCGGCATCAACTCTAATCTGGGCTTCTCCGCGGAAGACCGCCAGGAAAACATTCGCCGCGTTGGTGAAATTTCCAAGCTGTTCGCGGACACTGGTGTTGTCGTGTTGAGCAGCTTCATCAGCCCCTATGCAGAAGATCGCGCCCTGGTACGCAAAGTGCACGAAGAGGGTGACCTTCCGTTCATGGAAGTGTTTATTGACTGCTCCTTGGAAGCGGCGGAAGAGCGTGACCCGAAAGGTCTGTATAAAAAGGCGCGTGCTGGCGAGATCCGCGGGTTTACCGGCATTGACGACCCCTACGAGGCACCTGCCAATCCGGAATTGCACCTCCGCACTGACCAGATGACCCTGGAAGATGAAGTGGAAGCGGTCATTAAGTCGCTGCAAGAGCGTGGCATTATCATCTGATTTGCGATGGCTTCGTTTTCGTTATTGAGGTTGCAGCAGGTCGCCAGAGTCTTCTGAATTGATGTGTTGCAACTTCCAGTTTTCGGGGTAATTTTTCATTTAATTGCCCCGAAAATTCGTTCAATTTTCTTCTGTGTTCCCCATCTCTGTGAATTGAATTCTGAGCCACTTTCTCCCCGGAATTTTCTTCTAGTTTACTCCTCCGCCAAGTCCCCAACGGTTTTCCCGGCGCCACATATACTGTTGCTGTGCTTGCAGGTTTGATCCGGCAATGTACAGGGAACAGGACGTATTGGCGTACGGAGGCAGCTATGGCTTGGAGCGCACGGAAGATTACGGCGCGGTATTTGACCCGGCGATTACTGGCTGGTGTCGCGGCTTCATTTTTTGTGCTGTTGGGGCTTGGGTTCTGGTACGCCTACGAAAAATTGCCGCGACTTCCAGGGGTGCCTAAGGCCCCTGTGGTTGGGGTACCTGCTGGTGCGCTTGATCACAGACCGGCACCAGCCTATGCCGGGGATCACCCGCGAAAAAGTGGCCGCCCCGCAGAGTATTTTCCATTCCCCATCGCCATTGGTGAAACGGGCCCGGTAGAGACCCTGTTTGCCGGGCCGTCCAGCTATCCGTTTCTTTGCGGTGAAAACGCAGTCACTGAGCTTCAGCCTCTAGTCGACAACCACAATGGCGAAGGTGTCCCGGTATTTTCCTTGGATGAGGCGGGCAATAAGAGCGACGAGGTCATTGGCTATAGTCGGGATTGCAGCCATGCCACCTCTGTTGCTTACTTCTATCGCAGCACTTTGGACGGCAACTTTCATCCGCTCGAGAAGGCGCAGAATGATATCGATCTGGTGACCGTCAATGGCCAAACCACAGAGTTTGTGGTGCGATTGGAGACGGGTACCATTAATCGATTCTTTTATGCCATCGCCGCATTACGGGGTGATGGAGAGACACCGGAAAAACCGAACACCAGCAACTGGAACAAGCGGCTGATTTATCAGTTTCGCGGTGGTGTGGGAGTGGGGCGGCAGCAAGGTGACATCAGTAGCCGCTCAATCATCGATCGCCGTGCTGACCAGTTGGCACGGGGTTATGCGGTGGTTTATTCAACGGCCAACCAGACCAGTAATCACTACAATATTTGGTTGGCAGAAGATACGGCGCGTCGCCTCAAAAAACAGTTCGCTGCTTTGTACGAGGAGCCGTTGTATACCGTAGGCATCGGTGGCTCAGGTGGCGCTATCCAGCAGTATCTGCTGGCTCAGAACGCCCCGGGGGTGCTCGATGCCGCACTGCCACTTTATTCCTACCCCGATATGGTCAGCCAGACCATTTACGTTTTTGATTGTGAGCCGCTGGAGTATTTCTTTGACGTGGTGGCCGCGGAAGATTCTCGCTGGCAGGATGTGTCAGAGCGCGAGGCGGTTATCGGCCTAGCAACGCGGGATGAATTCGAGCATCGCTTCAGGGTTCTGGAAAACGCCGCGGCACTCTTCGATGGTCGCTACCGTGGTGTTGCTAAAGGTTCTTCGGAGTGTGTTCAGGGGTGGCGTGGCCTGGTGCCCCTGGTGAATAACCCGAACTTTATCCATTTCAGTAAAAGTTTCGCGGATCCGGTGGCCAAAAATACCCACTGGTCTCATTGGGAAGACTTGCGGGATTTCTATGGCGCGGGTGACGATGGCTATGCCAATAGTGCCTGGGACAACCAGGGAGTGCAGTACGGGCTGGAAGCGCTCAAGAGCGGCCGGATCAGCATCGACGAGTTCCTGCGTATGAACGCCACTATCGGTGGTTGGAAGGCGCCGGAAGATCAGGGCGGCGAAAAGCTCTGGTTTATGAACGGGGATTTGTTCCCGGTAGACCTTTCGGTCTGGAGTGAACACAACATGAACCTGGGTAGCCTGGATAATCCGGCACCGAGGAATGTCGCCAGTGTCGAAGCTATCGAAGGGATTTATCGTTCCGGGCACGTATTTTTGGGGGATGTCGAAATCCCGATTATCGATGTTCGCCACTATCTCGATGGCGAGCTGGACATGCACCACAGTCTCGCGTCTTTTTCCAGCCGGGAACGTATTCGCCGGGCTCGTGGTCACGCTGATAATCAGCTGATCTGGATGAGCCACAAAAAGTACAATCCACTCGACGAAGCGTTGGATATTGTTGATCACTGGATGCAAAAAATTATCGAGCATCCTGAGCGAGGGGTGGCGGGCAACCGGCCTGTGGAGGCGACGGATCGTTGCTTTGATCGGTCGGGTAATGTTTTGGCTGCTGGTCCCAATGTCTGGAATGGTCGCTGGAACCAGAAGCCTGACGGCGCCTGCATGCAGCGCTATCCCATTCACAGTACGCCGAGGCAAATGGCGGGGGCCCCAATTACCGGGGATGTTTTCAAGTGCGCTTTACAGCCCGTCGAGCGGGCCCTGGCGAAAGGGGTTTATGGCGAAAGTTCTGCAGCAATTGTTGAGCGCATTGATGACATGAAGCGAATTTTTCCGGGCGGTGTTTGCAATTACAACGCGCCGGACTTGGGGCGGCCGAAAGATCGACTGTTTCAGCATGGCGGTGATGTCATTATTGCGGGCCATCTCGTTGGGGCAGACTATCGCCAGCTGCCCACAGAGCTTGCGCAAGATTCTGAGCCAGAATCCGAAGGACAAGACGCTGAAGTGAAAGCGACGCCGGTTTCCGTCAACGGGAAAAGTGCGGGCGAAGAGAACTAATGTCTCACTGAAAAAGTGCGCCAAAAATATTTCAAAGTTTTTGGCGCATTTTTTGTTGACACAAAATTTTGGTTCGGTATTATGCGCCTCGCTCTCGGGGGATAACCCCAGAGCAAAAAGGAAAACTTCTGAAGAAGTTGCCCGAAATGGGTGGTTAGCTCAGTTGGGAGAGCGGCGGCCTTACAAGCCGTAGGTCACAGGTTCGACCCCTGTACCACCCACCACTTCCTCAAGGGAAGTCACTACCGCGGACCGGTAGTTCAGTTGGTTAGAATGCCGGCCTGTCACGCCGGAGGTCGCGGGTTCGAGTCCCGTCCGGTCCGCCAGATACAAAAAAGGCCCTGCTCGCAAGAGCAGGGCCTTTTTTGTATCTGGCGGATCGCTGGGTGAGAACTCCCGTCCGACAGCCCCTACGGCGGGTACCAGCGAATTTGCCAATTGTCCAGAAATGACATATATTTTGGTCATATGTCCTCTACCATCAATCCGGAGGCAAAATGGCCAATCCAGCCCATACCCCTCAAGCAACAGAAGATCAGGTTCTTCTGGAGGCAACCCTAAATACCGCCAGTCACCTGGGCCTGAAAAAGAAAGAACTCGGCGAAATCATTCACCTGGACGATCGCACTCTGCGCCGTCGCAATGGCCTGGCGCCCCAGAGTGCAGAGGGGCAGTTGGCGCTGCTTTTAGTGCGTGCCTATCGGTCGGCGTTTGTCTTGATGGGGGGCGAAGTGGGTGCCAAAACCTGGTTTGCTACTGCCAATCGCGCCTTGAACGGTATCCCCAAAGAGCTGGCCTGCCGCATTGACGGGTTGGTAAGGATTGTCACTTACCTGGACGCGATGCGAGGCAAGGTTTGAGTGGCTTCCGCGACAAGATTCTTCAATCTGCCACCCGGCTGATTGGTCGCCTGTACCGGATCATCGAGTCCCAAGAAGAAGTGGCGACCAGAAGCCTGGTGGATAGCCTGCAAAAGCAGGCGGTTCTTGAGAACCTGCTTGAGCAGAGTAAACCCGCTCGGCTACCTGGTAGTGAGCAACTGCATTATCTCCTGGCCACGCCATTCCGTTACCCTCCGCTCCCCTGGGGCTCGCGCTTTGGTGGCACTGCAGAAAGCGGGATCTTTTACGGTAGTAAAACGGTCTCCACGGTACTGGCCGAGGCCGCTTACTACCGGTTGTTGTTTCTGAATGACATGGTTGGTGCGGTGGCGAAGCCGGTGACCAGTTACCACCAAGTGTTTTCGGCCAAATATTGTGCGGACCCTGGGGTAAAGCTGCAAAGTGAGCACTGGCAGGCGTTTTGGCCACAGCTTACCCATCCGAGTGAGTACAGCTTTTGCCAGAGCCTCGGTGCACAGATGCGAGAATGTGCTATCAAAGGTCTGGAAGCTCCCTCCGCGCGGGCCCTTTATGCAGGCTTGTCGCGCTTGCCTCTGAGTGGCGGGGAGGGGGTGAACGTGGCGCTGTTTGGCCCTGAAGCACTTTTAAGAAGGCCGCCTACGATTGAAGCGGAAGTCACCGCGGAGTCGACCTCCGAAGGCGTCGCCTTTCTGGTGAAATCAGGAAATAGCGTGGAATCAAGGCAGTTCGTCCGCACTGACTTCCTGGAGTCCGGCCAGTTGCCATTGCCTGCCTAACGTAGAACCCCTGAAATGATCCGCTATCTGAGCGAGCTGAGTCTCGAGGCCTTTATCGAGGCTGCCCGCAATGTTCCCTATCAACAAATCAATTCGGACCTCTTTCCGGGAATCGACCTGTGGATTCGCCGGGATGACCTTATCGACCCTCTGATTTCCGGCAACAAGGCCTACAAGCTGATATACAACCTGCTGGAAGCGCGGGCGCAGGGGAAACACACCATCGTAACCTGTGGTGGAGCCTGGTCGAATCATCTGCACGCGACCGCGGCGGCGGGCCAGCGGTTTGGATTCAAAACTGTCGGTATTATTCGTGGGGAACGTCCGTCGGTGTTGAGTGCGATGCTGCAAGATGCGGAGCGGTTCGGGATGGAGTTGCGGTTTGTGACTCGGACAGTGTACCGCGAACGGCATGATCCCAACTTCATTGCATCTATTGGCGGGAGTGGGGCGGAAAATTGGTATGTACCAGAGGGTGGGGCGAATAGTTATGGTGCGAAAGGCGTCCAATTATTAGGGCAATTAGTTGGGGAGACGAGCCCGGTGCAATTTGATGAATGTTGGGTGGCCTGTGGTACAGGGCTGACACTTGGTGCTTTGGCGGCCGGGCTGCCTCCGGCAGTCAGTACAGTTGGTGTTCCTGTCCTCAGGGCTGAGAAAAGCATCCTCGGCGCGGCAAAGCAGTGGAGTCGGGAAGGGGCGCTGGGTCAGAGTCTTGAGTTGGTTCCAGAGGGGGGGCATGGGGGGTACGGGAAGAGCGATGAGCCACTACTAACCTTCCAGAAAAAATTAGAACAGGAGTCAGGCTTGACATTTGACCACGTTTACACGGTCAAGCTGGCTTACGCGCTCATGAAGCGCTGCACTGAAAACGGGGCAAAGAAAAGGAAAGCACGCCAGTTACGTATTTTACTGTTACACACTGGGGGCCTACAGGGTAGACGTGGTTTGGTTAAATAATGACCTGAATTGGTTTGTTTTTGGTTATTTTTAAGTCTGACTGCCTGTTGTCTGACCGGTCGTATGTGGCGCCATCTCGGGTTCGACTCACACTTTTCCCTCAGGCATAATCACCTGTCAATTTTTACGTTTGTGGCTGTTAAATGGACAGTTGCAAGAGTTTGGTAGGTCAAAAAACAACCAATCCTGCCAATTTATAAGTGTAACGATAATTATGTTGGCCCAGATTCGGGCACCTTGGGGGAGCGGTGTCGGAATTCCAGAACATCGGACTTATCGGTCGAACCGAAAGTGATAGCGCAGTTCTTTCGCTAAAGCGCCTGATGGCGTTCTTGGAGCGTGAGGGCTACTCCGTGGTGCTCGAAAAAAATACCGCTAACGACGTTGCAGACCACAAGGCTCGCGTATCCAGCAAAGATAAGCTGGGCGAATTATGTGATCTGGTGATTGTGGTCGGTGGTGACGGCAGCCTTCTGGCTGCCGCACGGGCGTTGGCGAAATTCAGTGTTCCCCTTCTGGGGATTAATCGCGGCCGCCTCGGCTTTCTTACAGACATCACTCCTGATGAAATTGAACAAAAAGTGGGCGAAGTGCTCTCCGGCAAATATATGGCGGAAAGTCGTTTTTTGCTGGATATGTCTGTCACGCGCAATGGAAAGCCCATTGGTAAAGGGTCATCTCTCAATGATGTGGTAATCCACCCGGGTGAATATATTCGCATGGTTGAGTTCGACCTCTTTATTGATGGGCAGTTTGTCTATACCCAGCGTTCTGATGGCTTGATAGTTTCGACTCCTACCGGTTCTACGGCATATGCCCTGTCTGGCGGTGGCCCCATCATGCACCCAAAGCTGGACGCCATCGTTGTGGTCCCGCTTAATCCGCACACGCTTAGCAGCAGACCAATAGTGGTTGAGGGCAGCAGCGAATTTAAAATCGTCATCGGTGAGCACAACAGCGCGCATTCTTATGTGACCTGCGACGGGCATGACCAAGTAGTAACGGAGCCTGGAGACGTAATTCGAATCCATAAAAAACCGCACAGGCTTACGCTAATACACCCGATTGGCCACAATTTTTACGAAACCTGCCGCTCCAAGCTGAATTGGCAAAATAATTAGATCCAAGAGGTAAGAGTACCAATGACGAGCATTACCCCCGTTATCCTTTGTGGTGGCTCCGGAACCCGTTTGTGGCCAAAGTCCCGCAAGATGTTGCCGAAGCAATTGCTCAGCCTTACGGGGGAGCAGACTATGTTGCAACAAACACTAGAGCGTGTCAGAGGGTTTGAAAAACCGGTAATCGTCTGCAATGAAGACCACCGGTTTATGGTGGCGCAGCAGGCTCAAGAAATTGGAATTGAGTCATTCACCATGATTACCGAGCCGACGGGTCGGAATACTGCGCCGGCAATTACATTTGCAGCAGTAGCAGCAACAAAAGAGTGCGAGTCAACAAATCTACTGGTGCTACCCGCGGACCACTTGCTGGACGACGTAGAGCAATTCCATCGTGCAGTAGATATTGGCCTGCAGGCATCGAGTAAAGGTGGGCTGGTGACATTTGGTATCGTTCCGACTGCACCGGAAACCGGATACGGCTATATCCAGAAGGCGACGGGTGACGGAACTGATATTCGTCCAATTGCCCAATTCGTCGAAAAGCCGAACAAAGAAACCGCAACAGCATATATCGAGAGTGGCGAGTACTACTGGAACGCAGGTATGTTCCTGTTTTCTGCAAGAAACCTGCTCGATGAGCTGGCAGAGCATGCGCCAGCCATTCATCGCTCGTCTGTCAAAGCAATGGATAATGCAAAGGTGGAAAGTGATTTCGTCAAGCTGAACCTTGATGATGTCAACGCTATTCCAGAAGACAGCATTGACTATGCTGTGATGGAAAAGACCCGTCGCGGTTTTGTAGTGCCGTTGGCCTGTGGATGGTCCGATGTCGGCTCCTGGTCCTCGCTTTGGGAAGCTTTGGATAAAGATGAGCAAGGAAATGTTGCTCTCGGTGATGTCATCATGGAGGACTGTAAAAATTCCTTGGTGTTTGGTGAAGATCACTTGGTTGCGGCGGTTGGTGTAGAAGACCTGATCATTGTCGACACAAAAAATGCGACGCTAGTGGCGCCAAAGGGGCGCGCCCAGGAAGTAAAAGCCATTGTCAGCAAAATCAAAACGGCTGGCCGCGATGAGCATGAAATTCACCGCGAAGTCGCTCGCCCTTGGGGGAAGTATGACTCCATCGGCAATGGTGAGCGCTTCCAGGTGAAACGCATCACGGTAAACCCTGGGGCCAGTCTATCACTACAGATGCATCACCACCGCGCAGAGCATTGGGTAGTTGTTTCAGGCACTGCCATTGTCCAGCGTGATGAGGAAGAGATCATGCTTTCTGAGAATGAGAGTGTGTATATACCCATAGGTGTAAAGCACCGGCTTACGAACCCCGGATTACTTCCTCTTGAGATCATCGAGGTACAAAGTGGCAGCTATTTGGGTGAAGACGATATCGTTCGCTTTGACGATATTTATGGTCGAAAACAGTAATTTTCAAAATTTGGACAAGGCGTATTCAATCAACTATAGAGTGCGCCAACCATTCACGGAATTAACCAAAAACTGTTCGCAGTTGAAAGAAACTGAGTTGTCGGAATGAATCAAGGCGTTAAAGAGAAGTACGGTAGAGTCGTTATCGTTGATCCCCAATTAAAGGACTGTAAGGGGCACAACTACCGGTACGCCAAAGGGATTATGGAGGAGCTGGGCCTGCCGGCCATTGTGCTCTCGCACCAGGGGTTTGAAGGGGAGGGCGACGACCCAATCGATGTGCGTCCCTGCCTAACATTTGATCAGTACAATAACAGCGCTTTCAAAGACGGCTATCGACCCAGTTTCTTTGAAAAAATTACGCGCTTTAAAGATCGCGTTTTTGCTCGCTTGCAGCAGGATAATGGTATCTGGGAAAAAAAATCCCCTGTGGGTACCCTAGTCAATGTGTTTGTGGCCATTGCAAACTTTCTTTGGTTCTTTCCCGCGCTTTGCCATCAACTCTATCTGCTTACCTTTGGCCGCGGTACTTCAGCTCACTCCGACTTGGCGGCGCTGGAGCTGAAAGCAGGATTCGAAACTGTAGGCTTGAGACAGGGTGACCTGCTAATAATGCAGACGATGCTTTGGCCGACGTTTGAGTCTCTGCTTGAGCTGAAAATTCAAGCTAACAAAAACTACGGTTGTGATGCGTTGTTTATCGTCCACGAAGACTGGAATATTTACAACACAATGTATGCTCGCTTCTCTCCAGCGAAACTGGAAAAGCGGGTACTGGAGTCACTGCCGTTCCAACGGGCGAAAATTGTCTCCACCAATAAGCCTCTTAGCGACTATTGCCAAGTGTGGTGCGACTACTACCCTCAGGTAATTAACGAGGTTAACTTCCCGCTCGCTGAAAAGCTGCCGCAAAGAGCTGTAGGCAGCGACGGTAAGACAAAGATATTGGTACCTGGTGTATACCGCGGCGACAAAAATTTCGAAAGCTTAGAAAAGCTGATCGGCAACATAGCTGCTGGAGAGCGTGATGTAGAAATTTGCATGCACGAGTCGGTTATAGCTCGAGTCAGGCTGCCATCGTACGGTAAATGCAGCTATCGCTCCTATTCCAGTGTGAGTGGCGCCCGTGCGTGGTTGGAATTTCTTAACTGTTTTCAGTTAATCTTAATTCCCTACGGCGAGGAATATCGCCATCGTATCTCAGGTATTGTGCATGAAGCACGCTTACTAAATATCCCAGTGGTCTGCCACAAAGGTATAGCAGACGCCAACCTTTTAGCCGACGAGCGTTGTACTTTTGGGGATGCCGGAGAAGGTATCGAGGAGGCCATTCGAGTTGCTGCAAGCTTGGCCATCACAGGCGCAGTCTTTAAATCCGAACGCGCACCCTCGATTGCTTCAGTACTGCTAGATAACACCGGTTGGATAAAGGGGTGTGACAAACCCGTGGCTGTACAGGTTAAGCCTGCATGGACTCGCTGTGGGACATCCGTCGTACTTGACACGCAAATGGATTGCCTGGTTGAGCAGGGATATTTTGTTGTCGAAATTTATGTGAAGACAGAGCCTTGGCAGCGCCGCCAGGAACAGGTAGACGCTTGTTACAAAGTTATGCGCGCTGGCCGTGAATTCAGTGGCGGTATGGCTGTACGTGTTGTATTCAAGAACATTACGCTTTTGCGGATGGCAAGATACTTTTACCAGCTTCTGCGTAAACGCGTTCCTGCGTTCTTCAAGCGTGAGAATATCCATAGTACATGGTGCGATCCAGATAAGTCGCTGATCTGCTTCCTACAGAACAATAACGTCGAGTTAGCACTAGTAAATCATATATTCAATAACGACTTTGCGCGCCAATATATCCCAGCGAAGAAGTTTGTCTGTGAAACCCACGATATCCAGATCAATCAGCTGTTGTTGCGTCGGCCAGAATTACGAGCTCGCTACGATGCAGAGTTAGACTACGAATTGCAGCTACTCGCTACCTATGATGCTGTGGTCAACCTGAATCGCACTGAACATAACATCATCAAGCAGGCCATTGGTGATAAGGCGCATTTTATAGCTCCTCCCATACTTGCCCGCCCGCTAAAGAAGCGCTATCCCAAATTGCCCGTTCTTCTCGCGGAAGAATCACGCTTTGATGAGCTCGACAGACTACCCGAAAAGTTCGACCTTCTGATCATCGCGGATGGCCATCCTGCGAATATTGAATCGGTAACTCATTTCCTTGAGCATGTATTTGCCAAATTACCAATGAACACGACACTTGGGTTGGTAGGGACCATAGGACGACATCTCTACATAGACCACATGCTCGCGAGCAGGGTCTTTGTGGTCGGATATGTCGAGGATCTCGCCAACCTGCACGAGTTTACGACGGTGACGGTGTTGCCTGACATCGCTGGAGAAGGAATACCGATCAAGACAAATGAGGTATTAGCCCGTGGCTGCGCGTTTGCCGCTACTGCTCACTCGCTGCGAGCATTTACTACTGATGAATTGGAGCGAAGCGGTGTGGTCGCTGCGACATCGCCTAAAGATTTGGAAAATCAGATTAGGGAATTGATTTCTGAAGAAACGAAATGGAGCGAGCTAAAACCGGCCATGCAACGGCTTACAAAGAGTTATAACTTGAGTGAATACTTGAGGAGCTGGGTGGATCTTTTGGCTTTCGATGCTAGGAGCGATGGCTGCAAGAAAAGGCAATTTAATCTAGAAAAACAATTGGATTCCGAAATTTAGGCTTAGAATTATGAGCAATACTGTGATTGTAACCGGTTATGATTGCTTAAAGTGGTGTCAGGGAGAGTTCTCTAATGACCAAGTGCAAGTTGTAACAATTCAAGCACTTCAAAACTGTTGCTTGCAACAGAATCCTACTATCGAAACTGCGGACGGCGCAATCTATAGATCCGCATTAATGAAAGTTACGAGTGACCTTCCAAATAAACGGAGTGGCGGCTATAGTCGAGAACTGCTGGAAGAGTTGAAAAATACAAACCCAAGTTATCGGTTTTTATTACTGTACGAGGCCCCGGAGTCTACTTTTGTAGACGTTTATAAGTGTTCTGGGGGCGATCTCTCTCAAGTAAAAATCGCCCTTGAGGAGTGGGCTGTAGTTAACCGGGTGATCCTCGATTTTTTCCAGGGCAACCGTGATATTTGTGCATTGGTTCACTCCTCAACATCTAATGAACAGCCATCAGAATTGTTGGATATATGCTATCAAAAAATGGGAAAAGAGCTATCGTTAGGGTTTTTTGATGATCGATGCAGCCCCGAATTATCTCTCGAAGCCCTAGCTCCTCATTTGATAGAAGAGTTTACTGAATACCAAAAATTATACATTAAATTACAATTAAGTGCTTCATTGCCTGGTCTAGACCTAAATCAGACCGGAAACCCACTGTTGAGAAAAAAATATCTGGCCTCTCGTGCTGCGGAAGCTCTTTTAACAGGGGGGGATAAATTAGTCATTGACGAGCTAATAGTTAAAAATAATGAATTGGAGCAGGAAGTCGCCCTTTCTCAATTACAAATTAACCAACTTTATGAAGAGCTGGAGCACTACTTTCTTAAGTATGAAGAACTTAAAGAAGTAGTGGATAGAAAAGAGGAAGTAATAGAACAGAGTGCAATTTCAGCATTACCTCACTCATCGAGATTCGACCATGCGTCGACTGTGGCGATTAGTGGAAGTTACTCCGATTCTGGATATAGAGATGTCCATTTAAATATACATGATTTCTCCCTTTCAGATGGGCGCTATTTTGCTAGCTTTCGATGCAAGCTTGCCCTAATAGCTGGTATAGCTGCACTCGAATTTCGGGAAACCGGCGAGGTCGCGACTGATGGGGTGTCCGATTGGCCCAAAGGTATGGAGGATGAGTATGGTAAATATCTATTATTCAGCCCTGGTGCGAAAGGAGAAGAGAAGCTTTATCAACAAAGTATGTTAAATGAATTGTGTACGGAAGATCGCCAACTAATATTTTCTGTTATCAATGTGCTTCGAGATCATTTTTTGAACGTTAAGGTCGATGATATTGCCAAATTGCCGGCGGATACGGCTCGTGATTGGCGAATGGCTGCAATAGCGCTATCGGAAAAGGCCATAGCTCATAGTGATTTTATATCCGTAGATGAAATTCGGCTTCGAGAAGAGTTTGTCTGTAATAACTATAGTCACCTTTGGTTCGAGTGCCGTAACTTACAATTACGTTCACGTGTATTTCCTAGTTATAGTTTTAAGTTTTCTGCCTACAGCAGGCGCGATGGTTACAGGGTAGCTTTGGAATTTCGTGATCTTCATGATAATAAACCTCCACTTGATGCTTGGCCAACACAAGAAATAGATGAGTTCGGTTGTAAATTGCTGGTTAACTTGGTCATTCGTCGAGGACGAATACATGTCGACGCTTCGGAGCGGTTAACTCGAACAGATAGAGTTATGATTTCATCGATTATTAAAAAATTACCTTCACTAATTAAGTCCTTAGAAAATGGTGGCTTTGAATCAGGTAAAGGCTGGGATTTTTGGCAGAAGCTGGTTGTGGGATTGGATCAAAAGAAGCTGAAATTTGTCATTAATAAACGAAATATAATACGGATAGTTAAAGCGCGATTGATAGGTTGATCCGTAACTGTGTGAGAGATGCTCGTATGAAATCTATTGTCTCGACAAAAGTTGTAGTTATGGACCCTGGATTAATTGCGCCAGGTGGACATCATACGGGGTTCGCTTATATGGCTGCTCAATCGAGAAGTGATCGAGAATTACCCATAGAGTTGGAGTTCGTTTGTAGTCATTGTGTTGATGTTGTAATAAAAGAAAAGATTGAAGAGTTTGGTTGTCGGGTTAGACCTGAGTTTTTTATTAATTTTTACGAATTATTCGCCAATGACGATGGTAGTGCAGAAAGCCAGACTTATATTCGGCAGGCATCAAGAGAGTATTACGAAGCTATTTGTAATACAGAGAAGCCTGCCGAAGGGCAAGCGCTGATTTTTTTTCACCCCTGCGTAAGCTGGGAGCATGCTGTGTCACTTTCACTAGCGTTGAGGTTGCATGATGGGCAAGAGCATGCATTACATATTATTTGCGCTATGTTTAACCCAGGAATTCGGCATAACGGTAAGACCTTAAGCCAAAGTTCGAAGATGCAATTTGGGATGGCATTTCGCGCTTTGGAAAAGAACCGAAATGCCAGAGTTTTTGCTAGTGATTTTGAGCTGGCGGAAAAATATGCTCGACTACTTGATCGTCAGGTTCTTTTAGATATCCATCCCTGCTATTTGGCGGATTGGGAGAAGATAGCACAAGAAAAAAGAAAGTTGCAGTATTCGAATAAGCCGTCTAAAACCAGAATATTACTGTACTTTGGGGATGCAAAGGTCGACAAGGGCTTTACTTCACTTCCTGAATTGGTTCGCAATATCTTGGCCGATTGTGAAAGCCCTATCGAATTAAATATACATTTCAACAACCCATGGGACGCCGTGGATCTGCAAGAAGTTACTGCGGAGTTAAAAGATATTGCTGCAATTGATGATCGCCTTAATTTGATTGAAAAATTTCTGTCAGATGATGATCTCCACCTGATCTTACATGAGAGCGATTTAATACTATTGAACTATGACTCTAGTATTTATATGGAAAAGAGCTCGGGAGTTCTTTGGTTGGCAGCTTACCATTCATTGCCAGTATGCATCTTGCAGAATAGCTGGCTGAGGAGGGAGGCTTTTCGTCTAGGTGTTCAGACCGTTGACTTTAAAGACCTTAACAGTTTTATAGAGGAAACTGTCTCAATGTGTGGAATGAAGCAAAGAAATGAAGCTACAGATGCTCAGCTTCAATATAGGAAAACGATTTATCAGCCATTTTGGAGCTGGCTTTTTAAAGTAGGAAAGTCAGATAATTCTGGGAAAAATATTGGAACGCATCATGTTGAGCTATTTTGAGAAAGTTCTGCAGTTAGAGGAAGATGGGTCTCGACAACTTGTGCATATTGGCGCTGGCATCTGTAATGAGCTTCCAGGTTACATAGCTTTGGGCTTCCAGGTGATTCACTTGGTCGAGGCCAACCCTGCTCAAGTTTCGTATTTGAAGGAAAAAGTTAAATATTTAACCTCCAGTGGTGTCTCTACTGTAAAAGTACATAAAGAAATTATCGCTAGAGAATCTGGAGTAGTTGATTTCTATTTAACCAACTGTACTTTTTTTGATGGCTTAGAGCATCCCTCGGTTTTTAAAGCAGACTTCCCCAACTTATCAGTAGTTGAGACTGCCCGTTCTTCCGCGAAATCTCTCTCTAGTTTTATAGGGATGGCGGAGCTTGAAGAGAACGGAAAAAACGTTATCGTTTTGGATGTGTTGGGATCTATTGATTTATTTTTGATTGATTCATTGTCTGAGCTGTACTCCAACTTTGAATTTGTAGTAGTACGACTGGTTTCTAATGCGGAGATCACTAAGTGCATTCAAATTTTATCTGACAAGTATTTTGATTTTATCATTGCAGATAGTGATGGGGAGTATGGCCAATGGGTGTTTTTTCGTAGGAACCGGTTTGCGGTAGAACGTGAATTCCTGATTACAAAAGTCGAATCAATCGAAAGTGAAAAAACTGAAGCGATTTTACAAAGCGGTTTTCTTAAGGATGAAATAGCAGAGCTAACTGTTCGTATTAGTACATTAAAGAAAGATAATGTCGAACTTGTTTCCAGTATCGAGTCTTTGGGTTTGGAAAGATCTGAACTACGGTCGAGCATTGATCGCTTAGAACGAAAAGTCGTCGAAAGTTCTGAAAATTTTAGATCATTAGAGAAGTTGAATGGCGAGTTCAATTCCAATGTTAAGACATTAGAATCGGAAAAATCTGAATTGAAGTCGGCTCTTGGTCGTTTAGAAAATGAAATGGTGGAAATTGCCGCTAGTTTCGAATTGTTACAGAAGGAAAACGGAGCGTTAGTAGAGGCTGATGCAAAGTCAACGAGTCAAATAGAAAATTTAGTTGCGAACGTCCAGTCTTTAAAGCGCGAAAATGCGGAATTGGCGACTAGTAAAAAAGCATTGGAAAAAAAGAACTTCGAGACTGAGAATAACTGCCTGAAACTACGTAACGAAAATCAGGAATTACTGCATTGTAGGGACCTTTTGCGAGAAGAGGTGCAAAGAGTCGAGGCTCAGATGGACTTTATTAAAGATGTTGTTTTCAGAGAAAAAGCTTTTTAGGTATAGGTGCCTACTATGCAGGATGAAAATGACTGGAGCAAGTCACAAACAACTCTCTACGAAGATAATTTTGATCAAGTGGCGAATGAAGGTGGCTCCGACGTGAAGTCGGCGAGATTGAATTCTAATAACGCTGACATCCTTTCATTGGCAGTAGAGAAATGGATGGCAGCAGATTGGGACGCTTTGATATCCATCGATACGGCTTCAATTAGTGGGTTAGAAAGTGGTTGGAAGTTAGCTTTGTTAAAAGCTTCCGCATATCAGCAATGCGGTAACCACTTAAGCTGTCAAGAATTTTTGAGTATCGCAGAAGAGCTTGGTTGTCGGGCGGCAGTGGCTAGAACTGTTTTATTTTCCGGAATTGATAATAGTCTGGGCAAGATGTTTTCATTGTTGGATGATGATGAAAAGGCTATGCGATATTTTGATTCTGCTTTAGAGCCTATAACTACATCTGTAGATCGTCTCACGTCCGTGCGTTCAAGAGCTGTTTCAGAGCTTTCAAGATTGGGTCTTTTACCGAAAGCATCGAAGTTACTAACTCAAGAATTGGAAAGGGATATTTGCGGTGTAATGCCCTTCCAACAGATTGATGCTCGACTAAAAATTTTAGAAAGTGAAGTGGAACTAATCAATCACCAATTGACGCTTTGCTATAGAAAGGCACAATTATTTGCCAGTTCGAGTAAGTCGCTAGATCATGAGGATTTAGCTGATCGTGATAAATATTTATCTAGTCTTAAGCAGCTTTCTCCATCTCAGCTTGGTCAAGATATTTGGGTGTTAGAGAAAACGAACTTTAAAAAAGGGGGGTTCTTTGTAGAATTTGGCGCAACAAATGGCGTTCTTTTAAGTAATACTTACCTTTTGGAAAAAAAGTTCGAATGGACGGGGATATGTGCTGAGCCAAACCCAAAATTTTTCAAAGAATTACAGCAAAATCGGAGCTGTCTAGTAAGAAATACCTGTATATCAGATAGAACTGGTGATGAGGTCGAATTTATCTTCGCTGAAGAGTATGGCGGAATCACTAAATTTGCTACAGGTGATAATCATACCGAGAAAAGAGAAGCGTATAGCAGCGCTGGCCTTAAGGTTATGCTTAAGACGGTATCCTTGCATGACTTCTTGCTTAGTGTTGATGCGCCGATTGATATTGATTATATAAGTATTGATACAGAAGGTAGCGAATACGCGATTTTACGTAATTTTTTGTTTTCTAAGTGGCGAGTGAAAATTTTCTCTGTAGAACATAATTATAGTGAAAATAGAAATAATATATATGAGCTCCTTAGTCGAGAGGGTTATCAGCGTGTGGAGTGTCAGTGGGACGATTTATATTATAAACCAAAATATTTTAAGTTTGATTGAATTTTACGTAGGCTTTCGTCCTAGTTAAAAATTATACACGAAATCCAAAATGGTTTTTGATTAATTTGGGGATGACGAATTTTGCAATGGGGGGGGGTAATGAAGGTAGCTTCAATCGGAGAGGCCGATTATGGCGGGGCAGGAATGTCGGCGCTCAAATTACATAATGAATTTGTTCGGCAGGGGTTGAACTCAAAATTTTATGTTAACCGGAAGACAGTTGATATGGACTCGGTTATTCAAATTCCGGATAGACTGGGTACCTCAGCCGCACCATTTAAAATTGGACAATATAAGACAATTACAACCGACGTGCCATTTACGACTGGACTTTCATCAAAGTGCCCCGACTTCCTAGAGTCGGTTTGGCAGGAAAGTGACGTTGTATTGCTACGTTGGTCATCAGTGTCTGTGTCCGATTTTGTGGTTTCGCGCTGGAGCAATAAAAGCAAGCCTTTAGTCTGGTGTCTTTCAGATATGGCTCCGATTACGGGTGGTTGTCATTACTCGATGGGCTGCGATAAATTTGAATCGTATTGCCGCCCATGCCCGCATGTCGGACCGGACTCAGTTCATGATCCTTTTCGTGTCCTAAATCGACGCCTGAAGCTTTGGAATAAAATTGTTTTTGTTTCTCCCAGTAAATGGTTGGGAGATCTTGTCTCAAGTAGTTCAATTGGGCGAGACAAGGATGTACGTGTTATACAAACCGGTGTCGAACTTGATGTTTTCAAACCCTATGATGTCAATTTGCAAAAAAGAAAATATAACTTAGATCCGACTAAACCGGTGATTCTGTTTGGCGCGGCTTCGGTTGATGATTCTCGCAAAGGCTTCAAGTATTTGCCAGAGCTGGTGAATATCTTAAATGAATACTTTGATATGAAGAATAAGTATTCCGTGTTGGTAATAGGCGGTGGCAGCCCAGACCTCGATTTATTAAATTGTGATGTAACAGTTACTGGGCACATTAAAGACCGGCATGAATTAGCTCGAGCATACTCTGCTTCAGATATTACTTTGCTCCCATATGTGGAGGATAACCTACCGAATGTTTGCTTGGAGAGCTTTGCATGCGGAGTGCCTGTCGTAGCATTTTCGATTGGCGGAATGCCTGATGTGGTTCGGCCTGGAATAAATGGAGAACTTGCAAGTCCATTTGATGTTTGGGAGTTGGCACATAAGCTCAAAATGTGTATTGATAACCCATTAAGTAAAATCAGTGTGCGTAAATGGTCAGAAAAAAATATTAATATAGCCGATCGAGCAATAGAGTATAAAGATCTGTTTACCGAGTTGAAGTATAAGTAAGTTTACGTATTTAAGAATGAGAAAAGTTGTTACAGATGAAGCAAGTAGCTATTGAAGGCGGTATGCGCACTAACGGGCTCAGTGAACGTAAAAAGCCATATTTCACGATTGTCACGGTGACCTTTAACAATAAAAATGCTCTTGAGCAATGTGTCAATACGATTCGTAATCAGTCGTTTAAAGATTTTGAGATAATAGTAATCGATGGCGCGAGTACAGATGGTTCTCAGGAGTGGTTACAAGATAATCAAAGCATGGTTGATTATTTCATAAGTGAGCCGGATGCAGGGATTTATAACGCTATAAACAAGGGGATAAAATACGCTCAAGGTAGTGTGGTTGGATTAATTCATTCCGATGATATTCTATCGTTCAATAGTTTGAGTCGATATTACGAAGCGTTTGAAAATGGAAATTATGACGCTGTGGTTGGTGACTGTATATACTTTAATGAGAATCGTGAGTTTAATGCCTACAAGCCGTCGCGAAATTATGGGATAGAAACAATATTTCGAGGAATTACTGCGGCGCATGAAACAATTTTCATTAAAAAAGATGTTTACAATCGACTTGGTCCATATGATGAAACCTATAGGTCTGCGGCTGATTATAAGTTAATTTCCAAGCTAGTCATGGGTGGCTACAGTATTGGAAGCACCAAAAATGTAGAGGTCTACAAGCTTGTAGGTGGAGAGAGTTTTGGAGAAGAAGTTGAATTTAATGAGAACTATAAACTTGCCCGGGAGTATTGTTCGAACCTTTCAGAAAATGATTATCGACAATTATTAAAATTAAAAAATTATAAGCATTTGACGCGAAGTGATCTTGAAGAGATTTACTCTATTGTCACGTCATTAAATGCCAATCATATGGTTTTGCGATCACTCGCCCTAACCTTTCTGGTGATGGCTTTAGGCGATAACCCTACAACATCTTTCAATCGAATTGGATTGAGCAATATTCCTTCAAGTACTAATTATGAAAATGATCGAGTATTGTTTGGCATAGTCGCGATTAAGTCTGTTCCGGGGGGCGCGGAAAGAGTCCTTCTTGATGTGGCCTCTTATTTAGCGGATCGAGGAAAGCAGGTTTTAATAACAAGCGCTGATGGTAAAGCTGGGGTGCCTAAATACGGGGCGACTTCAAGCTTTGATTTGATTGATATTTTTGAGCCCCCATATAACGTTGAGCTGGAAAGTAATGTAGATCTTAAAGTTGAGCTGGCAGAAATAATTTCAAAAATGCCAGATGAAGTTTTGGCTGTTGCGATAAATTGCAAATTATATCGTGATCAATTTTCAAGCTGGGGGCAGTTTTCTCAACTTTGCATGAACGCTTCGCGGCGGTCTGCTCAGGATATGCGCGAGCTATTATTATCTGAAGTAGATACTTGGATCGGAAAGTTCGGAGGAAGAGTCCGTCGGTGGAGATCTCTGATTTATAGTTACAAGCCTGGAGTAGTGGTCCCATTTATGATTAGTGCCACAACTCAAATGTTCATTGCTGCGAGAAAGACTCCTAGTAAAATTGTAATATCTAATCATGGAAATCCAATTAGAGATTATTTGTTCCAGGATGACTGGGATGACATGTTTCTTGACCGGGCTTTGAGGCTTTTTTCTATTTTGTCAGCCGATAAAGTTCAATGGCTACAGAGTGAATTTCTTCAGTCGGTACCAACTCAGACCCGGCGTCGTTCAATTGTAGTTCCTAATGCTATTCCAGTAAGGAGTGAAGTTGTTCCGGCCAACGACAGAGAGAGAATAATTTTGGGTGTGGGTCGACTCCATTCAATTAAAAGATTTGATTTGTTAATAGAAGCATTTTCTCTGGCAAAAAATGATTTAGAGGGATGGAAAGTTCATATATATGGTGAAGGCAACGAGTATGTCAAACTAGCCAATCTGATAAGTAAGCATGGATTGGAGTCTGTAGTTGTATTAAAAGGTTTTGCGTCAAATATCGACGATATCTATTCACGGAGTTCCATGCTCGTTAGCTGTTCTGAAATGGAGGGTTTTCCTATGACCGTTTCTGAAGCCCTTGCGTCAGGTATGCCAGTAATTGGACCTCGAGAGACTAGTGGAATAAATAATTTAGTCTTGCATGGAAAAAATGGACTGTTGGTCGAAAGAAATGAAGAGGGAAGTCTAGTGGAAAATATGGCTTCCGCAATGATTGAGCTCGCGTTAGATTCTAATCTTCGCGCAAGGTTTTCTGAGTTTGCAATCTCATCTATGACTAAGTTTGCTCCAGATGAGGTGTTCAAGCAGTGGGAGGCGTTAATATTTGATTGAGATTAATCATTTGTAGGAAGGTTTATCCCTGTTTCAGCTGGAGTATTGGAAGGCAGTCTCTTTCAATTTTCTTTGAATTAATATATTGTGTTGTGTGTGGTTAGGTGCTTGATGAACATTTTAGTTACTGGCGCAGCGGGTTTTATTGGCTTCCATGTCGCGAGTAGGCTCTGTGCTTTAGGTGTTAATGTCGTAGGTTTAGATAACTTAAATAACTACTACGATGTAAAGTTGAAAGAAGATCGAATTGCTAAACTAAGGGAAAATAGAAATTTTCGGTTTGAATTGGTAGATCTTGCGGATCGATCCGCTATTTCTGACTTGTTCGATAAGATATCTTTTAATCAAGTAATACACCTTGGTGCGCAAGCTGGAGTTAGATACTCTCTTGAAAACCCTGGCAGTTATGTTGACTCAAATTTAGTCGGGATGTGCAATATACTAGAGGGGTGTCGTTCTCAACAAGTTAATCACCTTGTATACGCATCTTCTAGTTCGGTGTACGGACTTAATAAGAAATCACCGTTTTCTGAGTCTGATACAACGGACCACCCCGTATCACTTTACGCGGCCACAAAGAAAGCGAACGAAGTTTTAGCGCATTCATATTCTAGTTTATACAATATACCTACAAGCGGATTGCGATTTTTTACTGTTTATGGCCCTTGGGGGCGTCCAGATATGGCGCTATTTAAATTCACTAAGGCTATTCTTGAAGGTTCGCCAATCGATATTTATAACAATGGGTATTTAAGTCGTGACTTTACTTATATTGACGATATTGTTGAAGGAATTTTGCGCGTTGCTGAGTGCCCCCCCGTTAGTGTCGCCGGAGAGCAGTCCCTGAATTTTTCTCCCTACGAGAGCTCGGCGCCATTTAGGCTATTAAATATTGGGAATGGTAGGCCCATTAGGCTGTTAGATTTCATAACTGCTCTAGAGGAAAAATTAAATAAAAAAGCCGTGAGAAATTATTTGCCTATGCAGCCTGGGGACGTTTATGAAACGTGTGCGGATTCTAGCCTTTTGGAGGGTGTTACAAACTACACGCCACATGTGGACTTGATTGAGGGTGTCGGTCGCTTCGTAGACTGGTATTGTAGTTATTATTCTATTACCCCTCGATGAATAATGAATGCCAGAAGGCTTAAAGATGAGAATTGCTGCAATTAGGGCGATGTAGTCTAGTTGTCTATGATGGCTTTTGTTGCAGATAAGTGTTTCGTGATAATTGGAAAGTTTGTTGAGTTGATCGTTGTCGATAAGCGAGCTTTATATTCGTGATATTCGCTGTTCAGTTTTTTGATTGTTATTATTATTTTTGGTTTAAGTAAAATGAAGAAGGCTTTAATTACAGGGATTACCGGTCAGGATGGCTCTTATCTTGCGGAATTCTTACTTGAAAAAGGTTACGAGGTTCATGGTATTAAGCGGAGGTCTTCTTCATTTAATACTGAGCGAGTGGATCATATTTACCAAGATCCACATGAAAAGAATCCACGTTTCTTTTTGCACTACGGAGATCTGACTGATTCTTCGAATCTTACTCGGATCCTGAAAGATATTGAGCCGGATGAAGTTTACAATTTAGGTGCTCAATCCCATGTGGCAGTTTCCTTTGAGGCGCCGGAATATACAGCTGATGTTGACGCCATGGGTACGCTTCGTCTTCTTGAGGCTATCCGGTTCTTGGGCCTGGAGAAGAAAACTCGATTTTACCAAGCGTCTACATCTGAACTTTACGGATTAGTTCAAGAAATTCCGCAGAAAGAGACCACTCCATTCCATCCGCGTTCACCCTATGCGGTTGCGAAAATGTATGCCTACTGGATCACTGTCAACTACCGGGAGTCCTACGGCATGTACGCTTGCAACGGGATTCTTTTTAATCACGAGTCACCTCGCCGCGGTGAAACGTTTGTTACCCGTAAGATCACTCGTGGGATCGCTAATATTGCGCAAGGCTTGGAAGAATGCCTCTATATGGGTAATTTGGACGCGTTGCGTGATTGGGGGCATGCGAAGGACTATGTGCGGATGCAATGGATGATGTTGCAGCAAGAGCAGGCAGACGATTTCGTCATTGCGACAGGCAAACAAATTTCGGTGCGTGAATTTATTCGTATGTCTGCTCATTTTGCAGGTATTGAAGTGAAGTTCTCCGGCCAAGGCGTGGAAGAAGTGGCAACCGTGGTTGCTGTAAATGGCGATAATGCTCCAGGTGTTTCTGTGGGCGATGTGGTGGTGCGAGTTGATCCACGCTATTTCCGTCCCGCTGAAGTTGAGACCTTGTTGGGTGATCCTTCAAAAGCTAAGACTAAGTTGGGTTGGGTTCCAGAGATCACCGTTGAAGATATGTGTGCGGAAATGGTTGAGATGGACTTGGCTAAAGCCAAACAACACGCCTTGCTGAAAGAGCATGGCTTCGATGTTTCCGTAGCGAAGGAGTAAGGTGTCGATGACACAAAAAAAGCGAGTTTTTGTCGCCGGCCACAAGGGTATGGTCGGTTCGGCGATAGTTCGTCAGCTCAACTCTCGCGCCGATATCGAAATGGTCTTACGCACGCGACATGAGTTGGATTTGGCTAGCCAAGGGGCTGTACTGGATTTTTTTGGGGCGGAGCGGATTGATGAAGTTTACTTGGCCGCAGCCAAGGTAGGAGGTATCCATGCGAATAATACCTATCCGGCGGAGTTCATATACCAGAACCTGATGATGGAGTGTAATATCGTGCACTCTGCGCATGAAGCCGGCGTGGATAAGCTTTTATTCCTTGGCTCATCTTGTATTTATCCTAAGTTTGCTGAGCAGCCGATGAATGAGTCGGCGCTTTTGACTGGCGTACTTGAGGATACTAATGAGCCTTACGCGATCGCCAAGATTGCAGGTATCAAACTGTGCGAATCCTATAACCGTCAGTATGGCCGGGATTATCGCTCAGTAATGCCAACTAATTTGTACGGTCCCAATGACAACTTCCATCCGGAAAATTCCCACGTTATTCCCGCATTGCTACGCCGTTTTCACGAGGCGAAACAAGCGGGGGACGAGCAGGTAGTGGCCTGGGGATCTGGTAAGCCGATGCGGGAGTTTCTGCACGTTGATGATATGGCTGCGGCTTCCGTGCATGTGATGGAGCTGGATAAATCGACATATGATAATGAGACAACGCCCATGTCGAGTCATATTAATGTGGGAACGGGGGTCGACTGTACGATTCGTGAGTTGGTGGAAACCGTTGCGCAAGTGGTCGGGTACGAAGGCGACATAGCATGGGATTCCAGTAAGCCTGATGGTACACCCCGCAAATTAATGGATGTCAGCCGCTTGGAGAAACTGGGGTGGAAGGCGAAAATTGGGTTGGAAGACGGACTAGAAAATGCCTACGCCTGGTTTTTAAACAATAAAGATGATTTTCGAGCTCATTGACGACTCGGTACGATGGGCCAGATCCGGTATAATTTGCCGTTTAACGGCCCGTCTCATGACTATTGGGGCTTATTTTGCATAAGTGGTGAATAGAATACATGCAAAAAGTGCTTATTTTGGCCAATTGTCAAGGCCCTGCGCTGGCTAAGATTCTGGAAAAGGTGGTCGACGGACAAGGGAACTGCCTTTTTGATGTGCTCAATCTCAAGCCTGTTTATGAGCTTACGCACGAACAACAGCCCCTTCTCGAGGATCTCTGCCGCCAGTGTGACATTTTGCTATACCAGCCACATATCAGGTATAAGTTCACTCCAGAATGGCGCTCCAGCGACTATTGGGTCTCCATAACTTCTGCCAAGCACATTATTAGCTTCCCTTCACTGTACTTTGCCGGGTACAACCCGGAGCTGACGTATCTACGCAATAAGCAGAACCAGCACCTGAATGCCGGTTTCGTGGATTATCACGATAAGCGGATCGTCAAGCTGTTGCTCGAGGGGCGGTCGGACGAAGATATCAAGCATAGCTTCCACCGATTGCAGCCAGTCCGGGAGGATGTGGAATCTGTACTGAAAGATACACTGGCAGAATTGCGCAGAAGAGAGCAGGAACAGCAGCTCGACATCAGTGTATCTAAGTTTGTCGAGCAAAATTTCACTCGCGAAAGGCTGTTCTACACCTATAACCATCCTGCCAACTCGGTGCTCTACGAAGTTATTCGCCAGCTGCTGGAAAAGGTAGGCTGTGGCGAGATTGCAGTTCCTAAAGTTGAGAAGGAGCTGTTGCGTTATGACTACTTTCCAATCGCGCCAGCGGTCAGTAAATATTTAGGTTTGAAATTTGCCGATGATGGTGAACTGTACCGGGTTCAGAATAAAGATCTTCGGCGTGCGCAGGTGGTTGACCGATACCTAGAGATCTATCGTGACAATCGTGGTTGGGTGGACGAGGCGGCAACTTTTGTGGGTGAGGCTTGGCTCAATCGTAGAAAGTTGATCCTCCACATTGGTCAATCCAAGACAGGGACGACTTCCTTTCAGAGTTTTTGTTTTAAGCACCGTAAGGCGCTATTGGCAGAAGGAACACTGTATCCTGAAGCCGGGCTACTCTATACGCACCATCGTAGCCTCGCTCTGCATTACAAGGGTGAGCAGCGCGATGAAGCGCTCGTGCAGCAGCTGAAACAGGAAATTGCGGCAGTCGACTGCGAGCGGGTGCTGATTTCCTGTGAGTCGTTTGAAGATCTTGGTGTTAGCCAAGCCCAAGAGCTGCTAAATGACTTCTCGGATATGGATGTTTCTATTGTCTGTACACTGCGTAATCGGCTTGAGTGGGTGCAGTCGATGTATGCAGAGTATGTAAAGAAAGCTTGGTTTAGTGGCAGTTTCTCGCAGTTTATTGGATACCGTAAAGTGCACTCGCGGCTTGACCGGGTCTTGAACTGGAAGCTGGGGCTCTCTCGTAGGGAGAACCAGATTATTCGCCATGTACACAAGTTACTGAGCGATAGGTCAAGTCTAAGCTTTTGGTTTGACTTACTGCCCAAGGAAAAGCTGATATTTGCCAGTGCTGAGAAATTCCGGCTATGGGAGCTTTTGTTTCGTGAGTGCGGCATCAGCAAGCCCGATGTGGAAGAGGGTGAAGAGAAGCGGCTTAACCCCAGCCCATCTGTTCAGGCTGTGGAATTTGCACGTTTGCACTTCCGTCGTCAGAAAGTACAAGACCTGCATTATCCGATTGCCATGCATTTTTCACTGCGTCTCGACAAAGACTTTGATCCCAAAAACTCACCCGGCAGCTTTTTCTGCTCCAACGAGCAGATAGCAGGATTTCTGTCTCGCTATATGGCGGATGATATCTGGTTGCAGCAGAATTTTGGGTTTAGCCGCTCTGATGTATCGGAATTGTCCGAGAAATCGCTAGCCGAGAGCGGACAAATACCGCGAAACTTTGATGAGCGTGCGGAAGCTGTTGCGGCAACGTATCAGTCAGTGTTGAGCAAATTTTCTTAAGGCTCTTGAGAGAGTCCGAGTAGAGACAAGAGCGTTATGGACGTAACTGAACAGAAAGTAGATCTTCACGACTTTTTCAGGCGTGTGATCCTCAATGACGGCGTTATTGCGAGCTATTACCGTTTCTTTGACGTATTTCGTCAGGTTCTGGAACGTAATGGTGTTGAGTTTTTTGCCCATTCCGGGACCATGCTTGGTGCCGTTCGTCATGAGGGAATGATTCCCTGGGATGATGACCTGGATGTGATGGTTGAGGAGGTGTTTGAAGATGACTTCCTCAAACTGATACCGGAGTTGGAGAAGTACGGTGTTATTCTTAAAGAGAAGTTGTGTGAACACCTGTACCAGTTCAAATGTACCAGCAAAACGATCTGCCCTTCCGGTACCTATTTGCAGATCGATGTATTCATCGGTAAGCGAGAAGAGATCGATGGTGAGCTTTGTCTGCACTACAAGACGCCCGAATTCCGCAAGTGGTTCAAAAAACGCTATATCCGCATCCGCGATCTCTATCCCCTGAAGGAGTATGGTTTTGGGCCCCTGAAAATTAAAGGGATAGGGGACTATTGCCATTACTTCACCCAAAGTGGCTTTGGATTAGAGGAAGCCATAGTCGCCCGGCACAATAATTTTGATCACTTCAAGCCGGAGATAGAAAGCCTTAAAGAGCAGGGGATATACCCGATTCGGGATGAGACGATTCTGAATTACCGCCATGAAATTCCCAAGGCAAGTGTCAGCCACTCTCTCGATTACTATGCTAGTGGCAAGGTGAAGACCGTGATCACTTACGGTACGTTTGATTTGTTTCACGTGGGGCATGTCCGGATTCTTAAACGTCTGCGAGCCCTGGGAGACCGATTGGTAGTCGGTTTATCTACTGATGAATTCAACGCAGGTAAGGGTAAAAAATCTTTTTACTCATATGAGGAGAGAAAGGAAATATTGCTGTCCTCGGGGTATGTGGATGAGGTTTTCCCAGAAAATGATTGGGGGCAAAAGGGGGCGGATATCAAGCGAACCGGGGCTTCTATATTCGGCATGGGTGGTGACTGGCGTGGAAAGTTTGATGAGCTTGCCAGCCATTGCGAAGTTGTATACCTGGATAGGACCGAAGACGTATCGACGACAGAGATTAAGCGGTCACTGGCTGGAATCAAGTCGACTGACGTTGAAGGGCTTGAAAAATCGTTGCATACCGCCTTGGAAATTGTCCGCTCATTGTCCCAGTCGGTGTAATCTCCGATGCTCGATAAGCTAATTTCTAAATGGACGAGAAACCGGTCCACGGGTAAGACCATTTACCTACATGCAGGTATCTCGAAAACCGGTACGACCGCGATACAAAAGTATTTTCATGTAAATGCTGAGCATCTTCGAACACAGGGTATTCATTACTTGAGCTCCGGGCGTGCAGAGCGGGGCGAAAGCCACCACTTGCTTGCCCGGACGTATAAACGTGATGACCGGGCGGATCAGTTAGTTGCGGAAATTCAGGAAGAAATAGCGCTGTCTGAATGCCAGGCATTTGTCATTTCTAGTGAAATGTTCGAATATCTCGGTTCGAGGCAAATCAGGCAGCTAAAAGACGATTTTCACCCACATGAAGTGGTGTTAGTGCTCTATCTCCGCTACCAGGATCAAGCATTGTCATCAATGTATAATGAGCTTGTGAAAAAGCATGCTTGTTCCACTACGTTTTCAAAGCACCTGGAAGTAACTCCTCGCAAAGCCCTATTGCAATATTCCAAAATGCTGAAGCCTTGGGAGCAAGAGTTTGGGGTGGGTAATATTCGCGTCCGTATTTTTGATCGCGAGCGCTTGGTTGGTGGAAACGTAGTATCCGACATGTTGAGTGTGGTTGGGTGTGAGTCTGCGCCATCAGATATTCCGGTATCAGCGGCTAATAAATCTGTTTCCGCAGTCGCAATCCGTGTACTTGCACTTATAAATCAGCACTTGGATTACCAAGTCGATCATTCGGCAAATTACGGAGAGGCGTGCAGACTAGCGCTGAGATTAGATGGGTTGGTCCGGCGAGAATTCCCCCTGCTGGAACATGACTGCAACAGTTACTTTGATTCTGACCAAGAATATAAGGATTTTCTTGCCTTCTATCGAGCGGATAATGCGGTGCTTTCCCAGCGTTATCTTTCTGGTAAGTCGATGGTGCCGGGATCATACCGGCCTGCAGAGGTGCTATCTGACGAACAGTTGGTGTCGATTTTGAGGGAGCTTGTGGACGAATTGGGTATTCCTACCCAAGGTGCATCAATGGCCACCATCGAGCTGGTAAAATTGATCGCAGTGTTTTGGTCCGAAAAACTGCGGAACGCCTGCGAACAGTGAGCAGGCTTGTAACGCATACCTGCATACATCCCCAATAGGTTACCGCTTTTTCCAAGTTTAGAACGAGAAGAGAATAATATCTGTGAGTACGAGTCAAGCTCATGATGGATTTTTGTACCGCCCCGAAATCGACGGACTGAGAGCAATCGCAGTAGTACTCGTTGTACTTTTCCATCTCAAGTTATCAGGCTTTGAGGGTGGCTTCGTCGGGGTCGATATATTTTTTGTAATATCCGGATTTCTGATCACCGGTATTGTTCTTAACGATCTTGGGCGCGGGAAGTTTTCTCTGGCAGACTTTTATATGAAACGTGTAGCCAGGCTCATACCTGCGTTACTTGCCACGCTTGCCGGTTCGTTGTTGCTCAGTGCGTTTATCATGACGCCTGAAGACTTGGTTTATACAGCAAAGCAGGCTATTTCTGCGGTTTTTTCGTTCAGCAACGTTTTTTATTGGTCTGAGGCGGGTTATTGGGATTCTTCTTCGTACTCAAAAGTATTTCTCCACACATGGTCCCTTGGTGTTGAAGAGCAGTTTTATCTGTTGTATCCATTGACGCTTGTTGTGGTTTTTCGGCTTTTGGGCCGGGAAGGGGTGCTTGCTTTTCTGGTTGTCGGCTTTCTTGTTGGTTTGGCAGCCTGTGAGTATGTGTTGCGCGAAAACCCCTCCGCCGCCTTCTATTTAATGCCGCTGCGTATATACCAATTTGCATTGGGTGGTTTAGGCGTATTCCTGATAAAGCAGCGTGCTCCGACTAGAATTGGGGATTTCGTTGGAGGCGTTCTGTTCTTACTCGGGTTGATGCTGGTAATTGGTTGTGCTGTGATATTCAGTGACGCAACTCCTTTTCCCGGAGTAAACGCACTGCCGTTGTCCCTGGGGACGCTGTTAATGATCCTTTGGGGGTCCCAGGCGCTACCGCGCAGGATGTTGGCCAATAGTGTTGCCCGATTTATAGGAAAATCATCATACTCAATTTATCTTGTGCATTGGCCGCTAATTGTGTTGTACCAGTACCGGTTTGGCGGTGATTTTTCTTTGGCGGATATGACGATACTTTTCGCTTTGACGTTGATTTCAGGCGTCGCGCTGTATCAGTTAGTGGAGTCAAAGTTCCGCTTTAGTGGAGGCCTGGGTCACATGAACAGTCGATACCATGCCTTGCTGCGTGTTAATGCAATATTCGCTGGCGCGTTATTGGTATGCGGGTTGTCATTCTTGGTGGTTCAGGGGAATGGTTGGTCCTGGCGGTTGCCTGACAGTATCAAGTACCTTGCGGAGCGAACTACCAAGGATCCGATTAAGGAAAATTTCAGATTTGTCAGCGCGCGCTGTAAAAAGAATTCGGACTCGATCTTTTGTGGAGAAAGGAAGAGTGAAGAGCAAAACATTATTTTGCTTGCTGATTCTCGCGGTAACGATACATTTGTAGCGCTTTCGACAGCGTTTCCTTCTGACAATATTTATATGGCAAGGCTGGCAGGTTGTCCTCCGGTATTTGATACTGAGATTGCTCGGACAGAGAAGTGCCAAAAATTCAACAGTGAGCGTCTGCAGGTCGCATTGAACGCTCCAGTGGATGATGTAATTTTCTTGGCTATGGAGTTCAATGAGTTTCGTGCGAAGGCCGTACTTGAGACCGCTAAAAGGTTCAAAGATACCGGTAAACGCGTTTTCGTGGTGGGCCAAACAAAGTTTCTACAACATCAGAATCCTTTGAATATTGCGGTGACTCATGGCAGTAGTGCAAATATTGATGAAGCTTTGGCTGAATATCTTGTTCCATCCCCATTCTCTCTTGACGGGAAATATGCGCCTGAATTTGAGAAGATTGGAGTTCAGTACATCGGTAACAAGTCGTTCTTTTATGAGGATGGCTATAGGATCTACACAAGAGATCGTGCAGACCTCTTGATGTATGACATGTACCACCTGACTTTGAAGGGGGCTAAGGAATATGGCGGTTACCTGAAAAAGCATTATCAAATTTAGGAGAGCCGGCGCGAACATTCTTTTTTAATTGCTTTACTGGCGTTGACGGCGGCGTTTGAATTTCGATCCAAGAATGGAGCCGGATGAATGAATGATTGGTAAGCTTTGACAATTTATCAGCTTAGGTGGATTAGTTCAGACCAAATCTGAACTACCACAGCTTAGGGATGTATTTTCTCTATCTTGCTTCGTATAAGGGCGGAGTTTTTATTGTTAAATAAGCTTGTTACATCAAAAACGTCGTTCACTAGTTTTGAGTTCGCTAGTTGGGGTGTGTTTGAGTAGGACTGTTCTTTGATGTCGAGATACGCCAAGATTTCTCGGGTAAGGGCGTCTTCCAAGTTTTCTCTTGATGGCGTGTTCGCTATTCTCGTTCTTAGAGTATCAGCACTGTCAATTGACGAGCTAAAAAAGTTACCTTTTAGCCATTTTTTTTCAAGGGCGCGATTCATTTCTGTAAAATAGTCGAGAAATTGCGTGTGCTCTGATTTGCACGCTTGAAATCCTTCTGTCTTATTTTTGAGTGTATTTGAGCTGGCAATCTTTTCTCGCAACTCTTTATGGAGTTGTCCGTTGGTTCCGTGCCTTTGGGTGATTTCATTAAAAAATAACAATAGATGTTGTTGATACCCATTTAGGGCGATATTGGCCTTGGGCGGCTCATCGATATTTTTTGTATCACTTATGTCAAGTTCTCTAAGAAAGTCTTTGTATAGAGACTTTTCAAAAAATTGGCTTTTCTCAAATAGTCTGATCGATAAGTTTTCTTTGCCAAATACGTAAGCCCACATTTCCACTAAATTTAGGTAATCGAAATATGGGCTGCTAGGTTTGTGGCTTGCTTGCAGTGGATTTCTGCAGGTGCCCCCGTATTTAAGTGCCTCATTGAACAAGCTTGCAGCGAGTTGATCTTGTCGTCTTAAGTACAATATCACCTTGAATTTATTGTAATGAGGCAACAATAGCTGTTGTAGTCGATTTACTTCGCTGACATTCTTAATTCTTGAGTGGAAATGCTCGGATGTTATGACGAGATTTTTAATTTGACGAGTGTTGGATAGTTGCTGCTCGGCTTTCAGCTTGAATGCCTCCTTCCAGCGAAGGTGCTGAATAGGGTCGTTAATATTCACTAGGCTGAGGAGCGCTTGCTGTTGATCGTTGGGGAAGCGATCGATGCAGTAGGCGACGAAGTCTAAATGGTTGTCGTCATATTGTATATTTGCGACATGATAGCCAAGTTCGCTTAGCGTGTTGCGATTATTGGCCAAGAGTTGCTGAATTGATGTGGATCCCGTTTTTTCGGTTCCAATATGAATGTAAGCCGTTTTCATGAGCATACCAATACCTTGAAAGCATGTGTATTCAAAGGGTTGGCGAGCCTCGCCCCCACGTCCAATAGCGCTTATTTTGGAGCGAAATTATTGCGCTATTAAGACAGTAGTGTTGCGTGGGGGAGTCAGCTAGAAAATTTTAGGCGGCTTATATGTGTTCTGCAGCTGCCTTTTTCATCGTTTGTGGTGGGCTGCTGGTCCTTGGGGATTGCTCATATTCCTCAAGTACCACATCGGTCGGCCCCAAAGCTTTCACATGACCTTCCTCAATCCAGAGGGCTCGTTCACAGAACGTGCGGATGGTGCTAGGCTGGTGAGATACCAGCACTGCGGTCTGGTCAGACTGCACCCGTTCCCTAAGGGCTTTACCCGATTTTATTCTAAATTCTTTGTCGCCTACTCCTAGCATTTCGTCCAGTAGGAGAATATCCGGTGTTGCTTGCATTGCGATTGCAAAGCCGAGACGGGCTCGTTCTCCTGCAGAATAGGTGCTTACGGAGTGATCCATCAAGTGTGGGATGCCGGAAAACTCGATGACGCCATCAATGAGCTTATGAGCTTCTTTAATAGTTTTCCCCTGAGTCACCAGTGACATAATGGCGTTATCGAAGCCGCTAAGTTTGTGGATGAAGCCAAGGTTCAGTGTCAGAAGTTGTGAACGTATTCCTTTTTCTCGTGTTATGTGCCCTCGATTTGGGGCAATAATTCCCGCAAGCAACCTCAGTAAAGTGCTTTTTCCTGCACCGTTATGACCAATTACACCGAGCACCTCACCACGGTAAAGCTGGAAGTCTATGTCTTTAAGCACCCAGTTTTTTGGTGCGAATGGGTTAAGACTTCGACGATATGCGAGTCCGACTTTATTGAATGACATTATCTCGCTGTTCATGGGAGGGCTCTCGGATAATAGCGGTCGAAACGGAAAAACAGGGCAAGTCCCATAGCGAGCGCTGCCAAACTTGCTAGTATGGGATATATTAGCATTGAATAGTTGGCAGTTTTTCCGTGCAGCAATACATCCCGGTAACCTTCTAGAATACTTACAAACGGGTTTAAGCGTAGTATCGTCTGAATATTCTCGGGTCTCTCATTTATGTCAAAGAAAATACCTGAGGTAAACATCATCGCCATTACAATTAATGGGACTAAATGAGTTAGGTCGGGTATCAAAGGTACGGTGGCGGCAAGGAAGAAACTTACACTTAAATTAAATAAGATCTGACACAAAATAATATTGGTGACCGAGAGCCAGTCCATAGAGGGCCCGTAGCCGCCCCAAATTACCAATATAAGCATTACGGGAAAGACAATAGAAAAGCGGATCAGTGCAGTCATATTTGCAACAGCGGGGAAAATCCATTTTGGCAAATAGGTTTGCCCGAGTATGCCTTTATTACTGATTAGCGAATTAGAGCTTCCGGTGATCGCAGATGCCGCCCATTTAAAAGGGAAAAGCCCAGTAAGCAAGAAGTAGATAAAATGGCTGTTAGCTTGGCCATCACCTCTTACTCCGCTAGAAAAAGCCAGATAAAAAAGAGCTGCCATGAGAAGTGGCTCTAGTAGCCACCACAGCATACCCAGGTAAGATTGCTTGGTATCAGCCTTTAAGGCGCCAATGCCTCTTAGCCAAATCAGATCCAAGTATTTCCGCATATTAAAAACAGCCTTTGGCGGATGTCAAAAAGTTGCCTTTTGGTTGGAACTTATCGGGGTTGTGAGCATTTTGAGCTGCTGGACTACCGATATTCCCCATGGCTTCCTGTGGCTGGTTAATATACAGTAACCCCAGTAAAAACAACAGGTTAAGGAGGCTGCCGAAGTGTGCACTTCTACTCCCTGCTGCGAAAATGGTTAAATTTTGATCTGGCGCTTTATGAAGGTCCTTCACTGTTACCGTACGTTTTTTCCTGAATCACAGGGGGGGCTTGAGCAGGCCATTTTTGAGATGGCTAGCAACTCTGAGGGCTCGGAGGTGCTGACGTTGGCGGATTTGCCCTATAAGGCCAATTTCGAAAGTGTGCCGGTGCGTGCGTCCCGGCGCTGGTTTTCTTTAGCGTCTTGTTGTGTGGGTCCTGGCCTCATCACTACGCTGTTCAAAAAACAAGCGGATTTGTTGCATCTGCATTTTCCCTGGCCATTCGGTGATATTGCTTATTTGTGCGCCGGCCGTCGCCGTCCCTTAGTTGTGACTTATCATTCCGATATCGTTCGTCAGCGTTTTTTGGGTGCTTTTTATACACCTTTGATGCGCTGGTTCCTCGGTAAGGCTGATCGGATTGTGGCGACATCACCTGAGTATCTGGCATCCAGTCCGGTGCTGCAGAAATATGCGCACAAGGTTGAAGTGATACCTCTTGGAATTTCTGAATCAAGTTACCCGGCTGTTGCGCCGCCTACCTTGGTTGAGTTATCCGATCAGTATGGTCGTGATTTTATGTTGTTCGTGGGAGCTTTGCGTTACTACAAGGGGCTGGAATATTTGGTCAGGGCATCGGTATCCCTGCCATTCCCGGTTTTGATTGCTGGTAAAGGTCCCGAGGAGGAGAGGTTGAAGCGGCTGGCTTTGGAAGTCGGTGCCGACAACGTGCTGTTTCTGGGGCATGTAACCGATGAGGAGAAGCTTGGGCTGTTGAAATTATGCCGAGCGGTGGTTTTTCCATCTCATTTGCGCTCTGAAGCGTTCGGCGTAAGCTTGCTAGAAGGGCTGATGGTTGGAAAACCGTTAATTTCCACCGCAATATGTACGGGCACTAGCTACGTAAATATTGACCAGAAAACCGGTCACGTAGTGCCCCCCGCAGATGTTGGCGCTTTACGCTGTGCCATGCAGGACTTATGGGAGAACCCAGGCAAGTCGGACGCTTGGGGTAAGGCGGCCAGGGCACGGTACGAGCGCCTTTTTACCGCTAGGAAAATGGCTCGCGCGTATGATGATTTGTACCGTCGGGTACTGGGGGAGCGGTCTGTGGAAAAGGCGGTAAATTAGTGATTCGCGTAGCAGTGGATGCTCGACCGCTCTCATTCCCCACAACGGGAATCGGGCGTTACACACAATCTTTGTTGAGTCGCCTTTTTAACAGAAGTGATGTGACTTGGTATCTGTATAGCGATCGACCGCTAATGTGGCCGGAGTCATTGCCGGATAGCGTAAACGTTCGCTACCCCAGTTTCATGCCTCCGTCCGCCGGATCTTTGTTTGCACAAGCGGTTTTTCCAGTTTGGGCGAAAAGGGATAGAGTTGATGTGTTTTGGTCTCCTCGCCATCACTTGCCGCTATTTTTGGGGGGGAATGTCCGCTCTATCGTTACTATCCACGATTTGGTTTGGAGGCACTTTCCGGAGACCATGTCGCGCTTTGGTCGGATTCTTGATTCCCGGTTAATGCCTCCCTCTATTCGTAAAGCCGACAAGGTCATTGCAGTGTCGGATGCGACAAAGTTAGAGGTAGAGGCGTTATGTCCGGAGGCTGACGTTGCCAAAGTTCTTGAGGCTCCATTTTTGGATAGTTCGGAGGGGTCGGGGGCTGGTGAATATTTTCTATTTGTCGGAACTTTAGAACCACGGAAGAATTTAGGGAGGCTGTTGTCAGCTTACACAAAATATGTGTTGGCGAGTACGGGTGCATTACCTCTCAAAATATGTGGCGGCAAGGGCTGGGGGTTGCCTGAATTGGAGCGGCTAATTCAGAAAAATAACCTCAGCGATCATGTTGAGATTCTCGGGTACGTAGATGACGCGGCGTTGCCGGCCTTATATCAAAATGCCCGAGCAATACTCATGCCTTCGCTTTATGAAGGCTTTGGCCTTCCAATTGTAGAGGCCTTTAGTCAAGGAACGCCGGTAATTACCTCGAATCGCGGTGCGATGGAAGAGGTTGCAGGTGATGCTGGCCTCCTGGTAGACCCTGAAAGCATAGAGTCTATTGCCTCTGCGCTTGTAACGCTGACGGATGACCTGGAGCTGGTGGCGCAGCTTCAGTTGCGCGCGCATACTCGCGTAAATCAATTTAGCTGGGATGTGGCAGCCGAACAGACGTTTTCACTAATGGAGTCTTTACTGTCGGCTTAGCGGAGGGGCATTCGGCTAAACGGTACCTCCGCTAAAAAGATCAGGCAATTCCCTTGGTTTTTCCTCTGGGTGGTCTTTGTGCCGCATAAGTCGTTCCGCCAAAATTTGTAATTGCTGCCGATTAATCGGTTTCTTGGGTGTTTTGTAAATTGCATCATTTAATATCCCAACAAACTGGGAAAGCTCAAATATGTTGAGCTCCGCCGCAGCGCTTTCAAGGCTTAGTGTTCGTAACGTTGGCCAACGATTTTTCACCCAATCTCGTAATCCCGCCTGAACTTCTTCAGGACTAGCGGCTTCTACAAGTTGTTTTAGTTGTCCCAAATCTGTCGACCCGGCTGTTGTCTTACTGATCATGCTTGGCTCAAGACTGAGCAGGCGTCTTCTTGCGTAGAAAAAATAAATAATCCAGAACAAGTGCGATGCAATCGCAGCTATGGCAATTTTCTGCCAAAAACCGGGCTCGACAGGAACAGTAGTCGGAGAGGCTGTAGGAATTGCATCAACTGTCCCTGGTTGTGCCGCATTGATCAGAGGTGCACCCGAGATATGAAATCGAAACGCCGGCAGTTGCGTAGCTCTCTGGCGACCAGACTTGCTATCCCACCAGGTGATCGTAATCGGCGGCAATTGGTAGTCGCCAGGTTTGGTTGCAACTATCGCGGTCGTTTCAATACGGCTGCCGGTAATACCACTAGTACTCGGCTGATCCTCTTTCTGTGGCTGGTCCGGATAGGTTTTTAGGCCTTCGACATCCAGCGCCGGCAGGGGAGGCAGTTGCGCTGCCCTTAAGCCTTCCGCCCGTAAAGTAATGATTCGGGTGATGGGTTCCCCCACTTTGAATTCTTCAGGATCCTTACTCCAGCTCTGCACCATGCCCAGGCTGGCTGCCGGAAGCCAGTGAGAGCCGCTGTAACTATCGGGTTTGGGTTTGACCTGGACGCTTTTTGCTTCGGAGCGCAGGCGGATACGCTGGGCGTTGCGATTGAACAGGGAGAAGGGATCTCTGCGGCCGGTGACGGCTACATAATTGAGGGCGGGAATCTGCAGTTCGCCGGAGCTTTCCGGAAAAACGGCATATGTCAATTCGTAGACAGCATGGCCGACTCCGTTGATTCTGCGTTCGAATCGCTGTTCGTCGACCTTTTCCACGTGGGCACCGGCAATCTGCAGCGGGTCGGTAGCGATATCGTGGAGCCCGACGGTTGTGTAGAGGCGGACTTTTACCAGTAGTTGTTCCTGGACGTAGAGTGCGTTTTTGTCGAGTTCTACCTCCAGAAATGCCTGGCGGTCATTGCCGGCGGGGGATTCGCCCGCTTTGTTGATGGTCATCGGGATGGCATCAGAGACCTGGCCATGCAGGTGCAGGGAAGGGACGAAGAGCTTGCCTTCTTTCAGTGGTGCGAGCACGACGGTCCACTCGACAAAGCTTTCCGCCTTGCCGTTGATAACGCGGTATTGGTTGGATTGTTGGCGGGACAAGAGTTCAAAATCCTGTTGCAGCAGGTTGAAATCCGGCTGGCCACCACTCTGGTTGCCGCTGTAGCGCAGGGTGAGCGTGAAGGTTTCGTTGATGGCGAGTTCGTTGCGATCCACGGACGCGGTGAGATCCTGGGCATTAGCGGTGACGGATACCAGCAGTAAAAGCACGGCGAACAGCAGCTTGATCGCGTGCGCCACATGGAAACCGGTAAACTGGTGTCCGCGGTGAGGGGAGATGATTGCTTCTGCTGGGATTACCATCTTTGGGTGGCTCCGTTTTCCGGGGGCTGCCATTCGCCCGCACGATAGGCGCGGCGGCGTTGCAGGCTTTCGTATTTGAATTTCTCGCGCATTAGACCGGCGGGGTCGTCGGGGATCTGGCGCAGCCACTGGTCCAGGGCCTGTTGGGTTTCAGGATCTAGCGGGCTTTCCTCTTCGCCGGGCTGAGCTTGGGCATTTTGCTGTTGTTGCTCGCCATTCTGCTGGTCTTGATTGCCCTGGGCTTGTTGCTCCTGCTCATTCTGGCCGGGATCCGGTTGCGGTTCCTGCTGGTCCTGATTGCCAGTCTGTTGCTGGTCCTCTCCTGGCTCCTGCTGGGCATTCTGTTGGTTTTGATCGCCTTGTTGCTGATTCTGCTGCGCGTTTTGATCCTGCTGCTGATCGCCGTCCTGGGACTGGTTGTTCTGCTGCTGGTCCTGTTGATTGTCCTGATCCTGGGACTGGCCACTCTGCTGCTGGTTTTGTTGCTGCTGTTGTTGCAGCTTTTTGAGTTGCTCGGCGATGTCCCGGTTTTGGCGCGCATCCGAAAATTCGGGGTCTTCTTTTAGCGCTTCATCGTAGGCGTTGATGGCTTCGTCGAAGCGGCCTTGTTGTGTCAGGCTGTTGCCCAGGTTGTAGAGTCCTTGTGGGTCCGCACTTTCGGAAAAGTTCTTGGCTGCTGCATCGTACTTACCGGCACGATAGTTGGCGGTGCCGCGCCACTGTGAATTGTCGAACTTTTCTGCCGCAGACTTGGCGTCCCCCTGTTGCAGCATCTCTTCCGCTTGCTGGTTGGGTGTCTTCCATAGGTTTTGCCAGGTGTCCGCCGCGCTTTTCGGGGCTGCGGTGAGTAGCGAGCAGAGTGTGAATGCTGGAATTACACAGGCGAGGGCGCCTCGGCGGAACAGCAGAAGCGCCAGGGGCAGCAGTAGTAGCACCAGCCAGGGACCTTCCTCTTGCCACTGATCGAATTCCCGCTCGGTCAATTGTGCTTGCTCCGGTGCATTGTCTTTTGGCAGCAGCGTTGCGATGTCATTGTCCGTTACGGAGATCTGGGCGAATTTACCGCCGGTACTCGCGGCCAGCTGTGCCAGTTCCCCGCGATCAAAATTGGCGATGATGATGGAGCCGCTGTCGTCGGTGACAAACCCGCTGCCGGTTGTTTTCGGAATGGGGCTGCCGTCGCCGCTGCCCACGGCGAGGATGGACAGGGTGGCATCGCTGTTTTTGACTTCGGCTTCTACGGTGTTGACTGCCGCTTTGGCGATACCGTCGGTTACGGCCAGTAAACGCCCGCGGCCATTGGCGCCGTCTTTTATTAAGCGCAGTCCCGCCTGTACTGCCATTTCAATATTGCTCCCCGGCACTGGCATGATCCGTGGCGAAAGCGAGGGCACCAGGTTGGCAATGGTGGCGGTGTCGTCGGTAAGCGGTGTGACTACGTGGGCTTCACCGGCGTAGGCAATCAGGGCGGTAAGGCCGTCTTTGCGCTGCTTTAGGATGTCCAGGATTTTCAGGCGCGCGCGCGTGAGTCGATTGGGTGAGAGATCGGTCGCCATCATCGAGGGCGACAAGTCCAGCAGAATCACCAGGGCGTCCTGGTTGCTGTAAACCGGCGTGGGCAGTTTGCGCCAGCTGGGGCCGGCTAACGCTAAGATCGCCAGGGTCAGCAGGGCGAATATCAGGGCAAATAGCCAGGGGCGTTTTTCTCCGCCGCGCATCAGCAGGTGGGGGAGGAGGTCCGGGTCGATAACTTTTTGCAGCTGGCCGCTGGCGAGCACCGTGCGGGCGAGCGCCCAGCAAATGCCGGCGACCGGGAGTATCAGCCATAAAAATTGGGGGCGCAGGAAATGGAACTCCTGCAGGCTGGCTAACAGGTTCACAGGGCCTGCCTCCTGTTCAGCGGGTGCTGACTACTACCTTTGCTAATGGAAGCTCTGCTTGCAATAAGATTGGCGACAAGGGGAAGCAGTGCCCAGGCCAGCGCCAGAAACAAAGCGAGCCCCAGGGGCCAGATATACAGGGATTTTAGCGGACGATAGGTTTCCGCTTCCTGCTCCACCGGTTCCAGGCGATCCAGCTCTGCATAGATATTCGCCAGCTCCTGGGGATTGCGCGCGCGGAAGTAGAGGCCACCGGTCTGGTCGGCGATGGCTTTGAGTGTCTTGCTATCCAGGTCCCGCGATGGGTTGACCCGGCGGGAGCCGAAGCGGGATCCCAATAGCCCGGGCTGTACCATTTCGTCTGCGCCCACACCGATGGTGTACACCTTGACCCCCGCCTGTTTGGCGAGTTCGGCGGCTTTCAGGGGGGCGACCTCGCCGGCGGTGTTGGCGCCGTCTGTCAGCAGGATGAGAACCCGCTGATCGGCCGGGCGCTGGGTCAAGCGTTTTACGGATAAACCTATGGCGTCGCCAATGGCGGTCCCCTGGCCGGCAAAGCCGATCTGGGCTTCGGTTAACAGTGTGTCGACAGTCTGACGGTCAAACGTCAGGGGGGCTTGCAGGTAAGCGCGGGTGCCGAACAGCACTAGCCCCAGGCGATCGCCGTTACGGCGCAGCACAAAATCCCCCACAACATTTTTGACGGCGGTAATGCGCATGGCCGGGTTGCCGTTCAGAAGCATGTCCGGGGTTTCCATACTGCCGGAAATGTCTACTGCGATTAGCAGGTCGCGGGCGCTGCTGGTCTCTGAAATGGGCTCGCCGTACCACTGCGGCCGAGCCGCGGCGGTTACGAGCAGGCTCCAAAGTAGCCAGAGCAGTAACAGGTTGATTTGATTGCTCGGGGCGCTGCCGCCTTTATGGGGCAGTTGCTGGTAATAGGGCACTTTAATTGCGCTACTCAGGGGTTCGCTTTTTGGCAGAAGCCGGCGCGCCAGCAAGGGCAGGGGCAATAATAGAAACAGCCACGGCAGGGCAAACTCAAACACGACTTGCCTCCGGTGAATTGGGCGCAATGACGGCTTTGGCGCCCGCCAGCGTATCCGTGGGTATCGGCCTTTCGTGCTTGTGTGCCCAGTATATGGCGTACTCTCGCAGCGCTTTGATGTCGCTGCTGCTGGGTAGCTGGTCGCTATACAGGTTTTCCAGTAAGGCGCGCTTTGCGGCGTGGGGAATTGGTTGATCCACCGAGGACTGTAAAAAGGCAATCCAGCGCTCACCGGTAAGGGCGGCGCAGGGTTCGCGGCCAAAGGTCACCACTGCGACCCGTTTCATAAGTATGTTGATCTCCTCCACCGCGCGCGGGTTGCCCAGATCTACTGCCTGCAGCAGTCGTACGCCCTCGGAGCGATACAAGTTTTTTCGGCGCTTCTGCCGCAGGCGCAGGAATATAAATGCGGCGGCAAATATGAGTGCAACCAGGGTTCCGGCGAGGATCCACCAGCCAGGGGCGAGGGGCCACCAGCCGATGGCTGCGGGTTCGTGAATGTCTTTGAGTTGCTCTAACAGCGCCTGCATTTCCGGCGTCATTTGTGGCGCCGGCTGCGCGGTCTGTTGCTGTGCCATTAGCTTCATACCGGCATCCTGCTGGGGCTGGCACTTGGCGCGGGCGGTCGCTCACCGTAGGTGCTGAGCAATACCGGGACCACCGGTTGTGTGCTGTCAAAGTCGACCAGCGGTAGGCGCAGGCGCCGACAAAGCTGCGCAGTCTGCTCGCGCACCTGTTGCTGATGCCGGGAAAAGGCCTCTCGCTGTTGCCGGTTAGATCGGCCAAGAAAGGTGCGCTGGCGACCGTCACTGATGGTGAGGGCCTGATCTGGCAGGTGCTGCTCCAGCGGGTCGGTAATACGAAGCACCTGAAGATCGGCGTGGCGGGTCAGCAGGTACAGGGGCTGCTCGCAGCTTTCATCCATGTCATGGCAGTCGCTGATCAGGAACACTGCGCTGCCGGGGCGCGCAACCCGGCGAGCTTCTTCCAGCAGGGTGCTGAGCGGCTGGCTGCCATTTGCAGGGATAGGGCTTTTGAGCGCGGATGCCATTTCTACCATGCTGTGAATGGCCGCAAGTACCGCGTGATGGCTGCGACGGGGACGAACGGTTTCCAGGTGTTGATCAGAAAACAGCAGGGCGCCGATACGGTCACCGTGCTGAAGGCCTGCCCATCCCAGAGCCGAGGCAATGCTGCAAGCAGCGACGGATTTGAAGGCATTCTGGCTGCCAAAGAACATCGGTGAGCGCAGGTCCAGCAAAATCACCACCGGCCGTTCGCGTTCTTCCTGGAACAGCTTGGTATGGGTTTTACCGGTGCGGGCGGTTACGCGCCAGTCGATGGAGCGCACGTCGTCACCGGGCTGGTAGTAGCGCACCTCTTCAAAGTTCATGCCGCGGCCGCGGTAACGCGTAAGCAGGTTGCCGGCCTGGTCGCTACGGTTTACCCGTGGCTTGAACAGGCGCAACTGGCGGGCGATATGCCGCAGGCGCACCAGTGGTGGCACCGAAGGGTAGGCGCCGCGGAGGTTCAGCTCGTTGTGATTGAGGGCTTTCTGCACGTCAGATCCGCTGCGCCTGGTTAAATCGCCGGCACTTGTTGCAGCAAGCGGTGAATGACCTGGTCGGCACTGGCGCCAGCGGCCTCCGCCTCAAAACTGAGCAACAGGCGGTGGCGCAGTACATCCGGTGCAATCGCCATGACATCGTCCGGGGTTACATAGTCGCGCCCGGCAAGCCAAGCGTAGGCGCGGGAGCAGCGGTCCAGGGCGATGGTGGCACGTGGGCTGGCGCCGAAGTCGAGCCAGGAGGCGAGTTCGTCGTCGTATCGCTGGGGTTCGCGGGTGGCGATGATCAACTGGACAATATAGGTCTCAACGGCTTCGACCATGGTCAGGTCGAGAATTTCTTTGCGCGCGGCAAAAATGGTTTCCTGGCTGATGATGGAAGACGGCCGGTCTTCGCCGTGACTGGCCTCAGCGCGGGCCAGTTGCAGGATTTTGGTTTCCGCTTCCGCATTCGGGTAGCTGAGGTTCACCTGCATCAGGAAACGGTCGAGCTGCGCCTCAGGCAGCGGGTAGGTGCCCTCCTGTTCGATGGGGTTCTGGGTCGCCATCACCAGGAACAGGTCCGGCAGCGAATAGGTTTTGCGCCCGACACTGATCTGGCGCTCGGCCATGGCTTCCAGCAGGGCGGACTGTACCTTGGCCGGCGCGCGGTTGATTTCGTCCGCGAGAATCAGGTTATGAAACACCGGGCCGTGCTGAAAGTGGAATTCACCGGTTTCCGGGCGGTAGATGTCGGTGCCGGTAATATCGGAGGGTAACAGGTCCGGGGTGAACTGCACCCGGTGGAAGTCACCCTCAATGGCATCGGCCAGAGTCTTGATGGCCTTGGTCTTGGCTAGGCCCGGCGCACCCTCAACCAGTAGGTGGCCATCGGCCAGTAATCCTATGAGGATCCGGTTGACCAAAGTCTCCTGGCCAATAATCTGCTGCTCTAGCCAATCACCCAGAATTTTTATCTGCTGGCGTGTGTCCATATCGTCACTTCTTTTGCCAATTTCCTGTTTCAATACGCTGCCCGAGCCGGGTGGCTATCTATCATCTTTATATATAGCCACTCGCCCGCCTCCTGAGGATGAGTCCGAGGATCAGTCGCGAACCGGTTGATTTTAGCGGCGGATGGCTGAGAGGCAACCGCTGTGCCGCTATGGGGGTTCGTCGTGGCTCCTATTAGGGTACTTCGGGCGGCAAAGTAGACAATTATTCTGTCGTTTTGTTCTACCTTGATACAACCTTGAACCAAAAAAATTTATTCACAGCGGTAATCAGTTAAGCCGCGATGGGAGAAAACACGTGAATATGGCCACGGTCATAACGGATAGCCGGGAGGAGCTGCTGGCGCAGGTCAGTGGGATCATTCGGGAGAAGCTGGGCGACAAGGCGGCGCCGGTTGTCGCTTTTGCGGAGCAGTTTCTGAACCAGTACGCACTTGAGGACCTGGCGGGGCGGCGTCTGGTGGATGTATACGGTTGCCTTTACACCTGCTGGGACTTTCTCCAGCAGTACAGCGGCGGCGAGCCCAAGATCCGGGTGTTCAACCCGCGCCTGGAGGACCACGGCTGGGAGTGCTCCCACACCGTCGTTTGTGTATTGCAGCGGGACATGCCGTTCCTGGTGGACTCGGTGCGGATGGAGATCAACAACCGCAACACCGTGATCCACTCCATCAAAAGTACGGTGATGCAGCTGCAGCGGAGCGAGAGCGGCCAGCTGGAAAAGTTGCTGCCTCCCGGAAGCAAGCAGGATGATGCCCGCCAGGACGACCCCAGGGTATCCAGCGAGGCGCTGATTTACCTTGAGATCAATCTGGATACCTCGGCCTCACACGCATCGGACCTGGCGCGCTCCCTGAAGGATATCCTCGGCGATGTGGAGCTGGCGGTCGACGATTATGTGCCGATGCTGGACACCTGCGCTGCAATGGAAGACCAGCTGCATGCCAGCATCGCCGATAACGAGGCCAATCTCGAAGAGGCCGCGGCTTTCCTGCAGTGGATGCGGGATGGCAATTTCACCTTCCTCGGTTACCGCGAATACGAATTCTGCCAGCAAGGCGATAAAAAGGTCCTGTGCGAGGTGGAGAACCGCCGCCTGGGGATCTTCAAAAACCTGCAGCAACCCGCAGAGCCCACACCGGAGTATGCCTTCAATGAGGGCAAGCAGAAGTTCTACCAGGGCCCCAACTTCTTGACGTTTGCCAAGTCTTCCGTCAAGTCCCGGGTACACCGGTCTGCTTATTCGGATTACGTCAGCATCAAGCGTTACGATTCCGCAGGCGAGGTAATCGGGGAGTCGGCGTTTATGGGGCTCTACACCTCACCGGTGTACACCGAGAGCCCGGCCAAAATCCCCATCATCCGCCGCAAGCTGGCCTCGGTGATGGAGCAGAGCGGTCTGTCTCCCACCAGTCATGATGGCAAGGCGCTGAAGCGGGTACTGGACACCTTCCCGCGGGACGAGCTGTTCCAGAGCAGCACCAAAGAGCTGTTCGATACCACCCTCGGCGTGCTCGCCATGAATGAGCGCGCACGTCTGCGCCTGTTTATGCGCAAAGATCCGTTTGGCAAATTCGTTACCGCCATGGTTTACGTGCCGCGGGACCAATTCAACAGTGAGGTGCGCGAAAAGATCAGCGATCGCATCGCGAGAACCATTCACGCGCTGGACTCCGATTTTACGACCTATTTTTCCGAATCCATTCTCGCCCGGGTACACCTTGTGTTCCGGGTGGATCCAAATGAGCCGGTGGACTTTGATGTAGCGCGACTGGAGGCGCAAATCGTGGACATTACCCGCAGTTGGGAAGACGTATTCCAAAAATCCCTCATTGAATCCCACGGTGAGGAGCAGGGCAGCCGCCTGATCAGTACCTTCGGTCAGGCCTTCCCCGCGGGTTACCGCGAGGACTTCGAGCCTCGTATCGCGGTACAGGATGTGGCCTTGATTCAGGAGATCAGCGCCGATCACCGTGTGGCCATGAGTTTCTACCAGCCGGTTGGAGCCGAGCCTGGCAGTCTGCGCTTCAAGGTATTCAACTGGGGCAGCGGCCTGACCCTGTCCGATGTGATTCCGGTACTGGAAAACCTCGGCCTGCGGGTGATGGGCGAGTTCCCCTATACCATTCGTCCCCGCGGCCAGCAGGATGTGTGGATGCACGAGTTCCACCTGGAATTCGGCCTGCCAACCCGCGTCGACGCCCAGGCCTCCCGCTCCCTGTTCCAGGATGCCTTCGCCGCAATCTGGGATGGCGTGGCCGAGAGCGATGCCTTCAACCGGATGGTACTCGCCGCACGTCTGAACTGGCGCGAAGTGTCCATGCTGCGCGCCTACGCCCGCTACCTGAAGCAGACCAAGTTCAGTGCCAGCCAGTCCTATATTGCTGCGACCCTGGCCAACCATGTGGAGATTACGCGTAACCTGGTGGCTCTGTTCCGCGCCATGTTTGACCCGCGCATCAATTCCGCCGATCGCCAGGATCAGTCCCGGGTCGAGCGCCTGATCAAGAAGATTCACGATGGCCTGGATGCGGTAGACAACCTCAACGAGGACCAGGTGATCCGCCGTTATCTGGAGCTGATTCGCGGAACCCTGCGGACCAACTTCTTCCAGCTGGATGAGAACGATCAGCCCAAGGATTACATCTCCATCAAGTTCAGCCCGCGGGATATTCCGAATATTCCCGAACCGCGCCCGGAATTTGAAATCTTCGTCTACTCGCCGCAAGTCGAGGGCGTACACTTGCGCGGCGGTAAAGTGGCCCGCGGTGGCCTGCGCTGGTCTGACCGGCTGGAAGATTTCCGTACCGAGGTGCTGGGGCTGGTGAAAGCCCAGAATGTGAAGAACGCAGTGATCGTGCCCAGCGGTGCCAAAGGTGGCTTCGTGGTACGCAAACCGCCGGTTGACAACAGCCGCGAGGCGTTGATCGAGGCAGGTATCAACTGCTACAAAACCTTCATCCGCGGTCTTTTGGATGTCACCGATAACCTGAAAGATGGCGAAGTCATCCCGCCGCCGCGGGTTATTCGTCGTGACCAGGACGACCCCTACCTGGTTGTCGCCGCAGACAAGGGCACGGCTACCTTCTCCGACATCGCCAACGGCATTGCCGCGGAATACGACTTCTGGCTGGGCGATGCCTTCGCCTCTGGTGGCAGCAACGGCTACGATCACAAGAAAATGGGCATTACCGCGCGCGGTGCCTGGGTCTCTGTGCAGCGTCACTTCCGCGAAATGGGCGTGAATGTACAGGCGGAAAATTTCTCGGTGATTGGCATTGGTGATATGGGCGGCGATGTGTTCGGCAACGGCATGCTGCTGTCTGAACATATCTGCCTGAAAGGTGCTTTCAACCACCTGCATATCTTTGTCGACCCCAACCCGGATGCCTCCAGCAGCTTTGTGGAGCGCAAGCGCCTGTTCGAACTGCCGCGCTCTGCCTGGACCGATTACAACCTCAGCCTGATTTCCAAGGGCGGTGGTATTTTCGAGCGCCGTGCCAAATCCGTGAAAATTACCCCGGAAATGAAGCAGGCCTTCGGAATTTCCGAGGACCAGCTGACGCCGAACGAACTGATCAGTGCCATGCTCAAGTCGCCGGTAGACCTGATCTGGAACGGCGGTATTGGCACCTATGTCAAAGCCAGCAGCGAGAGCCACGCTCAGGTTGGTGACAAGTCCAACGACAACCTGCGGGTGAATGGCAATCAGCTGCGCTGCAAAGTGTTTGGCGAGGGCGGCAACCTGGGCATGACCCAGCGCGGCCGTATCGAGTTCTCCCTGAATGGCGGTCGCTGTAACACCGACTTTATCGACAATGCCGGCGGCGTGGATTGCTCGGACCACGAGGTAAACATCAAGATCCTGCTGGACAAGGTGGTGGCCAATGGCGACCTCACCAGCAAGCAGCGCAACCAGCTGCTGGAGGAGATGACCGAGTCGGTAGCCGAACTGGTGCTGGACAACAACTACAACCAGACTCGCGCCCTGAGTGTGGCGAGCTACCAGGTGGGCGATCGGTTTGATGAATATCGCCGCGTGATCAACGCGCTGGAGAGCGAAGGTCGACTGCGTCGCGCACTGGAATTCATTCCTGACAATGAAACCCTCTCCGAGCGTCAGAACAAAGGCCAATACCTGACCCGCCCGGAACTCTCGGTACTGATTTCCTATGTAAAAGTGAAGCTCAAAGAAGAGCTGCTGAACGCGCACATCATTGACAATGAGCGCGTTCAGGAAGCGGTGGTTTCCGCCTTCCCACCCACCCTGGTAGCGCGCTACGAAGCGCTGGTCTACGACCACCAGCTGCGCCGGGAAATTGTCTCCACCCAGGTGGCCAATGAAATGGTCAACAGCATGGGGATTACTTTCTACCATCGCATCAGTGGTGCTACCGGTGCGGATATCGACACCATTGCGGCGGCTTATATCAGCGCCCGTGATGTTTACCTGATGCAGGAATTCCAGGACGGCGTGGCGGCACTGGACTATCAGGTACCGGCGGATCTGCAGCTGCAGTTGATGAACTCCATGATCGGTCGGGTGCGCCGCGCGACGCGCTGGTTTGTGCGCAACCGCCGCGGTGATCTGGATCCGGCGCAAGAGCGCGACCTGTTCCAGGATTCCGTACAGCGGGTTATTCGCGCACTGCCAGAGGTGCTGAGTGGCGAACCCCTGCGTGAGTGGCAGTCCCGCCACGATCAGCTGCTCGCAGCGAAAGTGCCAGAGCAGTTGGCGCTGCTCGCGGCATCGCCGACCTATCTGTTCTCGGCATTGGGTATCTCCCAGTCGGCACAGGTCAGTGATCGCCCGGTGGAGGAGGTGGCCAAAACCTACTTTGCCCTGGCGGACAAGCTGGGACTCTACTGGTTCGGTAACCAGATCATCGACCTGCCGGCGGAAACCTTCTGGCAGTCTCAGGCGCGGGAAACCAGCATGGATGACCTGGACAGCCAGCTGTCCAAGCTCGCCATTCACATTCTGCGCCTTGCGGGAGACGATGGCCTGGATGTGGACAGTGCGGTAAGCCGTTGGGTAGACGTCATGGCGCAACCCATCCAGCGCTGGGAGAGCCTGATGAAGGAACTGAAGTCTTCTCCTCAGGGTGATTTCGCCATGTTTACCGTGGCCCTGCGTGAGCTGATGTACCTGGCGAACGCGACTTCAGATCAGGAAACCCTGGCCTAATCGTATCCGGGCCGGTAATCCGACTGAGAAATTCAGTCCGGAAGTCCGTACAATATGGCGGCTCGCTTTAGCGGGCCGCCAATTTTGTATGGCCCAAATTCGTACCGATGTCCTTTCGGGACACACACGAAATGCGTAACGAATGCGTTAAAGAATAGGAAGCCCATGTACCAGCACTTGCGCAAAGCCCTGTTTGCGTTGGATCCGGAGCGATCCCACCACCTCTCTATTGATGCCATTGGGGCGGCCGAGCGCCTGGGGCTCATGTCGCTATTCAGCAAGTCAGTACCGGATGACCCGGTTGAGCTGATGGGGCTGACCCTGCCCAACCCGGTAGGCCTAGCCGCAGGTCTCGACAAGAACGCGCAGGCGTTTAATGGGTTTGGTGCGCTCGGCTTTGGATTTGTCGAAGTGGGAACGGTCACCCCGCGTCCGCAGCCCGGCAATCCGTTGCCGCGCTTGTTCCGTCTGCCAGAGGCAGAAGGGATCATCAATCGCATGGGGTTCAATAACGAAGGTGTGGACTACCTGCTGGAGCGGGTCAAACACCGGCGCTATTCCGGCGTGCTGGGCATTAATGTGGGCAAGAACTTCGATACCCCGGTGGAGAAGGCGGCGGACGATTACTGCCTGTGCATGGAGAAAGTGTACGCCCACGCGGATTACATCACCGCCAATGTTTCTTCGCCCAACACCAAAGGCCTGCGGGACTTACAGTTCGGCGATAGCCTGAGCCAGCTTCTCGATGCGTTAAAAGAGAAGCAGCAACAACTGGCCAAGCGCCATGATCGCTATGTACCGCTGGCAGTGAAAATCGCTCCGGATATGGATGACGATGCCATCGCTCATGTTGCCAAAACCCTGCGTGACAACAATATCGATGGCGTCATCGCGACAAATACCACCATCGATAAATCCTCCGTGCAGAACCTGGAACACGGCGCGGAAGAGGGTGGGTTGAGCGGTCGCCCGCTGACCGAGCGCTCCACCGAAGTGATTCGCAAGTTGGCCGGCGAGCTAAAAGGGGAAATCCCGATTATCGGCGTGGGCGGAATTTTTGATGGCGAATCTGCCGCGGATAAAATCCGTGCGGGCGCCACGGCGGTGCAGATTTACTCTGGATTTATTTATCGCGGACCCGAGGTGATTCACGAGGCGGCAGCGGCCATCGCTGAATTGCACCGGGGGCGAGTCGTCAAGGCGTAATCCTGATACGGGTGACGCAGTTTGGTTGATACAAAAATCCCGGGAAATACCCGGGATTTTTTCTTGTAGCTATCGGCTACTTGTAACTATTGGCTGATTGCCGGCGAGCGGCTTACATATTGGCGATGCGCTGTGCCTGCGCTGCGCGCCCGAATCCGCTCCAGTAGTCCTGTCGCCCTTGGCGCCAGCCGTTTACCCACTCCTGATGCAAGGCCCCGTTTTCATGGGGGCAACTATCGTGATTTCTGCCCTCAGTGGCAGCAACGTAACCTTTGTGGAAAGCTCTATCGTTGGGATTACGTTTTTGGCGTTTCATAGATATGGCACCTCGATCTGTTTGCGATGTTCTCGCGATCAACTGTTGATCCCTATCTCCCCCTAATGTGGCGATTGGATCAATAATTTTCCCCCTCTGCGAATTCCAGCTTATTGTGGAAGTCGCCGTTGGAGAAGGGACTCACCGAGAATTGATGAGAGGCTCACCAACTGCGACTCAGTAAATCAGATTCGCGCCAGATCCTGAACGATCGAATTTTTCTGAAAAAGGCTCGCTATAGGCGAAATTTGTCTAGAAATTTGTCTAGAAAGGCGGGATTTGTATAGCGAGTCGAGCAGTGTTGCCGCAATCGGAAGAGTTCGGGAATGCGATCCCGGATTAAGGTATGCTTGCGCCACCTGATGCTGGCATGGCCAGAATGCCCGTGAGCGTTTTGCCAGAATAGCCGTTTTCACCCTGATAGAGATTTATTTTTTGACTGCCAAGTACCAATTTACTGCTACCTGTCCCAAAGGCCTGGAAAACCTGGTCGCCGACGAGCTGCGCACCCTGGGGGCATTGGTTGAGCGAGAGCAACCTGCCGCCGTGCGATTTACCGGGGATCTGACCCTGGCCTACCGGGTATGCCTGTGGAGTCGTCTCGCCAACCGGGTGTTGCTGAATCTGGGGCAGTCCCGTATCGCGGATGCCGAGGGGCTTTACCGGGCGGTAGTGGATATCCCCTGGGAGGAGCACATCAGTCCCACTGGAGTACTCTGGGTGCAGTTTTCCGGCACCAACAGTGAGATACGCAACAGTCAGTTTGGCGCCCAGAAAGCCAAAGACGCAATCGTCGACCGGCTGCGGCAGGCGACCGGCGCGCGACCGGATGTGGACAAGCGGGATCCTGATCTGTCGGTCATGCTGCGGCTGCACCGGGACAACCTCGAGATTGCCGTCGATCTCTGCGGCGACAGCCTGCACCGCCGCGGTTACCGCACTCATATTGGCGCTGCGCCATTGAAAGAAAACCTGGCGGCGGCACTACTGATACGTGCCGGTTGGCCGAAAATTGCCGCCGAGGGCGGAGCATTGCTGGATCCCATGTGCGGCTCCGGGACCTTTCTGGTTGAGGCCGCACTGATGGCCGCGGATGTCGCGCCCGGCCTGATGCGTGAGAGCTTCGGTTTCGAGCGCTGGCTCAATCATCAAAGTGACCTCTGGCTGCCGCTGCGGGAAGAGGCACTTCAGCGCCGGGTAGCCGGACTGGCAAAAACCCTCCCCGAAATCCGCGGATACGATGCCGATGCCAAAGTGCTGTTTGCGGCAGAGTCCAATATTGCCCGCGCGGGCCTGGAAAAGCATGTGCGCGTCAGCTGCCGTCCGGTGGCCGCGTTTAAAGTACCCAGCCATACGCAGGTTAATCCCGGACTGATTATTACCAACCCACCCTACGGTGAGCGCCTGGGTGAGCTGGAAGAGCTGCGGGAAACCTATGCGGAGCTGGGGCGCCAGTTGAAGCAGGAATTCGGCGGCTGGAAGGCGGCTATTTTTACCGGCAACCCGGAACTGTGCCACTCCACCAATTTGCGCTCCCACAAACAGTACAAACTGTTTAATGGCAGTATTCCCAGTCAGCTGTTGTTGTTTGAAATTCACCAGCAACCGAGTGCAGGGGAGAGTGGGGCAGGTGAAAAAGCCCGGCCAAAACTGTCTGAAGAAGCGCAGATGGTGGCCAATCGGCTACAAAAAAATCTACGCACCACTGGCAAGTGGGCGAGCAAAAACGGGATAGAAAATTACCGTTTGTACGATGCGGATCTGCCGGAGTTCTCTGCGGCCATCGATGTGTACCGCTCGTTGGAAGGGCAGATCTACGCGCATATCCAGGAGTACCGCGCACCGGCGAGTATTCCGGAAGAAAAAGCACGCGGGCGACTGGCCGATCTGGTGCGTGCCTGCCGCTCGGTACTGGATTTGCCGGCGCGCAACGTGTCCATCAAAGAACGTCGCCGCCACAGTCACAAGGAGAGTGGTAGTCAGTACCAGAAGCGCGGTGAAGGCTCTTCCTCATTCTGGGTGAGCGAGTACGGCGCCGAGCTGGAAATCAATCTGTGGGATTATCTGGACACCGGGCTGTTTCTGGATCACCGCCCGGTGCGCAATTACCTGCGCAAGCTGGCGAAGGGCAAAAAACTGCTGAACCTGTTCTGCTACACCGCCACCGCAACGGTGCAGGCAGCGAAGGGCGGTTGTGCCGAAAGCACCAGTGTCGATCTGTCCAAAACCTACCAGGCCTGGGCACAGCGGAATTTCCGCCAGAACGGGCTGGATCCCTACCGCCATCAGCTGATCGAGGCCGACTGCCTGCAGTGGCTGGAGGCGGCGCAGCAAAACCGTCGCGGTCAGTACGATGTGATTTTCCTCGACCCGCCGACCTTTTCCAATTCTGCGAAAATGCGCGGCGTGCTGGATATCCAGCGGGATCATGGGGATTTGATCCGACAGTGTATGGCACTGCTGCGACCCGGTGGCACGCTGCTGTTTTCCAACAATTTGCGCAGTTTTAAAATGGATGCTGAGGTGAGTGCCGAGTTTGCGGTTGAAAACCTCTCGAGCAAACTGTTGGACAAGGATTTTCAGCGCAACCCCAAGATCCACAATGTGTGGGAAATTACGGCAAAGTAGTAGGAGGGCGTGGCGCCGGCTAGCGGCGCCATTGGGAAGAGTTCTGGAGCGATCTGGAAGGCTCTGGGAACCTCTGGAAAGGATCTTTACAGATCCATCACCAGGCGGAAGCCCACTTCTTTTGAACTCGCCTGATCAGTCAGGCCTGTGCGGTAATCAGAACTGATATTGCGCAACGGCTCGCGCATGGAGCCACCGCGTACTACCCGCAGTTCACAGTTTTTCAGCTGTACCGGGCGGGCATCGTTGCGGTGATTGGTGTAGTCGCCGAGGAAGCAATCCTGCACCCACTCAGCCACGTTTCCAGCGGTATCGTATACCCCAAAATCATTCGCCTTGTAGTTGCCTACCGGTGCACTCGCGGTGGAAAACAGCGTATTGAATTCACTGGCGCAGCCGCGGCGACAATTGGCCTTGCCTTTGGCGCTACCACTACCCCACCAGAAGGGCGTGTTGGTGCCGGCACGCGCGGCAAATTCCCATTCTGCTTCACTGGCCAACCGGTATTTCTGGCCGGTCTGTTCACTTAGCCACTGGGCGTAGCGCCGTGCGTCCTGCCAGCTGACATTGACTGCTGGTCGGGTTCCGCGGCCCCAATTTTCATCGCTGGGCAGCGAGCGCCCCGTGGCTTTGGCGTAGCGGTCGTAATCATTGAAGGTGATTTCATGGGCGCCGATGGCGTAGGGACGGCTGATCGTAATTTTGTGTTCCGGACTGGTAAACGGGCGACCTTTACTGCCCATGGTGAAACTCCCAGGAGACACCACCACCATCTCTGGTCCCTGGCCACCGGACTCCAGCGGGGACTGAAAGCTTCTGCCGGGGAAGTATTTTCGTTCCAGTTGCACCGCGAGGTTAACGTCGGCCGAGTCGATTTCGATCCAGCGCCGCAGGGTGCTGTAGCCGGGTTTGCTCACCTCGATATCGTAGCGCCCGGGTTCCAGCGAGATGCCGGGCGAGTAGCGCGGCACTATGTTCATGATGCGAATGCGGGCATCGCCGGGCTGCACGGAAACCTTCAGTGCGTAACTGGGTGGCGTTTCTTCTGGTGTTTCCTTCGGCGTCCGGGGGTCTGCCTGGACTATTGTGGTGGCGGCGCCGGGCGTATTCGCGTCCGTGATTTGCGCGGGTGTGTCTACGGATGTGGGCGTTGCCGGCTGAGCGGCGGCAGCGCGGCCATTTTCCTCGCGGCCAGCTTCCCGGCCCGTATCCTGTGTTCTGAGGATGGGGCGCAACTGGTTGGCGAGGGTATCGCTGCGGTCAGTTGCAGCGGATGAATGCGCGGGCACCACAGGCCCGGGAATTTTCGCGACAGTTTCTTGGGGCGCAGGTGCCGGCTCTGGCAACAGGATTTGCGAGGTAATGCCCACGGCATCCTTGACCAGGCCGGGCTCGGTCTGCCACTGGAATTTTTGGCTAAACAAACTGAAGAGCACCCAAACGAGCGTCAGGCTAACGCATAGCATGCCCGCAAATAACCAGGACCGGCGTTTCACCGGCGCCACTTGCTGCTGCATTACCTGCTGAATGCGCATAATGGTCTGTTGCTCGGCGCGGGGATTCTGTTCATGCAGCGGCTGGTGGCGCCAGCGGGCCCAGGCGGCGCTCAGGCGGTCACTGAGTGTGCCATAAAGGGTCATCAGCAGGGCGCGCAACAGGCTGGAAACCCGCACTGAGGTATTGTTCAGCTTGGTGGTGGAAGTGGGAGTTTTTCCATCCAGTGCCGCGAGCAGCTGGTCGATGGCGTCCACCACATCGAGGCCGCGCTGAAACCGGTGCTCCGGATCTTTCGCCAGGAATCGCTCGATCAGCCCCTGGTACAGGGAGTGGCGGGCGGGCAGGCGGGGAATGGGGTCGGTCAGGTGCTTGATGGCGATGGCGACCGCTTCCTCGGCTTGGAAGGGCACTGCACTGGTGAGCATTTCGTAGAACACCACCCCCAGGCTGTAGAGGTCAGCGCGGCCATCCACGGCGGCGCCGCGAGCCTGTTCCGGGCTCATATAGTGCGGCGTGCCAACAACCATACCGGTATTGGTCATACGGGTGGTGCGCGCCACCGCGCGGGCTACGCCGAAGTCGGTGAGAACGGCGGAGCCATCTTCACGAAACAGAATATTTTCCGGTTTTAAATCCCGGTGCACATAACCCTTGTTGCTGGCGTGATCCAGCGCCATGGCGATCTGACGGGTAATGTGCAGTGCTTCTAATGGCTCTATAGCGCCCTTGGTCAGCGCATCGGCAACGGAGCCGCCAGGGAGGTAGTCCATGGCGATGTAATTGAGGCTGCGGTAACGGCCAATATCGTGAATGGCAACGATGTTGGGGTGGGAAAGCTGGCCAACAATATTGGCCTCACGCTGGAAGCGCTCGCTGAAAATCGGATCCGCATTCAGCACCGGCGACATGACTTTGAGTGCCACCTGGCGGCCCATGCTGCGCTGGGTTGCCAGGTAAACCGTGGACATGCCGCCCTGATTGATTTTCTTCAGGATCTGGTAGCCGGGAATCTCCAGCGAGGCGGCGCCGCTGCTGACAACTTCCATTCGAGCTTGTCCCTAATCTATCCGTTCAGCAGCTGCCAGGCTGCGTAAACACTGAGTGAAAAAACAATCGCAAGTGTAGCGATTCTCACAGCAAGTGTGCCCGCGAACGGATTGGATTGCCGGGACGTAGGTTGCCGGCGCTGTGTGCGGGAGTTCCGGTTTTCGGAATCTTTATCTTCGCTCGCGCTGTCTGGGGAGCTGATCACCTGCACGGTAATGTTATCGCGACCACCGGCATCTAGTGCCGCGGCAATCAGCAGTTCGCTGGCGCGCTGGTTGTCGGTGTTGGTGGCGAGTACCTGGCAAATTTCTGCGGCAGTCACATCGTTGCTGAGTCCATCGCTGCACAGCAGCAGCTTTTGCCCGGGGTTCCAGGAAAAAGAGGCGCGATCAATTTCGAGGCTCGGGTTAGTGGAGCCGCCGATGCAACGGGTAATGACGTGGCGGTTGGGGTGACTGGCGGCTTCCTGCTGATTGATGGCCCCGGAATCTACCAGCATCTGGACATAGGAGTGATCCACCGTCAGCTGTTTGAGTGTTCCGTGCTGGTCGGCGTGGTGAGGGTCATCGTGGGGGCTATTTACCGCATCTGCGCTGGCAGGTGTCCATAGGTAAGCCCGGCTGTCACCCACCCAGAATATATGGAAGTAATTGCCGTCTTCGGCGACCACCACCGCGGTGGTGCCCATGGCGGTTGCGCTGTTCTCGTCACCAACGAGCAGGGCGTGTGCTCGTCTGAGCGCCTGTTCGTAATGGCGGTCGGTGGCTGAGGAACGCTGTATCTCTTCGACGACGGTCTGGCTGGCAATTTCACCGGCCTGATGGCCGCCAAGCCCATCCGCGACCACCCAGACGCCCCGGGTCTCGTCGCCCCAGAACGCATCCTCGTTCTGATCCCGGCGATATCCGGCATGGGTGGCTCCCGCACTGCGCTTCGTTACGCTGACGGCGGGTTGGCTCACGCCACTGGGGCGTTCCCGTACGTTGGCTTCACTCACTGGTATGCAACTACCTGTTACCTGTCATTATTGTCGAAAGTGCACGACCGCGAAATTCCATGCGGCGTCCGACACTTCACATACTAGAGCCTGTGGGCATTGTAAGCTGCAAACCGAATCACAGGCTAACGAAAATGCCCGTGATAAACTTCTCCGCACGCTCTCCAACACCTGAGCCTCAAATATCAAGGGGCCACGGGCTCTTATTGGGCTCACTGAAAGATTCGGCAGGGATCGTAAAACTGCCTTTGGTTAAAAATTGTACGCTGTCGCGCGCAATCAAGGAAGCCTAGACAATGCTAAAACTTTGTGACGTGAAAGATGCCAGCCAAAGTGTGTGGCTGGTGGCACCCAAGGTCACAATCGGCCGGGCCAGTCAGTGCGACCTGACGCTGGCTGACGCCGCGATCGCCAAAGTCCACGCCGAGATCCATGTGGAGGGCGAAGAGCTCGTACTGCACAACCTTGCGGGCAAGGGGCAGGTGTCGGTAAACGGCAAGGCGGTCGAGGGAAGTTGCCCTCTGCAGCGGAATGACCGGGTGCAGCTTGGCGGCCGCACACTGGCGGTGATTGACCCCAAAATTACCCGAATGAAGGCGGCGGGTGCCGCGTCCAATGTGTCTTGGGCGCTGCGGGCGAATCATCCGGCGATTGTTGGTCGGGTCTTCCCGGTGCGCGAGACCAGCGTTGTGGGGCGTTCGGACGATTGCGATCTCACCTTTTCGATGTCCCACCTGTCGCGTCGGCACGCACGTCTTGAAGTGCGTGAAGGCCTGCTGTTTGTGGTGGACCTGGGGTCGGCCAATGGCACCTTCCTGAACAATCAGCGGGTCACCGAGAGCCGAGTGCGCCGGGGCGATGAGTTGCGCTTTGACAGCCTCAGCTTCAGTGTTGTGGGCCCGGCCGACGATCTGGACAAAACGACCGTGCGCCAGGCGGTGTCATTGCCGGATGCGGCGCAGCAGAGCGCGGCGCTTGGACAGGCGATACAGCGGGCCCGCGGTAGCGACAAGGCACCTGCAATAGGCGGCGCACCGGGTTCCACTAATAACGGTTACCAGCATGCAGTAGTGAATCCTGCCTATACCGAGTCTGCCGGCTGGAGCCGCTGGATTTGGGTGTGCGCGATTGTGGCTGGGGCTGCGGTGGCCGGCTATTTCTGGGCCCAAGCGCAGGGTATGCTCTAGGTCCCCTGATTGAGTGGAACTCGCCCTGTGACAGATCGCACATTGATTCTCTATACCACCCTTGGCTGCAGTCTGTGTGAGAAGGCCAAGGTGGAAATCTGGCCGTTACTGGAGCCATTCCAGTTGCGGCTTGTGCCGGTGGATATCGCGGACGATGCGGAATTGTCCCGCCTGTTCGGCTGGAGTATCCCGGTGGTAGGACTGGGGGATGTAACGGATGTGCTCTGTTGGCCGTTTACTGCCAGTGAACTTGAGCAGTGGCTCGGGGACCGGATCAGCAAACCCTGAGCTGCCGATTCTTAGCTTTTTTCTTCCCTATTCATTTCTTCATCTCTGTATTTCTTCTCCTCAGCATTTCTCCACCTCACCACCGTCAATCCTTTCATATTTGCCCGGCCGCTGGGCCGGGCTCAGAGTCGCGCTTCCGCTTCGTTTTTCCGCAGTAGTGTTGATTTGTCGCCGCTGCGATAGGCGTAAATCACCGAGTAGGACAATACGTTCTGCACATACTTGCGGGTTTCGCTGTAGGGAATGGTTTCAATCCATACATCAAACGGCAGCTTTTTGTCCGTGTCCTTGAGCCAGCCGGATACCCGGGTAGGACCAGCGTTGTAGGCGGCTGCGGCTAGGAAACGGTTGTTGTCGAAGCGGTTCAGTAACGAGTTCAGGTAAAAGGCGCCCAGATTGATGTTGGTATCCGGGTTCAGTAGGTCCCAGCTGCGCCGGTAGGGCACGCCCGCTTTGCGCGCTGTTGCTTCGGCGGTGGAGGGCAGTAACTGCATCAGACCCATAGCGCCTGCGTGGGATTTGGCATCATGGCTGAAATGGCTTTCCTGGCGGGCCACCGCCAGCACGAGATAAGAGTCCAGAGCGGTTTTCTTACCCATGCGTTTGGCGACATCGGTAACAATGTCCGAAAATGCCAGCGGGAAGCGCAGCTCCAGGTCGTCGAGGTAGTCTGCCGCGAGAATGGACTGAATGGATTTGTGATACCAGCCCCAGGAGCTGGCGATCTTGCCTGCGGTCATCAGTTCTTCTGTGGTCATTTTCTCGGTGGCGTAATCCCACTCACGCCGCGCGTGGTAAAACTCGCCAATCGCCTGTAACTCTCTGGCCCGCTGCATATCCGCACGGTTGGCAACGGCATCCACCAGTTCGGGCGTAATCGGCGCCGGGCGGTCTACAAAACTGTACTCCTTGCCAATGGTGTCCGATGCCAGAAAGCCATAATAACTGCGCTCCGCCGCCGCTTTTTGGTACAGCTTGTCGGCCAGCGCCTGGCGCTGGGGATCTTTCTTGGTGTTCTGTTCATTGATGGCGCGGGCTTTCCAGTAAAGCCAGCGGTCCAGGTTCTGGTCGTCTTTGGGGAGCTGGTCTATCCAGAATTCCACCTGCGCCCAGTCCATTCCCCGCAGAGACTGCCGGATCAGCCACTCGGCGGTGCGTTGATCGTAGAAGCTCGGGTGGGACTTGATCAGCTTCTCCAGGCCTGTCTGGTCGTCCTGGCGGGCGTACTGCAGGGCCAGGTGCCGCAGGAATTTGTCGCGCTCTTCATTGGAAAACAGGTAGCTGGCGCTGTAGCGTTGCCAGGCCTCGCTGGCTTTGTCAGGCTCCCTTGAGGCCAGCCGATTCAGGCCGATGGCGACGATGTCGCGGTATTCGGCGTCATCTTTGATAAAACGGTCGTAATTGAGGATTTGCTCCGGCTTGCGATACACATTGCGCATTAACTCCGCGCGATTTGCTGCGCCTTTGTCCAGTTTGCGGGCGATGTAGCCCACGAGGTCCAGATTGCCGGCTTGCACTGATAGCGCATGCCGCTTCCACGCGAGTGCCGGGGTGAGCCCGCCATCTTTCATCCAGCGGCTAAAAGCCGGGTCACACTCTTTGGGTTGCGAGGCGCCTACGGTCCACAGCGCTTCAATCATTTCATAGGCTTGCTGCTTGTCACCGTGTCGGGATAGGGCATCGACGTAGTAGCAGCGCAGTTGGGTGCGCTTGATTTGCTCCGGGCGGTAGTACTTCAGGTAGGCGCTAAAACGCTCACGGCCGCCCAGTTCGCGCAGTACCCGCACGCGCATCCAGTCGCCAATGGCGGTGCCGTCATATTTTTCAAGGAATCGGTCAATATCATCGTAGGGCAGGCGCGCGAGGTTTTTGCTGATCGCCCAGTATTCGATGTAGGGGAGCAGGGGGTAGTCGCTCAGCTCATTCTTTAGCTGATTCAGGCGCCGCTGATCATTGTGGGCGATGGCCATTCTGGCTTGCTGCAGTTTTTCCCGCTGGGCCACGGCGGCTTCCGCCTCTTTGATATCCTTGCTTTCTTTTTTCTGCCTGGCGGGTGCTGTTTTAACGTCTGCCACCGCCAGTTGGGGGGCTGCGGCGTCGGCCGTCGGCGTGTGTTGAGCCAGCGCCAGCCCTGGTATCGCGAGGCTGGCTATTGCGCATACTGACAGGAGAGCGGCGAGTCCTGTGCTGCCAATCGACATACTAAAAAACCCGATTGAGAAATCGCTTATTCGTGAGGCGGAGAATAAAGCGTAAAATGTCCTTTTTCACCCAAAACCATTGTAGTTGTTATTTATGTTGCTTCAGTTGGATGGCGTTTGTTTACGCTATGGCGTTCAGGTGCTGGCGGATCACGTCAACGCCAAAGTTGAGCGCGGAGATCGTATTTGTCTGGTGGGCCGGAACGGGGAGGGTAAATCCAGCCTGTTGAGCCTGATTGGAGGCAAAGGGGATCCGGATGAGGGTGAGATCATACGCCAGACCGGGATCGTCCTCGCCACCCTGGACCAGGCATTGCCCGAGGATTGCACGGACACCGTGTACCGCTATGTCGCGGAAGGCCTCGGTGACGTAGGCGGCTGGCTCGCGGAATACCGGGACAACCAGAACCCGGACCTGCAGGCGAAGATTGAAGGCGCCCACGGTTGGGAGTTACTAGCCAAGATTGACAGCGTGCTGGACCGCCTGGACCTGGATGAAGAAGCTCGAGTCTCCGATTTATCTGGTGGCTGGCAGCGCCGCGCCGCCCTGGCTCGCGCCCTGGTCACCGAGCCGGATTTGCTGATTCTCGACGAGCCCACCAACCACCTGGATATTGCCGCCGTGGAATGGCTGGAGAATTTTCTCGGCAGCTATCGCGGGGCACTTTTGTTTGTCAGCCACGACCGCGCGCTGGCGGAACGCCTGGCGAACACCGTGTGGGACCTCGATCGCGGGATACTGCGGGTGTTCAACTGCGGATTTGACCGCTACCAGAGCGAAAAGGAAAAGTTGCTGGAGGAAGAGGCGCGCAACGACGCCCTGTTCGATAAAAAACTGGCACAGGAAGAGACCTGGAACCGCCAGGGCATCAAGGCCAGACGCACGCGCAATGAAGGTCGGGTAAGGGCTTTGCAGGCGCTGCGCAAGGAGCGTCAATCGCGCAGGGAGCGCCAGGGCGTGGCGCGGATGTCACTGGATTCCGGTGAGCGCTCCGGTAAGCTGGTTGCGGAGATGACGGGTGTTACCTTCGGCTTTGAAAATGAGCAGGGTGAGACGATTCCGCTGGTCCGCGACCTGGATTTCACGCTGATGCGCGGTGACAAGGTCGGTCTTATCGGCCCGAATGGTGCGGGTAAAAGTACCCTGATCCGGTTGTTGCTGGGTGAGTTGCAGCCCCAGTCCGGTGATATTCGACTCGGCACCAAGCAGCAAGTTGCCTATTTTGACCAGCGCCGGGACGTGCTGAACCCCGAAATGACGGTGATTGATAACATCGCCGAGGGGCGCGAAAACATCGACGTGGGCGGCAGCAGTCGCCACGTGATGTCTTATCTGAGCGATTTCCTTTTCACTGGTGTCAAGGCCAGAACCAAAGTAGGTGCGCTCAGCGGTGGCGAGCGCAACCGTGCACTGTTAGCCAAATTGTTCAGCCAGCCCGCCAATATTCTGGTGCTGGATGAACCGACCAATGACCTGGATGTAGAGACCCTGGAATTGCTGGAGCAGCTGCTGCTCGATTTCCCCGGTACCGTACTGCTGGTAAGCCACGACCGCGCCTTCCTGGACAATGTCGTGGAGAGCTGTCTGGCCTTTGAGGGCGAGGGTGTAGTGCGTGAGTACGTGGGTGGCTATCAGGACTTCGTGCGCCAAGGTGGACGTTTCCTGAGCGCGGAAGAGCAGCTCAAGTCGCGGAAGAAAGACAAAGCGGAAGACACTGCAAAGGAATCCGTGAGTGCAGCGCCAGAGCCGGTAAAAGCCCCCAAAAGTAAAAAACTCAGTTACAAGTTGCAGCGGGAGCTGGACGCCTTGCCGGGGCAGATAGAAACACTGGAAAACGATATTGCGGCCCTGGAGGAAGCGATGGCTGCACCAGATTTCTATCAGCAGGAAAACGCCCTGGTGCAGGCAAAACTCCAGCAACTGGCGGAGTTGCAGCAGGCGCTGGAAGTCGCCTTTGAGCGCTGGGCAGAGCTGGACAGTATGTAGTCGAAACTACCTGGCCAACACGCTGTTTTTCGTTGAAAAAAAGGGGTGCATTAGCGCCCCTTTTTAAGTTCGATTTAATAGGTTGTATTTCGTTGCTGCCAAAACGCTCATTTGGGCGATTAGAGTGTCACGCAATTGCTCACTCTTCGGGAGCGTGCACCCGCACCGCAAGCACATCGCAGCTGGCGCCGTGCAGTACGCCATTGGCGGTAGAGCCGAGCAGTAGTGCCAGCCCGTGGCGGCCGTGGCTGCCGATGACGATCAGATCACACCCGGTGTCTTCCGCCAGCCGATGCAGCTCCGTCGCCGGCTGCCCGAGCACCACATGCTGGCGCTCGGTGGCGATCTGGTGTGCCGCTGCTGCCCTGCGCAACTGCTCTTTTGCCTGGTTTTGCAGCTCTTCCTGGACTTCAGAGAGGTCCATGGGAATATCGCCGCCATAGGCAAACGTCAGGGGTTCGATGATATGCGCAAGGCTCATTTGCGCGCCGCTGCAGGCGGCAATCTGAGCAGCGCGATCCAGTACCTGTGCGGATTCTTTAGAAAGGTCCAGTCCAACCAGAATGTTGTTGTAGCCTGCCATAGTGTTCCCGCAATTTGGGTGAATTTCATGCGAGGCACGGCTTTAATTGCGCTGTGCCTCGAAGCCTCTTTGAGTCTACTTTAAAAAAACGGACTTGACACAACCGCGGGCTAGTAGGGAAAAATGCGCGCCTGTCATCGATGGGCGGTCGCCGTCAATCGGGCAAAACAGTGCCTTTTTGCGTGGTCCGGGCTTTTACCGCAGAAACAAATTACCGAAACCACGCAACGGCAAAGTCGTAGATTCAACCAATTCGACAGGGAAAGGTTATGGCCAGTTGGGTGCCTATCGTCGTTATCATACTTGCCGTTGCGCTGGTGATCGGGCCGGTTATGTGGCTCAAACCCAGTAGCCGCGATCGTAAACTGGCAGAGCTGCGCCAGGGTGCAGCAAGTGCCGGCCTCAAGGTGCAAATGCAACCCTTGCCCGCATCGCAGGGTCAAGGCAATGCCGCGGTGTATTTCTCCCAGTGGCGCAACCCGAGACGCCTGCAGACGGGGTGGGGGCTGGAATTGCAGCGCATGTCCCATGAAATGCATTTCGATGGGCTTTGGGACTGGCGCAAGGGGCGGCAGCCTCCTGAGGCGGCAATGTCGCCACTGAAGGAGCTTGTGTCTCTGCTGCCTTCCGATGCAACGGCGATATTCGCCAATGACAGCGGCTTGGGCGTGCAGTGGCGGGAGCGCAGCGGCGATTCGGGATTCAAGGCAATCCAGGAGGCATTGGCGTCCTTGCGGCCTGTGATCGAAGAGGCGATTCGCCAGCCCCAGCGTGGCGATTCCGAGTCCTCCTGAAAGTCGGGGGACTGAAATGTCCGCTGGTTACCAGCTAGAAGTAGTCTACTGTTTCTAGCGATCAAGCGGATGCTCGTGCTTCTTTATTAGAGGGGGCGAGCAGGTTGAAGTGAGGGGTGCGTCAAGGGATGGCTGCAGGCAGTTCTTGTAGCTGCTTTTGGTGCACAGCATGTGGTGAACCAACGGTCAAATTACCGGTCACAGGGGTTCACTTCCCAGGCTAATTGGTCACCAAATTGTGACGCTTGCTTGACCACACCGGGGGCGAAGCATATATATTCGCGCAGCGCACTGCCAAAGCCGGCTGCTGCCGAAAGTGCTAATGCAGTAAATTTTTTATTAAAAATCAAAAGCTTATGGGTAAATCACTGGTCATCGTCGAGTCGCCGGCGAAGGCGAAAACGATCAACAAGTATCTCGGAAAGGACTTTGTCGTGAAGTCCAGTATCGGTCATATCCGGGATCTTCCTACTGGCGCCTCCAGCAAACAGCCGGTGGATGCCAAAGAGCGTGCTCGCAGAGCGGCGGAAACCCGCAAGCTGTCTCCGGAAGACAAAGAGATCTACAAGCGCAAGAAAAGCCGCGAGCAGCTGATCAAGCGCATGGGTATCGACCCGGACCACAACTGGGAAGCCCACTACGAGATCCTGCCGGGCAAGGAAAAGGTGGTCGATGAGCTGCGCAAGCTCGCCGCCAATGCCGATCATATCTATCTCGCGACGGACTTGGACCGCGAAGGGGAGGCCATTGCCTGGCACTTGCGCGAATCAATTGGTGGTGATGACAGTCGCTATCGTCGCGTCGTATTTAACGAAATTACCAAATCTGCGATTCAGGAAGCCTTTAAAGACCCGGGCCCACTGGATATTGATCGGGTCAATGCGCAGCAGGCGCGGCGTTTTCTCGATCGTATCGTGGGTTACATGGTTTCCCCGCTGTTGTGGGAGAAGGTCGCGCGCGGCCTTTCCGCTGGCCGCGTGCAGTCGGTCGCGGTGCGTCTTGTAGTTGAGCGCGAGCGTGAGATCCGTGCGTTTATTCCCGAAGAATACTGGACCCTGTTTGCCGACACGCAAACCGCCAAGTCCGACGCCCTGCGCCTGGAAGTGAAAAAACAGGCCGGTGATGCCTTCAAGCCCACTAACGAAGAGCAGGCCATGGCCGCGCTGAAGGCGCTGCAGACCAGCGACTTCACTGTGAGCGCCCGGGATGACAAGCCCACCAGCTCCAAGCCCGGTGCACCATTTATTACCTCAACGCTACAGCAGGCTGCCAGTAACCGCCTGGGCTTTAGCGTGAAGAAAACCATGATGATGGCCCAGCGCTTGTACGAAGCGGGCTACATCACCTATATGCGTACCGACTCCACCAACTTGAGTGCCGAAGCCGTGTCTTCCGTGCGCGAATTTATTGGTGAGAACTACGGCGATAAATACTTGCCGGAAAACCCCAATCGCTATAGCAGCAAAGAGGGTGCCCAAGAAGCGCACGAGGCGATTCGCCCATCCGACGTGCGGGTAAAGCCGAACATGCTGTCCGGCATGGAGCGCGATGCTGAACGTCTGTACACCTTGATCTGGCAGCAGTTTGTGGCCTGTCAGATGACGCCCGCCCAGTTTACTTCCACCTCGGTCGTAGTAACGGCGGGTGACTTTGAGCTGCGTACCCGCGGCCGGGTAATTCGCTTTGACGGCTTCCTGAAAGTGGCGCCGGCGCAGTCCAAAAAAGACGAAGATCTGGTACTGCCCGATATAAAAGTGGGTGAAAAGCTTAACCTCAAAAAGCTGGATCCGAAGCAGCACTTCACCAAGCCGCCTGCGCGTTTCAGTGAAGCGGCGTTGGTTAAAGAGCTGGAAAAGCGCGGCATCGGCCGGCCGTCCACTTACGCATCGATTATTTCCACCATTCAGGATCGCGGCTACGTACGGCTGGAAAACCGTCGTTTCTACGCGGAAAAAATGGGCGATATCGTTACCGACCGCCTGAGTGAAAGCTTCAAAAACCTGATGGATTACGGTTTTACTGCCAGCCTGGAAGAGTCCCTGGATACGGTGGCAGAGGGCAAAAAAGGCTGGAAAGACCTGCTTAACGAGTTCTATTCCGACTTTAGCCAGCGACTGGAAGTGGCGCAGGACAAAGAGGGCGGCATGCGCCGCAACTCGCCGACGGATACGGATATCGAGTGCAGCCAGTGCGGTCGCCATATGCAGATTCGCACCGGCTCCACCGGCGTCTTCCTGGGCTGTTCCGGTTATGCGCTGCCGCCGAAAGAGCGCTGTACCAACACCATGAACCTGGTGTCAGGTGAAGAAGCGGTGGATGCGGACAAGGACGAGGATGCAGAAACTCGCCAGCTGCGCGACAAGCGCCGTTGCGGCAAGTGCGGCACCGCCATGGACAGCTATCTGGTGGATGAACACCGCAAACTGCATATCTGTGGTAACAACCCGGACTGCAATGGTTTTGAGGTGGAGAAGGGCACCTTCAAGATCAAGGGCTATGATGGCCCGCTGATCGAGTGCGACAAATGTGGCAGTGATATGCAGCTGAAGTCTGGCCGATTCGGCAAATACTTTGGCTGTACCAATGAAAGCTGCAAAAACACCCGCAAACTGTTGAAAAGCGGACAACCGGCGCCCCCCAAAATGGACCCGGTGCCCATGCCAGAGCTCGCCTGCGAAAAAGTCGACGACACCTACATCCTACGGGATGGCGCTTCCGGCCTGTTCCTGGCGGCAAGCCAGTTCCCGAAAAACCGGGAGACACGTGCGCCTCTGGTGAAGGAGTTGCTGCCCCACAAAGATGAGATAGATCCCAAGTACAGCTTCCTGTTTTCTGCTCCCACGGAAGACAACGAGGGGCGGGATACGGTGGTCCGTTTCAGTCGCAAGACCCAGGAACAGTATGTTCAGAGTGAGGAAGAGGGCAAAGCGACGGGCTGGAAGGCCTTCTACAACAACGGGAAATGGGAAGTAGAAGCCCCAGCGAAGAAGGCTGCTGCAAAGAAAGCTCCCGCGAAAAAGGCGGCTGCGAAAAAGGCACCGGCCAAGAAAGCTGCGGCTAAAAAGGCGCCTGCCAAAAAAGCGGCTGCCAAGAAAGCCCCTAAAGAAAGTTCCTAAAGGGTAGGTCTGTACTTGAGCAACCCCTATACCGGCACAGTGGCCTCGGCCCTCCGCAAATGCCAGATTCTGCTCCAGTCGCTGGATGAGCGGGGCAGTACCGAAAACCCCCTCCTGCAAGCCGCTTTGCAGGAAGGGGCGTTATTGCAACTGTGGCGGGCATATCGTGCATTTCTCGGCGAGCAGTCCCACCAGTTGGGTCTGGGCACTGGTGTGGTGCCAGAATCCGCAGCGGCGCTACAGAGCCTGCTGACGGCCCGGGGCAAATTCAGTGCGGACGTCGGCGAGCTGGTGAGCCTGGCGGAAAACCCGGATAGCTGGTTCTACCCGATGGCAGTTGCTTGGATTGGGCTCTGGAAGCTTCCGACTAGCGCCGGGCAGGGGCCTGACGGAGGGGCGGGCGTACAGACACTGATTCCGGTGCGGCAACTGGAAGATATGCCGGTTGCGGTGGACCCCGAGTGTCTCAATCGCTGGCTGCGGGGGCTTACCGAGCTGGTGCAGCGGCAGCGGGTACAAGGCGAAGAGTGGTAGCGCCTTCAGTGGGCGCCGCAGATTAATCACTTCCCCCTGTGTTACAATGGCGGAAAATCATGCTGTAACTGGAGAAGTGAATGTCTTCTGAGACCTACGAAATCATCGAGTTGTCCAATGGTGATGTGGCGCTGCGACGCGCTGGTCACAAGGGAGACCCGCTGGTGCGTATTCATTTCTCAGCGGAGAGCCTCGAGTTTTTGCGTGAGCACAAGATTGCCATTGCCCGCGCCATGCTGGAGGCGGGAATTGAGGCGGTGCAGGATGTGAATGAGCTGGAAGCAGAGCCGGAATCCTTCGAGGAAGACGTGGATGTGACCGAGCACACGGTACACTGAACTTGCTTAAACCTACCCCGCAGTGTCGGTGATTTCGGCCGCTGTAACGGGTTGTAACGGAAAGATACGGGGCGAATCGTGTATCAAACGCCGTGAAAGACGCATAAAAAAACAGGGCTTGAGGCCCTGTTTTTTTATGTCTGGAAGATGGTGAATGCGCGCCTTAAAAGGGATTCTGGCGAATCACACCAACCGCCAGGCCTTCAATGGCGAAATTCTTGTCACGCATATCCACCTGAATAACATCAAAGTCATCATTCTCCGGCAGCAGCTGGATGGTTGCCTGGTTGCCGCGTCGCTTGAATCGCTTCACGGTCACTTCATCCTCAATCCGTGCCACTACTATCTGGCCATTGCGGATGTTGTCCGTGCGTTGTACGGCCAGCAGGTCGCCATCAAAAATACCGGCATTCTTCATGCTCATGCCGTGTACCCGCAGCAGATAGTCTGCCGGTGGGTGGAAAAACTCCGCCGGGATCTCGCAATATTCTTCAATATTTTCTTCCGCCAGTACCGGATTACCTGCCGCGACCCGGCCAACAATGGGCAAGCCGCTCTGGTGGTCTGGAATCCGGATACCGCGTGAGGCGCCGGCGACCATTTCAATTGCGCCTTTACGCGCCAGTGCTTTGAGGTGTTCCTCTGCCGCATTCGGAGAGCGGAAACCGAGCTCCTGGGCAATCTCAGCTCTGGTGGGTGGGTATCCGGTATCGTCCAGATACGTTTTGATCAGTTCCAGTACCTGAGCCTGGCGAGCGGTAAGGTTTGTCATGCGCACTTTCCTGTTGTCTGTATTTTTATACAGTTGCTGGGATTATATACAGATTTCTCTTGCACGCAATCTTCCGGGGGACTGTGTGGGCTAGCTGCTAGACTTGGGGTACCTGTCGGCTTTCAGGTTGTATGGGCATCCAGTTCCCCAAAAGGGGAGTCGGGCAATAAGGAGAAGGCATATGCTGGACGCAAAAATGCCAGAAGCGTGGCGCGTGCTGCGAATTCAATCGGAACTCGTCGATGGTATCGAGCGCCTGATTACATTGAAGGGCGCGGTGACGGTTTTCGGCAGTGCAAGATTCCGTGAAGATGCGGTGGAATATCAGGAAGGTGTGCGCCTGGGCGAGTTACTTGCCAGTGAAGGAGTGCCGGTTATTACCGGCGGCGGCCCCGGGATTATGGAGGCCTGCAATCGCGGCGCATTTACCCAGGCTGGTGCCTCAATCGGCCTGAATATTGAATTGCCATTTGAGCAGACGCCGAATCCCTATCTCGATATCAGCCTGCACTTTCGCTATTTCTTTGTGCGGAAGTTCATGTTCGTGAAGCATGCCGTTGGCTTTATCGCCATGCCCGGTGGGTACGGAACCCTAGATGAACTTTTCGAGGCGCTGACGCTGGTACAAACGCAAAAAGTCCGGCGTTTTCCTATTGTTCTGGTAGGGAAGCGCTACTGGGCGGGATTAATCGACTGGTTGATGGAAACGGTGTTGGACCGGGAATGCATCGATGCCGGTGATTTGAACCTGTTCAAATTGGTTGACACGGTCGAGGAGGCGGCAGAGATCATCGTGGAATATATTCGCGAGCGCGATATTTGATGGGATCTCTACCCCTCAGTTAAATACTTTCATCGGTCCCGGGAAAAGACTCGCCTTCCAGTTTGTCGATGGCACTTTGTGCGGGCGAAAATAAGGGACTTTTGAATCCGGCATCCTCATCATCCTGCATTTCGCGCGCGAGGCTTCCATATCCGGCGTTGGCATCTTCCGGAGGTGCTGCACCAATCACGGGTAGTCGCGGCCAGCTGAGAAAGTCAATCTCATCCAGTGCGCCGTCGATGTATTGAACTTCAATGGTGCGAGAGGGGTGATCTACTGCCACCACTTCAAACAATTCACCAGATTGGAAGTTTTCGAACCAGCTGCCAATTTCCGGAGCAATTCTGGCCATGGCGCGGCCCTCCTGTCGTTATCAATCGTTAGGGGCCCTTTGTTGCCGCGCTACTATGAAATCCCGTCCCCATCGCCATCGCCATCGTCACCACCACGGCGGCCGGTTCAGGAATCAATAGCGGCTGTTACAGCAAATCCCGCGCCTCTTTCGAAGTTCCGTTTCGAGCAATTTCCTCAGTCTTTAAATTCAATCTAGTGTCGGTGCCGGCGGCTTGGTATCCGGGAGGTCGCGATTTCGGGATTCCCTGGATGTTTTGTGATCGCCAGGGCAAATTTCGGTGGATACAAGCGCGCGGCTGGCTAAACCGCTTTTGGGGCAGGGGAGACGGATGTTCCAATTGGTGCCGACTATGCTAGTCTCAGGCCCTTAAACAAACGTTTTAATTGTTGGTTTGAATTGGTATGAGTCAGCTGGAAACCGTCAAGCGAATCCTGGATGCCGCCGAGGTACTATTTGCCGAGCGCGGCTTTACTGAAACCTCGCTGCGCACTATCACCAGCACCGCCGGGGTGAATCTGGCCGCGGTAAACTACCATTTTGGTTCGAAAAAAGAGTTAATCCAGGCCGTATTTGAGCGTTTCCTTACGCCTTTTACGGAGCATCTGGATCGGGAGTTGAGCCGTCGAGAGCTTCAGGACGAGTGCTTACAGGTGGATGACCTCCTGCAGAGCCTGTATCGGGTCGCACTGGCCGGTCTCGCAAGAGAGGGGCGCGATCCCAAGCGCTTCATGCGTTTACTGGGGCTGGCTTATACCCAGTCCCAGGGCCACCTGCGGCGGTTTATCGTTTCGCGCTATGGATCCAGCTACCGGCGGTTTGCGGGCCAGCTTGCCAATGCCTTACCCCAGGTCGACCCGGTGACCTTCTACTGGCGCCTTTATTTCATGCTGGGCGCCACCATATTTTCTCTGTCGAGCTTCGACGCCATTGAAGCTATCCTTCGGGAGGATTTCGGTGCAGAGAGCAGTCTGGAAGAAACCCTTGCCCGGCTGGCGCCCGCCGCTTCTGCCATGTTGACTGCGCCCGAGCCGAAGGAATAGCCGCGCACCGCCTGACGCGTAGAAATTATTCCTGGCGCGTACAAATTAATCCTGGCGCGTGCAAATTAATCAAAGGAGCAGGAAGACCATGTCTGTTCAGATCGGTCCGGTAATGATTGATGTCGAAGGTACCGAACTTACCCCAGAGGATCGGGATTTATTGCGGCATCCGCAGGTGGGTGGCCTGATATTTTTTGCACGTAATTACCGCGATCGGCCGCAGCTGGAAGCGCTGATCGCCGATATTCGCCGTGTTCGCCCGGAAATTCTACTCGCGGTCGACCAGGAGGGCGGGCGAGTGCAGCGCTTTCGCGACAATTTCACCCGAATACCTTCGATGCAGGCGCTGGCAGCCCACGCGGATACCACCCAGCTGAAAGATGTTGGCTGGTTGCTGGCCGCCGAGCTGCTGGCTGTGGGTGTGGATTTCAGTTTTGCCCCGGTGCTGGATGCGGATGACGATTTTTGTCGAATCGTCGGCGATCGCAGTTTCGCCAAAGATCCACTGTTGTTGGCAGAAAAGGCGCGGCCGTTTATGGCGGGGATGCACGAGGCGGGCATGGCAACGACCGGGAAGCATTTTCCCGGCCACGGCCAGGTGCTCGAAGACAGCCATGAAGAATTGCCCGTAGACCAGCGCCCGCTGGAATCTGTATTGGCTTCCGATTGCAAACCATTCGAAGAGTGCATGCTCGCCGGTGAGCTGGATGCCGTAATGCCGGCACATATCCATTTTGCCAATGTGGATGAGAATCCCGTGGGCTTCTCGCGCTTCTGGTTGCAGGAGGTATTGCGCAAGCGCTTTGGATTTGACGGTGTGATTTTCAGTGATGACCTGACCATGGAGGGCGCGGGTGCGGCAGGGGGCTATGCCGAGCGTATTCGCGCTGCCATGTATGCGGGCTGCGATATGGGGGTTGTCTGTAACAATCGCGAGGGAGCGATCGAAGTACTGGCGGCGCTTGAGGGCTATACGCCTGCCCCGGCCTCCAGTGCGCGCCTGGAGCGGATGCGCGGCCAACCGCAGATACGCAGTTGGGAAGCGCTGGAACAGTCTCCCCGCTGGCATTCAACCCGGGAATGGCTGGCATCCTGGATGTAAATGCGCACAATAACGCCACCGATCATTAGAAAGCAGTGAATGGAGTAATTTGTGGAGTCAGCCAAAGCGTTTTTGCGCTCTCTCGTCGGGGATGACCGTTTCTGGATTGCCGAAGTGTTTATCGTTGTACTGATTACCGCGATGGCGTCCTGGGTATTGAGCCTGTTCGTGAATCGTTTGCGCGAACGCGCCGCGCGCACCGTCAATCCCTGGGATGATGCACTGGTCAATTCCATCAACCCACCAGCGTCGATTCTGATCTGGTTGCTTGGATTATCGCTCGCCGCTGCACGCGCGGGAGCGTCCACGGATGCAGAGGTGTTGACCTGGCTGGCTGGAAAGCCCAGGGCTATCGGCTTTGTGGTAGTGATAACCTGGTTTGCGCTGCGCTTTGCCAAAGAGGTTGAGCTGAACCTTGCCGATCCACGATTTGTACGCAAACCCATTGATACAACCACCGTACGTGCCATTGGCAAGCTGATTCGCGCCTCCATCATGATTACCGCCGCGATGGTCATTATGCAGCGTCTCGGTTACAGCGTGAGTGGCGTGCTGGCCATGGGGGGCATCGGGGGATTGGCGATCGGTTTTGCCGCCAAGGACTTGCTGGCGAATTTTTTTGGTGGCTTGATGATTTATCTCGATCGCCCTTTCAAGGTGGGAGATTGGGTGCGTTCGCCAGACCGGGAAATTGAGGGGACCGTAGAGGATATCGGTTGGCGGTTGACGCGAATCCGTACCTTCGACAAACGCCCGCTCTATATTCCCAATGGCGTGTTTACCCAGATCTCGGTAGAAAACCCCTCGCGCATGCTGAACCGCCGCATCTACGAAACCATTGGCATTCGCTACGACGACGCCCTGTTGATGGCGCCAATCGTGGATGATGTTCGGGCGATGCTTCAGCAGCACCCGGAGATTGATACTAACCAGACGTTGATCGTGAACTTCAATTCTTTCGCGCCGTCCTCTCTGGATTTCTTTATCTACACCTTCACCAAAACGACGGACTGGATCCGCTACCACGAGATCAAGCAGGATGTACTGTTGAAGATTCTGCAGATCGTTGAGGATCGCGGCGCCTCTTGTGCCTTCCCGACATCCACTCTGCATATTGCGGACTTGCCGGAACTTGCGTTGGCCAACGATAGCCGAATGACACTTGGTGCTGGAGTGACAGCTAAGTGACTTGCTGCGCGAGAGCATGATATGTCAAAGCTTTCGGTGATTTTCGGCCAAATTTGGTGAATTGTTGCGCATTGTTACCGAGAAGTAACATTAATTTCACGTGGAAACCTAGACACTGGCGCAGATTTATCTAAGAATCAGTAACGACTTTCTCCGGTTGCAATGGGGAAGTACTTCGAGGTAACGGCTGCAGTGATCGTTTGACCGCAAGTTACGCAGATACGACACTCCGGCCGCTGCAAATGGGGTAGGCGTTCTGCCCGCAACCGAGGCAGACGCAATAACAATAAATGAGGTTGGCTTAATGAGTGATCGCGTTACGGGTACCGTGAAGTGGTTTAACAATGCCCGGGGTTATGGATTTATCACCTGCTCAGAGGGTGCTGAAGATATTTTTGTTCACTACCGCAGCATTCGCGGTGATGGTTACAAAACCCTCAACGAGGGACAGTCCGTAGAGTTCGAAATGCAGCAGGGTGATAAAGGCCTGTTGGCGGAAGACGTCGTTCCCTGCGAATAAGCTGATCGTCGTAAGACCTGTAAGCCTGTTAGTGAGACACGCGCTCAAACTTCAATAAATTTTGCCCGGCAAAATGGTCAAAATGGTTTGGGCGGTTGTGCGTTAACCAGCGCTTTAAATTGCTGACCTTTTTACAAGGGTCATGAAAAAGCCCGCACCTTCCGGTAAGAGTCCGAAAGGTGCGGGCTTTTTTGTTGCTGGTCATTCCGGGGGCGTCACAGTGAGAGACTGCCCCCGGCACGAATCAGCCGGCACCCACCACGCGCAACAGTTGTCCGCAGAACCAGGCGGCGTAGGTGCCGAGGGCGTAGCCCATAACCGCCAGTAAAACCCCAACCGGTGCAAGGGAAGGGTGGAAGGCCGCGGCGACCACCGGTGCGGAAGCCGCACCGCCGACGTTGGCCTGACTGCCTACCGCCATAAAGAATGTGGGTGCCTTGATCAGTTTCGCAACCAGCAGCATCAGCCCGGCGTGGATCGCCATCCAGATCAATCCCAGCACAAACAGTTCCGGGCTTTCTTTGAGTGCGGTAATGTCCATGTGGGTGCCGATGGTGGCGACAAGAAAGTAGATAAAGATGGAGCCCACTTTGGAGGCTCCGGCTCCCTCCAGCTTTTTCGCCGGGGAAAATGCCATGGCGATACCGAGGGTAGTGGCAATGATGATCAGCCAGAAGAATTGGCTGGTGAAGCTGAAGCGGGCCAGTTGCGGGGCGTTGGCCTGGAACCAGGGTGCCAGGAAGTCGGCACAGGCGTGGGCGATGCCGGTAATGCCGAAGCCGACGGCGGCAATCAGCATTAGGTCCTGCAGGCTCGGAATGCGCGCATGTTTGCGCTGCATGTGCTCGACCCGCTCCCGCAATGTATCAATGGCACTGGTGTCCGCGCCACGGCGGGCATCCATTTCCTTCGCATTGCCGGCCATGATCAGCAGAACCGCCATCCACAGATTGGCGATGATCACATCTACCGCCACCATGGCGGAAAACACCTGGCCGCCCACGTCGAAAATCTCCTTCATCGCCGCCTGATTGGCACCGCCGCCAATCCAGCTGCCAGCCACGGTTGTCATGCCGCGCCAGATCGCATCCGGTCCGTTGCCGTTCAGCATGTCGGGGTTAATGGCTGACATGATCAGTAACGCCAGCGGGCCGCCAATCACAATGCCAAGCGTGCCGGTCAAAAACAGGATCAGGGCTTTGGGGCCGAGGTTGACGATGCCCTTGAGGTCGATGCTCAGTGTCAGCAGCACTAGGCTGGCGGGCAGCAGGTAGCGGGAGGCGACGAAGTAGAGGTTTGAGTTGTGGGCGTCGATGATATGGAAGGTGGTGAGCAACGACGGCAGGAAATAGCAAAGGAGCAGGGCAGGGACAAAACGGTAAAAACGCTTCCAAAAGCGCTGTTCGCTGCTGGCAGTGTAGAAAACAAAGCCGAGTATGGCCGCGAGCATGCCGAGAATAATGGCGTCGTTAGTGATCATATAGCGAGTTGGCCTGATTTTTATGATTTGCCACAAGGTTAACCGAGTTTTACCCCTAACGGAAAACGGCCCGTGATGGGCCGTGTTCGTAGGGTTTTTATTCGGGGTTCTATTCGGGTTTTGCGTTAATTGAGATCCAGTGGTTCTTCGTCCTGCGGCAGGTCATCGCTGGAGGGTTCCTGCTGCTGCGCAACCGTCCGCACTTCGATCAAAACGCCCAACTTGGGGTGATCGATATAATGCAGTTCGCCGCTGCGCAGGCGTCGCTCTTCCTGCAGTACTGCTACCCGTGCGGCCAGCTTTTCACTGGGGGCACTTTCAGCAGCGTCCATGGAGCCGTCCATAGGATTGTCTGAAAAACGATTGCCGCTGCGGAATACCGCTGCGTCTGTGCCGTTGGCGTAACCGTCAGTGGCGCTCGCAGTGCCATAGCCAGTCCTTTCCGAAACTGACTGGGGTGCCGGTTGAGTGCTTCCCAGGCTCAGGGGTTCTTCGCCGGCCAGGGACGAATTCACGCTGATGGCGGCTCTCGGACGAGTTGGAACCCGAATGCCTTGTGTCGCTGCCGCTGTGGCGGCCTGCTGGTAACCGAACCCGGAATTATCCGCCGTTGGCATTTCAGCAGATTGTGGCAGCCATTCGCTCAGCCACAGGTCGGTGCTGAGGTGCAGGTAGCGGGACACACTGAGGGTCACACTGCCTTCCAGTTCATGGTGGTTATCACTGGGTGCGCCGCCACTGATCAGTACGGCGGGGGCGTTGCGCTCTTGCTGCAGCACCTGTCTCCAGGTTTTGTGGAAGAGCACCCGGTAGCCTGCACTGCGCTTCAGTGCCGCGACTTTGTTGTCTAACTGGTTGGGCGCTGGCAACAACTGTGGCGCCATCGGGTTGGAGCGTGAAGGGGTATCGAAATCCACCCAGCGATCGTCGTAAGCGAGATGGGGCGCGCTCGGCCAGTTTTCGCGGGACTGGTTCATGCCGTTGTCCCGTGCAAATACCACCATCTCAATCTCGAATTGAGTGCCGGCATAGCTGGCGGCTTCTGCGCCAGCGGTAGCCAGGGTCAGTAACAGGAGCCCCGCCAGTTGCTTGAGTCCCCGCTGTTGGATTTTTTGTGTGACCTTGATTGCTGAATTGGTCATCATTTCGATACCACTGTTGTCGTTGTTGTTCGCCGCACCCGTTCGAGGTGTGGGAGGGTGGCGGCTAATTCACCAGTTTGGAATTCGTCCATCTTATCACCGATTGGCGCCCCAGTTCCGCAACCAGCTGCCCCTATTGAGACAGCTGTTGCAGAACTTCGGTCACCTGCTGCAGGCGCTGTTCCGGGCCGCCTTCATCCAGGCTGAAGTTCAACTGGTTGGCGCCCTGCAGCTGGAAGCTGGTGGGGCGGGTCTGTACCAGTTTGACCAGTGTCAGCGGGTCAACCTTGGCATTGTCGGCAAACTCGATGCGACCACGGCTGGCGGAAGCCTCCAGCTTGCGGATGCCCATCTGGTTGGCGTTGAGCTTGATTTCGGTGATTCGGAACAGGTGTTTCAGCGGCTCCGGCAGCAGGCCAAAGCGGTCGATCATTTCTACCTGCAGCTCCTTGAGTGCGTCCTTGTCTTCGGCATTGGCGATGCGCTTGTACATGATCAGGCGGCTGTGCACATCCGGCAGATAGTCGTCCGGGATCAGGGCGGGCACTCGCAGATTGACATCCACTGCTGGCGATTCCAGAGGCTCGTCGATATTGGGCGTGCGTCCCTCGCGGATGGCTTTGACGGCGTGGTCGAGCATTTCCATATACAGATTGAAGCCGACGCTCTGAATTTGCCCGCTCTGCTCTTCGCCCAGCAGTTCGCCGGCGCCGCGAATTTCCAGGTCGTGGGTTGCGAGGGTGAAGCCGGCACCCAGGTCCTGCGCCTCACTGATGGCCTCCAGGCGTTTGACCGCATCATTGGTCATTGCCCGCTTGTTCGGCGTCAGCAGGTAGGCATAAGCCTGGTGGTGGGAGCGGCCAACGCGTCCACGCAGCTGGTGCAGCTGGGCGAGACCGAATTTGTCGGCGCGTTCAATCAAAATAGTATTGGCGGTGGGGATGTCGATACCGGTTTCGATAATGGTGGTGCACACCAGCACATTGAAGCGCTTGTGGTAGAAGTCGCTCATTACCTGTTCCAGCTCGCGCTCGCGCATCTGGCCGTGGCCGATGCCGATGCGTGCTTCCGGCACCAGTTCCTGTAGCTCGCGCGCGACACGTTCGATGCTTTTGACTTCATTGTGCAGGAAGTACACCTGACCACCGCGCAGTATCTCCCGCAGTATTGCCTCTTTGATCAGGGGTTCATCGCGTTCGCGCACAAAGGTTTTTACCGACAGACGGCGCGCCGGTGGCGTGGCGATCACGGAGAGATCGCGAATACCGGCCATAGCCATGTTCAGGGTGCGCGGAATGGGCGTGGCTGTGAGGTTCAGGATGTCGACCTCCGAGCGTAGGCTCTTCAGCTTTTCTTTCTGGCGAACCCCGAAACGGTGCTCCTCATCGATGATCAGCAGGCCGAGGTTTTTGAACGTGAGGTCGCTCTGCAGCAGCTTGTGGGTGCCCACGAGAATATCCACTTTACCGTCCGCGATACGCTCCTTGATGGCATCGACTTCCTTGCTGCTGCGGAAACGGGAGATGACTTCAACCGTGAGCGGCCAATCGGCAAAGCGATCCTGCAGTGACTGGTAGTGCTGCTGGGCGAGCAGGGTGGTGGGCACCAGCATGGCCACCTGCTTGCCTGCATGGGCAGCGACGAACGCTGCACGCATCGCGACTTCGGTTTTGCCGAAGCCCACATCGCCGCACACCAGGCGGTCCATGGGCTTTTTCGACAGCATATCGCCAACAACCGCTTCAATCGCCAGCTGCTGATCTGGGGTTTCTTCAAAGGGGAATCCGCTGGCGAATTCACGGTAGGCCATGCCCGGGTCGGCAAAGGCGTGGCCCACGCGGGCTTCCCGGCGCGCGTAAATGTCCAGCAATTCGGCAGCGGCATCACGGACTTTTTCCGCCGCTTTGCGTTTGGCCTTTTGCCACTGTTCACTGCCGAGTTTGTGCAGCGGCGCCAGTTCTTCATCGGCGCCAGAGTAGCGGCTGATCAGGTGCAGGCTGGCAACCGGCACATACAGTTTGGCGCCGTCGCCGTATTCCAGGGTAAGGAATTCCGCTTGCTGGCCATCGATCTCCAGGCTTTGCAAACCTTTGTAGCGGCCCACCCCGTGGTCGATGTGTACCACCGGTGCGCCGATGCGCAGTTCCGCCAGGTTTTTAACTGCGTTGTCGGCATCTTCCTTGGCTTTGCGGCGTCGCCGTTGTTGCAGCACCCGGTCGCCGAACAGTTGTGGTTCGGCGATCAGGTTGAGTTGTGGCTCGTCGAGCAGCAGTCCCTGATCGATAGGGGCCACCGTAATACCGTAGCGCTCATCGCTGGCAAGGAAGCTTTGCCAGTTGTCGAAGGTTTTTGGCTTCAGGCGGATACCGCTCAGCAGTTCAAGCAAGGCTTCCCGGCGACCGCCACTTTCTGCGCAGAACAGAACCCGCCCTTGGTATTCCATCAAATAGGCTTCGAGCTTCTGCAGCGGCTGGTCGGAATGGCCATTTACCGGCAGGCTCGGCGGTGCCTTGCAGGCAAAGTTGTAATTGCCTTCCGCTTCCGGAAGCGTCTCCGTAGAAAAGAAGGCGCGTGCCTGGGATTTCAGGGCCGCGTAAAACTCATCGATATCCAGCAGTACCTTTCGGGGCTCAAGTATCGGGCGGGTGAGATCACCGCGGCGGCTCTGGTAGCGGTTTTCCGCTTCGCGCCAGAAAGATTCAACCGGCTGTTTGATGTCGCCCTGAATGAAGAGGTTGCTGTTGGCTGGCAAGTAATCGAACAGGCTCGCGCACTGGTCGAAAAACAGTGGCAAATAATATTCGATGCCCGCCGGCGCGATTCCGGCGCTGATGTCCTGATAGATGGAGACTGGGCCCGGGTCGCAATCAAAATGCTCGTGCCAGCGCTCAAGGAACTTGGCCAGAGCTGGCTTGTGCATGGGGAATTCCCGTGCGGGCAGCAGGTGGATCTCTTCAACGCGGTCAATGGTGCGCTGATCTTCCGGGTCGAAGGTGCGCAGGGACTCGATCTCATCATCGAACAGGTCGATGCGGTAGGGCAGGGTGCTGCCCATAGGGTAGATATCCATCAGTGCGCCGCGCACGGCAAATTCGCCGTGCTCATACACGGTATCGACGCAGTGGTAGCCCGCCTGTTCCAGCAGGCGGCGCTGGGCGTTGAGGTCAAACTTCTGCCCTTCACTCAATATCAGGGCATTGCCAGCCACATAGTCTTTGGGGGCCAGGCGGTGCAGCAGTGTGCTGACCGGGGCGATAACCACACCGCTCCCCATTTGCGGCAGCCGATACAGGGTGGCCAAGCGGTCAGAGATGATGTCCTGATGTGGCGAGAAGGTGTCGTAGGGCAGAATTTCCCAGTCTGGAAACTGGATGATTTCCAGTGCTTCCTCGTCGTCGTTGTAGAGATCTTCCGGCCCCCCATCTCGACGCGGCTTGTTAAAAAATTTCAGCTGCACCTCAAGTTGGTGCGCTTCCTGGCTGTTGCGTGCAATCAGCAGGGTGGGGGCAGGGCTCGCTTTGGCGGCGCTCAGGATTGCCAGGGCGGCGCTGGCGCCGTGCAGTTGGCCCCAGAATTGCCGGTCATTCTTTGTCCGAAAAGCGGGGGGGGATAAAGGGGGGAACTGACTCATGTTTCCTTATAATTCCGTGCTTTCTGACCGCTGACGGCCGGGGAGGGCGCTATTGTAGCGGTGAACTGCTGCGGCTGCAGGTTTGGTGCTTTTCACGGCCTTGACCGCCTGCACAAATTACCCGGGAACGACGGTTACCAGCGGCAAAATTTAACGCTGAAAAAATGTAGTTTAACTACAGTTTTTAGGCCATATTTTGCTCGGTTGCGCACCCCATATCGAATCCACATAATGCGCCAGCCGTCGGCCAGGAGGCTGTTTTTCAGCCTTCCCCTATCATTGAAATAGGCAGTGAATTAGCCATTGATTCCGGGGCCGGCAGGATCCTATTTTTCATTTTGCAGAGGTGTCTGACTGTGACTCAGAAGCGACCAAAGCCCGCTGACTTTTTCAAGGATTGGAAGGCGCGTGAAGCGCTGGCGGAATCCATGATTCCAATGATTGGTAAGCTTAACCGGGAAAGTAACGTCGGCATTTATATGTACGGCCAGAACCTGGTCAACCGCTCCGTACTCAGCATCATGAAGGCGCACCGCTTTGTACGTCAGGTCGAAGAGAACGAGCTGTCTGAGTTTGAGACCTTTCCGGTCCTCGAAGCCATCTGTAAGCTGGAGCTGGGCCCGGTCCACATTGACCTGGGAACCCTGACCAACAAATACATGCGCGACCAGCGCGGCCTGAGCATTGAAGACTTCGTGCGCGAAGAGCTGTCCGATGCCTCTGGCGCTGGCAAGCCGCTGCCGGAATCCCAGGATGTCGTGATCTACGGTTTCGGCCGTATCGGCCGTCTTGTAGCGCGCCTGCTGATCGAAAAAGCGGGCAGTGGCGACGTGCTGCGCCTGCGCGCTATCGTACTGCGCAAGGGCAGTGCGGCGAACGACCTGGTCAAGCGCGCCTCTCTGCTGCGCCGCGACTCCGTACACGGCGCCTTCAATGGCACCATCCGTGTGGACGAAGAGACCAATACACTGATCTGCAACGGCAATGAAGTGAAAGTCATCTACGCCAACTCCCCGCAGGAAGTGGATTACACCCAGTATGGCATCAACAATGCCCTGATCGTTGACAGTACCGGCGTATGGCGCGATGAAGAGGGCCTGGCCCAGCACCTGGAGAGCAAGGGCGCTGCCAAGGTGCTGCTGACCGCTCCGGGTAAAGGCGACCTGAAGAACATCGTTTACGGCATCAACAACGGCGATATCACGGCGGACGACAAGATCCTGTCTGCGGCCTCCTGTACCACCAACGCCATCGTGCCGGTTCTGAAGGCGATGATGGACAAATACGGTGTGCAGCACGGTCACGTGGAAACTGTCCATGCCTACACCAACGACCAGAACCTGATCGACAACTACCACAAGGGTGAGCGTCGCGGTCGTTCCGCAGCCCTGAACATGGTGCTGACCGAGACCGGTGCTGCCAAGGCGGTATCCAAGGCGCTGCCGGAACTGAAGGGTAAGCTCACCGGTAATGCCATTCGCGTACCAACGCCGAACGTATCCATGGCGATCCTGAACCTGCGTTTGGGCAAGGAGACCACCAAGGATGAGCTGAATGACTATATGCGCGATGTGGCACTGCACTCGCCGCTGCGTCAGCAAATTGACTTTACCAATTCTCCGGAAGTGGTATCCAGCGACTTCGTCGGCTCCCGCCGTGCCTGCGTGTTTGACTCCATCGCCACCATCGTCGATGGCGACAATGCCGTCCTCTACTGCTGGTACGACAACGAATTCGGCTACAGCTGTCAGGTGGTTCGCTGCCTGGAAGACATGGCCGGTGTACGTTACGAGCTGTTCCCGAAGAAGGACTGAGTTCTTCAGGACTGAGTAATGATGGGGGAGGGCGGTCAATCCGCCCTCCTTGCCGTTTGGGACCTCCGTACCGAAAATTGGTCGGGCAGTGGTCTAAGGCGCCAGGCTGGCGTCGATTTCGAAGGACTGGCGCGTTTGTGCCGGAAGCACCATCTCCAACTAAAGTTGTTGTTTTTTCAGCAAAATTTTCCCTCCGTTTGGCCCTTTTGGCCCCATTCGCTCTGGTAAAGCCTCTATCCCCTACTTATAATGCGCGCGATTTTGCGGGGCTGCCGTGTGCCGGGAAATTTATGCGCAATGACTGCGACTTGCCAGGGCAATAGCAGATCGGTTGCGGCCCGAGCGGTGAGCAACTTCTCCATTCCAGTGGTGCCTCCCGGTAGTGGCTACTCTTTATGTGTCCACTCCCAGGCTGACCACGGCCTAAGCCCCCGCGACGGGTTCTTCATTTTTTAGTGTTTTTTAACCTAGAAATTTTTAAACCTCTTAAACCTATCAACATTAGAACTTAGGCACAGGCGTATGAGAAAGATCCGTCGGGGATTGGATTTACCCATATCCGGCGCGCCCGAGCAGGTCATCCATGATGGCCCTGCAGCCAAGACTGTTGCGGTGATTGGTCCCGATTACAACGGGATGAAGCCCACCATGGCAGTTGCGGAAGGGGATAGCGTCAAACTCGGACAATTGCTGTTCACCGATAAGAAAACCGAAGGTGTTCGCTACACCGCGCCGGCCGCAGGTCGCGTGGTTGCCATCAATCGTGGCGCCCGTCGGGTGCTGCAGTCGGTGGTCATTGAAGTGGACGGTGATGAAGCAGAGCAGTTCGCCAGCTATAGCGCTGACCAACTGTCCAGCCTCACTTCGGAGCAGGTGCGTGTAAACCTGGTGGAGTCCGGCCTCTGGACCGCACTGCGCACCCGCCCGTACAGCAAGGTGCCGGCCCTGACCGCGCAGCCTTCTGCACTCTTCATTAACGCAATGGACACCAATCCGCTGGCCGCTGATCCTGCTGTGATCATTGCCGAGCAGCGCGATGCCTTTGCCCAGGGTGTTGAGGTTCTCTCCAAACTGGCAGAGAAGACCTTCGTATGTACCGCGCCTGACGCCGATATCCCGGTACCCAGCGCTGCCAGCGTACAGCGCGAAGCCTTCGCCGGCCCGCACCCCGCTGGTCTTTCCGGTACCCATATCCACTTCCTGCACCCGGTCAAGCCCGGTCGTCAGGTCTGGACAATCGGTTACCAGGACGTGATTGCCGTAGGCAAACTGTTCGAGACCGGCAAGCTGTTCACCGACCGTGTGGTTGCCCTGGGTGGCCCGCAAGTGACCAAGCCGCGTCTGCTGCGTACCCGCCTGGGTGCCGACCTGACAGCGCTGACTGCTGGCGAGACTGCGGGTGATGACAACCGTCTGGTTTCCGGCTCTGTATTCGGTGGTCGCACCGCTGCAGGTCCGCTGGCGTACCTCGGTCGTTACCACAACCAGGTGACTGTTCTGCAGGAGGGCCGTGAGCGCCCGATGCTGCATTACTTCACGCCGGGTGCGAATCGCTTCTCGATTCTGCCGATCTATGTATCCCGCTTCCTGAAAAGCAAGCTGTTCAACTTCACCACCAGCACCAATGGCTCCGAGCGCGCACTGATGCCGATCGGTACCTACGAGCGTGTGGTGCCCCTGAATGTCCTGCCAACCCAGCTGCTGCGCGCACTGATTGTTGGCGATACCCAGGTAGCTCAACAGCTGGGCGCACTGGAGCTGGACGAAGAAGATCTGGCACTGTGCACCTTCGTGTGCCCGGGCAAGTACGACTTCGGCCCCATTTTGCGGGACAACCTGACCCGTATTGAGAAGGAGGGTTAAGGATGTTGCGTAAATTACTCGACAACATAGAACCGCACTTCCACAAAGGCGGTAAATACGAAAAATGGTACGCACTGTACGAAGCGATCGACACTGGTCTCTTCCAGCCTGCGGACCGCACCAAGACCACCGCACATGTGCGCGACGGTATCGACCTGAAGCGCATCATGATCACCGTGTGGGCTTGCGCCATGATCCCTATGTTCTACGGCATGTGGAACGTCGGTTTTCAGGCGAACACCATCATTGATGGTATGAGCAACCCTGAGCTGACCGGCTGGCGCCACGCCATCATCGGTGCACTCACCGGTTACGATGCCAACAGCCTGTGGGACAACCTTGTCTACGGCGCCATGTACTTCCTGCCGATCTACGCCGTGACCTTTATCGTCGGCGGTATCTGGGAAGTCCTGTTCGCGGCGATTCGCGGCCACGAAGTGAACGAAGGTTTCTTCGTGACTTCTATCCTGTTTGCCCTGACCTGTCCGCCGGATCTGCCGCTGTGGATGGTGGCACTGGGTATCAGCTTTGGTGTGGTGATCGGTAAGGAAGTCTTCGGTGGTACCGGCAAAAACTTCCTGAACCCGGCACTGACCGGCCGTGCCTTCCTGTTCTTTGCCTACCCGGCTGCCATGTCTGGTGACCTGGTGTGGACTGCCGTTGACGGTTATACCGGCGCTACCGCGCTGTCCGTGATGGCCAGCGAAGGTATCCAGAACGGTATTGTCGGCGTACCTAGCGGTCAATTGACCTGGATGGATGCTTTCCTCGGCAACATGCACGGTTCCATTGGTGAAACCTCCACCCTGGCGATGCTGATTGCCGGTGTGATCCTGATTGGCATGAAGATCGCCAGCTGGCGCATCGTTGCCGGTACTCTGCTGGGCATGATGGCCACCGCCACGCTGTTCAACATGATTGGCTCTGAAACCAACTCCATGTTCGGTGTGCCCTGGTACTGGCACCTGGTTGTGGGCGGCTTCGCCTTTGGTCTGATTTTCATGACCACCGACCCGGTATCCGCTGCCATGACCGACGCAGGTCGCTGGTGGTACGGCATTCTCATTGGCGTAATGTGCGTTTTGATCCGCGTTGTGAACCCGGCCTTCCCGGAAGGCATGATGCTGGCGATCCTGTTCGCCAACCTGTTCGCGCCGCTGTTTGACCACTTCGTGGTGCAGTCCCATATCAAACGGAGGTTGGCACGTGGCTAATAAAGATTCAGTAAAAGGTACTCTGATCGTTGCTCTGGTGCTGTGTATCGTCTGTTCCGTTGTGGTTTCCACTGCGGCAGTCATGCTCAAGCCCCGGCAAGAAGCGAACGCCGCACTGGACCGTAAGCGCAATGTACTGATGGCCGGTGGTCTGATCGATGCCGATCAGAAAAATGCCAAGGTCATTGAAGACACGTTTGAATCCGTGACTACCAAGTACGTAGATCTGCGTACTGGTAAGTTCACCGACGAAGCACCGGCAGGTGGCAGCGGTCGCGCAGCGGCCAAAGTCTCCGATGCCAGTGAAAGACTGTCTGCGGACCAGGACACGGCCAACATTATTCGTCGGGAAAATACCAAAGAGGTATACCTGGTGGAGAAAAATGGTGAGCTGCAGCGCGTTATCTTGCCTGTTCGTGGTGCTGGACTCTGGGGCCAAATGTACGGCTTCCTGGCGCTGGAAAATGATCTCAAAACCGTTGCCGGCCTTGGCTTTTACGAGCACAAGGAAACTCCCGGACTGGGCGGTGAAGTAGACAACCCTCGCTGGAAATCCCTGTGGGAAGGCAAGCAGGTCTTTAACGCCGATGGTTCTGTGGACATCAGCGTAATCAAAGGCAGTGTCGACCCGAGCAGTGCGAATGCCGCGCATCAGGTTGATGGCCTGTCTGGTGCTACCTTGACCAGCCGCGGTGTCAACAACCTGATCAACTTCTGGCTGGGAAGTGAGGGCTTCGGTCCCTTCCTGAAAAACCTGAAAGCAGGGGAGGCATAAGCATGAGCATGAAATTAAAAGACACTCTGCTGGAGCCGATTTTTAACAATAACCCCATCGCGTTGCAGATTCTTGGTATCTGTTCCGCGCTGGCGGTAACCAGCTCTCTGGCGGTAACGCTGGTGATGTGCGTCGCGTTGACCACAGTAACCGCGTTTTCAAACTTGTCGGTTTCCTTGATCCGCAAGCAGATTCCCAACAGCATCCGGATCATCGTGCAGATGACCGTGATTGCTTCGCTGGTAATCGTGGTGGACCAGATCCTCAAGGCTTATGCCTTTGACATCTCCAAGCAGCTCTCCGTATTCGTTGGTCTGATTATTACCAACTGTATCGTGATGGGCCGCGCTGAAGCCTTTGCCATGAAGCACGGTCCCAAGGACAGTTTCTTCGATGGTATCGGTAACGGTCTTGGTTACAGTGTCATCCTGATCGGTCTCGCCGTTGTGCGTGAACTCTTCGGTGCTGGCAAGCTGTTTGGTATCGAGCTCCTGTCTACCGTGAATAACGGTGGCTGGTACGTACCGAACGGTATGCTGCTGCTGCCGCCGAGCGCATTCTTCCTGATCGGCCTGTTCATCTGGGCAATCCGTACCTGGAAGCCTGCACAGGTGGAAGAACAAGAGTTCAAGATTGCGCCGAACTCCAAAGTTCTGCCGGCGCAACAGGAGGCCTGATAGATGGAACATTTTATTTCTCTGATCATCCGCGCGGTTTTCGTTGAAAACATGGCGCTGGCCTTCTTCCTCGGGATGTGTACCTTCCTCGCGGTATCCAAGAAGGTTGAAGCGGCGGTTGGTCTCGGCGTTGCGGTGGTTGTGGTACTGACCATCACCGTGCCCGTGAACAACCTGATTTACACCTACCTGCTGAAAGACGGCGCACTGGCCTGGGCCGGTTACCCGGATGTGGACCTGAGCTTCCTCGGCCTGCTGTCTTACATCGGCGTAATTGCCGCTCTGGTACAGATCCTGGAAATGTTCCTGGATAAATACGTACCGGCGCTCTACAACGCCCTGGGAGTATTCCTGCCGCTGATTACCGTGAACTGCGCCATCATGGGTGCCTCTCTGTTCATGGTGGAGCGCGAATACAATTTTGGTGAATCTGTTGCTTACGGCTTCGGCGCCGGCCTCGGCTGGGCACTGGCGATTACCGCTCTGGCGGGTATTCGCGAGCGCATGAAGTACAGTGACGTGCCTGAAGGCCTGAAAGGCCTGGGTATCACCTTCATTACCGTTGGTCTCATGTCGCTGGGCTTCATGTCCTTCGGCGGCATCGATATCTAAGCGGGGAGGTCGAATAATATGGAATTAACGGATATTTATTTTGGCGTAGGCATGTTCACCGTGATCGTGCTGGCGCTGGTGGCCATCATTCTGGTTGCCCGCTCTCGCCTGGTGAACACCGGTGACGTCAACATCCTGGTTAACGGTGAGAAAACCCTCACCGTGCCGGCGGGTGGCAAACTGTTGCAAACCCTGGCAGCCAACAACCTGTTCCTGGCATCTGCCTGTGGTGGCGGCGGTAGCTGCGCCCAGTGCGTGTGTAAAGTGACCGAGGGCGGTGGCGACATGCTGCCGACCGAAGCGGCCCACTTTACCCCGCGTGAAGCAAAAGCCGGCAAGCGCCTGTCCTGTCAGGTTGCAGTGAAGCAGGATATGAAGATCGAAGTGCCTGAAGAGGTGTTTGGTGTGAAGCAGTGGGAATGCACTGTGGAGTCCAACCCGAACGTGGCCACCTTCATTAAAGAGCTGACCCTGAAGCTGCCAGAAGGCGAAAACGTAGACTTCCGCGCTGGCGGTTACGTACAGCTGGAAGCGCCCCCCCACCACGTGAAGTTCTCCGATTTCGAAATCGAGAAAGAGTACCGTGGCGACTGGGAGCACTTCGGCTTCTTCAAGCTGGAGTCCAAGGTGACCGAGCCGGTAGTACGCGCCTATTCCATGGCCAACTACCCGGAAGAGAAGGGCGTTGTTAAGTTCAACATCCGTATCGCCACGCCGCCGCCGCGCTCCGAAGGTATTCCGCCGGGCCAGATGTCTTCCTACGTCTTCAACCTGAAGCCGGGCGACAGAATGCGTGTGTACGGTCCCTTCGGTGAGTTCTTCGCCAAGGACACCGACAACGAAATGGTCTTCATCGGTGGTGGTGCCGGTATGGCGCCGATGCGTTCGCACATCTTCGACCAGTTGAAGCGCCTGAACTCCAAGCGCAAGATCAGCTTCTGGTACGGTGCACGCTCCCTGCGTGAGATGTTCTACGAGGACGATTACAACGGCCTGCAGGACGAGTTCGACAACTTCAAGTGGCACATCGCCCTGTCGGATCCGCAGCCGGAAGACAACTGGACCGGTTACACCGGCTTCATCCACAATGTGGTGTACGAAAACTACCTGAAGGACCACCCGGCGCCGGAAGACTGTGAGTACTACATGTGTGGGCCGCCCATGATGAACGCGGCGGTGATCAACATGCTGAAGGACCTGGGCGTTGAGGATGACAACATCCTGCTCGACGACTTCGGCGGCTGATCGCGCATGATTGGACGTATCAATACATCCACAGAAACAGGGCCGCTGCATTCGGCCCTGTTTTTGTTTGTGCGCAGTGGGTTTCTTTTCCGTTGGCTGGCTTTGGCAGCCTTGCTGTTTGCAGTGGCGGCCTGTTCACCGCAAAAGCAGAGCTGGAAGCTCAGCGGCCCGACCATGGGTACCGCCTACCACCTTACGGTGGTGGATGTGCCTGAAGGGATGAAAAAGGCAGAATTGCAGTCGGCGGTGGATGCCGAATTGGCCGCGGTGAACCAGGAGATGTCCACCTACATCCCGGACTCTGAGCTGATGCGCTTTAATGCCACAGCACCGGGTGAGTCGGTAGAAATATCTCCACACCTCGCTGAGGTTATCGCTCAGTCTTTGAAAATCTACCAGGATAGCGATGGTGCCTTCGATGTCACCGTCGGCCCGCTGGTGAATCTGTGGGGCTTTGGTCCGGACCCCGAGCCGGAGGCCATCCCTGCAGATCAGCAGATTTCAGCCATTCTGGCTCAAATTGGTTCCGATGCGCTGGTGCTCAACGACCGCCAGTTGCGCAAAACGCGGCCGGTCAAAGTCGATCTCTCAGCCATTGCCAAAGGGCACGGTGTCGACCGCGTGGCTGACCTCCTGGAATCCAGGGGCATCACCAATTACCTGGTGGAAGTCGGCGGTGAACTGCGAACCGCTGGAGTTAATCCCCAGGGGATTGCCTGGCGAGTGGGTATCGAGCGCCCGAGCGCGGAGCAGGTAGTGCAGAAGCCGATACAGGTGAGCGGTAAAGGTATTGCCACCTCTGGCGACTACCGCAACTACTACGAGCGGGATGGCAAGCGTTATGCTCATACCATCGACCCGCGGACCGGGCGTCCGGTCGAGCACCGGCTCGCGTCGGTCACCGTGGTGGCGGACACCTGTGCCGAGGCCGATGGTTACGCTACAGCACTCAATGTGATGGGCGCCGATGCGGCGTTAAAATTGGCAGAGCAGGTCAATCTGGCGGTGTTTTTGCTGGTAAAAACCGATTCCGGGTTTGAGGAGCGTGTTAGCAGCGCTTTCAAGCCCTACCTTGAAAGTCAGGGGAGGTAACCGTGACTATTTATATTCTTGCATTCATTACTCTGGTTCTCATTGTGACCGGTATGGCGCTGGGTGCCATTGTTCAGAACAAGCCACTCAAGGGTTCCTGTGGTGGCCTGAACAATATCGGCATGAAGCGCGATTGCGATATCTGTGGTGGTGACGACGAAGAATGTGAAAAGGAACAGCAGCGGCAGGCGGCAAAAGCGGCAGCTGTTTCCGCGTCGGATCTTGCCTACGATGCAACCAGCAAGCCGAACAAAAAATCCTGATGGATGGCGCACTCTGACCAGGTGCGCCCAATAAATTCTTTATAAAAGCAAAGACAGAAAATCAATGGCAGTTTCCAAGTACGATCTGGTAATTATTGGCTCGGGCCCGGCGGGTGAAGCGGCGGCAATGAGCGCATCCAAGAAAGGTCTGCGTGTCGCGGTAATTGAGCGCAGCAATTCGGTGGGCGGTAACTGTACCCACAAAGGCACCATCCCCTCGAAGGCGTTGCGTCACTCGGTAAAACAGTTGATGCGCTACAACACTCAGAGTGTTTTTCGCGCACTTGGCGAACCGCGCCGCCTTACTTTTCCCCAGGTCATGGAAACGGTCAACAAGGTCATTTCCTATCAGGTGGAAATGCATACCAGTTTTTATGCGCGCAATCGGGTTGAGTTGATTGTTGGTGAGGCCCGATTCCAGGATGCCAACAGTGTTGTGGTACAGCTGGTGGATGGCGCCAAGGAAATTGTCACCGCTGATAAAATTATCGTCGCGACCGGCTCGCGCCCTTATCGCCCGGCGGATGTGGATTTCAATCACCCGCGGGTCTACGACAGCGATACCATTCTGGACATGGCGCACACGCCGCAGGCCATCATCATCTACGGCGCCGGCGTAATCGGTTGTGAATACGCCTCTATTTTTGCCGCACTTGGCATGAAGGTGGATCTGATTAACAGCCGTAATCATCTGCTGGAATTTCTCGATGACGAGATCTCCGATGCGCTCAGCTACCACCTGCGTGATATGGGCGTTACTGTGCGTCACCGCGAGGAGTACGCGAAAGTGATCGGTACCGATCGCGGCGTCACCATGGAGATGCAATCCGGCAAACGCATTTCTGCCGATGCGCTGCTCTGGTGTAACGGCCGTTCCGGCAACACCGGTTCCCTGGGGCTGGAGAATGTCGGTCTTGAGGCGAACCATCGCGGGCAGTTAGCGGTAGATGAGCACTACTGCACTTCGGTTGAAAATATTTACGCGGTGGGTGATGTGATCGGTTGGCCGAGCCTGGCGAGTGCCTCCTACGACCAGGGCAGGGCAGTGGCTGCGGCCGTTGTTGGGCGCGGCCACCGCGTAATCGAAGATGCGCCGACCGGGATCTACACCCTTCCGGAAATTTCATCCGTTGGTCAGACGGAAACCGAGTTGACCAATGCCAAAGTGCCTTACGAAGTTGGACGCGCGCTGTTCAAGCACACCGCACGCGCACAGATTTCCGGCGAGCGCGTGGGCATGCTCAAGATCCTGTTCCACATTGAAACGCGGGAAATCCTGGGTATTCACTGCTTTGGGGCCGAGGCTGCGGAAATCGTGCATATCGGCCAGGCCATCATGAAGCAGCCGGCACCGAACAACAGTATCGATTTCTTTGTAAATACCACCTTTAACTATCCCACCATGGCGGAAGCCTATCGCAGTGCGGCGCTGGACGGACTCAACCGGGTGACGCGGCTGTGACAGAGCCATCCTATAGCGAGTTTTTCCAGCTGATCGAGGGCGTCTTTGAAGAGGTGCCCTTTGTCCGCGAGATCGGCCTCAAGCTGCACGAGGTGGATTTTGAAGCGCAGACGCTGTCGGCGACCTTCTTGCGCAAGCCGCAATTGATCGGCAACCATTACCACAACATTCTGCACGGTGGTGTGATAGCCACGGCGTTGGATCAGGTGGGCGGTTTTACCGCAATGGTGGCGGCCTACCAGCGTATGGGCGGTGCCATCGACTGGGAAGAAAAAATCCAGCGGCTCATGCGTTTGGGCACGGTGGATATGCGGGTTGATTATCTAAAGCCTGGCCGGGGTGAGCACTTCGTGTGTAGCGGATCTATTCTGCGAGTTGGCAACAAACTGGTGGTCACTCGAATGGAACTGCACAATGATAGCGGTGAGCTGATCTCCACCGGTACCGCAACGTTTCTCTACTGAACGAATGGCAATTGGCTGCCTGTCATTTTCTGGAGACAGTCAAAAATGCTTACCGGCCCGGATCAGGTCGGCATACTCGTGGTTGGTGTCGCGGTGCATTACCTCGTCCGCGCGGATGATTTCCACCACATCGCGTAACTTCGCGTCTTCCGACAGCCCCCAGTAGTCAATCGCCACCTGAGGGGCTGGCACATTTTCTTCGTGGCCACTGTCGATACGCTCCAGATACAGCGTATAGCTGACCACCGCTTCCTCCTCAAAATATCCCACCAGCCGGTGTGCGGTTTTATCGGAAATCAGATACAGCAGGAAGAATGCGTTGTAAAAAACGGCCTGCACGATCACCACAATGAGCCGCTCATACCAGGTCGGGTTGATGATTTCCATGAACGTCATCAGGTGCATGCGTTCATTTTCCGCCTCATCCAGTAGCGTAAAAATCCAGCCGTCGTCATCGCAGAGCCGGCGCAGGCATTTCAGGTGCTGTAGGGTGCCGCCCACCATGCCAGGAACCGCTGCAACCGTTTCCAGGACGATAGCGCGGTTGCCATACCGTTTGGCGAAGAAAGTGTCGGCAATAAAGCGCAGGATGTTGACCATTGCGAGCGCAAAACGGTCCGAGGCACCACTGGGCGGAAGCCGCTTATCCAGCTGCAGGCTTTCTGGCGCGAGACATTCGTAGGCCTCGCGATTCGGGGTTATTCGCGTACGCTCGGTTTTGCTCATCTTTGCCGCTTGGTCTTGTGAAGAATTCACTGTCAGCGGGGAGGCGGGAACACAGCAGGGTTGCCTCGACCCAAGATGAGTCTAGCAGGCGACAGAGTAACCACATTGTCGCCTGCAGATTAGGACAGGAAGAGGGCGGGGTGAAACTTCGAAAGGAGGAGTAACACCGGTAGGCGCAGGTTTATCCCTGATGCTTTTTAACGGTATGCAGCACCCGGTCGAATTCGAAATAAACGTAAAAGTCGGCGTATTCCCAGCGGGTGATCGCGGGCTCGCCAACCGGGCCCTGGATGTTCAGGGGTTCACCCAGTTCCGAGGTAACTTGCTCCTGCTTCTTACCGCGCAGGTGGCTGGCCTCGGCAGCAATACCCTGGCTGCCAACGGGAACTTCCACGGTTTCTGCCTGAATGGTAGAGCTGATAAAAAACGCAGCGCTCAGCAGCGCGGCCAGGGAGGATTTTGCGAGGAGGCGGGTTGAGAACATTCGGGCTCTCCAGTTTGATTATTGGCGTTATCGAGCATTAAAGCAGATATTGTGCCGAAACATGCGGCATTCTTCACGTTTTTCTCCCCGTCTATTTTACCGACACCTGCCGCGCCTCGAGGGCCCAAGCGCACAGGTGGCGGGCGCCGCGGCGCTGTTGTTCCTTGTGCTAGGCTGAAACTCGTACTCGACTCTTCATTTTGACCCTTCGTATACGACCCACCGGACAGTCACGGATGCGGCTTGCACACTACTTTTCTTCGGCAGGATTGCTGGTTGGCACCATCTTCTTTGCTATTTCCCTTACGCCTTCGCTGATTCCCCGCGAGGGTGTCGTGCAGGGCGTGATTTCCGGATTTTCGCTCGCGGCGGGTTATGCGGTGGGTGTGTTCATCGCCTGGTTGTGGGGCTTTCTGGAAATTCCCAGTGTGGGGGCCAGGACCCAAAGGTGGTTGCGCTGGGTCGCTATTATCTTCTCGGGACTGCTGGCGCTGGGCTTTCTGCTGCAGGCGACAAAATGGCAGAACTCGGTGCGGTCATTGATGGAGCTGGAGGAAGTGTCCGGTGTCCGGCCGCTGACCATCGCGGTGGTGGCGGGGCTGGTATTCCTGTTGTGCCAGGGAATTGGCAAGCTGTTCCGGCGCCTGTTCCATTTCCTTTCTCGCAAGCTTGAGCGTCGGATTCCTCAGCGAATCGCCCTGTTTGCGGGTTTTGTCGGCGCTATTGCCCTGTTCTGGGCGATTGTCAGCGAAGTTGTTCTTACCTCTGCCCTGCGTACTGTCGACGGTATCTACCAGCGGCTGGACGCCAAGATAGTTCCGGAGATGAAAACTCCCAGCGATCCCATGGCCCCCGGGAGCTCTGCGTCACTGTTACGCTGGCAGGACATGGGGCATCAGGGGCGGCGGTATCTGGCACTGCGGCCGATGGCCAAAGATATTGCCGAGGTTACAGGCACCGCCAAAGATCCCATCCGGGTCTATGTGGGATTGAATGCAGGAGATACCCCGGAGAAGCGGGCGCAGCTGGCACTGGACGAGCTGAAACGGGTAGGAGGGTTCGATCGCCCCTACCTGATCCTGATAACCCCAACCGGCACCGGCTGGGTGGACCCCGGCGCAATCAATGCCATTGAGTACTTGCTCGGCGGCGATGTCGCCAGCGTTGCCGGTCAATACTCCTACTTGCCCAGCCCCATCGCGCTGATGACCGAGGACGCCTACGGCCGGGAAACGGCCCAGGCACTGTTTCAGTCCATTTACGGATACTGGAGCAGCATGCCGAAAAGTGCGCGCCCGCGGCTGTACCTGTTCGGTTTGAGCCTGGGGGCGCTCAACTCTGATCGCTCCTTCGACTTTTACGACATCATCGACGACCCCTTCGACGGGGCGCTGTGGGCCGGGCCGCCGTTTCGCAGCGATACCTGGCGCCAGGTGACTGCTGAGCGGGATAAGGGCTCGCCTGCCTGGTTGCCGCAGTTCCGTGGCGGCGCCGTGGTGCGCTTTGGTAACCACTTCGGCGGTTACCAGAAAGGCAAAGCGAAGTGGGGCAACTTCCGCCTGGCGTACCTGCAGCACGGCAGCGACCCGATCGTCTTCTTCGACCCCGGCGCGGCCTATCGCAAACCGGCCTGGATGGAAAAGCCCCGGGCGCGGGATGTATCACCGGATCTGCAGTGGTACCCCATAGTGACCATGTTGCAGCTCGGGATGGATATGCACGCGGGAATCGCGCCCATGGGGTATGGGCACAGTTACGCCCCGGCGGACTATGTGCACGCCTGGCACCAGCTGGTGGCACCGGCGGGGTGGGATGAGGAAAAGCTGACGCTTCTCAACAAAAAATTGCTGAAATGGAATCCCCGCTGAATTTGCCGGTCGAAGCTGCAATGGTGTTCCCATTCTGATCCGGAAATGGGCCTAAATACTTGGATTTCTTGGCGTTTTTCCGCTTAAATCAACGGCATGATAAAACCAGTTCCTCTCTATATCGGCCTGCGTTACGTGGCCGCTCGCCGCCGGCAGCAGTTCATTTCTTTTATCAACGGTTTCTCGTTGCTGGGAATGGCGCTCGGGGTGTTTGCACTGATCGTGGTGACTTCGGTGATGAACGGCTTCGACCGTGAACTGAAAACCCGAATCCTGTCGGTAGTGCCACACGGCTTTGTGGAAGAGCAGGGCGGACTCGAAGACTGGTCCAGCGCCGCAGACCGACTGAAGCAGCAGCCCCATGTCATCGCCGCCAGCCCCTTCGTGCGCGGTTTTGCCCTGCTGGGTGCCAATAACCAATCCCAGGGCGTGGAGTTTCAGGGGGTGGACCCCGTCGCGCTGCGGGAAGTTTCCGCCGTTGGCGAACACATGCTGATGGGCACTTTGGATGCGCTGGAGTCCCGCAGCTACAAAATCGTTCTGGGGCGTATTCTCGCCCGTCAGCTGGGTGTGATTCCCGGCGATAGCGTCATTCTCACCCTGCCGGAAGTCACGATCACACCCGCAGGCATTTTCCCGCGAACCAAACGCTTCACCGTCGCCGGCGTTTTCTCTGTTGGTGCCCAGGTGGATCAGAACATGGCCCTGATGCACCTGGACGATGCCGCGCGCCTGTTGCGCATGCCGGGCAAGGTTCAGGGCCTGCAGCTGAAATTCGACGACATGAACAACGCGTTGGGGCGTGTCGAAGGATACGCTGCGTCACTGGGCGAGGGGTTTAGCGGTGAAGACTGGAGCCACTCCCAGGGCAGCCTGTTCCAGGCGGTGAAGATGGAAAAAACCGTGGTCACCCTGATGCTGATGATCATTGTGGCCGTGGCGGCATTCAATATCGTATCTGCTCTGGTGTTGATGGTGGCGGACAAGCGCTCGGATATTGCGGTGTTGCGCACCCTGGGGCTGACATCCCGCCAGATCATGGCGGTGTTTATCGTGCAGGGCAGTGCCATCGGCATCATCGGTGCGATTATCGGCGCGACACTGGGCACCCTGATTGCCCTCAACCTGACCGATCTGGTTTCCTGGATCGAAAACCTGGTGGGCGCGCAGATTTTTGACCCCCGTGTTTTCTTTGTCAGCTTCCTGCCCTCGGAATTTCGTACAGCCGACGCCGTCCTGGTGTTGAGTGCGGCGGTGATCATGAGCCTGCTGGCGACACTGTTCCCCGCATGGCGTGCGGCGCAGATTGAGCCAGCAGAAGCCCTGCGCTACGAATAGCGCCCAAACTCGAGCGATGAAAATGGTGGCGCAGCGCGTTGCTCCCATCAACCGGACAAAATAGATGAATAGCAAAGTGGAAATCCACCCAGAAGAATCTCGCCCCCAGGGCGCCGTTGATGCAGTGCTAGCTTGCCATCAACTGACGAAAACCTATCGCCAGGGCAACAATCAGCTGGATGTACTACGCGGTGTCGAACTGCAGGTGCCGAAAGGGGAGCGCCTCGCCATTGTCGGTGCCTCGGGCTCCGGTAAATCCACCTTGTTGAACTTGCTCGGTGGCCTGGATACCCCCACCTCTGGTGAAGTCTGGGTGGGCGGACAAAACCTCGCCAGCCTGAATGCCAATGAGCGCGGCTGGCTGCGTAACAGCAGCCTCGGTTTTGTGTATCAGTTTCACCACCTGTTGAATGAATTCACCGCGCTGGAAAATGTGGCGATGCCACTGCTGATCGGCAAGCGCTCCGTGTCAGAGGCGCGCGCGGCGGCCACCGAAATGCTGGAAGCGGTTGGCCTGGGGCAACGCCTCGACCACAAACCGGCACAGCTTTCCGGCGGTGAGCGCCAGCGCGTTGCCATCGCACGGGCACTGGTGGCGCGTCCCGCCTGTGTGTTGATGGACGAGCCCACCGGTAACCTCGACCGCTCGACCGCCCACGAAATCCACAAACTGATGGACCGACTCAATCAAGAGACCGGAATCAGTTTTGTCATCGTCACCCATGATCCGGAACTCGCCGGCGCACTGGATCGCTGCCTGCATCTGGTGGATGGCGAGCTGATTGAAGGTTGGCAGCAGGGCGACGGTGTTTAAGCGAAGAATGATTAAGGCGAAAAATGTTTAAGCCATTACCCGCATTTGTCGGTCTGCGTTACGCCGGTGCCCAGCGCAGCGGTGAAGACTCCGCCGGCCTGGTGTCGTTTATTTCCGGCCTGTCCATGATCGGTTTGATTCTCGGCGTGGCGCTGATGATCGTGGTGATGTCGGTGATGAACGGCTTCGACCGCGAATTGCGCGAGCGCATTCTCGGCATCATGCCGCACGCCACTGTGTACAACGCGAGTCCGGATATCGACTGGACCTCCGTGCGCGATCAGGTGGCGGCTACCGAAGGCGTAACCTCTGCTGCCGAGGTGTGGCAGGTCAACGGTCTCGCCCGCAACGGCCGGGAAGTAACGCCGTTACTGGTACAGGGCGTGAACCCGGAAACCATCGTCAATGTATCGACCATCGGCGATTTCCTGCAGCCTGGCAGCTTTGCCGCACTCACCAGCGATCCGGCAGAGCCGGGCATCATTCTCGGTCGCGGCATTGCCGACAAACTGGAGATTGCCGTTGGTGAACAGCTGTCAGTGATTGTGCCCCAGAGCGGGAGCAGCGAGTCCGGTGGTCGCGCCGCCGCGCAACTGGCGGGCTTCAAGGTGGTGGATATTTTCCATTCCGGCACCGCGCTGGATCACTCCCTGGCAATCGTGGACTGGTCGCAGGCCAAGGCCCTCGCTGGCGGTGCAGGTGGCGCCGGGGTGCAGATGCGAGTGGACAATATGCTGCGCTCCTTTGCGGTGTTCCAGCACCTGTTGAGGCAGCTTCCGGTTGAGGGCTTTTACGGCAACGACTGGACCGGCACCCACGGCAACCTGTATCAGGCGATTCAGATGTCGCGCAATCTGGTCAGCCTGCTGGTGTTCCTGATCATCGCCATCGCCGCGTTCAACGTGGTTTCCACCCTGGTAATGGTGGTCATCGACAAGCATGGCGATATCGCCATTCTGCGCACCATGGGTGCCAGCACCCGGGAAATACTGCTGACGTTTGTCAGCCAGGGCGCGCTGGTCGGTCTTGTGGGTGTGCTGATTGGCGGGCTGCTCGGGGTGATTGGTTCGCTGCTGGTCACGGACCTGGTATCCGGCCTGGAATCCCTCTTTGGTATCCAGTTCTTGAAATCAGATGTCTATCCGGTGGACTACCTGCCGTCAGAATTGCAGTGGAGTGATGTGGCGCTGGTGGTGGGGGCGGGATTCCTGCTGAGCCTGATCGCAACCCTGTATCCCGCCTTCCAGGCGAGCCGGGTACAACCGGCAGCGGCCCTGCGCCAGGATTACTGACCGGGATCGCTAACCAGGATTTGTAAGTGAATTAACTGTCCTGGCTGAGCTGCGCCTTGCGCTGTGCCAGCCGGGACTTCCAACGCTTTACCACCTGCCAGCGCCAGATTGCCTGCATCGCGAAATAGGCCACGGTCGCAAAGAAAATGCCGCAAATCAGCGACCCGGAAAACAGCGGTAGCCAGATTCTCCCCACTTCTTCCGTCAGCCATTCCAGCGACAACTCAATTTTGAACTGCAGAGGCGGGGTGCCCAACAGCCAGGCGCCCAGCTTGTAGGTGCTGTAGAAAATCGCCGGCATGGTCACCGGATTGCTAATCCACACCAGTGCCATAGAAAGCGGCAGGTTGCAGCGGAACCACAGTGCGAGCAGCGCGGCGATCAGCATCTGGCCGGGTAGTGGCAGGAAGCTGGTGAAAATGCCCACGGCAAAGGCCACAGAGACCGAGTGGCGATTCAGGTGGAAGAGGTTGGGGTCGTGCAGCAGGGTGCCGAGAAACTTCAGCCCATTGTTGGCGCGTACCTGTTCGGGAGTTGGCAGCCAGCGCCTGATAATACTTTTAGGCATGATGTATATCTGCTCGATACTCTCGACTGGGTGTTCCGGAATCTGACATTAGCCCCTTAAGCATCCTCTAAGAATAGAGTGGCAGGGCGTTATTGTGACGAACTATCGAAGGTCGTACCAGTCAGTGCGGGCGCTATTATGCCCATATCACTTTTTCAAGACTACTATTCTTGCGGACGTCATTTCGGGCTTGTCCCCAATTGACCGCCGTTTGCCCGGATCCGCCCGGCTGCTGCGCCCCGTCCGCTGTCATGATTTACCTCACCGGCGATGTCCACCCCTCCAATCCCATCCCAGTCAGCGCCCAATAGTCGCGTGACCTCCCAGTCAGTCGCAAAATGCCAATGTGTTGACAGAAAATGCGGTTGACGCAAGAAAAGTGGCTATTTAAGCTCTGCAACTCTATAAAGTGTCGACAATCTGAAGTCGGCAACGATATTGGCGCTCACGGAGCTGAAATAGATGGAAGGGCAGGTCACCAAATCCCAGGAGTCCAGTAGCGGGCTGGATACGGCCGTCGCTGCAACAGGCAAGACCGAATCCCGGTCGCAGAGCCTGGCGGATCGCCTGTTCCTGACATTGCGCAGTGAAATCGTCGAGGGCCGTATTGCCGCCGGCAGCAAGATCAGCGAGCCGGAACTGGCGCGCCGCTTCGATGCCAGCCGCGGCAGCCTGCGCGAAGCCCTGATGCGCTTGGAGTCCCTCAGCCTTATTGAGCGCAAAGTAAATGTCGGTGCGCGGGTAGTGGAACTGACCGAGCGCGGCCTGCTGGAAATTTACGACGTGCGCGAGGCGTTAGAGGGCATGGCCTGCCGCCTGGCGGCAGAAAACCGCACCGAGGAAGACCTGGTGGAACTGCGCCACATGCTCCATCGCCACGAGCAGCAGGAAGAACTGCAGAAGGGCACTGCCTACTTCCAGCCGGAAGGGGACTTCGACTTCCACTTCCGCATTGTGCAGGCCTCCAATAACGACCTGCTGATCGACACCCTGTGTAACAAACTCTATTTCCGCGTGCGCATGTACCGCTATCAGCTCGGCATGGCCAGCCCGCGCGCGCACCGCGCCTTCCGCGAACACAGCCACATCATTGAAGCCATCGAAGCCGGCGACGGTGAACTGGCAGAAATTCTGATGCGCCGCCACATCCGCGCGTCGCGCAGCAATATCGAAAAGAAACTTTCCAGAACCGATTAACGAAAATCGATTAAGCCAAAACTGATTAAGAGAAAAGGGCAAGTCTATGAGCAGACCAGAATCCGCCGGCGCACGCTTTCGCCAGGCCCTGAAAGACAACCAGCCGCTGCAGGTAGTCGGCACCATCAACGCCTACACCGCGATCATGGCCGAGCGCATCGGCCACCAGGCCATTTACCTGTCCGGTGCCGGCGTCGCCAATGCCTCCTACGGTCTGCCGGACCTGGGCATGACTAGCCTGGACAACGTGCTGGAAGACGTGCGCCGTATTACCGATGCCTCTAGCCTGCCACTGCTGGTGGATATCGACACCGGCTGGGGTGGCGCTTTCAATATTGCCCGCACCATTAAGGAAATGATCCGCGCCGGCGCCGCCGCAGTACATATCGAAGACCAGGTAGCGCAGAAGCGCTGCGGCCACCGCCCGAACAAAGAGATCGTTTCCAAAGAGGAAATGGTCGACCGTATCAAGGCGGCCGTTGATGCCCGTACCGATGACGACTTTTTCATCATGGCGCGCACCGATTCCTTCGCACAGGAAGGTCTCGAAGCTGCCATCGACCGCGCCCAGGCGTGTATCGAAGCTGGCGCCGACGGCATCTTCGCCGAAGCCGTGACCGAACTGGAACACTACCGCGCGTTCAAAGATGCGTTGAATGTACCGATCCTGGCGAACATCACCGAGTTCGGAAAAACCAAGCTGTACAACAAAGCTGAGCTGGGCGAGTCCGGCGCCGACATGGTGCTGTACCCGCTGTCCGCCTTCCGCGCCATGAACAAAGCTGCGGAAAATGTTTACAGCAGCATCCTGAAGCAGGGCGACCAGCAAGCGGTGGTCGACACCATGCAGACCCGCGCAGAACTGTACGACTACCTGAACTACCACGAGTTTGAAGACAAGCTCGACGCGCTGTTTAAGAAGTAAAGGTTCAAGAAGTAAGAGCTTAAAAAGTAATTTGTACCCAGCGTCATCCCGGCATACGCCGGTATGACGAAGTAAAAACTTAAATCGATAGGGGAAATAGAGATGGCAGAGAAAAAAGTTGGCGGAGCAGGCCTGCGTGGCCAGGTAGCTGGTAAAACCGCACTTTCCACCGTAGGCGTATCCGGCTCCGGCCTGACCTACTGCGGCTACGACGTAAAAGACCTGGCAGAAAACTGCGAGTTTGAAGAAGTCGCCTACCTGATTTTCAACGGCGAACTGCCCACCACCGCCCAGCTGGCAGACTACAAAGGCGTCCTCAAAACCATGCGCGGCCTGCCTGTGGCGCTGCGCGAAGTACTGGAGCGCATCCCCGCCGACGCACACCCTATGGATGTAATGCGCACCGGCTGCTCCATGCTGGGCAACCTGGAAGGCGAAGAGTCTTTCGCCGAGCAACAGGATCGCGCCAACCGCCTGCTGGCCGCATTCCCGTCCATCATCTGCTACTGGTACCGCTTCACCCACGACGGCGTGCGCATCGAAACTGAAACCGATGACGACTCCATCGGCGGCCACTTCCTGCACATGCTGCGCGGCGAAAAGCCGAACGACCTGCACGCACAGGTAATGAACGTCTCCCTGATCCTGTACGCAGAGCACGAGTTCAACGCCTCCACCTTCACCGCGCGCGTTTGTGCCTCCACCCTGTCTGACCTGTTCAGCTGCATCACCGGCGCCATCGGCTCCCTGCGCGGCCCGCTGCACGGCGGCGCCAACGAAGCCGCGATGGAACTGATCGAAAAGTTCTCCTCTGCCGACGAAGCAGAAAAAGAACTGATGGGCATGCTCGAGCGCAAAGAAAAAATCATGGGCTTCGGCCACGCGGTCTACACCGAATCCGATCCGCGCAACGCCATCATCAAGCAGTGGTCCGAAAAACTGGCTGCAGACGTGGGCGACGACGTGCTGTACCCGGTATCCGTACGCTGCGAAGAAGTGATGTGGCGCGAGAAGAAGCTGTTTTGTAACGCCGACTTCTTCCACGCCTCCGCGTACCACTTCATGGGCATCCCCACCAAACTGTTTACGCCGATCTTCGTCATGTCTCGCGTAACCGGCTGGGCCGCCCACGTATTCGAACAGCGCGCCGACAACCGCATCATCCGCCCAAGCGCGGAATACACCGGCCCGGAACTGCGCAAAGTAACCCCGATCGCTGAGCGTTAAGGTTCTTCAAAAGGAACCGCTCAAATCGAAGCGAAGGTGACGGTACCGGGTCGGGTTTTGCTGGACTGTCTGCGAGAGGGATCTCGCAGCCAAGCCCCCATGGATGGGTTTACGGCGTGTCCAGCAAAACCCGACCCGGTGCCGGCACCGCCACCAAACGCCCCGACAGAATGACCCGACTGGGTGACCCCAAATGAACACCGAATTTAGAAAAAAACTCCGCGGCACAGACTTAGATTATTTCGACACAAGAGAAGCAGTCGAAAACATCCAGCCGGGTAGCTATGAAAAACTGCCGTATACCTCCCGTATCCTGGCAGAAAACCTCGTGCGCCGCTGTGAGCCAGAAAAACTCACCGACGCCCTCAAGCAGATCATCGAACGCAAGCGCGACCTCGACTTTCCCTGGTTCCCCGCGCGCGTCGTCTGCCACGATATTCTCGGCCAGACCGCACTCGTGGACCTCGCCGGCCTGCGCGACGCCATCGCCGAAAAGGGCGGTGACCCCGCCAAAGTAAATCCCGTCGTGCCCACCCAGCTGATCGTCGACCACTCCCTGGCCGTCGAGCACCCCGGTTTTGAAAAAGACGCGTTCGAAAAGAACCGCGCAGTGGAAGAACGCCGCAACGAAGACCGCTTCCACTTCATCAACTGGACCAAAACCGCGTTTGAAAACGTCGACGTCATCCCGCCCGGCAACGGCATCATGCACCAGATCAACCTGGAGAAAATGTCTCCGGTGGTGCAGGTGAAAAATGGTGTTGCCTTCCCGGATACCTGCGTCGGTACCGACAGCCACACCCCGATGGTCGATGCGCTCGGCGTAATCTCCGTGGGTGTGGGCGGCCTTGAGGCCGAGAGCGTTATGCTCGGCCGTGCCTCCTACATGCGCCTGCCCGACATCGTCGGCGTCGAGCTGACCGGTAAACTGCAGCCCGGCATCACCGGTACCGATATGGTGCTGGCATTGACTGAGTTCCTGCGCCGCGAGCGCGTGGTCGGTGCGTATCTCGAATTCTTCGGCGAAGGCGCGGCCAGCCTGAGCCTGGGCGACCGCGCCACCATCGCCAACATGACGCCCGAATACGGCGCCACCGCCGGCATGTTCGCCATCGACGAGCAGACCATCGAATACCTGAAACTCACCGGCCGCGACGACGAGCAGGTAGCCCTGGTCGAAAAGTTCGCGAAAGAAACTGGCCTGTGGGCAGACTCTTTGAAAGATGCCGAATACGAGCGCGTACTCAAGTTCGACCTCTCAACAGTCGGCCGCAACCTGGCCGGCCCGTCCAACCCGCACGCACTGCTGCCGGTATCCGAACTGGCCAACCGTGGTATTGCCCAGGGAGATTGGAAAGAGGAGTGGAAGGAAGAAGAGGGCCTGATGCCCGACGGTGCGGTGATCATCGCCGCGATCACCAGCTGCACCAACACCAGCAATCCGCGCAACATGATTGCCGCGGGCCTGATCGCGCGCAACGCCAACAAGCTCGGCCTGACCCGCAAGCCCTGGGTGAAAACCTCCCTGGCACCCGGTTCCAAAACCGTAAAAATGTACCTGGAAGAAGCCAACCTGTTGTCGGAACTGCAGCAACAGGGCTTCGACGTGGTCGCCTTTGCCTGCACCACCTGTAACGGTATGAGCGGCGCGCTGGATCCGAAAATTCAGAAAGAAGTCATCGACCGCGACCTGTATGCCACCGCCGTACTGTCCGGCAACCGCAACTTCGACGGCCGAATTCACCCGTATGCCAAGCAGGCGTTCCTGGCTTCGCCGCCGCTTGTGGTGGCCTACGCCATTGCCGGCACCATCCGCTTCGATATCGAAAAAGATGTACTGGGCCACGACAAAGACGGCAACCCGGTAACCCTGAAAGATATCTGGCCAAGCGACGAAGAGATCGACGCGATCGTCAAACAGAGCGTAAAGCCCGAGCAGTTCCGCGAGGTCTACATCCCGATGTTTGACCTGAACAAGGCCGAAGCAGAGAAGGGCGAGCCGCTGTACCACTGGCGCCCGCAGAGCACCTACATCCGCCGCCCGCCGTACTGGGAAGGCGCACTGGCAGGTGAGCGCAGCCTCAAAGGCATGCGCCCGCTGGCCGTACTGGGTGACAACATCACCACCGACCACCTGTCGCCGTCCAACGCGATCCTCGCCAGCAGTGCCGCCGGTGAATACCTGGCGAAAATGGGCCTGCCGGAAGAGGACTTCAACTCGTACGCCACCCACCGCGGCGATCACCTCACCGCCCAGCGCGCCACCTTCGCCAACCCGAAACTGTTGAACGAAATGGTGCGCGACGACAGTGGCGCAGTGAAGCAGGGCTCCCTCGCACGCATCGAGCCGGAAGGCAAGGTCACCCGCATGTGGGAAGCCATCGAAACCTACATGGAGCGCAAGCAGCCGCTGATCATTATCGCCGGCGCCGACTACGGCCAGGGTTCCTCCCGCGACTGGGCCGCCAAAGGCGTGCGCCTCGCCGGTGTGGAAGCGATTGTGGCCGAAGGCTTCGAGCGCATTCACCGCACCAACCTGATCGGCATGGGCGTACTGCCGCTGGAATTCCAGCCCGGCACCACCCGCGAAACCCTGGGGCTGGACGGAACCGAAACCTTCGACGTACTCGGCGACCGCACCCCGGGCGCAACCCTGACCCTGCTGATTCACCGCAAAAACGGTGAGACCGTAGAAGTGCCGGTGAAATGCCGCCTGGATACCGCAGAAGAAGTCTCCATCTACGACGCCGGCGGTGTACTGCAGCGCTTCGCCAACGACTTCCTTGAAGCCGAGGGTGCCGCGCAATGACCGCTTTTGCTCCTCAAATCAAAGTGCCCGCCACCTATATGCGTGGCGGTACCAGCAAGGGCGTGTTCTTCCGTCTGCAGGACCTCCCGGAATCCGCACAGGTTCCGGGCGCCGCGCGCGACAACCTGCTGCTGCGGGTGATCGGCAGCCCCGATCCTTACGGCAAGCAGACCGACGGCATGGGTGGAGCCACCTCCAGCACCAGCAAAACCGTCATCCTGTCGAAGAGCGAGCAGCCGGAGCACGACGTGGACTACCTGTTCGGCCAGGTCTCCATCGACAAGCCGTTTGTGGACTGGTCCGGCAACTGCGGCAACCTCACCGCCGCCGTCGGCGCCTTCGCCATCAACAGCGGTTTTGTCGACGCAGCGCGCGTTCCAGAGAACGGTATCTGCACCGTGCGCATCTGGCAGGCCAACATCAAGAAAACCATCATCGCCCACGTACCCATCACCAATGGGGAAGTGCAGGAGACCGGTGATTTCGAGCTGGACGGCGTCACCTTCCCGGCGGCGGAAGTACAGATCGAATTCATGGACCCGGCGGATGGAGAAGGGGCCATGTTCCCCACCGGCAACCTGGTGGACGACCTGGAAGTGCCGGGTGTTGGTACATTAAAGGCCACCATGATCAACGCCGGCATCCCGACCATCTTCGTCAACGCCGCGGATATCGGTTACACCGGCACCGAACTGCAGGAAGCCATCAACGGTGACGACAAGGCCCTCGCCATGTTCGAGACTATTCGTGCTTATGGTGCGAAGGCCATGGGCCTGATCGACAAGGTGGAAGAAGCAGCCGCTCGCCAGCATACCCCCAAGGTCGCGTTTGTCGCGGAGCCGAAAGGTTACGCGGCCTCCAGTGGCAAGCAAGTGGCCGCGGATGAAATCGACCTGCTGGTGCGCGCCCTGTCCATGGGCAAACTCCACCACGCCATGATGGGCACCGCCGCCGTGGCCATCGGCACCGCTGCTGCCATTCCCGGCACCCTGGTCAATCTGGCCGCGGGGGGAGGGGAGCGCAGCGTGGTGAACTTCGGCCATCCGTCCGGCACCTTGCGGGTTGGCGCGGAAGCGGAAATTGCCAACGGGCTGTGGACGGCTACTAAGGCCATTATGAGCCGCAGTGCGCGGGTTTTGATGGAGGGTGTGGTCAGGGTGCCCGGTGATTCCTTTTAGCCCGCCTTGCAGTGTAACTCACAACTAGCGGTAGCTATTGTTTAAGCTGAATCCGGAACTCGAAAAAGCGAGCCTCGATTGAGGCTCGCTTTTTTGTGTCTGCCTTCGCCTGTTTGATATTTAATCAGGCATTTAGCTTGTCTACATCAAATAGAGATCTAATTGAGGTCAAATTCTTTGAAGGGAAGTTTAGTCGTTGACATAAACAGGGGTTCAAATAACATCGAGAGCAGATATACCTAAATAAAAGGAAGCTTTGTCAAGCAATGTCAGATTGGTCTTACCCACGATAAGTAGACACCCTAACTACGCGCATTTGCGCTCAAATTCCGCTGGGCTGAGATGCCCAATAGCGGAGTGCCTACGTACTCGGTTATAGAACACTTCGATGTACTCAA